>JAEYXH010000020.1 GCA_023428545.1 Bacteroidota bacterium | reverse complement strand
GGGTGGGGGCCAAGTCGTCGTGGTTTTTGCTTATCGAATGTATCCAGATCGCTAATTACGCTTTCTGACATGGCTATGATACCATCGCATGAATTGATGAACCATGATGTAAGTGGCCGGTCTCCCGGTTTCTTTTCATGAGGTATGATATTGTCGGTCAGTCCAATTACCGTGATTTTTCTGTTATGTCCAATCATGCGGTTTATGGTCCCGAACGAAGGTCCAATGAAAGGAATCCAGAATCTTGAAATGACCAGGTCTGGCTTTTCCTTTCGAATCCGGGAACCAACCGACATCCAGTTCAGGGGATTTATGCTGTTGATCGTTCTTTTTATTGGCAGGCCTTTAGGTTGGGGGTCATCCGAAAACTGTGTTTTACCAGGGAAAAGAAATCCCGGATACTGCAGCGTAAATGTTTCGATCCTAACCTCATGTCCTTCGCTGATGAATTCATGAGCCAGCCTTTCATTAAAGGCGGCAATGCCGCCTCGGTAGGGGTGCGCCGGACCGATGATCACTATTTTCATGTTAAAACTCTATGGATTCCTGCAATTTAGCAGCCACTAATTTATCAATTGGGAAGCTGAATTCCGAAGGATCCAGCATATTTATTTTGATCCATCGAAACGACTGGCCTCCATTGATTCCAGCCGGATATTGATGTGGTTGATCGCTTATAGTGAAATGGGGGCCACCGTCAAGTTCAGCCATATAATATATACTGACCAATTGGTGGTTGGGATAGAAAAGTGCTTTCTGGAAATAATCTGTTGTGTAAAAATGCCGGATGTTTTTAATTTTTTGATGGTTACACTCTTCCATAATTTCCCTTACCAGACAATCTTTTGGCCCCTCGCCAAATTGCAGGCCTCCACCAGGGAACTTGGTCATTGCCTGCCCCATTTGAAACTCATCGGTTACCAAAACCTCACGTGATGTGTTGAGGATCAGGCCGTATACGCGTATCACAAATTTTCCAAAATCTTCCATTACTGATTTTTCATTTGATGGATGTAAGGGATAATCTGGTCTATTTCGGCAATATCAAACCACCGGATGTCGGAATCCCGTTTAAACCAGGTTTGTTGTTTACGGGCATATCTTCGGGTGTTGCTTTTAATTTTTTCAATGGCCTCCTCCCAGCTGGTCTTACCCTCGAAATGTTCAAACCATTCACGATAGCCCACTGTATTCAAGGCGTTGTTCTCACGGAATTCGTACAGTCGCCTGGCCTCTTCCACCAGTCCGGCCCCAACCATGGCATCTACTCTTCGGTTAATCCTGTCGTACAGTATTTCGCGGGAAGCGGTCAACCCGATCTTGATAAGGTCAAATGGCCTTTCCTTTTTTTTGTTTGTCCTGAATGAAGTGAATGTTTTTCCCGTCATCCTGCAGATTTCAACCGCGTGCATGATACGTTTGGGATTTTTCAGGTCAACCAGGCGATAGTATTCAGGATCCAGAATTTTCAGTTCGGCCTTTAATGGCTCAAGTCCTTCCCTATGAAATTGTTCTATTACCTGTTCCCTTATTTGGAAGTCGATGGCGGGTAAATCATCGATCCCGTTGCATACAGCATCAATATAAAGCATGGAACCACCGGTCATCACTACCAAATCATTTTTCTTGAACAGCATCGATAGTTTTTCAAGTACCTCCAATTCAAAACGGCTGGCGTTATAGTAATCGAAAATAGATTGGGTATGAATAAAATGGTGAGGTGCCTTCATTAGTTCATCATGATCGGGGACAGCAGTGCCAATGGCCATTTCCCGGAACAGTTGCCGGGAGTCGGCTGATATGATTTCGGTTTGATAATGCTGCGCGATATTGATGCTCACCGATGTTTTACCAATAGCTGTCGGGCCGGTTACTACTACCAGATTGGGTTTCATAAAAACTGGGTGCTTTGACTTGCGGCCAAAAATAGTCATTCGATTGAAATCAGTTGGCCTTTGTCAGTGAAAAAAAAACGGTCCGGGAAGCCGGACCGTAAGAATTTTCATTCCATTGGATTATAAAGTTAATTCTTCGATGTCACCGAAAATTTCGTAGTAATCATCGAGCATGCCGTAGTCAGGCGAATGGTTGGTAGCTGCTGTAGCATCGTTGGTGATGATCTCATCCAGTACTTCTGTGGGTGAATCATTACCGTTCACCATAACCAATGGTTCTCTGAGATTCTTTTCCATATTTATTCCAGTTAATTCCAAAATGAGTGAGTAATCGTTAAACAAATCATAGGTGTAACGTATGTATGGGGTATTGGATGATAGTATAACTTTTATCAGGGTATTTCTCATGCTAAGGCAAGGTGCCTTGGTACATGGAAGTTCAACCTCGGATATTTCGGTGTTTGATTTCCCGGCCCCATCGAAAACGAAAAAGGAGGCCATTTGAAACGGGGAAATTCCTGCGGCAGCTTGCAGGGTCAGGTGCAAGTCCTTAAAGCTATGCTCCGCATCAGCCTCAAGGATGAACTGAAATCGGGAGGGTTGGTATGATGTGACTTTAAACTGATAAATCATAACCAAATAGGATTTGACCAATCCAAATTTATAAATGATTTGATCCAATCGCTATCGGTTCAATTTTGGGCATGATAGTTTTTAAGGCTCAAATCGATATTCATGCTGTGTGACCAGGTTCCCGAATGAGATTATAATTGGTTGCAAATGAACGAATAGGGCACTCCTTTGATCCCATACAAAAGGGTTGTAAAACGAGAAAATGCAGAAAATTAAAAAATGTTAATTTTAATATTGACTTCGTAATTCTCGACTCTTTGCTTCATCTATTCGGTAAACTTCAAACGAAAATGAATGTAGAAACGAATGGAAATAATATATAAAGAGTTGATAATCAATTTTATGTCATGTAATTTGATTGAAATTCTGTTTTCTTTTGAAATGCAGACATTTTTAATGGGTTACATTTTAGAAAAGAACTTTTGGAATTCATTGTGACAAATTTTAAAAAGGCATCATTTTTTATCAAGGCGAATATTATCTAATTTTTGACGAAGGTTTGAGAATTCCAATAATACATTTTGGTCAAAAATATTTTGATAAACGATCAATATATGATCCCATCAGGCTTCTCTCGTTTCGCACTTGATGCAAGAAAAAGAAAAAGGGGCGAATCTCGCCCCTTTCATTATGATAATATGGCTTGGATTATTTTACAGAATCCATGTATTCAACCAGTTCAACAACTTTGGTTGAATAACCCCATTCGTTGTCATACCATGAAACAACTTTCACAAAGTTGTCGTTGAGGCCAATACCTGCACCGGCATCAAAGATGGATGTTCTTGCATCACCAAGGAAGTCATTGGATACAACTGCGTCTTCGGTATAACCAAGTACGCCTTTCAATTCACCTTCAGATGCAGCTTTCATGGCTTCGCAGATCTGTTTGTAGCTGGCCGGTTTTTCCAGACGGCAAGTCAGGTCGACTACTGAAACATTGGGGGTTGGTACGCGGAAGGCCATACCTGTCAGTTTACCGTTCAGTGCGGGGATAACTTTACCTACAGCTTTGGCAGCACCGGTAGAAGACGGGATGATGTTTTGTCCGGCACCACGTCCGCCTCTCCAATCCTTTTTGGAAGGACCGTCAACTGTTTTCTGTGTAGCGGTTGTAGCGTGAACGGTAGTCATAAGACCTTCGAGAATGCCGAAGTTGTCGTTCAGTACCTTTGCGATGGGAGCAAGGCAGTTGGTCGTACAAGAAGCATTTGAAACGAAAGCCATATCATTTTTGTAGCTCTTGTGGTTTACACCCATAACAAACATTGGGGTATCGTCTTTTGACGGAGCTGACATGATCACTTTTTTGGCGCCAGCGTCGATATGTCCCTGGGCTTTTACTTTGTCGAGGAAGAGTCCGGTAGATTCCACAACGTATTCAGCACCCACTTCGTCCCATTTCAGTTCAGCGGGATTGGCAACGGAGGTAACCCTGATTTTTTTACCGTTAACAACAAGTGCACCATCTTCAACGGCAACCTCACCTTTGAAAAGACCATGGGTTGAATCATATTTCAGCATGTATGCGATATAGTCCACGTCGAGCAGGTCGTTAATACCTACCACTTCGATGTTCTCTTTTGCAACGGCTACACGGAAAACAAGTCTTCCGATACGTCCGAATCCATTGATACCAATTTTAATTTTCGACATAGTTGAAATTTTTAGTTATTGTACGTACTGTTACTCTATTTTTATGAATAAGGTTCTAAAATATATTACAAAATAAATACTATTAATCAAAACAGTACAAGTCAGCTACCTACTTTTGGAGTAGTTTGGTTCAAGTTTAAGATTTTATTAACGGCCGGCTGTCAGGAACTTCTTTAAACTCCATCAACTCCCGGACCGGTTGCTATATTCTGCGTATCTGCTCCGTATATTCTGCGTATCTTGTACGTTGTCTGATTACACAATAAGTACACAATATGTATTCAATATATATACAATATACGGGTTGGTCAATACTTGATTAAAACCTGAGCATATCCATACGGGAGTGAGGTACCAATCCGGAAGTTTCGCTTAAGGATAATTCAGGGGCAGTGACCTTTGACCAGAGGGGTGAAAATATGATGGACGGCAGCGGTTGTGAACCACTATATATATAATGGTATATCATGCGGGTAAAACCTCAAGATTGGCTGTCGTAGCCGATGAGTAAGCCGGGCAATTGCAGGTTTTGCACGAAGTCGATACCCAGAGCAAAAACAGGAAAAGTGCAAGCAAGAGAGATTTGCGAAAGGGAAGCCTGATCATGTCTGCATTTTAAATAAAATTCAATTTTGATAATCAGTGAACGCATTTTTCCAAAAAAGCGTATATTTGATGCGTTATTTAAAATGATTTCAAACCATACAACCTGGCACTTTTGGGTAATGAACAGGCCGTCAGGCATTAATCAACCATAAATGTCGGAATTGTTGGTAAATAATGGCTTTAAGCATGTTTAACTCAGAAAAAACCCTGAAATTTGGGAGTGAATGTATTGTACATTGCTTGGAAAATTATTACGTTTGTGATTAAACTATGAAAAAACAAGGCATTTATGTCTGAAAATTTGATAGAATGAATTATAAATCAAAATCAATCAATCAATTAAGTTCAATTTAAAGCAAGTTGCTATGAAAAAATTTACTAGATTTTTCTTGCTCGGAGAACGCAGCGTTGGGCTGTTTCTTCGAAAGATTGGCTTAAGCTTGGTTGTGCTACTCTTTGCTTTTGCGTCCTTCGCTCAAGGTGAAGCTCAGAGTACACTCGAAGTTTGGGCTAAAGATGCCTCATTCTGTTATCAGGAGGATAACATGTATGAGGTTGACATTACGATGAAGGATTTCATCGCCATTCACCAGTTGGACCTCAAGTTGAATTTCAATGGTACACAATTCAGCTATGTTGGTACGACCTGGAAACATGCGTTGTTATCATCGATGACCGCCACTGCCAGCGGAAACGTGATTACTATTGCGTTTACTGCCGGTACTACTCCCGTGACAATTCTGGAGAGTGATAACGCTGAGGGCGGAATTAAGGTTGCCACTTTAAGGTTTTCCTTGAATAACACTCCTTATTTCTACTCTGCCAACAGTGTTAATTCATTTACCAATGGTCTTACCTGGGGTGATACCAAATATAAGAATAACGCTGTTCAGGACTGGATCTTAACTTACGCCAAATTTAACGGAAATCTTAAGGTTGACCAGAAATGGGCCAGCGTTGATGTAGACGTTGAAGCCGCTGACTGCTTTGGTGGAAATGCTGTTGCTACCGTATCTGTTCCTGTGAATGCTACTGGAATGCTGTATTCATGGAATGGCAATACCTTTACAACAGTAACTTCTACCAATGTTGTATCTCCTTCGGTTGACCAACAGGTTGTTGTAAAAGATGCCGATGGTTGTATTTCTTATATCGAGACTTTCGATGTTGAAGGTCCCGCAGTTGTATCTTTTGATACCGAGGAAGAAGTTTCAGTTAATTGTCCCGGTGGACATGGTGATATCGAAATTTTCGCCACTGGCGGAACATCTGCCTATACATACTATGTGGTTCCTGCAGCTTCATGGAGTTTAACCCTGACTGCTACCCAACTTGCCAATTTCGATTCTCCAATCAATATCTTCCAGAAACCTGAAGGAACATATATGGTTGCCGTTCAGGATAAGAATGGTTGCGTTGATCTTACCAAAGCTGAAAGCTGGACAATGGTAAGTGTTGTTGATGAACTTGATGCTTTTGCTTCAACTGTAACATTTACTGATGCTACCTGCAATAACAATGATGGTTCTTTTACTGTTGCCGTAACTGGTGGTACTGCTTTCGAAAATGGCTATAACATCTATATTAATAATGTATATGTTACCAGAGCTTCTTCGATTACCCGCAGCAACCTGACAACAGGTGATTATACCGTGATGTTCCAGGATGCCAATGGTTGTACTCACTCTGAAGTTATTGAAATTGACCGTCCGGATCCGATCACTTTTGATTTGGTTTGGGAAGATACCGGATGCCAGGAAAATGAAGGAAGTATCACTGTTTCCAATGTTGAAGGCGGAGTAGGTCCCTACACGATTCAATATACCACTGTTCTTCCTTGGGCTACCGCTACCACTTATAGTGGAGTAGGCCTCGTTGCTGATAATCTGGAAGCTGGAATTTATTACGTTCGCGTAATGGATGCTACCGGTTGTGTTGGATACTGGTCGAACGAACAAGGCGATGATGCTGTTAAGGTTCTGGATACAGATTTTGCAATAACCTATGCTCCCATTTCTTGCTATGGTGAAGGTACAACCGTAAACATCTCTGTAATAACAGGAAGTGGAAATCACGAATTACTGTTTAGTAATGATGGAACAACCTGGGTAGAAGAAGGTGAATTTGAAGTTGAACCTTTTACAGCGTTGGATACTGTTTTGACTTTCTGGGCAATGGACGTTACTGCAGATAGTTGTGTAGTTACTTTCTCTGAAGAAATTGAACAACCAGCTCCTCTGTCAGCTTATATTGTTCCTTACCTGACCCTCCCTCCAACTTGTCCTGAAGGTACTGACGGCAACCTGGCTATCCAGGTCAGTGGTGGTACTCCTCTAACAGGTGGTCAGTACAAATTTAAAATTGACGAAGGAAATTATGTGACCAGCAACGCGCTGTTTACATTCCTGATTGATAATAAAGCTCATGACATTTTTGTTGAAGATGCCAATGGCTGTACTTATGAATTGACATTCGATTTCCCGGATTTCAAAAACAAAATTTCTTTCCAGGATACTATCTGGACCAGTTGTCCAATGGACAAGGTAAACCTGTTCAACGGTATTCCTGAAACATGTACCGAAACCGCATTTGGTTTCTGTGTTGACGGAATTGATATGGACAATGCTTATTTCAATATCTGGGAAAGCCAGTGGCATGGTATTCCATTGGAACACTTCCTGCCATCGAGCATGGAAAACCTGGAAGATTACCTGCCACTTGCAAAAGCATATCTGACCAGTTTGGGTATGACTGAATTCGATGTGGATGCTTTGATCGCTGAAGTTATGACATGGGGTGACCTGGAACAGCTTCCCGCTCTTCTGGAAGAACTGAACATTGAAGTTTACGGTATAGAAGATATTACAGAAGCTTCTGTTGAACAGTTGGTTGAATGGCTGTCTTCCATGAATTTTGAATATTCTTACTGGACTTCAGATAAGGGATGGAAATATGCCATTACACAGGGTGTGCAACCACTCCGTAATCCAATGTTGTATTACAGTGCAACTGCTACCACAGGTGAAGCAATTTATGCTGAAGGTCATCTGATGAACCATACCACCGCTTTCGGTGCCGGTACATACTATGTTGTTGCCCGTGACGAGTTTGGATGCTACTCCAATGTTGAGAAGATTGTCATCATGGAGCCTGCAAAACTTGAAGTTACGCTCGCTGAAGATGCCGCTGGTTGCTTTGGTGCTACAGATGGTGTAATCACCATTACTGCCAAAAACGGAAGTGACACTGTTATTCCAGGAACTCCATTCGGAAATCCGACCCTGCAATATGCAGTTGTAAACAATCCTGCAATTTTCAATGTACCAAACTGGTATGCCGGACAGGTAACCTGGTTACCTATGGATTCTAATCCTAAGACTCTGACCGTACAGGCTGGGACCTATTATATCGCTGTTCGTGACTATTGTGCCATTGGACATCCTGAACTGATCGTAATCAATAGCATTACAATTGATGGTGCTGATGAATTGATCGTTGATACTGAATCAGTTGTTGTGAAAAATGTAACTTGCAATATCGCTGGTTCTGAAGATGGCCCGTCAAACGATGGTCACATCATGGTGCCTGCCACTGCTGTAACCGGTGGATATGGCAACTATACCTTTACATTGGATATGGTTGGCAATTATGAAGCATCGCTGAAATCTGCCAGCGTAGAAAACAGGTTCCCTGAAACCAATGAAACTGGTGTATTCACCAATTTGGCAGCAGGAACTTATACTCTTACTGTAACTGATGACCATGGTTGCTATACTGTTGAAGAATTTGAAATCACCCAACCGGATGCATTCGAACTTGAAACAGTGGTTGCTTATCCAAGCTGCTTCAACGAACATGACGGCTTTATCCGTTACATGATTTCTGGTGGTACTGCTCCATTCCAGGAAACAACCAACAATGTAGGTGAATTCGAAAATGTTACTTCAATTCCTGAAAACCGTTGGGTGGATGTTGAAAATGGTGAAGAATTCCATGATTTCCTCGCTTTCGACCGCAGGGTCCGCAATGGACATTATGAAATTTACGTACGTGATGCCAATGGTTGTGTATTTGGTCCTGTTAAGGTACAGGTTCTTCAGCCAGCCCAATTGGGTGCTACCACTTCTGCTACTGCAGTTAGCTGTGTGAGCCAGAATGGAAGTATTAACCCTGTGGTTAACGACGGTACCATTACTGTTATGCCTTCAGGTGGTTGGAATAAAGCTGGAGACGGATTTGTTTATACGATCCAACTTCTTCAGGGAACTAGCGTTAAGGCTACTGTAACCCAGGATGTTGCTGCTTCATATACCTTTACTGGTTTGACTGCTGGTAACTATACAGTTAAAATCGTCGAGAAGAACGCTACATTGCCATGGCAGTCCCCAATTATTGCTGCTGATCCTGATTATTTTGGAAAATTCCACGAATACGCTTCTCAGCTGCCTTATCAGAATCCTGATGGCAACTGTTTCTTTACCTCTCCAGTTATTGTTGTAGGACAACCGGAACCGATTGACTACGATATTGAATTCAATTCAGTTGTATGCCGCAACACCGCGACTGGTACAATCGAATTGACCAATGTAACTGGTGGTACTGCTCCTTACTGGTTTGCAATCTCTGGTCCTGTTGGATCAGGATACGAAGCCAATCCGCTCACTACTTCAAGTGCATGGAAACCATTGTTGGGTGATGATGAATACACCTGGACTGGTTTGATCCATGGCCATTACAATATTTACCTCAGGGATGCTGAAGGTTGTACTATCTTCCGCGAATCTGGTGAAGTTAATAATGTAGACTCATTGACAGTTAACATGAAACTGAATGAGAATGCACTTTGCTTCGAAGGTCTTGGTGAAATTGAAGTGATTGCTGGTGGTGGTGTAGGTGGATACAAATATGCTGTATCTTCCAATACTTACAACTTTAATACGCTTGGAGAAAGTGGTCTTGTATGGCAAGATTCACCGGTATTCGAAAAACCAGCCGGAGTTTGGGTTGGTTATGTAAAAGATGCCAACGGATGTATCCAGGGTGGTCCGACTACCAAAACTGGTGTAGTCATTCAAAACCATAGGGTAACTATTCTTGAACCTGCTGAAGTAGTTGCTACTTCTTTGACAAGTACTGCTGCCCTCTGTTTTGACGATCCTTCAGGAAAAATCAACGTATACGGAATCACTGGTGGTAATGGTGGCAAATTCTCTGCCCGTGTTACTGGTACAGATTATACTGGCGCTGCTGTCGACAAGTTCTTCACAGCTGCTAATGTAACTGATGTAAATATGGTACTTACTGGATTAAAAGCCAGCACTACCAAACCTGCTACTGCTACGTTGACTGCTGCCGATAAATATTCGGTTGTTGTTTATGACAGTGAAATGTGTGAATCTGAAGCTTATTTGGTTGCTGTTCATCAGCCCGAAGAGTTTGAGATTATCATCCGTGCAAAACAGGATGCATTTATCTGCTCTGATGACAAAGCCGGTTTGTTCGAAATCATTGTAGCCCGTGGTGGTACACCATTCTCTTATGATACCAATAACAAAGGTATTTATGAATACAAATGGGAAGCCTACACAGCTGAAGGAGTGAAAGTTGACACACTGACCGGAAACTGGGGTTTCACTGCCTCCTTCCTGGGATATGCCGACATTCATTACTATGTTACTGCACGTGACAAAAACGGTTGTATTGCTGAGGCTGATACACTGGTTACTGCTCCTGCTCCTGTCGTAATTGAGGAAATCAAGGATATCTCTTGTTATGGTGAAGCTATGGCAACTGCCCGCGTTACTGTATCCGGAGAAGAAGGACGTACCTTCCAGGTCCGTACACTGAGATTTGCCGGTAGCGAAGAGTACCTGCCATGGAGTGACTGGTCTGAAGAATTTGAAGGTTCTATTGAACTGGATGATCTTACTTATGGTGATGAAAGTGAAAAAGAAGGTCACTACAAATTCCAGGTTCGCGATAACATGGGCTGTATGTCTGAAATTGAAACCATGACATTCGTTCCTGTACAGCATGAACTTGCAATTGTTGTAACCTCGGTAGCCGGTGAATGTACTGGTGAAGTTACTGCCCTTGTTAACGGTGGTATTGCTCCTTATGATGTATACGCTAACGGCGAACTGCTGATGACTGGTGTTGAAGCCAACATTTCTGTTGCTGGAATGATCGCATCAGGTACCTATGAACTACGTGTGGTTGATGCCCGCGAATGTGAATTGGTACAGGAGGTGACTGTTGCTTCTACTCCTGTTGTAGTTGAAGAAACCTTCGAAGTATTCGTTGGTGAAGAAGCTCAATATGTGAATGCCGAATTCGGTGTAGACAGCATGTTGAATGCATCTGACTCTCCTTATACCTTTACTTACACTACCGAAGAAGGTTGTGTTCGTACACTGGTTGTAACTGTTGTTGAAGTTGTTAAACAAGTTGCCATCGCTGATATTCAGGGTGACAGCTGGACTTCACCTGTTGTAGGTGCCACAAGAGGTATCACTGGTACTGTTACCGGTGTTGTTCCTGGTGTTGGTTACTTCGTACAGGATGCAGTTGCTCCTTGGAGTGGTATCTGGGTTGTTGACGCAACTACAGTTGTTATCGAAGGCAATGGCGTTCATGTAGAAGGTGTTGTGGAAGAAATTAACGAAGTTACCTCACTCGTTGGTGTTGGTACCGTTGTTAATCCTCCGCTTGCAATTACTCCTATCAGTGTTGATTCTCCGTCAGCCGCTGAAGCTGAAATGTACGAAAGCGTTCTGGTGAAAGTTTCAGGTGCCCGTGCAACTGATGTTAATCCGGATGGAAGCTGGTCAGTATACTATGAAGAAGATGACAACATTGTTGTTGATAAACTCATTTTCGAATACGAACCAGTTGCTGGTCATTTCTATGATGTTACCGGTATTGTATTCGGTGCATTGGATGTCTTCAAGCTCGAACCGAGAAAATTGGCTGATATCCGTGATATTACTGCTACTACAGATGTAAACATCGTTGAAGGTGTTACATTTAAAGTATATCCTAATCCGTTCAATAATGAACTGAACATTGACAACCATGACAAACTGGTTCGTGCAACTATTACCAATATTGCCGGTCAGCGCGTAATGGATGTTCAATATCCTGAGCGAGTTATCCGCACTGCCAATCTGGTTAGTGGCGTTTACGTCGTGACTCTGTTCACAGAAGACGGAATCGTCAAATCAGAAAGGATTGTTAAGAGGTAGTACCGAATTGATTGATTAAAAAGGGGGAGTCTTTGACTCCCCTTTTTTAGTTTATAGATATTCGTAGTATATTTAATTTTTGTCTTATATCTTTCTATATGGATTCATTAACTAACCACGTCACCATTCGTAATTTCAAATCTGATCCTATACCTGAAGAGTTGATTTGCCAATTATTGCATTCAGGTATCAGGGCTTCCACTACAGGGAATATGCAATGGTACAGTGTAATTGTTACTTCAGAGCCTGATCTTAAAGCTGGGTTGGCGAAATTGCACTTTAACCAACCGGCAGCGGTCACCGCCCCTGTAATTCTAACATTTTGCGCCGATATAAACCGATTTAAACAATGGTGTACCCTTAACAATGCTAATCCGGGCTATAATAATTTCATGTCCTTTTTTAATGCCTCAATCGATACACTGCTTGTAGCGCAGAATTTTTGCATAACCGCCGAGAATGCCGGACTTGGAATTTGTTATTTAGGTACCGTTACCTATAATGCGCCTGAGGTCATACAATTGCTTGGCCTGCCAGAGATGGTTGTTCCTGTGGCTTCCCTGGCCGTGGGATGGCCTGAAAGTACACCAGAATTAACTGACAGGTTACCTTTAGACATTGTTATTCATCGTAACCGATATAAAGAATATTCTGATGAGGAAATTCGCGAGGCTTATAAGGGAAAGGAAAACCTTGAATCTTCCATAAATTTCGTTCGTGTGAATAATAAGGAGAATCTTGCGAAGGTATTCACTGATGTCCGCTACAAAAAAAAGGATAATGAATATTTCTCTGCCCGGTTCCTTGATGCCATCCGGTCACAGGGATTTGACATGTAATTTAAATGCGGTCTCTTTTCTTCAGAAGTTTGTAAAAATAATACCTGACAGGATTGGTGTATTTCAATTGTTTCCAGGGTCGGCTGCTGTGGGGAAGATGTACCACGGGCAATCTTCTGATCAGATAGTTTTTGAATCCTGATTTTCTGGATTGCCTGCTGATATAGATATCAAACCAATCCTTTTTTTGGGATAATTCAGTGAAGTCATACCCCTTCATAAAGTCATTGGATAAAAGAGTACAACAAAAGCTTAGGCTTCGGCGGGTTTCTGCGATACCCTTTTTCAGTTTTTTCTCATTGCCATATGGGAAATTATAATGACCGTTTACATCGGTAGTTATGGATCCTATCAAACCTGGTTTTGTTAATCTTCTGCTCAGTTTCAATAATTCCTCGATGGTATCTGTTTTGATTATTACATCCGACTCGATGATAATCAAAGGCACTGAAGCCTCCAGTGCCCTGTTCCTTGCAAGTTTCAGGACTGTCTTGTAGTTTGGAGAGGGGTTGGTCGTGACATCCTCCAGGTGGACCAATTGATAACCTAAGATGGTCTGGTTTTCTTCCAGATATGATTTTGTATCCCTTTTGCTGTAATCGTTGTAGATAATATATTCAAAGTCGCCCTTTGCCTGGCTCACAGCGTCGATAGTGAGTTTGACGGTGTCAAGGGAATCTTTGACCGGTGTAATGACGATGGCTTCGGTTTTCAATCTTGTATCCTTTGGATTATTCATTGCGCATTACGGTTAAAGTCGCGTGAGTATGCCTGGGCAGTCGGCATAATCAGAATGTCATCAATATTGATATGAGATGGCCTTGAAATTACAAACAGTATGGTTTCAGCTATATCTTCAGCCATGAGAGGAACAAAACCCTTATATACATCTCCCGCTCTTTCAGCATCCCCTTTAAAACGTACAATTGAAAACTCCGTGTTAACAGCCCCCGGTGCCACTGAACTTACTTTGATCCCATGCTGAAGCATTTCAAGCCTCATGGCTTTGGTAAGCGATTGTATCGCATGTTTTGTTGCACAGTAAACATTACCCATGGGATAGGTTTCCTTGCCTGCTATCGATGATATATTGATAATATGGCCTGATCGTCTTTCGATCATGAAGGGAGAGATCATCCTGGTAATATAGAGCAGTCCTTTTATATTGGTATCGATCATTCTTTCCCAATCATCGATATCGCCATTCTGGACAGGATTCAGGCCAACAGCCAAACCTGCATTGTTAACAAGCACATCAATGGGCTTGAAATCTTCGGGAATTGAATTTACGGCGGCGTGGACTGCATTTTTATCCCTGATGTCAAATGGGAGGCACACTATATCTGTTTGGTACAGTTTCTCCAGTTCAGTTTTAATCTCAGTCAATCGGTCTGTCCTTCGTCCAGTCAGGATCAGTCGGTATCCATTTGCGGCAAGTAACGCCGCCGTTGCCTTTCCGATTCCTGAGGTAGCCCCTGTAATCAGTACTGTTTTTGCCATTATTGAAGCTTTGGATAAGAGCAACGAATTTAAAAAAAAAGTTCGTTGTGATGGTTTATTCTGGTACTTAATTACCTTTGCTGTTCCAACGACTAAAAATTATCCCATGCAGGAAAAAGTCCAATCCCCCAAGAAATTGACAATCGATTCGATTCCTGAACCTGATAATCTGGAAGATGTTGTTTTTTCTTTAATGGTTAATCCCAATCTTTCAACGATTAACTATTTCAATGATTTCAGTGAAGAGACGATCACTCCGGAAAGTCTGGAAAATGATAATCCGGATGAGAGCGGCATATTTGAGCTTGAAGCTACGGGGCAATCTTTGGCCATAACCACCCACGCCATTCATCATCACCTGGTTGATGATCCAAAAACGGCCACTGAAATCCTGGTTTCACGCGCAGCACGCAAAATGTTGTGTTTTGGTGCCCAGCCTGTCGCACTCAGTGCCTTCCTCTATCATATCGACTTTGCCGATCCCAATGGGCATTCAATAGCCAAAGGTGCAAAACAAGGTCTGGAGAATGCCTGCAGACACTTTGACCTGAAGATTACGGACCGAAAGATAAGGTTTGACCATTTTAAGGGTCACGGTCCGGTGCCGCCTACCATTATTATCAGCATGATGGGTTTTATCAAGAACAAGGAATGTTTGACTACCGGTACTTTTTCGCAAAAAGGGAATAATATTTTCATGATCGGAAGGTCGGTGAATGATATTGGTGCTTCCGAGTATCTTGAATTCTATCATGGCATTTCCGAGTCTCCTCTTCCTTCCTTTGATATTTCAACAGAAGTAAAAATTCAGGAGATATTACGTGTTTTGCACGAGAAGAGACTTATAAACAGTGCTAATCCTGTTGGGAAGGGTGGATTGTTTTTTACCTTATTGCGTGCTGCTTTCCCGAATAATCTTGGATTTGACATTACCACCGATGCTGAAATCAGGAGGGATGCCTTCCTTTTTGGTGAATCCATGGGCCGAATTATCGTGGATGTCAATCCTGAAATGGAAGATGATTTTGTGGATACCTTGACTGAGATGAAGGTTCCATTCTTTACTCTGGGACATGTAACCAGGGGAGAGATCAGGATTGATGATATTTCATTCGGATTTACCGATAAAATGAGCGCTGGTTATTAATGGCTGTTAAACCTTATAAGGATTCTGCCGGCAGCAAGAAGCAGCAGGTGGAAATGATGTTCGACAATATTTCTCACAGATACGATTTTCTCAATCACTTTCTATCCCTCTCGCTTGATAAGTGGTGGCGTAAGAAGGCTATTAGGGAGCTTGCTGATCAGCAGGTAATTGATCTGCTAGATGTTGCCACCGGCACGGGAGATATGGTGGCCGCTGCTTTGAAATTGAAACCTCACCACATAATTGGCATTGACCTCTCGGAGGGGATGCTTGAAATTGCCCGTAAAAAATCACATCTTCATTCAACGGGGGTTTCTGTTGAATTTTTGAAGGGTGATTCAGAGGATTTACCCTTTTCCGATCATTCCTTTGATGCAGTTACGGTTGCCTTTGGAGTACGTAATTTTGAAGACCCTCAAAAGGGGCTTGTTGAGATTAACAGGGTTCTTCGGCCTGGCAAAAAGCTGGTGGTTCTTGAATTCTCAAAACCCGACAGGTTTCCAATGAAGCAGTTGTACAATTTCTATTTTAAGCATATATTGCCTTTGTTTGGAAAAGTGATTTCCAAGGACAATGCAGCTTATTCCTACCTTCCTGAGTCGGTTCTGAGTTTTCCTGAAAAGGACGATTTCATTGGATTGATGAAAAATGCTGGCTTCAGGGAAAGCAAATACAAAAGGCTTACCAGTGGAATTGTGTCGATTTATACGGGAGTAAAGTAAACTGGGGCGGCGGGCAATAATTTCATGACAGAACTGTTTTAGAAGCAGACATTTACCTGATTGACCATGCGAATCCTATTGATGTTTCTGTGTTTCCTGATTGTGGGCCATGTGCAGGCCCAGAAGGTGAAACAAAAATATCTTACAACTTTTGATGATAAGAAATTACATTTCGGTTTTTCACTGGGGGTGAATACCCTTGATTTTAGTGTGGTCAATTATGCGCCTATTGGTGAGAACAAGGATTTCATGGTAAGGAACTGGGCAGG
Source organism: Bacteroidota bacterium (assembly GCA_023428545.1). The sequence goes on along the minus strand of JAEYXH010000020.1, from coordinate 30,565 downwards.
AAACCCGGGTGCATTAGATACAGTCACGGGTGATGTTGCAGGCTTGATTCCCGGGTTCACGGTAGGGATGGTTACAAGTTTGCGCCTGACCCGTGATCTTGACCTGAGATTTCTCCCCGGAATGTCGTTTGGGGAACGGAAACTGAAATACAACCGGGAAGTGATTGACAATAATTTCACTTTTACAGATCCACAATATGAATATTCCCTGAAAAGTACCTTTCTTGATTTTCCGTTGCTCATAAAATATAAGGCACTGCGCATCAATAATGACCGGCCTTATGTAGTTTTTGGCGGAGCCTACAGGGTGGATATTTCCAAATCGGCCTCAGAAGACCTGGTTTCCATCAAAAGAGGTAATTTTTATGCCGAGTTAGGCGCTGGCTGGGATACCTATTTGCAGTTTTTCCGGTTTTCGGTTGAAGCAAAGGTTAGTATCGGTTTGAATGATATATTGGGGCCGGCTCCCGACCAAACCCAGCGGCAATATTATACGGAAGCCATTAAATCACTGAAGTCGAATATTTTCACGCTGGTATTTCACTTCGAATGATTACTACCCAAAATTCCTGCTCCTGATTTCTGAACAGATAATGGCAGTCGCTACCCCAACATTAAGGGATTCGGCATGTGTTTTTTCTTTTGCGAAAGAAGGGATGAAGATTTTTTCCGATATGTAGGGAAATGTTACTTCACGAATACCTGATCCTTCATTTCCCATGATCATGATCCCGGTTGAAGGTAAAGACTTGGTATAGATGTTTTCCCCCTCAAGAAATGTTCCCCCGATAAAAATGTTGCTTTCTTGCATTTGTGCAAAATATTCAGGGAGCTGCGTGTAATGCACCCTTGTCCTAAAGATCGATCCCATGGTTGCCTGGACAGTTTTTGGGTTAAAAGCATCCACGGTATCTGGTGAACAAACAATATCAGTGATCCCAAACCAATCGGCAATCCGTATGATGGTTCCAAGGTTTCCGGGATCCTGGATGCCGTCGAGACACAAGATCCAGTTATTGGTTGGATTTGCCTGGTTGATGTCGTATTCCGGGATCTTGCAGATGGCCATGGCTTCCTGTGGCGTTTTTAGCAGGCTGGCTTTTCGGATTTGATCCCAGTCAGTTGATATCAACTCTGTTTTTGCATCCTTGAGTGTTGGATGGGCGCTCAGGAAACTGTCGGTAACAATCAACGTTTCAATGTCAATTTCTGATTCAAGTAGGTCAATGACCATTTTATTGCCTTCAACAAGAAATAGTCCGGATGATTTCCGGTATTTCTTTTGCTCAAGAGATTTAATCAACTTAAGTATGGATTTTGGGATCACAACAATATTTTTAAAATGTTTATACAAAATAACATATTCCGCTATATTCACTTCACTATTTTTGCATGAAATGATTTTCATTTGAAAATATACAGGAAATATGAGTTCGGCTACAGGATTATCCTCTTTTTGATGGTTTTCCTGATGTTTTTTGCTTCATGCTCAACCACGCGGTATTTGGGAGAGGATGAATACCTCCTGGATAAGGTGGTCGTGGATGTCAATAATCCGGAGGTTGATAAGGAAGAACTGAAAAGTTATTTGAGAATAGAGGAGAATACCCGGATATTGGGTTTTTTCAAGTTTCACCTTTGGTTGTATAACATATCTTCAAGGAAAAAGCCTGATGGATGGCTAAAACGGACAGGGGAGGCGCCACAGGTATTTGACCCAGTTGCGGCAGAGCAGTCGAAAAGCCAGATCATGCAATACCTTCACAATAAAGGATACTATAGTGCACAGGTTGACATGAATGCCCAGGAGAATACAGACCGGAAAAAGGTAAACCTGAAATATTCTATCCAGACAGGAAATGTATACCGTATCGGCAATGTTAATAACCAAATCCATGAACGCGAATTTAAAAGGCTTTTTGAAGAGGAGTATTCCACGCGGGATTTAAAAACAGGCAATCGCTTTGATTTAGAGATGCTGGACGCCGAACGCGACCGCATCACACAATTCTATCGAAGTCGGGGCTATTATTACTTCAACAAGTCGATGCTGTATTTTGATGCCGATACACTTGGGCAGGGGAGTGTGGCTGATTTGGTCCTTCGTGTGGAAACCGGTTCAGGAAACAGCGCAGACTCTGTCAGGATCTTTAGACCCTGGTATGTGAAGGATATACACTGGTCGGTAATGGTCGATAGTCGTGAGCCCCGAATGATGGAAAGCCTGAACCCCGATACACTCACCTCTGGAGGTAACCATTTTATTTTCAAGGAGGAATTTCCATACAACCCACGGTTGTTTGAAAGGTTAAACCGCCTTAAGCCCGATTCACTTTATCACTTTGGAAAGGCAGAGGATACCTTCACTGCATTAAACAGGCTGAGGCAGTTTCGCTTTATTAACATTTACTTTCAGGAAAACCGTCAGGCATCGGATACTGCATGGCTTAACGGCTTCATTGATCTAGCCCCCTTGCCCCGGCAAGCAGTTACTTTTGATCTGGAAGGTACAAATACTTCGGGGAATCTGGGGGTGGCAGGAAACGTAAATTATATGCACCGGAATCTTTTCAGGGGAGCCGAAATTATGTCCCTGAAACTGAAGGGCGCCATGGAACGCCAGCAGGCAGTGGTTAGTGAACAGTCGCTCGATTTCAATACGAGAGAGGTTGGCATTGAAGCAAATTTGAGTGTTCCCAAATTACTTGGTCCTGCCAACCTTTTTCATTCGTTCGGGAATGTATTGCCTAAAACCCTGATTTCTGTTGGTTACAACTTTCAGCGAAGGCCTGACTACACCCGAACTATATCTTCGGTAAAACTGGGATATGAATGGATGACATCAGCCTATACCCGTCACAATTGGGATGTCGTTGATTTCAACCTCGTCAATCTCTCCAGGTTCGATCCGGCATTTCTGAATTCGATATATGACCTCTATATTAAAAGTAGCTTTACTGACCACCTGATTTTTGGGACGTCCTATTCATTCACCCATAACACCCAGGAAATCAACTCTCGAAGTAACTATTATTATTTAAGATTCTCTGCCGAATCGTCGGGGAACCTGCTTTATGCACTTTCCTTGTTATCCGGGGCAAAAAAAACCATGGAAGCTGATTCTACCGGTCTTAGACCCCAGGAATACTTTACATTGCTTGATTCGAGGTATGCGCAGTTTTTGAAAAGTGATATTGAGATACGAAGAGGAGTGATGATTGACAGATACAATTCGGTTGTGGGCCGGTTTTTTGCCGGGGTGGGACTTCCCTATGGCAATTTCGATGTTCTTCCTTTCGAAAAGAAATATTTCACGGGAGGAGCCAACGGAATCAGGGCATGGCAGGTCAGGTCACTGGGCCCCGGCACCTTTAAGGCCCCTCCAAGATCATATCCGAACCAGTCGGGTGATATTAAACTCGAAGCCAATCTGGAGTACCGGTTTCGACTGATTCGCTATCTTGAGAGCGCGTTCTTTCTGGATGTCGGTAACATTTGGGCTATCAACGAAAAGGATAACAGGCCTGGTGCACAGTTCAGGCTTGGAGACTTTTACAAGCAGTTTGCCGTTGGAACAGGTACGGGTATCCGTTTGGATTTCGATTATTTTATTTTCCGCCTTGATCTGGGTTTGAAACTGCGCGATCCTGCCCAGAAGGATAACGGAGGCTGGATTCCCGGCAGCAGGAAATTGGTGGGTGACGACTTTAACCTTTCGTTTGCGATAGGTTACCCATTCTGATGACATTCAGACTATAAACTCACTTAGATGGGAGGTTGCGGGCCTGTATCCCGTAAATTTCATTTAATAATCTTTTCCGGGTTTTTTGTAACACATTGAAATAATTTTGCATTTTTACCTCCCCGTTTCGCATAATGGTATGTGGAACATCAATTTATTCAACAACCAACTTAGTATGATGCAAGAAACAAACGGAAGGGAATTATTTGGTTCCCGGTTTGGCGTGATCGCCGCAACTGCAGGCTCGGCTATAGGACTTGGAAATATTTGGCGCTTCCCTTATGTGGCTGGCGAAAATGGGGGTGCTGCCTTTTTGCTGATATATATTGGTTTTGTACTTGTCATTGGTGTTCCGGTGATGCTCTCTGAATTCGTAATTGGAAGGAAGGCACAGCAAAACGCTTTTGGTTCTTTCAGAAAATTGGCACCAGGAAAGCCCTGGTACCTGATTGGTCTTATGGGGGTGGTCGCTGCCTTTATGATCCTTGCCTTTTATACTGCAGTTGCCGGTTGGACACTTGAATATCTTTATCAGTCGCTGACGAACGGATTTGCAGGAAAGGATGCCGCGGAGCTTGAGTTGATGTTTACCGAATTCCAGGGTTCCTCTTTCAGGCCGTTGCTCTGGTTTTTTGTTTTCATGGCTTTGACGGCTGGCATTATCATGATGGGTGTAAAGAAAGGAATAGAGAAATCGACAAAGATCCTGATGCCAATATTGGTTTTGTTACTATTGATCATGGCTATCAGGTCAATGAGTTTACCTGGAGCAATGGAAGGAATAAAATTCCTTTTTAAGCCTGACTTTTCCAAAATTACCACCAAGTCGGTTCTTGAGGCACTCGGACAATCTTTTTTCTCTTTGAGTATTGGTATGGGTACTCTGATAACCTATGCTTCCTATGTGCCCAAAGATAACAGATTGGGAAATACCGCCATTTCGGTGGCCCTTGCCGATTCATTGGTAGCCATCCTTGCAGGGTTAGCCATTTTTCCTGCGGTTTTTGCTTTTGGAATCGCCCCAGGCTCAGGAGCGGGACTGGTTTATATTACGCTCCCAAATATTTTCCAGCAGATGATGGGAGGATATTTTTTCTCCATACTGTTTTTTGTATTGTTGGGAGTGGCTGCATTAACTTCTACCATTTCAGTCCTTGAGGTGATTGTGGCTTTCTTTGTTGAAGAATTGAACTTGAAAAGAAAGGCTGCCACCTGGATTTCTGTTTCCCTGGTTTCAATCCTGGGTGTTATGTCAGCATTATCGTGGGGAGCATTGTCAGGTTGGAAAGTATTTGGTTATTCAGTTTTTGAATTGCTAGATTATACCTCGGCCAACATTTTGTTGCCTTTGGGAGGATTCTTTATCGTGTTATTTGTAGCCTGGTTTTTTGGCCGCGAAAAAGCAAAAATGGAATTGTCGAATGAGGGTAAGCTTAAAATTGGCTTTTTCCCATTTTTCCTTTTTGTTATCAGGTTTTTGGCACCCTTATGCATTGCCTTTATTTTTCTTCAGGGTATTGGATTAATCAAACTGTAAAATAAATTATAAACATATGTGAAATATCCGATCAGTTTATTGGTCGGATATTTTTCTTTTTGTTTCTTTGGTTTGGCTCTAATTCAACTTTTTCAGGTTTGAAAATGACCTGTAAAAATACATGGATTACTGCCGATTACCTGACATTTAAATTTCATTGGCTGGATTTGGAATTCATCTTGTATGATCATGGAGAAAATCCGGGGTTTAATCCGGAAATATTTCAGTTTGACCCAATCGGAATGGCGTGGCTTCTTATTGGCCTCTGTATTCCTCATTATTGCGATTGTTTCTAGAGTAATTAGCAGCAGAATTGTTCCCCGGGAATCTTTCGATTATTCAGAAATTTCGGGGATCATTGAAGAATTGCAACGGTCCGAACAAACGGCTTCGCCTAAGACTGACCGATCCTTTTTTCCATTTGATCCCAACTCCATCGACGAAGAAACCATCGAAAGATTAGATATTCCCGAACGAATCAAAAGGAATATATTGAAATACCGTCAAAGTGGTGGCACATTCAAAAAGGCTGAAGATGTAAAAAAAATTTATGGAATGTCTGACAGCTTGTTTGCCCTGATATCTCCCTATGTATATTTTCCTGTAAAGCCTGAAAAGCAAGATCATATTGCGCAGGAGGAAAGGATAGAGACCGGGTTGTTCTTTTTTGATCCGAACACCACTTCAGTAGATTCTTTGAAGAAGCTTGGGTTTACTGATTTTGCTGCATCAAATCTTCGGGGATATGTATCGAAAGGTGGGATTATTCGGTACAAGGAGGATTTATCAAAAATATATGGTATAGAGAAGGAATTTTTCGATAAGGTATATCCGTACATCAAGTTACCTTCTTTGCCTGTCAGGGAAGAGCAAAATGCAGTTGCTGCGGCCGTCGAACTAAATGATGCCGATTCAACAGGTCTGGTTGCCGTTCCCTGGATTGGACCGGCATTTGCATCCCGGATACTGCGCTACGGGAAACTTTTAGGGGGGTATTACTCAGTGGAACAGATTCATGAGGTTTACGGGATGACAGACGAGGTCTATGCACGGATCAACCCTTATCTAAAGGCTGACAGCCATAAGATTAAAATGCTGAAGATTAATTTGGCCGAATATACAGATCTGAGAGCCCATCCCTATATTTCGCCCAGGCAGGCCCGTCTGATTGTAGACCGCAGATCATCCAGAGGGCCATGGGAAAATATTGAGGAACTAATGACTGATACCATCTTCACAGTCTCTGAATATAAAAGGATATCACCCTACCTGATACCCTGGTGAATTTTTGTATTGTTAACGTTTATCATTACCGAAAAACAATTTTTTATCTTATATTTGATTACGACTGAATAATTTCTAAATTTGCGCCTCGATTTCAAAAATAGTTAATAGAAAAAAGATATGATTATTATTCCCGTAAAAGAAGGCGAGAACATCGAAAGGGCCTTGAAAAGGTTCAAGAGAAAATTTGAAAAAACTGGCGTGATTAAGGAACTTCGTGAAAGACAAGCTTTTTCGAAACCGTCGGTTAAAAAAAGAACTGAGCTGAAGAAGGCTATTTACATTCAGGGCTTGCAGAGGCAGGAAGATTAAAAGGAAATTATTCGGTTCCTGATTTTTTGATTGTATTGGATGGATTTTCAGGAATCTTTTATCAATTACTTGAGGTATGAGAAACGGACATCGTCTCATACTGTAGTAGCATATAAAAATGACCTCGATCAGTTTGTGCAGTTTTGTACAGAAATGGTCGGGGAATTTGATCTTAATAAGGTTGATAACAAGCTCATCCGGGCGTGGGTTGTATCCTTGATGGAAGGGAAAAATTCTCCAAGGACGGTAAACCGAAAAATATCTACCCTTAAGTCATTTTATAAATATGCCATGAAAATGAATGTGGTTGATAAAAGTCCGGTCATTCAAATTCCTTTGCCAAAGATTAGAAAGAAGCTTCCTTTTTTTGTTGAGGAGAACAACCTGAACCATTTATTGGACGATGGGTTTTTTTCTCAGGATTTTGTGGGTATTCGCGACAAACTGATCATTTTGCTCTTGTACGGCACTGGCATACGTTTAAGTGAGCTGTTGGGGTTGCATGACAACAACATTGATTTACATCAGAGCCTGATCAAGGTTAGAGGAAAGAGAAACAAGGAACGGATAATTCCTTATCCCAGGAGTCTGAATCCAATAATTGAAAGCTACCGTCAGGTAAAAGCTGAAATGTTTAGTTTGCCAGGCGGCGTTTTTATACTGACCGAAAAAGGGGAACCTGCATATGAGAAACTGATATACCGGGTGGTTACTTCGTATTTGTCGAAAGTGACTTCACTTGAGAAACGGAGTCCTCATATTTTACGACACTCCTATGCAACCCATTTATTGAACAGGGGAGCAGACCTTAACGCAGTAAAGGAACTTCTGGGGCATTCGAGTCTGGCTGCAACGGAAGTTTATACGCATACTACATTTGAGAGATTACATAGTATTTATCAACAAGCTCATCCAAGGGGCTAAAAAACAGTTGGATTATGAATATCAAGGTGAATACAGTGCATTTTACGGCAGATCAGAAATTGGTCGATTTCGTAACGAAAAAGGTAAACAAGCTGGATACTTTTTTTGAAGGGATTATCAATGCGGAGGTTACGCTAAAGGTTGACAGGCCCGAAACCGTGAACAACAAAATCTCAGAAGTGAAATTGTCAATACCGATTACAGATACACTTTTTGCCAAAAAGCAGGCCGATTCATTTGAGGAGGCTACCGATCTGGCTGTTGAAGCCATTCGCCGCCAATTAAAAAAGCACAAGGAAAAAGTGAGGGAAAAATAATCGGGGAAAAATCAAAATCATTAATTAGATTATATCAAAAATTTATATTTTTGCAAACCCTTTCAGTAAAGTCAAAGTTCTTATTGGGAAATTGACTGAACTTTTCCTGATAATGGGATGAAGGGGGTTAGTGATTGTTTAATCCTGGAGTTGGTTATCACGTCAAAATCAAGTTCTTACATAAAAATGTGAAGTTTTTATGAAAAAACAGGAAGACAAGTCGCGTTCTTTTTAAATTTTTATAACTTTGCACGGCTTTTTAGAAAGCGCTTTTTGGTCCTTTAAATTACCCATTTTCAGGACAGCAAAGGATTGAATGTGAATATTCTGACATCAAAGGGTGGTTTTATATTACCTGAAAATAGAAGATTCAACTCTAAAGCGGGAGTAGCTCAGTCGATAGAGCATCAGCCTTCCAAGCTGAGGGTCGCGGGTTTGAATCCCGTCTCCCGCTCAAAATTTAAACAGTCGGCTTTTGACGGCGGTTTTTTGGCGGTGTAGCTCAGGGGTAGAGCGCATCCTTGGTAAGGATGAGGTCACGAGTTCAATTCTCGTCTTCGGCTCAAATGATTTTAAACTAAAAAATAAATTTCGAGTTATGGCAAAAGAACATTTTAAAAGGGATAAGGACCATGTCAATATTGGTACTATTGGACACGTTGACCATGGAAAAACTACCCTGACAGCTGCCATTACCATGGTTTTGGCAAAAAAAGGTCTCTCTGAAATCAAATCGTTTGATTCGATTGACAACGCTCCTGAAGAAAAAGAAAGAGGTATTACCATCAACACTGCTCACGTGGAATATCAGACCGAGAAGAGGCACTACGCTCACGTAGACTGTCCCGGTCACGCTGACTATGTGAAGAACATGGTTACTGGTGCAGCCCAGATGGACGGCGCCATCCTGGTTTGTGCAGCTACCGATGGTCCTATGCCCCAGACTCGCGAACACATTCTGCTCGCACGTCAGGTAAACGTTCCCCGTATCGTTGTTTTCATGAACAAAGTTGATATGGTTGATGACGAAGAATTACTTGACCTCGTTGAAATGGAAGTTCGTGACCTTCTCAGTTTCTATCAGTTCGACGGCGACAACAGCCCGGTTATCCGCGGATCTGCCTTGGGTGCCATGAATGGTGAAACACAATGGGAAGATAAAATTATGGAACTGATGGATGCAGTTGATTCCTGGATCCCGCTGCCTCCACGTGATATCGACAAACCTTTCCTGATGCCTGTTGAAGACGTATTCTCGATTACTGGTCGTGGTACTGTTGCTACAGGTCGTATCGAAACTGGTGTTGTTCATACCGGTGATGAAATCGAAATCATTGGTTTGGGTGCTGAAGGTCGCAAAACTGTATGTACCGGTGTTGAAATGTTCCGTAAAATTCTTGATGACGGTCAGGCTGGTGACAACGTTGGTCTCCTTCTCCGTGGTGTTGACAAGAAAGAAATCAAGCGTGGTCAGATTTTGGCAAAACCAAAATCAATCACTCCCCACACCCGATTCAAAGCTGAGATTTACGTACTGAAAAAAGAAGAAGGTGGACGTCACACTCCATTCCACAACAAATATCGTCCGCAGTTTTACCTGCGTACCCTTGACGTAACCGGTGAAATTCACCTGCCCGAAGGTCGCGAAATGGTGATGCCCGGAGATAACGTCTCCATCGAGGTTGAACTGATCTATCCCGTAGCTATCAATATTGGTCTTCGTTTCGCAATCCGCGAAGGTGGACGTACAGTTGGTGCAGGTCAGGTGACTGAAATTGTAGAATAATCTTATTCTGAAATAATTACTCCACAATAGTCCCGGAAATTCTTCCGGGACTATTTGCGGATGTAACTCGAATTGGGAGTTGTTTGTGTAAGTTCGATTCTTGCCATCCGTACAAATAAAATTATTGAGATGAAACTCAAAGTATATATCGAAGAGGCCTACGACGAATTGGTACACAAAGTTACCTGGCCTACTTGGAAAGAACTGCAAAGCAGTGCATTGGTTGTAATGGTTGCTTCCTTTATTATAGCACTCGTAATTTTCGTTATGGATATCTCTTTCGAGAACATAATGGAACTTATCTATGGCTTATTTTATTAATTTTTATCCTGAAGCACAATGAGCGAAACTAGTATGAAGTGGTATGTTCTTCGCGCAATAAGTGGAAAAGAAAAAAAGGTGAAGGAATACATCGAGAACGAAATCGCCAGGGGTGATCTTCAGGGTTTTGTTGCACAGGTTTTACTGCCAGCCGAAAAGGTTTACCAGATTCGGAACGGAAAAAAAATCAGCAAGGAAAGAAGCCTTTATCCCGGATATGTTTTAATTGAAGCTTCACTCGTTGGTGAAGTGACGCACATTTTGCGTAACATTCCAAACGTAATCGGTTTTTTGGGAGCCACCAAGGGTGGTGATCCTGTTCCGATGAGGCAGAATGAGATAAACAGGATCCTTGGTAAGGTTGATGAACTGGCTGATACCAATGAAGAGTTGAATAACCCCTTCATGGTTGGTGAAACTGTAAAAGTAATCGACGGACCATTTAACGGCTTTAACGGAACCATTGAGGCAATCAATGAGGAAAAGAAGAAGCTGCAGGTAATGGTGAAGATTTTTGGTAGAAAAACTCCTTTAGAACTTAGCTTCCTACAGGTCGAGAAGGAGTAAGAAACGCTCTAAAATTTTGCTATGGCGAAAGAAATTGCTGGATTAATCAAATTACAAATCAAGGGGGGTGCGGCTAATCCATCACCTCCGGTAGGACCAGCGCTTGGCTCCAAAGGGGTTAATATCATGCAATTCTGTAAGCAGTTTAATGCCCGTACGGCTGATCTGGCCGGCAAGGTATTGCCTGTTATCATTACAGTTTATGCTGATAAATCGTTTGATTTTATTATCAAACAACCACCTGTAGCCATACAATTGTTAGATGCTTCAAAAGCGAAAAAAGGATCTGCTGAACCACATGTTAAAAAAGTGGGTGTAGTATCCTGGGAACAGGTCAGGGAAATTGCCGAAAGCAAAATGTCCGACCTCAACTGCTTCACTTTGGAGGCTGCAATGCGAATGGTAGCTGGAACTGCCAGAAGTATGGGGATTAACATCGAAGGTGAATCTCCATTCAATAATTAATTAAATTTTATACGATGGGCAGAATTACGAAAAATAAAAAAGCTGCACTTGGTAAAGTCGAGAAGGGTAAACTTTATTCAATTGATGAAGCGGCAGAATTGGTGAAAGCAATTACCTTCACCAAATTCGATGCTTCTGTTGATATTGATATCCGTCTGGGCGTTGATCCAAGGAAGGCTAACCAAATGGTTAGAGGCGTAGTTTCGTTACCCCATGGTACTGGTAAAGAGGTCAGGGTTCTGGCCATGGTTACACCTGACAAAGAGCAGGAAGCCAGGGACGCAGGCGCTGATTTTGTAGGTCTTGATGAATATATTGACAAGATCAAAGGTGGATGGACAGATGTGGATGTGATTATCACAATGCCTCCTGTAATGGGTAAGATTGGTGCTTTAGGACGAATCCTCGGTCCCCGTGGATTGATGCCTAACCCCAAATCAGGTACCGTTACCATGGAAGTTGGAAAAGCTGTCCAGGAAGTCAAACAAGGTAAAATCGACTTCAAAGTCGATAAGTTTGGTATCGTACACACTTCAATTGGTAAAGTTTCCTTTACTCCCGAAAAGATTAAGGAAAACGCTTTGGAGTTTGTCAATATGATAGTAAAACTTAAACCTACGGCTGCCAAAGGTACCTACATCAAGAGTATCTATCTTTCAAGTACCATGAGTCCTGGTATACAAGTTGAACCTAAGTCAGTTACTGACTAAAAATGTGTCGTTATGAAAAGTTCTGAAAAAGCAACTATAATTGATAGTTTAGTCGAACAAATCAATTCTAGCAACCATTTTTATCTGGCTGACATTAGTGAACTCAACGCTGCTGATACCAGTGACCTGAGACGAATATGCTTCAAACAGAATGTAAAACTGGTTGTAGTTAAAAATACCCTTCTGCGTAAAGCGCTCGAGAAGTCTGAAAAACAGGCTGAGGGACTTTATGAGATTCTCAAAGGCAGTACATCGGTCATGTTTACCGATCAGGGTAATGTTCCTGCCAAGTTGATCAAGGATTTTCGCAAAAAGCATCCGAAGCCGTTGCTGAAAGGTGCATTTGTGGAAGAGTCGGTTTATATCGGCGATGATCAGTTGGAAGCACTCGTTGCCGTTAAGTCTAAAAATGAACTTATCGCTGATGTTGTTGCCTTGCTTCAGTCACCAATCAAAACTGTGCTTTCTCAGCTTCAGTCAGGTGGCAATATTATACACGGTGTTCTTCAGACACTGGAAGAGAGAAAATAATTTTTTTGTAACAAATCATTAAATATTAAATACGATGGCAGATTTAAAACAGCTTGCAGAAGAGTTAGTGAACTTGACTGTCAAAGAGGTTAACGAATTGGCTAAAATTCTGAAAGACGAGTATGGTATTGAACCTGCAGCAGCCGCTGTTGCAGTAGCCGGTCCTGCAGCTGCAGGTGATGACGCTGCTGCTGAGGCTGTTCAAACTGAGTTCGATGTTGTTCTGAAGTTTGGTGGTCAATCAAAACTTCAGGTCGTTAAACTTGTTAAAGAATTAACCGGCCTTGGCTTGAAAGAAGCTAAAGAAGTCGTTGACGCAGCACCCAAAACTATCAAGGAAAAAGTTTCAAAAGAAGAAGCTGAATCTTTGAAAGCCCAGCTGGAAGAGGCAGGAGCCGAAGTTGAAATTAAATAGGTGGAAGCCTGTTAAGGTAAATACGGTTTAGAATCTTACTCTGTGAGGTTCTAAACCTTTTTGTATTTATATTTTATATTACTTAACCAGTATAAATACATGTTCATAAACAAAAAGAACGAGAGGATAAGTTTCTCCTCAACACAAACACGGTTTGATTACCCTGACTTTCTGGAGGTACAAGTCAAATCTTTTCAAGAATTTTTTCAGTTAAAAACCACTCCCGATAACCGCAGGGACGAAGGATTGTATAAGGTTTTTCAGGAAAATTTCCCGATTACCGATACACGTAACAACTTCGTACTCGAATTCCTGGATTACCAGGTGGACCCTCCCCGGTATTCTATTGATGAATGTATCGAGCGTGGTTTGACTTTCAGCGTCCCTTTAAAGGCAAAGCTGAAACTATATTGTACTGATCCCGAACATGAGGATTTCGATACGGTAGTCCAGGATGTGTATCTTGGAACTGTACCTTATATGACTGATAAGGGAACCTTTATTATCAATGGTGCTGAACGGGTCATCGTATCCCAGCTTCATAGGTCACCAGGGGTTTTCTTCGGTCAGAGTGTTCATGCCAATGGTTCGAAACTTTACTCCGCAAGAATAATCCCTTTTAAGGGTTCATGGATCGAATTTGCCACCGATATCAATAATGTGATGTATGCCTACATCGACCGGAAAAAGAAACTTCCTGTCACTACATTGTTGCGGGCAATTGGTTATGAAAGTGATAAAGATGTTCTCGAAATCTTTGATCTGGCTGACGAAATCAAGGTATCCAAAGCCGGCCTCAAAAAAGTGGTCGGTCGACGGTTAGCCGCGAGGGTATTAAAGTCCTGGGTGGAAGATTTCGTGGATGAAGATACTGGTGAAGTTGTTTCAATTGAAAGGAATGAAGTGATCATCGACCGTGAGATTGTACTCACCGAAGATCATATCGACGAAATTATTGATGCTGGTGTTAAAGCGATACTTCTGCATAAGGAAGACCAGAATCAACAGGATTTCGCAATCATTTATAATACTTTACAGAAAGATCCTTGTAACTCGGAAAAGGAAGCGGTATTACATATTTACAGACAGCTGCGTAATGCGGAACCTCCGGATGAGGCAACTGCCAGGGATGTAATCGATAAGCTGTTTTTCTCAGACAAACGCTATGACCTGGGTGATGTGGGACGTTACAGAATCAATAAGAAGCTTGGGCTGAATATTGAAATTGATACCAAAGTCCTTACCAAGGAAGACATCATAGAGATTATCAAGTATCTGATAAAGCTGATTAACTCCAAAACTGATGTTGACGATATTGACCACCTGAGTAACCGTAGGGTGAGGACCGTTGGTGAACAGTTGTTCGGACAGTTTGGTGTTGGACTTGCCCGTATGGCAAGAACTATTCGCGAACGCATGAATGTCCGTGACAATGAAGTTTTTACCCCGATCGACCTGATCAATTCAAAGACATTGTCATCTGTCATTAATTCCTTCTTTGGTACCAATGCCCTGTCACAGTTCATGGACCAGACCAATCCACTTGCCGAAATGACGCACAAACGTCGTATGTCTGCACTTGGACCAGGTGGTCTTTCACGTGAAAGAGCGGGTTTTGAGGTCAGGGACGTACACTTTACCCATTATGGAAGACTTTGCCCGATTGAAACCCCTGAGGGGCCTAACATTGGTCTGATTTCTTCCTTGTGTGTATTTGCCAAAATCACAGACCTTGGGTTTATCGCTACTCCATATCGAAAAGTTACTGATGGAAGGGTAGACCTATCGGATGATGGTGTGGTTTACCTGACTGCAGAAGAAGAGGAAGGCCAAATTATAGCTCAGGCAAATGCTCCCATCGATTCTGATGGATATTTTATTAATCAGAAAGTGAAGGCTCGGTTAGACGGGGATTATCCTTTGGTAGACCGTGAAGAGGTTATACTGATGGACGTTGGTCCAAACCAGATTGCCTCCCTTGCTGCATCATTAATTTCCTTTCTGGAACATGATGACGCAAACCGTGCGTTGATGGGATCTAACATGATGCGTCAGGCAGTACCTTTACTTCGCCCTGAAGCTCCAATCGTTGGAACAGGTCTGGAAGGAAGGGCTGCAAGCGATTCACGTATACTGATTAAGGCTGAGACTGATGGAGTTATTGAATATGTTGACGCACGTCAGATCATGGTTCGCTATGATATGACTGACGAAGATAAATTTGTTAGCTTCGATCCGGAAGTCGTAACATATACACTCCCGAAATATACAAAAACCAACCAGGGAACCACAGTTGACCTTAAACCCTTGGTCTCTAAAGGACAAAGAGTCAAAAAGGGTGATATCCTGACAGAAGGCTATGCCACACAGAATGGTGAACTGGCTTTGGGCCGTAACCTGATGGTGGCTTTCATGCCTTGGCAGGGATACAACTATGAGGATGCCATTGTTATATCTGAAAGAATTGTCCGTGAGGATGTATTTACTTCCGTACATGTGGATGAATACAGTCTTGAAGTCCGCGATACCAAACGGGGTGTTGAGGAATTCACTTCCGATATTCCCAATGTCAGTGAGGATGCAACCAAGAATCTGGACGAAAATGGTCTGATCCGTATTGGTGCCATTGTTAAACCCGGAGACATCCTTATTGGAAAAATTACTCCCAAGGGAGAATCGGATCCCTCCCCTGAAGAAAAATTACTTCGGGCAATCTTCGGTGATAAGGCTGGTGACGTGAAAGATGCTTCATTGAAAGCGTCACCGTCACTTTCAGGGGTTGTCATTGACAAAAAACTGTTTTCGAGGGTAAACAAGGAAAAGAAAGGAAAACTTTCATCCAAGCCTTTATTGGAACAGATTGATGAAGCCTTTGACAAGGAAGTGGCAGCAATCCGCATTAAACTTGAAGAGAAGTTATATGAACTTGTATCAGGTAAAACCAGCCAGGGGGTAAAAGATTACTTTGGGTCTGAAGTGATTGCCAAAGGTTTGAAATTTACTTTGAAACAGCTGCAGGAGCTTGATTACCTGAATATCAACCCATCGAAGTGGACTACCGACAAGGATAAGAATGATCTGATCTTCAGGCTGGTGAATAATTACATCATGAAGTATAAAGAGGCTGAGGCAGTCGCCCGCAGGGAACGTTTCAACGTTACAATTGGTGATGAGCTGCCAGCCGGAATTATTCAGCTTGCCAAAGTATATATTGCCAAGAAGCGGAAACTCCAGATTGGGGACAAGATGGCAGGACGACATGGAAACAAAGGTATTGTTTCAAGGGTTGTACGAAGTGAAGATATGCCTTTCCTCGCTGATGGAACCCCGGTAGACATTGTGTTGAACCCGTTGGGAGTGCCTTCCCGTATGAACCTTGGACAGATTTATGAAACTGTTTTAGGTTGGGCTGGCAAGGAATTGGGATTGAAGTTTTCTACACCAATCTTTGACGGTGCATCTTTGGAAGAGATCAATGAATATACCACTAAGGCTGGTGTTCCTAGAAATGGAAAATCCATACTTTTCGATGGGGAGACCGGTGAGCCGTTTGACCAACCTGCAACCGTCGGTGTTATTTACATGATGAAACTGGGTCACATGGTCGAAGATAAGATGCATGCCCGTTCCATTGGTCCATACTCACTGATTACGCAGCAGCCCCTTGGAGGTAAAGCTCAGTTTGGAGGACAGCGTTTTGGGGAAATGGAGGTATGGGCGCTCGAAGCATTTGGAGCATCCCACATCCTTCAGGAGATCCTGACCGTCAAATCTGACGATGTAATGGGCAGGGCCAAGGCATACGAGTCGATCGTCAAAGGCGAACCGATGCCACAACCTGGTATACCTGAATCATTGAATGTTCTTCTGCACGAATTGCGCGGTCTGGGACTCAGTGTTCGCATGGAGTAATATGGGAACCTTGTAATGGGTTCTTGTTCAACCAATAACATTAGCTTATATGGCATTCAGAAAAGATAATAAAGCTAAAAGTAATTTTGCAAAAATTTCGATCAGTCTCGCGTCTCCTGAGGAGATACTTGAACGCTCACATGGGGAGGTTTTAAAACCTGAGACGATCAACTACAGGACATACAAACCTGAAAGGGATGGTTTGTTCTGTGAGAGGATTTTTGGTCCGGTAAAAGATTATGAATGCCACTGCGGAAAATATAAACGTATCCGTTATAAAGGGATCGTTTGTGACCGTTGTGGGGTTGAAGTTACCGAAAAGAAAGTGCGTCGTGAACGCATGGGACACATTTCCCTTGTGGTTCCTGTTGCACATATCTGGTACTTCCGTTCACTTCCGAATAAAATTGGATATCTTTTAGGATTGCCGACCAAAAAACTTGATTCGATCATATATTACGAAAGGTATGTCGTGGTTAACCCCGGGATTAAGGCTCCGGAGGTGAAGTTCCTTGATTTCCTCTCAGAGGAGGAATACCTTGATATCATTGATACACTTCCAAGGGAAAACCAATACCTGGAGGATGATGATCCGAATAAGTTTATTGCCAAGATGGGTGCTGAAGCTCTGCATGACATTCTGGCGAAGATTGACCTGGATGAATTATCCTACGATCTGAGACACAAGGCAAATACCGAAACTTCGCAGCAGCGAAAAAATGAAGCCCTTAAAAGGCTTCAGGTTGTGGAAGCGTTTCGTGCTAGCAAAAATCTCAATCGTCCTGAGTGGATGATTGTGAAGGTAGTGCCCGTAATCCCTCCTGATTTAAGGCCACTTGTGCCGCTGGATGGCGGACGTTTTGCCACATCCGACCTGAACGACCTTTATCGTAGGGTAATTATCAGGAATAACCGTTTGAAAAGGTTGATTGAAATCAAGGCTCCTGAAGTCATTCTCAGAAATGAAAAGCGTATGCTCCAGGAGGCTGTTGATTCACTCTTTGATAACTCAAGGAAAGTCAATGCCGTTAAAACTGAAAATAACAGGGCTCTTAAATCCTTGTCTGACAGTTTGAAGGGTAAACAGGGCCGTTTTCGTCAGAACCTGCTTGGTAAGCGTGTTGATTATTCGGCACGTTCCGTTATTGTTGTAGGTCCGAAACTGAAGCTCCATGAGTGCGGTCTGCCCAAAGACATGGCAGCCGAATTATACAAACCTTTTATAATCAGGAAACTGATCGAGAGGGGAATTGTTAAGACAGTAAAGTCGGCCAAGAAGATAGTTGACCGAAAAGATCCTGTGGTGTGGGAAATCCTGGAAAACGTGTTGAAAGGGCATCCCGTAATGCTTAACAGGGCACCTACCCTGCACCGCCTTTCAATTCAGGCATTCCAGCCTGTCTTGATCGAAGGTAAGGCTATCCAGCTTCATCCCTTGGTTTGTACCGGTTTTAATGCTGACTTCGACGGTGACCAGATGGCTGTTCATTTACCCCTTGGGAATGCTGCCATTTTGGAAGCACAGTTGTTGATGCTGGCATCACATAACCTGCTCAACCCTGCCAATGGTGCACCTATTACCGTACCTTCACAGGATATGGTTCTCGGTCTTTACTATATGACGAAGGCCAGACCCGGTGCCAAAGGTGATGGAATGGTATTTTATTCTCCCGATGAGGTTGTGATTGCCTTTAATGAAGGTGCAGTATCAATGCATGCCCCGATAAAGGTTAAAATTGAGGATGTTGATGAGAAGGGCGAGTTCTTCAACCATATCATTGAAACTACCGTTGGTCGTGTGATCTTTAATGAACACGTACCTCGTGGAGCTGGCTATATCAATCAGTTACTCACTAAAAAAGCATTGCGTAATATTATTACCGATGTATTTAAGGTTGCCGGTAATGCCGCAACCGTTGCTTTTCTTGATGCTATCAAGGATCTTGGTTACTATTGGGCTTACCGTGGTGGTCTATCCTTCAACCTCGACGATGTAATTATTCCTGAGGATAAAAAGACCATTGTTGAAGAAGGTTATGAGGAAGTGGAGGAAGTGATTGCCAACTATAATATGGGTTTCATTACCAATAATGAAAGATATAATCAGGTCATCGACATTTGGACACATGCCAATGCCAAGCTGACGCACTCGGTTATGAGAACCTTGAGTTCCGATAAACAAGGTTTCAACTCAGTTTACATGATGCTCGACTCGGGTGCCCGTGGTTCAAAAGAACAGATCAGGCAGCTTTGCGGCATGAGGGGACTGATGGCGAAACCGCAGAAATCAGGATCCACAACCTCCCAGATTATCGAAAACCCCATCCTTGCTAACTTCAAGGAGGGATTGTCGGTTCTTGAATATTTTATTTCGACCCACGGTGCCCGTAAGGGTCTCGCAGATACAGCATTAAAGACTGCTGATGCCGGATACCTGACCCGTCGTCTTGTTGATGTGGCCCAGGATGTAATCATCTCAGAAGACGATTGCGGAACACTCAGAGGCTTGATTGCTTCGGCGATCAAGAATAATGAGGAAGTTGTTGCTTCCCTATACGACAGGATTCTTGGCCGGACTTCAGTACACGATATTTATCATCCTTTCAACGGGGAGCTGATCGTGAAGTCAGGCGACGAAATAACTGAAGATATCGCCAATGTTATTGAAGAATCACCCATTGAAAGCGTGGAAATTCGTTCGGTACTGACCTGTGAATCTGAAGTTGGGGTTTGCGCCAAATGTTATGGCCGTAACCTTGCCTCCGGAAATAAGGTTCAGAGAGGCGAAGCTGTTGGTGTTATTGCTGCGCAGTCGATCGGTGAACCCGGAACACAGCTTACCCTTCGTACCTTCCACGTTGGAGGTATCGCGGGTAATATTTCGGCTCAGTCATCAGTTGTCTCCAAATACGACGGCTATGCTGAGATTGAAGAGCTGCGAACAGTTGAATACTTGGATAAGGAAGGTAAAAAAATTGATATTGTAGTTAGCCGACTTGCAGAGCTCAAGATCATTGATAAGAATACCAACATCCAGTTATCCAGCCATCCTGTTCCTTACGGATCAAAACTCTATATCAAAAATGGCGATGCCGTAACCAAAGGCTTGTTAATTTGTGAGTGGGACCCATATAATGGTGTAATTATTACCGAATTTGACGGAACCATCGAATTTGATAGTCTTGTTGAAGGTGTAACTTTCCGTGAAGAGTCTGACGAACAGACTGGTTACAACGAAAAGGTAATCATTGAAACCAGGGATAAGACCAAGAACCCCTCTGTAAGAATCCTTGACAAGGATGGAGAGGTAATCCGGGCTTATAACCTGCCGGTTGGAGGTCACCTTTCGGTTAACAACAAGGATAAAGTTAAGGCAGGACAGGTGCTTGTTAAGATTCCCCGGGCCGCTGGCAAGGCCGGTGACATCACCGGTGGTCTCCCAAGGGTTACCGAATTGTTCGAGGCGCGTAATCCATCGAACCCGGCAGTGGTTTCGGAAATTGATGGTGAAGTGACACTTGGCAAGATAAAAAGAGGTAACCGTGAAATCATTGTCACATCCAAGTCAGGTGAAGTCAAGAAGTACCTTGTGCCCCTATCCAAGCAGATCCTTGTTCAGGACAACGACTATATAAGGGCAGGTACACCGCTTTCGGATGGTGCAACCACTCCTTCGGACATACTTGCTATCAAGGGTCCGACAGCCGTTCAGGAATACATTCTTAATGAAGTGCAGGACGTATACCGTATGCAGGGTGTTAAGATTAACGATAAGCATTATGAGGTCATCATTCGACAGATGATGCGTAAGGTTGAAATCGATGATCCGGGTGATACCCGATTCCTTGAAAGACAGGTTGCTGACAAGAATGAGTTTATGCAGGAAAATGACTGGATCTACAACAAAAAAGTGGTTGTTGAACCCGGTGATGCCGAAGGACTTCGTGCCGGTCAGATCATTTCTGCGCGGAGACTCAGAGATGAAAATTCATTACTCCGTAGAAAGGATAAACGTTTGGTTGAAGCAAGGGATGCGATCCCTGCAACATCAAGCCAGGTTCTCCAGGGTATAACCAGAGCTGCTCTTCAAACCAGAAGTTGGTTGTCAGCCGCCTCGTTCCAGGAAACCACCAAGGTATTGAATGAAGCCGCTATCCAAGGTAAAATGGATTATCTGGATGGTTTGAAGGAGAATGTAATCTGTGGACACCTGATACCAGCCGGAACCGGTCTGAAAGAATACAAAAACCTTGTTGTGGGGTCTAAAACTGAATATGACCGGTTGGTTGATTTGAAGGAGCCTGTTGAAGATGAAGAGTAATTACTGGTAAAATGAGTGAAAATAATCAGAATAAACAGCAATTGAATATTGAACTGAGCGAGGAAATCGCACAGGGAGTATATTCCAATCTGGCAGTCATTACCCATTCAAGTTCAGAGTTCGTGATTGATTTTGTCAGGATAATGCCTGGTGTGCCAAAGGCAAATGTAAAGTCCCGCATAATACTGACACCCGAGCATGCCAAAAGGCTCTTGCTCGCGTTGCAGGAAAATGTTGGGAAATTTGAACGAGCCAACGGTCCGATCAAAGTCAATACAGGAAATGACCCAATGATGCCACCGATGACCTTTGGAGGTCCTCCGGCCCAGGCATAAGATGATAATGAAAGAGGTTCTTGCAAAGAGCCTCTTTTTTTTGCCCTGACTGCAGACCATTGAGTTTGGTTACTATTTAAAATGAGTATAAATTTTCAGCCAAAAATTCATATTTCCGAATTTTATATAGAATGGTTTGATTGTTTTAATGCCTTGTAATGAAAACGCTGCTTTTACATTTGACCTCAATTTTTGGGATAATCATGTTGTATATCCCATTTTAAGATGAATTGAGACAGTATTTCTTGCTTTGTACTTACCCACTCTGTTTATATATTTGCTGAGACCGATTGCCCATTTATGTGGTTATTGCTTTTGGTAGCAACCGAAAAAAGGATTAACTCATTTTTGCATCATGCAGTCACTAATTCGTATTTTTTAATTGTTACGTATGATTTTTGCGATAGCGATGACTCATGCTGTGCAGACAGGAGTCGATATATGTGTTAACACAAGAGTCATTTGGACAATCTTAAAATCTAAACATTTAAAAACTTAATGAATACCAAATGAAAGGTTTGAAAATTATTGTTTTAGCAAAGCAGGTGCCCGATACCCGAAATGTGGGGAAAGATGCCATGAAGGCTGATGGGACAGTCAACCGTGCTGCGCTGCCGGCAATTTTTAATCCGGAAGACCTGAATGCTTTAGAGCAGGCTTTACAGATTAAAGATAAGATACCTGGCAGCAAGGTGACTGTTTTGACAATGGGTCCGGGACGGGCTGCCGATATTATCAGGGAAGGACTGTTTCGGGGGGCTGATGATGGGATACTTCTGAGTGACCGTGCTTTTGCTGGATCTGATACGCTGGCAACCTCTTATGCCCTTTCCCGGGCAATTATAAAAATGGGTTCAGTTGACCTTATCGTTGCAGGTCGTCAGGCCATTGATGGAGATACTGCGCAGGTTGGACCACAGGTTGCTGAAAAGCTTAAATTGCCTCAGCTGACTTATGTCGAAGAAATCCAGAAAATTGATGAAAAGCAAATAACAGTGAAGCGACGACTCGAGCGAGGTGTAGAGATTTCATCATGTCCACTTCCTTTACTAATTACGGTGAACGGATCTGCCGCTGATTGCAGGGCAAGGAATGCCAGGTTGTTGATGAAATTCAAGCATGCCAAAACGGTTTCTGAAATTCAGAATGCCAACGAAGATTACCTGCATCTGTATAATGACCGACCTTACCTGACCATAACTGAATGGTCGGTCAATGACATCGAAACTGACCCAGGGCAGCTTGGACTTACCGGATCGCCCACCAAAGTCAAAAAAATTGATAACGTTGTTCTTCAGGCCAAAGATTCAAAGGTCATTTCATCATCGGATGAGGATATTGAAGCACTGATGCAGGAGCTGATCGAAAACCATGCTATTGGTTAATTAATCTATTAAATACTGAAATTTGTATGAATAATATATTTGTATATTGTGAGATTGAGGACGGTGCCCTTGCAGAAGTGAGTCTTGAACTTCTGACCAAAGGACGGAAACTTGCCGATTCATTAAAGTGTAAGCTGGAAGCGGTGGTTCTGGGATCCGGCCTTCAAGGTATTGAAAAACAAGTCTACCCTTATGGGGTCGATGTTTTACATGTGGCTGACGATCATCGTTTGTATCCTTATCAGACACTTCCGCATACCTCCATTGTAGTTAAACTTTTTGAACAGGAGAAGCCTCAGATCGCTCTTATGGGAGCCACCTCAATCGGCAGGGATCTCGGGCCCCGTGTTTCATCAGCCCTTCATAGTGGGCTGACAGCCGACTGTACCAGCCTGGAAATCGGAGACCACGAGGATAAGAAAGCTGGCATGAATTATAAAGATTTGCTGTACCAGATCAGACCTGCTTTTGGGGGTAATATCATCGCTACCATTATTAATCCCGACTGTCGGCCCCAGATGGCTACAGTAAGGGAAGGTGTTATGAAGAAAGAGATCCTGGATCAGGATTATAAAGGTGAGATGAAGTTAATTGATGTGGTTAATTGGGTGTCGCCAGAAGATTTTGTTGTCAGCATCATAGATAGACATATTGAGCAAAGCAAGGTTAACCTTAAAGGAGCACCCATTGTGGTGGCCGGTGGTTACGGCGTGGGATCAAGGGAAAATTTCAATTTGCTATATGATCTAGCCGAAGTGCTGGGAGGTGAAGTCGGTGCCTCGAGGGCGGCAGTGGATGCCGGATATGCCGGACATGACCGGCAGATTGGTCAGACAGGTGTGACAGTTCGTCCGAAGCTGTACATAGCGTGCGGAATTTCAGGACAGATCCAGCACCGTGCCGGAATGGAGGAGTCTTCGCAGATCATTGCAATTAATACAGATCCGGATGCACCGATCAACTCGATTGCCGATTACGTCATTACTGGCGATGTGGCGGAAATCATTCCTAAGATGATTAAGTATTACCGAAAAAATACCAAATAGATTTGGGTTCATTTTTAAACAGAACAAAATGGCTAATTATTATACTGATAACAGAGACTTGAAATTCCATCTTCACCATCCTCTGATGGAAAAGATTGTACTATTGAAAGAGCGGAATTTTAGTGAAAAGGACCAATTTGACTTTGCCCCAATGGATTTCGAGGATGCCATGGACAGTTACGAAAAGGTACTGGAAGTGGCCGGAGAGATAAGTGGTGACGTCATTGGTCCCAATGCAGAGGGCGTTGATGCCCAGGGCCCCCAGGTAATTGACGGGCATGTTAAATATGCTGATGGGACCCAGGATAATATTGATGCGTTGGTTAAGGCTGGCCTGATGGGTATGTCATTGCCACGCAGATTTGGGGGATTGAACTTTCCGATTGTTCCATATATAATGGCAGCGGATATTGTTTCCCGGGCTGATGCCGGGTTTGTAAATATTTGGGGATTGCAGGACTGCGCCGAGACCATAAACGAATTTGCCTCGGAAGAACAGAAAATGGAATACCTGCCCCAGGTTGCCGCAGGTGCGACCATGGCAATGGATTTAACCGAGCCGGATGCTGGTTCTGACCTTCAGGCAGTGCAGCTGAAAGCCTCTTACGATGAGCAAAAAGGGGTTTGGCTCCTGAATGGGGTAAAACGTTTTATTACCAACGGTGACGGGCATATATCCCTGGTTCTGGCCCGCAGTGAGGCAGGAACCAAAGATGGAAGGGGACTTTCAATGTTTATCCACCATAAAGAGAATGGTGGTGTTACAGTCAGACGGATTGAGCATAAAATGGGAATCATTGGATCTCCTACCTGTGAACTGGTATTTAAGGATGCCCCTGCCGAGCTTGTCGGCAACAGGAAAATGGGCCTCATAAAATATGTAATGGCCCTGATGAATGGTGCGAGACTGGGAATTGCAGCCCAATCGGTAGGAATATCGGAGGCAGCCTACAGGGAGGCACTCCAATATGCATTGGAGCGCGTACAGTTTGGCAAAGCAATCATTCGCTTTCCGGCTGTTTATGAGATGATCTCAACCATGAAAGCCAAGCTTGACGCTTCGAGAACCTTGTTATATGAAACTGCCCGTTTTGTTGATATCTATAAAACCTACATGTCGATTGCAGAGGAGAGAAAGCTTGATCCGCTTGAAAGAGATGAAATGAAAATGTACCAGAAGCTTGCAGACCTTTTCACTCCCCTGGTAAAGGGAATGTCTAGCGAATTCTGTAACCAGCTGGCATACGATGCCGTCCAGATACATGGGGGATCCGGTTTCATGAAAGATTATCCGGTTGAACGGCTATATCGGGATGCCCGGATCACTTCCATCTATGAAGGAACCACCCAATTACAGGTAGTGGCTGCCATCAGGGGAGTGACAACTGGCGCATATTTGAATCAGATCAGGGAATATGAAGCACAAAAGGTTGCTCCTGAGCTTGCTTTCCTGAAGAGGTCACTGATTATTATGACCGATGAGTATGAGCATGCGGTGAAACATGTGATGGATGTAAACGATAATGAGTACGTTGATTTTCATGCACGACGGATGGTTGAGATGGCCGGATACATTATTATGGGTTATCTTCTGATGCTGGATGCGAACCGTGACAGGGAATATCTCAGGTCAGCCAGGAATTTTGTGAAGTATGGAAAGGGGATTGTACATGCCCATGCGGTATTTATTGGCAGCAGTACAGTCGATGATTTGGGTTCATACAAGTATCTTTTAGTATAGAATCAAAAATATATGACGAAGAAAGTCGGGCACAAGTCCGACTTTTTTCGTTTAGGCCAATTTTTCTTGAAGCAATGTTAAAAAAAGAACCAGTAATCCTTGGAATTCATAAAGTCTCAGGATATCAGTCATATAAGCTGATTCCCAATGTGGCTGGATCCTTTAATATAGTCAATGTTAATCCTGTGTTAAGGGATCGTCGCATTTTGGTAATTAAAAAATTTACGAAGTCTTCTGCTTGAAAATCATTTCTTTATAATGTGAATGGCTTTGATCAGATGAGTTTTTTTCGTTCTATTGTTTGCAGGAATAAAAAGCTTGTCTACATTTGCAGCCGCGAAAACGAAGTTCTAAAGGTAATTGAAAGGCGAAGCATAAAGCTTGAAAAGGGGTGCAGGTTGAAGCCGGCAGGATGTTTCAAGTTTAATTGAAAAAAAAGTTTCAAAATGTTTTGCGGGTTTAAAAATAGTTTCTACTTTTGCCGACCCGAAACAAACGCAAGGGATTTAAGATCCGGGGCGGGAGTTAAAAAAGGGAAGACGGAGGCAGGGGCGACCGAAAGGACAGCCGAAGCGCCGGGGTTAAATCGGGAGTGATGTGAATCACTGTGTTTAGCCGGGAAAATGAAGAAAGAGTTCTAAAGAAATAATGAAGCACAAAGAAGCAAGGTAAAACGAAAACCTTGAAAAGAAAAATTCACTAGAGAAGTAGATCTGGGCGAAAGATATAAAACTTTTTGAATTACATCGGAGAGTTTGATCCTGGCTCAGGATGAACGCTAGCGGGAGGCTTAACACATGCAAGTCGAGCGGTATTGACCTTCGGGTCGAGAGAGCGGCGCACGGGTGCGTAACGCGTATGCAACCTGCCTTATGCAGGGGGATAGCCCGGGGAAACCCGGATTAATACTCCATAGATCAGTAGTATCGCATGGTACAATTGGTAAAGATTTATCGGCATAAGATGGGCATGCGTCTGATTAGCTAGTTGGTAGGGTAATGGCCTACCAAGGCGACGATCAGTAGGGGTTCTGAGAGGATTAACCCCCACACTGGTACTGAGACACGGACCAGACTCCTACGGGAGGCAGCAGTGAGGAATATTGGTCAATGGGCGCAAGCCTGAACCAGCCATCCCGCGTGAAGGATGAATGCCTTATGGGTTGTAAACTTCTTTTGTACCTGAAGAAACTCTGGGTCGTGACCTGGACTGCCGGTAGGGTACGAATAAGCATCGGCTAACTCCGTGCCAGCAGCCGCGGTAATACGGAGGATGCAAGCGTTATCCGGATTTATTGGGTTTAAAGGGTGCGCAGGTGGTTAAATAAGTCAGTGGTGAAAGTCTGCCGCTTAACGGTAGGATTGCCATTGATACTGTTTAACTTGAGTTTAGGTGAGGTAGGCGGAATGTGTAGTGTAGCGGTGAAATGCATAGATATTACACAGAACACCGATTGCGAAGGCAGCTTACTAATCTACAACTGACACTGAGGCACGAAAGCGTGGGGATCAAACAGGATTAGATACCCTGGTAGTCCACGCCGTAAACGATGATCACTCGCTGTTTGCGATATACAGTAAGCGGCTAAGCGAAAGCGATAAGTGATCCACCTGGGGAGTACGATCGCAAGGTTGAAACTCAAAGGAATTGACGGGGGCCCGCACAAGCGGAGGAACATGTGGTTTAATTCGATGATACGCGAGGAACCTTACCTGGGCTTAAATGGGGAGTGACAGCTGGCGAAAGTTGGTTTTCTTCGGACACTCTTCAAGGTGCTGCATGGTTGTCGTCAGCTCGTGCCGTGAGGTGTCGGGTTAAGTCCCATAACGAGCGCAACCCTTACTGTTAGTTGCCAGCGGGTCAAGCCGGGAACTCTAACGGGACTGCCACCGTAAGGTGAGAGGAAGGTGGGGATGACGTCAAATCAGCACGGCCCTTATGTCCAGGGCTACACACGTGTTACAATGGTCGGTACAAAGGGCAGCTACACCGCGAGGTGATGCTAATCTCTAAAGCCGGTCTCAGTTCGGATCGAAGTCTGCAACCCGACTTCGTGAAGTTGGATTCGCTAGTAATCGCGCATCAGCCATGGCGCGGTGAATACGTTCCCGGGCCTTGTACACACCGCCCGTCAAGCCATGGGAGCCGGGGGTACCTGAAGTCTGCAACCGCAAGGAGCGGCCTAGGGTAAAACTGGTGACTGGGGCTAAGTCGTAACAAGGTAGCCGTACCGGAAGGTGTGGCTGGAACACCTCCTTTCTGGAGCGCAGGTTTACGCAACTCTGGTGGGAAAATTTGAATTGAGAGGTTTAGTTTTACTTGCTTTTTTTAAAAATACAGATGCTGAGAGCGAGACGCTCGAATGAAGAATGCGATTCGGGATATCGAGAATCGAGCCCAGAGAAGAGCCCAACATGGAAACAGAGACGGAATCTGCTCGCGGCATGATAATGGAATAGAGTCTCGTAGCTCAGTTGGTTAGAGCGCTACACTGATAATGTAGAGGTCCCCAGTTCAACTCTGGGCGGGACTACCAGGTTTTACGACCGGGGGATTAGCTCAGTTGGCTAGAGCGCTAGATTTGCATTCTAGAGGTCAAGGGTTCGACTCCCTTATTCTCCACTTCGATGCGAAAGAGACAAAAGAGGATGGCTGCCAGGATTTGGGAAGGCAGGATAAATAATGAACCAAAAGCGTCAGGGAAGACGTAAAAATAACAAGACAATAAGTTCAAAACATAATTGGTTGCCAAATCAGGGAAGGGATCATGTAATGGTCTGGAGACCGGGATTGAGGCGATTGGATGGTAAAACAACCGGATAGGACTGGGGTCCTGAGAGAGGCTGGGGTTCGATTCCCCGGATATCGGCCATCGGAAGTCAGGTACAGAGCATGTGAATGTGTGTACGTGGTGGATGAAAAAGTTCTTTGACATGCTGGAATAGAGTCAAATCACAAAAGAGAAAAGAAGATAATTCGAGGATTTTAGAAAGAAGAAAGTTACTTAGAGCGTATGGGGGATGCCTAGGCTCTCAAAGGCGACGAAGGACGTGATAAGCTGCGAAAAGCTGCGGGGAGCTGCAAATAAGCCCTGATCCGCAGATGTCCGAATGGGGCAACCCTCCCGAGTCAAATCGGGAATACCGTGTAAACGGTAGGCAAACCCGGGGAACTGAAACATCTCATTACCCGGAGGAAAAGAAAACAATAGTGATTCCCTGAGTAGTGGCGAGCGAAATGGGAACAGCCCAAACCGATGTTGTTCAGGCAATGTCGGGGTTGTAGGACCATCATAAGTGAGTAAATCTTAAGTGGAACGATTTGGAAAGGTCGGCCGAAGGAGGTGACAGCCCTGTACACGTAAGAGATGAATCACAGGTGGTATCCTGAGTAAGGCGGGACACGAGGAATCCTGTCTGAATCAGCCGGGACCATCCGGCAAGGCTAAATACTTTTGAGAGACCGATAGTGGACAAGTACCGTGAGGGAAAGGTGAAAAGTACCCCGAACAGGGGAGTGAAATAGTACCTGAAACCATACGCTTACAAGCGGTCGGAGTTCCGCATGCGGAATGACGGCGTGCCTTTTGCATAATGAGCCTACGAGTTAGTCGTTGCTAGCGAGGTTAAGGGGTTAAGCCCCGGAGCCGAAGCGAAAGCGAGTCTGAATAGGGCATATAGTTAGCAGCGCTAGACGCGAAACCTTGTGATCTACCCATGGTCAGGCTGAAGGTCCGGTAACACGGAGTGGAGGGCCGAACCAGGGAACGTTGAAAAGTTCTTGGATGAACTGTGGGTAGGGGTGAAAGGCCAATCAAACTGGGAAATAGCTCGTACTCCCCGAAATGCCTTTAGGGGCAGCCTCGATAGAGTTTTACAGAGGTAGAGCTACTGATTGGATGCGAGGGCTTCACCGCCTATCAAATCCAGACAAACTCCGAATGCTGTAAAATGATTATCGGGAGTGAGGGCATGGGTGCTAAGGTCCGTGTCCGAAAGGGAAAGAACCCAGACCATCAGTTAAGGTCCCCAAGTGTGTGTTAAGTTGAAAAAACGAGGTCTGGCTGCAGAGACAGCTAGGATGTTGGCTTGGAAGCAGCCATTCATTTAAAGAGTGCGTAACAGCTCACTAGTCGAGCGGCCGGGCATGGATAATAATCGGGCATAAACACGCCACCGAAACTGTGGATTTCTGACTTAGAGTCAGGAGTGGTAGGGGAGCATTCCAAACAGCGCAGAAGGTGAACTGTAAGGTTTGCTGGAGCGTTTGGAAAAGCAAATGTAGGCATAAGTAACGATAATGCGGGTGAGAAACCCGCACGCCGATAGACTAAGGTTTCCTGATCAACGCTAATCGGATCAGGGTAAGCCGGGGCCTAAGGTGAACCCGAAGGGGGTAACCGATGGATAGCAGGTTAATATTCCTGCGCACCATATACAATAAAAGTGACGGAGAGACGTAGTTGCTGGGAGCTGACGGAATAGCTCGCTGAGCATAGCCTTCGGGCGAAGCGAAGCAATGAACTTTCTTCCAAGAAAAGCGAGTATATGGTCCCGTACCGCAAACCGACACAGGTAGTCAAGGAGAGAATCCTGAGGCGCTCGAGTGATTCGCGGCTAAGGAACTAGGCAAAATGACCCCGTAACTTAGGGAGAAGGGGATCCTGCAGCAATGCAGGACGCAGAGAAATGATCCAGGCGACTGTTTAACAAAAACACAGGGCTATGCTAAATCGTAAGATGACGTATATGGCCTGACACCTGCCCGGTGCCGGAAGGTTAAGAGGGGATGTTATCGCAAGAGAAGCATTGAATTGAAGCCCCGGTAAACGGCGGCCGTAACTATAACGGTCCTAAGGTAGCGAAATTCCTTGTCGGGTAAGTTCCGACCTGCACGAATGGTGTAACGATCTGG
>JAEYXH010000007.1 GCA_023428545.1 Bacteroidota bacterium | reverse complement strand
AGTATTACCTGTACACTGTTGACCGGAAGTCCTGAATTCCTGGCTAAATGAAGTACTGGAGCGACACCACTTCCTCCACCTACTGCGAGGATCTTTTCATGCTTATCAGGGAGAGTGAAGCCCTTCCCAAGAGGATATATCAGGCTTAGAATTTCTCCCGGGCTTATTTCTGTGAGTGTTTTGGATCCTTTTCCCAGAATCTTCACAAGAATGGATACCGTGTTACTTTTGTAATCAACCTCAAACAGCGAAAATGGCCTCCTCAGAAAAACATCCTTGTTGCCGGGTATTTCTACATTTGTAAATTGACCTGCTTCAATTTTCTCAAGTGGCGAATGAGATTTCAGGGTTATGCAGTAGTTAGTTGAATTGTAGGGTATATTACTGACCACTGTAAACTGATCAACGACTTTTTTCATTCGTACGCTTTTAACTACAAAGATAACCAACATACACATTCAGGCAATCATCATCAGGAAAGTTTAACAAGCTGGGGCTAAAAACGCGGAAGGCCCTGAATTCAGGACCTTCCGTCGATTGGTTTTGTGCAAAGAGATAATTGTTAGGGACTATAAAAAATAAAATTAGGGTCGATAATCCTTGAAAGTGCTGTCGTCATATAAAATTACTATCCGCTCAATGTTTTTTCCATCTGACGTTTCAGAAGGTTTTGACCTGGTTAAATCTTTAGCTTCAACATGAGCAGTAAATAGATCTGGATTCCTTTTGGTTTCAACTTTTTCAACCTTCACCGGTTCATCTGATTGGGAAACCATATCTCCCTCTCCGGTTATCAGCCATCGTGCATTCAACTCAGGAAAGGTAAGCAGCAACTTTTCAATAAATGAAGAACTCGGATTGTTTCTCCCGTTTACCACGTGAGAGACATTGGAACGCTGAACTCCTATTGTATCGGCGAGGTCAGCGGCATTCAATGCTTTGTAATCCATAAACTGTTTTATTCGTTCTTTCATACGATACAAATGTAATTGTAATTTTTATATCTGCAATACCCGCATATACAAATGTAATTAATTTATAATAATTTTAGATAATTACTGATTTTGGTAACATCATTTAAATAGTATATTATATCTCTATATATCAATACTTTAACAAATATACAGTCAATTAAATTTACAGATTAGTTAATGACCGTAATATACTGATATTGAAATGATTATAACTATTTATTTGGCGTTTTGTTATCGTCTTTTCATCTTATCTCAAGTTTAAATGAATTATTTAATTATATAAAATATCATATAGTATTGATTTTATGTACTTTATAAATTTATTTAACTTGCTATTTAAGCTGATTACAAATATAACCTGCCTATGCAAATTATTTCATTAAAAGTTACAAATCGCAATAGAATGGATTTTATATTGCGCAAAACAGGTAGTTACATTTGTATATTGTCTTTAATAAACCATGAATTACATTTGTAATCATCTACCCTTTTACCTTTGGAATACAAAATGGTCCAACCAATGCTATATTTGTAATAAATATTTTTACGATGCGAAATATCTCATTGATAACCGGCATATTTTTTCTGGCATTCTATATCCTGATTACTTTCCTTGGATGGATTAATCTTCGTGTGGTATTCAGGCATTACCGCGGATTAAGGAATCTATCCCTTGCCTATTTTCTGGTTTCCCTGATTATAATTTTAGGATTTACCATCCTCTTTATATATCCTTTCAGGGCACACAGCGCCACCAATTATTCGC
Organism: Bacteroidota bacterium; assembly: GCA_023428545.1. The sequence continues at coordinate 40,805 of JAEYXH010000007.1, read as the reverse complement.
TATACTTTATTTTCAACTCATTGCTAATACTTGTTTTGTTTTCAAAGATTCCAGTTGCTCTGGCTGGTTTAGTTACACTACCATTCTATAAAGTCAGATTCAGGTACCATATTGCATTTGCAGGATCGATGCTGAGTTTAGGCGTAGCCTTGGCAATGCTTTGGGGTTTTACCCTGGGCCCCCGAATCCTGGATAAGAATCATATTGAAATCCAATATGAAAATTTACCTGATGAATTTGATGGATTTCGAATTACTCAATTATCCGATTTTCATCTGGGTAATTTTAATTATACTGGTATACTTGCGGACGCGATTGAAGAAAACAATCATTTTAATCCCCATATATTCCTTTTTACTGGGGATCTGGTCAATAATTTCGACGAAGAAACCCACAATTTGCATGATTATTTCATGAGATTTTCTTCATCATACGGGAAATTTGCCATTTTAGGCAACCATGATTATGGAGATTATTACCGATGGCCCGACCAGGATCGCAGACTCGACAATTTTCAAGGGATTATTGAAGGATTCGGTAATTATGGATTCGATCTTCTTCGTAATGAATCGAGGAAAATAAAAATTAAGCAAGATTCTATTTTTATAGTGGGAGTTGAAAACTGGGGACACCCTCCCTTTCAACAATATGCTGACCTCGAAAAAGCTGTAACAGGAATTCAACCAAACGATTTTCGTATCCTGTTAACCCACGACCCAGCCCATTGGGATACGATGGTTAGATCTATGCCAGGATACCCACTAACCTTGTCAGGGCACAGCCATGGCGCTCAATGGGGTATCAAGATGGCTGGCTTTGACTTTAGCCTGATCAGTTTCTCACGTAAAACATGGGGTGGTTTATATCAGGATGATAATAACTATTTGTATGTCAATAAAGGGATTGGTACAATCGGATTGCCATTCAGGCTGGATATGCCCCCTGAAATTACTTTTATTACTCTCAGAAGGAAGTAAAGTCGATCGAAAATAGCAATTCAAAAGCCCACTTTTGGCTTTGTGGCAAGAATATAGTCCGTAAACCTGTTGAGGCAGGTGCATAAAGTCTCAAATAATTCAAATCAGCTGCAAGGTCTAAGCCTACTGAATAAAATTCTTTTCCAAAGGTACCTGCAATATTGCCATTTTGATAATAATTGCCTTTCAGGAAAGCATAATCGCCCCATAACATAGCTTTTACCCTTCGAATATAAACTAATCGTCCCAGATTGATTTCAGGATAAAATAGCGGCAACCTATAATCGGCCGATATCATTGACATTTCTTTATGCTGAATCGGGTGAATACCCCGAGGCATCCTCAGAATATCGGAAAAACCTTGGGAATGACCATTTTCCCTGACTTGTATGCCCCCATATAGGCTTGCTCCATGATTATTTTTAAGCCCAGGCAAATAGGTCCTTAGCTGCATGGCACCCACTGATCCAGCATCCCTCTTTCCATAAGGAGAATGATTATATCCTGCATCAAGTATCCAGCCAAAATCCGCCAGCAGGTCACCTGGTGCCCTACGCATGATCTGATGGTAATACAGCCTGTATGAAAGAGTGTGCAGATTCCCCGAAATAAAATTTTCAGGAGTCGAGGCATGATGACCGTATGAAATTAACCCATATCGAAATTCAGGCTGCAGGAGCCGGAACCAGGCTCCCCTCGTTAAGTTAAAAGGAATATGTGTCGATCCGGAAAACTGGTTCCTGGTATATGTAAAACTTTTTAAAACAGTGTCTCTGCGGACAATCTCCCCTTGTGAATTTTCATAGTTTGTGATTTCATAATATTTCCCCGACCTGTTGCCAGTGCGGGCATCGAAACTGATGATAGGATACCATCCCCTGTACTCCCATGAAACAAAATACTCCCCTTGCTTTTCATTAGAGTTCCAATCGTAACCGATTGATGCCGTAGATGTTCCTAATTTATTTTGGGACAGAAAACTAAATCCTGGAGTGATTTCGTATGTATTTGCATTTGCCACAAATGGCCCCCAGCTATGAAAATTCAAAAGATTCTGCCATTTACGATAAGGCAAGGAGTTATAATAGGTAGTATCGGACAGGACAAAGTCTAACTTTTTGTCTTCCTGAAGTGCCAACTCTTCGGCCAGACTATAATTTGCAGGGACAACTTGGGATAAGGGCGTTTTGGTAACTTCGTATGGATTGATACTGATAAGTCTGTAACCATCAGATGTATAATCACTAACCACCAGCTTGCGACTTTTTGGATCAATTGCAGGATAAGCAAACCCAAATCGGGCTTCCCCGAGTTTCACAACTGAATTGCCATCAAATGATGACCTGTATAATTCATCTTTGCCTGAGTGTCCGGAAATATAATATAACCAACCGGAATCGACCCTTAACTGCTTGATATCACCCTGACCTTGTCGGGGAATAATTTCCATAGTCTCGCCTATCAAATTTATTCGGGCCAACATTTTCCCTTCATCACCCAAAATAATTGAAACCAGCTCATGATTTCCAATCCATACCGGACTAAAGAAATAATGATTAGATGGAGATTGGTATCGGTGGATCAATTCTCCTGTGGTGATGTTATATACAGAGATGTAAAAATCATTTCTAATATTCACCTCCACGACGGCTACATTATGTTTGTCAGGAGAGATGGCCGGGGCGAAGCTGGTATATTCGGGGTAAAAGTTCCAATGCTGCCTGGTCTCAATATCATAAATGCGTATCAGGGTTTTTCCGCTGTGGGTCCATCGGGTATCTGGCAGATATTCAGACCAGGCAATCATATTTTCGCGGTACCCGACTGACTCGTTAAAAATCTGGCCTGGAGTCAATATCCGTCTTTCAGAACCTGATTCATCAATTTGAACAAAATGACTAATCCTTTCAAGTGTTGTCTTCAAGGCCACAATACTTCCATCGGGAAGAATATGGTTATATTGGTAATTGGCATATTTTGAAGATGGTGCCGAAATCTTTTTATAGATGCTATCATCATAGCGAATGTCAGCTGACTCCCATACGATTCGCAAGCTATCGAAAATAGCCCGGTAAAGTTCGGCCTGATTCATCCCGGTTCGCTGACGAAGCACATGGTTGACCGGATTTATGCTTAAGGGTTTATGGGATACCCTGTCTATTACATTATTCCAGAGATCAGCGCCGTACTTTGACCTGATCTCTCCTGCCAGGTAATATCCAAGCTTATAATGGTCAGGGACGAAATGCCTGTACGATCCATTAAATGCTTTATCGAAACTGAAGACTCCTTTTTCAACAACCTGAGCTTTATGCTCCATCAAAAACGAAGGTAGCCGTCCCCGACCATGGTTGCTAAAGGCAGTCTCTGCCATGACGGCGTCTCCTTCGATAAGCCAGAAAGGAAGATAAGCCCCGGTTACAAATGCACTTACTTGTTCTCCAAATACGATCTTCAGAAGTGAAGGCAGTTGTTGGTGGATTTTGTCGACCTGTATAACATGCCTGAATTCGTGTATAGCTAATTGCTGAAGCCAGTCCTGGGCATAAATCTCCTGATGTGGTGGCGTGAAGAGTTCCATTCTTCGTGGTGCCCAACCAACCAATCCGTTTGACCTGACTGTATGGGTATGAAACAAGACCGAAATTTTTCTGGGTTTGTGATCCAAAGTCCGGGTGCCATTTTCATATACAATTTCGAAATAACTGCCAGAACCTGTGCTTTCGCTTCAAAGTCGGCGGGATATATTAGCTGGAAGTTCACGGTGTTTATCTGTCGCCACCTTATTGAGGCCGGATCCTCCCCCGTTGCAAAATATTGGGGAGCAGCTGATAGACTGATTAAAACAAAAATGAATGTGGCAACTATTGTTTTTCTCATTGATAGTCATTCAAATGGAGGCTCTGAAATTAAACTCTGAAACGGAAAGAACAATACAAAAGACAAAAAGAATTTCATTCACATTTTCCTGATTGATTTCTTGCTTTTCACTTCAGCTTTTTCCGATTGATGCCATGTTGGTAAGCTGTACCCTGTTGTTTACGCCCGTCTTGGTATAAATCCTGTATATGTGGTCTTTCACGGTCTGTAAAGTTATAAACAGTTCTTCAGAGATCTGGCGATTAGATTTTCCCTTGCAGATTTCAATGATAATTTCAGCTTCTCTCCTCGTGATTTCGTATTTTTTGCAGAAAGCATCAAATCCTGTTTCAAGAGATTCTTCGTCCAGAGATGCCCTTCGCCTGAGGCCATGAAAATGAAGTACCGGCAATAATCCAGATAAAAACAAAGTGAGAATTACAAACGGATGAATGCCGGGATATTTGCCAGCCCAAAAAAGTATCATCGCTGATGAAATCAGGGTCACAACCGGAAAACCATGCAGGAAGCCATAACGCTTCCAATTTCTGATTGCTTCCAGCTTCTCGTCCTTAATCAACCAAATATATAATACACAAATGATTATGCTATTGATCACTGAAAGAAGACTGAAAAACTGAATGTGGAAATTACCGATGTCGGAAAATTCACGGATAAAGAATACACCCACCGGCAAAAGAAGCATACAACCCGTAAGCCATGTAATGGACAGCCAGCGAGGAACTGAAAAAGAGGATAGTGATGCAATAAATCGAACCAGCATAAGCCAGGAAACCATTAAAAACGGCAATCCGATATAGGGCTGAAAAATAAGGATCCGATTCTTCAGTTCCGAATCAATTCTGATATCTCCCAAAAGATGAATTAGTGCGAAATATCCCCAAATGCCGAAAATCAGAAAGGCATCATAAAGTAATTGCTGGTAAAACAGCCACTGGAATTCAGGACGAAACCCTTTCCCGAGTAACTGATAACTTAGGATGATTCCAATGGATACCATCCCTGACGTTATAATGAAGAGAAGGCTATATATGGCTAGTTGCAAACTAATCATCAGAGTTGATTTATCGTATAAAGGTACAACGACCGGTGCAAATATTACTGACTACTTAAGTAGGAATATGATAGATTCCTACCAAAGTAGTTAGGAATTGCATACCTGTCAGGCTACTTTTGATGTGAAATCTTTTAAACAAACAACATGACAACAGGAAACTACTTTTCACTAACTCCATCAATCGAGGACGCATTGTCATTCGGGTGGAAAAAAATTGGAGAACAATTTTTGCCATTACTGGCAGTAACAATCATTCTTGCCATTTTACATGGACCGGTAAGTTTTACCTATAAGGAAGACACCTTCCAGTTTTGGCACCTGGCCATCTTGCCAATCTTTATGGCCTATGGATTCTTATTCTGGCCCGTGATTGATTATGGGGGAGATTATCTGTTTCTTAATGCAATAAGGGGTGAAAAAGTTGAAATTGTTGATCTATTTGATGGTTTCAGGACGAAATATCTGAACATAGTACTGGCTAACCTGATCACCGTTGCATTGGTTATCATGGGATTCATTCTTCTTATCATACCGGGAATCATTATTCTCTGCCGGCTTGTTTTTGTTTCATACCTTGTGATGGACAAAGGCCTTGAACCGATCCGGGCAATTGAGGAAAGCTGGAAAATGACCCGTGGCCAAGGATGGACCATTTTCGGACTCGCCATTATTTCATTCTTAATTTTCATTGCTGGCTTAATCCTTCTATTTGTTGGTGTATTTTTTTCATTGATGTTAATACACGCCTCCTTTGCAACTCTCTATCAAGCAATTTTGAATCAGGAGGATAAAAGTGGCTATTTTCCTATCATCGAAACGACTATCACTGAATAGCATCCTGCCTTTGCAAAAATGATAAATAAAAAGGTTCCCGGAGATTTGATATTTCCGGGAACCTTTTTCCAAATCAATAATGTTAATATCTCTTACAATTGGACTATTAATACAAGGGGTTTACCTTCACGCAGAACATCAACCGATATGGTCTGACCTTCTTCAAAAGTGTTCATCCGGTTCATATAATCATATATATTACCCACTTTGTTGCCGTTTATTGCCGTTATGACATCACCTTTTAAAATGCCGGCGGTATGAGCAGGTTTTCCTTTGGTAACCGCATCTATCCTGAGTCCGTTCTTCTCCTGTCCTGCAAAATCAGGCATGACGCCCAACGTCACCTTCATCCTTCCCCTGGTGCTTCGTCTTATTTTTGATCCTGCCTCACTAAAAGTCATGCGATCATCTCTTCCCGATATCTCCTCGATAATTCCCCATGCATAATCACTCACTTCCAATATCCCGGGATAATTGATTCTTCCCGCATTGTCATCAGGAGTATGATAATCAGGATGCGCCCCAGTCGAAATAAAGAACACAGGTATATCCTGCATATAAAACGCTGCATGATCAGATGGCCCCGTTCCTTCGCCCGAAAGAGACAGTTCAAAGCCAGGATTGAGTAATTCAAGAATTTCTTCACCTTCAAGAGATGTTTTTGTTCCTCCGATACTCAGGGCACGTGTATCGGGGTCAAGCCGTCCCACCATGTCAAAATTCAACATGGCAATTACATTTTTGATATCAACCGGAGGATTGGCAGTAAAATGCGTAGAGCCAACCAATCCCATTTCCTCGGCCCCAAAGGCAACGAAAATCAGGCTTCGCCGATTTGAACGACTTTTTATTGCCCTTTCGGCTACGTCCAAAACTGCAGCAACCCCTGATGCATTGTCATCAGCACCATAATGAACTGCCAGGGTATCAGGGATACGGGAACCTGATCCAGGACCTCCAAGCCCCAAATGGTCATAGTGGGCTCCAATAACCAGGTATTCATTCTTTAATTGCGGATCGGTTCCCGGCAACATGGATGCGATGTTATAAGTAGTTACCTGTTTCAGGATTACGTCTGATTGTAGATTAACATTCAGTCCGGTTTCAAATGATTGGGACTTAAGATTTTTGTTCAGGTTATCCTCCAGTTCAGCAATGTTTGTGCCTGATCCCTCAAGGAATGTATCCGCAAACTTACGGGTAACCTGAATTACGGGAATATCATATGTGCTACTGTTTTTGTCATAAAACATGCCCTGAAGTTCATCCTTATCACTAAAATCCGGACCGGCAACCAAAATCACTCCTGCTGCCCCATGGTCCATAGCATTCATGACTTTATAACGTTCTTCGGCATAAAGTGCATAAGGACTGGATGGGTTATTGATTTCGGGATCACCTTTCAAGATGAGTACAACCTTCCCTTTGGTATCTATTCCATCATAATCATTCCAATTCAAGGAATCATTCTCAATTTTAAAACCATAACCAGCAAAAACAACAGGGGCCGATATCAATTTATTTGCTGAAAATGAATACGGCAGAAAATCATCTTTCGGCATGAATTTCAAATCTTTCATTGAAAGGTAGTTGTCAGGCCCCATTTCAACCGAAGCTATCAGTTTAAACTCTTGAAGTCCCTGATCGAAGAGCAACTGTAAACCCATGTTTGAAAACTGCTGACGAATAAACCAGGCAGACAAAGAATCGCCCTTTTCACCTGATTTCCTACCTCCCAGTTCTTCGGAAGCAAAATATTCAACCCTCTCTTTGATCTTTCCAATCCGGGTGGGATCCGCTGATATTTGTCCACTTACATTTGCTGATAGAAACAAAAGAATAATCAGCCAGCTTCTAAATTTTATGTTTGGATGTCTCATTTCTTAGTATTTAACAGGGTAAAACTAATAAATGTTCTGAAGCATTGCTTGTGGTATCCTATTGAAATTTCCTGATTATTGAACTTATATCTTCATATATATCTCCACTTTGCTAATTTTACAGGCTCATCAATATTTGATATTGTGGAGCTGGTGTTTGGAGAAAAATATGGTATTTGGATAATACTGGTTGCAATCGCAATTGCTGCCGGTATTACGTCATTGATGTATTATAAAAGCAAGGACACCATAGAGCTGACTTCCATTCAAAAAAAGATACTTATTGCCCTTAGGTTCATTTCGGTGTTTCTTCTTGTAGCCTTATTCAGTGCCCCATTATTAAAAACCATCAAAAAGATTGTCCAGAACCCCGTGGTTATTCTTGCAGTCGACAATTCAGCTTCAATTACGGGAGATTCTGACAAGGAAAATGTCAAGTCCGGGATCCAAAACCTTATTTCTGAATTGAAGGGCAATTTGGACGAGGATAATGAATATATTGAATACACATTCGGAGAAAAATTAAAAAAACTGGAATCAGGGCCTGATTTTATGGATAAGAGATCGGCATATGGTAAAGCTATTCAGGATATTTATAACCAGCATTTCAATGAAAATGTAGGTGCTTTAATCCTGGTTGGCGATGGCATATACAATGAGGGAGAGAATCCAGTCAATACTGCCCAAAAACTTAATTTTCCGGTGTATACTGTCGGACTCGGGGATACAACGGCCTATCAGGACACCAGAATCACCGATTTGAGAATAAACCGGTCTGCATTCCTGGGCAATCTCTTTCCTGTGGAAGCAGATATCAGTTATCAGGGGATTAATGTTCCCTATCTGGATTTCAGGATTATGCACAACGGGGAAACCGTTTACTCCGAGACAATTCAGACAACCCAGGAATCAGGATTCAGAACTATCAAAACTAGCCTTGTGGCCGACATAAAGGGGCTTCAGTATTATACTGCTGTTGTGGAACCAAGCCAAGAGGAAAGAAATAAGGAAAATAACTCCCAGCGGTTTGTTATTCAAATAATTGAAAACAAACAAAATATCCTGATCATTTCAAATGGAGTCCACCCTGATGCAGGAGCCATAAAAAATGCGCTTCAAATGCAGGTAAATTACGAAGTTGCCCATTTTACTTCCGAGCCCTATCCTTCTGATCTCAAACAGTTCAACCTCGTTATTCTTGAGCAGATCCCTTCATCATCACAATCAGGCAGTGAAATTATCGATTACTGCAAGGAACATCGTATCCCAATACTTTACCTCGTTGGTGCCCAGACCCATCTTCCCCAGTTTAACCTTGTGGTTAATGGTGTTGGCATCCAGGTGCAGGCAGGTAATTTTGAAGACGCCCAACCATATATCAATGAGCAATTTTCACTATTTACCTTTAGTAATGATTTACGTGAAATTTTTGACCGTTTTCCACCCATCAAAGTACCATTTGCCAGGTTTGAACTAAGCCCTGAGTGGACGGTGATTGCAAATCAGAAAATAAGGAATATAGAAACTGACCGTCCTGTCTTGGCTGTATCCAATCTTGATGGGCATAAAATGGGGGTTATCTTTGGTGAAGGTATATGGAAATGGCGGTTATACAATTACCTGTCAAATGAGAATCATGATTCATTTAATGAATTGATAGGCAAATTGATCCAGTATTTGGCTTTAAGAGATAATGAAGATAATTTCATGGTAAACTTTCAACCTGTCTACCAGGAAACGGAACCGGTGATTATTACGGCTGAGGTTTACAATGAGGCATTTGAACCCATCACTACGTCTGAGGTCAGGATCATATTAAAAGACTCTACCCAACAAGAATTTAGTTATATATTTGACAGGGGAAACCAGTTTTATCGGTTAGATCCGGGATTATTACCTTCAGGTCGCTATACTTTTGAGGCTTCAACCGAAATTGGAGACAATGTGTATTTAGAAAATGGAGAATTCGTGGTGATGCCAGTCAATTTTGAATTACTTGAAAATCAGGCCAATCATAGAATTTTATTTCAGATATCCCATCAAACCGGTGGCAACTTTTTCTTGCCTGATGATATTGCTTCACTTGTTCAGGAAATCCAATCGAATACCAATATCAAGCCATTTCATTATTTTCAGACAATGATGAATGAAATCCTGAACTTAAAGTGGATTTTCTTTGTAATATTATTGCTGATGAGCGTGGAATGGTTTTTGCGAAAATTCTGGGGAATTTACTAATGAAGATGACAAATATATTTCATCGTTTCAGAACATGGGGATTAATAATCCCGGTTTACTTTCTGGCTTCGTGTAGCACAGTAAGCAACATACCTCTTGAGATATCGCATGTCCCCAAGGAGGCAATAGATCCTGATATACAAAGCCTTACGCTTGTAAATGGTGCCATTAACAGTCGTTTTGATGACTATAAAGGTGATTCGCTTCAACAAACCTTTTTCCAAAGGCAATTTAAGGCTGACACCTTACTTTATGACACCAAGGCAGCTGATACCTTGCTGATAGCATTAGGAAATCTCCTATTTGAGTCAGGACGGTTTGACATAGTCATTCCTGAGGAGCGTATTCTTCCAAATCATGGTGATCACTTTTTTCCAACCATGCTTGATTGGAATATAGCCGACACCATTGTCAGGAATTTTCAAACAGATGCCTTACTATCTCTGGACTTGTTCCGGACCCGGGTTGTGACCGATTATAAAAAGGAAACCCTTTATGACCAGTCAACCGGTGAGTTCTTTGCAGGATATCATGCCCAAATGGCTGTTGCCTATGAATCAATGTTCAGGATCTATTATCCAGCCCAAAAACAAGTTGTAAAAAACATACTGATCAGGGATACCTTAATGTGGGAGGATTTTGATTATGAGATCAGACCACTCTTTAACCGCTTTACCCCGGTAAAACAAGCCATGGCCGAAGCGGCCATTCATTCAGCACTGCGATTGTCAGAACAGATCGCACCTATTTGGCAACGTGTAAATCGTGCCTATTTTGACAAAGGCCATGTTATTCTTGAGCAAGCAGGCCTCGCCGTAAAGTCAGGCGATTGGGCAACTGCCATAAAACTTTGGCATGATTTGGAAAAATCCGAAGTTTCTAAGTCAGTACTTAGTAAAGCCCAATTTAATCTGGCATTGGGCTATGAGATTACAGGCACTATCGAAGAGGCAATCGAATGGGGCGTGAAGTCATATGAGACCAAATTCCGCCCCATCACGTATAATTATCTGGAAATTTTGGGTTCAAGAAAGAAACAACTTGAAAATCAGTGAAAAATAAATCATACTACCTTTGTTTGATTTTTTTGGCATTCCTCTTTTCTTCATGTACAGTTTACAGGGATTTACCCATTGAGGTGCTTAAACCAGGTGAATTTTCCCTTCCCACAGATTCGCGAATATCCCTGTTGTACAGGAATTTCAACTACAATAATGATACTTTGGAAAATTATCTGAAGAAAGATGGTGTCCCTGTATTTGACAATGGGAATGCTGAAGAAAACATCGACAGCCTGATTGCCGTGAAAAGCATGGATTACCTTTCACAATTCTTTCAAGATCATAAGGTTGTAAGTGATGTTCATATCCACGGGTATAATTATCTCCCTGCCACCTCTGGAGAACATCTGGCACCCCTTAATCCTGAAATTATCCGGAATGTCGCGCATAATAGTGAAGCTGATTTTGTTATTTCACTTGAAACACTGTCTTATCTTTACTCCACTTATTCACCAGGCACAGCATCCCAGTCCTGTGACGTGGTTGTTGCAGGAATTTGGTCTATTTATAATGGTCAATCAGGCAAGATTATAAGCCATGTTCCAGCGGTTGACACACTTTACTGGAATCGCTTCGATGACATGGGAAACCGGCAACAGATTCCTCCACGACTGGTGGCTCTCGAAATGGCTGCCGAAGAATATACTGATACATTTGGCCGAAAATTCATAACTGACTGGATTACAACGAAGCGAATCGTAATAATTCCACCAGTTGAAGAGTTTCGGCAGGCAACCGAAGCAGCGTTCAACCATGATTGGGATATAGCTGAAGGTTTGTGGCTAAGATATTCTCACGAAAGATTTGGGCGTTTGGCATTTAGTGCACGCTTCAATTTAGCCTTGAAAAGTGAATTATCGGATGACCTTGACGCCGCCATGAAGTGGATGGATGATGCTGAAGTGATTGCCCTGCGTTACAAAACCCGGACTGATCTTGATCTGGTAAAATATTATAGAAGTATACTTCAGGAACGCCTTGCTGATATGGATAAACTAATCCTGATTGAGAAATAACCCAAGTCATAAATTGACAGCAAGAGCCAAAGGGAAATCCATCACTACCCCACTAAAAATTAACTCCTGACAAGCCACACCATAAAACGGAACTATTTATTCTTGAATACCTGCTCAGGTTTCGTAAGTGCCCTGTAAATCAGATAAAACCCACCTACTACGAACGGGATGCTCAGCCACTGTCCCATGTTCAGGGACATCGTAGCTTCAAACGCTTCCTGATCCTCCTTAATGTATTCAATAAGGAATCGGCTAAAAAAGATCATTACAAAAAATATCCCGGTAATAAGCCCAGGCCTGTTTTTAGCCGAAGTTTTCCAATACATGAAACTAAGCCAGATAAAGGTACCAAGATATACCAGTGCCTCATAGATTTGGGTTGGATGCTTGGGAACTGTTTCACCGTTTCTTTCAAAAATGAATCCCCAGGGAAGAGAAGTTTCAACACCGTAAATTTCAGAATTCATTAAATTACCCGTCCGTATAAACGCGGCAACCAAAGCCGTGGGAACCACAATCCTGTCGAGTGTCCAGAAAACGGTCCTCTTGGTGATGAGCCTTGAATGAAGGATCAAGGCAAGAAAAATACCTAAAGCGCCTCCATGACTGGCAAGACCTCCATGCCACACCTTGAGGATTTCGCCCGGATGTTGAGAATAATAATCCCACCCATAGAAAAATACATGTCCCAGTCGGGCACCTAGAATGGTTGCGATTATGATGTAGAAAAAGAGACTGTCAATCCACTTGGTGCTGACATTCTCCGATTTGAGCATCTTTTCACCAATATAGTAACCGATGAGGAATCCAGCGGCAAATAATACCCCATACCAGCGGGGAGCAAACGACCCTAGGGTAAATATCTCTGGCTGAACATTCCAATTTATAAAATTAAGAATTTGGAACATGCTTATTTTGTGTTTGTTATAATATGTCGTTTAATTATATACTTTAATGAACAACCAATCCTGCTAAGTAACCGGGATTTTTGGAACCAGGTTCTTAATCACCCATTGCACCATGACACTGTTTGAATTTTTTCCCACTTCCGCAGGGGCAGGGATCATTTCTCCCAACCCTCTTCTCAACCCTTACAGGCTCTGGTCTGGCTTTTTCCTGGGTCTGGCTCTGGGCACCTTCCATTGCATTGGATGCAGTTGGAAGTTCCGACTTTTGTGTACGGTATCTGCTCATGTCAGTACGCCGGGTTTCTGAAGCCTCCCTGACCTGTTCAGGACTCTGGATTGGAATATGGCCTTTCATCAGTGTAGAGACGATGTCCTTATTCACCTTGTTTACCATTATTTTAAACAGGTTGAACGATTCAAATTTGTAAATCAGTAAAGGATCCTTCTGCTCATATGTTGCATTCTGGACCGACTGCTTCAGGTCGTCCATCTCACGAAGTTGTTCCTTCCATGCTTCGTCGATCGTATTAAGGACAATCTGCTTTTGGTATGACTTAACAAGTTCCTTGCCTTTATTTTGGTAGGCTTTCTCGAGATTACATACAATCTGGAAGAGTCTGCGTCCGTCAGTAATCGGAACTACAATATTGGTGTAGATATGTGATTTCTTTTCGTACACATCCTTGATAACCGGGTAAGCCTGTTTTGAAATCGACTGCACCTTGCGGTTATAGGTATCTATCATCACCTGGAATATTCTTTCAGTTAACTCATTGGAATTAAGTTTACTGAATTCTTCTTCCTTAACCGGTGATTCAATGGAAAGCAACCTCATTAACTCGAGATTGAAATCCTCAAATTCCTGGGACCCCTGGTATTCATTCACAAGGTTTTCGACTGAATCATACATCATATTGAGCACATCGACCTCCATTCGCTCACCAAACAGGGCATGGCGTCTTTTCTTATAGATGACCTCACGTTGTGAGTTCATGACATCATCATATTCGAGCAACCGTTTACGAATGCCAAAGTTGTTCTCTTCCACTTTTTTCTGTGCACGTTCGATGGATTTTGAAATCATAGAATGCTGGATAACCTCACCCTCTTTCAGTCCCAGACGGTCCATGATTCCGGCAATTCGGTCCGAGCCAAAAAGTCGCATCAGATCATCTTCGAGAGATACAAAGAACTGGGATGATCCCGGATCTCCCTGTCTACCTGAACGTCCTCTCAACTGGCGGTCTACACGTCTCGATTCATGACGTTCGGTACCCATGATGGCAAGACCTCCGGCCTGTTTCACTTCAGGCGTAATCTTGATGTCGGTTCCCCTACCCGCCATGTTGGTCGCTATGGTAACCATACCGGCGCGTCCGGCTTCTGCAACGATTTCAGCCTCCCTGGCGTGTAACTTGGCATTCAACACGTTATGGTGAATCCCTTTCATCTTCAGCATTCTGCTGAGCAACTCTGATATTTCGACAGAAGTGGTACCAACCAGTACAGGTCTTCCTGCTTTATTTAGATTTTCTATTTCCTGGATGACCGCATTATATTTTTCGCGCTTGGTTTTATAAACCAAATCTTCGTGGTCTTTACGGACAATGGGGCGGTTTGTCGGTATGACCACCACTTCCAGTTTATAAATGTCCCACAACTCTCCTGCTTCCGTTTCAGCAGTACCTGTCATACCTGCCAGCTTGTGGTACATCCTAAAGTAATTCTGGAGGGTAATGGTTGCAAATGTTTGTGTAGCAGCCTCTACCTTCACCTTTTCCTTAGCCTCGATAGCCTGGTGCAAACCATCAGAATATCTTCGGCCCTCCATGATACGGCCGGTTTGTTCATCCACGATTTTCACCTTATTGTCAATTACCACATATTCGACATCTTTTTCGAACATGGTGTAGGCTTTCAGCAATTGGTTAATGGTGTGAACCCGCTCCGACTTAACCGCATAGTCTTGCAGAAGCAGATCTTTTTTCTCGATCCTTTCGTCGGCTGACATGACTGAGTGTTCAAGTTCGGCAATTGCAGCCCCCATATCGGGAAGTATAAAGAAGGACGGATCATCAAAGCCGGCAGAAATCAGGTCAATTCCTTTTTCAGTCAGCTCAACCGAATTTTGCTTTTCCTCAATCACAAAGAAAAGTGGATCGGTTACAATATGCATATTTTTGTTGTTGTCCTGCATGTAGAAGTTTTCTGTTTTCAACAGAATTCCCTTCATGCCCTCTTCACTAAGGAACTTGATAATGCTTTTGTTCTTGGGCATTCCTTTGTGTGCCCTGAGCAGCAGGAGGCCACCTTCCTTTTTTTCTTCATCTGAAGCGTTTGGCTTAGTTAACAGCCTCTTTGCGTCAGTAAAAATGGTATTGATTATTTCCCGTTGAGCGCGGAAAAGCTTTTCAACATATTGTTTTAATTCTTCGAACTGCTGATTTTCGCCTTTAGGTACCGGTCCGGAAATGATAAGTGGAGTCCGGGCATCATCAATCAACACAGAATCCACCTCGTCAACGATGGCATAGTGGTGTTTTCGCTGAACAAGGTCCTGGGGATTGATAGCCATGTTATCACGCAGGTAATCAAATCCAAATTCATTATTGGTACCATAGGTGATATCTGCATTATAGGCGTTTCGACGGGCTTCAGAATTGGGTTGGTGCTTGTCGATACAATCAACCTTTAAACCATGGAATTCAAATATCGGTCCCATCCACTCAGAGTCACGCTTTGAAAGGTAATCGTTGACCGTTACTACGTGGACACCCCTGCCGGCAAGTGCGTTCAGGAAAACAGGCAATGTCGCAACCAGGGTTTTCCCTTCCCCTGTGGCCATTTCCGCAATTTTACCCTGATGAAGAACAACACCACCAATCAGCTGTACGTCGTAGTGTACCATTTCCCACTTTATTTCACTACCTCCGGCAATCCAACGGCTGTTCCAGATGGCCTTGTCTCCTTCAATAACAATACTGGAACGTGTAGCTGCCAGATCACGGTCGTAATTCCGAGCAGTGACAACGATTTTATCGCTTGATGAAAATCGATTGGCGGTTTCCTTGACAACTGAAAAGGCTGTTGGAAGTATTTCATTAAGGACAGCTTCAATCTTTTCGGTAATTATTTCCTCCAGCTTATCAATGCGCTCATAAAGCTTCTCGCTTTCCTGGATTTCTACCTCTTCAATCCTGACCTTGAGTTCTTCAATTTCCTGTGATTCAATCTGGATCCGTTCCTGGATCAAGGCCTTCAGGCGGTCGCTTTCATCCCTGAGTTGATCATTGCTAAGTTTAACAATTCTCTCATATTCTTTCTTAATAGCCTGAAGAACAGGATCAATGTCTTTTATGTCCCGGTCCGATTTATTGCCGAGTATTTTGCTTAAAAGTTTAGTAACAAATGCCATATGGATACTTTAATTCCTTATTAATACAGTGTTGCAAATGTAGTCAATTGTAAAGCGTATAAAAAATGCACTCATGAATTTTTATAAATATCGTGCCATATCAAAAATCTGACGCAATGTCGGTGTTTTGGGGATATTGCTAAATCACTTGATTGAATTCAGCCAATATAGCAGACTTGTGCATGCTGAATTAATGATGATATATTTGTACCGTGAAATTTAATCATTCAGAGTATGCTATCTGATCCGGAAAATAAGGAAGCTTTTGAAACTAAGGTGTGCTTTGTGTGCAACCATTTTCTGGAAGAGTCAAACTTTAAAATGAATCCCGTTGTAATGAAACCTGTTTGTCTGAACTGTTCAGGCACCTGTCAGGAAAAACAAAAAGAAGCGGAATTACTCGACAGTCTGGCTGACGGGCTGATTTGCGGATGTATTTAATCCAGTAAATACGTAATCTTTCCGGCAATTTCGACTTCAATTTTATGGACCGACACCGGCTTATTGTTTTCCATGAGTACCTCCCCGTCGCTCTCAAAGTAAAATTTATCGGTATTATCCACTTCGAGTTTTACTTTACCCATTGGCTCTAAATAGCTAACTAACGGATTCTTATATTGTGGCTGCTGAAGCAAGGAAATAGCAATGAGCGATCGGAATAATTTCAGGTTGGTACCCCTTTTAAGGATTATCGATTCAAACAATCCATCGTTGTCAAGCAACTTGTGGTTAATAGGCATTCCCCCACCAAAATACTTCCCTACCATAAAAAGAAACATCACAGGCTCCGCTGAATTCAGACCAATCCCGGGTATGTCGTAATCGACCTTGCCCACCGAACCGTTAAGTTTATATATTGCTTTTGAGGCAGCCTCGAAGTAGCGGAAGGTTGCAGGCATTTTCCTTCTCCTAAGATCCTCATATTCGAGAAGTGTTTGTGAATCGAGCCCAATTCCACCCACGTTAAAAATATATCTCTGATAGGTATCATTGATGGTAGCAAGAAGATAATCATCGGTAATAATCCGGAAGGCATCACCTGCCGATGAGAAATCTTCCCCTGAATAAGCCTTGGACTTTCCGGCCCGGTCAAGCTCTTTCAGTGACTTGTTGCGGTCATTCCCCGATCCCTTTGGAGTGATTTTTATCAGTTTGTCAGAAAGAAATGAAGCATCCTGAAACAGGACATCATTCAGGGTGCCCGACAAGGTACCATCGCCGCCAACAAGCTCTATGATTTGTGGATTTAAATTGAAAAGGGCTTTAGCGGCTTCACTGGAAGAATTCGTAAACACAACCTCTGCATAAGGATGTGCCTTATAACTTGTAACGTTTTGATTAACAATTACGACTCTCTTTTTTACCATAGCATTCATCTCCAACCTGCCCCTGCTGGAGCCGGATAAAGCTAAGAAAAATTCAAATACTTATGAACCTTTTATATGAATTCAAACAGGTATGGAACCTTGACTCAGGAAAAGTAAAAATGAAAAAAGCCTGAAGCGAGGCTCCAGGCTTGAGTTTTTTATCTCCGGGAAATTATTCCGCAGGTGAAATAGCTTCAGTTGGACATACTTCGGCACAAGATCCACAATCGGTGCAAAGCTCAGGGTCAATCACATAGATATCACCTTCAGAAATAGCATCAACCGGACACTCGTCTATACATGTTCCACAAGCTATACATTCATCAGAAATTACATAAGCCATAGCAAGAAGTTTTTGATTAAACACATGTGTCGACAAAAGTATAAAGTTTGATAGAATTACAAACTTATAACCGTTTTAAATTACAATTTGAATCAGCATGAATTTACAAACAATCAAGATTCTGGCCTGAGGCTCGCTGATATTTATTTTATCTTTACATCCGGCACTGATAGAGCTTTCACCATGATGGAAGATGGAAATTTTTTACTCGCTTTTTTGTTGACCCTGTTTGCAGGTCTTGCCACAGGAATTGGCAGTACAATTGCATTTCTGGCCAAGAGGACCAACACGAAATTACTTTCGTTTGCCCTTGGATTCTCCGCGGGAGTCATGATCTATATTTCATTTGTCGAGATTTTTCCGGATGCAAAGAATACCTTCATCGAGAAATTCGGCGAGTTTAACGGTACGCTATATACCCTGACCTCCTTTTTTGGAGGCATGTTGCTGATTGCCATGATCGACAAATTTATACCCTCGGCCGAAAACCCGCATGAAATGAGGTCTGTTGAATCTATGGACAATGAAAACAAAGCATTGAGTTTCAGGAAACTTTATCGCCTGGGGATCATGACATCCCTGGCAGTAGGTATCCATAACTTCCCCGAAGGAATTGCCACATTCATGTCGGTTATGAAAGATCCCACGCTTGGTATTGCCATTGCCATTGCCATCGCTATCCATAATATCCCTGAAGGCATCGCGGTATCGGTACCAGTCTATTACGCCACCGGCAACCGAAAAAAAGCCTTTATGCTCTCGTTTCTATCGGGACTTTCGGAACCCATAGGTGCATTAATTGCCTATCTTCTGCTGATTCCGCTTCTCGACTCAGGAAGCTTTGACGTGGTTTTTGGTGCGGTCATGGCCGGAATTGCAGGAATTATGGTTTTTATTTCACTGGATGAGCTTCTGCCCTCAGCCGAGGAATATGGTGAACACCATATAGCCATTTACGGATTAACCGGAGGCATGGGTGTGATGGCCTTAAGCCTTTTGTTCCTTATTTAATTTCTTATAATACTTGCATACATCAGTCAGCCCACATTTCTCACATAAAGGTTTTCTGGCAATACACACATAGCGGCCATGAAGAATCAGCCAGTGATGGGCTGTGGCAACCAACTCCTCAGGGATATATTTGACCAGTTGTTTTTCGGTCTCCAAGGGATTTTTTGCATTCACCGTCAAACCAATCCTTGCTGCAACCCTGAATACATGGGTATCAACAGCCATCGCAGGTTTATTATATACAACGGAGGCAATCACGTTCGCTGTCTTTCGGCCAACTCCGGGTAATTTCTGAAGATCGTCAATATCTTCGGGTACCTTTCCATCGAATAACTCGACCAATTTCCTTGCCATGCCTGCCAGGTGTTTGGCTTTGTTATTGGGATAGGAACAGCTTTTAATGTAGTCAAATATCTCGGCAGGCTCTGCTTCCGACATACTTGTGGCATCGGGATATCTTTTCAAAAGAGCTGGTGTAATCTGGTTCACCCGTTTATCGGTGCATTGGGCAGACAGTATCACGGCAACTATAAGGTGAAAAGGATTGGAATATTCCAGCTCTGTCTCAGCAACTGGCATCGTTCTCAAAAAATAATCAATAACACTATTAAACAGTAATTTCCTGGAAGTCATACGATTTCGACTTTGTTTATGAATTTTTTAACCGAAAGTTTAAAAAAACATCAATTATAGTTGTAACAATATCAGATTTGTCAAGTCATATAGATTAAAAGTAACAACTTTACGATAATTATTAGGAAGATCATTTCACCTCCTCATATAGAAATGGTTTTAAATTAGACAATTAATCAGAAAAAGCCGGTATTGACCGGCTTTTTTTTATCTCTCCCCCCTTTTTTCTACATTTGGCAAAATTTTGTTCATGGTTCCATACCTTCAGGTTGAAGAGGTTTCCAAAAGATACGGAGACAGGTTGCTTTTTGAAAATATATCATTTACCATCAATAAGGATGATAAAGTAGCTTTGATTGCCAAAAATGGAGCAGGTAAAACTTCGCTGCTTGATTTGATTGCAGGAAAGGAATTACCCGAAAATGGAAAAATTACCCGAACCAACGACCTGAAATTTGGGTATTTCGAGCAAATTCCCGATCTCGATCCCGCAAAAACGGTTCTCAACGAGATATTTACAGGAGAAGATGAACGAATTCAGATAATCAGGGAGTTCGAGGATGCACTTACGCATCATCGCCAGGAAGATATTGCCCGTTTATCGGTCAGGATTGACCACTTGGGGGCATGGGATGTTGAAGTCGAAATAAGACAAATTCTTACCCAACTGAAGATCAATAACCTGGATGCCATTGTCGGTGAATTGTCAGGTGGACAGAAGAAGCGCCTTGCACTGGCTAAGGCCCTGATTGGCCAACCAGATTTCCTGATACTGGATGAGCCCACAAACCACCTCGATCTTGATATGATCGAATGGCTTGAGAAATATCTTGAAAAAGCAAGGATCACAGTGCTGATGGTAACCCACGATCGTTATTTCCTGGACCGTGTGTGTAAAGAAATCATCGAACTTGAAGACAACGTAATATATAGATACAGAGGGAACTACAGCTATTACCTCGAAAAAAGGGATGAAAGGATACAATCCCAGCAGGCCAGCGTGTCAAAAGCACAAAATCTCCTGAAAACTGAAATCGATTGGATCAGGCGAATGCCTAAAGCGAGGTCTACCAAGGCAAAATACAGGGTAGATGCTTTTGACCAGTTGCAAGAGCAGGCAAGGCAAAAATCAAATGAAAAGGCCGTTAGTTTCGACATGAAATCATCAAGGCTCGGTAAAAAAATCCTTGAAATCCATGGAGTCAGTAAATCTTATGGTCCGGTCAAACTGATCGAAAATTTTTTCTACAGCTTTTCCCGTTTTGAAAAGGTAGGGATCATCGGGGATAACGGTTCCGGAAAAAGTACATTCCTTAATTTAATTACAGGACTGGTGGAACCCGATACCGGAAAGATCGAAACTGGGCAAACGATTCGTTTCGGATATTACCGTCAAGACGGAATTCAATTCGATGCTAAAGAAAAGGTAATCGATGCCGTTACAAAAATTGCCGAGGATGTCCAACTCGAAGGCGGAGTCAGGCTGAGTGCTTCTCAATTGCTGACCCGATTTTTGTTCCCCCCTTCCGTACAGTACGATTTCATCGAAAAGCTAAGCGGTGGGGAAAAACGAAGGCTCTATCTCTGCACAATCCTGATGCAGAACCCCAACTTCCTGATTCTTGATGAGCCAACCAACGATCTCGACATCATGACATTAAATGTTCTGGAAGATTATCTGGAAAGTTTTGACGGATGTGTGATCATCGTTTCCCACGATCGGTTTTTCATGGATAAAATAGCCGATCACTTGTTTGTTTTTGATGGCAAAGGGTTGATAACCGACTTTCCCGGAAACTACACCCAATACAGGAACATGATCGAAGAAGAAGCATCAGACCGTAAACCTGATACAATTAAAGTAACGGTAGAATCCCCACGAGCCAAAAGTATCGATAACAGCAAACTAACATACAAGGAAAAGAGGGAACTGGAACAACTGGAAGGTGAAATTCCGCGCCTTGAGAATAAGAAAAAAGAACTGGAAGAGTTGTTAAATTCAGGCACGCTCGACCATGATTCCCTGTTCAGCAAGTCACAGGAAATTGTAATTTTATCAGAACAACTGGAAGAGATGGAGATGAGATGGCTCGAATTAAGCGAAAAGGGATGATTGCATGGTTGATTCCCCGCTATAATTCTTCTATCTGACTAATATTACTAAACATGCTTGAAGAAAACCTATTAAACACATTTCTCTTTCTGGAACCAGAGCTCCAGAAAGAGATTCTTAAAACCGGACGGGAAAAAACATTTGAATTGGGCGAAAACCTGATTCGCGAAGGGCAATATATAGCTGGATTTCCCCTGGTGTTGAAAGGCCTGATCAGGGTAACCAAACAAAATTCTGACGGGAATGAATTGCTGCTTTATTATTTAAAGGAGAATGAAGTTTGTGCCATGTCACTTACATGCTGCATGACCAGACAAGTGAGCCAGGTAAATGCTGTTGCAGAAGAGCCCGTACATGTGATCATCCTTCCAGTCGAGTATCTGGATATTTGGATGAACAAATACCCTCTCTGGAAACAGTTTGTGATGCAGACTTTCCAAAACAGGTTCAGGGAATTGATTGATGTAATTGAGGCGATTGCTTTCATGAACCTGGATGATCGGCTGATCCGCTTTTTCGTGGAAAGATTTTCTAAAACAGGCCAAAGAACTTATGATGGCACCCATCTTGATCTTGCCTTACAACTTAATTCTTCAAGAGAAGTCATTTCACGGTTGCTTAAAAAGCTTGAAAATCAAGGAAAAGTAAAGATGAATCGAAATTTTATCGATTATTCCAGGCTTTTGTGACTTAAATTACATTCCTTTTTATTCGCGGAAAATACATTTGCACATCGTTAAATGTGAAAGCATTTAATGATGCTTCATAATTTTTTGGGTTAAAATCGGTTAGTAGTTGAAGGTTGTTAATGCCAGTCTCAATAGAGTCTGGCATTTTCTTTTAACCCCTACCCTTGTCAGGATTTTCATCCATCCAGCGATCTGCCCAAGTCCCCTACCGAGTCGTACTATCCGCATATATGCTGCATATCTTCTGCGTATATTGTGTATTGGCATATATACAATATACGCAGAAGGTACGGATCTGATATGGAGTTGGTAAGACTTTGACAGGAACCGGTCAATAACTTCTATCAACGTGCAGATAATTCAAAAAGTAAATGAACACCAATAATGGTGTGCAATTTCCTGCGAATGGACAGCAAATCTCCTCCAATTGGCCAATATCTGGATAGAAGGATTTTCTGAGAATACCAATAATACGAAGCAAAAAAAAGCTGCCCTTTCGAGGCAGCTTTGAGTTCAATATCCTGAAAACTTTATACAAGTGTCCAGCCATCACGGTACTGGTAGTGCATTAAAGCAGTTGCAGCCCCGTCGGTATCATCAACGAATGTTTCAGTTGCCGGATCCCATTTAATGGTCCGTTTGAGATCGCATGCAATGTTACCCAAAGTACATACAGTGCAAGTCCTGTGGCCGATTTCGACCGGCACAACGGGATCTTTGCGTTCACGCACCGATTCCACGAAATTGATCTGGTGCGGTATTTTGGTTTCATAAGGAGTATCATCTGCGCCTTCAACCTTGGCAGGTTCCCATTCGGGATTTGAAGCTTTGAAATGCTCGCGTGAAACTTCAATCCAACCATTTTCGCCAATGAATTTGACACCTTTCGTCAGTTGCTCATCGAATGGTTCAGATGTAAATACAGTTCCGCTTGCATAAGTGAACGACATAAACTCTGTGCCGTCGCCAACTGGAGAAATTTCAACCGGACCGCTCTCATCCATACCAAGACCCCACTGTACAATGTCGAACATGTGTGCGCCCCAGTCCGTAGTGAAGCCGCCACCCATTTCCTTATACCAACGCCATGCTCCCCAAATGGTCTCATCTTGTGGTGGATCCAGAGAAATTGGCGGGTTAAGTTCATTGTTAAAATGAATGTTAGCAGGCAGTGGCCCTAACCATGAATCCCAGTTCAGATCGGCGGGAAGGGTTTCCTCCGGAAGATCATAAGGTTTTGGTGGAGCACCAACATAAGCATGAGCTTTGGTGATTTTACCCAGTGTACCGTCCTGAACCAGTTTGACAGCATGCTGGAAGTTCGGGTCTGATCTCTGCTGGCTTCCCACTGCAAGAATCACGTCGTTCTCACGAACCGCCTTACGAAGTTCCTGTCCTTCCGTAATGGTGAACGTAAGTGGTTTTTCAAGATAAACATCTTTCTTTGCCTTACAGGCTGCAATGGCAATTCGGGCATGTTGATGATCGGGTGTGGCAATCACGACGGCATCAATATCTTCCCTGCCAATGATATCCTCAAATCTTTCGTAAACCTGGACTTCAGCTTCGATACCATTTTCGGCATAATAATCGGTAACCTTTTTCTGGAACCGCGTGGTTTTTACCCCATAAACATCGGCACCAGCAACAACCTTAACACCAGGCAACTGAATAAAACCATTCAGTAGAAACATCGCTTGTCTTCCGAGACCGATGAATCCAAGTCTCAGTTCAGAAACGGTTGCTACAGGAGCCTGTTTGCACGAAGTGATCCCCGGCAAGATGGCCATGCCGGCAAACCCAACTGCGGCAGTTCCCAGGAAATGACGACGTGTCAAACCTTTTTTTGTTTGATCTTTCATTTTTGTTTTTTGATTAGTGATTAATAATTCTTAATTCTATTTCTTGTTTGGTTATAAACCTATGACAATAAGGTTTTTCAACTGTAAAATTATAAATGTTGAAATAACAATAACCATATAAACCTAAAACTCTTTACATTTTCTTTCATAAAGAGCTTTTGCGGTCGTGTTACAAATGTATTAACTCAAATTTATTCTGTGAAATTTACAAATAGAAAATTCCAAAATAATTGGATTCTTCTTAAAAAACTATTCTCCGTGTACGAACACGGACGTAAATTTTGCTATTTTTGAATTATAGAAAAGTAAATCCGCAGCCATCGAAAAGAAAACGCAAATACGGATAAAGGACATTGCTCTAAAAGCTGGTGTATCCATTGGAACGGTTGACCGTGTTCTGCATAACCGGGGCGAAGTTGCCGAGCAAACACGCAACAAAATTCTAAAAATTGTCAGCGATCTAAATTATCAGCCCAACATACTGGCAAGTACCCTGGCTTCGAAAAAACCGGTCCTGTTCGTCACACTTTTCCCCGAGCCTCCATCCCCCGATGCATACTGGAATAAGCCTCTGGCCGGCGTTCGCAAAAGAATTGCCGAATTACAGCCCTATGGGATCATTTCAGAGAATCTTACTTTCAGTCAAACTGACTCGGCTGATTTCACTTCACAAGCAGCGAGGGTTATCGACTTAAATCCGGATGGAGTAGTACTTGCGCCATTTTATTCAAGGGAAGCCTATAAACTTGTCGATGTATTAAAACAAAAGCATATCCCCTTCATATTCATTGATTCCGAATTGAAAAATGCTGGACCCATTGCCTATGTGGGGCAGGATTCTTTCAGAAGTGGAATGGTGGCTGGCAAACTAATGGGGCTGATTACTCCTCCAGAGAATCCAGTCATAGTTGTTCACTTTGCCAAAGAAATGGACAACATGAACCATTTGGTGGAAAGGGAAAAGGGATTCTACGGGTGGTTCAAAGTACATCAACCAAAAAAATCAATCATAACCCGGGAAGTTGGGAACACTAATGACAGTTCATGGGAATCGGCCATGTTAAACGATATCGAAAGCTTGAAGCCAGCCGGTATTTTTGTTACAAATTCAAAGGTTTTCATGATGGCCAGGCTTCTCGAGAAAGCAGGAATCAATGGTATCCGAATTATTGGACACGATCTTCTGGAACAGAACCGAAAGTACCTCCGACAGGAGATTGTCAGTTTTCTGATATGCCAAAGACCTGAAGAACAAGGATACAATGCCATCGACAGGTTATTTCAGCATGTAATTCGCAGAAAGAAAGTTGATGAAGCAAACTATACATCCATTGACATTATAACCAGTGAAAATGTAGATTATTACCGTGAATTTAAACACTGATTTCGCCTGACAACGATATGCTTTTAGGCTGACATCATTGTTGCATATCAGATATTAATTGAATAGTTATTACAATAAGATAAAATACCAGATATGAAAAACGCATCGTTTGACGACCTGAAAGGGAAAATTGCCGTTGTTACCGGAGGAGCCGGTGTTATTGGAAAGGCTATCGTGAAGGCCATGGCAGCAGCCGGCATGAAAATAGCCATTGCCGACATCAATGGGGAACTTGCAAGTGAGGTTGCAATTGAAATAGCAGCTGAAACAGGTGCAACCATCATTGGAGTCGAAGCAAATGTACTTGACAAGGAATCACTTGAAAAAGCAAGAGAGGAGATAAATGTCAAACTTGGTGATATCGATGTCCTTATCAATGGTGCTGGCGGAAATCATCCCAAAGCCACCACCCGGGTTGAACAAATGGTAGAAGAAGATTTGGATGATCTTTCCGGTACTTTTTACGGTCTCGACCCGGCGGGTTTTGACAGTGTATTTGCCTTAAATTTCAAGGGCACTGTCCTCCCAACCATGGTATTTACCACCGACATGCTTAGAAACCAAAAAGGCGTGGTACTCAATATTTCCTCCATGAATTCATTCAAACCCCTTACCAAAATACCGGCGTATTCTGCCGCCAAAGCATCAGTCAACAATTTTACGCAATGGTTGGCAGTGCATCTGGCCAAAGTGGGTATCAGGGTTAATGCCATTGCCCCGGGATTCTTCATTACGAACCAGAACCGCTTTTTGGTTATGGATGAAAAAACCGGGAGCTATTCTGCACGTGGACAAAAAATTGTCAACAATACGCCGATGGGTAAATTTGGGGAACCTGAGGACCTTCAGGGCACTACCCTCTTTCTTCTGTCTGATATTTCATCATTTGTCACGGGCATCGTAATTCCTGTTGATGGCGGCTACAGTGCTTTTGGCGGGGTATAACCCAAACGTTAATTTATGATATGTCAAAAACCAATAACTGATACTTTATGAAACGAAGGCATTTTATCGCAGCGACCGGTACGGCAGTGGCAGGGTCCATGCTCGTAAATCCGGTGCACGGTGGCACAATTGGGGCGTCAAAGACCCGTATTGCCATGGTTGGGACCGGTGTAAGAGGCGTTGGGTTCTGGGGACGCCGAATCATGCAGGAATATGGCGATATCATTGAATTTGTCGCGCTTTGCGACATCAACCCGGGCCGTTTGGAATACGCAAAAAAACAAATCGGTGTCACCTGTCCGGTCTTTACCAATTTTGATGAGATGATGGCAAAGGTAAAGCCCGACTTGCTTATAGTTACCACGGTTGATTCGACCCACGATGAGTTTATTGTCAAGGGGTTGCGTTCGGGATGCAATGTTTTGACCGAAAAGCCGATGACTACCGATGAAATTAAGTGTCAGGCCATACTTGATGCCGAAAAAGAGACAGGGAAGAAAGTTATCGTTGGGTTTAATTACCGTTATGGCACACAATTTACCCGTCTAAAGGAATTATTGGCCGAAAAAAGGGTTGGCGATATTTATGCCGTTGATTTTCACTGGTATCTCAACACATACCATGGCGCAGATTATTTCAGGCGCTGGCATGGATACCGCGATAAAAGCGGATCCCTGTTGGTTCATAAGGCTACCCATCATTTCGACCTGTTGAACTGGTGGATCAACTCTGACCCAGTTGAGGTTTTTGCCTACGGGGCTTTGGAGCATTATGGAAAAAATAACGCATTCAGAGGTGCTAACTGCCGCCAGTGTGCCTATACCGACCAATGCAAGTTTTATTTTGACATCACGAAAAACAAGGAAATGATGGATCTCTATGTAGCCAACGAAAAGTACGATGGTTACATCAGGGATAATTGCCTATGGCGCGAAAGCATTGACATTTTCGATAAAATGGCGGTGCAGATCAAATATGCCAACAATGTTCAGGTAAGTTATTCCCTTACCACCTACTCTCCTTATGAAGGATTCTCCATAGCATTCAATGGCCGGAATGGCCGGATCGACAGCTGGGAAGGCATCCCCTGGAGGCAGGCTGAAATGGTCAACCAGGCTGAACTGCATGCCCGTGAAATGAGCCAGAAATCAGAAGATACAGGTCGTTACGATGAAATTATGGTCTCTGACAACTTTGGCAAATATGAATTGGTTAAGGTTCCACAAACAAGGACAGGCCACGGTGGTGGTGATTCGAGACTTCAGGACATGATATTCAGAAATCCGTCGGCACCTGATCCTCTGAAACATGCCGCAGGAACCCGTGATGGCGCCATGTCGCTTCTCATCGGCGTTGCCGCCCGAAAATCGATTGACGAAGGTCGACCAATAAAAATCGCTGAACTGACCGATATCGTTCCCCATCCTACCAGAGGATAACATGATTATTTTATAAAACTTTATTTTTCAATAAGATATGTCAATTCAATTAAAAAAAAATTGTAAATACTCATTGCTGGTCGCAACCAGTATGGGAGTGAGAATCACCCCTGTTAACGGTCAGCCCGTTCATAGCAGCCAATTGTTTGAGATGCAGGCCACAAGCGCCGAAACCAATGTTGCCAGCATTTCTTCCTATCTCGGACTTCCGGTGAAGGTGCTCACCACCTTTGTAAAGGATAGTCCGATTGCCCGGTTCATCAAGAGTAACCTTAAAAGCCGCAACATGGATTTTGAGGGTCCCGAAGTGGATCAGGGAGGACCATGGGGCTACCGGCACCAGTTCAATATCGCTGATAGCGGATTTGGCACACGCGGACCGAGGGTTCAAAACGACAGGGCTGGTGAAGTAGGCCGGACCCTGAACGTAAAGGATTTTGATCTTGACCGCATTTTTGGAATGGAAGGTGTTCAGATTGTACACTTATCCGGACTTATTGCGGCTCTTTCACCAGATACAGGTGAGTTTTGCCTCCAGCTTGCGCGAAAAGCAAAAGAGTATGGAACACGTATATCCTTCGACCTAAATTACAGGGCAACTTTCTGGCAAGGGCGTGAAAATGAATTGCATGCCATTTTCAAGGAAATTGCCGAAGTTTCAGACATCATTATCGGCAATGAGGAAGATTTCCAGTTATGCCTGGGCATTAAGGGACCGGAAGCCGGAGGCAAAAGTATCAACTCCGAAATTGACGGGTTTAAGGAAATGATAGGCCGAATCAAACTGGCTTTCCCCAATGCTACTGTTTTTGCCAACACACTACGCCAGGTCATCAGCGCAAATGAACACCTTTGGGGTGCCATCATGCTCGAAGGCGACAATTGGCACGTAATCGAGCCAAGGACAATCCAGGTACTCGACAGGATTGGCGGAGGTGATGGTTTTGTTGGTGGGCTTCTATACGGGATTCTTAAAGATTGGGAACCCGAAAAGTGGGCGCAGTTTGGATGGGCCACTGGCGCATTGGCAACCACATTCCTCACCGATTATGCGCAACCTGCTGATGAAGAGATGGTATGGAGTATCTGGAAAGGAAATGCCCGGGTAAAAAGATAACCGATTCATTTTTATTTCCTTATCATCTATATTCCAAACTTATACTTTAGATAATTATTAAAATATATAGAATATGATGTACTTCGAGTCAGGATCGGTAAACCATAACCTGAGTGCCTCTGATTTAAGGCAAGGATTATTTACCGCTTTGCAGAGGATGGGAAACAGAAGGAAAGTTCTGGCCATACCTCCGGATTTCACAAGATATCCCAGCCGTGCGGGAGAACTGACCGAATTTGCCTGGGAGTATTTCGGCGACAAGCTCACGGATATTCTTCCGGCCCTGGGTACCCACAGCCCTATGACCAGCGAGCAAATTGCCCATATGTTTGGGAAAACACCTTCAGGGCTTTTCCGAATCCATGATTGGCGAAATGATGTCATAACGTTGGGAACTGTACCAGCCGAATTCATTAAAGATGTCTCGGAGGGTGCCGTAAGTTATCCATGGCCTGCACAGGTCAACAAACTTCTTGTCGACGGAGGATTT
The DNA here is from genome assembly GCA_023428545.1 of Bacteroidota bacterium. The sequence goes on along the minus strand of JAEYXH010000007.1, from coordinate 11,146 downwards.
GACCTCATCCTGTCACTTGGCCAAGTGGTGCCCCACGAGGTTGTGGGCATGGCCAATTACAACAAGAATATTTTTGTGGGAACGGGGGGAACTGAAGGTATCAACAAGAGCCATTTCATTGGGGCTGCATATGGTATGGAAAAGATGATGGGCAGGGCGGATACCCCGGTACGCAAGATTTTCAACTATGCCTCAGAGAAGTTTTCAGCCCATATGCCCATCGTATACGTCCAGACAGTTGTAGGGGTCAACCAGGCGGGAAAACTTCAGACATACGGTCTTTTTGTCGGCGACGATTTTGAAGTGTTCGACAAGGCAGCCAGGTTATCGCTGCAGGTGAACTTCGAAATGGTTGCCGAACCTCTTAAAAAAGTGGTCGTTTGGCTAGATCCTACCGAATTCAAGAGCACCTGGCTGGGTAACAAGTCGATATACCGGACACGCATGGCCATTGCCGATGGCGGGGAACTGATTGTGCTTGCGCCTGCCCTGAAAGAATTTGGGGAAGACAAGGAAATTGACAGGCTGATCAGGAAATATGGCCATTTCGGCACCCCGGCAACTTTGAAAGCTACCGAAGAGAATGAGGAACTTCGCAATAACCTGGGGGCTGCCGCCCATTTGATTCATGGCTCGTCCGAAGGTCGTTTCTCAATTACCTATTGCCCGGGCAAAGTTGAAGGTAACCTGACCCGTGAAGAAATTGAGAGTGTTGGGTTCAAGTGGGCCGATTACGACAAGATGCTTGCCAGTTATAACCCTTCGTCACTCAGGGATGGATATAATACACTTCCAAACGGGGAGGAAATCTTCTATATCAGTAATCCAGCGCTGGGGCTTTGGGCTTACAAAGATCGGTTTCAGTTTTGATAAGAAAGTTTTAATTAAGTATAAGAAGTATGGTATATTGGGGAATCATAGGCTCAGGCAATGTAACTGAAGTCAAAAGTGGTCCAGCCTTTAACAAGGTACCCGGCTCACGGCTTGTTGCAGTGATGAGGCGTAATATCAGCAAGGCAGAGGACTATGCCCGGCGACATCAAATACCTAAATTTTACGGCGAAGCCGATGAGCTGATAAACGATAAGGAAGTTACTGCCGTTTACGTCGCTACCCCACCCTATATGCACGCCGAATATGCGATTCGAGCCATGCAAGCCGGGAAACCTGTATACGTCGAAAAGCCAATGGCATTGAATTATGCCGAATGCAAAAAGATGCTTAAAGTGTCGGATGAAACCGGAATGCCTCTCTTTGTCGCGTATTATAGAAGAACATTGCCAGCATTCCTGAAAGTAAAAGAGCTGATTGATTCAGGTGAAATCGGCCAACCCCGCACGGTTGAGATCAGACTGATAAGGGAAGCACGTGAACGAAATCTTTCGTCGGAGGAGATGAGTTGGCATGTCAATCCTGAAATAGCCGGAGCTGGTCACTTTTTTGACCTGGCGTCGCATCAGTTCGACTATCTTGATTTCTTGTTTGGACCAGTTGCCGAAGTGAAAGGAATTGCGGTAAACCAGGCAGGTCTGTATAAGGCCGAAGACACCGTGATGGGTTCCTTTTCCTTCGAAAACGGCGTGGTTGGTACCGGCACCTGGAATTTTGATGCCCCAAAGGCAGCTGTAACCGATACCATTACCATAACCGGAGACAAAGGGATCATTACCATTCCTACATTTCTGCACACTGAAGTTGTCATGCAAAACAGGGAAGGTACCCACAAATACAGATTTCAAAATCCGGAAAACATCCAGCACCTGCTGATTGAGCAGGTTGTCAATGCTATTGAAAAGGGCTCAGCATGCGTCAGTACAGGAGAAACTGCAGCCCGTACAAGCGCAGTGCTCGACGAAATGGTTAGAAACTATTATGGCCGGTCTTCCCGCGATCAGGGAAGAATAAAGGGAAGCTGCCGGATCAATCTTTAAACCATTTGGCTGGCATTTATGAATATCAATGTCATGATAATGATAAAAACAAGTGAAAGTTGCGAATGAAAATTATCATCGATAATAAAATACCCTACATAAAGGGAGCCTTGGAAGCCTTTGCCGAGGTAATTTACCTGCCCGGCAGCAAAACAACCCCTGAATCAGTGGTTGATGCCGATGCATTGGTTACCAGGACCCGTACCCTTTGCAATGAATCCCTTTTGAAGAATTCAAAAGTCAGGATGATTGCTACCGCCACCATCGGATACGATCACATTGATACGGAATATTGCGATAAGGCTGGCATAAAATGGACAAATGCCCCAGGGTGCAATGCAAAAAGTGTTGAACAATACATCGCTTCAGCCCTCTTTTCCTGGGCACTTCGTTACAGAATAAAATTAAGAGAAAAGACCATTGGCATCGTTGGGGCAGGAAATGTGGGATCGAAAGTTGCGCGCTTTTGCGATATTCTGGGCATGAAGGTCCTTGTAAACGACCCACCAAGAGAAAGAGTTGAAGGCCCTGAAGGATTTGTTTCCTTGCAAACCATCCGGGAAGAAGCAGACATCATCACCTTTCATGTGCCGCTTACCATGGATGGACACGATGTCACTTACCACATGGTTGATGAGACATTTTTGGCGGGATTGCGCAGAAAACCTCTACTGATAAACTCTTGTCGAGGAGAAGTATTTGATACCCAGGCTGTCAAAGCTGCTTATCGCAAAGATACAATTTCGGGCCTGGTTATCGATTGTTGGGAAAATGAGCCAGAAATTGACCGTGAGTTATTGGGAATGTGCTTTTTGGCCACCCCCCATATAGCAGGGTATTCGAAAGACGGGAAGGCAAACGGTACCATGATGAGCGTCAGGGCAATCAGTCGTTTTTTTCATCTTGGCATCGATAACTGGCAACCCGGGAATATTGAGATGCCCGACAATACCTTGCTCGACATTAATGGATCACGGCGTGATGATGAGTCGATTATGGCCGAAGCGGTACTTTCGACCTATAACATCGAGAATGATGATGAGAACCTACGGAGTAATCCTGAAACTTTTGAAAAATGGCGTGAAGAATATCCCGTCAGAAGAGAATTCCCGGTGTATAAAGTGAAGGTCAGCCAGGTTTCGGAAAATGCAGCGAAAATGCTGGAAGAAGCTGGATTCGAGGTTCTGGTTACCGATAAAGAATAACACGCCACAGGAATACAAGTAAAATTTAAACATCATAAAATTAAAATACAGACATGAAAAATTTAGCAGACATTGGATTGATCGGGTTGGCCGTCATGGGCGAAAACCTGGTACTGAACATGGAAAGTAAGGGGTACACAGTTGCAGTATATAACCGTACTGTATCAAAAGTTGATGATTTCATACATGGCAGGGGTGCCGGCAAGAAGTTTATCGGAACCAAAAGTATCGAAGAACTGGTTGCTTCGCTTGAAAGGCCCAGAAAAGTCATGATGCTTGTTAAAGCCGGAAAACCGGTAGACGATTTCATTGAATTGCTTATCCCCCACCTTGAGCCTGGCGATATCATCATAGATGGCGGGAACTCGCATTTCCCGGATTCCATTCGACGGACGAAATACGTTGAAAGCAAAGGACTCCTTTATATAGGTACAGGCGTATCGGGAGGCGAAGAAGGTGCGCTATTGGGACCTTCAATGATGCCCGGTGGATCACCTGAAGCCTGGCCCCATGTGAAGGAAATTTTCCAGGCAGTGGCCGCCAAGGTTGATGATGGTGCACCTTGCTGCGATTGGGTAGGCGAAGACGGTGCCGGACATTTCGTAAAAATGGTACACAATGGCATTGAGTATGGCGATATGCAAATCATCAATGAAGCCTATCATCTTATGAAGGACCTGCTGGGCATGTCAGCTGACGAACAACACGAGATATTCAGGAAATGGAATACTGAAGAGCTCGACAGTTACCTGATTGAAATTACAAGGGATATCCTCGCTTTTAAAGATGAAGATGGCGAGCCATTGGTTGAAAAGATTCTGGATACTGCAGGACAGAAAGGAACCGGAAAATGGACAGGTGTAGCAGCCCTCGATCTGGGTATTCCCCTCACCCTCATAGGTGAATCAGTTTTCTCGCGGTGTCTATCTGCTCAAAAGGATCTGCGGGTTCAGGCGTCAAAAGTAATATCAGGACCAAAAACCTCCTTCAATGGCGATAAAAAACAATTTGTTGAAGACCTGAAGATGGCATTGTACGGAGCCAAGATCATTTCTTATGCCCAAGGCTATAACCTGATGATGGAAGCTGCAAAGGAATACAACTGGAATTTGAATTATGGCGGTATTGCCCTGATGTGGCGGGGTGGTTGCATCATTCGTTCTGCGTTCCTGGGAGATATCAAAAAGGCATTTGATAACAATCCCGAATTACCCAACCTGTTGCTTGATCCATTCTTTAAAGAAAAGGTTGAGGCAGCACAGGAAGGTTGGCGCAGGGTTTGTGCCACTGCCCTTTCACAAGGCATTCCGGTTCCGGCCCTCACCTCAGCCCTTTGCTATTTCGATGGTTTCCGCAGCGAAAGACTTCCCGCCAACCTGTTACAGGCACAACGTGATTATTTTGGTGCGCACATGTATGAAAGGATAGACAAACCCAGAGGTGAATTTTTCCATACAAACTGGACAGGTCGGGGCGGAGATACAGCCTCTTCGACTTATGTCGTTTAAAATTTGATTATGAACCATATACGAAAGGCCGGAAACTCCCGGCCTTTCGACTTTAACAACCAGCAACTCATATTGCCAAATCCATTTTTTTCATCAGGCATAGACTGATCAATCTTTCGAATCGGTATATTTGACACCGAAAGTGCGACGCTTTTGACATGAATTCATTTTAAAGACCTTCAAAATGAAAAGAAATATTTTTCTGTTTTTGGGACTGTTGATGTTCTCGTTTGTACGAATTTCGGCACAAAACCCGCCCAATGCCAGCTTTGAATCCTGGACACCTTCCACTGATTATATACTGTTGCCGACCAGTTGGTACGGCACCAATATCAATTACCTGAATACCATAAAATATATCGGGGTTACCCAGGAGTCGGACCACCCCTATGATGGTAGTTATTATGCGCGATTAAAATCAGGATCAATAACCTTTTTCGGTTCAACCTATAAACTTCCGGGAGGATTGACTTTATCGGATCTCTATTATGCCACCGGGGCAGAACAATTTAAGGAACCAAAAACAAAGGCAGGCTATCCATACACTGGCAGGCCGACCAGGCTTACCGGATACCATCGTTATACCCAGGTCAACAACGATTCATTTTATATATCCGTGCTTCTCTCAAAATGGAATGTAAACAAAAGGGATACCATTGGATATGGTAGGATCACCGGTTCAGCAAATGTCAGCAATTGGACCCAATTTGAGGTACCTATTGAATACCGAAGCAGCGTAAATCCCGACACGGTCAATGTGATCATGATGAGTTCACCTGTTTTCTCGCAGGATGACCTTGCGAAAGTCCAGGTTGGAAGTACGCTCGATGTAGATAAACTTGAATTTATCATGGCCGATTATTTCGAGGTCGATTTTACCGTTTCAGGAAATCCGTGTACAGGCGGAACACTCAATTTCACTGGAACAAGTGAGAACCTGCCTTCACAATCATGGGAATGGAAAGTGAACGGACAAATAGCCGGTACAGACAAAAACCTGAGCTTTACATTTCCGGAAGTCTCGGTGGCAACCAACTTTTCGGTAAGTCTGAAAGGGACCAATTCAACCTTGGGCAATAGTGAAATCACCAAAAACATAACCATTTACCCGAAACCTGATATAAATATTAACCCTGCTGACCCGGTAATCTGTCCGGGATCTTCCCTCACATTGACTGCCGCGGGAGGCGTTTCCTATTCGTGGAATGTTTCGGGGAATGGTGCCCAGATCACGGTTACACCTAAGGAATATACTGAATATCAAGTAATCGGAACCGATTCACACGGCTGCACAAACACAGCCTCTACCATGATTTTATACCACAAAACAGATACAACACGAACAACAGCCAGTTTCTGCAGCAACAGCACCTATGATTTTTATGGTGAGGAGCTAAGTCAACCGGGCGTTTATTACCACAACCTGACTTCGGTATTGAAAGGATGCGACAGCACCATTGTACTGACGCTCAGCGCCATCCCCGCTCCTTCCGCAACCATTGAAGCCTCAGATTTGGCAATTTGCGAAGGTTCACAAGTTGAACTAACCGCTACAGAAGGTTATGCTTCCTATAATTGGGGAGACGGAGCTTCTGGCGCTGCGTCATTTACCGTATCACCAGAAGTAACCCAAACCTATTACCTGACCGTTACAGCGTCAAACGGATGTACTGCAAGTGATTCAATCACAATTGAAGTGCTTTCTCCATCATTCTCTACCCAGTCATTTTCAGTTTGCGCAGGCGACAGCGTGGAAATCTTTGGAAACTGGGAAAAAGAATCGGGTGATTACACCAAAGTTTTCAACGACATCAATGGTTGTGACAGCACTGTAACGGCTACTCTCCTGGTTTATGATTTACCTGAAGTGTTTGAGGTGACCGGAGGCGGCAATTATTCGCCTGCCCAACAAGGCCAACCTGTTTATCTTGCAGGGAGTGAAACAGGAATCAATTATTACCTGATGAAAGACGGAGCAGTGGTGACAACCCTTGCCGGTACAAATTCATCGCTTGATTTCGGAGTTCAGGGAACCGGCGACTATACCGTACTGGCCGAGAATTCGCAAACAGGATGTACTGTTGCAATGCAGGGTTCAGCAGTGGTCAGGCTTGTGGTTGGCGTAGAAGTCATCGATAAACAAAAAATTGAAGTGTATCCTAACCCTGTCAAGGACCATGTCTATGTTTCCGTACCTGTCGTTTCAGATCTCAGAATCATATCTTCGACAGGACAAATACTGATACAGATTCCAAATTTCACCAGTAGTCAAGTCAATCTGGAACATTTGGAACCAGGATTGTATTTTGTGGAAATCACGACGCAACGTCAACCGACATTGAAAAAGATACTCAAATTATAAATATACTATTACCCCGATAAACAACCCGGACCAGTTCCGGGTTTGTTTTTATGTGTGAATCCAAATAATATGGTTTGATGAAATTACTGCTTCTATTCATTCAATTTTTGCTGGCAGCTCAACTGTTCGGACAAATACCCGTTACTGGCATTGTAAAAGACGGACAGACAGGTGAACCAATATCCTATGCGCTAATTTCAACTGGGGGTACCAAATCATATTCCAATTCCGAAGGACGGTTTTCAATACTGGCAGAATCGGATGATTCCATTATATCGGTTAGCGCTTCATTTTACATTCCAAAAGATTTATTGGTACCTGAATCAGGTGCCCTGGATGTCATTTTGTTTCCGGAGGAGCAGAATATTGAAGCAATTACGGTATCTGCCAACCGCATCGAAAGCCGTTTACTGAATAGTACATCTGGTATCAGTTTATTGACATCCAGTCAGATTTCTCGAAATTCACCGGTGGCACTTGAACCTTCGCTCAACCAGGTACCGGGCGTATTCATGCATTCAGGCTCATTCAATACAAACCGGATTACAATCAGGGGAATCGGTAGCCGGTCGGCATATGGTACGAGCAAAATAAGGGCTTACCTTGATGATATCCCACTGACTTCAGGCGACGGACAAACCACACTGGAGGACTTAAGCCCCCAGTCCTTCTCTCAGGTCGAGGTCGTGCGGGGACCTTCTTCAGGAATTCATGGGTCAGGTTTGGGTGGTGCCATTCTTTTAAAAACCATGCCCGGAAGTGAAGCTATGAAAATTTCTGCCCAATTTGTATCGGCATCCTTTGGGACCCACAAGGAGGGTATCACTTTTTTGGCAAACGGGAAAAGTTCATCCCACCTCTTAATTACGGACTTCCTTTATAGTGATGGATATCGGGAGAACAATCAGTACAACCGCAGCAACCTTTTTTCATATAATCAATTTATTCTAAGGAATAAGGACAAGCTAACTATACTTTTCAATTTCATTGATTTAAAAGCCTTTATTCCCAGTTCCATTGATTTGACCACCTTCCTTGAAACTCCCCAAAAAGCAGCATCCAATTGGGCTTCGGTCAAAGGAAATGAAGATGTCAGGAAAATCCGTGCAGCGATCAGTTTCAATCACCATGCGACTGACAAGATGGAAATTGTTACGACAGCCAACATCGCCCATACCGAGAACATAGAACTCCGCCCCTTTAATCTCCTCACCGAGGAAAACCTTTCCGTTAGTGGCAGGGCATCCTTTAAGATCAAGGGAGAGAAAGCGGAATGGCATACTGGTGTAGAATCATTCCGTGAGAGTTATAATTGGGAAACATACCGCAACCAAAGCGTCCATCCTGCCCATTTGTTGAGCGAGAACCAGGAAATCAGGTTCTGGACCAATCTATTCAGTCAGTTGCGATGGCAGATAAAACCCGATCTCACAATTGAACCAGGCGTGAACCTGAATTACACCCGTTACAAATACTCCGATTTATACGTGGAAGATGGAGATGCATCGGGAGATAAAATATTTCCTATACTAGTATCTCCACGAATGGGAGTAAACTATCAGTATTCCAGAAATAGTGCCCTCTATTCGGTTGCCAGTCACGGATTTTCCTCCCCATCGCTACAGGAGACCCTGCAGCCCGATGGCCAGGTGAATCCGGAAATAGAACCGGAAACAGGCTGGAACATGGAAATAGGTTGGCGTGGAAAAATGGCGCAAAACAAGCTTTTTCTTGACCTGGCTTTATACCAAATGAGGATCAGAAACCTTTTGGTTGCGCGCCGTACAGGCGAAGATGCTTTTGTTGGGGTCAATGCAGGCAAGACAATCCACAACGGAATTGAATATGACCTCAGATATTATGCGACACCCATACGTAATCTCAGATGGAATTTTTATTCTAACGGGACGATCGCGAAATATTATTTTGAGGAATTCATGGATCTGGATAATGATTTTTCAGGCAATCAGCTGACTGGAGTCCCTTCCATAGTCCTCAACAATGGACTGGAAATCAGGACATCCAAGGGATGGAGCGGATTGGTCAGTCACCGATATACCGGTAAACTTCCCTTGAATGATGCAAATTCCCTTTATTCGGAACAAAATAGCCTATACAATTTCAGGTTGGCCAAAAGTTTCGATTGGATGGGATTACATTGGAACGCCATTGGAACAGTCCAAAATATTTTCGACAAGCGTTATGCATCCATGTACCTGATCAATGCCCCGTCATTTGGAAATTCACAACCCCGGTATTATTATCCCGGACTTCCCCGAAATTATCTGGTGACATTGCAGATCACCTATATTAAGTAGAAACTGGAGAAACTGATCTACTTATTTCATTTTGAATAACTTCCCAACAGTTTTCATTAAGTGGTCAATACGTTCAATACTGTCAGTCAAAGGTTCATACATTGACGATGTGGTTGGATCGTATCCCGGCGTTTCAGAATACTGTGGCTGACTGGGATATACAAGGATAAAACTGTTATTCTGGAAATAATTATTGAGGTAGACAGGAATATTAGACATGAGATTATGGTACGAAGGATAATTTTTCCTGCTCATAATAAATATCAAATTATCATCGACCTTTATGTCCCTTGACAAAATCAGGAAATCATCCCAATTCTGGAATTCAAAGAAGGAGGTATCTACCGGATGATTTTTCTGGATCTTCTGAAGAACACCGATCAATTCAGGTGATGCATAAAAAACCAGCTTTGCCCCGGTATTCCTTCCAATATTCCAGATCTTTACCAACCAGAATGGAAATCCCATCTCTTTGTCGGCATGATCGGGTACAAATATCAAATGGCGTTTAATGGTTGCAAGCGGCTGCAGAGGTCTGTATATTAACGTGGTAGTTTCTGATTTATTAAGAATTCCTTGCGTAAGGTTACCAAGATATGAATCGGTGATTCCCTTTTTTTCATGCAATCCAATGATAAGGTCTGAGATTTTATGCTCCTTGATCACGTTGAGGATTCCGTTTACAACGTTTGAGTCGAACCTTACGATTGGCTTAATGGTATCATCAGTGGCAGCAGCCACATTTTCGGCTATCTCCATCAATTTCCGGGCTCTTTTCTCTGCCGCTGAATTTTGAGTGCTGTTATCGATAATATTCAAACCATACAATTGCCCCGTCTTTTTTGCTGACTTTACCGTGACACTCAGGTGTATCAATTCTTCAACCGTTTCAGAATTGCTAAGCGGGATTAAAATTCTCTCTCCGGAATCCTCTTCAGGAATATCTTCGGAAGAAGCCTCTTTCATTGCAAGCCTCTGGCCGCTGCGTTGGGTTGCAAAAGAGGCAATGGTACAGGTAATCAGGATCATGATAATGGTTCCGTTCAATACGCTGTCGTTGAGCAACCTGACAGGATTTCCCATTTCATCGTTACCAACGATGACATTATAGCCAACGAGAACTGCAGCCAGAGTCGATGCTGCCTGGGCATTGGTCAGTCCAAACATAACACCGCGCTCCTCAACGGAAAACCTGAAGGTCTTCTGGGCAAGCCAAGCCGCAATATATTTTGTTCCGGTGGCAACAACTGTCATGATAACAGCTACAAGGAGTGTCTGGGTATTGCTGAAAAATATTCGCACATCGATCAACATACCAACGCCAATAAGGAAAAAAGGAATAAACAAAGCATTCCCGACAAAGTGGATCCGGTTCATTAATGGTGACGTATTCGGGATAAGCTTGTTCAAGGCCAGTCCAACCATAAATGCTCCCACAATTGGCTCAATTCCGCCTGCCTGGGTCAGAAAGGCTCCAAGGAAAACCATCCCAAGCACAAAAATATATTGCCCGACATTATCGTCGTACCTTTTGAAAAACCATCGTCCAACAATCGGAAATATCAAAAGTATAATCCCGGTTGATATTAAGAGCGATAAAGTAAGTTTCAGCCAAAATCCCGGCCCGATCTCACCAATACTCAAGCCGATAATGATGGCAAGAATGACCAATGCCCCAACTGTGGTAAGAATTGTTCCCCCTACCGATATATTCACGGCCCGGTTCTTTGCGATGCCCAATTTGCTGACAATGGGATAGGTAATCAGGGTATTGGAAGCATACATACTGGCTAAAAGAATGGATGTAAGCCAGTTAAACTTC
>JAEYXH010000017.1 GCA_023428545.1 Bacteroidota bacterium | reverse complement strand
GGTGCTATCAGGTCATTCGGATTAATTACAAATACTCCTTCCTTCATTTTGATATCAGGGACTGTAATGGCCATTTCATTTGCAACCGAATAGGCATTTATTACCTTCGTTTCCCTGCCTACAAAAGATAAGACCACTTCGGTAGAATACCCTCCATTTTCACCTTTTTTTGGATTGGGATCAACCAGGGTGAAATTTCCATCAATGTCGGAAACTGTTCCCACCATGGTTCCTTTGATGATTACTGAAGTCCCGGGCAATGGTTTCCCGGTTTCTTCCTGTACCACTTTCCCTTTCACAACAAACTCTTTTTCACCTTGCTTCAATGCCGAAACTGGATCAGCAGGTTCACCCTTGTTCACTTTGTAAGCCGGTTCGGCAAAAGCAAACATCAGCAGCGCAATAGCGGGCAATGCCCACATGAATTTTATCCTGCCAAGGCGGGATGTTTTCGTTTTCGTCATCATTTTTAATCGATTTGTGTTAAGGGCAAAATTCAGGTTATTGGTAACTCCAATGATCTGCATGCCCATTAACTGGTTAATTAATAAAGCCTGATACCGGCCCACCGGGTGTCCCTGCGCAAGAACACCCTTATCGGCCAGATACTCGTGATTTTGTTTGATCGACCGTTCGAAAAACCAAATGAACGGGTTAAACCAAAAGATGACTGTTAACAGTTCTATGAAAAGCAGGTCGAACCAGTGTTTCTCACGAATGTGCACTTTTTCGTGAGCCAGAATTTCTTGCAGGTTCTCCTGTGTATGAAATTTAGGATTGATAAAAACTACATTGAAAAACGAAAATGGTAGTCCGTACTTTTCGTTTTCAACAATATGGATGCCTTCCTTAGGCTTGATCCGGTTTTTAAACATTAACTGGATCAGGATGATGGTTTGGGTTAAAAGGCGCAATAAAAAGATGGTCGCACCTGTAAAATAAACCAGCAGAATCGCCTGTTGCCAATCAATAGATCCTATGGGAGCCTGATCTTGCCCGTTAATTACCGGAATATTTTTAAAGCTATCGGGTATGGCAACAAACAGGTTGGAGGCATTGCCTTGCTCAACCAACAATGTGTATTGAACGGGGAACAGGGGTATTAAAACTGATGTGAATAGCGCTGACAACAAAAACCAGCGGTTGGCATTGTGGTATGTTTCGTGCCTAAGGAAAAACCAGTATACCAGATAAAACAGGATTGTTCCGATAGATGCCTTGATTAAAAACACGATGAATGTTTCCATGGTCAATGGTTGTTATTTTCCTTTTTTAACTCGCGCTCCGTAATTTTCAGCATTTCTTCCAGTTCAGCTATGCTGAGGTTGTTTTCTTTGGCGAAAAATGTGGCAAGCTTTGGAAATGAACCGCTGAAATAATCTTTCAACAGGGAGCCAAATTGAAAACGTGCATATTCATGTTTGGTTATACCCGGCAAAAAGAGATTGGTGTTGCCGATCTTTCTGCAAGTCACAAATCCTTTGTTTTCCAAGACCTTTAAAACGGTGGCAACGGTTGTGTATGCGGGACGTGGCTCCTCAAATTGTTCAACCACATCTTTTACGACTCCTTCTTTCAAATTCCAGAGGATTTGCATGATTTGCTCTTCGGCCCTGGTGAGTGTTTTCATCTCTTCCATTGAATTCCAATTTTAACTACTACAAATATAGTAATGAAAATTCAAATTAGTACTATTTATTTAATAAAAATACTATAAAAATAGTAAAATAGTTATAAGGTGTTATAGGATAAGAAGTTATGTGAATGCTGGCGCTTCATAACCTAAAAAGGATTTCGTGGAAACAGTAATTACATATTACAACTACAGGATTCCATGTTCCGGATACTAAATTCTTTCACTTGTTAAAATTTTATCTAATTTCAGGCACCGGGCATTCCATTAATAAAAACCAATCGTATGAAGGACAATCTGATTTTATGGCTTGCATTCGTTGCCTTAATGGCAGGATCTTTATCTGGCTGCAGTTCACGTGTTTCTGAATTTTATATTGAAGATGATTTCCAGACAGTCAAAAAGATTGATGTCCATTTCCATTACGAAACCCTTGACGACAGGTATCTGCTTCTGGCTGACTCTCTGAATTTCAGGCTGGTATCCCCAAACGTTGACGCAGGTAGGTCTATCAGTGAACAACTGGATATTGCCACTGAATTAAAAAACAGATATCCGGATAAATTTGCATTCTTCGGGACTTTTGGGGTGAATCATTATGGATCTGATGACTTTGCCGGAAGAATTGTATCCAGGATTGATACCTGCATGGCCGCAGGTGCCTCAGGAATTAAAATCTGGAAAAACATAGGGATGACACTAAAAGATCAGGATGGGAAATATGTTATGGCCGATGATCCTGCATTTGCACCCGTTTTCGCATATATGGAAGAAAACGGCATCCGGCTGCTTGCCCATCTGGGAGAACCTAAAAACTGCTGGCTTCCACTGGAAGAAATGACCCTGGACAACGACCGGAATTATTTCAGTAATAACCCGCAATACCATATGTACCTTCATCCGGAAGCACCTTCTCATGAAGACCAGATCGGGGCAAGAGATAACCTACTGGTGCGGTATCCCGGAATTCCTTTTACGGGCGCCCATCTGGGCAGCCAGGAGTGGAGCATTGATGAGGTGGCCAAAACTCTCGACAAATTCCCCTCTTATGATGTTGAATTCTCGGCAAGGATCGGGCATCTGCAGTATCAGGCAATCACCGAGCCTGGGAAAGTGCGCGACTTCATGATCAAATACCAGGACCGGATCATGTATGGAACTGATGTCGGGGTCTCGGCAAGAAACAGCAATTATGCGGCTACCGCCGAAAGTTTGGTAAAAAGATGGAAAGATCACTTTATCTGGCTGGCTACTGACGAGGCTGTAATCGTTGATGATCTTGACGGGAAACCGGTTAAGGGTCTACAGCTCCCAAAAGAAGTGATTGACAAAATTTACTTCGCCAATGCGGAAAAATTCTTCAGGTAAACCAATCAAAAAACCTTGACTTCACATACATTATGAAACCATTGCAAACCGAACGTTTAGGCTCCCTCGATGTTTTAAGGGGATTTGATCTTTTCTGTCTTGTATTTTTTCAACCCGTATTGATGGCGCTTGCCAGGGCAATGGACGTACCCTGGATTCACTCCATGACCATTCCTTTCGAGCATATGGAATGGGAAGGCTTTCGATTCTGGGACATCATCATGCCACTCTTTATGTTCATGGCAGGAGCATCCATGCCTTTTGCCTTTTCGAAATACCTGGCGCAGGGTAGCAGGTTCAGTCTTTACAAACGAATCCTGAAAAGGGTTGTCTTGTTGTGGATATTCGGCATGATGTGCCAGGGTAATCTCCTGGCTTTGAATACTGAAAAGCTTTACCTGTTCTCCAATACTTTACAGGCAATCGCTATGGGATACCTGATATCGGCCATCATGTTTATCCATTTGAACCTGAGATGGCAGATCATTACCAGTGCCGGACTTTTATTGGTCTATTGGGCATTGCTTACCTTTGTACGGATTGATGGGTTTGGAGGAGGAAACTTCACGCCCGACCTTAATCTTGCCGAATATATCGACAGGGTAGTGCTGGGTCGATTCCGTGACGGCGTTACCATAACCGAAAACGGTCTCGACTTCGGAAAATACCGTTATACATGGATAGTCAGCAGCCTGAATTTCGGCGTTACGGTTATGACAGGCGTATTTGCCGGACAAATCATGAAGAGTGGTATCCCCAAACTTAAAAAAGTTCAATGGCTGGCTGTCGGAGGGGTTGCCATGATCATTGCCGGACAGTTATGGGGATTGCAAATGCCAATAATCAAAAAGATCTGGACAAGCTCAATGACCCTGCACAGCAGCGGTATCTGCTTTCTGCTAATGGCTTTGTTTTATTACCTTATTGATTACAAAGATTTTGGAAAATACCTGAACTGGCTGAAAATTTACGGCATGAATTCCATCATGGCATATATGCTCTATATGATCTTGAATTTCAACAGCATTTCACAATCATTGTTTTTTGGAACCGAGCAATTTCTTGGTGATTATTATCGTGTCCTGCTAAGGCTGGCAAATGTAAGTATCATCTTTCTGATACTATGGGTTATGTATCGTCGCAAAATATTCCTGAAGGTATAAGAAAAAGACCGGATTTCTCCGATCCATGGCTCCCCGGGTATTTGGAAGTTGCATATTGATTTGCGAAAGGTTGGTGTAAAATGCCACCTGTCTCAGTTATAGCTGTGAGACATCTATTATTATCCTAACTCATCTCAGAAATCCAACTCTCTGTAAAAAGTCTGCAACAGCTCAACAGTCCCTAAAATCAACAAATGAAATAGTTTTTTTAAATGGAAAATATCTCTTAGCTTTCAATATTCAATCTGTCAAATTGGTTCGGACGTCATTCTAATTTGAATATGCACAGCCTGCCTAATAACTTATAAATAAATACAAGAGATGAAAAAATCAGTACTTGCAGCAGTTATGTTTCTGTGGCTTTTACCTGCAGTTTTTGGACAATCCGATTACAATAATTTTTACGATAAAAGTGCCGCAATTAACAAAACGGGGATGTATGTTTTGGGCGGATGGGCAATTGCCAATATCGCCACTGGTGCAATCGGTTGGTCAAATACCGGTGGGTCCACGATGCGGTTTCACCAAATGAATCTTTTTTGGAATACCGTCAATTTATCAATTGCAGGATTTGCAGTGTATAATTATCTGCAAACCAATGCGGCAGGGCTAACTCAGGATGAAATCCTTCAAACGCATCGTAAAACAGAGAATCTGTATTTGATAAACGCAGGGCTAGACGTTCTCTATGTTGGAACCGGTTTTTATCTGAAGCATCTGTCATCCAAAAAACCCAATAAGGAAGACTTGTTGCTGGGTTACGGAAACTCGATTATTCTCCAGGGAGCTTTTCTGTTTGTTTTCGATGCAGTAATGTGGGGGATCCAAAGAAACAATAGACTTGAATTTATCGACAATCTGCAACTTTCGGTTGCTGGAGATACTGGTATTTTTCAGTTTGGGATTATTCTTCCTTTTTAGTTAATCCGCGACCATCTCAACCTTTTAAAAGCTCAACTGAAACGATCTTTCAATTCATCATTTCGTTTTATACAAAGTGAGTGATGGCTGTTCTTTAAGGAGTTCACAATTCTGAAATTGTGGATTGTCAGTAAGTACATGGTTGATTTTCTACCACATTTCTCTTTGGGATTCTTATGACTATTTTCTCTCTGCAGTATGTTTATTTGTTTCTTTGCCTCAGTCCTGCATTCCCTTTTGGAATTTACTCACGTTGTTTTAACTGTTGGATAATTACTTAGTTAAACCAGTACGACAGTTTAACTACCAACCCCCGGTTTTTATTCCTGAAACTTTCGGCGTGTGAATTTTCTGTATATACAACAAACAGATCCGATACTGGTGCAAAACGCCACTGAAACCGCATATTCATATTCAGGTTATCGATTTGGTTGTTGTACTGGACGAAAGTAGTGAAAAATATCTTGTCAGTAAAGGTTACATCCAGTGTTGGTCCCACAAGGATTAATTCTGCACTGTTATAGGGTTCAGGTAACGATATGTTATTGTAATTTACTGTCATTCCAATGCTACCATAAGGCTGTAACCTGTAATTCATAACCCCGCCTATGTTCCAACGGGTTCCGTTAAAGTAACCTCCCCTGGTGGTATTCAGGCTGTAATTTAATAATCTTCGGGGATCAGAAGTAAATTCTACCCTGACTATTTTCCAGGTAAACTGCTCGCCTGCGGCAAGTTTCACTCCTCCTGTATTTGTAGGATCAAAAGCATTTTTAAGCTTAACAAACTCTTCCTCAGCGCTTATCGACAGCTGGCTTGTTTTCCGCCAGTTGATTATGTATGAAAGCTGTGTTGTCCGGTCAGTTACATTTAATTCCGGGTCAAGTAACATGTTGAAGCTGGCACCTGGACCATGGCTGATTATTTGTTCTGATCCTGATGGATAAAACAGGTAATTCATAGCCGGAGCAATCTCGTAGAAACCGGTTCGTCGGATATAGCCCGCCTCAGCAATGTAGTTCGATCCTATCCATGACTGATCAATAACGGCTTTCAGATACTGAGAGGAATAGCTGATGTTTCCAGAAAGCGCTGCGGCATTTTTGTCCGATCCCGGATAGATTGACTGGTGATAGAAAACTTTACCCTGCCACTGGTTATCTTCTGTGGCGAAATTATACTCCAGGCCTGCCACTCTGTTAAAACGGGATGCATTGAACAACGTGTCATTATACGATTCAGTAATTTGTTTATTAACAATGAATCCTACAATACTTGAACGGCGGAAGATTTCCCGCTGCAAAACAGCGACTGCAAAATTACCGGAAAGTGTTTCTTCTTTGGAGCCCGTCTGCATATCCATAATTCCAATCCTCCATTTATTGCCAATTCTTCCGGTTAATCTTCCCCCAAAATTCACAGGAACATTAAGTCCTATGCGTCTTGAAAAGAAAGGCCGTGCCGTGCTGTTTCCCAGGTTGGCAAACAGATCACTGTTCTCAAGAAAAAATTGCCGCCTTTCAGGATAAAACAATTCAAAGCGATCGAGATTCGTCTGCTGCCGGTCTTCTTCAACCTGTGAATAATCAGGGTTAACTGTTAAATCAAGGTTCATGGAAGTTGACAACATCATTTTTGTGTCAAATCCTGCATTCCATTTCCACTTTGCATGTTCTCCTGCTTCTGTATTTTTAAGGACGGTTGAGGTGGCATATGGAATGAATGACATCCGCAATCCAGCTTTATCAACAGGCATATCCCAAACCAAAGTTCCTGCATGGGGAAGGGAATTATGCGGGAACTGTCGCGGGACAGGAGCCCATGCTGATTTTTCGTTCGTTTTAAGATCGAGCCGGCCAAAGTTGATTCCCCAAACTTCTCCCCCCGCGAAATAACGTAAACTGCGAAAAGGGATTGCCATCTCGGCGACCCAGCGATCGTCATAACTCTTTACCGCAGATTTCCATTTTGTATCCCAGGTGAAGCTCGACTGGTTCCCATTGTTTATCACTCCTTCACCCTGGGCTCCTGCTGCAGAAACGCTGAAGGCATAGCCATTAGTCAGGTTGTTGTAGGTATCAAGGTGTACCCTGAAATTATCATTTTTGTTAAACTCAAAATCCCTGCGTAATGATTCTACTGGCCGTTTCCCAGGTAATGGATCATAACAGACTGCCCCAACATATATATACGATTTATCGTATGTTAAGACAACAGTAGTTTTTGCAATTGCAAAACCTGTATCTACCGGAGTCACCCGGATAAAATTTTCAGCTTTCTCTGAAATTTGCCAGGAATTCTCATCCAGCACACCATCAATTTTAATAGCCTCGTTGGTCCGGGTTATTTTTTATACGGTATTTATCACGGTTTATACCACTTTCCTGGGCATAAAGCAATAATCCTCCGGAAAGAAAGAATGGAACCAGGAGCAGGAATCGTTTAAAGCGGAGCATCTCATTAGTTTGTGTAGCTAAAAGTATAAAAAAAAGTGTGTGTGGTTTTATTGTATGGTTTCATTATCACCCTACATGTATGTAAGGGGCAGGAGGTTGAAATGAGTCCTTTCCCCGTAAATGAATCCAGCGAACAATTTGCATCTATCACCTCAAAATATATTGACAAGCCATAGGATGATTTTAGGTTGTATCTATTCCAAAAAACTGCTTTTGAAAAAGAAGCAACCTGTGAATTTTCAAAACCGGTACGGTTGCTTTTCAATGCAGTTAGGTTTTCAAAAATTGAGACACAAAAAAAGGAGATCAAATCTGATCTCCTTCTTGGTGGCTCCCCAGGTAGGAATCTAACCTTTTGTTTTTAATTATTGTCATATAGTGTAAAGTGTTGAAATAAAATAAGATATAATTTATAATTGGTGTTTGCTTGCTTCATGTTTTACTATCTTTATTCTCTTTCTTCTCTTGTTTCTTCTCTTGTTTTTTTCTTTTTAATAACTTTGGGGAAAACAAATTACTATGCCGAATGTAAGATTTTTTATTGACAGATCGAATCTGAATAAGCAAGGTAAAGCAACGATTAAAGCCAATGTAACGGTAAATAAGAAAAACGTTTCCCAGATACTTGGTTATTGTAATATCAGTGATTGGAACAAAATCCAACAAAGGGTTAGGCCACCCAAAACAGGAATGAAAGACAATGGGCACAAAGAAATGAATGATAAACTGGATAAGATCCAGGATAAATTTAAAGCCCTGGTGAAAGGATTTGAGGCAAAAGGAATACCTATAACTCAGGATCTGGTAAAGAGATTCTTGAAAGGAGATAAGTTGAATTATGGACAGGAAAAAGGATTCTGGGAGGCATACCGGGAATATTTGAGCCTGTTAAATGTTAGCCCTAAAACATTACAGAATTATACCCTATACTATACAAAGCTTCAGGAATTTGAAAAGGAAACCGGGTATATTATCCATTATAAGACAATTAACCAGCCGTTTCTGGATAACTATAAAAGGTATATTCTTGAAACCAAAGGATTAGGCTGGAATACTCTGGCAACGGCAATAAAAAAGCTTAAGTTTTTCATGACCTGGAGTTATAAAAGAGAATATCACCAGGAAACAGGATATAAGGAAATTTCAGTAACGGAGAAACAAAAAACGCATATTTCACTAACTGAGGATGAATTAAATACTCTGTATGGTTTTGATTTTAAAAATGACAAGCTGAATAAAACAAGGGATATTTTTTGTTTTGCCTGTTTAACTGGTCTGCCATACAGCGATTTAAGGGATTTATCACACGAACACATAAATAATGGGATCCTGGCGAAGTATAGAAAAAAGACAATGGTAAAGATGGAACAACCATTGAGTTTTGCAGCCCTGAGTATTATTGAAAGATATAAAGATCAATATTTTGCATTACCCAGGATAAGCAACCAGAAATTGAATGAATATATCAAAGAGATTTGCCGGATAGCCGGGATCAATAAACCAACGCCTTATTTGGATTATACCGGAGGCAAAACAATTGAGAAGTTTAAACCAAAGTATGAATTAATTGGAAGCCATACCGGGCGCAAAACATTTGCAACTATTTATTATAGTCGTACTGGTGATGCTTTTGGCGTTCAAAAAAGTGCCGGGATGAGTGCCGATATAATGGAAAAGCATTATTTCGGGTTAAAGATTGAACAGGCAAAAGAGAATATGAATAGGGCTTTCCAAAATATAAAATTGAATGAACCGGATCAGTTGCCAAAAAGAGAAGATTATACTATTTAAAAAGGCCTTAAAGCAGTTTATATAAGTTATCCAGGTTTTTAAGATTTGGATCCTTTAAGTATTTTGAAATTTTATTTTGTAATTCAATTTCTGATCGTAATTCAGGATTAATTTCCAATAATGCATTAATAAGGTTTTCTTGTGTTCGTATCTGGCTAATAAGCAGTTTTCTTTCATTCTCCATTATTTCACTTTGTTTCTGCAATAATTTTATTATTTCATTCTGTGCCTGTAATTGACGAGATACATTAAAATCGGGAAACAACAATGAAATTAAATCAACTTCTAAGATTTTAGCAATCTTGAATATTCTATTTAATGATATTTCAGTCTTTGCAGTTTCAATTTGACTATAAGCTACCTGGCCAATCCCTAATTTATCAGCCATTTGTTTCTGAGTTAGCCCTTTAACTTTCCGTTGTACAATTATCCTATTAATAATGTCATTCATGATTCAAAGATAGTGAATAACTATATTTATAAAATATAATATTGATATAAACGATATATAAAGTATAATACTATATTTGTATCAATATTAACTTATATCAATAAACATGGAAAAGGAGATCATTATTCCAAAAAAGGAAGTAAAAACCCAAAGGTTATTTATTCCCCTTACACCAACTGAACAGAATCAGATCAGGAAAATCTGTTATGACCGCCAGGTTAAAATGACGGATTTTATCCGGTACGCAATAAGACAGACTTACGGGATCCTTTAAAAATGCGGGTATGGATAACCTTACAGTAATAACAGGAAATTCGGAAGATATAGCCAGGGGGCTGAAGATTTTGATTGAATCTTATAATGCTGCCAAAATAAAAACTATTGTGCAAGTAAATGAGGATCATGAAAGACTAACCACCAGGGAGGCCGCAAATTTTGCCAATGTTTCATTTAATACATTTTACAAGTGGCTTAATACTGGAAAGATCCGGTTTTACGGTACAAAAAAAACACGATTCTATTATAAATCTGAATTGGAAGAAGATTTAAAAAAATTGAGATGATGGGACTGGATGATATAAATATTCCTGACAGCAAAAAACCAAACGACGATTTAAAGAATAACGGGTTTTTCGTTAAGAACGGGAAATATTATTCTGTTGAAATCCGAGGGAAAAATTCAACTGATATTGAACTTTCCAATTTTGTAATGAAGATAGTTTATCATTTGAAGAATGGAACGGACGATACACAGCGAATAATTTTTATTAAGCGACATACAGGCGAAAAGGATTTTGTTGTTGTCTATTCTTCCGAAATGAAGCCTGAGGCATTTGAAACAAAATTAAAATCCAAAAGCTGTACATTCCTGGGAAATTCTTATCAGCTTAAAAAAATTTTCAGCTCTCTGATGGACAATGAGCAACACGCCAATATTTTACAGGCTATTGGATGGAATAATGAATTTAAGGTTTTTGCGTTTGCTGATGCTGTCTATTCTGAAGATACAATTTATAAGGTTGATGAACTGGGAATTGTAAATACTTCAAAGGATAGATTTTATTTGCCAGCTTTTAGTTATGCTAATCTTCTGAATGAGGATTTTAAAACGCTACGGTTATATAAATATTCACCTGGTGAAACAGACTTTAAAACCTGGTCAGAACTTTTTTATCAGGCATACGGAAATAATGGCATTATTCAAATTCTATTTACTATTCTTTCCATTTACCGGGACGTTGTTTTTAATCAGGTCGGATTTTTTCCGTTCCTGTTTTTATTTGGTGATGCAGGAACCGGTAAAACCCAAAGCGTTGAGAAGCTTCTCAGGTTATTCGGTTCTGATGTTATAGGAACATCATTGAATAATGCTACTGGGGCGGGTTTAAGTCGTATAACTGCCCAAAAAAGAAACTGTTTGATTTATTTAAAGGAATACACCAACGAAACAGAGGAAAATATTCAGGATTTTATTCTTACGGCTTATGATGGTGCCGGGAGAACAATAGGATTAAAAACTACTGATTCCAGAACCAAAACTTTTTCTGTTGAATCAGGGCTTGTCTTTGACGGGAATCATTTACCAAATCAAAAAACAGCTATCCTGATGCGTATGATCTTACTGTTTTTTGAAAACAATTCTTTCACAGATCAGCAATCAAAAGCATTTCAAAAATTAAAATCATTGGCCGATAGGGGTTTTGGAAATATTCTGATTGAGATTCTTAGAATGAGGGATCATATTGAGGAAAATTTCAGGGATACATATATTTCAGTTAAAACACACTTTAGAAAACTTAATCTGGACCAGGTACCGGAACGTATGATTGAACATATAAGCCTTATTTATGCTATATGGGATTTATCCAAAGGTTTTTTAAAGTATCCATTTGACGGTATTCAATTAGATTCAGTTTTAAAGGAAAACGCTGAATCTCATAATAATTTACTGAAAGAGAACAGCGCAGTAACTGTTTTCTGGGAAAGTTTTGCACACAATGTTTCCACAGGTCAAATACACCAGTACAAGCCGGAGTTAAATGATAGAAAAACACATTTTCGGGTGACTTCCATACAAGATCATGAAGCTATCCTACAAATCAGGTATAAGGAAATTTATCAATCCTATATAAAATTCTGTAAAGACAACGCTGTAAAGTACCTGGATAAAAGCAGTCTTCTGAAAATTCTTACCAGTGGATCCAATAGATCATTTATAAAGAATCACCAAAAAGGCAGGGGGTCAGGTTACACTGATTTTGTTTTTGGTTTTTGCTATCAGTTTCGTGTAAAATACAATGAAAATAGCATTTCAATAAATGAAGTTGATGTTTTACTGTAAATACTGTAAATATTGTAAATGTATGAATATATATAATTTAATATCAATTAGTTACATATTTACAGTGTATTTACACTATTTACAGTGTGGTATTATGATAAAATTTCTGACTGTAAATACTGTAAATGAAAAAACGCATTTTGTAAATGAAATGGTATCTGATAATCAATGCGTTAAATTTCCAATTTACAGTATTTACAACATTTACAGTTTTCTGAATGAATATCCGTGGTGTGAGAAATTTAAGCTTTTCAGGCCGGAAGATTTAAAAATATAAGTGCTACCAAAAAAAGAAAAATCATGAATTGTAAAGAGGCAAATAAATTATCAATTGTCGGTTACCTGGCCAGCCAGGGAATTAACCCGGCAAAACAAAATAATGACCAGGTATGGTATTGTTCACCGTTAAGGAATGAAACAACACCAAGTTTTAAAGTGAATCAATCATTGAATCTATGGTATGATTTCGGATCTGGGGAAAATGGAACGCTAATAGATCTTGTTTGTAAATTAACTGGTTCAAGTGTTTCGGGTGCATTACTTCAATTACAAAAACCTAATCTACAACCAATTCATTTTATTTCTGGCAAGCAAAAAGAAAATCAATCTCCCAAGATTTCAATTAAGACTGTGAAGCCAATACAAGCAAAGTTTTTAAAAGATTATATAGTAAGCAGAGGAATCAGCCTAAAACTGGCTAATTATTATCTGAAAGAAATTATTTATGAAAGGGACTTTGGTAATGGTAAAAAGGGAACATTTCATAACCTGGGATTCAAAAACGATTTAAACGGTTATGAATTACGAAATACAAAAGATTATAAAGGCTGTACATCGAAAGCCGTTACAACTTTCACAGGTTACCAAAGAACTGAAGTAAATCTATTTGAGGGCTTTTTTAATTTTTTATCTGCCGTTGAATATCCGGGATTAAAGATCCTGGCATCTGATAACATTATTCTAAATTCAGTTAATAACCTGGCCAAAATAAAACAGAAGTTATATGAATACCAGAAAAAAAATTTATTCCTGGACAATGACGAAACAGGCCGGAAAACTTCAAACTGGATTATAGCAAATTACAGCAACGTAACAAACTATGCAGAAATAATATATCCGGGTTTTAATGACTTCAATGAATATTATTGCTCACCCGGAAAATCAGAATAATTCATTATTAACCTTAAAAATTTCAATTATGGAAACAGTATTTGTAAAAGTGACACCGGATCAGATTATTGAGTTTTCAAACGGTGTAAAGCTTACCCAGGGAATGGTTGATAAGCTAAAAGAATTTCAGTTAGGATTTGACGAGTTAAGGCCTATTCAGAATGATCAGATTAATGATCTTCAAGCTTTATTGGTTGAAACAGGGGACGCAATCCACCAGGTGAATTATCATGGCCATCTGCCAGAAAGTAAGCTTTATTCTGCATTGGAAAATTTATGGACAGTTAGAAAAATGTTGGATGTTTTTCGAGTTCCTGAATGATTTAAACCCAAATTATAATTTTAAAATTATTATCATGGCAAACTTTAAATTAACAGACAGCCAAAGATCTAAGGCCGGATTAATTCCAAAAAAAGACAAGGCAGCCAGAAAGCTGAATATCAGGGTGGCCAAAAGAAAGAGAACCAGAATTAAGTACAGGCCTAAAGATGAAAGTGAATCATTCCAGGAAGATTCCAGCGAATAACCTGGTTGAATATTCCGGAAAGATCATTTAAAATGTTGGATCTCAGGGCGAAAGATTGAAACACAAATGTTGTTTCAATCTTTTCGTTTTTATATGCCTGTCATATAAGGCTACTTTGGAAGGTAATTACCCCGGGGGTTACAGGGCGATGCGGGCCACATAGCGTCTTTTTCCGGACAAAAATAAATTTTGGGTTTGGTAAAGATCTGAAAATGAATATTATATCATTATCAGGTTGTTGACATTGAAAACTGATACAAAACGCTGGTAATTCTTGAGGATCAACAGAAAAAAAACGGTTGAAATCTGCCAGAAATGACTTTAACCCGTTGAAATCTCTGGATAAAAAAGTCCATAGATTTTTTAAAATGGCCTATTCCACTTATCCAGGTGCAGAAATTTCCCTATCCTGGACAGTTATTTACCAGTATCCAGATACTTTTTCTTTTGGGAAGCCATTGAAAGTCTTTTAACCTGACTGAAAAAACATCCAGGCAGACAAAAGTTTAACCGGGTTTTCCCTGGGGAAAATCCGATCAATCATAAAACAGTCATTTCATTACGGAAAAAACCGAAAGAATTATTTGATCAATAATTCCATTCATTTTATGTAACTATCAGATATACAAGTGAAAAAAAAGTGTCCTTTCCTGTAATGTACACTATTTGTAAACTTGAAATAAAAAACGGTTATGGGTACAAAAAACAGATTAAAGTTCCGGCACCGGCTTAATAGTACCGCTACTTTCCGGCTGACCGACCAGGAAAAGGAAACCATTATTGAAACGGCAAACGACTTTAATGTAACCGTTTCCGAGTACTTAAGAGCAAGTTTAATAACAACATTAAAAAGACAAAGAAAGGAATCATTATGAAAATTCTGATTTATGCAAGTCAGCCAGGTTACAGCACTAACCGACTGATGGAGGAAATTAAGGCCGAAAACAAACGAAACAAGGATGAGAATGTTGAGGGCGAAGTAATTAACGTGTTTGATCTTTACAGCTATTGCAGTGAAGCGGTGGGCGGTTATGACCGGGTTTATAAAAGAGGATCCGAAAAGAGTGAAAAGCTGATTGCCAAAAATTACCAGGCTGTCATTCCCAGACTGGCCGGGAAAGGTTTTGATTTTGGCCTGGTGAATTTAAGGCACCTGAACAGGAACCTGAACATCTTTTCAACTGCCAGCGATACCGGGCTAAGGATCTGTTCAAACAAGTTTCTAACCTGTCAGGTACTTTCAGAAAACAAAATCAGGGTGCCAAAACAGGTTTTGAGTCATGAACCAACAGATTACAAAGAATTGATTGATCTGGTGGGGGATCTTCCATGTGTGGCCAAACTTCAAAGAGGATCCCAGGGGACAGGCGTTTTTATCCTGAATGATACCCTGGCAGCTTCAACCGCTTTAAGAGCCCTGGAAACAACCGGGACAGATGTAGTTTTGGAAAGGTTTATTGATACCGGAAGCCCGGCCAATGATCTAAGGATAATTACAATCGGTGCCGAAACAGATCAACCAGAATTATTCTATTACAAACGGTTTGCCATTGATTCAGATTTTCGTTCCAATTATTCCATATCCGGGAAAGGTGAAAAAGTAAAGATCACCGAGGAAGAAAAGGAGATGGCTTTAAAAGCTTCCAGGATCCTGGGCGGTGGAGTTATGGCCGTTGACATTATGCGGGATTCAAAGGATAAGGATAAGCCGTATATCATTGAAGTAAACGGCTGTCCTGGTTTGTCCGGGATTGAATCCGTAACTGGTGAAAACGTGGCCGGGGCTATTGTAAAATATGTAATTGCAAACTACAAAAAGGGAGGCCGAAAAATCAAAGAATCCGCTAACCAGGCAAACGCTAAAGGCCCCGGATCCCAGGCAAAAGCAAACGGTAACGGATCCCAGGCACCTGGTTTATTACCCAGGATATTCAGGGCAATTTCAGGAGGCCTGACAGCTAAAGACATTGAATTGTATAACAAGATAAAAGGAATAAGGAATGAAGACTATTGAATTTAATCCCAGGATTCTGGGGGTTAGGGAATCAGAAATTTCCCAGGCTTTATTTTTATGGGGGATGGTCGTTGAAACGGCCAATGATACCCTGGGGGAATTAACCCTATTAATGGAATACCAGGAAGAAATTCCAATTCAGTTATTTATTGAGCTGGTAAACTTCAACGGGAGTGATAAGGAATTGGCTTTATTGGTCTATTCATTAAAACAAAACAGTTCTGCCTTTGGAGATATGAACATTTCAAAAATGTTTGATTTAAAAATCTTGAATCCGTCATTCTTTGAATTTGCCAATACCAGGGCAAGGCTGAAAGACCAGTTAAAGGAAGCCCAAAGGCTTGTATCTTATCCTTTGGAAAGCCTGTATAGTGAAGAATCTGGCAGTTTTAAAATCTCTGAAGAATTTAACCAGGTAGTAACGGATCATTACACTGTTAAGACCAGCACACCAGAAGAAAATGAAATGGTTGATAAGGTTTTAACCCTGGTTGATGGTCTGAATGTTTTCATTGAAAGTGGAATTTTCAACATAAACCGGGGCATTGGAAATCTTCATTTACTTCCGAACCTGGTGAAGTTCCAAAAAGGAAAGTTTGTGGTCAATCCCAGGGCTATTACAAACAAGCGTTTTACTGCCAGGGAATAGGGGCGTTTCCGCTATCTTCTCTTGTTTTCTCTCTTGACAAAAAAATAACGCGCTGATATTCAGCGCGTTATTTATGTTTTTTGGCTCCCCAGGTAGGACTTGAACCTACGACCTACGGATTAACAGTCCGCCGCTCTAACCAACTGAGCTACTAGGGAATAATATTTTTATAATAAGAACTTCTGCTTTGCCGCTCTCGCACGATAGCTATCGGGGCAACTGAGCTACTGGCAGCAAGATTTTTCAGAACGTTTTGCCTTTAAAAGCGCTGCAAAAATAAAACATTTTGTATTATTCCAAAAGCATTCACGAAAAAAATAAAGAATTTCCAGACTTTTAATTCCCTGCTTTTTCTTAACTCTTCATTATCAGCAGAGTCATCCAATGCTATTTAAAACGCTGCCTTTACAATGTCACCGACATTGTCGGAAATTCCGTATGTATAAATGTGCAACGAAGGCACACCTGCGGCTACCAGTTCTTTCGACTGGTGTATGGCCCATTCGGTACCCACCTTTTTTGCTTCCGCATCATTCTTGCAGGCCGTTAGGGCTTTTGCCAGATCAACCGGTATGTCAATGCTGAAGATCTTTGGCAGGACTGTTACCTGGTTCTTCAATGCGATTGGTTTAATTCCCGGGATGATTGGTACTGTAATACCCATCTGGCGACATTTCCCGACAAATGAAAAATAAACGGCATTGTCAAAGAACATCTGCGTTACGATATAATCAGCCCCTGCATCAACCTTTTGTTTCAGATAGAGAAGGTCGGTTTCGCGATTGGGTGCCTCCAGGTGCTTTTCAGGATAACCTGCCACCCCAATGCAAAAATCCATTGGATGGTTATTTTTAAGGTCTGGATCGAGATATTTGCCATTTTTCAGGTTCACTATCTGCTCAACAAGCTCGTTGGCATGGGCATGCCCTTCAGGCTCAGGCCTAAAAACCGAATCACCCTTTCTTCCATCACCCCTTAACGCCAGTACATTCCGGATTCCCATGAAATTCAGGTCAATCAAAACGTGTTCGGTTTCACTTTTGGTGAAGCCTCCACATAAAATGTGCGGAACAACGGGGATGTTGTACTTATGCTGAATAGCGGCGGCAATAGCCACCGTACCAGGCCGTTTACGGATAGTTTTGCGTGTGATGGTCCCATCAGGCTGCTCCTTGTATTCGATCTCGTCCCGATGGGTAGTAATGTTGATATACCCCGGATTGAAATCGAGGAGACTTTCAATGGTACGGTTAATGCGTGAAGCATCATTCCCCTTGAGTGGGGGAAGCAACTCAAACGAGAAAATGGTTTTCCCTGATTCCCTGATAATATCTGTTACTTTCATTTTGTTTGTTTCGTGGAGCGAATTCCACAGAATGGACTAGTTTAGAATCTCTTCCACTTTATTTACGGTTTTGTCGATTTCCCGTTTCACTCCTTTTTCGACTGAATTGTTAAAGTGGAATGCCATATCCAGCAAAAACATGGCTGCCATGCCCACTACCAGTCCAAAAATAAACCAATTCATTCCTTTGTTACCTGATTTTTTCATAACTCATTTCAGATTTACAGTTGTTTTAAAATAGGCGATTGTGAATCACCCCATATTTTGTTTTTTTACTTCTTTCTTCGCTAAATCGACAAATATCGTCAGGCAAATGTAAAACTATTTATAATTCAGGTTTGCCGGGAGGAATTTTTCGATGTATTCCACACTGACTCCCCGTCGCGATGCATAATCTTCCACCTGGTCTCGACCCACTTTCTCGACTCCGAAATAGCGGCTTTCAGGATGTGCAAAGAACTGTCCGCACACCGATGCATTCGGATACATGGCAAAATGCTCGGTCAACAGGATACCTGATTCTTCAGCCTTCAGCAGGTTGAACATATTGGACTTTTCTGAATGTTCGGGACATGCCGGATAGCCGGGAGCCGGTCGGATACCCTGGTAGTCGACGTGCAGGAGCTCTGCCAGCGAAAGGTTTTCGTTTGGTGCATACCCCCAGTATTCTTTCCTGACCACCAAATGAAGGTATTCGGCAAAAGCCTCGCTTAGCCGGTCTGCCAAGGCCTCGATCATGATGACTTTATAATCATTGTGGTCGGCATGAAATTTTTCCTTCCACTCCTCAATTCCGATTCCGGCAGTAACCGCAAAAGCCCCGCAATAATCTCCCCGGTTCGATTCCACCGGGGCTACAAAATCTGACAGACATAGATTTGCCAGGCCGGGTTTCTTCTTTTCCTGCTGACGCAAATGATAGAACCGCCCTAATTCAGTGGTACGGTCTTCATCGGTGTACAGAACAATGTCGTCGCCATCGGAATTGGCAGGCCATAATCCCATGACTCCATTCGCCTTGAGCATTTTATTAGCGATGATTTCATCCAGCATCTCATTTGCTTCGGCATAAAGCTTCCGGGCTGTTTCTCCCTGTGCCGGATCGTCAAATATCTGGGGAAAGCTTCCTTTTAACTCCCATGTAAAGAAGAAGAAGGACCAATCGATATATTGCCTCAGGATTTCAAGCGGGAAATCGTGAAACTGTTTCAATCCAGTGAACTTGGGAGTATAGATGGGGGCATTTCCCCAATCTGTTTTTGGCTTATTGGCTCGAGCCTGTTCCAGTGTGAGATATTCCTTCGGCTTTCGTTGACCCTGAAAACCCCTTATTTCTTCATATTCCTTCCTGACCGAGGCAGTATACTCCGGATTGCCTCCGAGCAACGCCGATACAACCTGGGTTGAGCGTGAAGCATCCTTGACATGCACTACCGGCCCCGTATATTCAGGCTCAATCTTGACTGCCGTATGGATCTTTGAAGTGGTGGCACCGCCAATCAGCAAAGGAAGTTTTAATGCTCGTCGCTCCATTTCCCGGGCCACCTCAACCATGATCTCGAGTGAAGGGGTGATCAGTCCGCTCAGTCCTACAATGTCAGCCTTTTCGCGGATGGCCGTATCGAGAATTTTGTCGGTGGGGACCATAACCCCCAAATCGATGACCTCGTAATTATTGCATCCCAGGACCACTCCTACAATGTTTTTCCCGATATCATGTACATCACCTTTCACGGTGGCCATCAATATTTTCTTTCTTTGCTCGGGTTGTGGGTATTTCTCCTTGTCGGCTTCAACATAAGGCAACAGCCATGCGACTGCCTTTTTCATCACCCGGGCTGATTTGATTACCTGGGGCAAAAACATCTTGCCACTGCCAAACAGGTCTCCAACCACATTCATGCCGTCCATAAGGGGGCCTTCGATAATCGATAAGGCTGGTGCGTATTTTTTGACCGCTTCAGCCATATCTTCCTCCACGTAATCGGTGATCCCTTTTACCAGGGCATGTTCCAGTCTTTTTTCCAACGGCTGGTTTCTCCATTCATCCTTTCTTACTTCCACGGCGTTTCCTGTTTTCAGGCTGGAGGCAAAATCCAGTAACCGCTCGGTTGCATCGGGTCGGCGGTTCATGACCAGGTCTTCGGTCAATTGGAGCAACTCGGGTTCTATTTCATCATAAATCTGGAGCATTCCCGGATTGACGATGCCCATATCGAGCCCAGCCCGGATGGCATGGAAGAGGAATACTGAGTGGATGGCTTCCCTGACAAGATCGTTCCCCCTGAAAGAGAATGATACATTGCTTACCCCACCGCTCGTTCGGGCATATGGCAGGTTCTCCTTGATCCATTTGACCGAATTTATAAAGTCAACGGCGTAATTGTTGTGTTCCTCCATGCCTGTTCCGATGGTCAGTATGTTGGGATCAAAAATGATGTCCTGTGGAGGAAATTTTACTTTCTCAGTTAAAATTTTGTATGCCCTGGAACAGATTTCTTTTCTCCGTTCCAGATTGTCGGCCTGCCCTTTTTCGTCAAAAGCCATGACCACAACGGCAGCCCCATAACGTTTGACTTTCAGTGACTGCTCAATAAACTGTTCTTCGCCCTCTTTCAAGCTGATGGAATTGACGATCGCCTTACCTTGCACACATTTAAGGCCTGCTTCAATGATACTCCATTTCGAGGAGTCGATCATCACGGGCAATTTTGCGATATCGGGTTCAGCCATC
This sequence comes from Bacteroidota bacterium, assembly GCA_023428545.1. The sequence continues at coordinate 31,148 of JAEYXH010000017.1, read as the reverse complement.
ATCAGGTTAAGAAAGGTCACCATCTCCTTTTCGGCATCCAGCATGGCGTCGTCGAGGTTTACATCGATGGCCTGTGCCCCGTTTTCCACCTGGTCACGCGCGACTGAAAGAGCCTCTTCGTATTTCCCTTCACGTATCAGTCGGGCAAACTTTCGGCTGCCTGATACATTACATCGTTCCCCGATATTCATGAAGTTTGACTCCGGTGTCAGTGTGACCGGTTCAAGTCCGGTGAAGCGGGTGAGGTGGTCGTGTGGAACAATCTGATGGGGTGATGCTGATTGCGCCATGCGTGCAAACTCCCTGATATGGTCGGGTGTGGTACCGCAACAGCCCCCAATGATATTGACAAACTGATGTTCGAGATAATCTTTGATATATCTCCCCATGATTTGGGGCGTTTCATCATATTTGCCGAACTGGTTTGGTAATCCTGCATTGGGGTGGGCGCTAACATAAAATGGTGCCTTTTGGGACAACTCCTTCACATAGGGCCGCAGTTCCGATGCTCCAAGTGAACAGTTCAGGCCGATTGATAAAAGATCGATGTGTGTAACTGAATGTAGAAATGCTTCCAGTGTCTGGCCCGACAAGGTACGGCCACTCGCATCGGTGATGGTACCTGAAATCATTACAGGAATTGTATTGCCCCGGGCTTCCATGGCCTCTTCGATTGCGTAAATGGCTGCCTTTGCATTGAGGGTGTCAAATATGGTTTCAACCAGTAAAAGGTCAACGCCGCCTTCCAAAAGAGCTTCGACTTGTTCCCGGTATGCCGATTTGATTTCGTCGAATGTTACTGCCCTGTAGCCCGGATCATTCACGTCGGGCGAAAGCGACAAGGTTTTGTTGGTGGGGCCAACGGCGCCGGCAACATACCTTGGCTTATCGGGATTGGCATTTGTGAATTCATCTGCCAGCCGGGCGGCAATTGATGCCGATGCCTTGTTTATTTCAAATACCTGTGCTTCCATACTATAGTCAGCCTGGGATATTCGCGTGGCATTAAAGGTGTTTGTTGACAATATGTCGGCACCTGCATCCAGGTATTGCCTGTGAATTTCAGCGATGATGTCAGGCCGTGTCAGGGAAAGAAGATCATTGTTCCCTTTCAGGTCGGACGGATGATCCTGAAAAAGATCGCCGCGAAAATCGCTTTCCTCGAGGCGATATTCCTGAATCAGCGAACCCATGGCCCCGTCCAGCACCATCACCCGGTGTTTCAATATCTCTCTGATATCTGGTTTTTTCATTATTCAGTAATTTTTACCCGGAGGACAATGGCGTGTTTCGACAAATTGTCCGAAAAGTCCGGCAAAATCTTCAATTAATTAGAAATTACCTGAATAACTGAAGATTTTATGTTGTTTATAAGTGCAAAATTAAGACAAGAAACTATTTTTTATTCACGACCAGCTAAAAATCATTGATTTTGACAAGGAATATTCATACAAGGCCTATGGATCTTCCTTGCATTCAGGGCTGGAATCGAGGTACTTCGAAGAAGATCACAATCGATTTTTATAATTGCCAATTGACTTAAAAATACCTTATTGTACAGAAGTGATGAACGATTATCTTTGTGCAAACCGAAAAACCAAAAGGAAAATTTCTCCATCATGTTAAAAAAATCAATCTCTGCCTTGTTGCTTGCAGGAATCTGTTTTGGGACCCTCATGGCAAACGACCCCGTGAAAAGAAAAAACGGTCAGGTCATCAAAACGAATAACCAGGATTTTGTTTACACCGCAAAGAAAATGGAGGGAACGATCCATCTCGATGGAGTACTTGAGGAACCTGACTGGAAAAATGCGCAGGTGGCTGATAATTTTTACCTGGTCCTTCCGGTCGATACCGGCTATCCCGCCCAGCCCTCAGCGGTCCTGCTTACCTACGATGACAAGGCTTTTTACATGGCCATTACATTTTTTGATACCATCCCTGGCAAAAGAATTGCCGAGTCGTTTCGAAGGGACTTCAATTTCGGGAACAACGACAATTTCCTTGCTTTTTTTGACACCTTTCTCGATCAGACCAACGGTTTTTCGTTTGGTGTAAGTGCCTCCGGCGCGGTATGGGATGGAATCATGCACAGCGGTTCGACCGTGAATCTGGATTGGGACAGCAAAATTGAATCTAAGACAAAGCACTACGACGACCGGTGGGTAACAGAAATGAAGATACCGTTCAAGTCGGTGAGATACCCCAGTGACAGCCAGCCCTGGTTCGTCAATTTCGGCCGTCAGGACCTGAAAACCAATGAAAAATCATCATGGGCACCCGTTCCACGTCAATTCCCGACGGCATCCCTGGCTTATACAGGTGTTTTGAACTTCGACCAGCCATTGCCCAAGCCTTCATTTAACTTTTCGGTGATTCCATATGTATTCAGCAGCTATCATCAGGATAAGGAAGCCAATACCGATGGTTGGAGAAACGACGTTGGTTTCGATGCCAAAGTGGGCATTTCTTCGTCCATGAACCTTGACCTGACATATAACCCTGATTTTGCGCAGGTAGAGGTTGACCAGCAACAGATGAATGTCGACAGGTTTGAATTGTTCTACCCCGAGAAACGTCAGTTCTTCCTCGAAAACAGCGACCTTTTCTCAGGCTATGGCTATGGGAATGCCGTCACTCCCTTTTTCTCACGCCGTATTGGTTTGGATGCACCGGTTTTGGCAGGTGCCCGTCTCAGTGGAAAGATCGGCAATAACCTTCGGGTGGGGTTCATGAACATGACCACCGAAAAAACGGATATGCACCTGTCGAGGAATTTTACGGTCCTTACCGTCCAGAAGAAATTGTTTGCCCGTTCAAACCTTGGTTTCATCATGGTAAACAAGGAATACCTGAACCAACCCGATACAGCCAGTTTGTTTAACCGGGTTGCCGGAGCTGATTTTAACCTGGCAAGCGCCAATAATTACTGGAACGGAAAATTCTTTTACCACCGTTCCTTTCAACCCGGCAATCCCGATAAGCAATACGCTGAGGGTGTCAGTGTCGGGTATAACCGTAAAAACATCAATGTCAGGCTGTCACAAACCAGCGTTGGTGATAACTACCGTGCCGAAACCGGTTTCGTGCGTCGGACCGGTTACCATTTCTGGGGACCGGAAATGAAATATATTTTCATTCCCAACAAGACTGTACTTTCACATGGCCCATTTGCCCAACTTGAGTATTATTACGATACCGGTTTCGAACTGAATGAAATCGTGAATACTTATGGGTATCAGCTTGAATTCAGCAACCGGATGATTTTCGAGGTGGGAATGAAGGATTTGTTTGTAAAGCTGGACCATGATTTTGATCCTACCCATGTGAGTGACCATGTTTTGTCGGCCGGGACTGACTACAGGGACCAACAGTATTTTATCGAGTACACGAGTGACAACCGCAGGTTACTGAAGTGGCAGGCAACCGCTGCCCATGGTACCTTTTATGAAGGTGATCTTAGTTATGTTGAAGGAATGGTTAACTATCGGTACCAGCCTTATGCCAATCTGAGTGTAAAATTTACCTATTCCGATTTTACGCTTCCTGCACCATTTACCCGGACACAGCTGCTGTTGGTAGGACCGAAACTTGACCTGACTTTTACCGATAAATTGTTTCTCTCGACCTTTGTACAATACAATGAGCAGATTGACAACGTGAACCTGAACATGAGGTTTCAGTGGAGGTACCAGCCAGTATCGGATCTGTTTATTGTTTATACCGACAATTATATACCCGGAACCTGGAATTCGCGAAACAGGGCCCTGGTGTTTAAACTGACTTATTGGTTGAATTAGTATCCGGAAGAAGAGTCCGAACCCGCCGCATTTCTCTCCATCATATAGATGAGGTAATATTCCCTGATGGAAGCCCTGACCTCATATTCGGTTGCAGTGTAGGGTAGCACATTCTGTGCATTGAACCAAACCATAAATTCATCGGCCTGGGAATCATTTAGGCCGGTTAAAAGCTTGACCATCTCCTTGTTGTAATTTTTGGAATGCATTTCCCAGTTTTTTTCAAGGGCCATGGCTTCCCTGACCTTCCTTTTCTGGATTTCCTTCTTGCCAAGATAATATTGCCAGTATGACATGGGATTAAAGAAGGCGGCAATGACAGGCGGTTTTTCATTGAACGCATCTCCTCTCAGCTCGGGGGCAATGTCAACCTGTTTGCCAATGGGGATTCCATCCATGTTGACTTTCTGCTTGTCGCCCGAGACCTGGACCTCCTGTAAAGGATATACAATGGGTTCGAGATATATCAAAAGGGTATTGTCCTGCGAATGGAAACGTGGTATGCGGACCGAACCCGCCTTGAACCCCATGGCCGATATGACCAGGGTATCGATATTCAGCATTTCAAGTGAAAAGTGCCCGCTCACATTGGTGCTTGCGCCTGTCCGGTTCCTGTAATTGATAATGTTGGCATATGGCACTGGCTGGCTGTCGCCACGGCTGAGCACCTGGGCTTTCAAACGGATCAGGATAGGATCATCGTCGATGCCCGACTCCTGTCCCCATGACGCAGATGAAGCTGCCAATAGCAGGAAAGTAAAAATAATATGAAATAGTTTTCTAAGCATTAATCGCGATCAGATGGCCAAAGATATATGCTACAGCATTTCAATGATTATATTCAACATCTTTTAACATCCTTTATTCCAAAGGGATCTTCACCAGATAGCTTTTAGCCTCTTTGTTGGTGAGTTTGGTGTCACGGAGCCAGGGGTTATAATATTTCAGGGTTTTGTATGTGATCCCATGACTGATGGCAAAATCGGCAAAATCGGTGACAGGTCCGTTTATTTCGACTTCCTTTGTTTTCCAGAGTGGGTATAACTCCTCTTCACTAACACTGAATCCATACTTAGCAGGGTCTTCCAGTATCAGTTTCAGTGCCATGATACGATAAACATACCGTTCGGTTTCTTCAGCCAGCAGTAAATCGTAATAACTGGCGACCTTCTGACGTGCCAGATGACGGTCAATTCCTGCAAGTCCGGCATTGTATGAGGCAGCAACCAATGCCCAGTCCCGGTATTTTGCAAAGGCCTTCCGAAGGTACTTTGAGGCTGCCCGGGTCGATTTTTCAATATGGTACCTTTCATCTACCTCGCTGGTAACTTCCAGCCCGTTTTCTTTCGCGGCCGAGGAGATCAGTTGCCACATGCCGACCGCACTGGCAGGTGATACCGCTTTGGGATTCAAGCCACTTTCGGCTACTGCCAGATACCTGAAATCGGCAGGAATTCCCTCTTCCTTGAGGATGGGGTCAATGATGCTGAAAAACCGTGGCGCCATTTTGATGAGACGGATGGTTTGTGAATGGAAATAGGCATTGACCAATAGTTCCCGCTCCAGGTTTTCCCTGACATCAAACCTGTCGATCGGCACGGCCTCATCAACAAACCGGATGGAATCGGGTAGAGGGGGCGTCTTGTATACTGGCCTGACCGTGTCAATGCCTTCCGGATCATCAAAAGAATTTTCTGCTGTTCGGTTTTCATTTTTTAAACCGCAGGTGGTAAGCATAATTGCCGATGCCAGAAGGGTTAAGCCAACGATTCCAAACCACTTTGTTTTCATGACGTTTAATTGTTCGTTTCCTGCAAAAATATACTTTTCGATAGAAGAGGCCATAGATAAAAGAGCCGAATGATCAGTTCTTGTTCATTCGGCCCTTTTTACCATAGAATCAATTTTGGGTATCCGACACCATCCGTTATTCAAAGTCCAATTGCCTGATCATGAATATTCAGGTGCCCTGATCTCACCAATAAAAAGAATGGCCCCGGTTGATTTTTCGGTAATGACAAACAGGAAGGGCCTGTCAACCGTAAAGTAGATCTTTTTGGGCATCTCCGCGGGCATGCTGGTCGTAAACATGCCAACAGCGGTGACGGCAGCAGCCTCCGTGCCATTTTCATTGACGTCGATAAATGTTTTGTGTTTTACGAAACCTATGTATAAATCTTTTCCACCGGTAATCCCGGAAAAGTCGGCCGCATTGGGATTGAACGCTGATGGCATACCCATGTTAGCCAGAATATCGTTCAGTGTCATTTCCCAGGCAAACTTAAACCGGGGCATCGACACAACCACATTGTCATGTTTCCTGAAATCCTTCAGCCATCCTTTCCAGTTGGGGAGGGTCATTTCGGCAATAAGTTTTTGCGTCGACTGGTCTTCATCGGGCAAAAGCACTGTCATCCTGTATTGTCCCTTTCCGTATGGAAGATGTATGGCACTGAAATTCTCATTGCCGTAATATTCGAGGGAAGTTTCCTGCGACATGGTAGCAACATCTTTCATGGTACCGTCGCCATGCCGGAAGGGTAGCTCATGGGTTTTGTTTTCGTCAAATTTATATTGCCATATACCGTTGAAATAGATTGCATTCAGTAGGATCATGGCAAGGTCACCATCTATTTGGTCGATGATTTCTGGTATTTTATCCCTGGTTTTTTCGGCCACCCACTGGTTAATGATGTCTTTTGCGTCAACTGCATCAAAGTTTAATGATTGCACCTCTGCGTCATAATAATTTTTGTTGGTTGCAATAAACTGCTCTTTAACCGTCAATCCCTGGCGATAATAGATCGCATTGGCGATTTCAAGAAGTACATTCGGGTCAGCTGACTTCAGGGCGGCTTGAAGTGCCTTGTGTGAATCGTTTATTTGTGAGGTTGTAAGCCCATTCAGTCTGAAGGTTTTCTCCATTTCTGTTTTCGTATTGCCTTCGGCCCCGTTATATGCCATGGAAAGGGCCAGGCTGACACTGAGAGGAGAAACCATGGTATTGTCGTTTGGGTCCGCCTGTAATGTGACCTTTTTGAAGAAATCAAGGCCAAAGGCATTATCAGCCTCAATCAATTCAGCTGATTTTTGTGGCAGGTCAAACGGATTCTCCTGATCTGGTTCCTGCTTCTGGCAGGAAATCAAGGCAATACTCATCAGGAATATGAAAAGAGTTGTCATGGTTGTTGTTTTTCGGATGAAACGAATTGTTTTCATTGCTTTCGTGGTTTAATCATTATACCCATTTAGACGGAAGAAGTTTCGCAAGGGTTGCGTATATAAAAACAGTGACGCAACCTTTTTGTTCCTGCAAACATCTTGAGAAAACACGGATTGGTGAAATTCGGTTTAAGATATTTGCCAGGGTAATAGCCGGTAATTATCCTTAATTTTGTAGAAAAATTTTTCGACAACTTGGAAGACATCAGGGACATAATTGATGCCTGTATTTCGGGGGATAACCGGGCCCACGAAAAACTTTACCGTATGCTTGCGCCCAAAATGTACGGGGTCTGTCTTCGGTATGCCAAGGATGCAGACCAGGCCAGGGACAATCTGCAGGACGGATTTGTGACGGTTTTTACCAAGTTGAAGGATTTCAGGCATGAAGGTTCTTTTGAAGGATGGGTTAGAAGAATTATGGTGAACGTTTCACTTGACCGGTATCGAAAGAATCAGCCCCTTCTTTTCGTGGAAGAATTGCGTGCCCATGATATTGCAACCCACGAGGAGGAGGCAATGGCTAACCTTCCGGTTGAAGATCTGGTCAGGACAATAAGGGAATTGCCTCCCCAGTATAAGATGGTTTTTAACCTGTATGTGTTTGAGGGGATGAGCCATCAGGATATTGGAAAACAACTTGGCATCACTGAAAGCACCTCAAAGTCGAATCTTTCACGTGCCCGAGATATACTTCGGCAGAAACTGGAAAGCCAATATGGAGAAATGAAAAAAAACAGGAGATACTCAACATGAGCAGGGAAGATAAACTGGACCAACTACTTCGGGAGCGTTTCGACAATTATGCCCCCGATCCCCCTGAAGGGGTCTGGAATTCCGTCCTGGCGGATATGTCTGCCCGGAAAACGCGGAAAATGGCTGTCCTGGTCAGGTGGGCCGCCGCTGCCGCCATTTTGTTGATCGCAACTACCACCATTTTGTTGATCGATAGTCCGGCAGAAGTGCAATTTGCATCCGAACAGCAGCCTGTTACAGGCTCACCACAGATGCCAACTGGCGAAACCAGGCAGAGTGATCCTGCCGGATACAATGGCCGGGAATCATCTGTAGAACTTGCCCAAACTGATTTTTCAATGCCAAACCAGAATTCAGTTCGGAAACCGGCATTTGTTTTGTCAGAAAAAACAGCCCCAACCAATGACAATAATGTTTCTAACTACCGGGATGTCCGGCTTGCCTCATTGCAAAGCCGTTCAGCCAGGGATTTGTTTGCCGGCCGAGCCACCAATGAAAGCCAAAGGCTGATTATTCCTGCAGATCGTCTTACAAATGAGGACCGGATGATCATTGCTGCCAATATGGTTGACCGGAATGATGCCGCTTCCTTTGATTCAAGAGGATGGAAGGTGGGGGTTCATGTCTCCCCGGCTTTCTCATCGCACGAAGCCAATCACAGTGCCCGATATGCAAGCAACATGACCTATTCAGGCGATGTTGCGGACGCCAATATGGGAGGTGGAATATCAGTCCAGTATAAAACCAATTCAAGATGGCGGCTCGAAAGTGGCATGTATTACTCCAAAACCGGAGGCAACAGTGAGAATTCACTGGGTTCAAGATCTTCAAATGCCGATTTTTATGGTGCTCCGGTTTCGGCAGAAAAATATTTCAACACATTGGTCAATTCTGACCGGGGACAGCTGGAAATGAACAGCACTGCCGGGGTAATACGTTTCAACGGTACGCCTGCCCAGGCTGAAATGATTACCATGCCTGTGGGTGGTTTTGGCCTGACAACCGCCATGCTTTCGCCAGGTGAATTTACCCAGGTTTTTGATTTTGTCGAAATTCCGCTTTTTGTCAGGTATCTGCTGTTTGATTCCCGGCTGGATGTGGAATGGGTCGGTGGAGTCAGCAGCAACCTGACTGTCGGCAATAATGTTTATATGGAATCAAACAACAGTCGCGAAAGAGTGGGTTCGACCGAAGATATTTCAACTTTCTCGGTGGCAGCTTCCACCGGACTTGGAATGGCATATGCCCTCGGAAAAAACCTCTCGATTTCCGTTGAACCCCGGTTCACTTATTATCTCAGTTCCATCAACCACAGTGGTGATGTAAGTTTCAGGCCCTGGCGACTGGGTGTATATACCGGTCTGAGTTATGAGTTCTGATGTGAAATGAACATTCTTTTGTTTCTTCTTTTTATCTTATCACAGGACCGAAAAAGAGGGCATTTGCCACAATTTTATTTCCTGCAAGCCACGTGCCCCTGAAATTGAGTGGTTCAAAAATACTGATTATCCTGCCCCTGCCGTTCGCTATCGAAGTTACTACCGGAGCCCCTTCCACCCTGTCAAGATTCTTTTGGGAAATATACCCGCTCAGCAAGGGGTTTTTTGAAAACCTGACCGGTGCCGAAAACTGCGCAGAAGGTATATTGGCCACGCGATTGCCATTCTTGAATATGGGTATCTCCTTTTGATGGTAGCCGAATCCAAGCGGATGGCTAAGGTCCATTTCAGCCTGTAAAATGACACCTGAAATGGAATGGATAGTTGCTTCATCTTCCCGTTCTGCATACAATACCTGGCGCGAAGTGTCGGGTCGAACAGGATTTTTAAAGCTCAAACCCGCAAACTCCTGATCTGCGACCCACTGGTTGGCATCACCCAAGGCAAGCAATATCCCTCCTTCCGAAACCCAGTCTTTCATCTTTTGTATCCCACGTTGATTGATTGCTCTCAGGTTACCACCCGGAAGTATCAGGGTTGTGTATCTGTAGAGATCGATCCTCTCAAGTGATGATATGTCAGCCAGGGTAACCGGGATTTCAAATCTCTGGTCGAGTAAGTGCCAGGTTTCCCCTGCATCGCGGCTGCTGACTGATTCTCCGATGACCATCAATATCTCAGGTTTTTCAAGTGGTATAAAATAGTTGCTGCCTAAGTCAATTCCTGTGCTGGTCATTCCAGTGGCAACCCCCTGAATATTTACTGCCCATTTTCCGGTCACATTCTTAAGCAAGGCAAACAGTTCAGCATTGTTTAGCTTTTGTCCTGATGCAGGTATGAGAATGGTTCCATAGGGATATTCCTTCAAGTGGGTGCCCTGGCCAGTCTTAAACCCGCGTGTGGCAACGAGGGTGCGTATTCCGGCCTGCTGGATCTGCCATAAGGCGGCCGGGGAATGGTAATCATCCCAGTTCATGAGCCAGGCATAACTGTTTTGGGGTCCGGCAAGGGTACCTTGGGTCGTTAGCGATTCAAGCGGAGTTGCTGACATCATTCCGGATAATTCCCGGACATTACCGATTTCGGCATACTGTAATCCGAAAGCGAGAGGTAATGTCCAGGTCGAAACATCATAAAAGGTGCTGTCGGCGAATCTTGTGTTGGTCTCCATCAATCCCCTGATCAGTCGGTATTACAGTTGATTTGTCGGGATTATAACAGCTTTTCCAGGCTTGTAGTCGTGTTGATTGATGGTAGTCTGGCGGGTCAGCGCATGAAATTGGATCCGGTGTGTGGTAAGTATTTCCGCAAATGAAGCAAGTTTTTGAACGCCATTGTTTTCACCAACAATATACCCTTTGACAGGATCATTTTTTGCCATTTCCAGAGATTCCTTAAAGAAACTTTTCTGGCTTTCGAGTAATTCCCTGCGAAGTTGCACGCCGGCCTCCAGGGTAGTCAATGACAGGTCGAACTGATTTTTAATTGCACCCGAAAGGGTTTTGGTTCCTTGTGTGGTTTCCCTCACTTTGCCCCGGTACCCTGCCTGTTCATATAAGATGCCCACGCTCCCGTTCACATCGGGATACGAAGATCCCTTACCCAGGTAGAAGTCGTCAAAGCTTTCTTCGGTATAGTACAACTCACCGAGTTCATCAAATTTTTGGCTGTGGAAGGCCGCAATACGGGCTGTGAGCTCATGGTTACGGAGAGGAACGAGTGGATTGATCCGGGAAAAAATTCCTGGTTGGAAAAAGAACGTGGAATTGGCACCCATCTCGTGATGATCATTCACAATATTGGGTTTCCATTCATGAAATTTGCGAATTCGTCCCTCGCTCTCAGGATGGACCACGAACAGGTAATCGCGGTTTAGGTCAAACCAGTAATGGTTGGTTCGTCCTCCCGGCCATGCTTCGGTGAATCCCCTGGATGCCGGATCAGACACATCGGTTTTTCCCTGGTGCATATTTACCCAGGTGCTGTGCCGTGTCATTCCATCGGGATTCAGGCTTGGATCAACCAGGATAATGGTTTGGTTAAGCAATGAATCAATTGACGGTCCTTCGGCAGCAGCCAGATAATACATGGTCAAGGCGGCGGCATTTGGGGCACTTGACTCATTTCCATGAACTCCATATCCAAGCAGAATGACCAAAGGAACATCATCAATGGGCATGTTTTGTTCAGGGTCAGAGAACCGGGTATGTTTTTCTTTAAGTTGATCAAGTTTCTGGTGATTTTCCACGGAAGTGAATATCAGGTAGAGTAATGGTCTGTTTTCGTGTGACCGGGCATATTCCTCAATCACCAGCCTGTTCGACAGCCTGTCGAGTTCCTTGGCATAGGCAACAATCTGGTCGTGCGATAAATGCCTGTCTCCGGGCAGATGTCCAAAGTAGGTTTGCGGATCTGGTATGTCCTTACTGTACGAAAGTTCCTCGGGAAAAAAATCAGCCATGTTGGATTGGGCTTTCACTCCTGGTGCGGTCAAAGCCAGAACCAGAATTATAAGTATAAGGGATGTTCGCATATAAAGGAAAGATAAATTTACCTTTGAAAAATAGCAATAATATCAAACTGATAAACCGAAGGGCTGTTTTTATGTTACATTTAGGGCCGGTTTAAAGCAACCCACGTCTTGATATTATCGTCATTAAGCAGGTGAGAAAATCTTTGTTGAGATGGATGGCTGCCATTTAATATGTAGCTGTTGAGTTTGGATTGCCTTCGGGAAAGCACGGGAATGTAATAATCCTTGTGCTTTTGATACAAACAAGTAATTTAAGACCATTTGTTTTGATTCATTACCGCCTCATAAAAATCATGATCAGGCTTAGCCTGATATTTCTTTTTATACAAATTGCCTTTTGCACCCAGGCCCAGGATATCTCTGATGTCAAGATCAGTGGCCGGTATGGTGGTTTATCTGCGACGGAATTCTTCAATCAGGTATCTGATAACTATGGCATTCGTTTTTTTTATAAGGCTGAATGGGTTGATACCATTACCATTCACCGTGATTTTGACCAGACACCTTTGGTGCAGGCCCTTAATTCGATTTTTCAAAACCGTGACATAACCTGGCGTATTTTTCAGGACCATTCCATTATCCTCTTCCCGATTCCCGAAAGTGACCGCCAGAAGTATGTCGATGCGTTACAACTTCTCGTGATTGGAAATCCGCTCAATGAAGGAAGATACAAGACTGCGGTCCTAGAAGGGCGAATTGTGGATGGAAAAACCGGTGATCCCCTTCCGGGAGCAGTAATCCTTGATGTCAGAAACAACAAGGGGTCGTCGACTGACCGTGGAGGGTATTTTACCATGGAACTTCCGACCGGGGAACATCAGCTACAGTTTTCATACCTGGGGTATCAGCCAGTAAACCAAAGGATAAGGTTGATCGAGAATGGATATGCCGAGATCGAGATATTTGAGGAAAGCCACAATATTGCCGAGGTAACCGTAAAGGGCGAGTCAGCTGATCTTCCGAAGGCTCAGATGAGCATGATCAGGATGGAAGTCAGGAAAATCAAGGATTTGCCTGCCCTGATGGGAGAAGTGGATGTCATGCGCGGAATGACCATGCAGGCCGGAGTCCAGTCTGTCAGTGAACTCTCATCAGGCTTTAATGTAAGGGGTGGCAATACCGACCAGAACCTTTTGCTCATCAATGGCAGTCCGGTGTTTAACAGCTCCCACCTTTTCGGTTTTCTTTCATTGATCAACCCCGACCTGGTCGACAATGTCAGGATGTTTAAAGGGGGCATGCCAGCCCGCTATGGTGAACGGGTTGCATCGGTAATGGAAGTGGAACTGAAGGATGGAAATACGGAAGCGATGCGGGTTTCTGGCGGGCTGGGGATAATCAATTCCCGTCTGGCATTTGATGGTCCGGTTTCCGGTAATAAAAAACTCACATTGAATATGGGTGGTCGCAGTTCCTATACTAATTGGATTCTTCGCGAAATTCCAAATCCGGATATATCTCAAAGCACCACCGGATTTTATGATATTGCGGGAAAACTTACTTACAGATTTAATCCCCATAACCGAATCAGCGGAATGGGTTATTATAGCCATGATGAATTCAGTACAAGTGCCAATACCATCATGAAGTACGGTAGCCTGTTGGCCGGTGTCCAGGTTCGAAACCGACTTTCAGAGAAAATGACTGCCGAAGGTGGAATTTCATTCAGTCAGTATGATTATTTGCTAACCGACATGGCAAAGGATGTGGAAGAGCTTGCCTATGACCTTTCAAACCGTATGCAATATGGGGCCTTTAAATATAATGTCAGGTACAGGCCCGATGAAAGACATACCCTTGAAGCCGGAGTCAACCTGGTTGGTTACAGGATTGACCCGGGAGAAGTCAGGGGCGTTTTCAACCCATCACTCATTGCAAACCAGAAACTGGATGAGGAGAAGGCCCTTGAATGGGCTGGGTATATGGGCGATGATTTTGCCATTACCCCGCAGTTGTCGGTTTCGGCCGGTCTTCGTTACAGTGGCTTCTCGGCCATGGGGTCTCCTGTGGTTTACCTTTACGATCCCGACCGACCCAAGTCCCCTCAATCGGTTGTTGACAGTCTCCAGTTTGATCCCGGGGCAGTGGTGAAAACATATGGCAATATAGAACCCAGGGTCATGATACGTTATGAACTCCCTGCAGGAAGCGCATTCAAACTGAACCTCCAGAGAATCAGCCAATACGTTTTTCAAATCAGCAACAATGCCGTTATTTCACCTGCCGAGAGCTGGAAAATGAGCGATTACCACCTGGAACCGTTGATTAGCGACCAAATAGCCATTGGCTATGAAAGCCTGGCATTAAAGCAGCAGTTTGAGCTAACACTGGAAGCATATTATAAAAAGTTGCAGAATTTGATTGAGTATAGGAATGGGGCGCAACTTCTGATGAATCCCCATGTCGAAACCAGCCTGATACCGTCGGATGGATATTCGGCCGGGATTGAACTTCAGGCCCGCAAAAACTATGGACGACTGACCGGCTGGATGAATTATACCTTTTCAAGGACCATGCGCCGGACCAACTCTGACCGCGAAGAGGAAAAATTGTGGGACGGGGAGTATTATCCCTCCATTTACGACAAGCCTCATGACTTTTCGATGGTGGCAACCTATAACATCAGCCGGAGATGGCGGTTTACCGGTAACTTCGTCTATGTTTCGGGCCGGCCTGTTACTCTCCCCGAATTACAGTATTCCTATGCCGGAGAATCTTTGATCTATTATTCGGAACGGAACAAATACCGGATGCCCTCTTATCATCGACTGGATGTATCAATCACTTTGGATGAAAACCTCCGGAAGAAGAGAATGTGGAAGGGCAGTTGGACACTTTCCGTCTATAACCTTTATGGCCGGAACAATCCCTATTCAGTCTATTACCGAAAAACCATGCCGACAATCGACAATGGATACAGGCTTTACAGCCTGTTCAAACTTTCAGTCATAGGCGTTCCCATTCCGTCTTTAACCTATAATTTTAAGTTTTGAGGATGGCTAGATCAATCATAACCGCATTTATTCTGGCAGCCATATTCTTGTCGTGCGAAGAAATCTATCAGCCTGAACTGGAGGAAATGGAAAACCTACTCGTGGTTGAGGCCAGATTTGTCAAGGGGCAGCCAGGCCAGGTCGTCAGGTTGTACCGGACAGTCAATTTCAACGATCCCTATGGAATTTATCCAAGGGTGTCGAATGCAGAAGTCAGGCTGGTCGACAGCCTGGGGAATTCTTTTCCTCTTGCCGGACAGGGAGATGGGCATTATTACCTGTCAAAGGAATTGGAAGATGAGGGAGCCTATAAGCTGTCCATTTCCCTTGATGGCAAGGAATATGAGTCGGCCTTCCAATCTGTTCCGGTACTTTCGGGAATCGATACTGTGTATGCCGAATATTTGGAGAAAATTGTCCCCTCAGGGACAGACCAGTCTGCAGACGAACTTGGTCGACTGAGGGGTTTTCAGTTGTATGCCGACATTGACCGGGACGAGGGCACATCCTACTACCGATTCACCCACCGACTGATTGCCCAATATAGCTATAACATCAAAAAACCCGTGAACGGTATTCCAACGGATATCACTGTTTTTGCCTGGCAATCGATGACCCCGGGAGGAATTTTTAACATTGCCTCTCCACCTGAGTACTCTTCCCAAAGCGGCATTGTCAAGCATCCGCTGGTATTCCTGAATCGTGATTATACCATACAAAAGCAAGATACCACAACCTATTTCCAGGGATGGATAAGTATTACCTCGCAATTTGCCATTTCAGAAGAAACGTGGCAATATTACAGGGACCTGAACCGTCAGCTTTCAGCGGGGGACAAACTATTTGATCCGATGCATACACAGGCAAGGGGAAATATGAGGTGTGTGACAGATCCAAAGGAAGTGGTCCTTGGAAATTTTGAGATATCGGGAATGAAGGAAAGCCGGTACTTTCTGATATCACCCGGAAATGCAAATTTCCTTTTGAAAAAAATTCCCGTTCATTATTGGATCCCGGACAACGGATCAGTGGAGTCGGTACCACCCGAATGGTGGGAAAGCAGATCAAAGACCTATCCTTGATTGGTTTATGCGGGTTGATGGTTAAAGAAGATTGAAAAATGAAGTATGACAAAAAAATGAAGGTTGCCATGGCCGGTTTCGGTAGATATGTTTTAATTATCTGGATTACTGCCTTACTTTGGTTTGCATCATCGGAATCAGTGAAGGCAGAGGCAGCTGGCACGGTAATTTTTACTGATCGTACCTGGGCATTGTCAGGAGATACAATTTGGTTCAGCGTTTCATGGGCGGGTGATGTCATTACCATGGGGAACATACTGCACATCCAGCTTGAGAACATGTCAAACGAGGTTGTTTCAGGGGTTATGGTTACCGCCGAAAACGGAAGGGGATCAGGTTACATTCCGGTGCCTGACTCACTGGCCACTGGCGTTTATTGGCTAAGAGGTTATTCGGGTCACTTGCGAAATGATGAATCTTCAGCTGTTCTTAGCAGGTTGATTACCATATTTCATAGGTTCGACAGGGATGTACAGCTGATCATGGTTCCCGACCAGATCCCGTCGGTTAATGCAACGGGTCCTGAAGATATGGTGAAGCTCCATCTACCTCAAATAATATATAATCCGGGTGATTCTGTTGCATTCTCGGTTGAATTATCAGGGACAGCCGGTCAAACAATCCGTGACTTGACTGTCAGTGCGTTTTTGGATTTGCCAGTGCCTCTGAACTTGAATCACCAATACCAATCCGGTGTAACTCCCGCACTGAAGAGTCCGGGAATGTCATTCCCACCAGAAAAGAATGGCTTTCTGGTTGAAGGAATGGTCAGGCCCAGGGAGGGAGAATTGCTGCCTGAAAGATCTTTGGTAATGCTTTCAATCCCCGATTCGATCCCATATTTTGATTATTATGTGAGTGATTCAGGGGGGTATTTTCAATTTATGCTCACGGAAGCATACGGGACCGCTGAAATTTTTATTAGGGCAGTCTCGGAAACCGGTCAGGAATTATTTACCGACCTGACCAAAGGTTTGCTTGCCGGATCTGAAACAACTTCACTTGCCGAAAGGCAACTGAACCGGGAGGAGATGGCTGCCTTGAATACCATGCTCGAATCGGCATGGTTTGAACGTATTTTCGTTGGTGAATTGGAATGGAAGGAACCTGAATTCATGAAGGTTCACCCATTTAGCCAGGCTTTTTATGGAGAGCCTTATCAGCGGGTATATCCTGCCGAGTTTTATGACTTGCCTGATTTCACAGAAATTTCCAGGGAGCTTTTACCCGGAGTGCGGCTACGTCAAAAGGATGGCTTGTTTAACATACAGATGCTGAATCTCAATGAGCGGTACTACTTTGAAAATGGTCCGCTACGTTTGATCAATGGGATTCCGGTTTTCGACAATGATTTACTGCACAGCTTTAACAGTAACGATATAAAGTACATCGACATCATCCTTCAGGAAAGGGTTTTCGGGGATATAAGCTTTAAGGGGGTACTCGCCATCTTTCTGAATGATGGAAATGAAAAGTGGATCCAGGGCCAGAATAACCTGGGAAGGTATACTATACCATGCCTTCAGCAAACAATGGCCAATCGTTATTCAAGAACGAAGCCTGGTGCGGGTGGTGATAACCTTCCTGATTTTCGAAGGGTTTTCCTGTTTGAATCGCTGGACACATCGGCCGGGAATAAGACTTTCAGTTTCCCAACTTCCGATCTTAAAGGAAATCTGGTGGTCAGAATCGAAGGAGTGACGCTTAATAACGAACCCTTCCAAGTCATCCGAAAAATTGAAGTGCAATGAAAAAACTGTCGATAATAGTTTTCCTTATACTGATTTTTGGGAGCAATAGTATCTACGGACAGATGAGGGATTTTTACTGGGGTGATCCGGCAAATATGGGTAATCCCTTACCTGGGAAGCTGATGGGTACTAATTATAGCTTCCTGGTTGGGGCTTCAAACAACCATTTCTATCACAAAGATTGGAATGATGGGACCATTTTGACCATCGACCATATTCTTCATGAAAATATCAGGTTGAGATATGATGGGTTCCATGACGAGCTGATCGCTTTTAATGTGAGGACCAACGGACTTTTAAAAGTGGATAAAAGTACGGTTTCCGGGTTTACTGTTTTGCCCGGTTCAGGGAAGGCTGAGAAATACCGAAAAATTATGTTGCCGGGTATTTTCGAAAAAACGATATATGCAGAGGTTCTTTATGAGGGTGACGTTCAATTGGTTCGAAGTAACCGGATTGAAGAGTATAAAACATCGGTTTACAAAGACCGGCTTGGCAAGCTGAATAATACCATGTTTTTGTTGAATCAGCAATACTACATAGTAAAACCTGACCAGTCGGTGCAGCGGATGCATGCGGGGCGGAAACCAATCCTGAACCTTTTTCCTGAAAGGAAGAAGGAGATCAGAAGAATGTTGCGCAAGCAAGAGGTTTATAGTTACAGGGTTGAAAACCTACCGGCAATCATAAGACTACTCGACGAAAACAATTATTTCGGCAATTAGCGTTCCATGACGCAACCTTTCATTCAACCATACATCTTCTTATAAAAATCAAATACTACCATGAAAAGATGGATGATAATGGTTGCCTTGGTGTTTGCCATCTCTGCAGCTTTGGCACAAAGTGCACTATACCAGAAAGCCATCCGGTTTGAGCGGGGGTATATTTACCTCAAGGATGGCTCAGTTTTCAAAGGATCTTACCTTTACTCCTCCGATATGAATAAGATCCGCATCAATTCAGGAAAGAACTCTATGGTCCTTGATGCATCGGAAGTTGACAAGATTTCAAGAATGCGTCCTGCGCGGAAATATGCGGGTGAAGATATTCCCGAAGAATATTCAGTTCAACCACCCCGCTTTTTCAATATAACAGATGCTGGCCTGCTTGTGGGAAACCCTGATAACAGCCAGTCGGCACCCTTGGTGTTTGGAACAGCCATGTTCTATAATTTTCATGGTAATTTTTCGGCAGGTGCCGGGCTTGGGGTTGAATTCCTGAAGGAGACCTATGTACCCATGTCGCTGAATCTGATGTATAAGCTGAAAAGTACCAGGGTAACGCCTTATTTCAATCTTCAGGCCGGTTACCAGGTGCCTGTGGAGGATTCAAGGGCACTTTATTACAGTGTGGTGCCCGACTATGTGAGCTCTTCCGTTATTTGGCCGGGCCCCTGGCCTGCCGCCCAAACCGAGTTGAAAGCCAAAGGGGGCGTTCTTCTTAATCCTTCCATTGGGATTCTGAGTTTTAATCGTTTCGGATATGGATTCAACATGTCGGTCGGGTATCGGTTCCACAGATTGAGATATTCAGGAGAGAAGGACTATAACCTGGATATTGATTTTAACCGTCTGTCTGTCAAACTGGGTGTTGCCATCAACTAATTTATAAGCCATGAAAAAACTATATATCATTTCATTCCTGCTGGTAACCCTCACCATGTCGTCATGCAGGGACACCTTTACCGAAGTGTTTACTGCCAATTCACCGGTGTATATGGGTTATGAGGAACTCCGGGTAGCAGTGAAAACTTCTCCGGCAAGGCCACTTGAGAAGCCGGGGAAAATTTATTTCAAGGATGATTACATTTTTGTTGTTGAAGAACGGAAAGGTATCCATGTGGTGAACATCGAAAATCCTGCAAGCCCGCAGACATTGAACTTTATTGAGGTTCCCGGTTGTGTTGATATTGCCATTAAGGGTAGCACATTGTATGCTGACAGCTATATCGACCTGGTGGCCATTGATGTCTCAGATCTGGATAACATTAAGGAGGTTGCACGCGTCAAGGAGGTCCTTCCTTATATTGTTCCCCCTGCAGATAATGATTATCGTATGGCTGAGGTGGATAAGGACAAGGGCGTAGTCATCGATTGGGAGGTGAAGAAGGTCAGGCAGGAGATGGATTACGAATACTATCCCATCTTCCCCATATATCCCATGTGGGGTGGAAGCAAGGAAATGGATTATAGTCTTTCAAATGGTGGCAGTGGTATAGGGGGAAGTTCCGGCTCTGCATTTGGAGTTGGTGGATCCATGGCCCGGTTCGGGCTCTATAACGAGTATCTCTACGCGGTCGATAACAATAAATGCTATATGTTCGATGTCAGCAATCCTGCAAGCCCGGTAAATGCAGGAAGTCAAAGTGTAGGCTGGGATGTGGAAACCATGTTTATCTATGATCATCATATGTTTCTGGGGACAATGAGCGGTATGATCATACTATCGCTTGAAGTGCCCCTGGCACCCAAATATGTCAGTACCTTCAATCATGTCACCAGTTGCGATCCGGTGGTTGTTTCCGATGGCTATGCCTACGTGACCCTGAGGGGAGGCCAGGTTTGCCGCAGCACCACCAACCGGCTTGATGTCATTCAGCTAGCCGAAGATTACAAGAGCAATCAGATGGTGGCAACTTATGTGATGAACAGTCCATACGGGCTTGGTATCGATGGCGATATACTGTTTGTGTGTGATGGGGATGCCGGACTAAAAGTCTACAATGTTGAAGACAAGCAGGCGATCAATACACATCAGCTGGCGGTGTTCCCCAATATCAAGACATATGATGTAATCCCGGTGAATGGTCTGCTCTTCATGATCGGCTCTGATGGATTCCATTTGTATGATTATTCCGACCTGCAAAATATAAGGTTGCTTGGGAAAATTCCTGTTTCCCAAAATTAAAAATTGAGCTCAGAATTCAATAGGATAGTTAATTCAAAAAATGGGGGTTGTCTTAGAAGTAAGGCAGCCTCTTTTTTTTGGTTTTATTTATCAGGTATCCCCGGAATGTATTCCGTCATGCTTTCATTCATGTCTTGTACCCCGTTTGACTATTTCCAAACTTTTAACTATGTTTTACCATAGTTTTGCCATTACCATATATTGAAACTATGGTAAAAGACTGGAGAAACTATGGTGAAACCCAAAATGGGTATAAGACCTGGATATGGCATAACGGGGATTTCAAAGGGAGTTTCCCAATGATTTTTTGAGGTTATAAGTTGTCAGGACTTATGACATTAACGCTTCCGGAAAACACATTTATGAGGGTATCGGATTTAATCCTTATGCCGGATCATTAAGTAGCCGGTCACTGAGGGTCTGCAAAGTTGACTTTTTATGCGAAGTAGGTACCAGGACCGAAATGTTGAAGCGGCTTCCTCCATAGGAAATCATGCGGATAGGGATTCCATCCATGGCGTTAAATACCCGGGATGCAAATCCGGTTTCCTCACGGATGATGTCACCTACAATACATACGATACTCATTTCCTGGTCGACATCCACCTCTCCAAACTGCAATAAATCGGCAAGTATGGCATCAAGGTGCCGGGTGTTGTCGATAGTCAGGGATACTGCGACCTCTGACGTGGAAATCATGTCTATAGGAGTCTTGTATTTTTCGAATACTTCAAATACACGCTTGAGGAAGCCATATGCCATCAACATTCTTCCCGACCTGATCTTGATGGCCGTTATGCCGTCTTTTGCCGCAACCGCCTTGATTCCGCTACCATCCGATTCGGTCGTGATCAGGGTGCCGCTGTCAGAAGGATTCATGGTGTTCTTGAGGCGAACCGGGATATTTTTAACTCTCGCGGGTGAAATGGTTTGGGGATGCAGGATTTTGGCGCCGAAATACGCAAGCTCGGCTGCTTCATTGAACGAGAGTTGGTCAATTTTTCGGGTATTGGTTACGAAACGCGGATCGTTGTTGTGAAATCCGTCGATATCAGTCCAAATCTGAATTTCGTCAGCCTCAATGGCAGCCCCGATCAAGGATGCGGTGTAGTCACTGCCTCCACGTTCCAGGTTGTCGATTCGCCCTTGTGGATCGCGGCATATAAATCCCTGGGTGATGTAATAATCAGTTTTTGGCGTTCCTCCCATAATTTCGGAGAGCAAGGTTTCAGTCGCTTCAAGGTCGGCTGCCCGTTCCTCATCAATTCGCATAAAATCAAGTGCGGGGAGCAGAGTCACACTAAATCCGCTTTCCTGCATTAACAAGGTGAATAACTGGGTGGAAATCAATTCCCCCTGGGCAACCGTGATTTTTTCCTCCCATTCGCCAAATCCAGAACGGGTTAGGCTGTGCAGAAGCGAAAACACTTCGTTGATTACGATGGCTCCTTTGTGTTTGTATGTTTCAGAAGTAAAAAGTTCTTCTACAACAATGTCGTATTTTTTTCTAAGTGTGTCTATGATGGCTATAGCCGGTTCTTTCTCGTTGTTGTACAGGTGTTTGGAAATCTCTACCAGGCTGTTTGTGGTGCCCGACATGGCCGAAAGTACCACTAATTTCTGTTCTCCGTTGGTGATTAACTCCATCACCATTCTCATGTTTTGCGGTGAACCGACAGAGGTTCCTCCAAACTTTAAAACTTTCATATGATTTTGCGATTTATGGTCGCAAAGATGAAAAAAAATAAATATCACCAAATAAATTCATGAAAAAGTCACGAAAAAACTTCATTTTGACCCTGATATGATCTTTTTTTTAACACTATGCAAATAATGAAGTTGATTGTTGTGTGTTGTAATGCGGGGTAGCTTTAACCAATAAGCAAGATGTTCAGTGCTATATTTGACAGGGTGTTTCTGTTGGGGTAGGGGTGAGACAATTTATGAGACCTGTCAGAATCTTCCGTAGATTGTATGATTCATTGAGTTGAACCAAATGGTCGAATAAATGGAGAATCCGTCTCTGTTGGTGGTTAGTTTTCTTTGAAGAAATAGTACAGGTTCCCCTTTTTTGACTTTGAGGATTGAAGCGATTTTCTCAGGGCACCGGATTGCCCTGAGCCTTTGCTCGCCCCCCGTAATCTCAATTTGATAGTGATTGCGGAGTATTTCGAACAGGGATTTGTTTTGAAACGACCGTGACGTGAACCGGGGCAGATTCAGGTTTGACAGGTGGTTGATATCGTAAAATACCGGCTCACCCTCCAGATAACGAAGTCGCTCCATATAAATGCAGCCTGATTCTTTCTCCTGCTCACTTAACTCAAACGAAAAGTCCTCTTCCCACGCCCTGATAACGGGTTTTTGCAATATTTCGGTCCGGAGATACTGACTTCCGATGGCTGATGCTGTTCCCGCGACCGACAAGATGCCAATACTCTGGGGTGCTTTTCTTACAATGCTCCCTTTTCCCTGTTTTTTTTGGATCAGGCCATCCTTTACCAGTGAATCAAGTGCTTGCCTTACAGTAGGGCGTGTCAGGTTATGGACTGCACACAAATCATTTTCGGAAGGCAAAAGGCTGCCTTCTTCATATACCCCCGACAAAATATGTTTCCGAAGGATTTCATACAGTTTTCTGTATTGAGGTGTCTGATTCATGGTGGTAAAGTTAATCTATTTTTAAATAGATTGTTTGTAACTTGTATAGACAAGTAATTTTTTTAACTTTACGCCCGATATAAATTGAATATTCTGAAATGTCTGATATACAGTTTATATTGAATTGGTTCTTGAAATTATTTGTCTTTACAAGTTTAATAAATTCTCTTATGGCAGAATCTGTAATCATGCCACGCCAGGGCCAGTCGGTTGAGACATGTATCCTGGGACAATGGTATAAGGAGGTAGGTGACCCGGTTAAGGCAGGGGATCTGCTTTTTTCATATGAAACCGATAAGGCTGCTTTCGATGAGGAAGCAAAATCTGATGGCTTCCTGCTGGCTGTTTTTTATAATCCGGGAGATGAGGTACCTGTTCTGGCTACCATTGGCATGGTCGGGGAAGAGGGAGAAAACGTTGAATTGCCGGATACGATGGCATCGGCTGAAACTCCTGACAGCTCTGATGAAGTCGCCAAGGTAATCGAGTTTAGTCTTGATCCAGACCAGGAAAATGATCAAAGGATTAGGATTTCACCACTTGCCCGTAATATGGCCCTTAAGTTGGGTGTTGATTATTCAGTCCTGGAAGGTACTGGCCCGCAGGGAAGAATCATTGCACGGGATATTGAGAGTTTCTCACTGCAAAGCTCTTCCGCAAACGAAGGGAGTAAACCTCAGGTTCAGGGGAAAGTTACAGCCTCTGTTTCTTCCTCCCTGGTTAAATCGGCCGAATCGGTGGGGAAGGTTAACGACAATCAGGATTATGAGTTGCAGCCCCTGACCAACATCCGAAAACTGATTGCAAGATCAATGCACCAGTCGTTACAAAATTCGGCACAGCTAACTCATCATTTGAGTGCTGATGCAAGAAAGCTTTTATCATATCGCAAGAAGTTCAAGGTTGAGCTTAAAGAAGGGAGGATAACCGAAAACATAACCATCAATGATATGGTTTGTTATGCGGTGATTCGTGCATTGAAAAAGTTTCCACAGGTGAATTCCCATTTTTTGGGTGACAATATGAAACTCTTCAGGAAAGTGAACCTGGGCCTGGCGGTGGATACTGATCGGGGACTAATAGTCCCGGCACTTCAGAATGCAGATGATCTGTCCATAAATGGCCTCTCAAACCTACTTGGATTGCTTGCCGATAACTGCAGGAAAGGGAACATCAACCCTGATTTACTGAACCCGGAAGCTGCTTCATTCACTGTTTCAAATCTTGGCAATTACGGTGTCGAGATGTTTACCCCGGTGATCAACCTTCCGCAGACGGCCATCCTTGGTGTAAATACCATTCTGCCCCGTCCTATGGACCTCGGCGATGGTGTATATGGATTCGTTCCAATGATCGGGCTCTCGCTTACCTATGACCACAGAGCCCTGGATGGGGGAGAGGCTACCCGTTTTCTAGCCGGCATTGCATGTGAAATTGAAAATCTCACATTTATGTTATAGCAGATTCCCTGAAAATGATTGTGATAATTTAAAAACTAAAGATATGCCTAAGAATCAGTATATAGATCCCAAAAGTGTAAGGAAACCGGGAATGATTGAATTCAAACCTGTCCCGGTGAACCAATATAACCGGACCATTTCTGAAGAGCGGTCCCGTTTCAATGATGACGAACTGATGCGCATTTATCATGATATGAGGATGATCCGTGAATTTGAGACCATGCTTAACCTGATAAAGATCCGTGGTGAATACAATGGAATTTCCTATAATCATCCCGGTCCGGCTCACCTTTCAATCGGACAGGAAGCTGCTGCGGTAGGTATGGCTTACACCCTCAGCGTTGATGACTTTATTTTTGGGTCACATCGAAGCCATGGCGAAATTCTGGCAAAAGGACTTTCGGCGATTCATCAGCTGAATGATGAGCAACTGACACAAATTATGCAATCTCATTTCAACGGGGCTACCCTTCGTCCGGTAGTTGCCGACCACAAGGGTTCAGTCAAGTCGCTGGCAGTGAAATTTTTGCTCTATGGAACCCTGGCCGAGATTTTTGCCCGTGAAACCGGGTTTAACAAGGGATTGGGCGGATCGATGCACGCATTCTTTACCCCGTTTGGTGTTTACCCCAACAATGCCATTGTAGGCGGATCAGGCGATATAGCAGTTGGTGCTGCGCTCTTCAAGAAAGTTAACCGGAAACAGGGTGTTGTTGTGGCCAATATCGGTGATGCTTCCATGGCGTGTGGTCCCGTTTGGGAAGGTCTTTCCTTCGCAACCATGGACCAATTTACCGAACTTTGGGATGATGATATGAAGGGCGGCCTTCCATTGATCATCAATATCATGAATAACCAATATGGGATGGGTGGCCAAACCTGTGGCGAAACCATGGGTTATGGAATTGCCGCACGGATTGGTGCCGGAGTAAATGAAGACCAGTTGCATGCTGAAAGGGTAGATGGGTATAATCCACTGGCCGTGATCGATGCATACCGTCGCAAAAGGAAATTGATTGAAGAGAAGAAAGGGCCTGTTTTACTTGATGTACTGACTTATCGTTACAGCGGACATTCGCCTTCTGATGCATCTTCATATCGCTCCAAAGAGGAAGTGGAAGCCTGGGAAGCTGCCGACTCAATAGCATGGTTTGGGCAGGAGCTGATCAGGGAAGGTATTGCAAGCGAGGAAGTGCTTCAGAAAGTGGATGAAGAAATTGCCTCCTTGATTTCCCAGACACTTAAACTGGCCATCGACGATGAGGTTTCTCCCCATATGGATATGAAAAATCAGCCTGATCTGATAGGTGAAATGATGTTTTCAAATGAGTCGGTAGACCGATTCGATGAGCGGGCACCCGAAGTCAACCATCCGATGGAAGAGAATCCCCGGGTGAAACAGCTTGCAACCAAGGAAAGATATGCTTTCGATGCAAACGGAAAACCCCATTCAAAAATCAAGAATTATGTGGTTCGCGATGGAATTTTCGAAGCCATCATTGACCGCTTTTACAAGGATCCCACAATGATTGCCTATGGAGAAGAGAACCGCGACTGGGGCGGGGCATTTGCCGTATATCGCGGGCTGACCGAGGCGCTGCCATACCACAGACTGTTTAATTCACCTATCTCCGAAGCTGCCATTGTAGGTACGGCCATTGGCTATGCCATGTGTGGCGGCCGTGTTGTTCCTGAAATCATGTATTGCGATTTCCTCGGCAGGGCAGGTGACGAGGTGTTTAACCAGCTTCCCAAATGGCAGGCAATGAGTGGAAATGTACTTCGCATGCCTGTGGTGTTAAGAGTTTCGGTCGGCTCGAAATATGGTGCCCAGCATTCACAGGACTGGACAGCACTGGCAGCACACATTCCGGGGTTGAAGGTTGTGTTTCCGGTAACGCCATACGATGCCAAAGGCTTAATGAATAGTGCACTGCAGGGCACTGATCCTGTTATCTTCTTTGAAAGCCAGCGGGTTTACGATATGGGCGAAATGTTTTACGAAGAGGGTGTCCCGGAGGGATATTATGAAATTCCAATAGGGGAACCTGATATTAAAAGAACAGGAAAGGATGTGACAATCCTTTCGATTGGCGCCACACTTTATCGTGCATTGGAAGCAGCCGATATCCTGAGTGAAAAGTATAACCTGTCAGCCGAGATTATCGATGCACGGTCGTTGGTCCCGTTTAACTACCAGTTAGTCATTGAATCGGTCCGTAAAACCGGAAGGATAGTGGTTACGGGAGATGCTTCGGCCAGGGGGTCTTTTCTTAGGGAGTTGGCGTCGACCATTACAGAACTGGCTTTTGATTACCTCGACGCCCCACCTGTGGTTGTAGGTTCACGTAACTGGATTACACCCGCATACGAACTGGAAGAATACTTCTTTCCACAAGCATCATGGATTATCGATGCAATCCATCAAAGAATACTGCCCCTGAATGGACATCAGCCGGTAATCGATTTCTCGGAGAGCGGGCAGTTAGAAAGAAATGCCAGGGGAATTTAATCTCCTGGCATTTCCTGCACAACCATAGAGTGCGACAAATTTGAAAGAACAAAGCTGATATAGTTCAGTTTTGTTCTTTTTTTTTAAAATATCCGGAGAACGGCCCCGATTTTTAATACCGATTGGTTTGTAAGATTGTTCAACTCACACAGTTCGCTTACCGTTACCTGGAACCTGCGGGCGATCAGCCAGAGAGAATCTCCCGATTTTACCACATATTCCGACGGGGTGTCATGCATGTCTATAACATGGTTTTTGGGAGTTACTTTGGGTTTCTGGACCAGTTCAGCCAACATTTCCTTACCATAAATCTCAGGTCTGATCCTTCCTGCATCAAAATCGTAAACCAGTTCTGGATTGTATGCCCTCCCGTTTTCCCTGATCTCGAAATGCAAATGCGTGCCGGTAGCCCTTCCCGTGCGACCTCCAAGGCCAATGACCTGACCGGTATAGACGGTATCACCTGCATTTACCAGTATGTTTGACAAATGGGAATAATAGGTTTCCAGTCCATGAAAGTGGTTTATAACCACCAATTTGCCATACCCATAATAGGAAGTTGCCCTCGTGACAATTCCCTGGTATGCAGCAATTACCGTATCACCCAACTGAAGTTTGATGTCTGTTCCGGTATGCATTCTGCCTTTTCGCATCCCATATTTACTGATCACTTTACCGGGGAATGGGATTACAAACTGATCGAGAACTTCACTGAAGGAGGGAATAGCATCCTCATCAATCAGAAACACATCTTCAGTTACTGCAAATTCAGGTCCGATATCCAGTGTATCTGTGAACAGTTCCTTGTCCAGGACATACAACGGTACTGTGTCAGTAACTGCATGCAAATCTGCCTTAGCATGGAATGCAAAAAATATGAATGCGGTAATAAATGTAAGTAATAGCTTGATAAATAATACTTTCACTTTTTGCAGAATTTGGTTTGTTTTGTTTCGTTTGTTTTCAGCAACCATTTCTGTTCAGCCGGAGGCAAAAATATAGAAAATTTTTCAAATGAAAATGTGAATTTTTCTAAATGCAGGATACTAAAGGATAGATTTTCAGTCTTCTTTTCATTAATTTGGGACTATTATTGAGTTTGCGCATGGAAAATTTTTATTCATTTCTTTCAAAAAAAATCCAAAACCAGAAATTGCCTTACAACTCTGGCAAAATCAGGAAGGTGAATGGCCATATCCATACCCCGTTTTCGTTCAGCGCCTTCGCTGACATGAAGCAGCCATTTTCGATGGCGGTTGCTGAAGGGATTTCGGTTCTGGGCATAAACGATTTTTATACTACTGACGGATATCCGGAGTTTGCGGAGCTTGCTTTGAAGCACAAGGTTTTCCCGCTGTTTAATATTGAATTTATAGCTCTCCAGAAAGAAAGTCAAAAGGCTGGAATTCGCATTAATGACCCCCAGAATCCGGGAAGAACCTATATCAGCGGAAAGGGATTGGCCTACCCGGTTTCTTTCAGTGGGGGTGCAAGGGAAAAAATGGATAAGCTGATGCATGAGAGCAACCGTCAGACTTATCAAATGGTGGATAAGCTCAACCTTTATCTTAAAGATACTTCCATTGATCTCCGGTTTTCTGCTGAAGGTTTGCACCGCAACCTGGCACGGAATCTTTTTAGGGAAAGGCATATCGCCACAGCAGTCCGTAATGCCGTATTTGATAACTATACGGATTTGGAGTCAATAAGGACTGTCCTCGGAGAAATTATGGGTACAACCATTCCGGACAATATTTTCAATGATAGGGCAGCTCTCGAAAACGAAATCAGGAATAAACTGCTCAAGGCCGGTGGACCTGCATACATTCCTGAGGATGAAGACGCATTCCTCTCCCTTGACGAGGTATTGGAACTCATTATTGATGGCGGTGGGATTCCTTGCTATCCGGTCCTTTTGGATGATGCAAAGGGAAACCTTACCGGTTTTGAGGCCGATTATCCTGACATGGCCCAAAGTCTTAAAGACAAAGGGATATACATGATAGAGCTGATTCCCGGCCGGAATGATTTTCGCGTTCTGAAAGATTTTGTGAACTTCTTTGACCAGGAAGGATTCATAATTACCTTCGGTACCGAACACAATACCCCAAAACTTGATCCACTGACCGTTTCCTGCAGGGGAGGTGTTCCGCTTGATGAGCACTTATTGCAGATAAATTATCGGGGTGCAAGCATTATCGCAGCCCATCAATATCTGGTCTCTGAAGGGAAGGAAGGTTTTCCGACCCGGAAATTCCCGGATCGAAATCGCTTGGATGAGCTGTCGGGATTGGGGGAAATTGTCATTGAAAACTTTATAAAAAGCTATTAATGAATAATAAAATAGGGGAGTTGGTGCAAATCTCCCAATATTATGGCCAAAGGAAGGATTATGTAATAGCAGGAGGTGGAAATACTTCCTGGAAGGATGATAAATTTCTTTATATCAAGGCCAGTGGAATCAGTTTGTCATCCATAACGGAAAATGGATTCTGTATTCTTGACAGGGGCGCATTAGATGCGATTCCTTTAATGGAATTCAGCAATGATTCCGCCATCAGGGAAGAACAGGTTAAAAATGCCCTGATGGAAAGCCGGGTTAATCCGGATTCAGGCCTTCGGCCTTCAGTCGAAACCTCACTTCATAATCTTTTTGAGTATGCTTTTGTCGTCCATACCCATCCAACTTTGGTAAATGCGCTGATGTGCAGTAAGGATGCTGCCCGGATAACAAAAGAACTTTTTGGAGACAAAGCTTTGTTTATTCCATATTCAGATCCGGGATTTATGCTTTTTACCATCATCAGGGAAAAGATTCTTGAATACCGGAAGCAGAAAGGTCACGATCCACAGGTGGTTTTTATCCAGAACCATGGCGTTTTTGTGGCTGCGAATTCATCGGATGAGATTCAGGGACTGTATCAGGGTATCGAATCAGCCATCATGCGATCGATCAGTCAAATGCCCGATACCCGAAGACTTCCAGTTTCAGATACCATAACAGGTCTGATACCGGCGGTTCGTATGTTATTGTCGACAGATACAGTACAGTTGGTACGTGCTTTGAATTCACCCATTATTGAGAAATTTATTACAGATAAAGGGCAATTCGACAAAATATCCGTACCCTTTACTCCTGACCAGATGGTTTATTGTCAGTCGGAGTACCTGTTTATCGAAAACACCGCATCATTCGTGGAAATGCTTGGTGAAATCGGTTCCAAGGTTGAGGAATACAGGAAACGCAGGGGAGTGAATCCCAAGTTGATATTTATACGTGATGAGGGTGTGCTTGTCATTGACAATTCAGGGGTTGCTTTAGATTATTTGGCAGATATCGTACTTGATTTTGTTCAGATTGCAGCCCTTACCGAAAATTTTGGTGGTGCACATCCGATGACTACTGATCAGGTTTCATTTATCGAAAGCTGGGAAGTTGAAAATTATCGAAAAAAGGTTTCGCTTGGAGCCAAAGTTGGTGGGCGGGTCGAAAACAAGGTGGTCATTATTACTGGTGCCGCACAGGGCTTTGGGGCAGGAATTGCCGAACTGATGTTCAGCCAGGGAGCAAATATTGTCGTGGCCGACCTGAATGAGGAGAAGGGTCAGGAAATGGCTGCAACACTTAATCAATCGGCCAAAATGAACCGTGCCATCTTTTCAAAAGTGGATGTTGCGGATCCGGCTTCAGTCAGCAGGATGGTAAATGAGGTAGTGACGGTTTTTGGGGGAATTGATGTCATGATTTCCAATGCGGGTATCCTTCGGGCTGGAAGTATTGAAGATATGGCACCCGAAACTTTTGACCTCATGACAAGGGTAAATTACAATGGATTTTTCCATTGCGTAAAATATGCAGGAGCTGTCATGAAATTGCAGCACCAATTCCGTCCTGATTATTTTATGGATATCATCCAGATTAATTCGAAGTCGGGATTGAAGGGAAGCAATAAGAATTTTGCCTATGCAGGTGGAAAGTTTGGGGGAATTGGATTGACCCAGTCGTTTGCCCTTGAGCTAATGCCATAC
>JAEYXH010000004.1 GCA_023428545.1 Bacteroidota bacterium | reverse complement strand
CTCCATGACACCATCCGAATGGTTAGCAATTATGCTGACCTGATCGTGATGCGCCATCCCCTGGAAGGTGCCGCCCGATATGCAGCCGAAGTGGCCTCCATTCCCGTGATCAATGCCGGAGATGGTGCTAACCAGCATCCGACACAGACACTGCTTGACATGTATTCAATCCTCAAAACACAAGGGCGGTTGGACAATATCAATATCTTTATGGTAGGCGACCTTAAATATGGAAGGACTGTCCATTCACTTTTGATGGCCATGTCGGAGTTCGAAAACCAGATTTTCAACTTTATTGCACCTGAAGAGCTTCTGATGCCTGAAGAATACAAAATCCATCTGAGGGACAAAGGGATCAAATATTATGAACACAGGGAATTTACCGACATCATCAATGCGGCCGACATCATTTACATGACGCGTGTACAGAAAGAAAGATTCTCGGATCCCATTGAATACGAAAAGGTTAAGAATGTTTATATCCTGAGGGAGAAAATGCTCAGGAATACTAAACCCAATGTCAGGGTATTACATCCACTGCCACGTGTCAACGAAATCCATACCGATGTTGACAAGAGTGAAAAAGCCTATTACTTCGACCAGGCGCTTAATGGTGTATTCGCAAGGGAAGCCATCATTGCCCATACCCTTAACCTGAAATAAACTACCCATGAAAGATACAAATAAGAAAAAACTCAAATTAAAGGTCAGTGCCATCAAGGATGGTACCGTAATCGACCATATACCCGCATCCAATCTTTTCGATGTCATTAACATCCTTGGACTAAACAAAATTGATAACCAAATCACTTTTGGAACGAATCTGGAGAGTGAGAAATTAGGAAGCAAGGCCATCATCAAGGTCAGTGACAAGTTTTTTGCCGACGACGAGATCAACAAAATTGCCTTGATTGCCCCCCATGCCAAGCTGAACATCATCAATGACTATGTCGTTACCGAAAAGAAGATTGTGGAAATTCCTGATAGTGTGCAGGGTATTGTAAAATGCTTCAATCCAAAGTGTATCACCAACAATGAGGCTATTTTCACCAAATTCAAGGTGATCAATAAGTCACCGCTTGCCCTAAAATGCTGCTATTGCGAAAAGATCACCGACAAGGATCATTTACAGATCAAATAAGAACCAAATCATTAAACACTTTACAAGAATATCATGAAGCTCGCATTTTGACGGCTTCATGATATTTCTTTTAGCACGAGGCCGATTCACCGGTTGCATTAATACGGCAACTTCGGTATCCGTATAGGGTAATAACTGCAAAACAGATCAGCGGTATCAGAAACGAAATGCGCACAGCGGAAACTTCATAAATGGTTCCCATGTCAATTACCCTTCCCATCAGGGGCGGCATGACCGAGCCACCCAGGATGGCCATGATCAAACCGGCAGCACCAATTTTTGCATCCTCGCCAACCCCATGGAGGGCAATTCCATAAATGGTGGGGAACATCAGCGACATACAGGCAGAGATGCCAATCAGGGAATAGAGTCCGGCCATTCCGGGGATAATGATTGCCCCAAGCGTGGTAACCATGCCACCAAAGGCCAGCCACATCAGCAAATGACCGGGAGAAATATACTTTAACAGGAATGTACTGATAAAACGGCTTGTCACAAAAATCACCATGGCAATAATGTTGTACCCCTGGGCTTCGGTTTCAGACATGCCTAGTTCCGAGGTTGCATAATGAATGATGAACGTCCAGACCATGATCTGTACCCCGACATAAAAAAACTGTGCAATTACCCCTTCATAATACCTTTTGTTCTTCAAAAGCCTTCTGACAGTCACCATGAAATGGAGCTCCTTGTCTTTGTCCTCATTCTTTGGCAACCTTGCCAATGCGATAATCACGAAAACGACCAGAATAACAATTGCAATAGCCACATAGGGGTAACGAATGATGGCCAGATCGGAAAGTGTCACTTCACTCAGAACCCCGGGATCCATGGCAGCCCGTTCTTCTGCTGTGGCAGGATTTAACCTGGCAAGGATCAGCTGTTGGGCGGTAAACATGCCCATCAGGGAACCTATTGGATTGAAAGCCTGTGCCAAATTCAATCGGCGGGTTGCTGTTTCCTGAGGACCCATAGACAAGATGTACGGATTGGCGCTGGTTTCCAGAAAGGAAAGTCCGCAGGTAAGGATAAAATAGGAGATCAGGAAAGGCCAGAAAGTCATTGCCATACTGGCCGGTATAAACAGAAGAGCACCTCCTGCATATAGACCAAGCCCGACCAAAATCCCGGCTTTGTATGAAAATTTTTTAATGAAAAGTGCCGCTGGAAATGCCATTGCAAAATACCCGCCATAGAATGCAAACTGCACCAGTGATCCTTCGAAGTTGCTCATCATCAGGATACGGGAAAATGCCTTAACCATGGGATTGGTAATATCGTTGGCAAAACCCCACAAGGCAAAACAGATAGTTATTAAGACAAAGGGCACAAGAAAGTATTTGGGCACCACAGAAATTTTTCCTGAATTCATACTTAAAGATTTGATCTTGGTTTATTGCTATTTAAAATTCATCCAAAAATGTCAATATTTTTCGATAGGTTAACCTGTGGTATCCTGCCCTGAACACTTTTTCACCTGCTTTGGTGTTAAAAAATCCAAAAACCTGAAAATATACCGGCATGCATGGTTCAACTCATACTTCGGCACACGAAATATCAGGGATTACATGAAAAAATATTTCGGCACAAATTGGAGGAAAGGGATTTTTTATATATTTGCAACGCCTTTGAGAAAGGCATAAACAAGTTCACTTTGTAAAAATGCCCAGGTGGCGAAATTGGTAGACGCGCTAGTTTCAGGGACTAGTATTCGTAAGGATGTGCAGGTTCGAGTCCTGTTCTGGGCACCCATAAAAATGCAATCGTTTTTAACCAACGGTTGCATTTTTTGTTTCAAGGTATCCAGGCATAGTTCATGCTTAGTGAATAAATTCATTATACCTTGGAGACCGACAGGGACTCACGACATATCCGAAGCAGGACAGCTGCCGATATTGAGTACCGCGAAATATACAATATCTGTAACTGTTGTGTTGCAAATACGCAATATGTACGACTCGGTGAGGGATCTAAATCAATGAGATTTAAATAAAATCATCTTTAGCAGAAGCATGCATTGTTGATTAACAAGGCCCCTACTCTATTTTTGTCTATTAATCAGGTCTTCCAGCGCATTAAGGTGATCTTCAAAGGCCGTCTTCCCAACTTTGGTCATTGAATATTGTGTATTGGGCTTACGGCCGATAAAGGATTTCCTGACATCCAAAAAACCCTCCTTTTCCAGAGCCTTCAAATGGCTGGCCAGGTTCCCGTCAGTCACATCCAGAAACTCCTTCAAGGCATTAAAATCAATGGTATCATTGACCGCAAGAACGGACATGATTCCCAGCCTGATCCTGGATTCAAAGGCTTTATTCAATCCATGGATGATCGTTTTCACCTTTCGTACCTCCATTGCATATGAATACCGTATACGATATGCATGATTCCGAACCCTATCGCCCATAATATCAATCCTGCACCTGTCAGCCAGGTTCCAAGCAGCCCAAGCGCAATCTGGGCCATTCCCAGAAATTTAACATCCTCAAAGGTAAACTTACTTGCATTGATCAATGCCAGACCATAAAATATGAGCGTTGCCGGAGCAAGAAGCCCCATCATGCCTTTTGAAATCAGGATCAGGATAAACAAACCTCCTGCAACCAGGGGGATCGACAGATGAATAACCAACCGACGTGCAGCCGGGTTCCAAATTGTCTCCTGCCTTCGTTTTGCCCGCCTGGATGACAGAAAAATAGCGGTCCCCATGGCAAGAACAAGAATTACTGTTGCAAGCAAAAGCAAACGGACTATAAATCCTGTTTCAGGTTTGCCTGACAATTGGTTCATCAATTCACCATCAATACCTGAATAAAACATTTTGTATGCCACAAAAGCTCCAGCGAGCGCATATATGCCAGCCATGATCCCCGACCAACCGGTTAGCGACATAAACCGGGTAGACTTTTCCATCATCTGACGGATGTCAGACAAGTCCTTGATATAATTTTGCTCTGATTTCATATGGCAATTTCCAAATTCCAGGTTATTGATTTAAATAAAAACGTGGATTAAAACCACGGCAGGAACATGATTTAACTTTGTCAATCACGAAAACCAGTCCCGTAAATAACGACTAAAGTACTTTGGGCATCAAAGCTACAAAAGAAACCTGAAACAATCAGTACCCGCCCAAAATTTCTGGAATCTGATCCTTAACGCCAAATTTTCCCTAATTTCATGGCCAAATTTATTCATATGAAAAAGTTGATCATCCTGCTGTTTGTTGCCATTACCGTGCTGGCATCAGCCCAAACAAAATCATTGAAGAAAAGTGCCCCTCTCGTTCCCGGAACACCCGAGAGCGTCGGAATGTCGTCGGAAAGGCTTGCCCGTATCGACAAAATGTGTTCTGATGCCATCGAAAACGGTGAAATCCCCGGTGCGGTAGTTTTGGTAGCCCGTAAAGGCAAAATCGTGTACCACAAAGCGTTTGGAATGGCTGACGTACAGAAAGGAAGGGAAATAAAAACCGATGACATTTTTCGCATCGCTTCACAAACAAAGGCCATTACTTCAACCGCAGTCATGATGCTCTGGGAGGAAGGAAAGTTTTCACTCGATGATCCCATTTCTAAATTTATCCCAGAATTCAAGAATCCACAGGTTTTGCAAACTTTCAGGTATGCCGACACAGCATGGACAGGTACCCCGGCCCACAGGGAAATCACTGTCAGGGACCTGCTTACCCATACTTCAGGAATAGGTTATGGAATTATCGACGGTGATGAAAGAATGAGAATGATCTACGGTAAGGCAGGCATCACTGACCTGTTTACGACCGAAAAAATCACCATAGGCGAAAGCGTCAGGAAACTGGCTAAACTGCCGTTACACCACCAGCCAGGTGAAAAATTCACGTACAGTGAAGGTCTTGACGTACTGGCCTATTTCGTTGAGGTAGTTTCAGGAATGCCCTTCGACAGGTTTTTACGGGAACGGATTTTCGAACCGTTGGGAATGGAGGACACATGGTTCTATTTACCTGAAAATAAGCATTCGCGACTAGTGACTATCCAACATAGGCAAAACAATCGATGGGTACCATTTCCCGAAACATTTTATGATCCCGACTATCCAATAAAAGGAGCCAAAACTTTCTTTTCAGGAGGGGCTGGTCTTAGCAGTACTGCCAGGGATTATGCAACCTTCCTTCAAATGTACCTTAACGGGGGCGAGTTAAATGGTGTCCGTCTGCTCAGCAGGACTACCGTCGAAACCATCATGGCCAACCAGACCGGCAATCTCTGGGGAGGTCCCGACCGCTACCATGGTCTTGCTTTTGGCGTGGGAACAAGGGATAACATTACCCGCGGCGGCCGAGGCAGCGAAGGGACCTTCGACTGGGGTGGCTACTTTAATACACAGTACTTTGCCGATCCACAGGAACAACTGATCGGAATTATCATGAAACAGACCCAGGGTGGTTCCAATGACCAAACAGAAGGAAGATTCAGGATACTGACAGGCCAGGCCATTGATGATTGACCAGCTTTCTGCTTAAAATTACACCTGTTTTTTGGCTATGCGAACCCTGTGTACCCGATAGGGTGTTTTGCCCTGACCTTCGTAATAGGTACGCATCTGAATCTCAGCCAGAATGCCGATGGTGATAAACTGTATGCCTCCCATTACAAGCAAAATCCCCAGCAATAACAGGGGTTTACCCCATATGTCGTTACCCAGGATCTTAAGGATCAGCATATAGAAATTGATCAGCATACCGAGCCCCAGCGTGATGATACCAAGCTGACCGAAGAAATGAATTGGCTTTTGAAGGTACTGCTTGAAAAAGAGCATCAATAGCAGATCGCTGATAACCTTTGTGGTACGGCTCAGGTTGTATTTTGATTTACCATGTTGTCGTGAACGGTGGTTTACATCCATCTGGGTTAGCCTGACATATCCCTCAAGTGCCAGCAAGACCGGGATAAACCTGTGCAGTTCCCCGTATATATGGATATTCTTTATCGATTCCCTGGTAAAGATCTTAAGGGTGCAGCCCAAATCCTTCATTTGGGTTCCGGTTGATTTCCGGATGATATAGTTGGCAATTTTTGAAGGCACTTTGCGCAGGAACATGCCATCACGGCGGTTGGCCCTTACACCGGCAACCATGTCCCATCCTTCCCTTTCAGCTTTTTCAAGCATCCCGGGAATATCAGCAGGATCATTCTGCAAGTCACCGTCAATCAGCACTATATATTCCCCATCGGCATGATCGATTCCGGCCTGGAGCGCTGAACTCTGGCCGTAATTCCGCTTCAGCTCAACCAGTTGAAACCGCACATCATTGATTTTCATGATCTCGTCACGGGTGCCATCGGTTGAACCATCATCCACAAATATTGCCTCGAAATCAATTCCATTAAGAGCATTTTGGATTTCGGCTGACAATGGAAGAATATTGGGCTCCTCATTATACACGCAAATAACTACCGATAATTTTTTCATAGTATTGTTATTTCAAAATTAACCCTGATTCCATTGATATCCGCTGAGGATGATCCAATATGTTGCAATATGTTATATTTGTGACACAATACAGAAAATCAGGACTATCAGGTCCTGCAAAAATACAAAATCAGCATGCATATTTGCCTGATAAAAATTGTTTTCAAATTCAATGATGTCCATGATTGATAAAATACTGAAAATTAAATATTTACAAATATTAATTTTCTTGTTTTCATTTTTCCTGTTCTCACTGAACAACCAATACATCAGCATTTACCTGCTCGATGAAGCCAAAAATGCGTCGTGTGCAAGGGAAATCATGGAGACTGGCAACTGGGATTATCCAACCTTCAACTATAACCTCAGGGCAGACAAGCCCCCGCTCCACTATTTTTTCATGATCCTGTCGTATTCTGTTTTCGGCGTTAACCCATGGGCTGCCAGGTTTTTCTCGGCCATTTTTGGGGCATTGACCATACTGGTGGTATTCAGGTTCACATCTCGCCTGGCCAATGAAAGAATTGCCCTGTGGAGCAGCATCGTACTTCTGGCGTCCGTCCACTTCCAGCTTCAAAATCACATGGCTGTCCCCGACCCCTACCTGATCTTCTTCATGACATGGGGTATGTTGCTCTTTTTGTCGGCCTATCAAACCAACCATAAGCAACATGCATATCTGATGTATGTGGCGCTTGCACTGGGAGTTCTGGCTAAAGGTCCAGTTGCCGTATTATTGCCCGGACTGATATTTTTGGTTTATATAATCATTGATAAAAATCTGTCAATTAAAACCTTATTAAATCTAAAAATAATACCTGGCACATTCATTTTTCTGGCAATTGCAGTCCCTTGGTTTGTTGCGGTTCACTTTTCCTCAAATGGGGAATGGACTCACCGGTTTTTTCTTGGGCACAACCTCGATCGTTTCTCAAGCGAGATGGAAGGCCATGGAGGCATTTTTCTTCTAACCCCAGCCTACGTATTTATCGGCATGTTTCCGTTTTCCATCTATTTTATTCGGGCATGGAAATATTTCAAAGAAAGAAAAGAACCGGGCCTGATTCTTTTTTCCGTGGTGGCATCCATTATAATTATCCTCTTTTTCACGCTATCCAAAACCAAGCTTCCAAATTATACAGTAATCTCATACCCTTTTCTGGCTATTTTCCTGGCCAATAGCCTTCATGGGGCCCCCTTTGTAATCAAGCGCGACAAGATCCTGCTAACAGCCCTCCTCGTTATTTTAATTTTGCTTTTCATAGGCGGATATATTGCAATGGGTTATGATCCTGTATTGTCGGGCCGCAGATACCTGCTAATTGGCCTGGCCGTTCTGCCATTGGGGGTATGGCTGACTATCAGATCCTTAAAAAGGGCTGGATCACAGGCAAGGCTCATTCTGGCATCCACCGGTATATTGACGGGAATAATCTTTTTTACATCAATCTATCCCAAAATTGACCGTCTCAATCCGGTAAACCAAAGCATTCAACTCATTGCAGACAGGGATGTGGCATACTACAAAAGATATAATTCCGGTTATGCATTTAAACTAAAAAAGAGAATTGAGCCACTCGAAGCTGAGGAAATAGACACCTGGTTTAAAAAACATCCTGACGGCATCATTATATCAACTGATAAATTAATTAATGAAATAGAAATGCCTGAAGGATACAATATTATATTTTCACAAAAGGATGTTTTTGAGACTCCGGTAACCGTTCTAGTCGGACCTTCCGGGCAATAAATGCCACAAACCTTTCCTGAATCCGGAGCGGTTGCCCAATTGAATAAGAACATCAAACAGGATGATGGAAAGCATACTCGCAATAACACCAAGAATTGATCCTGCAAGAACATCTACACCGAAATGCTGCAATAGGTATATACGGGAAAATCCGATCAGAAAAGCGACAAGAAAAAATACCCCGCCCAAAATCCTTTTACCTGACAAATAGGATAGCATCGAAAAAAAACCGAAGGCAGCCATGGTATGCCCAGATGGAAAAGAATGAAAATAGATCAATGGAGCGTCATGGATAAACCTTGGAAAATCGGCATAATAAAAGTAGTGCATTGGTCTGGTTTCGCTGACAAAAACCAATCTTTTGAACAGAAACGTAAAGATTCCCACAAGGCTCAATGAGCCAAGAGCTAATATTGACCACCTGAAACTCCAAATGGCCAGCACAATTCCTGTAACAGCCAGAACACTCCCCAATCCAAGATCGGTTATCCACAAAAATGCCTTATCAAACAAAGGCGATGAGTATTGATTGATTAACAAAACTTCAGATCCTTTTTCGAGTGTTAACAGAAATGCGGACAATGCGATAATAAACAAAACGAAGGGTACCAAAAAACCTTTCGACTGCCCTATAATGGATTGAAGTCTTATTCTCATCTGAAACGGCTATAAACCCTCGAACTTGCGGGAAAAGGTAAAGCGTATTGTTGTGTACTCCCAGTGTCGTAATCCCTGAATCACCTCCACCGCCATCGCTGAACGCTCCCAGTCATGTCGCGCCAGAAATGTCACAACCTGAGGCTTATCCCTGTTTTCCATATATCCCGAATACCCGGAAAAATTCCCACTGATCAACCAGTATCGGGAATCATACTCCAGTCCTGCCCCATACATAAAGGCATCATTCTGAAGTGTAAACTCATCATTGGTCTGCCAGCTATAGAAACCGAATGATCCATAAGGCCTGATTACCCCATAGCGGCTGACCTCCCAGTCCTTCGAAAAGCTAAAATCAAAAAAATAGCCGGGAGAATCCGAATATCTAGCGGCATACAAACCACCTGAGGCTGTTTTCGCGGCAATCCGGAACAATGTATTGGGGAATGCCTTATCCTTGACAATCTGCACGGAAGTACTGAAATAAAAGTCACCCTGCGCTATGCCCCTGCCATCCTTATCCCTTGCTATTCGTTCATTTCGTATCTCTTCGGTAAAAGCGTAGTTTTCAACGATTACACCATACATTTCGAACATGATCTTTGAATCGGCAAATGGCAAGGCAAGTCGGCCCGAAATATCCTGCGTGGGATCACCTGGATGGAAATGTCTGGAAAGCGAGAAGGCGAATTCACTCTGTTCAGGATTGAAGCCCTTTTTCATCTCAGGTACAGGAAGTGCATTGGGGCCCAGGTATCCGGGCGAAATTATCATCATGCGTTTCCACGAAGGCATTCCCGGTTGCCAGTTATGCAGTTCATTCCACCACCCATAATCCTCCTGCCCGGAAGCTCCCAGCCAAAATGCCAGTGCGAAATACGCCAAAATAAAACGCTTAATCACAAAATATCCTTTTGAATTCCCTTTCTTCAAATATCTTCCACCCATTATTCCAATAGATTATTCAACAAAATGGCTGTTATCTTTCAGTCCCGCAAAGATAACCACAGAAAATCAGATTTTCATTTTTTGCCGGATATGGGCGGGAATAGCATCCTTATGAATCATGATAAGGGTGGTTTTATAAAGGACATAAGGCTTTGAAGCATAAAAAAATCCATCAAGCCTGTTATAGTTGCCCCATGAATTCTTGACTTTGTAGTAGACATTTCCAGCCTGGTCGGTAGCTTTTCCTATAATGTGCATCCCGTGGTCATCGGTTGTCTGAAAATTATCAAATGCTGCCTGCCTTGCCTCTGGTGTAACTTCCATTTCGCTTACCGGTCCGTCAATGCGGTACAATTCATCTTCACGCTGGCGATCCGATAAATTTTCCCAACGGGTAATTTCAGCGTTGGTCATGTCGACTGTCTTCACTTCCGGAACCACGGCAATGCCTTTGTTCCCTGACAAAAAGCCTTTTTCGCTTACGTCCGAAGCCCAGGCAAATGAATAGCCATTGTCCAGCCCTGTTTCAATGATTTCCTCCAGATCCTCCAGCGGAACATTGTATACCTCTTCCCAAGCCCAGTTATCAGGAATCTCGAGGATAAAGCGTGAATAATAAGGATGATGGGAGAAAGATGTGATTTCGACATAATCATCCATATTCAAGCCGACATATTCACGGGCAAAACTTTGCGGCGTATATTCCTTCGCCTGAAAACTGAACCTTTCAGGAAGCTCTCCCAAATAGGAATCGAGCGTGGAACGGACTGGCTCCTGCCACACAGGGCTTAGCTTACGGTTGGTATTTTCAACAATGGCGCCCACTTGTTTTTTCAGAAGATTATCCATTTCGCCATGCACATGTTTATCTTCGCCATATTCAAGCCCCCGATATACTTCGTCAGGAACGATTCCATACCTTGCAATCACATTGGTAACGTCGTGAAATACACCACCTGCATCGAAATTTGTCTTTCCATGCATCCTGACATATTTCTGGGCTTTTTCCATATAGGCATGATAAACCACAAACATGGGTGAAAGATCAACCATTGGCCGGTTCAACCTAATCATCTCCGATTCAAGAAATGAAAGCGTGGAAAACGACCAGCAAGTGCCCGTACGGTGCTGGTCCTTAACCGACGTGGACTTTAAATCCACCTTATCCTCAAAAGACAAATCATTTTTTTGATTTTCAGCATCTTGAGCGTAACCACTTAAAGCTAAAATCAATGTAAGAAATACGATAGTTATTGTCTTGAACGTCATAGCAATTGCCCATTAAATAATTTTCACCTTAGATTCTGCCGTTCGTGGAATCCAGAATAATCATTACCGTTTCTTTGGATTACACGGAAGGCCAGACCATTTTCCGTTCATGAAATTGATTATCAGGAAATGATCAATTTGCCAAAAATAAAAAAATTAAATTCTTTAATATATGTTTTTCAACAACTCTGCCTTCCGTGCAGATTGATTCAATTCGAGTCTCCAGCAAGTTCTTTATGCCTGTAACAATCTACCAGATGATCGTTAACCATACCTGTTGCCTGCATATGGGCATAGATCACGGTGCTGCCCATGAAGGCAAATCCCCTCTTTTTCAGATCAGTAGAAATCAGATCCGACAAGGCCGTTTTTGAAGGTATTTCCGACAGTTTTTCAAATTGGTTAATGACAGGCGTCCCTCCAACAAATCCCCAAATATATTGGCTAAAACTTCCAAACTCCTTCTGGATTTCGATAAATGCCCGGGCATTGCGAATGACAGCCTCTATCTTCTTCCTGTTTCTTATGATGCGCGAATCCTGCATCAGCTTCTCCACATCTGCCTCTGAAAACCCGATTATCACTTTGGGATCAAAACCCGCAAATACTTCCCTGAAGGCCTCGCGCTTTTTTAACACAATCGACCAGCTCAACCCGGCCTGAAAGGACTCAAGCACCAAAAATTCAAATAGTTTTTGGTCATTATAAACAGGTACACCCCATTCCGAATCGTGGTATTCGGCCATCATCGGGTCATTTCCGACCCAGTCACATCTCTTTGTCATATGGCAATCAAAGTGTTTTAGGACCAAAAGTTAAATAAAATTAAGCACTTCCGACCAGATGGAGCCAAAATGTTATTTTTGCTGTTTAATCATATTTATATGAAGAGAGTTTTCTTTGTATTCATTTGTCTTCTCTTGGCGGGAACTGCTTCGGCCCAATTAAATATAAACCATTATATCAGGGTTGGGCAGACACGTATTTCCATTGGGAATTATGTTGGGGCCATCGAATACTTCAACATCGTGATCAAGTTTAAGCCACACCTTCCTG
The DNA here is from genome assembly GCA_023428545.1 of Bacteroidota bacterium. Next base: position 779 of record JAEYXH010000004.1, on the reverse strand, counting down.
AACCCTATTTTTACAGGGGAGTTGCCAAACACCGGCTGGAAGATTTCAGGGGTGCCATCCACGATTATGACCAGGCCATCCAGATAAAACCTTACTATCCAGACGCATACGTATACCGGGGTATGGCATACCATGAACTCAGGGATTTTGACAGGGCCTTACAGGATTATGACCGGGCACTGGAACTCGACCCAAATAACGAATCGGTTTATAACAACCGGGGAATAGCCAGAATCTCAAAAAAAGACGTGGAAGGGGCCATTAACGACTATAACAAGGCACTCGAACTGAACCCGGGATCAGTCAACTCCCTTATGAACCGCAGCAATGCCAAAATAATCCAGGGCGACGTGAAGGGGGCCATTCAGGACCTGAATAGCATAATCATCATCAGGCCGCACTTTGCAGGCGCATACCTGAACCGCGGCCTCGCCCGTTTCGAACTCGACGATTATGCCTCTGCCCTGCGCGACTATGACCAGGCTATCCGTCTGGAACCCGAAAATGCATTGGCATATAATAACCGTGGGATTGTCAAACACAAGCTGGAAGATTACCAGGGAGCCATTATGGATTATGATATGGCCATCCGGCTTGACCCAACCATGGCTAATGCCTATTTTAATCGTGCCATGGCTCGCGAAATTCTCCGTATGCCAGGATTCGATTCAGACTACCAGATCGCGGCCGACCTTAACCCGCAATATGACCTTAGAAGATTCACCCTGAACGCCGAGCAACTGGCACAACAACAACAACAACAACAACAACAACAACAA
>JAEYXH010000009.1 GCA_023428545.1 Bacteroidota bacterium | reverse complement strand
TGATAGCACCGCCGCCACCACCGCCACCGCCATCCGTTAAAAAGGATAACAACAGTCAGGTCCCCCCACCTCCTCCACCTCCGGTTATCGACGAAGAAGAAGTTTTTATTATTGTTGAAGAGTTGGCAAAATATCCGGGTGGTTTCCCGGCTTTGGGGTCACATATCGAAGAAATGCAGAAGAAACTTACACAATCAGGGAAATTGTCAGGGAAAACCAGAATTGCCTTTACCGTTTCAGAAACCGGTAAGGTGACCAACGTAAAAATTGTCGAACAGGACAATGATGAGGTTGGCAAAGCCGCAGCTTCGATAGTCATGAATATGAAGGACTGGACACCCGGCAAACAACGCGGGAAAGCGGTTCCAGTCAATTATTTACTACCGATTACTTTCAAGTAAATTAAGAAGGTTTAAGTGAAGGACAAGTTAAAGACAGGTCTCAACTCTCGACAAACATTGTAAGATTTATGCTACAGCATTCTAGAGTCAGAGTGAGCAACGTAAAGAGGTCAAAAATGACCTCTTTTTTGTATAAGATTTTTCAAAAACCTTATATTCACAATTTTACTTTTAAGTTTTGTGACAGACATTATTTCAGCAAAAGATTAAATTTACGGGAATTCGCGTATTTGCAGTCTGGAAGAATTTGGTTAGGAACCTGGGTAGCCTGCCCGCAAATATATGCACGGTGTAGATAAACAACTAAAATACAAATGGATATGAAAGCAATCACGATTTTATTCCTTGCATTGCTGGTTTTGGCCTCGTGCCATACCCGGCCAAAAATGACCGATGAGGAGGTCATTGAAAAGGGATCTGCGATTTCAGGGAAGCTACAGGCAGCACTTGCAAAAGAATTGACTGCCAAAATGAAGGAAAATGGTGCTGAGGAGGCCATCGACTATTGCTCCCTGCAGGCCTTACCCATTACCCAACAGATTTCGGAAGAGGAAAAGGTTGAACTCGCAAGGGTATCCCATAAATTTCGGAATCCATCAAATGCAGCCAGTGAGGAGGAACTCAAACTCATCGAAAACTATATCAATCTCCAGCAATCCGGGGAGCAATTATCTCCTGTGGTTATATCAGGGAAAGGGGTGAAAACCTACTACTCCCCCATCACCCTGGCAGCACCGTTATGCCTGTCATGTCACGGAAATTCCTCAGAAATTGATCCCGGCGCGCTGGCAGTGATAAAAGAAAGATACCCCGACGACAAGGCTGTTGATTTCGAACTGAATGAAGTCAGGGGGATGTTTAAGGTAGTTTTCAAGGATTAAAACGTGAACAACTTTAAAGTAAACAATTTAGCTAAACCAAAACCTGATTAAAAAATTTTAATCATTATGAAAAAACTGATATTCGCCACTCTTTTGGCGTTGCTTATATCGTCATCTCCAGAGATTCAAGGGCAGGACCTGAAACTCAATAATATGGAATACTTCGAGACCCAGGGCATTAATGTCCTGGTGTACAGCAATATGTTTACCGGAGGATTTAACGATGAAAAAACCGCCGGCATCGAACTGATACACCATGGCGTCAGAACCGCACAGGGCGGCGCTGTAAGGCTTTCCAACACACCTGAGCAGTGGGATTTGGTTCCGGCCATACCCACCCGAACGGTTAACCGAGAGGCCAACTCCATCGAATCGATACTGAGGTATGAAGATTTTGGTTTTGATTCGCGGGTAGTGGTCACCGCCAAAGACAAAGGCGTTGAGATTGCCGTGTACCTTGATAAACCTGTTCCTGCTGAACTGGAAGGCAAGGCGGGATTTAACCTGGAGTTTCTACCCTCTCAATACTGGGGAAAAACCTACCTGGCCGACGGGCGTTTTAACCGGTTTCCGCGCTATGTGGTTGGCAATACCGTTACAAGGCCCAACAGTGAAAAAACAAAACAATACAAAGGGTACATCACATCAGATGACAGGGGGACCGGTCGTTTTGTCGATCCGCTGCCAATTGAAACAGGACGCAACTTCATTTTGGCTCCCGAAGACCCTGAAAGGCGGGTAGAAATCACCTCCGAAGATGCTGATCTCATGCTTTTCGACGGTCGAATACTGGCACAAAATGGTTGGTTTGTGGTGCGCAGTCTGCTACCTGCAGGGAAAACAGGCAAGGTGGTTAGCTGGATCGTTGAACCTCATGCCATTGACGGCTGGATACGGCAGCCCAACATCGGGTTCTCGCAAGTGGGATACCTCCCCTCCCAGCCCAAAGTTTCCGTGATTGAACTCGACAAAAAAGACACTCCTCTTGCAACTGCATCACTATTTAAAATTAACGAACAAGGCCAGGCTACCAAAGTGTTCAGCGGACCAATTCATTCCTGGGGTGATTTTTACAAATACCACTACGTGAAATTCGACTTTTCTTCGGTGAACACCCCCGGAATATACTACATCCAGTATGGCGACCTGAAAACCAATAATTTCATTATAGATAATACCGTTTACGACAATATTACCGATGCCACCAGCGATATTTGGATTCCCATTCACATGAACCACATGTTCGTGCGCGAGGGCTACCGCGTATGGCATGGCGAACCGTTTAAGGAAGGATACCGGCAGGCGCCACCGAACACTGATCATTTCGACCTTCACGGGCAGGGCCCGACAACCGATACGAAATACAAAGGGTTGGAATTGATTCCCGGATTAAACATAGGGGGATTTTTCGATGCCGGGGATTTTGATATCGAAACCGGCTCGAACATTGGCGTTGTACAAAACTTTGTCCAGACCTGGGAGTATTTCAAACCTAATCGCGATCAGACTTTTGTCAGCCAGGAGCAGCGTTATGTCGATCTTCACCGACCTGACGGCAAACCCGATATTTTGCAGTTTATAGAGCATGGGGCGATGAACCTGGTTGCCCAGGCTGAGATTATCGGCCATATGGCACAAACGCTCTCCAACTCGGTACTTTACAATTACCATCACCTGGGTGATGCCGCCTCCCTTACAGACGGCCTTCCCTACAACCCCGACCTCGGCCCCTATGAAGTGGCCACCGATGGGCTATCGAGCGGCATGAAAGACGATATGTGGGCTTTTACCAGCCGGAATCCAGGCCTTGACCTCAGGGCTGCAACCATGTTTGCCGCGGTAAGCCGCGCATTGAAAGGGTACAACGACAATCTTTCGCAAAGAGCGTTGGTCCAGTCAAAAAGACTGCTTAAAGAAGCTTCGGAATTGCTGGCCAATGTGCCACAGGACAACCCCGGCAGGCGTTTTGGTGCGGCTGATGTGGGAACTAACCTTCAGCTGTACATCTCAACCGGAGAGCAAAACTATGCTGAAAAATTTGAGGAACTTTTATGGCCTGCCCTTGACCGGAGCCTTACCTTCGTTATCCTGACAGCCCTGGAAGGAATTCCACACATGGATGAAACCTACAGGGAAAAGCTTAAACCATACATTGTGAAGTATAAAGAATACATCGACGGGCTTGATAAAGATAATCCCTATGGAGTACCTATCGGTTTGGGCAATTGGGCAGGAAGCGGAGCCGTGGTGAACTTTGGAACCACCGTTTGCTTTGCCCATAAACATTTCCCCGATATCGTCGATGACAGCCATGCTTTCAAAGCCACCAACTGGCTGTTTGGCTGCCATCCGTATCACAACTATTCGTTGGTGGCAACTTTGGGTGCCACACGCCCCAAAGAGGTGTTTTACGGGAACAACCGGGCCGATTTTTCCTTTATCCCGGGCAATGTGGCTCCGGGAATATTATTCAGGCAACCCGACCATTTTGAAAACTACGACGACTGGCCATTTTTGTGGGGACAAAATGAAGGTACGATTGGTGGAAATACCAGTTATTTAATTTTTGGATCAGCTTTCAAGAATTTAATAAAATAAACAGATTGCCATCGTTTTTTCTTCACGTAACGCCTTTATTTCAGACATTAAAAAACAAGAAGGCGTATCACCGGGATCATTCGTTACACAGTGTAATTAATACATAGACCCACTTGTGTACCGGACGTAACGATAACTACAAGATTCTATTTTGAATCAATCGATTCCTCCTTCGTGTCATCCGCCGATTGGGCAATAGAGTGGGACGCCAACGGTGCAGTCAGGTATATAAAGATGATTACCAGCACAGACTTAAGCCAAACCATGCCCGTGTTGAAGAAAATGGCCGTTCCCAATATTAATAGCAACAACCCAAACGATGTGGCTTTGGTTGTGGCATGCATGCGGGTGTATAAGTCGGGGAATCGGAGCAGGCCGATAGCTGAAACAAGAATAAAGAATGCACCCAAAAAGAATAATACCATTGTCGCTATTGCTGTCATTTCTTTTGTTTTAAATAGGTGGAAACTGCAACAGTGCCAATAAATGAGATTAATGATATAACAATCACGATATCGAAATAAATGGCTTTGTTCACCAATATACTATAGCTAAGGACAAATGCCATTGTCACTGATGAGATCAAATCCATGGCTGCTATCCGGTCGCTCATTTCGGGGCCCTTAAGCAATCTGGCAAAAGCAAGGACAAAAGCAAGAAGCAACATCCCAAAAATGAGCAATAAAGGAATATTTAATAAGGTAGATTCCATTTGCTATGTGGTAAATCGTTTAATCATATCCTGCATTTTTTGCACTCCATCGTAGACTTCCTTTTCGTTTGGAGTATAAATAACATGCACCGTTGCAAATGTTCTGGCATCGTCAATTTCAGTAACCAGTGAGCCCGGGGTCATTGAAACAAGATTGCTGAACAACAACAAACCGAAATCTGATTTAATAGTCAAGGGTATCTTAATGAAACCATAGCTTATATCAATTTGTGGCGAAAGTGCAAGGAATGCAATTTGGATATTTGACCTCACCAATTGAACCAGGTAATAAACAATGAACCAGATACCGTAAAAAGTCTTTTGCAACATGGTTTATGGTTTTAATCCGTTAAGAACGCCTTCAATATAATTCGCTGGCACCAAAAGTTGCTCGGCAGCCACCATTGTATATCCAAATACTGTTGCCGCAAACAGGCCCATTAGCAAACTTGCCGCACCCAATATAATGGATGGTAAAAGTTCAGGGAACCCAAGCTTCCTGAAATTTGATTCCACTTCTCCTGCATCAGGCTCTTTTTTCAAGAATGCCTCGTTCCAGATCTTTATCATCGAGTAGAGTGTCAACATGGCTGTGGCAATCGCAACGGCAACAATGACGTATTGACCAGCCTCTATTCCCGCCTTTATCAAGATGAACTTGGCAAAAAATCCTGACAACGGAGGAACCCCGGCCAATGCAAAAGCCGGAAGAATAAAGAGAATGGCGAGTATCGGACTTTGCTTGAAAAGTCCGCCGATGTCTTTCAGGTAAAAGCTCCCTTTCGAACGGTTTATCATTCCCGACACCAAAAAGATGTTTGTTTTGGCAATCATGTTATGAATGGTGAAAAATATGGCACCGGCGATAGCCAGCGGGGTATAAATACCCAATCCCATAATCATGTACCCAATCTGACTGATGATGTGATACGATAGAATGCGTCGTGTATCGTAATGGGACGATGCTGCCATGCCTCCCACTACCATGGTCAGTCCGGCTATGATTAAAAACAAGTTCAACCAAAAAGCCTGGTCCTGGACAAAGAATAACGTAAAAAACCTGATAAGCACATAAACGCCAACCTTGGTTAGCAGGCCGGCAAATATTGAAGTGACAGAAATATTCGCGGTATGGTATGACGCGGGTAACCAAAAAAACAGTGGGAATAGTGCCGCTTTGATTCCAAAGGCCATGAAGAAAAGTGCTGCAGATGTATTGATCAGGACAGGCTGCTCACTGGCCCTTAAGATATGCGCCAGGTGCGCCATGTTCAGTGTTCCGGTTTTGCCGTAAAGCAAGCCCAGTCCAGCCAGAAAGAACATGGATCCAATCAGGTTTAATGCCATGTACTTAATTCCACCCTCCAGTTGTTCCTTCGTATTACCCAGTGTAATCAGCACAAATGAGGAAATAAGAATGACCTCGAACCAAACGTACAGATTAAATGCATCACCAGTCAAAAATGCCCCGTTCACTCCCATCGTCAGAGAGAAGAAAAACACGTAGAATTTATTGCTCCTGTGTTCACCATCCATAAAATAGATGGTATAAACTGATAAACAAAGAACAATCAGGGAAGCGGTCACCAGCATCAACCCGCTGAAATAATCAAGCACAAGGCTAATCCCAAAAGGAGCTTCCCATGACCCCATGTTAAGGGTGAAAATTTTGGTGTCTTTTAAACTGACAAACAAGTACAATGAAACCACAAAAAGCAGGGTACTGCCCAGAACACTGATCATTTGGGCGACACGGGTGTTTCGCACTGCAACCAGGACAAGGATCAGTATAAATGGGATAAATATGGGTAATGCTATTGCATTCATATTAGTTGTCTGTTTGTTGTAACTGGTCCAAATCATCGGTACCAGTGGTTTCAAAAAACTTGAACTTTAAAGCCAGGGTAAAAACCACGATGCCAAATCCAATGACAATGGCAGTAAGTACCAATGCCTGAGGCAATGGATCAGCAAGATTATTGGGAGAAGGAGTGGTGCCATCGACAAAAGCAGGTTGCCCGGCAGTGATCCCCGATGAAATAAACACAAGCAAATTGGTTGCATTGCTCAAAAATATTATCCCGATGATAAACTTCAGGATACTGCGCCGCAACAACATATATACGCCTGCGGTATATAAAACCCCTACCAATATTGCCAATACTATTTCCATTTTGTAATGTTGCTAAAAGTGAAAAACGACATTAATGTCACCCCTATTACAGCCAGGAAAACACCGATGTCGAATAAAAAAGGAGTTCCCAGTTTTATAACTCCCACCAAGGGTATGTGAATGCTGGTCCAAACACCAGCCATAAAATAGTCTTTCAGGAAAACTCCGGGCAAAATGCTGATAAGAATCGTTAACAAACCCAAAGCGATATATCCCTCTGACTTGATTATCAAAGAATTTCTTGCGCTTTGGGCATCATAGGCCAAACTTGAAAAAACAACAGATAAGCCTACCAGCAAACCACCAATGAAGCCTCCTCCCGGAAAGTTATGGCCACGATATAGAGCGGTTAGTGCAAATATCACAAGTATCCACCTTACGTATTTCGATGCGATCTGAAGTATTACTGAATTCATGTTCCTTTCTTTTTTAGCAATACAAATACTCCCAATGCCGCAATTACCAGTACCGTTACCTCTCCCAAAGTATCCAAAGCCCTGAAATCAACCAGGATGACATTTACGACATTTTGCCCAAAAGCCTTGTCATAACTGTTTTCAATCATGAAATCCGAGATGGGGTGATTAAAATTGACATTAATCGATTTCAAGGCCAATACCGTCATGGCAGTACCAAAAGACAATGCAATCAACAGGTCTCTGATGCGCGTGGTTTTTGAAGATAACCGGGCAAAAATTGGCAGGCGTTGCAAGATCAAGACAAACATCACCAGAATCAATGTTTCAACAATTATCTGGGTAATGGCCAAGTCAATGGCACTGTAGTACATAAACAGCAACGCAATGCCATAACCGGCAACACCCATTGTTATGATGGTGGCGATACGCGACTTGGAGACCACGCTAAATATCGTGCTGAGAATGATTACCAAAACAAGACCCGATACATAAAAAGGTCGAAGTGTGAAAACATTGTCCAGGTTCCATCCAATGGTAACATATACCTGATACCATAAAAAAATGGAAGCTACCAGGAAGATGGTAAGAATATAAAAACGATGATATCCATGCTGGACCAACTCGGTTTTCCGTTTCGAAAAATTGAGAAAGCCTTTCAGCAAACTATTGAATACGTCAACAAACCTGACAGAAAAAACCCTTTGGTTGAAGGCTCTCCATTTTGCCAAAAAGGAATCTCTCGTGTAAACCACATAAAATAAAATAAAGCCAAGTAACACCGTGAAGAGACTTAAAAAGAAAACGGCATTAAAGCCATGCCATAGTTTTAACTCCACATTGTAATCCCTCTTGAGGATACTGATTAACGCCGGTTCAACGATGGTTTCACCCAAAAAGGCAGGGAAAAGACCAAAGAAAAGACTTAATAGCGCAAGTATCCCAGGGCCAATTATATAAGCCCAATCGGTCTTTACCTTAATTTGAACCTGATTCTTTGCCTTACCCAGAAAAACCTTAGCCAGAAAAAACAAAGCAACGGCAATCATCAAAGCATTCCCTGCAACCCCCAGAACAAGAACATAGGGTGCAATGACGGGGGACTGGACTTTAGCTTCATAAATAAGTTCCTTGCCCAGAAATCCAAGCATTGGTGGAAGACCTGCCATTGACAGCGAGGCAAGCACCGCAAAAACAAACGTAATGGGCATGCTGCGTGCAAGTCCACCCAGATCTCGCCAATCACGGGTCCCGGTCTTTTTATCAATGAACCCTGCAATCATAAACAGGGCCGCTTTGTAAAATGCATGTACGAACAGGAATAGCATGGCTGCCTTGACTGACAAGGCAGTATCAATTCCAAGGAGCAAAACCAATACTCCCAATGAGCTGATAGTGGTGTATGCCAATATGGCCTTGATATCAATTTGTGTAATGGCGAAATAGGCACCCATAAACATGGTTATCGCACCTGTCAGCGTCAAAATGTATGTCCATTCGGATGTGCCGCCCAGAATCGGGCTAAGCAATGCCAGCATAAAAATACCGGCTTTTACCATGGTGGCAGAATGCAGGTATGAACTAACCGGGGTCGGTGCCTGCATGGCGCCCGGAAGCCAAAAATGAAAAGGGAATTGGGCTGATTTGGTAAACACTCCCACAAAAATCAAAATCAATCCGGGCAGATAAAACTGGTGTGCCCTCAGAATTTCGGCATTTGCAACCCAATCTGACACGGTATAGTTTCCAACTACGCTTCCCAGTAAGATGATACCGGCCACCATCACCAATCCACCAAAACCTGTCAGATACAAGGATTGGAATGCCGCATTTCGTGCCGATTCCTTTTCGTGGAAAAAACTGATGAGCAGAAATGACAAATAGCTCGTCAACTCCCAAAAAACGAACAACTGAATTAAATTACCTGAAAGCACCAAGCCCAGCATTGCGGCACTAAACAAAAACAGGTAGAAATAAAAAAAACCCAGGTTCTTATAACTTTTCATGTAGGCATGTGCATACAAAAAAACAAGAACCCCTGTTCCGGTAATCAGTAATGCAAAAGCAAGGCTTAACCCGTTTAAAACAAGGTCAAAGTTGATACCTAATTGAGGAATCCAGCCAATGGATTCACGAAGTATATCGCCATTGGCGATCGATTTCAAGTTCGAAAGGAAATAAACAAACGCTCCAAGGTGGACCAGTGAAAGAAAAAAAGGAATCACCTTTTTTATTTTTCCGGGGAAAACAAAAGGTAAAAAAGCGGACACCAAATAAACGAGCAAAAGAGTTTGCATCAGATTTAAGGTTTTTATTGCTGCTTGTTAAATGTCAAATTTCAGTATAAATGTACCAGTCTAAACAGACCTGCTTAACATCAACAGGCATTAAAATTTTCCCAACTAGTTTCATACCCTTTGTATTTATCCTAAACTATCATTCAATTTATTCTTAGTCAGATTTTGCCACATAAATCACATTGGCATTAAATCCCAAAAACCAAAACACATCATGTGTCTAAACCAAAAAAATTAATCTATTCTCCAAAAGATTAAACAAGATCCAAGACTTAAAAGTTTTGTCCCCTGAATTATTTTCAGGCTCCTTGTCAGCTAAGGCAGGATTTTGGAATTTCCCCCAAGACAATTTTCCATTAATGGCTTTAATCAATTCCCGCGTAAACTCCCATATCCATATGGCACCGAGTCGTATATACCATAGATCAACGCAGCATCTTGAATAGTTCTCGTATAGTTGCCAGCTATACGAGAACTAATGTAGTACCCCAACAGAAGTATTAAAACGCCAAACCGGTATCAAACGGATGTGGAAGCTACCTGGGGAGTATTGAAAAAATGTTTTAAAAGAGAAAGCCCATCATCCTTGGTTGATAGGTGGTTCAACCAAGGATAATGGGCCTGTATGGGATCAGGGGAGGCTCTGACCTCCGGGCTTCTGCAGACTAATTCCTATTTCTCATTCGAGAAAGAATAGGGAAAGTCCTGTTTACCGGTGCCTCTGCGCTGGTTTGGAATATTACCCATATTGAATTCTATTTCCGCGCCTTGCATCAATTCTTCGTGAAGCAGGAAATTTTTGGTGTATACCTGGCCGTTGACTTTCATTTCCTGGATATACCGGTTCTCTTTCGAATTATTTCCTGCCTTGATTTTGATCTTTTTCCCATTTTCCAAATCAATTTCAATGGATTTAAACAGGGGTGAGCCCAGGATATACTCATTGCTGCCCGGACACACCGGGTAAAAACCCAAGGCAGAGAAAACATACCATGCCGAAGTCTGCCCATTGTCCTCATCACCACAATAACCGTCGGGTGCCGCCGTATAAAGCTTGTCCATGATTTCCCTTGCCCAGTATTGGGCCTTCCAGGGCTCCCCTGCATAATTATAGAGATAAACCATGTGCTGTATTGGCTGGTTTCCATGGGCATACTGACCCATATCCATCACTTGCATTTCGCGCATTTCGTGGATCATCCGGCGACTGTTCATTCCCACAGATCCCGGAATTATAAATACTGAATCGAGCATGGTAATAAACTCCCCACGCCCTCCCATCAGGTCAATTAAACCCTGGGGATCATGGAAAACCGACCAGGAGTAGTGCCAGCTGTTTCCTTCAGTAAAATCGCGTCCCCAGGCTGCAGGATCAAAAGAGTCGGGAAAAGAACCATCGCTTGCTCTTCCGGCCATCAATTTATTTTTCGGATTATACAGGTTTTTATAATTCATGGCCCTCTTTGCATAGATGTCGATCTCTTCAGCAGGCTTATTCAAAGCCTTGCCCAACCGGTAAATGGTCCAGTCATCGTAGGCATATTCGAGTGTGCGGGCAACATTCTGGCTAATCCTGACATCATTCGGTATATATCCGAATTGATTATACTGTTCATACCCGGTCCTTCCAGAGGCACCAACTTTTGGATGCACGCTGTTGGCTCCATGTTTCAGGGCTTCCCACAAAGTTTCAATGTCATATCCCCGTAACCCTTTTAAGTAGGCATCGGCTACAACCGAGGCTGAATTGTTACCCACCATGATATTCCTATGGCCCGGACTTGCCCATTCAGGAAGGAACCCACTTTCTTTATAGGCGTTGGCCAGCCCTTCCTGCATTTTTTCATTTTCGGAAGGGAAAAGAAAGTTAAGAAAAGGGAAGAGGCTCCGGAAGGTATCCCAAAATCCGGTATCCGTAAACATATACCCCGGCAATACCTCGCCATTATAGGGACTGTAATGGACGATCCTTCCGCTGGCGTCGGTTTCCGAAAAATTGCGGGGAAAAAGCACGGTTCGGTAAAGATTCGAGTAGAAAGTCCGGAGGTTATCAATATTATCGTCTTGAATCCTGATTTTTCCAAGAACCTCGTTCCATCGGACTCTGCCACATTCCACGACTTCATCGAAACTGTCATCACTCAACTCTTTCAGATTAAGCAAAGCCTGTTCGTGGCTGATGAAGGAAGAAGCCACATGGGCATGGACTTTTTCAGCTTTTACAGTAGAAAAGCCGACGATAGCGCCGGCATGGTTCCCTGAAAATTCCTTTTCGCCGGCCACAATAACACTATCTTTTGCCACTGAAAAGGATGTGAATGGCTTGTCAAAAACAACGACAAAATAGTTTTTGAAGTTTTCGGGGACACCGCCACTGTTTCGGGTGGTATAGCCAATTATTTTGTTTTCCTCCGGAATGATTTTCACATAAGACCCCTTGTTAAACGCATCTATAATAACATAGGATTCATCACTCGTGGGATAGGTAAACCTAAACATGGCAGCCCTTTCTGTAGGGGTTATTTCGGCTGTTACATCAACATCGGCCAAATAGACACGATAATAATGAGGCTTTGCCACTTCCGCCTTGTGCGAAAACCAGCTTGCCCGTTCATCTTCGTTAAAAACCACCTTGCCGGTCATGGGCATAATCGAAAACTGCCCGTAATCATTCATCCAGGGGCTTGGCTGGTGTGTTTGTTTGAATCCCCTGATTTTATCGGCAGTATATTGGTACATCCATCCATCACCCATTTTTCCGGTTTGGGGAGACCAGAAATTCATGCCCCAGGGTAAAGCTATTGCCGGATAGGTATTTCCGGTCGACAGTTCATATTTCGAGAGAGTACCTGTCAGTGTACTCACATAACTTACCGGATCAAAATCCTGGCTGTTAACTTTTAGAACTAACCCCAATAAAAGGATTCCAAAAAAGATTACAATTTTCCTGATCATTGACTTGACTTATTAAATTATACGATGATAAAAGTTTTCAATCCATTTATTATTCGCCAAGTCAGGATTTAGATACAGGTTGGTTATTTCTTAACCCTATTTGCAAGACAGTGATCTGTAATAGAAAATTCAGGCCCCTTGTCTTGGTCAATAATTAGGTTGTGGTGGTTCAAAAATATAGAAATCCGGTTATGATTCCATAAAATTGAATACAGAAAGCAATTATTGCATAAACTTCAGCAGACAAAAGAGGGATCAGGAAATCTTTTGACCCGCCATTGGGCCAGGTTTCAGGCTGTATATCTCATCAATGTGGAGCAAGATCACTGCTTTCGGTTTAGGCATACCAGCCTTCACAGACAGTTCAGCTGAATTTTCATATATATCCCCTTCGGTGAGCACCTTGGGAGTGCAAACAAACCGGTATCCCTCCATGATATCGCGATTTACCACGGCAACCGCATCGAGAGAGCCATCCAGAATGTTTCGGTAGGTGGTACGGCCCACTCCTTCATTGAAAATCAGCGTTTCCTCATCAAAAACCCTGGTTGAACGCTTTGGGGCATTATTGGGAATTCCTTCTTTGCTGACAGTGGCATGAAAGCACTGTTGTGACATGACCATGTCTTGCATCTCGCGGGTTAGTTTTGCCATAACTATTTGTATTATAATTTTTGGTTTTTAAGTACTCCTTCAGGTAAGTTCAAATATATCAATTTACTCGCGTAAATGCCAATATGGTCACACGGGGGAATAAATAAAATTCGATGATCGGCATTTCCAACAATTATGAGATGGAAATGCATCTTCCAATTAAATAATCAATATGCCAGTAACAAATTTCCTATCGCCATGATACAATTTTTATCAAATTGAGAAAAAGGCCAATAAACTTTTACCAACAATTAATTGTTTACCAATACGTTAAGGCTTACATAGAATAAGGCACAGTACTTGTTCAAAAAATGTCGCCCAAATCAACGAGATCTGGCAAGTGGAAAAGGTAAATCCTACGAAATCTTATGATTTTAAAGATTTTATATTTAAATATTTGGTTCAGGAACATGTTAAAACAAATCCCATCATGATGAAAGAATTGAAAATTTTATTTGGAATTGTGCTGTTGGCTGGCATATTGATGTTACAATCATGCAATGAAACCATTCCTGAAGACGAAACAAGTGTACGGGTAACTTTTAAGTCGGCAACTTCACCTACGGGGTTGAAAAGTGCTTCTATTGACGGTATCCAGGACATTGAAATTACGGAAGCAATGATCGGTATCGAGAAAATCAAATTCAAACCTCTGGGAGACGGTGGCAATGACCACCAGGAAAAAATTGTTTTCGACGGCCCGTATGCCATTAACCTGCTTACAGGGATCTCAGAACCTCCGATAGACTGGACTATAATTTTGCCAGGAATGTATAAGGAAATTGAGGTGGAAACCGAAGATGTCCTTGAGGGTGGCAATGCAATAATCATCAGAGGAAACATCACTTTTCCTGATTTATCGGTTACTCCTTTTGAATTCATGACCGATGATGACATTGAAATTGAGATTGAGGATGATTACGGCTTTACAATCAGTCTTGGTTTACTCAATGATCTTCTCGTAACTTTCAATCTTTCTGACATCTTTAACGAGATTGATCTCTCGCAGGTCGAAGTTGGCACTGATGGTGTGTTGCGCTTTACTGACGACATGAACGAAGATATTACCGATTTGCTGGAGGAGGCATTGGGTGATCTTGGCAAGATTAAATGGGAAGATGACGACGATGATGATGATGATGACG
>JAEYXH010000005.1 GCA_023428545.1 Bacteroidota bacterium | reverse complement strand
AACCACGACGACTTGGCCCCCACCCCATTTACGACCACTATGGTGATATAACCAGTCGAGAAGAGGCATTGAAAGTTCTTGGGCTCGATCCGAATTTCAATTATCTGCTGTTCTTCGGCCTGATAAGGGACTACAAGGGTCTCGACCTCGTGATTGAAGCCATGGCTAACAAACGACTCGCCAACAAGAAAATCCGTTTGATTGTGGCTGGAGAATTTTATTCGAATGAGAAAAAATACAGAGATCTGGTTCATTCATTACAACTCGAGGACCACATCATTTTCATTGACCGATATATACCGAACAATGAGGTAGCCAACTTTTTCAATGCCAGCGACATGGTGGTACAGCCGTATAAATCGGCCACCCAAAGTGGTGTAACCCAAGTTGCTTATCATTTTGGCAAACCGATGCTGGTAACCAACGTTGGCGGGTTGCCCGAAATTGTGGCACACCAGAAAGCCGGGTATGTGTGTGAACCGGAAGCTGGAAGCATCACTGAAGCGATTCTTGATTTCTATGACCAAAACCGAAAAAGCAGTTTTGAAGAGTTTGTTATAAAGGAGAAGGAACGGTTTGCCTGGCATCATTTCACCAAATTATTTTATGAACTTAAGACGGAAACTGATGATAAAAACCATTCAAGATAACATCCGTGATTCCATTGCACTCAAGAATTTGGTCCTGAATGACCGGACCATACTCGACCAGGTAGTCAGTGCCGCCGAAAGGATCGCTGAAGCCTTACGGGGCGGACATCGGGTGCTGTTTGGAGGAAACGGGGGTAGCGCGGCGGATGCCCAACACCTTGCCGCCGAACTTTCAGGGCGGTTTAATCTCGAAAGAAAGGCATTAAACGCCGAGGCCATTAACATCAATGTTCCTTTCCTGACTGCCGTCTCGAATGATTACGACTTCGAGTATTCCTACGCCCGGTACCTTGAAGGTGCCGCACGTGCCGGCGACATCGTCGTATTGCTTTCAACCTCAGGACAATCAGCCAACATAGTAAAGGCGGCCAAGTATGCATCCACCGAATCAATTTACACCATTGCCCTGACAGGAGAGACCGGTGGTAAGTTACATGATGTCTGCAATCTGACAATTCGAATACCATCGACCGACACAGCACGTATCCAGGAAGTGCACATGTTACTGGGGCATTGTATATGCCAAATGGTCGAGAAAAACATTTTTGGGACAGGCAGTGCCGGATAAAAAAATACAAGCACATCATATAAACTGGCCAAACTATGAACAGGGCACTTTTCCTGGATAGAGATGGAACCATCAATGAAGAAAAAAATTATGTGTATAAAATCGGGGATTTTATATTCAGGGAGGGTATTTTTGATCTGGTGAAGCATTATTACGATGCAGGATATGATATTTTTGTAGTAACCAACCAATCAGGAATTGCGAGAGGGTTCTATTCCGAAGCCGATTTTGAAACGCTGACCTTTTGGATGGTAAGTGAGTTTGAAAAAAAAGGCATTGAAATCACCCGGGTGTATCATTGCCCCCATCACCCTGAAATTACAGGAGAATGCCCATGCCGAAAACCAAATCCCGGAATGATCAGGCGGGCAGTGGCTGAATATAAGATCGATCTGGCACAAAGTGTGTTTATAGGAGATAAGGAAACAGATGTACTTGCCGGTAAAAATGCCGGAATTGGAACCATCATCAGGATCAATGAAACTGGAAGGATAGACATAGCGAATGGCACTGTTTACAAAAGCTGAAATACGGCAAATCAACGATTGCTACGATGACCTCGTCAGGGAAATCGGCAAACGGTTTGATGCAGAGCGAATGGCAAAAGTCAAAAAGGCTTTTGATTTTGCAAACTCTGCACATGAAGGTGTGCGTCGTAAATCAGGTGAGCCCTATATTGTTCACCCAATTGCCGTAGCAACCATTGTTGCCAGGGATCTGGGTCTGGGTGCCACATCCGTGATTGCTTCCATACTGCATGATGTGGTGGAAGATACCGAATACTCCACCACGGATATTGAAAATATGTTTGGCAAAGATGTTGCCCGTCTGGTTGACGGACTTACCAAACTTTCGGGAGAAATGGACGGCCGGCAGGCACTGACTCTCCGAAAAATGCTCATGACGCTCTCCGACGATGTCAGGGTTGTATTGATCAAGCTTGCCGACAGGCTTCATAATATGCGAACACTCGAGTCTCTGCCTCCCTACAAGCAAATCAAGACAGCCAGTGAAACCCTCTACCTCTATGCCCCTTTGGCACACAGGCTTGGACTCTATTCCATCAAAAACGAACTGGAGGAACTGAGTTTCAGGTTTAAACATCCCGAGGACTACCGTGATTTGCTATATCAGCTGCACGATCAGGAAGAAAAGCGAAACTATCTGGTCAATCAGTTCATTACTCCTATCAAACAGCGACTTGCCGAAGAAAACATCGAATGCACCGTTACCCACCGCCTCAAATCGATGTACTCAATCTGGACGAAAATGCACAACAAGGGTATAGCCCTTGACGAAGTTTATGATTTGCTGGCTATCCGGATCATACTAAAGGGAAAGCCTGGAATTTCCGAAAAACGACAATGCTTCGAGGTATTATCCCTGGTTACCGACATTTATGCCCCAAAACCCGATCGAATCCGCGACTGGATTACCATGCCCAGGGCAAATGGCTACGAGTCGTTGCATGTCACTGTCATGGGGCCACAGGGAAAATGGGTGGAAGTGCAGATCAGGACAGAACGAATGGACCAGGTAGCTGAATATGGTTTTGCGGCCCATTATAAATATAAAGGTACCGTCACTTCCGAAAATGAGCTGGACCGGTGGATTGCCCGAATCAGGGAACACCTTGCGAACTCGGAATACGATGCCTTCGAATTTCTCGATGAATTCAAGATGAATCTGTTCACCGATGAAATCGTGGTCTTTACGCCCAAGGGCAAACTGATAAAACTCCCCAAGGAATCGACCATTGTTGACGTTGCATACGAAATACATAGCGATTTGGGGAACAAGTGTATTGGAGCCAAGGTCAATTTCAGGCTGGTTCCGCCCAGCCACATTTTACAAAATGGCGACCAAATTGAAATCCTGACTGCAGAAAGCCAGACACCCCAGCCCGAATGGCTGAACTTTGTCACCACGGCTAAGGCCAAAACAAAAATAAAAGATGCCTTAAAGCTTGAAAAGAAACAGCATCTTGAAATAGGCAGGGAGAAGGTTGAAGAGGCCATTCGCAACCACGGGTTCCCGTTGGTGGCAAATACAACCAAAAAAGTGGTTGCCCACTATAACCTGAACAACAAGGAGCAGCTCTACTCCCATGTAGGTATGGGGCTTATTGACCTGCAGGACCTGGACCAGGTACTTAAACGCAAGTCAGTCAATAAGTTTGTTAAATACTGGAACATTACCTTCAACAGGAAAGGCAAAGAGGAACCACTGGTTGAACCCGAAGAAAAACCTATTGCGTTTGACAAGAGAAAGCCATTTATCCTGAAAGAAAATCCTGATAACATCGAATACTCATTGGCCAAATGCTGCAATCCAATTCCAGGCGACGATGTAATTGGGTACATCGGTTCAGGTGACCTGGTTATCATCCATAAGAAGGAGTGTCCAACGGCAGAAAAATTACTGGCAAGCCAGGGCGACAAGGTAATCACGGCCGAATGGACAAAATTCAAAAAACTTTCATACCTGACCAGGCTGGCATTGAGTGGATTCGATCGGCTGGGAATTGTCAACGAAGTCACCAATATCATTTCCAAACTTCACAACATTAACATGCGATCGGTGAAATTCGACACGCATGACGGGATCTTTGAAGGCGACCTGTATTTATATATCCACAATACTGAAGACCTTCAGCATCTTATACTGCAACTGGGAAAAATTAAAGGCATAGAAAAAGTTGCCAGGGTTGAAAACCTGAACGAATAGCGCGGTGCATTAATCAATCAGTATCCAGACTGTCGGTTGAACCGATAATCGGTTGAAAACTTATACAATATTTAAAAAAACGGCTATATTTGAATCGCTATTTGAAATTGGTTTAAATATGGATAACGATAAAACCAAGGAAGCCGTTAAAACAATTTTCACCGAGTATCTGGAAGTGAACGGCCACCGGAAGACGCCTGAAAGATTTGCCATTGTAGATGAGATATTCTCAAAGGATGGTCATTTTGATGTGGAATCCCTCTATATCTCGATGAAGAACAAGAATTACCGGGTCAGTCGGGCCACGCTATATAACACCATTGAACTGCTGCTTGGATGCAAGCTTCTGGTAAGGCATCAGTTCGGCAAAAACATTGCCCAATTCGAGAAGGCCTTTGCCCGCAAACAACACGATCACCTGATTGATATCAATACCGGCCAGATCGTTGAGTTTTACGATCCACGAATCAGGGAAATCATTGAAGATGCATGCAAAAAAAACAATTTTGAACTTTCACACCATACACTTTATATCTACGGGCATTATACCGAGCCCCAAGACTAACCTGTATGGCAATCGTTGCTTATTTTAATTTTAAATAGCATACTCAATTCCTGACAGCCTCCCGATAACTTTGAATAATTTGTATTTTTACCCAATGGGAAGGACATACCCATGATGAAATTTCATGAAAAAAAGCAGTGCCTATCCCGTCATCAAAAAAAAGAAAATTCATGAAAGCCGATGTTTTGCTTGGACTCCAATGGGGTGATGAAGGTAAGGGGAAAGTGGTTGACGTACTGACACCTGATTATGATGTTATAGCCAGGTTCCAGGGAGGTCCAAATGCAGGCCACACACTTGAATTCAACAATATGAAGCAGGTGCTTCATACCATTCCATCAGGGATATTCAGGGAAAACAAGATCAATATCATCGGCAATGGCGTTGTCATTGATCCAATTATTTTCATGAAAGAAATCAAATCATTATCAGACAAGGGATTTGACATTTCAGGAAATCTTTATATCTCCAAAAAAGCACACCTTATCCTTCCCACGCACAGGCTACTCGATGCCGCATCGGAACAGGCCAAGGGAGATACAAAAATAGGTTCGACCCTCAAGGGCATTGGACCAACCTACAGGGACAAAATCGGCCGTGAAGGGTTGAGGGTTGGGGATATCCTGCATGATTTTCATGATAAATACACTGCCCGTATTGAAAACCACAAGAGCCTGCTTGCCAATTATTATCACTTCGATTACGAGGAATCCCTGGCATCATGTGAAAGGGAATGGTTTGAAGGCATCGAACTCATTAAAAGTTTTCATCTAGTCGATAGTGAAAATTTCATAAACAAATTGCTAAACGAGGAGAAATCACTTCTCGCCGAAGGAGCCCAGGGAACCCTTCTCGATATCGACTTTGGATCCTATCCATTTGTGACCTCATCCAACACAATCTGTGCCGGGGCCTGCACAGGACTGGGGCTGGCCCCTTCCCGGATCGGCCAGGTACTGGGAATTTTCAAAGCCTATTGCACCCGGGTGGGATCAGGCCCATTCCCGACTGAACTCCTTGACGAAACCGGAGATCTTCTGAGGAAAGCCGGCAACGAATTTGGTTCAACCACAGGAAGACCCCGAAGATGTGGATGGCTCGACCTTGTGGCCCTTAAATACTCCATCATGATTAATGGAGTTACCGAAATGATCATGATGAAATCGGATGTACTCGACCAATTTGATACGATCAGGATTTGTATCGGTTATGAGATTGATGGCGAAGTGATTGACACTATTCCGTATGAGTTGACTGCCAACCTGCGACCAGTATACGTAAATCTTCCGGGATGGAAAACTGACCTCACCCAAATAACCCGTCAGGAAGATTTCCCGAAAGCCTTCAACCAATACATCCAATTCATAGAAAAAGAAACGGGAGTCCCCATCACCATTGCTTCAGTGGGGCCCAACCGTGACCAGACCATTCGGCTCAGGAAGTAATCTGGTCCGTTTGAAAGTCCTGAATCCAAAGCCATTATGCATACTGAAAACTTTTCATCAAGGTTACTGGAGAATGCTGTCAATGAATTTTCGAAACTTCCGGGAATAGGAAGGAAAACTGCGCTTCGGCTTGTTTTGCACATGCTGAGACAAGACAAGGAGTCTGCCCGACAGTTTGGTGAAAGCATTATACGGCTCCGGGAGGAAGTGGTCAGGTGCAAAGTATGCTTTAACATTTCTGACACAGAAATTTGTTCCATTTGTTCAAATAACTCACGTGAAGATTCGGTCATTTGTGTCGTTGAAAACATCAGGGATGTGATGTCAGTTGAAAACACCCATCAATTTAATGGCAAATACCATGTCTTGGGAGGCATCATATCGCCTGTTGATGGCATTGCCCCATCGCAGCTGGAAATCGACTCATTGGTCCGCCGGGTAGAGGAAGGAACTGTCAGGGAGGTTATATTGGCATTGCCGACTACCATGGAGGGCGACACGACCAACTTTTATATCTACAGAAAACTGAAACCCTTTAAAGTGGCAGTTACCACACTTGCAAGAGGCATATCAGTCGGTGATGATCTCGAATACACTGATGAAATCACCTTGGGCAGGTCGATTCTTCATCGGGTTGATTTTGAAAGCAGTATGGGAAACTCATAATGTGACAATATTTATTGGATGAAACGGGCTATTTCAGGCTGAAAGCTTAAATTTGTCTGAAATCATTGTCCATCTGGCATGAAGCTTTCGATAATCATAGTCAATTATAACGTCAAGCATTTCCTGGAACAGTGTCTTCATTCGGTTTTCAGGGCACTTAAAGGCATCGATGCAGAAGTCTTTGTCGTCGACAATCATTCGCTTGACGGTTCATGCCACCTGGTCAGGGAGAAGTTCCCGGAGGTAATCCTGATTGAAAACCAGGAAAATACCGGATACTCCAAAGCAAATAACCAGGCGATGCGTCTGGCAAATGGCGAATATATCCTCTTGTTGAATCCGGACACAGTGGTAGAGGAAGACACCTTTCATAAAACCCTCGGTTTTATGAATGTGCATGCTGATGCTGGAGGACTTGGAGTCAAGATGATTGATGGGAAAGGCTCTTTCCTGCCGGAATCGAAACGCGGACTGCCCACTCCATGGGTCGCTTTCTACAAAATATTCGGACTGTCAAAACTCTTCCCATCGAGCAAAAAGCTGGGACGATACCATCTTTCCTATCTTAGGAACGACCAGGTACACTCTGTGGATATCCTCTGTGGGGCGTTTATGCTGATGCGAAAAACAACCCTTGAAATTACCGGACTTCTTGATGAAACCTTTTTTATGTATGGCGAAGATATTGACCTGTCGTACCGGATTTTAAAAGCCGGATACAAGAATTATTATTACCCGGAAACCACGATTATACATTATAAAGGAGAGAGTACACGAAAAGGGAGCATCAACTATGTGAAGATGTTCTACCAGGCTATGCTGATATTTTCAAGAAAACATTTCTCGGAGGGTAATTACAGGATATATTCATTCTTTATTCACCTGGCCATCTATTTCAGGGCACTGTTGGCCGTTACCCAACGCATAGTCAGCAAGATCTATCTCCCCCTGGCCGACTTCACACTGATTTATATCGGGTACAGGTTGATCGTCCCCTTGTGGGAAAGGATCATGTTTGAACCCGGACATTACCCCGAACTCTTTTTGACTTGGGTAGTTCCAGCCTATATTCTGATCTGGTTGGCTGGGATCCAGGTATCGGGAGGATATCGAAGGCCTGTAAGTCTGCTCCGGATTCTGCGGGGAATTTTTTGGGGAACACTCACCATCCTGATTGCCTATTCCCTGATGGATGAACAATACCGTTTCTCAAGGGCTCTGATTTTGATTGGCTCGGCATGGGCACTTCTCTTGTTACCTGCTCTCAGGATATTCCTGAGCCAACTGAATATCAAGGGATTTGAACTGGACATCGAACGACAGAAGCGCATTGCCATTGCCGGCAGGATTGAAGAGGCAAACCGGGTCAAGAACCTGCTGCACCTTACACCAGTCAATCCGTTCATTGTTGGAACCATATCCCTTTCGCAGGAAGAAAACACACACGAAGAAGCCCTAGGGCCAATAAGCCAACTGCGGGAGATTATTCAGGTAAACCGGATTGATGAAATCATATTTTGTGCCGAAGATCTCACTTCGGCTGAAATTATCCGAACCATGCTTGACCTGAGCAAACTGGACGTGACATACAAAATTGCCCCACCCGAGAGCTTTAGCATTATCGGAAGCAATTCAATCCATACCGCTGGCGACCTGTACCTGGTTGATGTAAATGCCATCACCAAACGAACGAACCTACGCCAAAAGAGATCGCTCGACCTGATCGTTCTCATTACGGTTGTATTCTCACTTCCTGTCACAATCTGGTTCTTCAGGTGTAAATCGCAGTTGCTGATAAACATGGGCAGGGTACTTACAGGCAGAATTTCCTGGGTTGGTTATATCCCCGATGAGGAGCAGTCGGGAAATCTACCCGGATTGAAACCTGGCGTTCTTCACCAGGGAGTTATGTTCCAAATACCGCCGCCAGCAAACCAAAAAAGGCAGCTAAACATCCTCTACGCCAAAGATTACAGGATATGGAACGACCTTGAACTGATCGCAAAAAACTGGATAAAACTGGATACAAAACCCTATGGATAACCTACTTGAATTCGGAAGCGTCAGCTTGAGGGCTTTGGAACCGGAGGACATTGACCTGCTTTACCAATGGGAAAACGACACTTCCCTGTGGGAGGTCAGCAATTCCAGGGCACCATTTTCCAGACAGATTCTAGCCAGATACCTTCAGGAAGCGACACGTGACATATACGAACAGAAACAGTTTCGGTTTATCATCCAGGATGAAATGCATCAACCCAAGGGAGCCATTGACCTGTTCGACTTCGACCCATATCATCAGCGGGCCGGTGTTGGCATCATGATATACAACAAGAGTGACAGGCGAACAGGGTATGCCACCGATGCGCTAAAGGCACTCGAGAACTATTGCTTAAACACCCTTGGCCTGAGGCAGTTATACGCCAACATTTCGGAACTTAATGAAGCGAGTCTGCAACTCTTCCAAAAATCGGGTTTCCAGGTGACAGGCATCAAGAAACAGTGGCTTAGGACTAAAGAAGGTTGGTGCAATGAATGGCTGATGCAAAAGTTCCTTGAATGACTCCCCGGTCAGGCAATGTTCTGCTTCAGGTTTACGAACAATGGAATATCGTTCATGAAAGAATAGCTCCCTGCCGCCATATCCAAATGACAAACATAATGATTTAGCCCGTTACTGATTAAAATCCAGGGTGCAAGCAACATGTTATTATAGCGTATGGCCTGGTCAACAACCGATTGGTCAATTGCAACACCGGGAGCTTTGAATTCGGCCACCATCATAGGTTTACCTGAACGGTCATGGACCAGCAGGTCATACCTTTGGGATAATCCATTGACCAGTACTTTTTTTTCGAGCGACATCAGGGCTGACGGATAACCTTTATGTAGATTCAGGTATTTCAGCATATTCTGCCTGACCCATTCTTCGGGAGTAATTACGACCCACTTCTTCCTGAATTCATCAAAAATCATGGCCTGTCCTTTTTCATTTCTGGTGCGAAAGGAGAATTCAGGTAAATTCAAAATATGCATCGAGGCACTGTCCAAAATGTTATTTTTGTAATCTGTTGATCTTTCAACGAATTTAGCATTATTTCATCAATACTATGCCCATGAAGACGAAGGAAGAAATTGTCGAGAATTGGTTACCCCGATATACCGGACGGGCTTTGAATGAATTCGGTGAATTTATCCTGTTGACGAATTTTCAACATTATGTCGAGATGTTTGCCAACCGGTTTGAGGTACCCATCCTGGGAGGCGACCGAAATATGCCCAATGCTTCTTATGATGGAATAACCATCATCAATTTCGGGATGGGCAGCCCAAACGCAGCCACCATCATGGATCTCCTGAGTGCTATACAACCCAAGGCAGTATTGTTTTTGGGTAAATGTGGCGGATTAAAGCCCAAAAATAAGCTTGGTGACCTGATATTACCCATTGCGGCCATCCGGAGTGATGGTACTTCAAACGATTATCTTCCACCTGAAATCCCGGCCTTGCCTGCTTTTAACCTGCAAAGGGCAGTGTCGCACGTTATTCGCGACAAGCAACTGGATTACTGGACCGGAACAGTTTTCACAACCAACAAGCGGGTTTGGGAATATGATGAGAGGTTTAAGAAGTACCTCGAAAAAACCAGGGCTATGGCCATTGACATGGAAACCGCCACTATTTTTGTTGTTGGTTTTGCCAATTCAATCCCTTCAGGTGCCTTGCTGCTGGTATCCGACCAGCCAATGATTTCCACCGGCATCAAAACCGAGGCCAGTGACAAAAAAGTGACCTCAATGTACGTTGAAAACCACTTGAACGTTGGCATTGATGCATTGCGTGAACTCAAGAATAACGGTCAGTCCGTCAGACATCTAAAATTCTGATATCGTGGATTTTGAGAAAATCATTCAGGATCTCTCCAAAAAGATATACTATCCCGTTTATTTTTTGACAGGTGAGGAACCCTATTACATTGACCAGATTTCGGATTACATTGAGAAGAATGTACTGACCGAAGCTGAAAAAGGTTTTAACCAGACCATCTTTTACGGAAGGGATTCCGACCCATTAACCGTGATGGAGTCGGCCCGCAGATTTCCGATGATGGCAAACCAACAGGTCATCATCGTCAAGGAAGCCCAGGAATGGAGAAGTCTGGAATCTTTGCAGAAATATCTGGCGGCACCTTCCAAAACGACCATCCTTGTGATCAATTACAAATACAAGAAGGTCGATGGACGGACTGAACTTTCAAAAATTCTCAAGAAAAGCACGGTATATTTCGAATCCAAAAAAGTCAGGGATTATCAAATCCCTCAATGGATTGACAAGTATACCAAAGATAAGGGCTACTCCATCAATGCCCAGGCAACCCAGATGCTGGCTGATTTCCTGGGAGACGACTTGTCGAAGGTCGTAAATGAACTGAACAAACTGTTTATCCTGGTACCTAAAGGAACAACCATTAATGCCGACCATGTTGAAAAAAACATCGGGATCAGCAAGGATTTTAACACTTTTGAGCTCACCAATGCTCTTGGATCCAAAGATGTTTACAAAGCCAACCTGATAGTCAATTACTTTGCATCCAATCCAGGAGGAAATCCAATGCCGGCTATAACAGCGGTATTGTTCACCTATTTCAACAGGATGTTCCGTTACCATTTTATGCCCGACAAATCGGAAGGGGCTGTTATGTCAGAATTCAGGCTGCCACCAAACATTGCCCGCAAATTTATAGCCGAGGCCAAAAGATACTCCCCCACAAAGATTTTTGAAATCTTCGGCATCATCAGGGAGTATGACATGAAGGCCAAAGGATTGGAATCATCAGGGGAAGTTTCGTCGGGTGACCTCTTAAGAGAAATGATATTTAAAATCTTACATTGACATGATTACCTATTTCATCATTGGAATTACCGCACTGGTATCCTATATGGCATTTTCGAATCTTCAGCTGATGGAAAAACTGCAGTTCAATGCTGCCCGCGTTGTCCACCAGAAACAATATTACAGGTTAGTTACCCACGCACTTGTACATGCCAACTGGAGCCATCTTCTGGTAAATATGCTGGTACTATTCTTCTTCGGGGTTGCCATTGAACAATACTTTGGATACTATTTCGGTCGCATGGCCGGCGCCTATTTCCTGGTTCTTTACCTGGGAGGCACGGCGTTCTCAAATTTATTGGCATTGGTCAGGCATAAAAACAATTATTATTACAATGCCATCGGTGCATCAGGTGCAGTTGCCGCTGTTCTTTTCACTTTCATTTTTCTGAATCCCTGGGAGAAAATCTATTTCTTTGGTCTAATCCCCATTCCCGGAATCCTCTTTGCAGTATTATATCTGGCCTATTCTTACCACATGAGTAAAAAGGAACTTGACAATGTGGCCCATGACGCGCATTTTCTGGGAGCACTTTTCGGTTTTATTTTCCCGATAATTCTCAAGCCGGGACTCTTTGATCGTTTTATTGACCAGCTGTTCCGAACACTTTAACCTAAAAATTATGGAGTTTTACCTTCAGAAGGGGAAAATTACCAGCTATGAGGATTTCAATCCACGGGATGAATGGCTGGGATATTCGATCCACTGGTCGGTAAATATGTGGTTTGCCCATGGAGAAATACCGTTTTTCTCAAACCATCTTGACATGATAAACCAGTATTTTGGGGAACATGACCGGGAATATCGGGTTGCTGCAGGAGAACAGGCAGAAATGCATCGGATGATTTTACGTCTGATCAACAAGAACAAGGCATACAAGGCAGGATGGGTCATTCTTACAATATTTGAAGGAATTTCAGATTGGAGCTACATTGTAAGGATTCAGAAATTCCCCGACCGTTTAATCCCTTTTGAAGAAACAGGAATTCTTGCCAACCTATCGGCAGAAATAATCAGAAACAGCAGGAAACCAGCGACATCAATTATCAAATCAGCATCAATGATCGATGGGGAGATTCTCAAACTTGCCGGCAGCAGATATGGAGATTCGATATTTTGTAACGACCAGGGAGCTATTGTCGCAACGACATCAGGAAACCTCTTTGCAGTGGAAAATGACATGATACATACCCCGGCACTTGAAAGTGGATGTAACAATGATCACTTCAGACAATTAGTTATTTCGGCTTGTGAGATCCTTAAACTCAGGGTTGCGGAACGTGAAGACCTGGAGCCGGGAGCTTTATCAAAGATGGATGAAGTTTTTTCGGTATCTGAAAAAACAGGATTCCGTTGGATACTGGGGGTGGGAATCAAGCGGTTTGTAAAACGGAAATCAGAAAATATCAGGGAAACGACTGATCAGTTACTTTGGATAAAAAGGAGACAATCAGGAGTGGGCAGGCATTAATTCAAGGAAGGGTTCTCGGGATAGTTCACCCACAGATTATAAGGTTTTCCAACCTGTTTTACAAAATCAACCCACGACGACATATTGAGCTGTCTCATGACTGTTGGACTGTCAACATTATTAACCAGCCATGAATTCTCTTTAATTTCCTGGTCGAGCTGGCCGGCATCCCATCCTGAATATCCCAGGAAAAAACGGACCTCATTGGACTGAATCAGTCCCAAGCCTATCAGTTTTTTCAACTCCTCAAAATCACCTCCCCAATAAAGGTTATCAAGTACCTGAATACTTCCGGGGATAATGTCACCGCGCGTGTGGATGAAATAAATCGAATCTGTTGAAACTGGACCACCCATATAAACTTGCGCCTCAAAATCAGGAAAATCCTCAATATAATCCTGTACCTGAAGCTCTACCTGCTTGTTGATGATGAATCCAACCGTTCCCTTTTTGCTGTAGGCAACCAATAGGATAATCGCACGGTTAAAATAATTTCCGGGCAAAAAAGGTTCGGCAATCAGGATCCTCCCTTTTTTGGGAAGGATATTGTTGCTCTGAATCTTGAATATTTCCGGATCGTAATTCATCTTAAAACTGTCAATCAAGTTACAAGATAATTAAAATCTGCTTTTCTTCAACCGAAAAGAAAAACCATTTTGAACCCTGTCAGGAAATTTAACGAATATGTTGAAGAATGGTTCATCCGTATAATCCCATTATAAATATGAATTAAAGCGCATTGAAGGCAAAATACTAACTTTGCGACCTAAATCTGTTTGATTAAATAAATCTATGGCTTTCATTTTATTGATTGAAACAGCTTCAGAAACCTGCTCAGTAGCCCTAAGTTCATCAGGAAGTCTCCTGGCTTTCCGTGAATCTTCGGGTGGATACAACCATTCCGAAAAGCTTACAATTTATATTGAGGAAGTATTGAGCCAGGCAGGCATTGATTCCGCCCAGCTGGATGCAGTATGCGTCAGCCAGGGTCCGGGGTCCTATACCGGGCTCAGAATCGGGGTTTCGGCTGCGAAAGGCATATGTTATGCCCTGGGTATCCCATTGATTGCCATCAGCACACTCGACAGCATGGCATCAAACATGGCCAAATCACTAAAGGATCATAACTTGCCAGTCGGAAAACCCTTTCTGCTCTGTCCAATGCTTGATGCCCGAAGGATGGAAGTATACACTGCGATTTACAACGCTGAGGGAGAGAGAATCTCAGAAATCGAGGCAAAAATCATTGATGAAAATTCATTTGATGATTTGACCAGTGAGAATCAATTGGTTGTTTTCGGCAATGGGGCTGATAAATGTATCCCATTTTTGTCCCGTCCTGGAATTCACTTTATTAAAGACATCGAGGCTTCGGCACGGTTTATGTCTCATTTGGCGTATAAAAGATATCAGGGAAAAACTTTTGTGGATGTGGCCTATTTTGAACCCTTCTACCTGAAGGATTTCATTGCCACCATTCCCAAAAACAAAATTTTATAAAGCCATGAAAACAAAGATACATACAATGCCAGTACAAAGTAACGACACTATAGCCACTTTTCCCGGAAAAACCCTGGCTGTCAGCATCCTGCTGGGCCTTGTTTTCATTTGGTTTGGCTTATCCAATGCAAATGCCAGAAACACCACCGAAATTATTTTCAACCTAAAATACGGGATGATGAAAGGCGGTGAAGCCAAAATGATTGTAAAGGATACCGTTTTCAACGGGAAGAAGGCGATTCACTATTACATGGAAGGGAAGACCACCGGGGTAACTGATGTAATTTTTAAAGTGCACGACATTTACGAAAGCATAGTGGATGCAGAGACACATTTACCCCTGAAAGCGATTCGCAATATCAAGGAAAGAAGTTACCGCTATTATAATGAAGTCTATTTTTTTCAAAACAACGATTCCATTTACAGCAAACGAACAGGGGGTATCAAGGTTCCACACGAACTGACTGACATCATCTCGGTTTTCTTTTATTTTGTCAACCGCAATTACATCAACCGCCTTGAGGAAGGAAAACTGGTGGAATTGCCTGTTATCAACGGGCATGACATCGGCAAGATCAAGATCAAGCATTCAGGGCTAAAAACAATAGATACAGGCATCGGCAAGGTAGAATGTTACCTGCTTTCACCTGAAATTGAAAAAGGGAAGGTATTGAAGAGATCCGACGGCCTGAGCTTTTATATCTCAAAAAAGAACAAGGTGCCTATACTGTTAGATATCGACCTGAGGGTTGGAACGCTACGTGCCGTAATCGAAAGTTACAAGGTCAACGGCAAAACAATTAAAGCGTTGTAAAGCAACTCTTAAGGCCTTATTTTCGTCATGTACTTATAATGCCCGGCTATGACAAAATCTGCCCTGACATGCCTTACCCTGATTTTTTTCTTAATATCTGGATGTGATGTGGGATATAATCCTGAAGATTTGTTCCCAAATACCGGACAGCGAAAACTTGTAGAGATTCTGAAAGATGGCAATTCCTGGCAAAAATTCAGGTATGATGACGGAGATAACCTAATTAAAACGGTCGTATATTATTCAGATGAAGACTCAATCAGTTTTACGTATTCGTATGATGAAAGGGATAGACTTTTGACAAGGCAGATGCCCTATCAAATAGACACCCTGATTTATGACCAATCAGGCAGACTGATCACCATGATTACATCCTGGCCTGGTTCACCGAGAAGTGAAACCACCCAGTACACCTGGTCAAAAGGGCGCATATCCATGGGACGCGTTTTTGTGGATGGCAATCTGGTCGATAAAATCGATTTCCTGTATGATGCCAAGGGAAATACAAGAAGTCGGAAAAGCCTTATTACTGAATACACCTTCGAATATGATAATAAGCTGAGACCGATGAAAGACATGGCTCATTATCCCATCGATATCATCCAGAAAAACAATCCTGTTAAAACATATTATTCCAACTTGCTAATGAGTAGTTTTCCCCCGAATTACGAGCACCAATATGAGTACAGCGAAGATGGGTATCCTGTCAGGGAAACTCGCACAGATATACGCACGAAACAAACCACCCTACTGGAATATTTGTATTCGGAATAAACAGTGACACAGAAATTAGCTGATTTTTAACAGATTTGTATATTTTTGCGCCGGAAAAAATATTAAAACGATTTGTATGGCTACAACAGCAGATTTAAGAAATGGACTGTGCATTGAGTGGAATGACCAGCTTTGGACCGTTGTACAGTTCCTGCATGTGAAACCGGGCAAGGGTCCGGCCTTTGTAAGGACCAAACTTAAAAACCTAAAAACAGGCC
The DNA here is from genome assembly GCA_023428545.1 of Bacteroidota bacterium. The sequence goes on along the minus strand of JAEYXH010000005.1, from coordinate 29,054 downwards.
GGGTTTTGGAAAACACATTTAACTCCGGCGTTAAAATAGAACCCGTCCGTATAGAAAGAAGGCCCTATCAATATCTTTACAAAGATGATATGGGTTGTCATTTCATGCAACTGGAGACATTTGAGCAAATTTCAATCAATCCCGAATTGATTGAAAACAATGATCTCATGAAAGAGGGACAGGTTATCGAAGTCCAGATCCATGCCGACACAGAAACCCCGCTGACGGCTGAGCTTCCCCCATTTGTTGAACTCGCCGTAACCTATACCGTCCCCGGAGAAAAAGGGAATACAGCTAGTTCGACAGCCTTAAAACCAGCTACTCTCGAAACCGGCGCCGAAATTATGGTTCCTCTTTTTATCAATGAAGGAGAGGTACTCAAAGTCGATACCCGCGACAGGTCGTACAGTGAAAGGGTAAAGCAGTAAGATCGCACTACAGCATAACGAATCCGGGTAACTTGGTTGTCCGGATTTTTTATTTCTTGTCATTCCCTTTTTCAGCAGGAGTTTTCAGGTCGATCCAGACAATCATGGCCGTGAATGCCCAGAATGGAACGGCAGCCTTGTCGGTATCCAGAAAGTTATTCATGAATCCATGGGCATAATAGGTTACCAACCCGAGAAAAGTTGACACCAGAATACCCTTCAACCTTTTATCATTCAGTCGGCTGTATGTTTTTACAGCCGTAAAAACGACCATGACAACCACAAGTAGAAATGTGAGCATCCCACCCAAACCACTTTCAGATAATGGCCCAAGATATTCACTGTGGGCATTTCCGGCATCCCCCATATTGGTACTGATGATGGTCTTGTCGCGCGACAGCTGGTATGGGGCATATTTAAACATATAGGTTCCCGGCCCAAAGCCAAACACAGGTTTATCTTCAAACATCCTGATTGCGCATCCCCAGCGATTTAAACGCTCCAGGTTCGAGGCATCGGAAGTGATATTCGACATGGAACTGAAATGTTCGAGCAGATTGGAGGAAGATTCATCTTCATTTCGCTCCATATATTGCACCAACTGATTTTGGAAAAGCAGCACTATCGCAATCAGGCTCACGGCGGTGATAACCATGGTACGAAAACGGATCTTCAGTAAAATCAGCATCCATATTCCCATTGCAAAAATCAGGCTAAGCCACGCTGCCCTTGTATATGACAATATAAAGGCTATAAAAAGAACCCCCAGAACAATCCTGGCCGTCCATGTGGTGGAAGGCGAAAAGTCCTTACGGACCGAGAAAAAGGCCATTATGGGGATAAACATGGCAAGTATCGCCCCGTAGGAGGTGTGGTCGTTGAAAAATGGGGTCATAACCCAGTGGGCAGCCTGTTTATTCAGCAAGCCATAACCTGAATGGCGAATTATTGTATAGGCAATGACTATCAACAGGGATGAAACATAGATCCAGACAAACTGGTCGAACCTACGATTGTCGTCAAACAACTTCATGGCCAGAAGATAAAACCCTACAATGAACCAGATCCGCACCAACAGGAATTTAAATGACACCATAAACATGGTACTGGTCAGTGTTGTCACGAACAACCAGAGCAAATAAATCCAGATCGCAATGGAAACAGGGTGTTTAATTACCTTATTATCAAATCCCCGGTCGGCCGAAACCCTGAGTATAAACATCAGTAGTACACCAAACAATAAAGGCTCGGTAGGCAAAAACATGTCGAACGACAATCCTCCTGCCAGCTCATTGAGTGGAAGTGAAAGTGGTGTAAAAAAAACCACAATCATCAGTACCCTGTCGAGGGAAAAAATTGCAAGAAGGATAAAAAACAATGCGAATGGCAGCAGGTTGATCACCATTGAATTCTTTGCGGAAACAAACCAGACATTCAGCAGGATGAACAACAAGGAAACTGCGTAGAATGCAGCCAGTCGTATGCCGGGATTTTTAAGCACTCCTTTCCTCTTTTTTCCTGAAATCCAATGCCATAAAAACAAGAAGTGCAAAAAATAAGGCAGAGACAAGGGTAAAAGCCACGATCAGCCACCTGACCGGATAAGCCTTTTTATCAGGGACCATTGGTTTCTCAACCACATGGGCATAGGTAATATCCTTATTGGCCTCTGAAAAGTTAACATGGTATAATTGCGTAAGTGAATCAATCGTCTTGTTCAGATAGGTAAAGTGTCGTTCAATGATCAGTGCTTCAGCACCCTTCTCGACCATATTGTCATACATCTTCTTTATCTCACGTGATCCGGTAGAATTTGATCCTGATTCAGCCAATGCCTTCATATATCCCCTGGTGACCTCAGGGACCTGTGATTGCATATCCAGAATCTGGTAATCGCTGCGAATTCCGTTCAACAAGCGGGCTATGGAATCCCTCTCGGCACTTCTCCTTTTCAGGTTATCGGATGCAATCCTAACCATTTCCCAATTCTTGGCTGAGTGCATTTCGCGGACCTTGAGATTATAAAACCTGATCAGGGAATCACACATCTCATAGGCCCTCACAGGATTTTCGTCCAGAACTTCGATCTGCACTGTTTCATATTCCGTTTTGCGGACAGAAAAATGATCATTATAGATTGCCAGCATATAGGTGAGGTACAACGGATCATCCTGACTTACCTTATAGACATCTGAAAGCTTAAAAACATCAAACATCTTCAGCTTGATGTCATTCGAATTTAAAATCTCCAGCATTTGCTCTGATTCCGACTCCTCACTCAACACACTCAGGTTGACAGGATAGAGTCTTGCCGTAGATTTAAACTTTGGGGTAATAAATACCGGTGAGGAAAACACAGCTGCCAGAATCACGGCAATGATTCCAACTATTACGAAATGAAGACGGCGTTTCCAGACTATGTCGAGGATCCGTCGGTTATCAAAGAAGTCGTTCATAAATTTGATCTGGTTAAATCCGCATATGTGCTTTAACGATAAAGCCCCTCGTTTATTTTGATAGTCATGAATTTACCTGACAATGATAAGATAGTAATTCTTTTTGCCTTTTTGAGCTAGGATGTACCTGTCACCAAGCAGCGCAGTTTGATCAATGACCTGATCTGCGGAAACAACCTTCTCCTTATTGATACTCAATCCATTAGCTTGGATAGTACGTCTGATCTCCCCCTTCGAGGGAAAGACTTGTGCCTTCTCTGTCAAAAGATCCACGACATTTACGCCACTTTCCAAATCGGCTTTTGCCATTTCAAATCTGGGAACTCCATCAAAAACCGACAGGAGGGTTTTTTCGTTCAATTTCCTCAGCTGATCAGCCGTTCCTTGACCAAACAAGATCTGTGAAGCTTCCACAGCCATGTTGTAATCATCGCGTGAATGTACCATCACGGTCACTTCTTCGGCAAGCTTCCTTTGCAAGGCACGTTGATGGGGTGCGTCACGGTGAAGTGCTACCAGATCATTTATTTCCTCCTGCCCCAATAGGGTAAAAATCTTAATGTATTTTTCGGCATCCTCATCAGATGTGTTAAGCCAGAATTGATAGAACTCGTATGGTGAAGTCTTATCCGGATCAAGCCAGACATTGCCTGATTCGGTCTTGCCAAATTTTCCTCCATCAGCTTTGGTAATAAGAGGACAGGTCATGGCGAAAGCGGTTCCTCCTGCAACACGGCGGATTAGTTCGGTTCCGGTCGTAATGTTACCCCATTGGTCGGAACCACCCATCTGCAATTTGCAATTATGGTTCTGGTAGAGGTACAGGAAATCGTATCCCTGGACCAACTGGTATGTAAACTCTGTAAAAGACATTCCTGTCGACGATTCGGAAGAAATTCTCTTTTTAACCGAATCTTTCGACATCATATAGTTTACTGTTATGTGCTTTCCAACATCCCGAATGAATTCAAGGAAGGTAAAACTCTTCATCCAATCGTAGTTGTTTACCATCACTGCCGCATTGGGTTCATTCGAATCGAAATCGAGGAACCTGGAAAGCTGGCGTTTCAGGCACTCCTGATTATGTCTTAAAGTAACTTCATCGAGGAGGTTACGCTCCTGTGATTTCAAACTCGGATCACCGATCATGCCGGTAGCCCCTCCAACAAGGGCAATGGGCTTATGGCCGGAACGCTGAAGATGCTTCAGCATCATGACGCCCACCAAATGGCCGATATGCAGTGAATCAGCCGTAGGATCAATTCCGACATAGGCTGAAGTCATTTCCTTTTCAAACTGTTCCTCGGTTCCGGGCATGACATCATGGATCATTCCGCGCCATGATAATTCTTTTACAAAGTTCATTTCCAAAAAATTTTGTGCAAAGATAAAAAGAGTTTTGAGTTGGAATGTCGCGAAAAAAACCGAATCACAGACTAATGCAGTCAATGTCAGTTATTGATCCTGAAAAACGGGGAGCTTATGAATTCCACCTGTCAACGCATTTTAGCGCGTTTCCCAAAACGAAGGATATTTGCCTGCGCCAGGGTCATGACCAGGACACCTGCGACTGTCAGCAAGCCTCCCCAAAGCTGGTGTGGCAAAGGCAGGGTCTGAAAATAGAGCCATGCACCTATCAATACCACAATCCCCTTCAGGCTCTGGACAATGGAAGACCGTGAGGCTTCAATATACTGGAAGGAGTAATATATAGTCAGAATTCCCATAAAGGGCCCCAGGAAGGATCCTATCGCCATATTTACCAGCGAACCTGTGGGCACCTCAAATGATTTTCCGGTCGCAAACATCAGGATGGTAGCATACACCAGCAGCCACAGGTTATGGTTCAGTGTAATCAATTCAGGTGAAAGTCTCCTGACATTGACTTTCACGACCAGGGAAGTGGATGCAGCCAGTACTGCATTCACCAAAACAATCATCGTCCCGGGAATAAACATATCCGACAGATTGCTTCCACCGTTATAACTGATGATAAAAGCGCCTGCAAATGCAAGAAAAACCCCTGTTGATTCAATAAATGTGAACCGTTCTTTCAGCAAGACAACTGCCCCAAGTGTCAGGAACACAGGATAAAGATTTCCTAAAAAGGAAGTTACCGAAGGGTCGGGAATGATATGGATGGAAAGGAAAAATGTCGAATTAGTCAGGATCTCAAGGATTCCAAGCAAAATCAAAATTTTGACCTGAGGCCATTTCAGTTTGGGAATAGTCCCGAGGTTACCACGGTAGGCCGACCAAACGGTATTGAGCAAAGCTCCAAATGCATACCAGAAAAAGCCGAACTGGATAATATGGATCTCATTCATCGCTGCCTTACTGAATATGTAGACATTTGAATAAGAAATTGTCGCCAGAATGGCAAAGAAATAACCTTTAAACCGATCAGATTTCATGACGCAAAAATAGGAAAAGAATCTCTTGTGTGTTGGAAAGTAAAATATAACTTGCAGCACAAAAATCCGTCAATGCAAGGAGCCGGTAGGTTAGCAGGAGTAGGTTGGTTGGGGTTCGGCACCATGGTGAAATGGACTGCAATCACAATCACCATGGCATTGTCTGCATGGTTGTCTCCATTGATGAGTTTTGCCAGTCAAGAAGGACCTATAGATATTCCAAAGGCAAGCTTACATTCCTCCATAAACTTCACATCCAATATTTATGGCAATGTTGCATCCTCTTCCATCCTTGATTTGCCGACTGAAGCTGCTCAGCCCAATCCCCTACGCCGAAAAAGAAATTTAAGGAATGAAAAGGCATTGCTGGTTGGCTTCAATCTGCTGGGTGCCACCATGAACTACGGCTCAGCCTTTCTAGGGTATGCATTGGGCAGGGTTGTCAACCTGGAAACCGGGATAGACCTGACCACGGCATATGGAGGGATATCCTTACATCCCATCCAATTCAGGAGGATAGAGGGATTATCGCCATACATGGGATTAATGGCCGGATATGCAGGAATCGGGGGCGGCGTTCTGGAGGAGGAATTTTACATGTACATGCCAGTTGGCGTGCGATACCTGACGCCCGACAACTGGCATATCAGCATGGAAATTGCGGCAACCACAGCCGACAATATTCGAACCGGGCCATTATATGGTGGAATAAAGCTGGGCTATTACTTTAAGCTTTAAGTTTTATCAGACTGACCGATCAGTATAACCCCAGAAATGGTACAAAGCAAAAAGGTACGGAAGCCAGATGGCTCCGTACCTTTTTAGTATATATAAACAAATAAGAAAAATCTTGTCAAAGATTACAACCTCGCCTTGATGGCTTTGGTTTCGGCTTCGAATCCTGGCTTTTCAAGGAGGGCAAACATATTTTTCTTGTAGGCTTCGACACCGGGCTGATCAAACGGATTGACTCCCAGTGTGTATCCGCTAATTCCACAAGCCTTTTCAAAGAAATAGATTAGTTGTCCCAGATTGAACTCATCAAGCTTTTCAACAGTAATCCGGATATTAGGAACTCCTCCGTCGACATGGGCGATCGCAGTACCAAGTTCAGCCATTTTGTTGACCTCATCAATACGTTTTCCTGCAAGGAAATTCAAACCGTCTAGATTTTCCTGGTCAGACGGGATGGATAACTCCCTGTCAGGATTTTCAACAGAAATGACAGTTTCAAAGAGTTTCCTCTCGCCTTCCTGAATATACTGACCCATTGAATGTAGATCAGATGTAAAGTCGACACTGGCCGGAAAAATCCCCTTGCCTTCTTTACCTTCACTTTCGCCGTAGAGTTGTTTCCACCACTCGGCAAAATAATGAAGTTTGGGATTATAATTCACCATTATCTCAATCAAATATCCTTTTCTGTATAGTTCGTTGCGGACTGCAGCATAGTGTGCGGCAGGATTATTATCGAAAGAAACACCAGCCGAAGTGTTTTTCTCCATTTCAACAGCTCCCCTTACCAATTCGCGGATGTTGAACCCGGCAACGGCAATCGCAACCAGTCCAACCGGAGTGAGGACGGAATAGCGACCACCAACATCATCAGGAATCACATAAGTTTTATATCCCTCGGTATCTGCCAGTTTACGCAGCGCGCCTTTAGACCCATCAGTAATCGCAATGATTCTTTCACGGGCTTCCTGCCTGCCATACCTGGCCTCTACATCCTGTTTCAGGAGCCTGAATGCAATGGCCGGCTCGGTGGTTGTACCTGATTTGGAAATGACGACCAGTGCATACTCTTTTGTTTTCAGCAAATCACGCAGCTCACAGAGGTAATCCTCCCCAATGTTCTGGCCTGCAAAAACTACCAATGGATTATTCTTTGGCCTTAAGGATGCGAAACTGTCGGAGAGGGCATCAATCACAGCCTTAGCGCCTAGATATGAACCTCCGATACCGATTACCACAAGGATGTCGATATTCTTTGTTTTCAGACGGTCAGCTGTTTGTTCGATATCAGCCAGGGTATCCTCATCAATCGAGGACGGGAGGTTTACCCAGCCCAGGAAGTCATTGCCCTTGCCTGTTTTCAGGTCAAGAGCCATATTGCTTTGTTCGGTTATGGCCCGGTAGGTATCAATGCTCTCCTGGCTTACAAATCCCAAAGTTCTTGAATAATCTATATTCATTTTTCAAAAATGTTTTATGATAATTTTTCTGTCAGCTTCTGAATCTCTTTTCGTGGAGACCGGTTATTGTATAGAATTTGGTAAACAGCCTCACAGATGGGCATATCCACGTTATAGCGCTCATTGATATCCCTGATTGATTTTGCAGCAAAATAGCCTTCGGCCACCATATGCATTTCAAGTTGGGCAGTCCGGACTGAATACCCCTTTCCGATCATGTTTCCAAAGGTACGGTTTCGGCTGAACTGGGAATAGGATGTAACCATCAAATCGCCCAGATATGCAGAACTCTTAATATCCCTTGAAATGGGGTGAACGGCATTGACAAACCTTTCAATCTCAATTATGGCATTGGACACCAACACTGCCTGAAAATTGTCGCCATACATCAGTCCGTGGACTATCCCGGCAGCAATGGCAATGATGTTCTTAATGACTGAGCTGTATTCGGTACCCCAAATATCGTCGGAAATATTTGTTTTGATGTAGGAACAGGAAAACAGGCGTGCAAAAAGTGAAGCATTTTTTTCATTCTGGCAAGCCAGGGTCAGGTAGGAAAGCCTTTCCAGGGCAACCTCTTCGGCATGCGAAGGACCGGCTATAATGCCGATTGATTCGTAAGGCACCTTGAAACATGTATGGAAATATTCAGCAATCACCATGTTATTGACAGGAACCAGTCCCTTAATTCCGGAGATGATATATTTGCCTGAAATATCTTCGGTCAGACCACTGATATAGTCAAGCAGGTAGGCCGAAGGAATGACCACGACCAGGATATCGGAATCCCTGACCACCTGGTTGATGTCGGATGAAAACCGTATCCTGTCAATGTCGAAAATGACGCCACGCATGTATCCGGGATTATGCCGGTACTGCCTGAATTGCTCGATGGTATCATCGTCGCGGATAAACCAATTTATCCCCCCTACATTTTCCATCAGGATTTTGGCGACAGCCGTTGCCCAGCTGCCACTACCCAGCAATGCTACCCTCAGTTCTTTTTCATTCATTCGAAGACGTTCTTATTTAATTGGAATCACATTATGCCATCCCTCAACCGGACAGGATCACCGCAAAGGTTCCCCCGACAGATCAATTGGCTGAAGCGGCATCTATCCAACCTTTCACATCGTCCTGTGTCGGGTTCTGCAAGCCCAGTTTATTTTTTTTGTTATATCCGCACAAATCCTGGTGAAGCTTGGTATGCTTCTCAACTTCCTTTAGTTTGGAGACCAGTGTATAACCCATATTCCGCAAAACATCCACCCATGCTTCCGGCACCCCTAACTGCAGAAAATCTTCTGTTTTGCTAATTACTTCCTGTTTTTTCACTTCCGGCCTCATTTGGGGGAAGAATAAAACATCCTGAATAGACAGGTTATTGGTCATGAACATCGTCAACCGGTCGATACCGATACCCATTCCTGAAGTAGGGGGCATACCGTACTCCAATGCCCTGAGAAAATCCTGGTCGATAAACATAGCCTCATCATCACCCTTCTCGGAAAGGCTGAGCTGATCTTCAAACCTCTCTCTCTGATCGATGGGGTCATTCAATTCGGAGTATGCATTTGCCAGCTCCTTGCCATATACCATCAACTCAAACCTTTCGGTCAGGCCAGGATTAGAGCGGTGCTTCTTTGTTAGCGGAGACATTTCGATGGGATAGTCAATGATAAATGTGGGCTGAATATAGTTTTGCTCACACTTCTCACCGAAAATTTCATCAATAAGTTTGCCTTTCCCCATGGTGGGATCAGTTTCAATGCCGAGTTTATCGCAAACATGGCGGAGTTCAGCCTCCGACATACCTGAAATATCATAACCGGTATGTTCTTTGATTGCATCATACATGGTCACCCTGGGATAAGGCGCCTTGAAGTCGATCATATGTTCGCCCAGTGGAACCCGGGTGGTACCATGCAGGGCCAATGCCACCCTTTCGATCATTTTCTCGGTAAAATCCATCATCCAGCGGTAATCCTTGTAGGCAACATAGATTTCCATTACGGTAAACTCAGGATTATGCGTCCTGTCCATCCCCTCATTCCTGAAGTCCTTGGCAAACTCGTAAACCCCGTCATACCCGCCAACAATCAGCCTTTTGAGGTACAGCTCATTGGCAATTCTGAGATACAATGGAATATCGAGTGTATTGTGATGTGTAATGAAAGGCCGGGCCGCCGCGCCACCTGGTATTGGCTGAAGAATAGGAGTCTCGACTTCGAGATAACCATTCTCGTTGAACATCTCACGCATTGTGTTGATGATCTTCGTACGCTTGACAAAGACATCCCTGACATGGGGATTGACAATCAGGTCGACATATCGCATCCTGTACCTCTGCTCCATATCAGTGTATGCATCGAAAGTAACGCCATCTTTTTCTTTGACAACCGGTAATGGTCTCAATGATTTATTCAGGATCGTCAGTTCCTTCACGTTTATGGATAATTCACCCATCTGGGTGATGAAGGCATTTCCCTTGACACCAATGATATCGCCAATATCCAGCAGCTTCTTGAACACTTCGTTATAAAAAGCTTTATCCTCTCCCGGACAAAGCTCATCGCGGTTTATGTATAACTGGATCCGGCCGCTTGAGTCCTGCAACTCGGCAAAGGAAGCCTTACCCATGATCCTCTGGGTCATTAAACGGCCAGCCAGACATACCTCACTGAAATTATTCAGCTCGGGGTTATACTGACTTTTTATCTCCGAAGCCAGGGCATTGACCGGATATTCAGCAGCAGGATACGGGTCGATACCCAAATCTCTTAATTTCTGCAATGAATTACGTCGGATAACCTCTTGTTCACTTAACGATATGTTTGTCATGCTCAAATGTTTACTTTACAAAAAAACTTTGCAAAGATAGAAAAAAGAATCCTTTCCACTCAGGGCCAGCAGGATGTCAAATTTGGACGTTCATACCCATCTTTACCTAAATCGACACCTATAAAATTATGAATCAAAAGGTTGGAAAAATCTTTGCAGCCCTTATTGTCTTTTATTATAGTTATCATTTTGCATTTTATATCTTTGCAAAAATCTAACGCAAAGGTAACGGCGGAAAGGCAAAGCATGGAGAAAGTATGGAATTTGAAGCCACAGGGCGAACTTAATGACATAAAGCATCTGTCGGCGGCGTTAAATGTAAATATGGTAATTACGAACCTTTTGGTTCAAAGAGGCATAAATACATTTAACGAAGCTAAAGCTTTCTTTCGTCCTAAACTTTCTGATCTTCACGACCCTTTCCTGATGAAAGACATGGACAAGGCCGTGGAGCGTCTGGAAAGGGCTATTGAAAACCAGGAAAAAGTTATGATCTATGGTGATTATGATGTTGATGGCACTACCTCGGTGGCCATGATGTATCTTTTCCTGAAAGACCATTTGCAAAATATTGATTTTTATATTCCCGACCGATATACTGAGGGCTATGGAATTAGCCCCCACAGTATCGAATATGCCGCATCAGAAGACTTTTCATTGATCATCGTGCTGGATTGCGGCATCAAGGCTGTCGAGAAAATAAGTTATGCCCGACAGAAGGGTCTCGATTTTATTATCTGTGATCATCACAACCCCGGAGATACGATTCCGGATGCTGTGGCGGTTCTTGATCCCAAAAGGCCCGATTGCCCTTATCCGTACAAGGAACTATCAGGTTGCGGAGTGGGATTCAAATTTCTGCAGGCCTATACCATGCATAAGAATTTGCCGACCGAAAAGCTCTATAACCTTCTTGACCTCGTTGTGGTAAGTATAGCTTCGGACATCGTACCCATTTCCGGCGAGAACAGGGTTTTGGCTTATTATGGACTAAAAAAGCTCAACAAGGAGCCAGGCATGGGATTGCAAACCATTATCAACTATTCAGGACTGACAGCAGGTGATATTACCATTAGTGACATTGTATTTAAGATTGGGCCCAGACTGAATGCTTCAGGGAGAATTGAACACGGTAAAAAATCAGTACAGATTTTGGTTTCACTCGACGAGGATAGCTCCGATGCCCTGGGGGGAGAAATTGACTCCTTCAATGAAATCAGAAAGACCTTAGACAGGGATATCACACAGGACGCCCTTGACATGATAGAAAATAACCCCGAGCTAAAGAACCGGAATAGTACCGTGATTTATAACCGCGACTGGCACAAAGGGGTAGTTGGAATTGTGGCTTCACGATTGACTGAATTTTACTATCGGCCTACGGTCGTTTTGACTGAATCAAACGGACTGGCAACAGGATCGGCACGCTCCGTCAAGGATTTTGACCTGTACGAGGCAATCGGGTCATGCAGTGATTTGCTGGAGTCCTACGGAGGACATATGTATGCTGCCGGACTGACTATGAGGATTGAAAATATTTCGGAATTCTCACGGCGATTTGAAGAAATTGTAACCCGCAGTCTTGATGGCCAACCTCAGGTTCAATCTATTGATATTGACACAAAACTTGCACTGCACGAAATTACACCACGCTTTTTCAGGATCCTTCGACAGTTTGAACCATTTGGGCCCCATAACCAAATGCCCGTTTTTATAACGGAGGATGTCCTGGATTCAGGCACAAGCCGACTGGTTGGCAAAAATTCGGAACATTTAAAACTCGATCTGGTGGAACCTGATGATTCATCCGCAGTATATGCCGGTATAGCCTTTAATATGTCCGAGAAATTTCCTGTTATCAAGTCGGGTATGCCGTTTGACATCTGCTATTCGGTCGCCATAAATGAGTTCAGGGGAAAATCGAACCTTCAACTTTACATCAGGGACATCAGGACAAAGGATATTTAAACTACGACCGGAATATTTCCATCGCAATCAACGAATTCTCAACCGGCCTGGCATACATCCGGATGAATTTTTTTGCAGCCTCTTCAGGATTTCCCGGTACCATTTTTTTGGCTTCCTCAACCATTTCAGAGAACGCAGCCATATCCTGTGAGGTGTAATTGTCAATAAATTCACCTGTACCGAACATCATATCATAAGCCACATAATTATAAGGCCAAAGCTTAAAATACTGATGAATCCTATGGTCAATACGTATGGCAAGTTCCTGGATAAACTCATTCGGTTGCAGATGATTGTTTTGCTCCAGGAAGCTGGTTAAAATAGGTTTACCAAACGAAAAATGCACCCGGCCCTTTTGGCTGAACAACCCTGATGCCATACTTTTGAGGTCATCAGCGGTAGTTTTGCTGTATCCTTCCTCTGATTCGCGTTTTACCAATTCCTCAACCTTACATAAACCGCAAGGTTCAATTTCATATGAGATGGACAGGGGGATGATGGTAAGCTCACCAAATCCTTCAGCCAGGCTTTTCGCATTGCTCATATTAAGCATCTTCAATAAAGCCAGCTGTGTTTGGTCATCGCCATCCTTGGTTCTACCTTCACGTTGGGCAATCCAAACAGAAGTGTTATTTTCAGTAATGGATCCCCTGATGTAAGTCGACAATTTACGGGATGCTTCAAGAAGTTCCCGGGCCGCAATGTTCCGCTTAACCACAAAAGCCCTGTTCAGCTTAACGGCATGTTTTATCCATTCGTAGATCAACAGGTTATCGCCAATTGCGATCTGGGTAGTATTCATCCCGTTCGACAGAATCAGATAATTCAGAAACGCGGAATCAAGTATGATATCACGGTGGTTGGAGATAAACAAATAGGATTTTGCTTTATCCAGATTTTCCAGTCCGCTACAGGTGAGGCCTTTGGTCGTATTATGAAGAATAATTTCGACGAGATGTCTAACAAAAGTAGTTTGCAGCTGCTCAATAGACTTCATTTTTTTCAGGTGCTGCAATTTATTACTTTTCAATTCAGGCTGTCGAAAGATGTAACCCATTACCTCATTGAAAACAGGATCCTTCAGAAGTAATCCCATTTTTTCAGGAAGTTCTGCGTCATTATAGGGTCTTATATCATCAAATTCATTTACCTGCATGGCATCTTTGGTTTTTGTAACACGGCAAAGTAACAAAATAACAAGTTATAACCGGTACCTAAGTTGAACTTTCATTTCAGTTTTTGAATTTCCCTCTATTAAATTAGGTCCGGAACTAATATTATCCTGCTCATTATAAGTAGTTTTTGCCAACTTCAGCCAGGCATCCAAATGATCGTTAAACCGATATCGCAGATTCAGGTAAGTCCTGAATCCCTCCCCGAAAAATGAGAGGGTCGAAAAATTATAAAGAAGATCATTTTCATATGCATAAACCCTGGATTCGAAACTCCCGGTCCTGAAATACGCAAACCTGACAAATAAAGTAAGATCAGGTCTATGGGGCGTCCATCCCACATCCTGCAGGATCATAAACCCCTTATCACACTCATCAGAAATAATACAGGAATGCTCTGTACGTGTACGGAAGATCCATTTTCCATTAGGCTGGTAATTCAAATGGATACGCAGGTTGGATCGACCTTTATGGTTATCTTCATATAATTTACCGTTGCTTACTTTCTGACCTTTGACTTTGTTTTTGTAGCGGATGTACCCATTCATTTTCCTGGAAAATCGGATTTCCCCCTGTATCATCAAATCAGTCCCCTTTGAGGGACCAGCAGTCGAATAATTCACCCATGCAGATGAAAACCAGTCGGCATAAGCTGACAAGGTAAAGCCTGAGATTGGCAAGAGGCGTAATCCGGTATAGAATCCTGCCTCATTATTCACCTGACCTGATTCTCCAAAACCATTGCCCCAGGTTGCATGATATCTGTATCCATAATTTCTGTAAAGCATTGACACTGACAATTGATCATGTAAATTCATAACCAGCCCCTGCAAGAAAGACAATCCGCCACTCTTGCAAACAGCCCCCTCTCCAAAAAGCTGGTATTTGCCTCGCACGTATCGATAATCAATTCCAAAATTGATATTCTCCTTCCCTTGAAAATGATATTTTTGGTAAAGCTGTGAACCAGTCACAATAGGATACCGAAACCTCTCATACATCATGGTGGTACTCCAGTAGGTACGTCCAACCATACGCGAAAAAACAGCACCGGCAACAGTATGTCCGACCTTATTCTTATCTTCCATTTCAGAAATCGTACGGTGATACCCTGATGTCTGAAGGCCTGAAATGGTAGTCGATCCATCTTCATCAATTTTGCGGTTCCCATCTGACTTTTTATGGGATAGAAAAAACATACCATCGAACCCTTTGTGTTGGAACTGTGTCGCCAGGCCCCTGAAAAAGAAATTTTCGTCGGTCGAGGTGTATGGCCTGAGTCTAAGCCCTGGATTACCAGCATGCAAAGGATTGGCAGCTTTCCCCAGGGAAAAACCCGGTTGAAAAATCAATCCTTGTCCGGTCCTTATGGTAAAATCACCTATAATTAACCGAGGGATTTCAGGAATGGGATGTAATGTAAGATGTGCTGAATAAAAATCGAAACCCAACCGATTAGCACCAGTAAAAAAAGGCTCACCTGGATCCTTATCGGCTGTGATTCCTGCTTCAAATGCGCTATTTCTTGTTATGGAATATCGGGCATAATATTTCCGTGGATCACCCAGATATACCGGAGGCTTTTCTCCCTTTTGCCGGTATCCCTCTGCCAGAGGAAGTGTTTGCCAACCTTTGACCAGAAGTTGCTGCCTGATCCAGTGACCGGATTTTGGTAACGCTAAATGATTTTCCTCAGCGACAAAAAGAAAAAGTGCCAGTTTCATGGCAAGGTCGGGGCTTACACCTTCCACCGAAGAAATTTCCTTTAAAGTGAAAAATTCCCCAACCTCTGACCTGTAGCGAATAATGTTCCCGGCTATAAGAAGATCTAAAAAAGGGATGTTGCAAAGTTGTTCTATTGTTGATTTATTTAAATCAATGGGATTCTCATGCAATTGATAAAGTTCCTCTATCCATTCGTCAAAACCAGATACCTCATCTGAATTTTCGGTAATTTCTTCAATCAGCTTGTCGAGCGAATATGAACCCTGCTCGAACTGTGCCCTGGCATTTACCTGCAACATCAATAAAACCAATAAATGTAAGATCCATGATCTCATAAGCAATAATATACGGTAAGGGAAGGGGAAAAACCAAGATTCCCATGATAACTGAATCCCATATCAATTGACAGTTCTTCTTTCACAAAACCAAAACCTGCCGAAGGCTGAAGCGTATGCCCCTGCACCCCCACCCTTAAACTAAAATCACTGATAGCCTCCAACTCCAGCCCAGTCTTCATTAATGCGAGTTTACCACTGCTCTTCTCGACTTCAACGCACCAGTTCAATTGCCCGCTGATCTTCCATGCCACACCACTCCTGAAAATGAAAGGAACAGGTTGGACCGGCATTTCATTTTTCCTATGGGGTAAAGGATTGAACAGATGGAAACCGGCAGTCAACGCCGGACTGATATGTGCGATCACTCCGGTTTCGAACGTGTATGTAACAAAAGGTTCTTTGTTTTCCGGAAACGATTCGTATAACATGTCGAACTGCAAAGCGGCTGAAATTTTGTCTCCAAAGCCCCTTGCATATGAAATTCCGGTTTTGCTAAACTTATAAAGTTCTCTCCCAAACTGATAGAATGAGAAGCCTGAGACGCCACCATCAAAAGGAATGGAAGCCCCAAAAGCCATTACAGAATATTCCCGGAGGGCATACCGGGATTCATAACTAACCAGAACCGAGAAATTTTGCAGGCCAGTTAATCCAGCCTGATTAAGGAAAACTGATTCAATGGAAGGAATGGCAACAACCGAGTTTCCCAGTGAAACGGAACGGGCACCGACATTTGTAAGACCAGGCCAGCCAAACAAAGAAACCGGGAAAAACAATATTGCCAGGAAAAGGAATGCCTTCATGAGCATCGCATACTGAAAGGTAATTTCAGCTTCAAAGTAAATGCTATTAATTTACATATGCTATCTTAATTTACATATTTTAAAACACATATGCTATTTATTGTTGTTTGCAGGATAAGGCAAAAGCCAATATTACAAGTCTATATCCTTCTTCATTCCCCGGCAGAATTCATTTGGGTCCACAAGAGTATATGGATTGAAAAAACGGGAAACCAAACCTACCGCAACTTAATGTCGGCATGACTGGTTTCCCGCTGAATGGAAAGTTGCTATCAATGATTGATAACCAGATCCTTATTCGGATCAATTAGTTTTAAACTTAAATTTAACCTCCGACAATTCCTGGTTTGCCTTAACTATTTTGCTTTTCAGGTTATCCTTGTAAGTCACGAATCTGGCCATCAGGTCACTATCACCGGTAGAGATCATTTGTATTGCCAACAGGGCAGCATTCATTGCCCCATTAACCGCCACTGTCGCCACAGGGATTCCGGGAGGCATCTGGGCAATCGATAATAATGCATCCAATCCTTCGAATCCAACCTTGATCGGCACACCTATTACAGGCAGTGGGGTCATGGCGGCAACGACACCCGGAAGATGGGCTGCCATTCCTGCACCCGCGATGATTACCTTGATTCCCCTGTCTTTAGCCGCCCTCGCAAATTTCTCAACTTCATCGGGTGTGCGGTGAGCCGACAACGCATTGATTTCGAAAGGAATTTCAAATTCATCAAAAACTTTCGCAGCTGCTTCCATCACTCCCAAATCGGAAGTACTTCCCATAATAATGCTAACTTTTGGTGCCATATCTGAATTTTTCTTTTAAGTGTTCAATTTGTTTTTGTTACTTTGTAAGTCCATTGCTAAAATAGATTTTTAATCAATAACAAACCTGCCTGTTATCTCAGAAATCCAATTTGTTATGAAAAAAATAAAGTTGATCGACAAAGAATTTCAGCTCTATATTCCATATGAAAAGATTCGCGAAGTCATCGAACAAATGGCTGCCGACATGAACAGGGATCTT
Organism: Bacteroidota bacterium; assembly: GCA_023428545.1. Next base: position 11,684 of record JAEYXH010000005.1, on the reverse strand, counting down.
GAAGGAAAGGATCCCCTGTTTGTTTGTGTCTTGAATGGCGCATTTATGTTCGCAGCTGATCTTTTCAAACGGATAGATGTACAGGGAGCAGAAATTACCTTTGTAAAAATGGCCTCCTATAAAGGAGTACACTCCACAGGAGCCATCCGGCAGCTAATCGGACTGAATGAATCCATTGAAGGCAGGTCGGTCATTGTTTTGGAAGATATCGTCGATTCGGGCCAGACAATTGAAGAGATCATGGCCCAGCTTGCAATCCTGAAACCTAAAGAAGTCAGGATTGCCACCTTGCTTTTCAAGCCAGAAGCCATGATCAAAAGTGTAAAACTGGATTATATCGGACTTGAAATCCCTAACGACTTTATTGTCGGATACGGACTTGATTACGACGGACATGGAAGAAATCTGATAGACGTATATTCGATAGTACAATAAAACTGGTTTAACATGCTGAATTTGGTATTGTTTGGCCCTCCGGGAGCAGGTAAAGGCACCCAGGCTGAGTTTCTGATCAACACGTATCACCTCAACCATTTGTCGACAGGAGATTTGCTCCGAAGTGAGATTTCCAGGCAGACTTCGTTGGGCAACCAGGCAAAAAAATTCATCGACAAGGGTGAGCTGGTCCCTGACTCAGTCGTCATTTGCATGATCAGACAAAACATGGAGTCGAATCCCGAGGCAAAAGGATTTATATTTGACGGCTTTCCCCGCACTGTCGATCAGGCCGTTGCCCTCGACAAACTATTGGTAAAAAAGGGGGCACCCTTGAGGGGCATGCTATCATTGGAAGTTGAAGAGCAGGAATTAATTGACCGTCTCCTGAAAAGGGGGCTTATATCAGGTCGAACTGACGACCAGGATCTGGGCATCATCAAAAACCGAATTGAAGTTTACAACCAAAAAACAGCCCCATTGATCCGTTATTATTCGGATCAGGGCAAATATTACAGCATCAATGGCATGGGAGATATCACACAAATCGCTGAAAGATTGAAAATAGCCGTTGACGCCTTGCAGAAAAGTAAAACAGTTTAATAAGACAGATGTCAGAATCCAATTTTGTTGATTACGTAAAGATATTTGCCCAATCTGGAAACGGTGGCCCGGGATCAGCCCATCTAAGGCGCGAGAAATTTGTTCCAAAGGGTGGACCAGATGGTGGAGATGGTGGTCGTGGCGGGAATGTCTACCTTCGGGGGAATGCCCAAATGTGGACTTTGCTCCATCTGAAATACCAAAGACATATCAAAGCCGGCCATGGTGAATCGGGAGGAAAACAATGTAGCTTCGGCGCAAGCGGGGAAGACAAATACATTGACGTACCACTGGGTACTGTTGTCCGTAATTCCGAGACAGGGGAATACATGATGGAGATTACCCAGGACAATGAGGTAAAAATCCTGATGCCCGGTGGACGGGGAGGACTGGGAAATACCCATTTCAAATCAGCCACCAACCAAACGCCCAGGTATGCTCAGCCTGGTGAATCAGGAGTCGAAGGCTGGGTCATCCTTGAATTAAAGGTACTTGCCGATGTCGGCCTGGTAGGCTTTCCAAATGCCGGAAAATCGACACTTCTGGCAGCAGTTTCAGCAGCAAAACCCAAAATTGCCGACTATCCTTTCACCACACTGATACCTAACCTTGGCATCGTCAGCTACCGTGAACGTCAATCGTTTGCCATGGCCGATATACCTGGAATCATCGAAGGAGCCCATACCGGTAAAGGTTTAGGCCTAAGATTCCTGCGACATATCGAACGCAATTCCATGTTGTTGTTCCTTATCCCGGCTGATGCCGGTGATTACAGAAAGGAATACCAGATCTTAATGAATGAGCTTGGAAAGTTTAATCCCGAACTGCTTGACAAGCAGCGGTTCCTTGCCATTAGCAAAGCCGATATGCTCGACGAAGAAATGATGAAGGATATCAGCAAAGAACTAATTGACATCCCACATATATTTTTCTCTTCCATCACCGGTTATAATATAATCGAGCTGAAGGACCGAATATGGTCAATATTAAACAACGCATAGATTTCACGGATGGATACCATTTTGCAATTTGACAGCAACCTGTTCCTATCCCTCAATCAAATGCATTCTCCCTGGTGGGACTCAGCCATGCTTTTGTTCACAAGGAAGGAAACCTGGCTCTTTTTCTACCTGATGATCATGCTGGTCGCATTTCGCAACTATGAACGCAAGGCATGGCTGATCATTATTGTGATGATTCTGGGGGTTATTGCCAGTGATCAGATCTCCACACTCATCAAGATTATCACCCAGCGACCCCGCCCCGGGCATGATCCTGTTATTGGAGAGTTGGTACATGTCGTCCTTCGAAAAGGAGGGCTCTATGGCTTCGTCTCTTCTCACGCATCAAACACCTTTTTTATTCTGGCATTTACCACTCCCCTGTTCCGAAACAGGCTGAGCTTTATGACTCTCCTGCTCTGGACTATCTTGATTTCTTACACCCGTATATATAACGGAAACCATTACCCACTGGACATCATCGGAGGGTGGGTACTGGGTCTTGGACTGGGAATTCTTTTTTACCGGTTCCTGATTTTTATGGAAACCAGGTTCTTTATCACCCGCTTGCCAAGGTTTGAAAAAACGCCCCTGAAACCGGGCAATGCATGGCTCCTGTTTCTGACTCTGGCCTTAATTGCCGGAACCGTATTGCTTATTGTATATGTATTCCACAAATACAATTTCATAACACCACCCCCCATCCCCCAATAATTTGAAATTGAAGAAATCATTACAGGGTTGTCATTCAATTGACTATATTGTTTTCATTGCTTCCTTTCACGGACATACTGGAAGGCTCAACTCAAACACGAAAATCGGATCATGACCCTACTTGAATATTACCAGGCAAAAAAAGAAGACGCCAGCAACAGGACTGCAGCTCTTTCCCGAAGAATGGAACGATTATCTGTCCTAAGGCTTATTGCATTTTTAGGCACTCTCTTTTTTTACTGGACTTTTAAGCACTCTCTTGTCCCAGCCATTCTGCTTCCGACTGTATTATTCGGATTATTCCTTTATCTGGTCAGGGTACATATTCAAACTTCCAGGGAAAGGAAGAGAAACCAGGTGTTGGTTGTCATATGCCAAAGGGAAATACAGGCAGCCCAACATGAATTTGGAGACTTTCAGGATGGCAATGAATTTACTGATCCCAGCCACCCTTATACATTAGATCTGGATATATTCGGGAAAGGATCGCTGTTTCAAATGGTAAACAGGACGACCACATCAGGGGGAAAGAAAATTTTGGCTAAATGGTTGCAGACTCCCCTTCTTAACCCTGATGAAATTAAAGAAAGACAAAAATCGATACTTGAGCTTGCCCAACTTCGAGACTGGAGAACCAAATTTCTTCTTGAAGGTAGTCTGTTGGAAGTGTCAGACGCTGAGAAAGCAATGCTTACCGGCAATAATCCCGACCAATTTCGAATAAAGAATTTGAAAATGTTGCGAGCAATGACGTACATCCTTCCACCATTATCGGGTGTCGCACTGGGTTGGCTGATATCGGGAGGAACACACCTTTGGCTATTGCTCATGCTGCTTATTAACGGGGGAATTCTTTTTACTTATCGCAAAATCATTGATCGATATTATACAGAATTTGGAAACAGAACACAAACGACAGAAAAATATCTTTCACTTCTCGATTCGATAGAACAGCAATACTTCCAAGGAGCCGAATTACATCACATACGCGACATCATTCTTAAGGATGGCAAAGCAACAGATGCTTTCAGGTCATTAAAGAAACGAATGGCACAATTTGAAATCCGGCAGAACATCCTTTTGGGAATGATTCTTAATTCACTTCTCATCTGGGATGTAAAATCCATTATCCGTTTACACGACTGGCAAGAAACATACGCTTCAAGACTGGCAGGCTGGCTGAATACAGTTGATGTTTTTGATGCACTGACCAGCTTGGCTACCTTTGCCGACCATAATCCAAAATACACCTGGCCGACCCCAATTAAGAAGAATACCATTCTGGATGCAAATGGCCTGGGACACCCTATGTTGAAACCCGGGAAGAGTATTGTCAATGACATCCGCATGAAAGGGTTGTCAGAAATTGCCATTGTTACCGGGGCGAACATGGCTGGCAAGAGCACTTTTCTCCGATCGGTCGGATTGAATTTCGTTTTGGCTGGTGTGGGCTGTCCGGTTGCTGCAGAAGAAATGCGATATTACCCAATGGACATCTATACCAGCATGAGAACTACCGATTCCCTGCTGATGGAAGAATCCTATTTCCTGGCAGAACTGAAGCGTCTTGCAAAACTCATGGAAAGATTGAGAAGCGGAGAGGCTTTGCTTGTCCTGCTCGATGAAATGCTGAAAGGCACGAACTCAACCGACAAATTAAAGGGATCGCAGTATCTTGTCAGGGAACTTGCAACAACCCAATCGGCAACAATACTTGCCACCCATGATGTTCAACTTACGGAAATGGAAAAACTTTATCCTGACCAAATCACCAATTATTGTTTTGAAATCGTTCATGAAGGCGATGACCTGATCTTTGACTACAAACTCAGGCCAGGAATTGTCAAAACCATGAATGCGTCACTTTTGATGAAAAAGATGGGTATCATCAAAAGTAACGACTAAAAAGTTTTTTTTCAACCAAACACGTATACACAACCCATTCATTACCATAGGTTTTTCAACTACAGCCTGTTTATTACTGGTGATTTATCAACCCTGAAAAGCCCAAGGTTTTATCTATATTTGCATCAAACTGAAAACTATATATGACTGCGCAATACGACGAAGGAACCATAAAAACATTGGAATGGCAGGAACATATCCGCAGAAGGCCGGGTATGTACATTGGAAAGTTAGGAGATGGGTCTGCCGCCGATGATGGTATTTATGTCCTGCTGAAAGAAGTCCTTGATAACTCAGTTGATGAGTTTATGATGGGCCATGGAAAGAAGATTGAAGTATCTATTGAGCAGGATAAGGTAATGGTACGTGACTATGGTCGCGGAATCCCACTCGGGAAATTGGCTGATGTTGTAAGCAAAATGAACACCGGAGCGAAATATGACTCCAAAGTGTTCAAAAAATCAGTAGGTCTCAATGGGGTCGGCATCAAGGCAGTCAATGCATTGTCTATTGATTTTACCATCCGTGCTATCCGTGAAGGACAAGTGAAGGAACTGAAATTCAGCAAAGGTATTCAGGTCGATGATTTACCCATCGCTGAAACCACCGAATCAAATGGCACCATGGTTGTTTTCAGGCCCGACGAATCCGTTTTCAGGAACTTCAGGTATATCAGCGATTATGTAATTAACATGATCAAAAACTATACCTACCTTAATGCAGGCCTTGTAATCGAGTATAACGGACAAAAATATTTTTCACGGAATGGACTTAGAGATCTGCTTGAGGAAAACCTGGAAGGCGAACCCCTCTACCCCATCATCCATCTGAGAGGCGAAGACATAGAGATCGCCATGACGCATGGGAATCAGTATGGCGAGGATTACTATTCATTCGTCAACGGTCAGCATACCAGTCAGGGAGGAACACATCTACAGGCTTTCAGGGAAGTGGTGGTGAAAACCATACGGGATTTCTATAAAAAGGATTTTGACCCAAGTGACATCAGGGCATCCATTGTCGCCGCCATTAGCATCAAAGTGGAAGAACCTGTTTTTGAATCGCAGACAAAAACCAAATTGGGTTCGCGCGATATAGGACCTGATGGCCCAACCGTCCGTACCTATGTCACCAACTTTGTCGCCAAGGAGCTCGATAACTATCTGCATAAGAATTCCGAAATTGCCGAAGTGCTTCTTCGGAGAATCCAGGAATCGGAACGAGAGCGTAAAGCCATATCGGGCATCAAGAAGCTGGCAAAGGCGCGTGCCAAAAAGGTCAGCCTGCACAACAGAAAGCTCCGCGACTGCAGGATCCATTACAACGACAACGACGAGAAAAAAGAGGATACAAGCATTTTTATTACTGAAGGGGATTCGGCAAGCGGATCGATTACTAAATCAAGGGATGTTGACACGCAGGCGGTGTTCAGCCTGAAGGGTAAACCCCTGAATACTTATGGACTCACCAAAAAGGTGGTTTATGAAAATGAAGAGTTTAACCTTCTGCAGGCGGCACTGAACATTGAAGATGATATCGAAGATTTGCGATACAACAAAGTGATTATAGCCACCGACGCTGATGTCGATGGCATGCACATCAGGCTTCTGCTGATCACATTCTTCATCCAGTTTTTCCCTGAACTTCTTCGCCGGGGTCACCTCTTTATCTTGCAGACACCCCTTTTCAGGGTCAGGAACAAGAAACAGACTTTTTATTGCTATTCGGAGGAAGAAAAACAGCAGGCCATCCAAACACTGAAAGGGAGCCCTGAAATCACCCGGTTCAAAGGACTTGGTGAAATCTCCCCGGATGAATTCCAAAACTTCATAGGTGAAAATGTAAGGCTCGAACCGGTGCAAATGAAAAGGCATGAATCGATGACCCAGATGCTTGAATTTTATATGGGAAAGAACACTCCGGAACGACAGGATTTTATCATCGAAAACCTTTATATCGAGAAGGATGAAGTCGCCTAAACTATCAAAATCAGAGATTTAAAATGCAGGAAGAAATATATCAGGCCCCTGAAAACAAACCGGAAGGATCCAAGGAAGGGATTACTTACCTGTCGGGAATGTACAAACAATGGTTTCTCGACTATGCCTCCTATGTAATTCTGGAGAGGGCCGTACCCTATGTTATCGACGGACTGAAACCGGTCCAGAGAAGAATTATGCACGCAATGCGTGAAATGGATGATGGCCGGTACAACAAAGTTGCCAACATCATTGGACAAACCATGCAATACCATCCGCATGGAGATGCTTCAATCGGGGATGCTCTCGTTCAGCTTGGCCAAAAAGACCTGCTGGTTGATACCCAGGGAAACTGGGGAAACATCCTGACAGGTGACGGCGCTGCCGCTCCCCGGTATATTGAAGCCAGACTTTCCAAATTCGCCCATGAAATTCTGTTCAATCCAAAAACGACCGAGTGGAAATTATCATACGATGGCCGGAAAAAAGAACCGGTTACTCTTCCCGCAAAATTTCCCCTGTTGCTGGCACAAGGCGTTGAAGGGATAGCGGTTGGACTTGCCTCCAAGATTTTTCCACATAATTTCATTGAGTTGCTCGATGCCTCCATTGCCCATCTAAAGAACGAAGGATTCGAGCTATATCCTGATTTCCCAACCGGTGGTTCAGTGGATGTATCCAAGTACAATGATGGAATCAGGGGGGGAGTCATCAAGGTAAGGGCGAAAATTGAAAAAAGAGACAGCAAGACTCTCGTGATAAACGAAATCCCTTTCAGCAAGACAACAACAACAGTCATTGAATCGATCATAAAAGCGAATGAAAAGGGAAAAATAAAGATCAGGAAGATTGATGACAATACTGCGGCCAATGTTGAAATTCTTGTTCATCTGACACCGGGAGTATCATCAGATAAAACCATAGATGCCCTGTATGCATTTACCGACTGTGAGATTTCACTCAGTCCGAATGCCTGCATAATCGAAAACGACAAACCAGCTTTTATTGGTGTAACGGAGATCCTTAAAAAATCAGTCGTTGCCACCCGGCAGTTGCTGCAGCTTGAACTCGAGATTCGGAAGAGTGAGCTTGAGGAAGCCTGGCATTTTTCATCGCTTGAAAAAATATTTATTGAAGAACGAATCTATAAGGACAGGGAATTTGAAGAAGCGGAGGATATGGATGCCGCTGTGGCCCATATCGACAAAAGGCTTGATCCCTGGAAACCAAAGCTGAAAAGGGATGTAACCCGTGACGATATCATGAAGCTGATGGAGATCAGGATGGCAAGGATTCTGAAATTCAATGCATTCAAAGCAACAGAGCTTTTACTCGGTATCGAGGCGGAAATCGAACAAATCAATGAGAAAATTGCCAACATTATCCCATTTACCATTGAGTGGTACGAAAGACTGAAGTCAAAATATGGAAAGGGACGTGAACGCCGGACAGAAATCCGAAACTTTGAAAACATTGTTGCGGCCAAGGTTGTGGTCGCCAATGAAAAGCTATATATTGACCGGAATGAAGGATTTCTGGGTACCAGCCTCAAAAAAGCGGAATACATTTGCGACTGCTCCGACCTTGATGATGTGATCATTTTCAGGCGTGACGGCACATACCTGGTAACCAAAGTGAGCGACAAGGCTTTTATTGGCAAGAATGTAATTCACGTTGACATTTTCCGGAAAGATGATGAACGCAGCATCTATAATGTGGTTTACAGGGATGGAAAAACCGGATTTGCCTACATGAAACGATTTGCCGTAACAGGAGTCACAAGGGACAAAGAATATGACGTAACCATGGGGAACAAAGGTTCCCGAATACTCTATTTCAGCAACAACCCCAATGGTGAAGCCGAAGTTTTGAGGGTAATCCTGAAACCCAAACCAAGAATCAAGAAGCTGGTATTTGAAGTTGATATGGGAGAACTGACCATCAAGGGACGTCAATCAATGGGTAATATTCTCACAAAATACGACGTTCACAAGATATCACTTCATGAAAAGGGTATATCGACATTAGGGGGGCTCAAGATCTATTTCGATCCTGACGTACAAAGGCTGAACGCCGATAAGCGAGGAAAATATCTGGGCGAGTTCAAGGGAGAGGACAAAATTCTGGTCATCTACAAATCGGGTGAATACCAGCTTTACAACTACGACCTAAGCAATCACTTCGAGAACAACATTCTGGCCATCGAAAAATTTGATCCTTCAAAGATCCTGTCGGTAGTTTATTACGATGCAGAGCAGGAATTTTACTATGTGAAGCGATTCGAAATAGAGGAAGCCCTGAACAAAATGATCGGTTTCATCGGCGACAACCCGGGGAATAAACTGGTCAGTGTTACGTGGGTAAGATACCCCCGATTTGAAATCGAGTTTGGCGGAAAAAACAGTGACCGGGAAAATGAAATCATTGAAGTGGCAGAATTTATCGGGATCAAGAGCTGGAAAGCCAAGGGTAAAAGGCTATCAAACTTCTTTGTCGAAAATATCCGTGAATTGGAACCAGTGATCAAGGATGAACATGACCATCCGGAAAGCGACGGTAACGAATCGTCAGAGAATACCCCAATCGATGATATACCCTTTGAAATTCAGCGACCGGGAGAGGAGGACGCAAATCAGATGAGTCTTTTCTGACATGAGAATATATCTGGTCGGATACATGGGATGCGGCAAGTCAACTTTAGGCTTGAACCTGGCGAAAAGCCTGGGCCTTACCTTTATTGACCTGGACAAATTTATTGAGGAAAGGAACTGTAAAACGGTACCCCAACTATTCGAGGAACTCGGAGAACCGGGCTTTCGGAAAAAGGAAAGGCAAGCGCTGGAAGAAGTTTCACAATTCAACGATGTAGTTATCGCAACTGGTGGTGGTGCGCCCTGCTTCTTTGACAACATGGAACTGATGAATGCAACAGGAATTACCCTGTTCATGGACATCGATCCAGCCATACTTGCTGAAAGGTTGTTGAAATCGAAAACAGACAGGCCCCTGATCAGGGGTAAAAATCAGGAACAGTTGGTCGGGTTCATTACGGAATCACTCCAGAAGAGATATCCGTTTTATTCCAAAGCCCGATTCAGGGTCACAAATCCTGACAAAATGCTGCAGACAGCAATCAGGGAAATTTCCATTATTTCAAATCAATAAGAAAAATTTGCAAAGAGAGTTGCATAATTAAAAAAGTGCATTACATTTGTAATACTTCACGTCAGATATTTGTCTGACATGTGTATTTGGGGGTTAACATTTGAGAAGGGGAGCTAAATTAGCTCCCTTTTTTATATCAAAAATTTCGCAATCCCTTTAATCCTTTTCCGATGGTTAGAGTCAAAGAAATAACTGGAGATGTTGATCTCTTCATAAGTTTGTTTAGTTTGGTTAAAGAAAATGCCATCAATCTTGATGGCATTTTTAATTTGTACAAGTACTTATTCAGATTCCAGGCGCGTTTTTAAGCAAATATTCTTCAGCTTCAACGGACCACAAACCTTTTGTTTTTTCAACAATCGATGCCAGCTCCTTATAAAAAGTTTGTGTTTCACCCAGCTTTCCAAAATCACTGATCGCTGTCAATGGAAGATCCTTATGGGTATAAATCAACTTTTTCCCTCCGGGAATGGAAGGCAATTTCAGTGTAGTCTCAATCACGGCATTCAGTCCGCCAATGTGGGTTACCAATCCAGCAGGATCCAACCCTTTCGACATGCACTCCAAAGCTTCCACCATGTCATCATTATTGCCACCCGACGTTCCAACAATGTGTGTTGAAGCATAGTGGACATTGTAAAAATTCATTTTGGCAGAAAACGCTGGATCTGATGGTCCGGCAAAAAAGTTAAGACATCCGTCATTGGCCAAAATTGCATCTCCTTGTTCAATTACAGCTGGTACCGGGGCAAAAACAAAAACATCATCGAAACCTTCGCCATCCGTTTGTTGGCGCAACTGGGCAACCGGATCATTGGATTCAGAGGTATTAAGGTACACCAGATCAATTCCTCTTGATTTTGCCCATTCAACAGGAAAAATCTCGGTTGCCCGATCGAGACGTGCCTGGTCAATGTCACTGACAACTAAAACAGATGGTTTGCGGTCGCGACGGTTTACCACATAATTGATGGCAGCCAGTCCCATGGGACCCACACCGGCAAGAATAGCCATCCTGCCGCCCTGTTTAATCTCCATTTCATGAATATACGACCCCGGACGGGTATGGTAATTGGCATGCATGGCACCTATCACACACGAAAGCGGCTCAGCCAGGGAAGCAGGATAATAACCTGGTCCATTATATACCAAAAGGCAATTCTGCTCCAATACATCCTTTGGAATGATGACATAAGTGGCATTTCCACCAATGTACCGGTAACTGTATCCAGGTGCGCTCAGAATTCCAACCGGACCTTCAGGATAGTAAATGGCAGGCTGAATAGAGTACTTTTGCCCTGGCTTAAACATATGACTCCAACGAGCCCCCACTTCGACGATTTCGCCGGCAAATTCATGCCCGATAATTACCGGATTCTCAGAAATATCTTTTGGAACCCTTTTATGATCAGAGCCCTGATGGGCTGCTTTATAAGATGACATGCAGATGCTATCGGAAACCACTTTCGCCAGGATTTCATTGTCATTGATTACCGGCAACTCAAAGGATTCGAGTCGCAAGTCGTTCTTCCCATACATTCTGACCGCTGTTGTTTTCATTCTTTCAGATATAATAATAAGTTTTACAAAATATCAACTCAACATCTCCTGTCCGCCAGTTACCGGAACAGCCTGCCCGGTTTCATACTCCTGTTCGATAATATAATAAATTGCCCTGACAACATCGAGGGCACTGCATCCCCGGCCAGCAGGGACCTGACTTTCATAATGTCTCTTCACGTCCCCGATGCTATTTGCTCCCGGGATTTTTCCAGCCTTCAAATACTGAACAAAAAGACCGCTCTGCGGATCGGACCAGAGTGGGCCATCGAAAAAATTACCGGGACAGACCGCATTCACCTTGATTCGGTATGGCATTAGC
>JAEYXH010000010.1 GCA_023428545.1 Bacteroidota bacterium | reverse complement strand
CTCCATGGCATCTTCCATACAGGTGGGATGTGAAAAATAGTCTTCCCTGATATGCTTTATCCTTAATTCGGGTGATGATTCCAGTTGAATTACGATGGCATTGCCAATGCCCTTATTCAGGTATTCCGGAATCCGGCGCTTACCGAGATTGTTTCCTTTCTGCTCGACAAAACAATAATCCTGCGCCGCTGCCTTCAGAAGAGCCTCGTTGATTAGTTGTTCAAAAGTTTCTTTGTCGGGTTGCCCTATGGTGAAGCTGTTGGCACCGAACGCCGATCCGCGGTGTTCGGCAATTTCTTCGAGATTGAGCACTGGCTGTCCTTTCGATTTCAGGCTGGAAAGCAGACGGGTTTTGCCTGCGCCGGTTTTTCCGTGGATTAGAAAAAAGTGGGATGGGAGAGGTATAGACATAAAAAAACACCTTTTAAGGAGAAGAATGTTCCATTAAATTGCTTTCGGCAACGTCTGACCGGATTTAGCACAGAGACCGAAGGACTTGCCGACGTGAAACTGCAACCGTGTGCATAACGCTGTTCCTAATTACAAAAATACCAAGGGACTCATTATTCAACTGTATCAAGGTGGCTGTATTCTCTTTTCGACCCAATCTCGATATCGCACTTGCGCTTGAATACATACAGGAATAAAATTACGAAATTCCATGATAAAATGCAATAGTCTGGACCCAAAAATTGCAATAAAATCGTTTTTTATCCTTTATTTTTCAAAATATAGAAACATTGGTTTGAATGGATGTCTTGATCCATCAGGTGTTCCTATTGTAACGAAGGTAGAAATCCCGATTGATCCTTTTTGAAGACCGTATTTTGACGAATTTGATTCAATGAAATTCCTTAGATTTACATTTCATGTTTTAGGTAAGTGATTGGTGAGCGCGGTTGTTTTTTAATCACCGGATTTACACACAATCACTGAAATTTAAATATTCTGAATTCTATAATAGTTTCCCATGAAAAATGAAAGTCAAAGTGGTACCAAAAGCAACCCTGAGCGAAAAGAACCAAAGGTAACCGGCGTGGGTGGTATATTTTTCTTTACGGATGATCCGGAGGTAACCAAAGAATGGTACAGCAATAACCTGGGGCTTGCCGTCAATGAATACGGTTCGACTTTTGAGTTCCGTAATGCCCATAGGCCGGAGGAAATCAATTACCTTCAATGGAGTCCTTTTAAGCAGGGTGATGCCTATTTTGCTCCTTCCAAAAAGGAATTCATGGTGAACTACAGGGTGCAAAACATGGAGGAACTGGTCAAAAACCTCAAAGTTAATGGGGTTACCGTATTGGATGACATTGAATCCTTCGATTACGGAAAATTCGTCCACATCATGGATCCGGAGGGTAACAAGATTGAATTGTGGGAGCCGGTCGACAGCGTATTTACCGACATGGGCGGTGAAACCACAAAGTAACGTGTTGTGCAGAAGATTCTTACTGATTGTATATAGAGATGTGCCTTGAATACCGTTAAGTAACTCTTTGGTCAGTTTTAACGTATCCACACTTTTCATGGTGAACATTTCTGAAATGTGAAACTCTCATTGTATTAACCATATTGAAAATTGAGCTATGGAAATTATCGGAACATTAATCATCGGTGGCCTGGCCGGTTGGCTGGGCAGCTTGCTCTACCGCGGGGGTGGACTGGGCCTGATTGGCAATATTGTCGTGGGCATTCTTGGCAGCTTTGTCGGGTATTGGTTATTGGGAAAACTGGGTATCCATCTGGGAACCGGTTGGCTTGGTGCCATTTTTACCGGCGCAATCGGGGCCATCGTGATACTTTTCCTTTTTAACCTGATTTTCAAGAAAAAGTAGATTCATTTTGGGTTGCAAGACCCAGTCTTAATCATTCAAAACCTGAAATTGCAACCAAAATGACAAAGAATCTGGTTATTGTGACCCGCTTTTCGTTGGGGATCCTGTTGGTAATTCTGGCCATAAACGCTTTTGGCGGCGGTTTCTATGGGATGTCAGGGGCCCCTGATGTCCCTGTGGAGTGGATTGAAAACACTCCATTTACAAGCTATTTCATACCTTCACTGATCCTGTTTGTGGTCGTTGGTGGTGCCTCCCTGTTTGCCGGAATCCTGGTTTTCCGCAAATCCCTTTATGCCAGGCTTGCGTCCTTTTTCGCAGGAATGATCACCATTATCTGGATCTCGGTTCAAGTGGCAATGATTGGTTACGTTTCATGGATGCAGCCGACAACTGCCGCAGTTGCTGCAGTGATTTTGGTACTAACCTGGCTATTGCCTTCAAACAGGAAACAAAATGGCTGAGATCATGCCTTTCCGGGATGAGGGGCTAAACCGGGTTGCGGATCAGCTGCCCGCAACCATTGAATGGGATATACATGTACCCATTTTCAGGAATCCGTTGATTCTCCGTCAGCTGGGATTGGCTGTCGGGATTCCATTTGGTATCCTTCTGGTAGTTTTATTGATTGCGAAGGCATATTATGGTGTGATACTGGTGGTACTCTTATTTTTGTTGACTTATTTATTCATCCTGGCTATATATGGTGGAAAGTACCAGGTCGGCTTCAACCTGTCATCTGCCGGAATCAGGAGCCAAACCTTGCAAAAGCAGGCGAAAAGAAACCGGGTGATCAATTGGCTAACCGTAATCCTTGGACTTTACACCGGAAAGTTCACCGCTGCCGGTGCCGGAGTTTTGGCGATGGCCGGACAAAAGCCAAATATCCGCTGGTCGGCTGTAAATAAGGTGCGGTTTTTCGACTCTTCCAGGACAATCCTGATCAGGGCAGGATTGGGGAGCCAACTGGCCCTGTTTTGCACCCCCGATAACTATACCGTTATAAAGAAGTATCTTCTCTCCCATGTCAGGGAATCGGCCTCAATAAAGCCCTGACCTGAAGTTATTTCAAAATAAAAATTCTGTCATGCCAAGAAGACCGACCGGAAAGAAAAGAAATACCCTTGCGATCAGGATCATCTTCATGATTCTTGGAGTAGGTTTTGTTCTTTGGTCTGCCACCCTGGTTGCCCTTTATTATCTCGGCGAACAGAAGGATGCTGTCATTACCCACATTCGAAGGGAAATGGGTGAGCGGAATGAAGTCATTCCCAACCGGTATACCCTGATCATCGGTTATTCCTTTGTACTTGATGATGGAAGGACAATTGAAGGTTATTCACGCAAGATATCCGATCCTGTTTTCCTGAAACCTGACGGTAACTCAAGGATCAAGGTACGATATTTCAAGGCCATGCCGTTTTTTAATGCGCTGGAGAGAGATACCATTCCCGGAATCAGGCATATCGTGTTGTTGCTGGTGGGAGTCTTTTTGCTTTATATGGTTCGACTGATCCGCAAAACGGGATAATCTTCCCTGAACCCTGAGCCATGTTTTATCCGATTGTGGATCTTACGTGTAAAAGAGAAAACAATACAACTTTGTATGCCATGAATCAAAAATATTTGTGTCTTATCATCTTCCTGGGGACCTTGTCTTTTACCTTATTGGGTCAGGATACCAAAACCTGGCAAGTGTCGGAGAACCTGCAAATCATTCAGCTGACAAGGCAGACATATATCCACGTTTCATGGTCAGAGACTCCTGAATACGGAAGGTATTCCTCAAACGGCATGATATATACCAATGGGAGAGATGCGCTTCTTCTTGATACCCCTGTTTCAGATGAGATGACCCAAAACCTTGTCCGGTTCATGGAGGATTCACTTTCCCTGAAAATCACCGGCTTTGTGCCAAACCACTGGCATGAGGACTGCATGGGGGGACTGGCCTATCTTAATTCCCGGGAAATCCCAACTTTTGCACACAATATGACCTGTGTCCAGGCTTTGGCTCATGACCTTCCTGAACCGGATATTTGTTTTGGAGACCGGATGGTCCTTTCTTTGGGAGGAAAAGAAGTGATATGTGAATATCCCGGTCGTGCCCATACCCTTGATAACATTGTGGTATGGATACCATCCGAAAAGATCTTGTTTGCGGGATGTATGGTAAAAAGCATTGATTCAGGGAATTTGGGGAATACCAGCGATGGCGATACAGTGAACTATGCAAATACAATCCGGAACGTCATAGAGAAGTACGGGGAGGCTGAATATGTGGTACCCGGACATGGAAAATGGGGAGGATCTGAACTTCTTTTTCATACACTGGAATTGGCTGCCAGAAAGCAGTAATTGCAGGCAAGTGAATAATTTGGTTATTTTTGCAATATTCCCGGACATCAAGGCTACTTAGCTTTTTGTCCTGGTTTTTAATCTGGCATATAATTATGGCTCATCAGGCAACTAACATATCTATCAAGAATAAGAAAGCTTTCTTTGAATATGAAATAATTGAAAGCTTTACGGCGGGTATTGTTCTACTGGGAACAGAAATAAAGTCCATCAGGGCCGGCAGGGCTAACCTGACAGATTCTTACTGCCAGTTTGTTTCCGGCGAAATGTTTGTCAGGAACCTTCATATTTCGGAATATGAATTGGGGACCTGCAATAACCACATTGCCAAACGTGATCGCAAGTTATTGCTTCAAAGACGTGAATTACTGAAGTGGCAGAAAAAGGTGAAGGAATCGGGTCTGACCATTATCCCTTTAAAACTTTTCGTTAACGAAAAAGGCCTTGCCAAAATTGAAATTGGCTTGTGTAAGGGAAAGAAGGTATACGACAAAAGGGAATCAATAAAACAACGTGATGCAAGCCGGGATATGGACCGGGTAATGAAATCATGACCCGCCCTCTGGTTGTCTTCGATGGATATTGCAATCTTTGCAACCGTAGTGTTGATTTCATCATCAAACGTGATCCTCAGGGGATTTTCCGGTACGTGGCATTACAGTCGGAAGCAGGGGCCTGGTTGGCCAATATCTTAAATATTCCGACAGATCCACAATCCGTTTTACTGATTTCAGGCGGGAAGATATATCAGGCGTCCGATGCTGCCCTGATCATAGCCTCCAGACTCAAAAAACCATATTCATGGTTCGGGATTTTAAGGATTTTGCCAAGAATGTTGCGTGACCCAATTTATAATCTGGTTGCGACGAATCGATACAGCTGGTTTGGCAAGCGTCAGGTTTGCCGGATGCCCACGGAAGAAGAACGCATGTTATTCCCTTCAGTCGAGGAGTTAAAACTCGAATTCCCCGGCTTCAAATTGCCGGTATAATTCAGACAACAATCCTAACCAGGAGCTGATTTGTGTCATCGCCTGCCTGGTTTCCTCTGAGATATCCTTTTTGGCCAGTTTAAGAATGAAATAGCCATACAGAGCGGTAAGGGCTGTCTCGATATCATGATCGCCCTTTGCTCCCCTTTGCCTGATTTCTTTCAATAAACCTGCAACCGATTTATAGGATTGTACATATTGAACATCCACTTCCGACTCCATCAGCCGAAGGTGAAAACTGTTCAGGTCAGCCATCAGGTTAACCAGAAACTGGA
This sequence comes from Bacteroidota bacterium, assembly GCA_023428545.1. The sequence continues at coordinate 86,762 of JAEYXH010000010.1, read as the reverse complement.
GATGACCCTTGCTTCTGACCTTTTCCTTTTCCATCATCAGGATTAGATTGGCGTACCAGTTGACCATTTCACGATGGGTTGCTTCCTGCAACCTAAAGGGAACGATCATTTTTTCCTCAATGGCTTGCAGATTTGAATCGGCCGAACGGATGGCATCCTCAATCTGAAACATGTATATGAGGTATTCCGACAGGTTTTCTTTCCTTTTTTCTCTGGCTATGAACATTTTCGTACTTAATTTTAAATTCCAAAAAAATCGTCAAGCTGACGTCTGTCCTTCTTTGTGGGTCTGCCGGTGCCCCGCTCCCTGGTGATCCATTGCATGTCTTTCTGCATATCCAGGAGGTCGAGTTCAGACTGGGGGGTAACATCTTCCATGAAATTGGCGACTTCTTTAGCCCCTATTCTGTTGCCGGGAAGGCCGATAACCTTATAATGCCTGTAAATTGGAGGTCTCCTTACCTTCACCAGGTCGCCGGGCTTGACCATCCGGGATGGCTTAACAGGCAATTCGCCAATCACGACATGACCCTTGTTGCAAGCATCTGTCGCCAGGCTGCGGGTCTTAAAAACCCTGACAGTCCATAGCCATTTGTCTATCCTGACAGTATCGGCCATTATGGATTTGGTTTTTTGGTGTTGAAAATATTCATGGTCCTTTCAATACCAATGGTGCCGAAACTTTTCACCGCATCCATACACTGGTCGATCAGAAACGGAAGCTCTTTTTCTTCTTCCCTGCCCCATTGTCCAAGTACGTAATCGATTTGGGTGCCTTTATGGAAGTTGTCTCCGATACCGAACCGAAGGCGGGCATAGTCGTTCCGTCCAAGAACATCTTGTATGTTGCGAAGACCATTGTGCCCTCCGTCGCTGCCTTTTGACTTAATGCGGATGGTCCCAAAGGGGAGGGCTATGTCATCGACCAGGACCAGCATATTTTCGATGGGGATGTTCTCGGATTTCAGCCAATAATTCACCGCCCGACCGCTGAGGTTCATATAGGTTGTAGGCCGAAGTAAAATGAAAGTCCGGGCTTTATATTTCATTTCAGCCACAAAGCCGTAACGGCTGTCGCTATAAACAATATTGGACGCACCTGCCAGCGCGTCCAATATTTTAAACCCGATGTTATGGCGGGTATTTTCGTATTCTTTTCCGATGTTACCCAAACCGGCAATCAGGTACTTCAAAACAACGAAATTTTAAGATTATTTCTTGCCTTTGGTTTCGGCTGTCATGGCCGCACGTGCTGCACGAGTTACAGTTACGGTAGCAACTACATCCGACTTGTTATTGAGAATCTGGTATCCCGAAGGTTTCAGGGCACCTACCTTGATGCTCTGTCCAAGACCAAGCTCTGTGACATCAACATTGATGGTGTCAGGAAGATCATTTACCATACCCTTGGCTTTCAGGCGACGAAGGTTTACTTTCAATTTACCCCCAACCTTAATACCTTTGGCAGTTCCTGTTACGGAAACGGGAAGGTTAACTTTCACAGGCTTCTTCTCGGAAACCTGCAGGAAGTCGGCGTGCATCAAGACTTCATCAACCGGATGCCACTGGGTATCCTGAAGAAGGGCCTTATACTGCTTGCCATCAACATCAACCGTTACAAGAAATACATCTGGTGAATAAACAACAGGACGGAATTCGCTGAATGGAACCTGAAAATGAATAGGTTCTGTTCCACCGTACATGACGCATGGTACGATTTCCTGATCTCTCAGGCTTTTAGAATCTTTTTTTCCGGTAGCTGACCGGAGATTTCCTTTAATTTCTAATGTCTTCATTTAATTGTAAATTTTAATTATGGTACTCAGTCCTCCCTTTTCGAAGAAAGGGCAAACAGCATGCATAATTTAAGCTGCCGTTATAGAAAAAGCGGTGCAAAAATAGTATTTATCTGAAATATAAGGAACTTATTGACTGATTTTTATAAACACGCGCAATGGCTTCCGCGAATGCATCGGCCACGCTGATGTATTTAATCTTGTCGCAACTGTTCCTGCGGGGAAGAGAATCCGTAAAATATACCTCTTCCAGTAGCGAAGATTCAAGATTCTCAATCGCATTGCCCGAAAGAACGCCATGTGCGGCAAATGCACGTACACTGTTGGCTCCCTTTTCTTTCATAAGACCTGCAGCCTTCTTGATGGTACCAGCGGTGTCAATCATGTCATCAACGATAATAACGTCTTTACCGGCAACTTCGCCAATCAGCGTCATTTTATCCACTACATTGGCTTTGGCTCTCGATTTATGGCAGATTACCATATCGGTTTCCAGTAACCTTGCATAAGTGTTGGCCCTTTTGGTTCCACCTACATCAGGAGATGCAATGACAATATCGTTCAATCCCATATTACGGATGAACGGAATAAACATGGCTGATGCAAACAGATGGTCGACCGGAACATTGAAGAATCCCTGAATTTGGTCAGCATGGAGATCCATGGTTATTACCCTGTCAACCCCTGCCGCTGATAACAGATCTGCCATCAGTTTTGCACCTATCGACACCCTTGGTTTATCCTTGCGATCCTGCCGGGCATAACCGAAATAGGGAATGACCGCAATTACCTTATAGGCACTTGCCCTCTTGGCCGCGTCAATCATGAGGAGAAGTTCCATCAGATTATCGGCTGGTGGAGGAGTGGATTGCACGATGAAAACATGTGAGCCCCTGATTGTTTCTTCAAAACAAGGTTCAAACTCTCCGTCCGAGAATACAGGACAGGATGTCAACCCCAGGTTTAGTCCAAGGCTTTCACAGATTTTTTCGGCAAGGTAGGTGCTGTTTCTACAGGAGAAAATTTTTAGCGGATGGCTTTTTGATCCCATTTTTATTTCTTTGATGGATGATTATTACCAAATCGTTATGCAAAAGTAAAATTTTATTGGAGGCAATAAAAGGAGCCAATGATTATTTGCCTGGGACAAACTTTATCGATTGGTCATCACCTATTTTCCTTATTCACTTTATCAATGAATCCGAGGATTTCTTCGCGGCCCATGAATTTATCGGCTGAAGAGACAAATATGTCAGGCAAGGATTCCCATTTTTCAAGCAAAACCTTTTTATATGCTTCAACTTTTGGCTCAATTTCCTCGGGTTTCAATTTATCGGATTTTGTGAAAATAAGGGAAAAAGGGATATGACTGATACCCAGCCATTCGATGAATTCGAGGTCAACCATCTGTGCTTCATGCCTGATATCGATCAGGACAAACAGACAGTAGAGGTTCTCACGTTTTAAAATATATTCCCGGATAAACTTTTCCCACTTCTTCTTTTCGGTTAGGGGTACTTTTGCAAAACCATATCCCGGTAGGTCAACCAGATACCACTCTTCATTAATCAGAAAATGATTGATCAATTGGGTTTTACCTGGTCTTGCAGATGTCTTTGCCAGTGTTTTGCTGTTGACAAGCATGTTGATCAGTGAAGATTTTCCCACATTCGACCGACCAATAAATGCATATTCGGGCTTGTCGGGGCGAGGGCACTTCGATACCGAAGTATTGCTGACAACAAATTTGGCTTGCTTAATATCCATATAAAATATTTAATGTCATTCTGCCAACTTAGGGAAGATGTACTTCCAGTAATTTGGCTTCCCCTGAAGTGGGTTCTAGTCGATATTCAATGAGGCTGGCAGGGACCAGAATGGTTTCTCCTTTACTGACCTTTTCACGGCCTCCGTCCCATACAATCTCGTAATCTCCTTGAATACACAGGTAAATCACAAATGAATCAAGATGTTCAATCTCCTTATTCAGGGGTTGATCAAAAAGGACGATGTTTGTGCTGAAATAGTCGCAGGTCACTACTTCCGCGGTTTTGTTTTTAACTGGCTGATATGCTGTTTTGTATTCCTTCTCATAACTAAAATCGATGGCATCGATGGCAAGTTCGGTATGCAGTTCCCGAAGATTACCATGTTTGTCTTTCCTGTCATAGTCGTAAATGCGATACGTGATATCGGAGGTTTGCTGGATTTCCGCAATCACAAGACCTTTGCCAATGGCATGTACACGGCCGGCAGGGATAAAGAAAACATCACCATCTTTCACTTCTTCGAAATGAAGCAGTTCGGTAAGCCTGCCGCTGTTCAGGTATTCGAGATATTTTTCGCGGTCGACCGGCTGGTTGAATCCTGAGTTCAACATGGATCCTGCATCTGCATGAAGTACATACCACATTTCGGTTTTACCGTATGCATTGTGCCTTTTTTTTGAAAGATCATCTCCCGGATGTACCTGAATGCTCAGATCGTCCATGGCATCAATAAACTTGATCAACAAGGGAAATTCAGTTCCAAATTTTTCGTATACACGGTCACCCACAAGGTCACCCATGTAAACCTCAATTAATTCCTGAAGATCATTTCCTTCAAGAAAGCCATTGGAAACAATGGAAATATGACCTTCAACACCTGACAATTCCCAGCTTTCGCCACACCCACCTTTTTCACATACCCCTTTATTGAGGAGTGCGTGCATACGACTACCTCCCCAGATTCGTTCCTGGTAGGTTGGCTTAAATTTTAACGGATACAGATTGCTCATGGATACTTAGTAAGCTATTAAAAAGGAAAATCAACTGCTGCTCTCAATTCCACAACTTCTGACATGCGGTGGGCGACTTTCACGTGTTCGGGATGCACCCTGTATGCATCAAGGTCTTCAATTGAGGCAAAGTGGGAGATAAGGGCCAGATCATAACTTTTAGAATCAAGTTCATAATTGAGGCCGATTTCAATGTATTTAAGCACTTCAATCTTTTCTTTAAGATTTTCAAGCAGCGTTTTGACCTCAAGTAGAATAGCCTCTTTTTCTTCAACCGGGTAGGGTTTAAGTTTGAAAAGAACAATATGGTTTATCATATAAGTAATCTTTAATCTACGCTTGAAACAATTCTTCGCAAAAATAGCACTAATTTAGCAGCCGGCAGGGGAGCTGTCATAAAAAGCAGTTTTTATTAACACAAGCCTAAATTATGCTGGTTATTGGCATTGCAGGAGGAACAGGGTCGGGTAAGACCACCGTCGTGGAGAAAATCATTCAGTCGTTTACCAAAAATGAGGTGGCTGTAATATCTCACGATTCCTATTATTACGACAACAGTGATCTCACGCTTGAGGACCGCCGAAAAAAAAATTACGACCGTCCGGATGCAATTGAATTTGACCTGATGGTTGAGCATGTAGAGATGCTGAAAGCAGGGAGGTCGATTTTACAACCTACTTATTCTTTCATTACCTGTACCCGCCTCGATGAAACTGTACCGGTTGAACCGAGGCATGTGCTGATCATCGAAGGAATATTATGCCTGTCAAATGAAAAATTGCGCGACCTAATGGACGTGAAGGTGTATGTTGATTGTGATTCCGACGTGAGGCTCTCCAGGGTTATCCGCAGGGATATCATGGAGAGGGGAAGGGATGTTAACCAGGTTCTTGAACGTTATGAAAAAACGGTTCGCCCCAGCCATATGCAGTTTATCGAGCCTACCAAGCATTTTGCCGACATCATCATTCCACAAGGCGGCATGAACCGTCGTGCCATTGAAATTCTGACCAACTACATCAAACAAATTCTAAAAAAGGATAAGCCAAATGAGGCTTGAGCAGAGGTTTAGAAAACTGGAGGTAGAGTAAAAGCTATCATCTGATATTCCCCTTTATGCAATTTTCATTTCTTGGTTTTCCTGATGACCAAAATTGCCCCAATAATCACAATAATTGCCCCGATCACCGAAAGCAGGGTAAAGTTTTCTCCATTGATCCAGGTTACTTCCATATTAGTCAGTATCGCCATGATCACAAAGGTGATTAATGGATTCAGTATGATGATAATGCTTACTTTGCCTGCTTCCAGATATTTCAGGGATACAGAAAGTGTTGTGTAGGCAATGAGGGTATTCAGTCCCAGGAATATCATGATGGCCCACATGACCGGACTGAGATGAGCCAGTTCCGAGAATTTTACAAACGGCAGGTAAAGCAGTGTTGGCAATCCGAACAAAAACAAGTTCAGGGTAAGGGAAGAGAAATGTACAACAAGTTTTTTCTGTAATGTGGCATAGATTGTCCATGCAATTGCTCCGCTGAGGGTTAACAGAACTCCCTTCATGTAAAGATTTTCGCCGCTGGTGAGAGCACCGATCTGTTGGTTGTAAAAAAGATAGAAGCCAATGAAAGTGATCAGAAAACCTATGAGCTGTCTTTTGCTAATTACCTCTTTAAAGAATATCACCCCGGCGACCGTCAGCAAAATGGGGCCGGTCTGTATAAACAGCTGGGCATTGGAGGGAGTTGTATAATTTACTCCCCACATGAATCCGATATAGTTGTAAGCTAACGTGACTGAAGCGATTACCAGAATCATGGGAGGCCTGTACAGGATTTTCAGTTCCCGTGGTTTTTTTACCACATGCCAGAGCAACAAAGGCAAAAATGCCAGGCTAAAGCGAAACCAAACAATAGTGGGGGCTTCTACTTCGTCGCCAGCTACCTTCAGGACAACGGCCAATACCCCCCATAAAACGGCAGTGATAACCGCATATAATACACCCTTGGTCTGGTTTTGCATATTCCGACCAGCTTTTGAAGTTTGCAGTATGTTTGAAATAGTATATCAGCGCAATCAGCGAAGCCTGGCACCTGCCTGCTTTTCGCAAGCCATGAGAATTCGTTCCATTGTCTTGTCGATCTGCTTGTCATTCAGTGTCTTGTAGTCGTCACGCAATATGAAACTGATGGCATACGATTTCTTTCCTTCCGGAACTCCTTTGCCTTCATACACATCAAACAAACTGACCGATTTTAGCAATTGTTTTTCACTTGCAATTGCGATATTTTTAATCGTCGAGAATTTTACATCCTTATCGAGAACCAGTGCCAAATCCCTTCTTACCTCAGGATATTTGGGAAGTTCAGAGAATTTTACCTGGTTCTTTTTGCTTTCCCACAATATTTGACCCCAGTCAAAGTCGGCATAATAAACCGCATTTTCAAGATCGAAGGGTTTTGCCCATTTAGGTGATACTACGCCAAATTCAACAAGTTTCTGCTTGTTGCCGGTTTCATATACCAAACCCTCCGAGAAAATTTCATTGCCTGATTCGTTCATTTTTAGCTGTTCCAATGAAAAACCTAAACGGGTCAGGATATTCTCGACAAATGATTTCAGTAAAAAGAATGAAGTAGTGGATTCCGGGGTAAGCCAGTTTTGGTTTTCCCGATTTCCCGTGATAAACAAGGCCAGGTGTTCTTCCTCAAAATAGTTGGCTGCAGGATCTTCCTTGTAATGGGTCCCTTTGAAGAAATAACAATTCCCAAACTCAAACAACCTGAGATCACTGTTTTTTCGGTTGGTATTAAGCTGTATGCATTCCAGTCCTCCATATAGCAAGGTCTGTCGCATACCACCCAAATCACTGCTTAAAGGATTGAACAATTTCACGGTTTTTTCGGCAGGATAATCATTCATGCCTTCATAGTATGAGCTCTTTGTGAGTGAATTTGACCACATCTCAAAGAATCCCTGGGCAGCAAGGTAATCGGCAACCACATTCTTTACCTTGTTTGGATCAGGATTTTCCGCATAACTCAATGAGGCCGAAACATGGGTCGGTATCTCAACATTGTTGTATCCATAAATTCGAAGAACTTCCTCAATCACATCCACCTCCCGATGTACGTCCACCCGATAGGTTGGAACCATCAAAGAAAGCCCACGGTCAGTTTCGGCCACGATTTCAATTTCCAGGGAGCGCAGTATTTCTTTCAATGTTTCCCTGGGTATGGTTTTACCAATCAGTCGATTAATATTGTGGTAGGATATCTCAACCGGATATCCCTTTACTGGTTGAGGATAGTAATCTTTTATCTCTGAAGAAATGGTGCCCCCTGCAATTTCCTGGATCAGGAGAGCAGCCCTTTTCAAGGCATAAATGGTGGCATTGATATCGGTTCCCCTTTCGAACCGGAAGGAAGCATCCGTAAACAAGCCATGCCTGCGTGAAGTCTTCCTGATAAATACAGGGTCAAAACACGCACTTTCGAGGAACACATTACGTGTGTTCATTTTAATCCCTGAATCAATTCCTCCGAATACGCCAGCAATACACATTCCTTCGTTGGAATTGCATATCATCAAATCTTTTTCATCCAGTTTTCTTTCGGCGCCATCAAGGGTCTTGAACAGTGTTCCCGGCATCAGCGTCTTAACAATAACCTTACCACCGGTTATTTGGTCGGCATCGAAAGCATGCAAAGGCTGACCTGTTTCAAACAACACAAAGTTGGTTATATCCACGATATTGTTTATAGGAGTAAGGCCGATCGACTTTAACCTGTTTTTTAGCCAGTCGGGTGATTCACCTACCTCAACACCTGATATGGAAACTCCCGAATATCGGGGACAAGCTTCAGGATTGACCACCTCAACATTGATGTCGAGCTGATGATTGTCAACCTTAAAGCCTTCAACGGAAGGTTTCTTATATCCGTTTTCTCCTGATTGCTTTAATGCGGCAGCAATATCGCGGGCAACCCCAATATGTGATGCGCCGTCAATCCTGTTGGGGGTAATGTCGACCTCAATAACCCAATCAGACTCAACCTTAAAATAGGTGGATGCCGAAGTGCCGATGACGGTCTCTTCGGGTAATACCATTATGCCAGAGGAATCGGAACCAACCCCAATTTCGGTCTCCGAACAAATCATTCCTTCGGATATCTCACCCCGGATCTTGGCTTTTTTAATCTCAAATGCCTGTTCGCCATCATAGAGTGTGGTGCCAACTTTTGCGACTACTACCTTTTGACCAGCTTGGACATTGGGAGCACCGCAAACAATGGGAAGGATTTCACCACTGCCGGTGTCAACCGTGGTAATGCTTAAATGATCACTGTTGGGGTGGGGAACGCAGGTAACAACTTTTCCGATAACCAGGCCTTTCAAACCTCCACGAATGCTTTCAACTTCTTCGGTTCCGCCGACTTCCAGGCCAATGCTGGTAAGAAGTTCACATAGTTGGGAGGGGTTGTGGTCAAATTGAATATAGCTCTTGAGCCAGTTATATGAGATTTTCATTATGGTATGTTTTTCCGATTCTGATAAACGGCCCAAAAGTAAGGAAAATCATTGAAAATTTTCTTATTCCACCGATCCTGATTGATGATGTTAAAATTGACGTGTTACCTAAATAATGGCTATTAGCAAAAAAAATAGAAATAGACGTTGCCTATATAATCCTGCTTAAACCTAACATTCCAAAATTATTTGTTTAGGCTCTTTGAATTATCTTTTTGGGTTTGTACAGGTCTTGCACCCACTAATGGTTTCACCATAGTTTCTCCAGTCTTTCACCATTGTTTCATTATATTGGTATGGTAAAAGTATGGTAAAACAAATCTGTAACTATGTAAATGGTAAAACCCGGTGCAAGACCTGGATCATCCCTGTGCCAGCTTTTCATGATGCCGTTTTGAAAGGAACTTATTTCGGGTTGACACTGACGGTATGTGCAAAAAAAAGAGGCTGCACCAATCAAGATGCAGCCTCTTTCCTTAGGATTAGGACTTAGGGTTTTTTGCTTACATTGACATCCACATCCAACCCATCCATGATTTTTCCGATGTTGTCGGGGTCGATGATGCCCCTTATGCTGATCAGGGCATTACTTTTTCCTCCAACAACCAACAGGAGCTCCTCATATTTGCCTTCACCCGAAGTGCGTCCGTAAAAGCGGACCACTTCGTTCTTTTCGGTGACCTCCATCAACACTTCATAGGTGTTGTTCCTGAAGAAGCCATCGGTTTCGAGTTCCTTGTAGAAATCGAGTTTTGAATTTAAGGCTTCATCATCAACTGACAGGATCCTGATTCCTGATAGCTTGTTCAGCATATCATTCGTGTCAGGGTTACTTTTATCCATTTTTCCGGCCATTCCCAAGAGTTTGCCCGAAATGTTGACGGTGGTAAATCCATCCTGGTTGGCATACTTGTCGAACAACTTGTCGACCGGGCTTTTCTGTGCTGCCAGTAACATGGGTACGAGCATTGCAACCATTAAAATCAATCGTTTCATTTTACTGTTTTTTAGTGATTATTTCATATACTTTATTCTTTTCCAAAAACTTTACTGCAGTGAATCATCCCCTTTTAAAAAATTCTCGGGTAGCTGGTTAAATCCTTTGTTCAATGTCTGAAACCCGTTTTCAAGAGGTCGTACCGATTGGTTCACTTTCTTTAGCGGTTCGAGGCTTGCCAGTCCCTGGTTGTATTTTTGCGATACAAAAGCGAGAGTCTGTTCTGCATATGCATAGGCTTCATCCGGGTTCGTGAACGTGTCTTGATAGGGTTGCTGGTTCTGGTAGTAAAGCATGGCTGAGACTGCTATAACAAGGGATGCGGCAATTCCTGATACCGTCAGCCATAGTTGCCGGTAACGACCCCTGTTTTTGCTTTCGTTTTCCAGGATATAGTCCATCACCTTTTCTTCAATTTCTTTTTCCCCTTTGGATTCGAAATGGTTTTCAGTATCAACAAAGAACTCACGGTAAGGAAGCAATTCAGGGTCTACCTCGTCTAGGCTGAAATATTCCCTCAGCATCTTTTCTTCCTCCAAAGAGGTCTCCGCTTCAAAGAATTTTTGCAGTAATGTCTTTGCTATGTTCGCTTTCATGATTCCATGTTTTAAGTAATTCATCCCTCACCTTTTTTCTTGCACGCGATAGGTTTACCCTGATTGCGTTGGCGTTTAGTCCTGTGATTTCCTCAATTTCATTGTATTCATTCTGTTCAATATCTCTCAGGTAAATCACTGTTTGTTGTTGTTCAGGCAATCTGCTTATCAATGCCCTGATCCGGGTACTGGTTTCGGTCCATTCAACAACATCGTATTCATCAGCCATCTCACTTGTTTTTTGCTCCAACGTATCCCTGATCACCCACTTTTTGCCAGCCCTGATATGATCCAGACATTTATTCCGGACCATCCGGGTAACAAACGCTTTCAGGTTGTCGACAGAATCAAGTTCATCCTTGATCTGCCAGAGTTTAAGGAACACTTCCTGGACAATATCCTGTGATGCATCGCTGTCCTTCAGAAACAGTGCCGCAAATCGCAACATGCTCTTGCTTAGTGGCAGCACCTCCTGTTTAAATTCGTTTGTTTGCATCGTTTCTTTTGCGATAGTTCCTGATTGTTTTCAAAGGTATGACGTTTATCGCGGAGAATCATTACATCCTGTCTTCACTTTTTCTTGTAAAACCCAATGGGGGTTTCGCATGTGAATTGTTGTATTTTTGAAATCTAAATGAAATGGCATGACAATCCAGGATATATTCGGAAAATATGAAATAGCCAATGGACAGGGACTCGAAATCAGGGCAGGTAACCTGAATCTAGTTGTCAAGAGATTTTCAATGGGATGGGGATTCCGTGTCGTCCCAGCGGAACAACCCTTTGAGGGGATTTACAGAAGTTTGGAGATACCACCCTTGGAAGTAAGCGAAAGCGACCTTTTTCAATCGGGCCGTTCAGATACTCTGGTAATTGGTCCTGCACTCCCGCTCAAACCCGTAGTTCTGAAAAACAGTGGAATGAGAATCCTTCCCGGGCAAAGCATGAGATTCTTTGTTAAAGTTCCACTTAACCTTCAGTTTTTCCATACAGATTCCATCACGGATTATTTTATCACCGAATATCCGTTAATCCGGCTTTCAGACACCTGGTTTGGTGAGCCTGACGAAGGAGAAACGGCTTTTGCGCTGGGAAGCCATTACCAGAAAGATCCGGAACTATTGGACCCTTTGCCATGGGAGGTCGTCTGTCCGGTTCACATTACCAATCATTCAAACCTTTTGCTTGAGGTTCAGCGGCTTATCATTCGCGTCGACAACCTTTCCATTCTTTCTACGGGTCATGGTTTGATGACCAGTGTTGTAGATATTGAATACAAAGGTAGAGAACAGGTCAGCAGCGCTACCTATAAACTGGACAGAAATATCCATGGTGATAACCACCAGCAGTTAGCCTCCCCGAGATTGTCAGGCGGAAAATCATCCCTGATGATTAATTTCCATTTTATTAAAAACATTTACCAGATTTAATTATGGATTTTGGACTCAATATGTCACCTGAGGTGGTGGAAAAAATTGTGCGAATCATTCTCACCATTGCCATTGGTATTTCCATCATATATGGCCTTGCTTATGCGGTAAGGGCAACCTTTACCCGCAAGATGACCAAACAATCAAGGGTTGTGGTAAACCGCGGGATCGTGTACACCGGATTGATTGTCCTGACCTTCATCGTTTTCCGAATGCTTGAGGTGGATATAACCGCCTTGTTTGGGGCAGCGGGAGTATTGGGTATCGTGATAGGTGTGGCTTCACAAACCAGTTTGGGGAACATCGTAAGCGGCCTGTTTCTGGTATCCGAAAAGTCTTTTGAGATCGGTGACGTGGTCCGTATTGGAGACAAGACCGGAAGGGTATATTCCATTGACCTGTTATCCATCAAAATAAAGACATTTGACAATTTGTTGCTTAGAATCCCAAACCAGACTGTTATCAGTACTGAGCTGATCAATGTTACCCATTTCCCTATCCGGAGAATGGATATAAAAATGACCGTTACTTACCAGGCTGATCTGCCGAAGGTGAAATCATTGCTCGAAGAGATTGCAGCCCATAATCCCCTGGTCCTCGATGAACCTGAATCCATCGTCATTATGTCGGCCTTTGGCGCGAATGGGGTGGAAATAACCTTTGCCGTCTGGCACGAGCGAGACAACTTTCTGAAAGTACGAAACTCAGTTTTCCTGTCGGTCATGGAAACTTTCCGCAGGGAAGGAATCGAAATACCTGTTCTGAAGGTGTCTCTTCAACACGACATCCAAAACCCTTTGGAAAATGTTGTGAATCGCTGATGCCAACAAATTAAAATCCCGTCCAAAAGTTCTTTTGGACGGGATTTTTTTATCGGTTCAATAAACCATATTTCTTAAAGGAGTCCCCTGTTTTTCAGAAGAGGGGTGATCTCAGGATCTTTCCCCCTGAACTGCCTGTAAATGTTCATTCCGTCATCCGAACCTGATTTTGAAAGCAGTGTACGGAATCTTGACGCCACATCTTTGTTGTAGATGTCACCGGTTTCCTTAAATGCTTCAAACGCATCAGAGTCGAGGACGCCAGCCCAAATATATACATAGTAACCTGCTGTATAACCGCCACTGAATGTATGCGAGAAATAGGGGCTACGGTAACGTGGCAAAATTTCGGGAATCAAACCGAATTTTTCCATTGACTGCTTTTCGAATTCCCTTACATCAGAGATTTCAGGATTTTCGACAGTGTGATAGTCGAGGTCAAGTAAGGAAGCTGCAACATATTCACCGGTTATGAATCCCTGGTCATAAGTTCCTGCTGCCTGAAGTTTTGCAATCAATTCATCGGGAATGGCTTCCCCGGTCTGATAATGACGTGCATAAACCTTCATCACCTCAGGTTCGGCTGCCCAATGTTCCATGATCTGTGATGGTAATTCAACGAAATCTCTTGGAACGCTGCCCGAGGTTCTTTTATAAGGCTCGTCGGTAAATAGTCCATGAAGGGCATGGCCAAATTCATGGAACATGGTTGAAACCTCGTCAAAACTCAGTAACGCAGGTGTGTCACCGGCAGGACGGGTAAAATTCATGACAATGGTACTGAGCGGATACACTCTTTCCCCATTTTTGTATCCTGACCTGCGGAAGCTGGTACACCACGCGCCAGGTCGTTTACCGTCGCGCGGGTGAAAATCGACAAAGAGTACACCCACATGTGAGCCATCGGCTTCCTTGACCTCATAAGCTGTTGCTTCTTCGTGGTATACAGGGATATCATCCCGTTTTTCAAAAGTGATTCCATAAAGCTGGGTGGCGACATGGAACATGCCATTGATGGTATTTTCAAGGCTGAAATAGGGTTTTACCTCACTTTCATTGAGATCAAATTTCTGTTTGCGCAGTTTTTCCGAGTAAAACCACCAGTCGTGGGCAGCCAGTTTGAAATTTCCGCCTTCGGCATCGATGATTTTCTGCATGGCATCACGGTCGGCTTTGGCAATCTTCATGGCCGGTTCCCATAGCTGTTCCAGGAAATCATAGACAGCATCCGGGGTTTTGGCCATGTTGACGTCAATAACATATTCAGCAAAATTATTGAAGCCCATAAGTTTGGCTTTTTCGTCACGCAGTTTTACAAGTTGTTTGATGACTTCCTTGTTGTCGAATTCATTGTCATTGTCTCCGCGCATGTAATAGCCCCGATAAAGCTTTTCGCGTAACTCACGGTTCTCGGCGAACTGGAGGAAAGGAAGCATACTGGGCTTGTCCAAGGTAAATACCCATTTGCCTTCCAAACTGTCCTTTTTTGCCTGTTCGGCTGCCCTTACGATAACATCCTGGGGAAGTCCCTTGAGGTCAGCTTCATTTTCAACTACCAGTCGGAAGTTGCGGTTGGTTTCAAGTAAAACGTTTTCTGAAAACTTAAGCTGAAGTTTTGACAATTCCTCATTGAGTGCCCTCAGTTTAGTCTGATCTTCTTCTGACAGGTTGGCACCATTTCTTTCAAAATCCTGGAAGTATTTTTCCACCAACCTGAGCTGCTGTTCATCAAGTCCCAGATCGTTCCGCTTTTCATAAACAGCTTTGATGCGCTGGAAAAGAACCGGGTTAAGCATGATGTTGTCGCGATGGCGGGTCTGCTTTGGCGAAATTTCGCGGGCCAATGCCTGCATCTCATCGTTGGTGACAGCTGAGTTCAGCGGACCGAACACCGAGTTGACCTTTGAAAGCAATTCACCTGAATTATCGAATGCCAGGATGGTGTTTTCAAAGGTTGGCTCTTCCTGATTGTCAACAATTGCCTTGATTTCAGCCTCCTGTTGAATTATCCCTTCATCAATTGCCGGCATAAAGTGCTCGAGTTTGATTTGTTCGAAAGGAGGTACCTGGAATGGTGTTGTATACTCCGTGAAAAACGGGTTTTCTGAATCAGTGGCAGTGGATTTGCCCTGATTCTGACAGGACGAAACAGCGATTCCTGCCAAAAGGAGAAAGATGATGGTGGTATTCTTCATAATCTATTGTTAAAGATTTAATTTTGTTTGCGAAAATACAATAATTCGACTGATTTCTAAAACGTAACAAAGCAACCTGATGATGAAAAAACTGAAAATTGCGACCGCACAGTTCGAGAACAGGAGTGGGGATAAGGAGTATAACCTTTCTGTCATGGAACAACTGGCTGGCTCTGCCGCTGATGAAGGAGCCAAAGCCATCGCATTTCATGAATGCTCCATTACCGGTTATACTTTTGCCCGTCATTTATCAAGGGAGCAGATGCTGGAACTGGCAGAACCGATTCCGGGAGGAGCCAGTCTGGAAAGGTTGAGGCAAATCGCAGAGAGGCATGACATGGCGATATTGGCCGGACTTTTCGAAAAAGATGCAGACGAAAAGCTCTACAAGGCTTATGTCTGTGTCGACAAGAACGGATTGGTTGCACGCTACAGGAAGCTTCATCCTTTTATAAATCCCTACCTGTCGCCCGGCATGGAATATTGTGTTTTTGACCTGAATGGATGGAAATGTGGTATACTAATCTGTTACGACAACAATGTGGTCGAAAATGTACGGGCCACTGCCTTATTGGGTGCCCAGGTCATATTCACGCCCCACGTGACCATGTGCACGCCGTCGCCCAGGCCGGGGGCCGGTTTTGTTGAGCCTGCACTGTGGGAAAACCGTGTCAGTGACCCCACTTCATTGCGATTGGAATTCGATGGCCCCAAAGGCCGCATGTGGCTGATGAAATGGCTTCCATCAAGGGCTTGGGATAATGGCATCTATCTGGTATTTGCAAATCCAATTGGCATGGACGATGATCAGCTAAAAAACGGATGTTCCATGATCATTGATCCTCATGGTGATATTATCGCGGAATGCCGAAAACTAGACAATGATTATGTGACTGCCACCCTGGAGCCTGAAAAACTTACCCAGGCAGGTGGATACCGTTATACCAAAGCCCGGCGCCCTGAATTATATCGTGATATTATTGGTCAGCCCAACGTGTCGGAACAGAAGGTGGTCTGGTTGCATAAAAAAGACCAGTAAGGGTAGGGGAAGGGAAGGTTACCTGAGGGTGACTCCTTTGGCTGACCACCAGTAGAAAGTTTTCATTTTCAGCCTGCCTGCCAGCACGGCAGGATCGTCTCGCTCCAATATTTCGGCTTCCTCAATGGTTTCCAGATCAAAAATCAGAAGACCACGATAGGGATCCCCTTTTTCGAAGGGACCAGCCATGATCAATTTTCCGGATTCAGCCATTTTATTGAGGTGATCCATGTGCCCTTTCTGTATGGTCATTGCCTGGACTGAGTCCTGGTTCCTGTTGTCGCCCGCCTCAAGTAACATGAAGACATACCTTTTCATGGTATCACCTTCGGCAGTAATGAATTCTCTCTGTGCGATCGCGTAAATGGGCAACATTAAGATCGCCGATAAAATGATTGATCTTATATTCATCCTTCCAGTTTTAATAGATATTGATCACCGATTTTGGTTGAATTTGCCTTTAACCAAATTGAATATAGACGTCACGAATAAATGCAGCCATCATATCAGGCTAGCATTATGGTTTTAACTTGTCCTTGAAAAGTTTACTGAATTTTTCGACTTTGGGGGCCACGACATATTGGCAATAGGGTTGATTCTTGTTATTGTTGAAGTAGTTTTTGTGATAATCTTCCGCTTCATAGAAGTTTGTGAATGCCGTAACTTCGGTCACCACAGGATTATCCCAGATTCCTTCCCTTTCAAGTTGTAGGATGTAGTTCTCTGCCGCTTTCTTTTGTGCATCAGAATGGTAGAATATGGCGGAACGGTATTGGGTTCCAACATCGGCACCCTGGCGGTTCAGGGTTGTCGGATCATGCGTGGCAAAGAATACATCCAATATGTCGTTGAACGAGACCACTTCAGGGTCATATACTATCTGGACAACCTCGGCGTGCCCAGTCCTGCCCGTGGTCACCTCCCTGTAAGCGGGATTCTTTATGTGTCCTCCACTATATCCTGGTGTCACTTGTTCGACCCCTTTCATTCTTAAATAGACGGCTTCGGTGCACCAAAAGCACCCGCCTCCCAATGTGGCTGTTTCTTTGCCTATACTCATGGCTGATAAATTGAATGTCAATAATATGATTCCTGTTATTATCATGGATTTTTGTTTGGGCAGAATTCCAATCCTCCGGAACATCTTTTTTTCAAATTCCCAGAAAAACCTGAACTGACCAAACAATGACGCAATAATAAGCTGAAGAACCTGGTAAGTAGGGAAAATAATAAGAATATAAAGTGGTACCCTGATCCAGAGGGAAGTCTCAGGTTCCAATCCGAGATAAGGCCAGATGGCTTTTCTTACATATAAAGTTGCCATGCCCGTCAGGGAAAAAACTAAAAGTATTACAATGGCCTGAAACGTAGATTCTATTTTCCATCGCTTCTTAAGTCGTTGTATCATCCGCTATTTTTTACAGTATAACATTTCATTCCCCGATTGGTTGATCAAAGGTGCAGTTTTCCACAGAATCACCTCACTGATTATTTGTCTTAGAGGGAGAGATTGAAGTTTATAGATTGTGTGTCTGGTAGATAATGTATCCGTACACAGCAAACCGAAGAATACGAGTAGTTGCAGCTAGCAGGTATAATCTGTTTGAATACCCTGAAGATCCGACAACAAGACTAGTTGCAGAATAAGGTAACGGAGTGACTGCAGCCACCACAATTAGAAATAATCCGTATTTTCTAACCTGAGGCATGAATTGCCTGAAGAATTTTCGTTGCAGGAACCTGAAATAGAGTCTTCTTTGAAGGTATTTTCCCAGAAGGAACATTGAATACCCTGCTATTACCGATACAACGGCAAATAAAGCCACATTGAAAATATAGTGAAGTGTGCTGCTTTTATGCAGTGCCCAGATCATGAAGAACTCTGGAGGGAAAAGTCCCATCAGGAATTCAGAGACAAAATAAATGGCATAAATCTGCAATGGTTTTGAGTATAATCTTTCCAGCCAAACTTCCGGATTGTTTTTGTAAACCAACTCCATAAAGAGAATATAGGCTGCCGCTATAAGCGAAAACCAGATCAATCCTCTTCCAAGATTAATCAACAGAAAACGGAGTCTGGGGAATTTTTTCATTCAGATTTGCCTCTCTCAATTATCCGATGCCAGCGATTTCATGAACAGAAAGCCGTTGAAGATTTACTGTTCATGAAAAACTAACAGATTCGGGAATAAAATGTTTTAATTACCGGGTTTATTCTTTACCCATTGGTTAAGCCACTCATCGGTTTCCCAAAGCATATGCATAATTGATTCACGGGCTGAATATCCATGGCTTTCGTGGGGTAGCACTACCAGCCGAGAAGTTCCTCCAAGGCCCTTTAATGCATTGAAATATCGTTCACTTTGCATTGGAAAGGTTCCTGAATTATTGTCGGCTTCCCCATGGATCAGTAGAATGGGGGTTTTGTTCTTATGCGCATTCATAAAAGGCGACATCGTATTATAAACATCCGGAGCCTCCCAGTAATTCCTTTCTTCCGACTGGAATCCAAAGGGTGTGAGGGTCCGGTTGTATGCTCCGCTGCGTGCGATCCCCGCAGCGAAAAGATTACTGTGCGACAGCAGGTTCGCCGTCATGAAGGCCCCATACGAATGACCTCCAACCGCAACCCTTGTCCGGTCAATATAGCCCAGGTTATCTACCGCATCAATGGCTGCCTTGGCATTGGCGACCAACTGCTCCACAAATGAGTCATTGGGTTCGGTTGCTCCCTCTCCGATGATGGGGAATGCTGCATTGTCGAGGATGGCGTATCCCCGCATCACCCAGAAAAGTGGCGACCCATAGTTAATGGAAGTAAACTGGTGTGGCGAGGTTGTCACCTGGCCGGCACTGGCTGCATCCTTGAATTCACGTGGATAAGCCCACATAAGCATGGGTAGCTTCTCTTTCTTTTCACGGTCGTAGCCAGGAGGAAGGTATAATACGGCTGACAGATCAACTCCATCTTCGCGCTTATAGGTAATCAGTTCCTTATATACGTTTTCCAGACTTTTATAAGGATTCTCGAAGAAGGTGAGCTGCGAAGGTGCTGTTTTTTTCTGTATGTCCCGAAGAAAATAGTTTGGATACCCAGTTTGTGACTGGATACTGGTAACGATCAGTCCTTTTTTTATATCCAGCGCAAATGAAACTTGTTCGAGGTTGGATTTGCCTTCGGCTTGCCATATCCTTTCAGTTTTTTTTGTGCTTGTGTCAAAGCGGTCAATAAATGCCCTTGGACCCTGGTCAGAATGCCCGGCACCGCTTAAATACAAATATTTGCCTTCAATATCCAGGACATTTTCACCCCATTCATTTCTTGAGGTGACAAAACTCCCCGGATCGTTGTAGTTGTCCTGGTAATTTCGGTCATGTAAGATCTCAGTTTTTTTTGTGGGATCTGAAGGATTGAACAAATATGTCTTTGTATTCCTGTTGCTCCACCACCGGTCATAAACTACTGCCATGTGGTCGTTGCCCCATTGGATTCCGGCATACCGGTTAATGGTTTTGACCAGACTTTGTGGTTCTCCGTTAAATGGGGCCGCCAATTCAAAAACTTCATCGCGGTATTCCACATTATTTGTCTGGTCACCTTCGTCAAGTGCCACGACATAACTCAGTGAAGCCGGTTTATCGCTCCGCCAGTTGATGCTGCGAATGCCCTTCATGGTTGAATTCATGCCTTTTGGCAGATCTTCAAGCAGTGGATTTTCGGTTACGACCTTGACTAATTTTCCATTAGTTGAATAAATGACGCTCTTTGAAGGAAACCGAGAATAAGGTACCATGTATGAATATGGTTCATGAATCGTATTTATGAGGATATAGTTACCGTCAGGGGAGATATTGATACTGCCGTAAATTGCAGCTTCTTTCCAAGGACTAACCTGGCCATTCAGATCAACTTTTCTAAGCTCAGAGCGTGACAGTTGGGTGAAATTGAATTCATCAGCTTTGTCCTGTAAAAGATCAGCGTACGTACGGTTCTGAGCTTCCGTGCCCGTTGTTACCGACACCTTCGGGCCTGATGGAATGTTGTTTGATTTGTCAATCAATGTTTGACGGTCTTCAGGCAGGACTTTAATTAATAGTTCATTGCTGTTTGGTAACCAGGTGAATGCCCGTCCGAGGTTTCCGTTCAGTACGGGTCCGGTTAGTTTTTTAGCCACAGAAGTGCCAATGTCAAGCACCCATAATTCAACCCCGGTGTTAGCGGTATTCAAAAATGCCACCTTTTTCTGGTCCGAAGACCACTGGAATCCGGAAAGCTTCGGTTGTGCGGGCAATCCTTTTACTTCAATGACCTCTGTGCTGCCGGCTTTCATCAGGGTTATTTTATGGTAATTTACCGTGCGGCTTTCGTTGTTGATTTTGGGATTGATCCTTAACCCTGCCAACCTGATTTCTGTTTCGGCAAGCTCATCAATACTGATGTAGCGGTTTCGGTGAAGAAGAACAATGTCTTCACCGTTTCTGCTCAGCAGAATGGAAGGTGGCATTGGGGCATCAGCCAGTTCCAGAATCTCATCCGGAGGTAGCTGATAAGGTAAGTCTATCTGGGCTTTGGTTTTGGTCATGGCAGTAATGGCAAGGATACATAAAATGGCCTTAATGGTTCTCATATTTATTTTATTTGTGGCGAAAATTGTTGATTTTCAAAAATAACAAAGTGCGCCGATGCATTCTAACCTATTGGCAAAAATCTTTGTTAAAAACGAAAGAATCCTTCGTTGTCAAACGATTAATCAATTTCTTAAGGGCAATACTAATCGATAAATACTGGTCTTCTGGATACAACTTCAAATAGCTATATTTGTCCTGAAAATTTTGAATTATGTCCGAACGTCCATTAATACTCGTAACCAACGATGATGGTATCCATGCCAAGGGAATCCATGAACTGGTTGAAGTTGTGCAACTTTTCGGGGAGGTTGTTGTAATTGCTCCTGAGGTGGCAATGTCAGGTATGTCAAATGCCATAACTTCCGATAAGCCTTTACGCGTTCAGAAATTATCGGAAGATCCCGGCCTGACAGTTTACAAATGCAGTGGAACCCCTGTGGATTGTGTCAAGATAGCTTTTAATCATTTGCTTGAACGCACACCGGATTATGTTGTTTCGGGCATCAATCATGGTTCAAATTCTTCCATTAGCGTAATATACAGCGGAACCATGGGAGCAGCTGTTGAGGGTTGTCTGCACGGCGTTCCCTCCATAGGCTTTTCGTTACTCGATTTTAGCCAGGATGCCGATTTTTCGAAAGCCAAAATATTTGCCGCAAGAATTTTTCAGGCAGTTATGGATAACAGTTTGCCCAAATATACGTGCCTGAACGTGAATGTCCCAACCGGATCGCCCAAGGGAATTAAGTTTTGTCGCCAGGCCAGCGGTAAATGGGTCGAAGAGTTTGACAAGCGCATTGATCCGCATAACCGAAGCTACTATTGGTTATCAGGTTCTTTTATCAATTTCGAGGAAGAGGCCAAGGATACCGATATTTTTGCACTAGAGAAGAACTATGTTTCAGTGGTGCCTGTGAAAGTTGATATGACCTGCTACGAGACACTTGATTCGCTTAAAAACTGGAAATTCTGATGGGGAGAGGCAGAAGGAAAAAGATGGATAAGCTTTCAGCGGGGTTTTTTCTTGGAATTTTAGCTCCCTTATCCATATTTCTGATCATATATCTAATACGTTATACTGATATACCTATCAGTGAGTATGTCGTTCAGCTCTGGAAACTAAAGATCACTTTCAAGATTTTAAGTCTTTGTGGTTTTGTGAATCTCCTGATTTTTTTCTTGTACCTGAAACTAGAAATGGAAAAAGCTGCAAAGGGGGTTATCATGGCTACCCTGGTTTATGCATTGCTTTTTTTGGTTTTTGAAATAGTTTGATTTGACCTCCTGAAAGAAGTTTCTTGTTAACATCGGTTTTGATTTCATTTGTCAGGTTAGTCAGATTTCACATTAATCTTCTTACTTTGCATGAAACCAGGTTGACCAGATGGACATTATAATTTCAGCGTTTTGAAATATTTTATAATTGCCGGAGAAGCTTCGGGTGATCTCCACGGGGCTGCATTGATGAATGCCTTGAAGTATGAAGATTCCAAGGCTGAGTTTCACTATTTTGGCGGCGACAAGATGGCATCAGAAGGAGGCGTTTTGTTAAAGCATTATCGTGAAATGGCTTTCATGGGTGCCATTGAGGTTTTGATGAACCTTCGTACCATCAAAAGGAATATGGAGCTTTGCAAGAGTGAATTACTAGGTTTCAAGCCCGATGTGGTCATTTTAATTGACTATCCCGGATTCAACATGAAGATAGCGGAGTTTGCGCATCAAAACCATTTCAGGGTATTTTGGTACATTGCCCCCAAGGTTTGGGCATGGAAGGAGTGGCGAATTGCCAAATTGAAAGGCTTTGTTGACGAGATATTTACGATTCTTCCTTTTGAGACTTCCTATTTTTTGACTCACCAGGTCAAGGTCCGTTATGTGGGTAATCCTTTGCTGGATGCCATTTCGGAAAGCAGAAAGCATTTTCGGACCCTCAACCAATTCGTGAACGACAATAAGCTTGAAAACAAGCCTATTGTTGCCCTGTTGCCCGGAAGCAGGTTGCAGGAGATTCGTTATATGCTTCCTGAGATGTGTAAGCTAGTTTCAGATTTTCCTGAATTCCAGTTTGTTGTTTCCAAGGCTGATGCACTGGATGAAGAAATCTACCGTAAATATGGACTGACCCAGTCTTTAAGACTGATGTCGGGGCAAACATACGAATTGCTGCACCATTCTGTTGCTGCCCTGGTCACATCAGGGACAGCCACCCTTGAAACGGCATTGTTAAATATTCCACAGGCTGTTTTGTACAAAATGGCTGGTGGTGGTTTGTCTTACCGTATATTTCGCTGGCTTTTCCTTAAAGTCAGGTATGTTTCATTACCTAACCTGATTCTTGAAAAAAGTGCGGTAAAAGAGTTTATAATGAATGAAATGACATACGATAAAGTTAAACCTGAGCTTGAGCGGCTTTTAAAGGATCAGGAGTATCGAAAAGAAATGTTTTCCGATTATCATCGATTGCATACCTTGATGGGAGATCCCGGTGCTGCCGGCCGTGCCGCCCGTGAGATGAGTCGGTTGCTGTCGGACCGGAGTGCAGATTAAAAAGAATTCAATATACCAAGATGTTCAGTCTTTATAGAAAAGAGTTAATGCAGTTTTTCGGATCATTGGTCGGTTACCTGGCCATTGTGATATTTTTGTTGGTCAGCGGATTATTTTTGTGGGTATTTCCCGGAATATACAACATACCCGAAAGTGGTTATGCTTCTCTTGAACCCTTTTTCAATCTGGCTCCATGGCTTTACCTTTTTTTGATTCCTGCCATAACCATGAAGCTTTTTTCGGAGGAACGCAGAACAGGAACCATTGAGCTATTGCTTACCAGGCCATTGTCGGATTTTCAAATTGTATTTGCTAAGTTTCTCGCCGCGTTTACTTTAGCTGTTTTTACCCTGGTTCCAACCCTGATATATTTCTATTCGGTATGGCAGCTTGGAAATCCCGTTGGAAGTATTGATACCGGTAGCACATGGGGGGCATATTTCGGACTTTTTTTCCTTACGGCAATTTACGTGTCAATCGGATTATTTGCCTCTTCGACTACCGATAACCAGATAGTGGCTTTTATTCTGGCCATGGCTTTGTCATTTGTATTCTTCGCCGGCTTTGAATTCATAGGTGAGGCCGGAGTGCCCTATTTTCTCGAAAAAATCTTTACATGGCTTAGCATCAGTGAACATTTTTCATCGGTGAGCCGTGGAGTAATTGATATAGGAGATACCCTATACTTTTTGGGTGTTACCCTGGTTTTTCTTGTGCTCACTATGATTTCTATCCGGAAGGTACGCATATCAGGCCAAAAGCTGGGTAGAATCGCTATGGTTGCCGGCTTGTTTTTGGTATTGACTTTTGTGTTTTCCGAAAGTTTACGTATTAGATTAGACCTTACCTCCGATAAGCGATATACAATGACCCGTGCTGCCCGGGAGGTTGCGAAAACCATACAGAAACCCGTTACAGTTGAATTGTTTCTTGCTGGAGAACTTCAACCGGGATTCAGAAAGCTCCAACAAGAGATTACCGGGAAAATCAGGGATTTGGACAGGTACTCCAATTCTCCCGTACGGGTGATTGTTAAAGATCCCTATGAAGAAACTTCAGCAAGCAACCGCAACCAGTATTTTGAAGAGCTGGCAGGGAAAGGGGTCCTTCCAACCGATGTAAGGCAGAGAACAGAGCAGGGAACCATTACGAGATTGATCTTTCCGGGTGCCATTATCCACATGGACGGAAAAGCGGAAGCCGTCAATTTCCTGAAGCACAATCCTGGTTTCAGCGCGGAAGTTAACCTGAATCACAGCGTCGAGAGCATTGAATTTGAACTTGTGTCGGCACTAAAGCGACTTTCTGCCACCCATAAGCCTAACCTTGCATTTTTGCAGGGGCACGACGAACTGAATCCTTACGAGGTTAGAGATCTGGCCGAAACTGCCTCCACAATATTTAATGTCAGTTTTATCGTCACCGAAGAACTTGAAAGTATTGAGCGGCCTGATATATTGGTAATAGCTGATCCTGAACTGCCCTTTTCCGAAAAGGACAAATTTATTATTGATCAGGCATTTATGAGCGGAAGCCGGTTGATTTGGCTGATAGATCCTGTTCAGGTTAGCCTCGACAGCCTTTCCATGGGAATGACAACCCTTGCTTTTCCCCGCGATTTGAATATCAATGACTTGCTGTTTAATTATGGCGCCAGAGTCAATACCGATTTATTGCAGGATGTTGTTTGTCAGCAGATTTTGGTTAATACGGCTCCTTCAACAAACCGACCTGAATTCACTCCCCAGCCATGGTATTATTCCCCCCTTCTAACGCCTTCCGACCATCATCCTGTAAGTCGTCATCTAAACCTGCTTCAGTCTGAATTCGTTTCATCCCTTGATACCGTAGCAGGTGCCGGAAATATCATTAAGACCATCATTCTGAGTACTTCACCGTATGCACGAATGGTCAGGACTCCCGCGGAGGTGAGTCTTAGTATCATTGACAGCCCTCCTGCACGGGAGCTGTTTAATATCCCACACATACCCGTTGGGGTTTTGTTTGAAGGTACATTTTTTTCAGCATTTAGAAATCGTATGCTGAATAACCTCGGAATTCAAAACATGAAAATAAGGAATGAAACAAGTTTCGGGAAAATGATGGTGTTTGCTGATGGAAGCCTGATCGCCAATAAAGTGAGGTACCAGCAGGGAAAAGAACCCGAAAACCTGCCTTTGGGCTATGACAGGGTTTCGCAGCAAACTTTCGGAAACAAGGAATACTTTTTGAATGTTCTTCAATACCTCAGCGATGATATTGGCATTATGGAACTCCGTAACCGGAATCTGCAACTTCGTCTGCTTGATAAAGTTATGTTGCGGGAAAGCAGGAATTTGTGGGTATTGATTAACACGATCCTTCCAATATTGATGGTTTTGATTTTTGGGGGAGTTTATTATACAATTCGCCGCCGCCAATGGAAGGTGAATAAATCCTGAAAAATTGCGACACGAATTGTAAATCTTTCTGTCAGAAGTTAGTATATTCGTACTTTTTAAGAGTCAGCCGCATAAATTTTATTGACAGTGTATTGCAGTGATTTATAAGGCTTGCCGAATATGTTAGACGTAAAAAAATCAACAAAAATATTGTTTATGAAGTTTGTAATTTCCAGCACCGAATTATTAAGTCATTTGACTGCCATCAGTAAAGTGATCAGCAGTAAAAGCACAATGCCAATTCTCGATAATTTTCTGTTCGAAATCACAGAAAACAACCTGACCATCACGGCTTCTGATATAGAATCCACCCTCATTACCAGAATTGAGCTGGACAATGTTGATGGAGAAGGCATTATCGCTGTGCCTGCAAAATTGTTGATTGACACTTTAAAAGAATTTCCAGAACAACCGTTGACTTTCCATGTTGACAACAGTACTTTTGGGATCCAGATTCTGTCTGAGAATGGGAAATACAGTATTGTGGGATACGATGGTGAGGATTTTCCTGAAATTCCAACCATGGATGCCGATTCCGGAGCTTCTGTGAAAGTTAATCACAAATCTTTGTTAAAAGGTATTGATAAAACGCTGTTCGCCACGGCTGACGATGAACTTAGGCCCGTCATGAACGGAATATTCGTGGAAATGACCCATGATTATATGAGTTTCGTTGCATCCGATGCGCATAAACTGGTCCGTTATCGCAGGTTGGATGTGAAGAACGAACTGGAAGCTTCTTTTATTCTGCCGAAAAAACCAGCTGCACTCCTGAAGAGTCTCCTTTCAAAGGAAACTGCCGAAATCCTTGTTGAGTTCAATGACAAGAATGCCTTTTTCAGGCTTAGTAATTACCAGTTGATATGTCGACTCGTTGAAGGTAATTATCCAAGTTATAATTCTGTTATCCCGGCAAACAATCCCAACTCAATGGTGATCGACCGACTGGCGTTCTATAATACGGTTAAACGTGTGTCGGTATTTGCCAACCAGGCAAGTAACCTCGTAAAGTTGTCCCTTTCAGGATCCCAGATGGTTGTTTCTGCCCAGGATATTGATTTTTCAATTTCTGCAGTTGAAAGGCTGCAATGCGAATACGAGGGAGAGGATATGGAAATTGGCTTTAAATCCTTGTTTTTGCAGGAAATATTATCCAATATCCCCTCATCTGAAGTTCGCCTCGAAATGAGTGATCCTTCGCGCGCCGGCCTGATCCTTCCCGAAGAAAAAGAAGACCAGGACGAGGATGTATTGATGTTGCTGATGCCGATGATGATAAATGTCTGACCTATATAATTGATGGATTTGACAACAGGGGTTTTTTGCTGTTTGAACTAAGTATGGCAAGAAACCCCTGATTCTTTAATAATGGCTCTCTGTGAAAGAGAAGCCGAAATAAACTTATATATGGATCTCCAATTAAAAAATCCTCTGGTGTTTCTTGACCTTGAAACCACGGGAATCAATGTTGCCAGTGACCGGATTGTTGAAATCGCACTTTTAAAGGTAAATGCCGACGGTAGCGAGGAAGAAAAAGTTTTCAGGATAAACCCGGAAATGCCTATTCCTGAGGCGGCATCACGAATTCATGGAATTTTTGATCAGGATGTAAAAGATGCCCCACCTTTTAAGGAGGTGGCAAAAACCCTGGCCCGATTCCTCGAAGGATGTGATCTGGCAGGATTCAATTCCAATCG
Source organism: Bacteroidota bacterium (assembly GCA_023428545.1). The sequence goes on along the minus strand of JAEYXH010000010.1, from coordinate 59,259 downwards.
GTTTGATATACCATTACTTGCTGAAGAGTTCCTGAGGGTTGATGTGGATGTGGATTTTAAAAAGAGAAAATTCGTTGACGTTCAGGCAATTTTTCATAAAATGGAAAAAAGAACCCTTACTGCAGCCTATAAGTTTTATTGCAATAAGGAGCTGACGGATGCCCACAATGCCCTTGCCGATACCAGGGCGACCTACGAAGTCTTAAAAGCCCAGCTCGACCAGTATGAAGGTGTTGGATATGAGGATAACAATGGAAAGTTATCTTTTCCAATTGAAAATGATGTCGAGAAACTCAGCCAGTTTTCATCCTATGACAGGAACGTGGATTATATGGGCCGTATCATCTATGATGAAAATGGGGTTGAAGTTTTTAATTTCGGTAAAAACAAAGGGCAATCTGTCGAGAAGGTTTTACGTGAACAACCTGGTTATTACGGTTGGATTCTCAATGGTGATTTTCCTTTATACACTAAAAAAGTCCTGACAAGGATTCTCCTCAGAATGAAGGAGAAAAGCTCTTAAGGGAAATTTTGTAATCCACAGAAACGGGCCAAGGTCGCATTATTGTGCCCATGGCCCGTTTTTGAAAAAATACAATGCAATATGAAAATTATTTGTATCGGTCGGAATTATGTCGCTCACATTCAGGAATTGAATAATGAGGTACCCGACGAACCGGTTTTCTTTATGAAACCAGATTCATCGCTTCTCAGGAACAACGATCCGTTTTTTATCCCTGAATGGACCAGTGATGTACACCACGAAGTGGAACTGGTATTGCGCGTAGGCAAGTTAGGAAAAGGAATCGAAAAACGATTTGCTCATCGGTATTACGATGCCATCGGATTGGGAATCGACTTTACGGCGAGGGATGTGCAAAACAAGCTTAAAGCCAAAGGATTACCATGGGAGAAGGCAAAAGCTTTTGACCGTGCTGCTGTAATAGGTTCTGTATTCTTGCCGGTGGAGTCATTTGAAGACCTGAAAAATATCGGTTTCCGTTTGGATATAAACGGAAATACGGTACAAGATGGGAACTCGGGCCTGATGATTTACGATTTCGATACGATTATCTCTTATGTTTCCAGTTTTGTTACCCTGAAAATCGGGGACCTGATCTATACCGGGACACCGGTAGGAGTGGGGCCTGTTCATTCAGGCGATGTTCTTGCCGGTTATTTGGAGGCGCAGGAAATGTTCCGTTTCAAAGTCAAATAGCCTGGATTGTAACATATATGTCATTTGCCTACCTATATAATGACGACCAAAAACTTGAGTACTTATGGCAACACTGACAGAAATCAAAGAATTCCTCGAACCCAAAAAAATGGCATTCGCAGGAGCCTCCCGAAACCCTGAAAAATTCGGTGCAATTGTTTTTAAGGAGCTAAAAAGCAGAGGTTTTGACTTGGTACCTATCCACCCCGAAGCCAACATGATCCTAAATGTTCCTTGTCGCAGGCAGATTCAGGAATTACCCACTGACGTGGAAAACCTGTATATTGTTACCCCTTCAGCAAATACCCTGTCCTTACTAAAGGCTTCTGTTGGAACTCATATTAAAAAAGTCTGGATCCAGCAGAGCTCCGAGACAGAGGAGGCCCTTGCCTTTGCCCGACAGAACAATCTGATTGTAATTTCAAAAAAATGTATCCTTATGTTTGCAGAGCCCGTTAAGGGATTTCATAATTTTCACCGTTGGCTGACCAAAGTCACAGGCTCATATCCGAAAATGGCATAATATACCCTACTTATGGAAGGAGGGATGTGTCATGCTATTAATAGGATACTGTGAATTAAGGTTGCTGCATATCAAGAATCCATTTCAGTGCGAAAAGCGTAAATGGCGAGGCAGCACTGAAATGGTTACCCGGTAAAGGCTGATATTGAACCAATTGTTCATTCGTGCCTTGTTCCAATAATTTTGCATACAGGTTCTCTGATTGGGTGAGTGGCACATAAGTATCTTCAATCCCATGCATCAGCAAAAGTGGAGAGCTGGAATTCCATGGTTCAATGCTGTTGTTATCCGATTCTTCGAACAGGGATACATACTTGATGGAATCGGGATTTGTCCTGAATCCATGGACAAAGAGTTCACTGATTTTGGTGCTCAATTGACCATTGATATAATCATTGTCGCGCTGACCGTTGAATAATGTAGGAATCCTGGTTTGGTAAGGTTCATTGAAGATATCGGTTAAGGCAATTTTCACGTTCCCCACCTTTATCATAGAGTGGAATAAGTAAGCCAGGTATACAGGCATAGGATATTCCTGCACATTCATAATAGAGCGTAATAACATAGTCTGGTCGTATGGACCGGCACCGGCAACTGTCCCCTTCAATGTGAATTCATCCTGTAAGTTTGTTTCCATTTCCTTTTTCAACGCCATGGAAGCCCATCCTCCCTGCGAATATCCCAGCAGGTAGGTGTCTTTAGTCAAATTCATATCCAGGTATTTGTCCGATGTCATCTCATGGATGGCTCGAAGCATATCCGTAACGCTGGAAACCGTCGATGGCCTGTCAAGGTAGGGATGAAACATGGTTGAGGATGATCCAAAGCCCAGATAATCAGGTATCGCGATCACATACCCAAACGAAGAAACCATCTGCAATATGGTAAATAACTGGTTGCCGTAATTCATGGATGGGGCATCGCTGTGCAGGGTATTGGTGCCGTTCTGGAAACTGAGTAACGGAACCGAAACCTGGTCGGGAATCATTGGGACACAAACTAAACCTGAACCTACAACTTCGTCATTTTTAAATTTTGTTTTATAGGTCATCTTGTAAACCCTGACATCATACTTTACCTTGTCGGAAAATTCAACATCAACATCTCCAAGCATGTTCTCCAGCGAGTCAATCACTAACTGTATCAAAGGTTTTGGATATCCGGCAACTTCACCATAGGCAATGAGGTGTTTATTACTGGTAATCGGGATTTTCGGTTCATCATCCGGTGTCAGGTCACAGGCATTGAAAATCAGCAGACTGAGAGCGAAAAATACAATGTGAAGGAAATATTTGCGGCTCATTTGATGTTGTTTTTTAGATACTACAGTTCAAAAATAGGAATTTTCATGGTACCCTGTATCATTTAGTTGGCTATCAGGACCAATCCATGACAGGTATTTTCTTTAACGTTATTAATATTCGGTTGGTATTTTTATATCACTAAATACATGGATTTTGTCTGGTTAAACATGAAATCGCAGGGTAGAATCTCATTTGGCTTTGGACAATAAAGGTTAATTTCTGCCCAAAAGAATCTATTAATTATCAATTCATTACGGTAGATGGCAGTATATTGTATGTTGTGAATCAGTATTTTATTGTTTAATCATAGAATTTTGTGTCGAAAATTTATTAAATAAGAATATTTCTAATTTAACTTTTGGTTAAGTTTGTGGAAATAGATATAAATTTGAAATCAAATTGTTAATTTTGAGAAAAATCAAACATTAAAACATTTATACCATGTTAAAGGAAAAAGTACAAAAAGCCATCAATGACCAGATTAATGCCGAACAGTTCTCAGCATTTCTATATCTGTCGATGTCAGCCTATTTTTACGATAAAGGATTACCCGGATTTGCAAATTGGATGTACATTCAGTATCAGGAAGAACTGACGCATGCCAACAAGTTTTTTAAATATGTAAATGACAGGGGAGGTAAAGTGACCCAAAAAGCCATTGAACAGGTTGAAACCGACTTCGATGGCGTAATTGATGCATTTGAAAAGACACTGGAGCACGAGCAGAAAGTGACAGCCAGCATCAATAACATCATGGATGTCGCACTCGCCGAAAGCGATCATGCCACGGTAAGCTTCCTGAAATGGTTTGTCGACGAACAGGTTGAAGAAGAAGCAAATGTTACTGAATTGCTGGATACCTTAAAGTTGATCAACGGACAGGGTAATGGTATTTTTATGCTTGACCGCGAACTTCGTGGAAGGGTTTTCGTAGATGAAACACTGGCAGCAGAGTAAATTATTTTTGAAATAGGGAAGAGGCTGCCAAACTTGGCAGCCTTTTTTTATATTCGTCACATGGAAGAACTGGAATATACGGAATCACTTTTCGATAAACTGGCCGGTAGGCTCCCAGCCCAATACAGCGAAAAAGGCTGTGAGGATATCACAAAAGCATGGAAATTTGTCCGTGAACTGATTGGGCAGCAAACTTTTTCCAGTGGAGAGTCAATTTTACGGCATTCACTTGAGGTAACTTCCATTATTGTGGATGAAATTGGACTTGAATCCGATACCGTTGTGGCAGCTTTATTGCACAACGTGAATTATGCAAAACTTGAAAACAGGGCAACAATTGACCAAATTCGCTCTCTTTTCGGTCCTACTGTAACCATGTTGCTTGATGGTATGGCCAAGATAAATTCACTTGGAACCGATACCGTTGAACTCCACTCCGAAAATTTCAGAATGTTGCTGCTTGCCCTGGCTGGTGATGTCAGGGTAATTATACTGAAAATCGCTGACCGTCTTCAGGTTATGCGCAATTTCGATCAATACCCAACACCCAATGTGCTGAATGTTGCGACGGAGACCCAACATTTGTATGCGCCGCTTGCCCACAGACTTGGACTTTATAAAATTAATTCTGAGCTGCAGGATCTTTATCTCAAGTTTGTCAAAAGGGATTCGTGGCAGGAAATCATGAACAACCTGAAAGAGACAGAACAGGAGAGGTCAAATTTTGTGGCAGAATTTGTGAAGCCTATCGAGGAGAAACTGCGACAGAGGGGATTTAACTTTGACATGAAGGCCAGGACAAAGTCAATTTTCAGCATTTGGAACAAGATGCAGAAGCAAAAAGTTTCCTTTGATGAAGTCTATGACCTTTTTGCAATCCGGGTCATCCTGGAATCGGATCCCAAAAATGAGAAGGCTGATTGTTGGACAGTCTATTCCATAATAACCGACGAATACCAGACCAACCCCGAAAGGATGCGTGACTGGATCACCATTCCAAAGTCAAACGGATACGAGTCTCTCCATACTACGGTAATGGGTCCCAAAAAGAAGTGGGTGGAAGTTCAGCTCAGGACACGCCGAATGGATGAAATTGCCGAGAAAGGAGTTGCCGCCCATTGGAAATATAAAGGTGGCAAAGGTGCCGGGGAGCTGGATCAATGGCTGACGGGAATCAGGGAAATCCTGGAAAACCCTGAAGTGAACGTTGTTGATTTCATCGATGAGTTCAAGAAAAATGTTTATAGCGACGAGATTTTTGTTTTTACACCGCGTGGCGACTTGCGCAAACTGCCTTCCGGTGCAACACTGCTCGATTTCGCATATGATATTCATTCTGACATTGGTGACAAATGCGTTGGCGGAAAAGTAAATGACCGAAAGGTAACGATTCGTCAACGATTGAAGAACGGAGATACCATCTCGATCGAGACCTCCAATAACCAGAGACCCAAAACCGACTGGCTCGATTTTGTAGTCACATCCAAGGCCAAAAACCGTATCAAGGCCAGCCTGAACGAAGCCCAGAAACGAGAGGCCACCAATGGCAAGGAAATGCTTTCCCGAAAGTTCAAAAACTGGAAAATGGATCTTTCGGATGAGACAATGCGAAAACTGCTTAAAAATTATTCATTCAAAACTGCCGCTGAACTATATATCGCCGTATCAACCGGTAAAATCGATACGCTCGACATTAAGTCGGTATTGAAGGAAGATGAAAAGCAGAATGTGAAGTCCAGGCTTGAGGAAATCCTTCCGGCTGAATCAATCCGTGATTTACCTATCGACTCGGGCGATGACTACCTGGTCATTGACAATAACATCAGCAATGTCATTTATAAACTGGCTCCCTGCTGCAATCCGGTTTTTGGCGATGAAATATTTGGTTTTGTCAGCATAAAGGATGGAATAAAAATTCACAGGGTGACTTGTCCAAATGCCCCTCAAATGGTTGACAGATTCCCTTACCGTATCATAAAAACCAAATGGAGGAATACTGCAAGTAAGGGTTCATTTCTCACAACACTGCACATCACCGGTACCGATACCCTGGGGATCGTTTCTGAGATTTCTCATGTGATAGCCAAGGACTTTGGCGTACAAATGCGAGCCATCAATGTGGAGTCCGAGCGGGGCGAATTCAAAGGGGTATTGAAAGTGCTGGTTAACAGCCTCGATCACCTCGATTTCCTGATGCATAAATTGAAAAATATAAAGGGCATTTTGTCAGTTACGAGGGGTGAAGCCTGAATGTTACTGAACATTGCCAATAGGGTTATGAAATCCAAAATTCAGATGGAATGAATATACTTGTAGCTCCCAACTCAATGAAAGGGAGTCTGAATACTTTTGACTTTGCAGATAGTGTCGAACGCGGTTTCAGGAAAATCTCCCCGGTTTTTCATGTTAGAAAGGTTCCAATTGCAGATGGGGGAGATGATACCGGTCCTGTATTGAACCGTGCCCTGGGTGCAAGGACGATAACCGTTGCCGTACATGATCCACTTGGGAGACCAATTACCGCCGAAATGGGCATAACCCGTAAAGTTGCCATTATTGAAATGGCTGCGGCTTCGGGGTTACGGCTATTGGATCCGGCTGAATATGATCCTCAAAGGGCCAATACATTCGGTACGGGTGAGTTCATAAAGCGGGCACTCGAAATGAAGTTCCGCCAAATATACCTGGGGGTTGGGGGAAGTGCCACCATCGATGGTGGAATAGGCATTCTGTCAGCTTTGGGGTTCCGTTTTTTTGATGGTTCAGGTAAGGAATTGGAGCCCTTGCCTTCAAATTTGTCAGCCATTACTTCATTAAAATATCCAGTTGAAGTATTACCTGTAGTGTCAATTGTGGTTCTCTGCGATGTCAATAATAGTTTGTTGGGTGACCAGGGCTCGGTGGCAGTTTTTGGGCCACAGAAAGGAGTCACTGTACAAAATGCTTCCAATTTGGAGCAAGGACTTGAAAACTGGGTGTCAATTCTGGAAAGGGAAACCGGAAAGTCGCTGAGGGACCGGGCCGGGATGGGGGCTGCAGGTGGCGTAGCCGTTGGGCTGGTTGCCTTGCTTGGTGCACGGTTGGAACGGGGTGCCGAATTCATCATGGATCTTCTGGGAATGGATGATCATTTGGATTGGGCAGATTGGGTTATCACCGGGGAAGGGAAAACCGATAGCCAGGGTTTCTTACGCAAGGCTCCTTTTGTTTTGCTTGAAAGGGCCCGAATTAAGAATTTACCGGTGTCGGCGATTACCGGCGCCTTCGAATCCGAAGCATCTTCTTTTTTTGACGGTGTATTTTCGTTGCCAACCATGCCAATGAGTGCCGAAGAATCGATGCGTGATGCAGCCCTGTTGGCTGAAACCGCAGCAGCCCAGCTGGCGGCCATTCTCCTTCGAAGCAAAAATGGACTTTATGAGTCGGAAATTTTATATAAAACGATTTTGGGTGAAATCGGTAGGGGTGGATTGGAGGAAGCACAACGAAAGATAGAGGACATTCCGGAAACTTTGTCAGTACATTGGGTTTGTAAAGGTTTGTTGTTCAATAAATCACAACTATGGGGTGATGCCCTGAACTGTTACCTGAAAGCATTGGCACTGGATCCAGGTAATGGGAGTGCACAAACGGGTATTGAGCTGATAAACAATATTATCAACTACACAAACCGGTCAATGCGTGATCCATAATTAGCATTTTGGCATAATTTATGAATAATATCCATAACCATGAAGGCTCAAATCAACAAATTTGGCAGTAGTGAAAATTTGTGTTGCATATTTAAAATCAATATTGCTATTTTTGAGACTCTTGTTTAAAAAGATACATTGAAACAAATAAGAATTAAAAAATCTAAATGATGAAAAGGATTGTTCTTTTAATTTTTGCCGCATTTCTTTCGTTTGCGGCATTGGCCCAGGATGCCGCTGAAATGATCAACAAGGCCAATGAAGCGATGAAAAATCGCCAGTATGCCGAAGCATTCGAGCTATACGACAATGCGATGAAAAACCTGGGTGATGTTCAGGTCGATGCCTCCATAAACTTTAACATTGGTTTTGCTGCAATGCAGGCTGACAAGAACGAAGCGGCATTGACTTATTTTGACAAGGCTATCGAAGCTGGTGCCAATGTTCCCAAAGCATGGGAATACAAAGGAACAGTTTACAATAAAATGAAAGATGCCGCCAAAGCTTTGGAATGCTTTGAGAAAGCAATTGAAACTTCAGAGGAAGATACAGGTGCCCTGAGTTTCAATTCAGCTGTTCTTGCGTTCCGACTTGAGAATTTCGAAAAAACTGTCAAATATTTTGACAAAGCGATTGCTTCCAATTTCAGGCCCGAAGATGCCTATTTCAATAAAGCCGCTGCGCTGAAAAGAATGGGTAATGACGAACTTTACGAAGCAACGCTTGTGGAGGCAAATACCAAATTTCCAACTGATCAAAAGATTGCCGGTGCTTTGGCAAATGCATATGTGCTAAAAGGTAACGATTTGTATACTGGTGGTGCGGCGATTATCAACGCTGCCAACCAAAAGGTTACCGATGGTGCCTTTACAACAGCCGATGCAGCTTATACTACCGAGCTTGACAAGGCCAAGGTAGAATTCAAAAAGGCTATGGAAGTCCTTGAAAAGGCGATTAAACTCGATCCCAAAAATGCAAACGCGCAGAAACTGATCGATGCTTGTAAACAAGTATTATAATATTTGGTAAAAAGATATCAAAAGGCCGCCGGAATAACTTCCAGCGGCCTTTTTTTTGCATTAAGATAGTATTAAGCACATCAAACCGGCAGTGTTTAATAAAATACTTCAAAGTCTTTAACTTTCCGTTAACAGGTATTTTAGCTGGATTGCCTATTTTTGTAATTGGAAATGTTCTGTTCGCTATCCCGTTGGACCAATATGGGAAGAGGGCAATACCGAAAATTATTGAACATTACTGAAAAAGTCAGAAAACAGAGATAAGTAAAGATGAAGACCTGGAAGTCCATAATCAGCATATTGGTACTGTTACCGTTTATTATATCGGTATCAGGCGTGTTGGTTATCCAGTCGCATTGTAACTGTACCGGCTCAAATAAGACTACAATCTATATAGCACCCGAAACTTGCGCATCTTTGGAGGAAGAGCATCAACATCTTTTTGGGGAGCATGCTGATGATCTGATGGCTTGTTGCCATGGTGAAACAGGTCAGCCATGTGAAAGCGATAATCATTCGGACGATTGTGGATGCGACAACCCGGATGCACGATTTTATCAAAATACTGAACAATTTACCGATCAAAAGACCAGTACCCTCAATTTGTTGCCTGTATTTGCGGATACAGTGATTGACCTATATGGTAATGAAAACATAGAAGACCAGTTATCGGTAAATAAAGTCGATTGGTTGAAAAATCCTCCACCGCTGATTTTGCGGTCGGAAAACTATATCCATTTTATCTGTAAGACCAAAATTCCTGACATAGCCTGATATTTTACTGAGAATGAATTAATTCATCCATCATTAAATTATTATGTGCTATGAAAAAAATATTGATCATACCCATACTCGTTTTATTTTCCATTTCGGTATCTGCACAAGCGTCCCGGGTTGTTACCGGTAAAGTATATGCAGACGAAGATGGACAGTTACAGCCACTTCCAGGCGTTAATATTATTTGGGAAAATACCCGACAGGGTACAACGACAGATTCTGACGGTTCATTCAGCATATCACAAAAGGGAAACCAACATATGCTGAAGTTCAGTTTTATCGGATATGAACCACAAATTGTTCATATTCATGATGAGACCCCCCTTGAAATCACTCTGAAACCTAATCTCGAGATTGGGGAGGTCACAGTTGTCCAAAAGGACAGAGGGACCTATCTCTCAACAATCAGCCCTATCCAAACCGAAAGGATAGGCGGAGCAGAGCTTCATAAGGCGGCCTGTTGCAACCTTGCCGAAAGTTTTGAAACAAATCCTTCGGTCGATGTGAGTTACAGCGATGCCGTGAGTGGTGCCAAGCAGATTCGATTGCTTGGGCTCGATGGTATATATTCGCAGTTGCAGACTGAAAACATTGCCAATTTCAGGGGGCTGGCAACCAATTTCGGACTTACATTTATTCCAGGTCCCTGGATGGAATCGATATTGGTCTCAAAAGGGGCATCGTCGGTTTTGAATGGTTATGAGGCTATTGCAGGACAAATTAACGTTGAGTTCAAAAAGCCTGACAGCCAGGAAAAGTTACATCTTAATGCTTTCGCCAGTGCCGATGGCAAAACTGAGTTCAATGCCAATTCAAATATCCGGTTATATAAAGATATGCTAACGACTGGTGTGTTTTTTCATGCCGAAAACCTTTCAAACCGGATTGACCACAATCATGACAATTTTCTGGATCATCCGCTGAATACACAGATCCATTTGTATAATTCGTGGAAGTACAATAATTATAAAGGCCTGATGCTGCATGGTGGTCTCCGTTTCCTGAACGATGAGCGACAAGGCGGTCAGGTTGATTTCAGGAAGGAGATGTTGCGTTCGCAATCCTCGCCGTATGGAATTGGTATAGAAAATCAGTTATTGGAAGCCGTTTTTAAAGCCGGTTATGTTTTTCCTTCCCAAAACTCAGCCATTGCATTACTAACCAATGCAGTTGCACAATCAATGGATTCGTTTTACGGAATGAATGATTACGTTGGAGATGAGACCCGATTTTATGCCAATTTGATATGGACACAAGATTTGGACAGCCGAGGCTTTCATACATTGAATTCGGGAGCAAGTTTTTTCCTTAACAACTTTGATGAAAGGCTGAACCTGAGAGCTATGGACCGAAAGGAGTCAGTTTCGGGCATCTTTTCGGAATATACTTTAAAACCTTCCGATAACCTGACACTAATGGCAGGAGTGCGTGCGGATTTTCACAATATGTATGGCACCATGTTGACTCCCAGAATGCATTTCAGGTACCAGCCTGATCCCCGGTGGACATTCCGTTTGAGTGGTGGTAAAGGTTACAGGACAGCAAATGTGCTTGCTGAAAACAGCTTTTTACTTTCCAATTTCAGGGAGTTGGTTTTCGATGAAACCATTCAGGAAGAAGCCTGGAATTATGGTTTCAATTTCATTCAGAATTATTCTGTGGCAGATCGTGACCTGACAATCTCCGCTGAGTTTTATCGTACCGATTTTCAAAAGCAATTGATTGTTGACCGTGAATCCAGTAACCAACAATTGGTAATCTCACCTTTGGATGGAAAGTCATACGCAAATTCATGGCAGGTCGACATCCGCTATCCGGTAATTAAAAACCTGGATCTTCTCGTAGCCTGGCGACAGAATGACGTAAAGCAGACCATCGGTGGTGAATTGGTGGAAAAGCCCTTGACAAGCAGGTATAAGGGTCTCGTAACCATGAATTATACAACCAACCTGAAAAAATGGATGTTTGATTATACTTTGCAGTTCAATGGGGGAGGAAGACTTCCACTACTTCCTGATCCCAGCCTGAATATGGCAGGCATGAATGACGAGTTTCCTGCCTATACTATCATGAATGCCCAGATAACCCGGTATTTTCGGCATTGGAGCATTTATGCCGGTGCTGAAAACCTGACGGATTATATCCAGCACCATGCTGTCATCGGATATGAAAATCCGTATGATCCGGGATTTGATGCTACCCGTATATGGGGCCCCGTTTCGGGACGCCGCATATACATGGGTTTGAGATTTACAATGAATTATAATTAATTAAACAGTTTTGATATGAAAAATTTTGTGATCATTCTTGCAGGTTGTCTTGCCATGCTGACAGCCATGCCATCGTTCGCCCAAAAAACAGGCGATAAAGTAGTATGTTTTAAAAGTAATATGCATTGCCAGGACTGCGCGAATACTCTTTTTGAGCAATTGCGCTTCGAGAAGGGCGTAAAGGACTTGAAAATCGACCACGTGTCCAACACAGTGAAAGTTGTTTATGCCGAAAAGAAAACGGATGACGGGAAACTTCAAAAGGCGGTTGAGAAAAAGGGTTATAAAGCCGAGAAAATCTCTGAGGCAGATTATTCCGTTATGCTTAAAAGTGCTGGGGAAAAGCCTGTTTCAAACCAGGGCGGCAACGGTCATCATTGATAAATTGATTTGACAAAATCTGGCAGGCACCTTACTTGTCCTGCCAAATAGAAAACCCCTGGTAATGTGTGAAACAAGCACATAGCCGGGGGTCTTTTTTATAGCTTTTGTTACCTTTTAGGTTGATTTTTTCCAGGAATGTAATCGTTTAAGATGCCTTTTTCCTCAACAGCAACCATCATAATGTCAAGCATTACGTCCTCACGGAATGCGGCCCGGTTAAACGTGATGTCGAAAAATTCCGGAGCATTCATCCCCTTGTCCATGGCTGAATGCCTATAGGCAAATCGTTCTTTTTCAACCTGCTCAATAAATTTCAGTGCGGTATCTTTCGAATAATTGTTTCTCTCCATGATACTCTGGGTTCGGTATTCCAAAGGAGCCACTATGCGTATATGCAGCGCATTTTTAATGTCAGCAGCAATTACGTTACTTGCTCGTCCAACAATAATGCAAAATCCGTCCTCGGCAAAGCTCCGGATTACATCGACCACTGTTTTCCGCACTTTTTTGTCGCTCTTGTATTTCTTTTCATGAAAAGCGTTCAATACCTCGTCAAATGCAGTCCGGTCAATCTGTTTGTAAACCCTGGAGACTCGTTCCGGATCAAGGTGGAGTTCAAAGGCACTTTGATGGAAAATCTCCTTTGACAAAACTTTCCAATCGTGTCCGGGGTACTTATCCTTAAGCTTGAATGCAAGAAATTCGGCTATTGCCAGTCCCGAGCATCCTACTTCACGTGAAATGGTAATTACCGGACCGGGAGGACGCTCATTTTGGTCGCTAACAGCCTCGCTATGCATTCGCTTATTCAGGTAGGCGAGTAAAGAATTTTTCATGTCGGGTAGATTTTGTTCCCAATTTTACGTTTATATCCGCACCAGGGTTTATTTAACGAATGCTTTTTTGTATGGTATTAAAAAAATCAAATAGCTGGCATGCATAACAAAGCTGGGATAAACAATCGAAGATTGTTGCGAAACACCTTATTTATTGAAGAAAAGTGTCCTGATTTTCATTTTTTCCAAACAGTCAGAAGCTAAGTGAAGCTGGATCTTGGTTTAGAAAAATAAAAACTATAATTTCGGGTCCAATAGAAAAAAACAGTCCGTATGTTCGAAAAAAATATTTATATCCGGCGTAGGCAGAAGCTTATCCAATCACTTTCCAAGGGTGTGGTACTTCTTTTGGGAAATGTCGATTCACCCATGAATTATCCATCCAATACCTTCCATTTCAGGCAGGATAGTTCATTTCTCTATTTCTTTGGATTAGACATGCCAGGACTGGCCGGAGTTCTGGATATTGAATCAGGTGAGGAAATCATTTTCGGGAATGATGTTGATATAGATGATATCATCTGGATGGGGCCACAGGTTTCAATGGCCGAAAACGCTTCCAAAGTTGGAGTTTCATCGACCAGGCCTATGGACGATTTATACGGATACTTGTCGACAGTGATCCGCTCAGGCAGAGTTATTCATTTTCTGCCACCTTACAGGGGCGAGAATAAAATACAGTTAAAGGAGCTGACAGGCATCGACATACAGCGTCAGAAGGAATATGCTTCGGTTGAACTGATTAAGGCAGTCGTGGCGTTGCGGTCAGTGAAAGATGATTGCGAAATTGAAGAGATTGAAAAAGCTTGCGCCACAGGATACGAAATGCATGTCACAGCCATGAAAATGGCTGTTCCGGGTGCGTGGGAACAGGCTATTGCCGGTCGTATTGAAGGAATTGCCGTCGGCGGAGGAGGAATGCTGTCTTTCCCTGTCATTCTCTCGCAGAATGGAGAAACCCTTCATAACCATGACCATAGCCAAACACTGACTAAGGGCCGATTAATGATTGTTGACGCCGGTGCCGAAAGTGGAATGCATTATGCCTGTGATTTCACAAGAACCATCCCTGTTGGAGGGACTTTCACCCCAAAGCAACTTGAGATCTATAATATTGTATTGGAAGCCAACAATTCGGCAACCAAGTTGATTCGTCCGGGTGTAACCTATTTGTCGGTGCACATGACAGCGGCTGAGGTAATTGCAAATGGTCTGAAAGCTGCCGGCTTGATGAAAGGTGATGTAAAGGAGGCTGTTGCCAACGGCGCACATGCCCTTTTCTTTCCACATGGTCTTGGTCATATGATGGGCTTGGATGTTCACGATATGGAAGACCTTGGTCAGATCTATGTAGGATTTGATGAGGAAATAAGACCATCCAATCAGTTTGGTACTTCTGCACTTCGAATGGGCAGACGCCTGGAACCAGGATTTGTAATCACCAATGAGCCAGGTATTTATTTTATTCCTGCCCTGATTGACCAATGGAAGGCAGAGAAAAAGCATACCGATTTCATCTGTTACGATAAGCTGGAAGAGTATAAAACCTTTGGAGGAATAAGGATTGAGGATGATATCCTTGTGACTCCGTCTGGAAGCCGGATTCTTGGTAAAAGGGTACCCGTATTGCCTTCTGAAATTGAACAAATTGTTGGGAAATAACCTATCTGGTTTTTGTTGGCTGGATGTAATGATGAGAAAAATAATCCAGCTCAACCATGATTTCATCCCGGATTTCGCGGCAGGATTCTTTGATCTTGTGAATATCCTTTTGATTTTTAAATGGATTGTGGAATCCGAGATGGATTTTTTGTTTGTATTTCAGGGGAGGTAACTTGAATTCTTCAATTGTGCTATCACCAACAGTAATCAGATAATCGAACTCCAATCCGGCAATTTCCGTTAAAGCTGAAGGCTTTTTTTCAATAACAGGTATACCGGCTTCTTTCATGATTTCAAAGACAATTGGATTGATCTCGGGTGCCGGATCAATGCCTGCCGAATAGATTTCAAGATCTGGTTCGATCTGCTTCAATATCGCTTCGGCGATCTGACTACGGCAACAATTTCTTAGACTGAGAAATAATATTTTCATCTTTGGTTTTAGGATAAGTTTGTAATGTCGTAAATGGATGATTTATAGTGTCATGTAAACTTAGTATACTGCATATTTAATTTCTTGTTATGAGAATACAGTATGTTTTTCAACATATATGATTGCCACTTCCAGAATTCTGTTTCCGTTCTCTTCCAAAATCTGCAATCGCTTGATTATGATATTTCAAACTGCATTGGCACTGAGTTGATTTTACTTTAATTCTTAAAAATGAACCAGCTTATTGTTGCTCTATAATATAAACGGAAGTTTTTTCTTGTTTCATCGGAGCTGGATTGGGAGACTCTAATGTTTGGTTTTGTCATATGTGAAAAACATTTTATGAATTGATAATGAGTTAGTTAAAAGGATTTTGTTATTTTCGAGCCCCCATTGGGAGTTAGTCTGGTAAGAAAATGTGTAAAAACTTTGAGTATTAAGGCGTAAATCCCTATTTTCGTAGCATAATGGGCTGAAATTGTGGTGGCCTGAAACATTTAATACAAGTTGTGCATGGAGCTTAAAGATCTGAAAAACTCTGAAGAGTTAGAACGTCCGCTGAGTGACGAATCCGAATTGACGAACAATGAGAGTACTGAAGTGCAAAGCGCTGATAATGAAACAGTATCTGAAGATGTAACTTCCAATGAGAATCGGAATGAAATGGATGTTGAAGAAGAGTCTTCTTCTTCTGAAGATGTTCCTGAAGCATCAGAATCCTTATCATCCGAGGTTGAGAAGAATGCCGAAACCCCTGATTTGACAAATGCTGAGGAAATTAATTCAGAAGAGCCTGGTGAGGAAGTCGGTACCCAGGAATTAGCTGTTGAGGATAATATTCCTGAAGTTGTCGAAACTGAAGTGCTGGAAGACAATGCAGATTCTGTCGAGGAGATTATTCCCGAAGTCGTGAAAACTGAAACACAGGTATTGACTGCAGATTCTGACGAGGAAGCAATCCATGAAGTGGAGGAAGATGATTCTGAAGAACATGGTAAAGTTGATTACAGTACGCTATCTCAGGTAGAATTGGTCAATGAATTACGTGAACTCGTTGACAATGAAGATTCCGACGAGCGTCAGGTTAACATGTTAATCGCAGCATTTCGACTAAAAGTAAAAGATAATTTGCTCGAGGCCAAGCGCAAATTTATCTCCGAAGGTGGCGTTCCGGAAGAATTTCAACCTGAGGAGGATCCCTATGATAATGATATCCGGGAGCTTGAAAAGAAGTTCAGGCAATCAAGGTATGAACAAGTAAAAAAGTTGGAGGTTGAAAAGGAGCATAACCTTCAAAAGAAATATACAATCATTGAAGATATAAAGAATCTTCTCAATACTGAAGAGTCGATCAATAGAACTTTCCAGGAATTCCGTGAATTACAGAAAGCATGGTATGATCTCGGACCGGTTCCCCAATCGAAGATGAAGGATCTTTGGGATACATACCATTTCCACGTAGAGAATTTCTATGATTATATCAAAATCAACAAGGAACTTCGTGACCTGGACCTGAAACGAAATCTGGAAGCCAAGATTAGTTTGTGTGAGAAGACCGAGGAACTTTTACTAGAAACATCTGTAATCAGGGCATTCAATACACTCCAGAAATACCACGAACAATGGAGGGAAATAGGACCGGTTCCACGAGATAAAAAGGATGAAATCTGGGAAAGGTTCAAGGCAGCCACTACACAGATCAACCAGAAACACCAGGATTTCTTTGAAAAGCGTAAAGGTGAACAAAAGAGTAACCTGGAGGCAAAAATTGCCCTGTGTGAAAAGGCTGAGGAGATTGGTGCAGCAAACCTTGAATCACATCGTGACTGGGACGAAAAGTCGAAAGAACTGATCGAACTCCAGAAGGTTTGGAGGACGATTGGATTTGCTCCCAAAAGGGATAACAATCGAATTTATGACCGTTTCAGGACCGCATGCGACCAGTTCTTCAACAAAAAACGTGAGTTCTATTCACAGAATAAAGAGGTGCAGACAAAGAATCTCCAGATGAAGATGGATCTTTGCATGGAGGCTGAAGCGTTAAAAGACAGCACCGACTGGAAAAAGGCGACACAACAATTTATTGATATTCAGAAACGTTGGAAAGAAGTGGGACCTGTCCCAAGAAAAAATTCCGATATCATTTGGAAACGTTTCAGGGCAGCATGTGACTTCTTCTTCGACAGAAAATCAGAACATTTCAGTGACGTTGATGAAGAACAGGTCGAAAACCTGAATAAAAAACAATCACTGATCGAAGAGGTCGAGAATTTCATTCCAAATGAGGATGTTGCTGAATCACTTAAAGTACTTCGGGAATATCAGCGGAGATGGACTGAAATTGGACATGTTCCAATGAAAGAAAAGGACAATGTACAAAACCGTTTCAGGGCTGCCATCAACAATCACTTTGATACCTTAAAGGTTGACTCTTCTAAACGGGATTCAATGAGGTTCCGAAGTAAGATTGCCACCATGACTGACAATCAGAAAGGGTTATCAAAGGTTCGCCAGGAAAGGGAGAAATATATGATGAAGTTGAAACAGTTGGAGAATGACCTGACTTTGTTGGATAACAACATCGGATTTTTTGCCAATTCGAAAAATGCCCAGGTGCTGATTGCTGATGTAAACAAAAAAATTGAAGATACCCGGGAGAAAATCGAAATGCTGAAGGAAAAAATCCGGATCATTGACGATCTCGATAATACGGAATATTAAAGAAAGCCGGCGCAACTGCCGGCTTCTTTCATTATCAGGGATTCGCTTTATTTCAGTGTCGTATTCTTATTTACGGTTTAAAAGTATAATTTTGTGAGCTTCAAATTCTTTAAACTTAATTGCTGTGGTTGATACCAGATATATCTTTGTGACCGGAGGTGTAACCTCTTCACTTGGGAAAGGCATTCTTGCATCTTCATTGGCTAAATTGCTGCAAGCCAGAGGATATTCAGTAACCCTTCAAAAGCTTGATCCCTATCTGAATGTGGATCCGGGCACCCTGAATCCATATGAACACGGTGAATGTTTTGTTACGGAAGACGGAGCGGAAACTGACCTTGACCTGGGTCATTACGAAAGATTTTTGAATCTTCCGACTTCCCAGGCAAACAACGTGACTACCGGGAAAATTTACCAAACGGTTATCAGTAAGGAACGAAGAGGTGATTATTTGGGCAAAACGGTGCAGATCATTCCTCATATCACCGATGAAATTAAGCGTAAGGTAAAGTATCTTGGTTCAAAGGGGAAATACGACATCGTGATCACCGAAATAGGTGGAACGGTAGGCGATATTGAATCGTTACCCTACATTGAGGCGGTAAGGCAATTAAAGTGGGAAATGGGAAGCAAGGCAATCGTCATACACTTAACTTTAGTGCCTTATCTGGCTGCAACAGGTGAGCTTAAAACCAAACCTACACAACACTCAGTTAAGGCCCTGCTCGAAACAGGTGTTCAGCCTGATGTGCTTGTTTTACGAACCGAACATGATATCGATGACAATATCAGGGCAAAGGTCGCCCTTTTCTGCAATGTGGCTATTGAAGCAGTCGTACAATCGGTGAACGTGCCTTCTATTTATGAGGTTCCGATCAGGATGCTTAATGAACGCCTGGATATTACCGTCCTGAAAAAGCTGGATCTGCCTGTAAAAGATTCGATCGATCTGGATTCATGGAACGAATTTTTATACAAACTCAAACATCCGTTGCATACGGTTGAGATAGCATTGGTGGGTAAATACGTTGAATTACACGATGCCTATAAATCTATCTGCGAAGCATTGGTTCATGCTGGAGCTGCAAACAATACAAACGTAAATATCCGCTGGATTCATTCTGAATCCCTGACGAGTTCAACTGTTGAAAAGAAACTTGAAGGTGTTAACGGAATTTTGGTTGCTCCAGGATTCGGTAACCGTGGAATAAAGGGAAAACTTTATGCCGTTAGGTATGCCCGCGAGAATAACATACCATTCCTTGGTATTTGTCTTGGAATGCAAATGGCAGTGATCGAGTTTGCAAGAAATGTCATGAATCTTGAAGATGCTGATTCAACGGAAATGAATCCTAAAACCTCGTATCCGGTAATCGATTTGATGGAACAACAGAAGGAGGTTATAGATTTTGGTGGAACTATGCGTCTGGGGGCCTATGATTGCCGTATTGTTGCCAAAAAATCGAATGTATTTAATGCATACAACAAATTGACGATAAGGGAACGTCATCGTCACCGTTTCGAATTTAACAACTCTTACCTTGCCCAATTCGAAAAAGCGGGTATGAAAGCCGTCGGAATCAATCCTGAAACCGATCTGGTGGAAATAATGGAAATCCCCACGCATAAATGGTTCGTAGGTGTTCAGTTTCATCCCGAATATCGTTCGACGGTGCTGAACCCCCATCCAATTTTTGTTGATTTTGTAAAAAATGCTTTATCATAAATATTACATATGGATAGAAATTCAATCATAGGAATTGTTCTCATATTTTTGGTTTTGGTGGTTTTTTCCATCATGAATAAGCCATCACAAGAGCAGATTGATGCCATGCGGAACAGACAGGATTCGCTTCAGCAGGTTGAGATCGAACGTGAACGACAAGCACAGCTGCAACAACAAAACGAGACAGCAACCATCGACTTGCTGCCTGATTCAGTGATGATGGCAAACAAGCAGCGTGAGCTTGAGAGTCAGCTGGGGGTTTTTGGTACCGCAGCCAATGGAGAAGAGTCTTTTATAACCTTTGAAAATAACCTGGTCAAACTTACCCTTTCAAATAAGGGTGGACGGATATTCTCTGTAGAGCTGAAGAATTACAAAACATATGATGGAAGACCGCTTTTACTGTTTGATGGTCCGAAAAATCAATTTGGTCTCAATTTCTTTGCACAGAATCGAAATATCCAGACGGATCAGCTTTTTTTTACCACCCAGGCTCCCGGTTCTTCGTCAGTCTCTGGACCGGAAGTAAGAAAAGGTGACCTTGGCGATGAGAAGTTTAACGAAGAGAATCCGGGATCAGAGCAGTCAGTGAGTTTCCGACTTGAAGTCCAGCCTGGGATGTATATTGAATACATATACACTCTGAGGCATAACTCATATATGGTTGGCTTTGATGTGAAAATGGAAGGAATGAACCAATTGGTCTCTTCGAACCAAACGGATCTTAATTGGATATGGTCATTCGACGTTCCACGTCAGGAGAAGATTTCGCAATATGGCGAAGATCGTTATACCCAGATATATTATAAGTTTTTTGAAGATGACGTTGATAAGTTGAGTCCGGGCAAGGCTGAAGCAAAGAATCTCACCCGTACCAAATGGATTGGACTGAAGCAACTTTTCTTTACATCTACCATTATTGCCGATGAGTCTTTTCCTGCTGCCCAGGTTAAAAGTGAGCCATACAAGGAGGATGAAGAATTCATAGCCAATTTCTTTGCCGGTATTTCATTGCCTTGGGAGAGCAATCCTTCCCAGAATTATGGGATGCAGTTTTATTTTGGCCCAAATCATTTTAAGACCCTCAACCAATATAAGAATGACATGGCTTCCCAGGTGTATCTGGGTTATTCGCTTGTCAGGCCGGTGAACCGTTGGCTGGTAATTCCGGTATTTAATTTCCTGAGGGATTACATGTCCAATATGGGGATCATCATCCTGTTATTGACCATTTTTATCAAGGTTATTTTGTTCCCGTTCACATATAAGTCATACATCTCACAGGCAAAAATGCGTGTGCTTAAGCCTGAGATGGATGAGATTAACGAGAAGTTCGGGCAGGATAAAGCCATGGAAAAACAACAGGCAATTATGTCGTTGTATAAAAAGGCTGGAGTTAATCCAATGGGAGGGTGTTTGCCCATGTTGCTGCAGATGCCGATTCTCATTGCCATGTTTTTCTTTTTCCCGACTTCAATCGAACTCAGGCAGGAGAGTTTTTTATGGGCTGATGACCTGTCGACCTACGATTCAATCATGAATTTACCATTTAAAATTCCATTTTATGGTGATCATGTGAGTTTGTTTACCCTTTTAATGACCATCACGACAATCATATCAACACGGCTTAATTCGCAGGCTACCTCAGGTGCAACCATGCCGGGTATGAAAACAATGATGTATATGATGCCGGTAATGTTCATGTTTATTCTGAACAGCTATTCATCAGGTCTGAGTTATTATTACTTCCTGGCGAACGTGATAACCATCGGACAAACATACATCGTTCGTGGAATGGTTGATGAAAACAAGATCAGGGCACAGATTTTGCAGAACAAGAAGAAACCTACTACCAAATCTAAGTTCCAGCAACGTTTGGAGCAATTGGCCAAAGAAAAAGGCATACAGTCTCCGGGTAAAAAGTAACAGACAATGATATTGTAAAAAGAGCAGGAATCCATTTGGGGATACCTGCTCTTTTTTTTGTGTGATTACATTGTTGATCACATTGTAAACAATAAATTAAATATGAGTGGGCAGTTAAACTAATTTATCAGAGAAGAGTCAAAGCATCACTAATAAAGTTTAAGTCAAATTTTAAATGAATGCTATGAGAAAGTTTGGATTGTTTCTAATGATTATCCTTTTTGCAACGGTCGTTGCCAATGCCCAGCCGGGTGGACGTCAGTTTTCACCTGAAGATATGGCAAAGCGCCAGACAGAACAAATGGGTGAATATGTGAAAATGCCTCAGGATTTGCAACAGAAAGTATACGACCTGAATCTGAAATATGCCAAGAAGTCTGCCGATATGTTTCAGGGAGGCGGTAACTTTCGGGATATGAGTGATGCTGACCGCCAAAAAATGCGGGAAAAAAGGGAAGCCCTGAATAAAGAAAAGGACACTGAAATGAAAAAGATTTTAAGTGCCGATCAGTTCAAGGCATATGAAAAATATCAGGAAGAAGCTCGGCAGCGTATGATGCAGCGAAGGTAAGACTTCTTAAGGTGTAAAATAAGAAATGCCGGTGGATCAATTCTACCGGCATTTCTTTATCCTCCCAATGGGTATCAAGAAAGTCTACGTTTCAAATCAACCATCTTGATGGCAGTTATTGCAGCTTCATCCCCTTTATTGCCATGGATTCCACCTGCTCTGTCGAGTGCCTGCTGTTGATTGTCTGTGGTAAGTACACCAAAAATGAAGGGCATATTGTACTTCAGGTTCAGGTCAACGGCTCCCTGCGTAACCCCCTGGCAGATGAAATCGAAATGGCGGGTTTCACCCTGAATTACACAACCAATAAGTATCACTGCATCGTATCGGCCGGTTTCGGCCATAAACTGACCTCCCATAGGTAATTCGAAACTGCCAGGGACCTGATGGATTACAACGTCCTGCTCGAGAGCACCGTGCTTGACCAGTGTATTCAAGGCTCCCTGGGCTAAAGCGCCAGTGATCTCCCAGTTCCACTCTGCGACCACGATTCCAAATTTCATTCCCTTTGCTGAAGGGACGGTTGATGCATCGTAAGCAGATAAGTCTTTTGTTGCCATAATATGAGAAAAAAAATCCCATCAATATTGACGGGATCTATTGTTTAAAAATATTGATTTTATTTTTCAAGGAGAGTGGTTGTCCGGGCAATGTATTTTTCAACATTCTGGCCTTCGTTGGTATCAGGATATTCATTTTTGATTCGGGTATAAAACTCGAGTGCCTTGGCTGGTTCACCTTGATTTTCATAGATGGCGGCAGCCTTCATGAGGTATATCGGGGTGGTGAAGTTGTTGTCCGAAGCACTAGTCGCATTGATGTAATGCTGAAGGGCTTTCTTGTCATCACCCAATTCTGAGTATGCATCTCCCATGCTTCCTTCCTTAACGGATGCAAGTAAAATGTCATCGGTTTTGAATTTTCCAAGATAGTTTATGGCTTCCTGGTATTCACCAAGTCTGAGATAAGAAACACCAGTATAATATTTAGCCAGTTTGGCGCTCTTGGTCATGCCATAATCGTCAATGATATCCAGAAAGCCGAGATAATTGCCATCTCCATTTATAGCAAGATTGAATGAGTCTTTTTCAAAGTAATTTTCAGCCATGAACATTTGCGATTGGGCTTCATCTTCCCTTGGCTGAAGAATAAATTTGTTTAATCCCAGAAAAGCAGCAGCTACGACCACAATGCCTCCTACTATATAGGTGATGAGTTTCTGATTATCTTCAATGAATTGTTCAGTCCTGGTCAGAGCACTTTCAATATCCTGTACGTTATCGTGCTGAGTTGATTTCTTTTTCGCCATTTTAAATCTTTTCAAAAATTGTGTCGCAAAAATAGCTATTTTTTCAAAAATGGCTCTGTCCTTTCTTCAATATTTTGGATATTAATCAACAACGCGGTGTTATTATCCTTAAGAATCATCAAAGGCCTGTCTGGCATGTTCAAATGTGTGCCTTAATATGCTTTTTTGTGGAAGGTATCCATTGAAGTTGTGTTGGTCTTGTAGGCATCCTGTTTTTTGGAGAGTGTTTTTTTAAGTAGATTTGTATATCCTGAAACGACCAGTTTAAGCATGTATCTTAAGAATCTAACAGCAGTAAATTTCAAGAACTTCCAGGAAGTTATCCTGGATTTTGTTCCCCGGCTGAATTGCTTCATTGGTGACAATGGGGCTGGAAAAACCAACCTGCTTGATGCTATCTATTATCTCTCTTTTACCAAGAGTTTTTTTAATTCCGTCGACCAGATGAATATACGGCATGGAGATAACTGGTTCATGCTTAAAGGTGTTTATAACCGCACTGGCAAGGAGGAAGAAATCATATGCAGTTATCAGGAAGGCCAGAAGAAACAGATAAAGCGCAACAGCAAGGTATACAGGAAGATGTCGGAGCATATTGGTTTGCTGCCTCTTGTCATGGTTTCGCCTGGGGATTCTGTCCTGATTATGGGAGGAAGTGAGGAGCGTCGACGATTCATGGACGGTGTGATTTCCCAGTTTGACAGTGGGTATTTGCACGACCTGATCAGGTACAACAGGGTGTTGCTGCAGAGGAACAATCTCCTGAAGCAGGGTTTTCAGGGGCAGATTCCTGATAGTGACGTCATTGATGTATACGATGAGCAGCTGGCCGCATCCGGTTCAAAGATCCATGAACGCAGAAAAAGTTTTATTCGCGACATGGTTCCTGTTTTTCAAAAGTATTACAGTATTATCTCCCGTGGGGTAGAAGTGGTTGGACTCGAGTATATGTCGGATCTCTCGTCAGGTCCAATGTATGATCAGCTCAAGGCAACTTATGCCAGGGACCGGGTGGTTCAATATACTACCACTGGTATCCATAAAGATGACATGAGCCTGATTCTGGGAGATCATCCCATGAAGAAGATCGGATCACAAGGACAGCAAAAGACCTATTTGATTGCACTGAAACTTGCACAGTTCGAGTTTATTGCCAATGTTTCCGGAATTAGGCCCATCCTTTTACTGGATGATATATTTGATAAGTTGGATAAAAATCGTGTCGAGCAGATAGTGAAGTTGGTTTCAGGTGATCAGTTCGGGCAGATTTTCATTACTGACACCAACAGGGAACACCTCGATGCCATATTGCGTTCGGTGACTACCGATTACAGGCTTTTTATGGTTGTGAACGGAAAAACGGAAGAGTTATCATGAGAAGAAGTAACACGCAAAATTTGGGACAACTGCTTAAGGATTTTGTCCGGGAACAGAGAATTGACGGAAAAATGAAGGAGCTCGAAGTTGTTGAATATTGCCAGGAAATGCTTGGTCAGACAATGGGCCGTTATTTGCGTCAAATATCTGTAAGGGAGGGGGTCTTGTACCTCGATCTCGAATCTTCGGTTGTCAGATCTGAACTTATGATGCTCAGGGAGGAACTTCGTACCCGACTGAATGAAAAAGCTGGAGAAGAGGTGATCAGGAAGGTAGTCCTGAGATAAAAATAATAAAACCCATGCATGGGCATAGGTTTTATTAAAGGAATGGATGAGTTTGATACCTTTTCGGTTTTCTCAGAACCTGTCCACTTTTGAGAAAAAGAAATCACTTTCAATAATGGCATTCTCATCACTGTCTGAACCGTGGACGGCATTCCGTTGCACACTTTCGGCATAGGCAGCCCTTACGGTCCCAGATTCGGCGTTGGCAGGGTTAGTTGCACCTATCAGCTTTCTGAAATCAGCAATGGCATTCTCTTTCTCAAGAATTGCGGCAACGATTGGTCCCGAAGTCATAAACTCAACAAGATCATTGTAAAATCCTTTGTCTTTGTGTACTTCATAGAATTGGCCTGCTTGTTCTTTGCTTAACCGGGTGTATTTCATGGCCTTGATTCTAAAACCTGCTTCATTGATCATTTTTAGTATACCACCGATGTGATTATTCGCCACAGCATCGGGTTTAATCATTGTAAGTGTGAATCTACCAGTCATTTTGCGGACATTTTTAGTTGTTATTGCTGCCCGCAAGATAACAAAAATTAACCCGTGGGTTATTATGCCGGTGGGGCAGAATTCTTATCTTTGCAACTCAAAAAAGGAAAGGCTTTTGAAAAATACTGATAATGAAATAATTGGGGCAATTTCTGATTTGCTTGCCCGAAATTCATCTCCTATCGTTATTGTCCCACATTCAAATCCAGATGGTGATGCCATCGGTTCAGCCTACGGTCTTGCCGTTGTCTTGAAGAATGCAGGACATGAAGTCAGGATAATTTCACCCAATGATTATCCGGGATTTTTGTCGTGGCTGAACGGTGATGTGGAGATTTTTAATTATCAGAAGATGAGGAAAACGTCTCTCAATTATTTGCAGAGGTGCGACATCATGTTTTGTGTCGATTTCAATGATATCGGCCGAACTGACGAAATGGAGAGTGCCATCGCAGGTTTTGGCGGTACAAAGATCATGGTTGACCACCATCCTTATCCAACTGCATTTTGTCACTATACTGTTTCGGAGCCTGAGTATAGTTCCTCAGCCGAATTAGTGTATGATTTTGTGGTTTCACTTGGGCTTGAACGGTTTATGAACCATGAAGCAGCGGAAGCGCTGTATACAGGAATCATGACGGATACTGGTTCGTTCAGCCATAATACGTCACGCCCCAATCTCTATAAGGTACTTTCAGCCTTGATGACCTATGGGATCGATACGGAATCGATACATGGCCGTGTGTACCACAATTTTTCAGCCGACAGGCTCCGTTTAATGGGGTATTGTCTTCACGAGAAAATGGTGGTAATGCCTGAATACAGAACAGGTTATATCAGTTTAAGTCGTGATGAGCTGAAAAAGTATAATTTTGTGCCGGGCGATACGGAAGGATTCGTGAATATTCCGCTTTCTATCAACCATATTGTGTTTAGTGCATTGTTCATTGAAAAGGATGGTTTTGTCAAGGTTTCCTTTCGGTCAAAGGGGAATTTCCCCGCTAATGCGTTTTCATCTGACCACTTTAATGGGGGAGGACACCTGAATGCTGCCGGGGGGGAGATCAAACTTTCACTTCAGGAAACTTTAGACAAGTTTACGCAACTTTTGCCCGACTATCTTCATCTTCTCAATAATGCAGATTAATTAAGGTAGATTATGAAAAATTACAAATTGATTCGTTTAGGTTTATATTTTGGATTGTTGTTTTTTGTGGCCACGGCATGTCTTAAGGACGAAACCATTGACTATACCCCGGAAAGGGAACAGGGTCTTCTGTCAGAATACCTGGCACGGTTAGTCAGTAAAGGACATAACGTGGATACGACCGCCGCTGGGGTGTATTATGTTCCTGTTCAGGCGGGACAGGGAGCTATGCCCAAGGCTGGAGATACATTGTCAGTGATTTATTATGGCTTTTTGATCACCGGTGAAGTTTTTGATGCATCGGTTTGGCATTCACAGGATTCACTGTATACTTTTGTCTATAAAGGTGTTGATATGATCGAAGGTTGGGATGATATGATGGTGCATATGAATAAGGGAAGAAAAGTGGAATGCATCATACCCTCTGATCTGGCATATGGTGCCGAAGGTGTGCCAGGTGTGATACCTCCTTTTAGTACAATCGTGTTTTCGATGAAAATGAAAGATATAAAACCAAACTCTGTTCAATGACCATAGGATTTATTTCCATTTTTCTTTAACTAAATGAAACAGACAATATGGATATATGGGGTACGTTTAAAAGAAATCAATCAATAAATACGGAAAAATAAGTATGAGGATAAGATTAATAACAGGATTTATTGCAGCAGTCATCGTTTCCGGATTGTTTTACGCATGTGATGATAATGACCTGGGTAAACTTAGGGAAAAGGAGCTTGAATTGCTTGATCAATTTATCCAAAAGAACAATATCACAGTTAAGCCCACTAAAACAGGGTTGTACTATATCGAAAAAGTGGCAGGTACAGGTGATTCCATCAAAGTGGGTGACCAGGTGGATGTTTTGTATCGTACGTGGCTGATCGATAGTACCTTGGTGGATTTCAACATCTCAGAGGAAGGACATTATTATGACCCACTGCGCTTTTCGGTTGTGCCGGTGGGAGCACAGGCGGGAGTGATTGATGGATTGAATGAAGCCGTCCAAATGATGAAGCTGGGTACTGTCGCACATCTGATTGTTCCATCTGAAATTGCTTATGGCCAAAATGGGTCCGGATATATTCCTGCCTTTTCAACCATGTTGTTTGAAGTCAGGATCCATAAGGTTTACAGAGCCTCGGATTCCAATTAGGAAAGGACTTTTTGAAAAATCATCTGATCTATGAAATAAACTTTTAGATCAGATGATTTTTTATTTTGTTACAATTATTTGTGAAACGATAGGTTGCCTCCTTTCATAAGATCTTCGTGTTTTAGGGTTGTTCCCGAATCCTTTCCATTCAGTTTTACATTTGAATAAATTCCAGTGACGGAAGTTTCATCAGCAGCCAATGTAAAGGTTTTGCCTTTATAATAATCCTTGTCAAGGTTTAGTGTCACTTTGCTGAAAACAGGGGAGGATAGTTGGTATTCATTGCTTCCGGGAGAAACAGGATAAAATCCCATCGAAGAGAAAACATACCAGGCCGAAAGCTGTCCGGCATCATCATTTCCAGGCAATCCCCCTGCGTTGTCCTCGTATTCAGTATCAAGAATGTTCTTTACGGTTTTCTGTGTCAGGTCCCAACGATCAGCAAAATTAAACATATAAGGTATATGATGACTCGGTTCATTGCCATGCCAATACTCCTTGTTGTCAATAAATTGCTGCAGCTGGTTCAGGTATGACTCCTTGCCACCCATGAGTTCCATCAATCCTGAAGGATCATGCGGAACATACCAGGTATAATGCTTTGGTGTTCCCTCCGTGATATAATACATCTGCTTGTCAGCTTCAAAATCCTCGGTAAATGTGCCATCGGTATATCGGCCACAAACCCAACCCTTATCGGGATCAAAAACGTTTTTATAGTTCTGAGCCCGATAGGACAATTCCTCAAAGTCATTCTCATGGCCCAGTTTTAGGGCAACCTGGGAAAGAACCCAGTCGTTATAAGAATACTCAAGGGTTCTCGATACCTGCTCGTGTGTGTGAAATGCCTCAAGAACTTCGTCTTCAAGGGGAATATATCCATATTCAAGGTAGGTTCTTAATGCTCTTCTGCCTTTGCCATCTGCATACTCGTCATAATCCGACGGGATTTCAAAGGCGTTTTTTCTCATGTAAGTCCAGGCAGCCGTTTCGTCAATTTTAAATCCTTTCATGATGGCATCCCCAAGTATGGCTCCGGCATGATCACCAATCATGGCCGAAGTATAACTGTTCCACATGGGGAAGGTTGGCAGCCAGCCTCCCTGTTCCGCTTTATTAATCAATGATGTCATCATATCGCGGTATTCTTTTGGTGCGATCAGGCTTAACAAAGGCATTTGGGCCCGGTAGGTATCCCAGGCGGAGAAGTCACAATAATAGTCAAAGCCTTCAGCCACATAAATAGATGAATCCTCTCCAAACCCAGGGTAGGAGCCATCTACATCACTGTAGAGCCGTGGATGCAGGCAGCTGTGGTAAATGGCGGTATAAAACTCTTTGGTTTTTTCGGGAGTGCCTCCTTCGACAGAAATGGTGCTTAACAAGTTTTCCCAAGCCGATTCCAGATCTGATTTAATTTCATAAAAATCCCAGCCGGGGATTTCAGCTTCCAGGTTTTCTCGTGCATTTTCTATGCTTGTGAAAGAAGTTCCAATCTTGATATGTACGATATTATTGGCTCCAGGCTTTATAGATACCTTTGCACCCATTCTGGGCATGTTGGAAAGTTGAAGCGAATCGCTAAATAGCTGGTAGTCG
This sequence comes from Bacteroidota bacterium, assembly GCA_023428545.1. The sequence goes on along the minus strand of JAEYXH010000010.1, from coordinate 29,872 downwards.
CTGTAGGGCGTAAAACCGCTGATTTCGCAATCAAATTGAGCAACCATGAACCCACTAAACCCGGCTGACTGGCCATTTCCGTTATAGAGCCTTGTCACCGGATTTTCTGCTATGATTTCCTTTGATTCAGGATCAAAGCCAATAAATCCTTTGCCTTCATTATTGTTAATGTCAAAAACAACTGATGGATTTGTGGGGTTTGCCCAGGAAAGTTTGAATATGCCGCTTCTTTTGGTCGCAGTAATTTCTGTGATTACTTCATATTCCATCAAATGAAAGGCACCATATGCTGGAGTAAGGCTTTCGCTGTCAATCAGTAAAGAGGCTCTTCTGGCTTGCGGCAGATGAGTTGCATCCCCGGAAATGGGCATTAATGTAAAACTGCCATAGTCTTTTACGCATGAACCACTGGTCCAATGCGTAGCCCTGAAACCATTCAGGATTCCCTGTCCGAAATAGAAAGGAGCGTTGCATTTATGTTCTCCCAGGGTGGTTTGAGGCGTCCATTGGGTCATGGCGAATGGTGCCGTTATGGCCGGGATCGTCTGTCCAAAACTTTCCATGTTTCCGGGCTGAAGTGACGTTATATCCGTAACGCCAGTGGCTGTGCCGATCATTGTATAAACATGAGGTAACTTAAGTTGCTGTTCGGGAGTATTACATGAAAACATTATTCCAATAAGAAATAGGATACAGGTCTGTTTCAGATTCATATCATTTAGTTTAGTCACGGAAAGCAAAGATAATCGAATTCCCCAATGCACTAAAAGTCAATGTTGGATTTTCATCTTCAATTTACAATCTGTAAAAAGTAAAATGGCAGATTCTTTTTGAATTTTTGGATGGTTGGGTTGAAGAATATATCCGGTATTCAACCTAAGTTTTAAGACTGCTTCGTGACATTATATTGTAAGTTCCCATCAACCATTTAACTATTATATTTGCGACGTTGTATAACAATCCGGTCGTTTTCCGGTATAAAATTGAAAATTATATGAAGGCATACGTATTTCCCGGTCAAGGGGCCCAATTCCCCGGAATGGGTAAAGATCTTTATGAGAATTCTGACATAGCGCGCCAACTGTTTGAAACGGCAAATAATCTTTTAGGATATCGCATTTCTGACATCATGTTTAATGGGACTGTTGATGATCTCAAACAGACTAAAGTTACACAACCTGCCATTTTCCTGCATTCAGTGCTGTTGACCAAGACGATGCAAAATTTCAGTCCCGATATGGTGGCAGGGCATTCCCTTGGAGAGTTTTCGGCTCTTGTGGCGAATGGTGTTTTGACATTTGAGGATGGTCTGATGCTGGTATTTCAGCGTGCGTTGGCCATGCAAAAAGCATGTGAGGCTGAACCATCCACCATGGCTGCCATTGTTGGGTTAGAGGATGCTGTAGTGGAGGAGGTGTGTTCCTCGATTGCGGAAGTGGTTGTTCCAGCCAATTATAACTGTCCGGGCCAATTGGTCATATCAGGATCTGTCGCCGGAATTGACAAGGCATGCGAAATGTTGTCGGCAAGAGGGGCAAAACGGGCATTGAAACTTGTTGTTGGAGGGGCATTTCATTCACCCCTGATGGAGCCTGCCAGGGAAGAGCTGGCCACAGCTATCATGAATACTCCATTTCATGCCCCCTTGTGCCCGATTTACCAAAACGTGAATGCATTGCCTGTTTCGGATCCTGAAGTGATAAGGCAGAATCTGGTCGCACAACTGACTGCGCCGGTCAGGTGGACCCAAACTGTGGAGAACATGGTTTCCGATGGTGCAGTGGAATTTACCGAAATTGGTCCGGGAAAAGTGCTGCAGGGATTGGTAAAAAAGATTTCCAAAGATACCATTGTGTCAGGTATTGACGCTTTCCAGGTCTCATGATCATTTGAGCAATATATTCATAGAAATAAATATAAAAGGGCGGTCATTATAACCGCCCTTTATACATATTTTAAATCTGGAATCAATTCTGTGTATTCTGAAGCATCCTGTAAATGGTTGATTTACCAATATTCAGTTTGCTTGCAACCATTTTTACGTTGTGATTATATTTCACGAGGAAGTGATTGATGATATCCTCGGTGTATTCGTCCAGGGTTTTTTCGGCAGCGAGCAGGTGGTTGACATTTTCCTTTCCGATAAGATTCAGGTGCTCGGGTTCGATTGTGTCACCGGGACACATGACACAGGCCAGTTCGACCACGGCCTTCAGCTCCCTGATGTTGCCGGGAAAGGGATAGGAGAGAAGGGCACTGCGGCCTTCGGGTGAAATACTCTTCTTCTGAAGGTTATTCTCTTCACAGAATTCATCAATGAAGAACTTGCCCAGAAGGATGATGTCATGTCCTCTGTCCCTAAGGGGAGGAAGTGCGATAGGTAAACCGAGTAGCCTGTAAAAGAGGTCCTGCCTGAATGTTCCCTCGGAAACAAGCAGTTGCATGTCCTTATGGGTAGCGGTTACAATTCGAACATCAAGAGGGATGTTCTGGCTTCCCCCCAATCGGGTTAGTTCCCTTTCCTGGATTACGCGGAGAAGTTTTGTCTGGATATGGATATCCAGGTCAGCAATTTCATCGAGGAATAAGGTGCCTCCATTTGCCTGTTCAAACTTCCCGATTTTTCTGGAATCGGCTCCCGTAAATGCCCCTTTCTCATGACCGAAAAGTTCACTTTCAATCAACCCTTCAGGGATGGCAGAAATATTCACGGCAATAAATGGCTTATTCTTGCGCTTTGAATTATAATGAATGCCCTTGGCGACCAGTTCTTTACCCGTGCCGGTTTCTCCTGTTACGGAAACCGAGATATTGGTGTTGACAGCCTTCTCCATAAGGGAAAAGATGGCTTCAATCTCTCGGCTGTTTCCTTTAATCAGTTTGCGGAAATCATATTTCTCCCTGACAGCCTCTTTTAAAACTTCATTCTCAATTCGAAGCTGATCGGTTTGATAGATATTCCGGATGGTATTGCCAAGTTTTTCCCTGGTGTCCGGTCCCTTGGTTATGTAATCGTATGCCCCATTCTTGAGCAATCCGACTGCAGTATTGATGTCATTCTGCCCTGATATGATTATAACATGTACTTTGGGCAGCTGTTTCTTGATTTCAGACAGAATGGCATCTCCATTCATATCTGGCAAAGTATAATCAAGGGTAATCAGATCAGGTTGTTTGTCCAGATTACTAAGGCAGTCACGGCCATTGTAATAGACATAAACCTCATAGTTGTCATTCTCGAGTTGTCTTTTTAAGACTTTGGCATACAAGTCATTGTCCTCAACAATGAAGATCCTGTAGGCGGGTTTACCATTCAGGGAATTCATACTTCTGTATTTTTGTTATTAGCGTCTTTCCCAAAATTACACGATTGAAATTTATTGTCAAAATATTTTCATTTTGAAAAATCGCTGTGTTCGGTTATTCAAAAATAGAAATATATTCCCAATATGGGATACAAATATGGAACTTTTTTCGATAAATTAATTAATAAGTTGATATACAGACATATAAATGATTTTTACATAACTTGGAATATATTAGTATAATCCAATAATGGGAATAGTGATTCAAAATGGGAATTTCATTGAAAATGCCGTTGCGTAAAATGTCTAAATCATGTCAGGTAATGATAAAATTTAGTTTGGATTGAACAGACGTTTTTCATATAGGTGACCCATTCAGTGCTGATTTTATGTTGATTAAAACCGATAGCCTGCAATCTGCAGTTTTTGAAGTGTATCGATAGGATGGTCTGGCTTGAGATACTTTGCAAGGTGTTTATATATGCTTACCCTTATCTCCTTGGCAATTTTTGTATCCATTCGGTCGAATGAGTGACCCCCGGGTATATCTTCAAATATGACATAATCAAACTTCTTCCCTTCTGCTTTGAGCGATTTTATTAGATGTTCCACCTCCAGGACATTCACGTCATCATCATTGGTGTTTGTATGGATAAGCAAAGGTGTATCCTTATATTTATGGGTATTCCATGCCGGAGATCTCCTTCGGTATTCAGCCACGTTATCATGGGCGCTCTGTCCGATGTGATAATCTGCCTCGAACAAATTACGGTATCCCTCATCATAATATCCCATCCTTGCAATCAGGTCACTGACCGGAACTCCTGCAAAGGCTACCTGGTATTCATCAGGATGATCAAAGATGTTCATAAGGGTAATCAATCCACCATGGCTCCAGCCGATAATGCCAATCCTGTTTTTATCGATAAAATCATAATTTTCGATCATGTAATTTCTTGTAAAGTATACATCTTCGTTCTCAAGGCCGCCATAATCAATTTTCTCATAATGGGACCGGCCATATCCTGTACTGCCCCTATATTCAGGAGCTGCCACCACGTAACCCTGGCTGACAAGTTCCCTGATAATATGTGTATAATAGGTTGTGAAATCGGCATGAACACCTCCATGGGGCAGTAATATTAAAGGGTATTTCCGGGTTGGATCGAGTGATTTCGGAAAAAATGCATAGGTCCAAAATTTCACTGGGCTTCCGGCTCCCATAGCGGTCGGATTGTTTTCCTTCCATTTAGGTGGACCGTATATGTAAAGTTTGTCGACAAGGGCCACATCGCCGGTGCGCTCAAACCACAAGATGTCGTCTGCCAGTTTTTGTAACTGGTCTATCCTGTGGTTAAGGCTTTCCTGCTGCTTGTTTAGCATTTGCTTTACCTGGTCCGACGCAGGATCCTGTGCCGATGTCTGAATGTATTGCATGTTCAGGGTCAAAATGAGAAACAGTAAACGTGATATCATAAGTTTATAATTTTGAGATGGTCTCATATGTAAATGTAAATTGATGAATGGTATTGGATAATTTCCAAATATTATGACTTAAAAAAGACACTTTTCTGTATAAGAGCATTATCATAATTAGTCGCCCGGTATTAGGATTTCGCCTGTTAGATAAGTTACAGCTGATCCTCCAATATGTACTCTTTCTCTCTTGTGTTCGCAAAATAATTCACCGCCCCGAATTGATAACTGGCGGGCGGTCATCTTGTTTTTTTTGAGGATCGCTGACCAGTATGGAATGAGGAGGGTATGTGCAGAACCTGTTACAGGATCTTCGTTGACGCCAACCCGAGGTCCAAAGAAACGACTGACAAAATCAGTCTCGCTTCCTTTTGCGGTGATGATAATTCCTCTGTAATCAAGTTTGGCGAGATGCTGGAAGTCAGGCTTATATCCGTGAACGTCCCCTTCTGATGGAAGCACGACCATGAGGTCTTCGTTACCTTCAAACACTGCCACGGAATTAGTGAACATTCTCTTTATCAAGGTTAAATTGGATTCCTGAACGGATACGATTGGCGACGTCGGGAAGTCCAGAAAGTAGATGGCTTGATCCCGAAATACGTTAAGAATCCCGCTTTTGGATGAGAAATGGATCTCCTTCAATTCCGGGAACAGGTATGTGAATAGAACGTGGGCGGTCGCCAGGGTGGCATGTCCACAAAGGTTAACTTCCGTTTGCGGGGTAAACCATCTAAGCTCAAAGTGATCTTTGGCAGGTACAAAAAACGCTGTTTCTGATAGATTGTTTTCCAGGGCGATCTGCTGCAAGACCAAATCCGGAAGCCAATTCTGCAATGGAATGACTGCAGCGGGATTGCCCTTGAATAGGTTATGGGTAAAGGCATCGACCTGGTAAATTCTGAGTTTCATAAATCAGGTTTAAAAACTAAGTTGAATATACAAAAAAACTTGTGCAAATGATTTTTGCCAAACCTGGTTCTGAAATAACGTTAATTCAATAAGGGGATCCTTAAATCGAAACTATTTGGAAGAAATAATCAGAAAGTAATGGCAACCTTCAGATTGATCTTTCTGGAAGTAAGGTAATTGGGAACAGCATACATGTCACCCCAGTTGCTTGTAACCCAAAAATATGAAACGGTATTATTGATATTCAGCAAATTAAAAACCTCAAGACTAACTGACAAATCATCAATTGCCTCCATTATTATACCACTTCCGGGGGTGCTTTTGCTGATCAGTACTTTCGAAATGCCCATGTCGACCCTTCGGTAAGGAGGCATCCTGAAAGTATCCTGCCATCTTTCTGACCGTGGAGGCCCTATAGGTAGTCGTGATCCGTAAAAGGCTGACATATACATTTTCCAGGTAGGATTTCCGGGTAAATAGTCTTGAAAATATAAACTGAAGTTAAAGCGTTGGTCTGTTGGCCTGGGTATATAGCCATGTCCGTCACCCGCAATATTCTCCTGCGTTTTCATTAATGAAAGGCTGGCCCAGGATTGTACTCCACTTACAAATTCACCATTTATTTTCATGTCCAGACCGGTAGCATACCCATTGGCAAGTTGATCGGGTAAATACCTGATTCTTACATTATCAATCTGGTACGGCATGAGTCGGGTCATATGTTTGTAGTAGGCTTCGGATGAGAATCGAAAGGGACGGTTCCAGGCAGTGAAGATGTAATCGCTTCCGAGTAGAACCTGAAATGATCGTTGTGCCTTATTTTCGGGTTCAATTTCTCCATCAGGTTTCAGCAATTCCTTGAAAAATGCGGATTGGTGATACCAGCCGGTGGCAAACCTGAAAGATATATCTTCTTTCCAATCAGGAAAATAGTTGATGGAAAACCTGGGGCTGATAACCGTTTCCCGGTTATAACTCCAGTAATGTGCCCTTATGCCCCCATTCAGGTATAGGTCACCTGACGCTACCGGAATTTGCCAGGTGTCCTGAAGATAACCGGTAGTTCTCACCGACTTAAGTGAAGATTTGCTGTTCAGGGTATAATAAAGAAGAACTTCTTCGTCAGAATAGGGTAGTGAATAACCAGTCGAATCCCTGTATATCCATTCGTTGATTTGGTTGTCAATTCTTTCGTGTTGTATTTTAATACCCCAGTTCAACAAATGGTTTTCGCTGTTATAAGCTCCTTTGTGTGAAAAGCTGACTACCTTGGCATCGAGGTAATTACGGGCATGGTTCAGGAAAGTGCCGACACCAAGGTTTAATATGCTGTCGCCATAATCTTCGGAAGACATGTTCCTTTCAAGCTGGTTCAGGTAATATTCTCCAAGAATATCATAGGTTTCCTCTTCATTGGCCAGATAGGCGGTTGCAATGAATTTCAGGTTCAGGTTTTCATTTGGATGAAAGTTTAGACTCAGAGCTCCCAGCCGCGTTAAAAAATTATCTACTTCACTTCCCTGGAAATAAATTTTTGTGTTGAGTGGGACATCCCAGGTCCCAAATGTAGTTTCACGTGTTTGAGGAATAAAATTATACCGATTCTGGGCAATATTCCCCAGGAACGAGATATCCAGTTTTTCAGAAAATTTCCAGGTAAGGTAGGTCTGAATATCCACAAAACGAGGATCATATTCGCCTTGCTCATCAAGACTGCCCAGCAGGTATTTATTGGTTTTATACCTGATGCCTGTAATATGGGAAAATTTTCCGTTGATGGCCAGATCCTCTACATGGACACTTCCTCCGAGGAGGCTGCCCGAAACTGAACCTTTAAATTCAGTTGGCTTACGGTATTTAATATCCAGGACACTCGACATTTTATCTCCGTATCGGGCGCTGAATCCCCCGGCCGAAAATTCTATGGATGATACAAGGTCACTGTTGATGAAGCTGAGTCCTTCCTGTTGTCCTGCCCTGATCAAAAACGGCCTGTAAATCTCAATGTCGTTTACATAGACCAGGTTTTCATCAAAATTGCCACCTCTAACCGAATATTGTGAACTAAGTTCATTGTTGGATGAAACTCCCGGCAGCGTTTTGATCAATGCCTCAACCGCACCTCCGCCTGCCGAGCTTAAGTTATTGGTAAGCCTGGGATCTATTCTTTCAAGCCCGCCGCTGTTTCTCCTGTTCTCGGTGACGTTGACCTCACCAATTTCGGTTGTCGATTCAATGAGTGTGACGTTCATCGATACACGTTCCTCAGTTCCTGCCTGTATGGATTTTTCTAATGTTGTATACCCCATCGAAGAAAAGACAACCGTTATAGTGCGACGTGCCGGGATTCTTAAAAGATATTCCCCTCTGCGGTTTGTAGAAGTTCCTATGGGATAATCACGCAATGCAATGTTGACAAGTTCAAGTGGTTGCCCACCCTCATCTGTAACCTTGCCTACAAGCGTGGCATTGTTACTTTGAGCGAAACTTTCTGAGGTCAGAATAAGAATTAGGATGACAGGTATAAGGATCTTTTGCATCATTCTGCAAAACTAAAAAAATAGCCTGCTTATTAAACTTGCCTGGTCATAAGTTATTGCATCCCTATTGGAATTTACCAAAGACAGGGTGATAATGCAGGCGACGATCAGTTGTCTGCAATGGTAATGTGAAAGCAGGCTTCTTTAAATTCGGTAACCACTACCAGTTTCCCTTCTTTTTTTAACTCTCCAATGGTTTGCGACAACAACCTGATAGCCGGACCATGGGCGACAATGGTTTCCTTGCCAAACCAACCTTTCCTGACCAGGTTCTTCCAGGATATATCAAAGGTTGTTCCATATAGATGGCTGGAATCAGAAGTTGCATTGATATTTGAACGGCTCAATCTTTTTTGGCTCTCTTTGGTTCGAAGAACCGAGGTTATCCTGAAATGATATTTTTCAATGTTGTTTTCGCTTAGCTTTTCATGGAAACGCTCCCCAATCAAATCAAGCAATTCAATGGTTTCGGGTGTCAGGTAGGGATGCGAATGGGTGAGATCGTCGACCATGTAATACTTGTTGTCTTCAAGTTTTTCGAGTTCATCTTCCCTGATAAGTTCCTTTACGCCTTCCAAAACATCTGCATCTGAAGCAAACGGTTTTATGCCATTTGCTTTCGCATGTTTCAGATGTCTTGCATTTAAATCCTTATATTTTGCGACACTCACTTTTCCAACTTCCCTTGCCTGTGACGAAGAATGATCACGCATCAACAGGGGAATGGCAATCAGGGAAACAATAAGCATTAGAATGACTATAAATAATCTCTTGTATTTTGGCTTCAGTCTCCTTCCTTTTCTTTTCTTCTTTATCATGCTGAAATATAATGTGTTGTACATTTATCCTTTCAGTCTTTAACTTGACTTTGGATGTAAAACAATATTAGGGATTTTGAATATATCGCCCCAAAATCTGCCAATCAAGTTTTCAACCATTCTCTTTAGCCACTATTTATTAAGTTTGTGCCTGTTAATAATTTTTGATTTTGATAATGGCCAGGAATTTCAAACCCTTGCAATCGGTTCTGATCAAACCTGCTGGTCCTGATTGCAATTTGAACTGCACTTATTGTTTTTACCTGAAGAAATCGGAGCTCTTCAACGAGTCTGTCAGGCACCGGATGAGTCCTGAAATACAGGAAGAGTTGATTCGTCAGGTTATGCAGCAGGGGGGGCAATCAGTTAGTTTTGCCTGGCAAGGTGGCGAACCGACATTGATGGGGATTGAATTTTATGAAAGAGCGATCGAGCTCGAAAAGAAATTCGGAAGAGGACAAACAGTAGGGAATGGACTGCAGACCAACGGCATCCTTCTCGATAAAGACTGGGCACGTTTTCTCCGCAAGTATGACTGGTTGGTGGGTTTGTCGCTCGATGGGCCTTCCCATATCCATAACCGGTACAGGGTTGACCAGGGAGGCCAGGGCACCCATGCCCGGGTTGAAAATAATGCACAAATGTTGTTGGATAATGATGTTGCCGTAAATGCGCTTTGTTGTTTGACCGATTATTCCGTCCAGTTTCCGGATGAGCTCTACCACTATTATAAAAATCTTGGACTAACCTGGATGCAGTTTATCCCGGTAGTTGAAACCGATCCGGACGATCCATCCCGGGCAGCGCCTTACTCAGTGACTGCCGAGGCATATGGCCATTTTCTGAATCGAATTTTCGACCTTTGGATGGCTGATTTTAAAAATGGGGAACCTACCACCTCAGTGCGACATTTTGAGTCAGTTTTTCATGCCTATGTAGGCATGCCTGTACCTGAGTGTACCATGATGAAGGAATGTGGACCTTATGTCGTTATCGAGCACAATGGAAATGTCTATAGTTGTGATTTTTTTGTGGAGCCAAAGTGGAAACTCGGTAATGTGATGACTCACCGGCTTTCTGCAATGCTGAATTCGAAACAGCAACAGACTTTCGGCGCCTTTAAAGCTGTTTTGCCCGGGGAATGCCGTAAATGCCCCTGGCTTACAAAATGTTATGGGGGTTGCACGAAAGACAGGATAAAGGATCCTCAGGATAACCGAAAGCCTCGCTTTTGCCAATCATACAAAATGTTCTTCCCGCATGCCGACAGCCGTCTTCAGTTGTTGGCCGACAAATGGCACCAAAGCCAAAAGGACCAGGAGGAATTTCGCAATACGGGAGGATTTTACAACGCTTTCCAGGACTTTGTGGGGCCTGGTCACAAGCCTGAAAATTAGTCCTGGTAATTGAATTTACTCCTGTACTGATTTTTTGATAAGCCTAAAGAGTTCTTCCTGACGGTCATCAATAGGCATGTTGCGCTTATTGTCATCAAATTTTGAAAATCCGCGATGTATAACCTTGAACTCTGGATAGGTCACGGCACTCTTTGTGGTTGAAACCGGGACCCCAGTCATGTGCTCCAGTGCCTGGGAAAGAAGGGGGTCTCTAGGATCACCAATGGCATATGCCGGCAAAAGTTTGTCAGCAACATCAATGTCAGGCTTAAACCCTTCTTTGAAATCTGTTACTCCCAATGAATTTGCAAATTGAATCACTATAGGCTGGATACCCCAGTTTTTGAAATCCTTATAAGTATCAGGGCTTTCATACATATCCTCAGGCTTAAAAGTTATGGAGGCAGTATATTTTCCATACGTTGGTTTGCCAACAGTCACAACTTCCATGTAAGGATCCAGTCCGGTTATGGTAAGTTCCGATGCACTAGCCGTTCCATCCGTGGTAAGGATATATATTTTATCAAGCCCAAGCTTGACAGGCACTGAGGGATTAAAATAGACACCCAACTGGCTTTTGTTGTTGGTCTGTTGCCAATAATTCTGGTATTTCTGGTTCCATTTGAAAGATACCAGCTGTTTCCCGGCATTAACAACATCAAGGGGAGCAAGTGAACTGCAAAGGTGCTGTGCCGCAGTTGTCTGTCCTCCCGGATTATATCGCAGGTCAAGAACCATTTGCCTGATTCCCTGTTCCTTGAAAATTGCAAGAACGGAATCCAAACTGCTGTTGTAACTTCCAATATATTGTGTGTAGAACAGATAGCCGACTTTCTCCCCTCCATGCTCCATGACTTTCGCCACGACAACAGGGTTAAGTTCCAGTTTCTCTGCCGTCATGCTAACTGTTCCTTTTTCGCTGATGCCGCTTTCGGTATACTCTCCATGTGTTACACTGATGCTGGGATTGTTGAACAGGTCCATATAGTTGGAAGCTGTAATGCTTGTCCCACTGATTTTGGTGATGATATCACCCCGGGTAAATCCGGCTCTGGCGGCAGGTGTATTTGGATATACATATTCGATGATGGCAAAATAGTTGCCTGTAGGATTGCCGGTGCCATCCACAAAGCTTCCAAATGCAAGCGAATAGCCGAAGGTGGTTTCTATGCCTTCAAAGCTGTCTTCCACTTCGGTTATGTTATCGCTGATAAATGACCATTTATCTTCCTGATTCAACAACTTGTCGAAATATTTCTTCGAATCAAATTCGAAGTTCAGGTCAATGTTTGGCAAAGTGTTGTTCCAATAATAAACATCGCCCATCACATCCTTGATGAAAGTATTGACCTTTCGGGTCAGTAGCGGGGCCATTTGAGTGGCTGGATTTCCGTTGTCATTGTTGTCAGGATCCGGATCATCTTTTTTGCATCCGGAAATCACGATGGTGAGTGTCAGAAAAGCAACTAATATAGATTTATATATCCTCATGAGTCAAATCAAATTTTTAAAAATAAACGTTTTGGAAGTAAAAATGTTGCAGTTATTTCTCCGAAGGATATTCTATCCGGACATGATAAATGTTGACCAGTTTTTTTAAGAGGATCTCTTTAATTTTACTGATATCGGAGAAAGTAAGATCTGAATTGTCGAGTTGATTGTCTTTCACTTTCTGGTCGATCATGTCATTGATAAGGGTTCGCAGTCCTGCAAGAGTCTTCTCTTTCATACTCCTCGATGCAGCCTCGATTCCGTCAACAAGCATGACAACGGCAGCTTCCCTCGAGCGGGGCAGGGGACCGGGATATACGAAATCATCTTCATTCAGCTGCTCGTTTGGATTATCCTGCAAATGTTTCAGGTAGAAGTATTTTGCTTTTGTTGTACCGTGATGGGTGGCAATAAATTCAATGATGCTTGCCGGTAATTTATGTTTTTGAGCGGTCTTAATGCCATGACGGACATGGTCGATGATGATTTCTGCACTCTTTTTATAACTCATCATGTCATGGGGATTCATCCCCATTTCCTGGTTTTCGATGAAATAGGTCGGCTTCACTGCTTTCCCAATGTCATGGTATAGGGCACCGGCCCTGACAAGATATGGATTCCCACCGATCTTAAGGATGACTTCCTCGGCAAGGTTTGCAATCTGCATTGAATGTTGGAAGGTCCCCGGAGCCTCTTCTGCCAGTTTTCTAAGGAGTGGCTGGTTTGTATTGGATAATTCGATCAGTGTTACATCTGATACAAACCCAAACATCTTTTCAAAAATAAAGATCAGTGGATAAACCACCAAAATGAGAAGGCTACTCCATGCAAACCACTGCAGCATCCTGAAATTGAATGCGATCAATGTGCCCTCCCTGATCATGGTCACAGCTGTAAATACCAATGCATAGGTAAAAAGAACCAGCAGGGATGCTATGACAACATGAACACGCCGGTGCATCTTGTTCAGGCTGAAAACAGCCACCATACCAGCCGATACTTCAAGCAGTACAAATTCATAATTATTGGGAGCATAAAACCCGATCAGGATCGATGTGATGATCAGGGTAAATATGGCCGTGCGGGGATCGTAAAAGGTGCGGATTACAACAGGCAGGATGGCAAGCGGCACTATATAAATGTGCAGATTCTCATAAGAGTTGACTGCCTGGGCAAGAAATACGACGAATACCAGAAACAGGAGCAGGAAGCTAAGCTTTCGGGTATCCGACAAAATGTTGGGTTTGTAAATATAAAGATAGGTAAACAGTAAACCCAGGAAGACCAGGATGAGCAAAAATTTTCCAACAGAAATAAGATGACTGTTGATGCCTTCCCCCCGTTTCATTTCATAGGCACCCTTCAGGGATTCGAGCAGCTGAAATCGGGAGTCATCCACAATCTCGCCCTTAAGGATGATTCTTTCGCCTGCCTGAACCATCCCGCGTGCGGTTGCGATGGACGATTCGAGCCGGTTTAATTCACTGCGCGTATAGTTGTCATCGTAACTGAGGTTACTTTTGATGTATTTGGCAGCATCAAGGTTACGCAATATACCTGCCACTTCCGGGAACCTCGCCGACACTTCGGTAGTGATTTGGCGAAAATTGTTGTATGCTGTTTTTTCCGATGTCAGATCAGCTATAGCCCTTCGGTCAACCATGTTTCCAGTGACCACCGATATCTCACTTTTGTTAGCCAGGACGTCCATCGCTTCGGGAGAGGTAAGCAATATGCCATTGTAATAGATTGCCTGAAGAGATGAAACCAGCTCTCTTTCCACAGCACTGATTTCAGGATGCTCCTCTCTGTTTATCTCTCCAAGGTCTTTAATCAGTTCTCCCAGTTTTTGGGTCGATATTACCGTGTCGGCCAAAAAATAGGGCGCAAAATTCTTTGTAGCCTCCCGTTTCTCAATTTCGATCTCGTTTGACGATTTTAATATGGCAAAATCAAAGGGGGCAACCAGGTTGTCGTGTTTCCAGGGAGCTCCTTTCTGATATTCATACATAAACCTGGGTTCCGACGGGAGTATAAGATAAAGCAGAACTGCCGCTGTTATGAATGCGAAGCCCCAGAAAATGAATTTTGAGTATTTTAATAAATTGTCTCTGAAAGTTTTCATGATTTTTTGGAAGCCCAGAGATTTATACCAATAATTTCGATTGAGAAATTATATATTTGATTGCGTAAAATAACTAAATTTTTTAATGAATTACGGCATTTGCGGTTTAAGTTTAATTCCCGTTCGCAGAGAACCTTCGGAACGTAGCGAGATGGTTACCCAGGTTCTTTTCGGGGAACATTTTGAAATCATTGACTATCTTCCGGGTTGGTGTCATATCAGGCTTGCGTTTGATGGCTATGAAGGATGGGTCGACTTCAAGATGGTAACCCCACTTACTGAGCGCGACAGCGCAAGGATTGACTCAGCACCATCTGCCGTCACTACCGATATATTCTCGATCATTCCCATTTCGAAAGAACAAAACGTGATGTTGGTCGCAGGCAGTACTTTGCCCTTTTGGAGACCCTATCTGAAGCAATTCAGGATCGATTCAAAGAAGTACAGTCTGAACGGGCATGTTGTTTATGGACGTCTTAAAGATCACCGAGGCTTCATCATCTCACAGGCCCTGAAATATTTTAATGCTCCTTATCTGTGGGGTGGACGAAGTCCGCTGGGCGTCGATTGCAGCGGCTTCACACAGGTGATCTACAAAATGGCCGGATTCAGGCTGCCAAGGGATGCAAGCCAGCAAGTTTTTCTTGGAACATCTCTCAGCTTCGTGGAAGAAACCCAGCCAGGTGACCTTGCTTTTTTCGATGATGAAGAAGGGAATATTATCCATGTCGGAATTCTTTGGAAGCAAAATAAAATAATTCATGCTTCAGGTAAAGTAAGGATCGATAATGTGGATCAATATGGAATTTATAACGTAGACACCAAAAGGTATACGCATAAGATGCGGGTTATGAAAAAAATAATCTGACCATGGAACGGACCGAATTGCTGATCTATTTGTTAATCCTGATCGCAGTGGTTTACCTCGTCGTCAAATACTGGAGAACCGGGAAACAGGAATAAACCGATGTACACATATAATTATCCACGTCCGGCCGTCACGGTTGATGCAATAATCTTGACGGAATCCGATGAAATTCTTCTTATACAACGGGGCAGGGATCCCTTCAGGGGAATGTGGGCTTTGCCGGGAGGCTTCGCCGATATGGATGAAACACTTGAGAAAGCCTGCAGCCGTGAATTGATGGAGGAGACGGGAATTTCGGTTGACCGGCTGGAGCAATACCGGGTATTTGACGCGATTGACCGTGATCCCAGACACCGCACATTGACTTTGGCCTTTTACACGATTATTCCACAGAAGTTGGATCCCAAGGCTGGTGATGACGCCGCCCTGGCCAAATGGTTTCATATTGGCAATTTACCTCCTCTCGCCTTCGATCATGACCTGATCATATCAGGTTTTTTACATGATTTCCTGCCCAAGATATTGAACCGCAGCGGGACCGGTGCAAAATAAAAGATCCAGGATACTCAATTCTGGTGTAAACGGAAATTTATCTTCAAAAACCTGCGTGTATTCTATGGGATTATACCAGGGAGCTGTTTTCTCCATAGGGATTTTGGGCGACAGACTGGTTCTGTAATTTAAGGATTCTTCACCCGTGTTCTCAAATCCGATGGTCAAATTGATCGTCCTATCCAGATTTAAAAGCTCACACATGGTATTCATGATACTTAGGTTCAGGTCAAACAGGAACCTGAACTCTTTTTCGAAGTAAATCTGTATATCTGGCTGGTAATCATCAAAAAAAGGGGAGTTCCTGTAGGCCGATACAATGGATCTCCAATGGTTACGCTGCCATGGGGTATGGTAGGCAATTCGGATGTCGCGTATCTTCTGTTGGGGTGACCGGCCTTTTTCAACAGGGACTATTAGAGGGAGTATTCCGTTGGACCCCTGAATATGACACCGGTTGCGATAAGTCTGACGAATAAAATGCTCATGCTGGTCAATATAAACCAAAGGAGCTTTTTGCAGGCTATAATAGAAAAATACAGGGCCGAAGTAATTGGTGGCATGAAGTGCAGATAATGCTTCTTGCATCAGGAAAGTGTAATGGTTTATACATTATTCCTCATCACCCAGCAAGTCATCAAAGGCAATTCCCTCAGGATCGGGTTTTTTTCGAACCTGGGTTTCAGTTGATTTTTCAAGTTCTTCTTTCTCCTTTCGCGTTCGGGAGAGTTCACTTTTCAATTTCCAGATTTTGGGAATGTAAGAAAAATGGGGCAAAAGATATCCAACAAGCAAACAAACCAGTATTAGGACTACCACAGGGACGTTGACATTCCAAAGGAAGACCCGAATGGCAACCGATGCTGAATTCTGCAGGGTAAAAATCACCAGAAAAATGGCCAGAAGCAACATGAGCACCAGTTGGGTGTTGATGGGATTGCGTTTTATTTCATTCTCCATTGGTTGATTTTTTGGGTGAATCCAGCATTAAATATCGATCTAAAAGTATGAAAAAAAAGGATAATGTTTTCATCCATTATCCTTTTCTATTGACACTTATCTTAGTGGATAGACCGGAAGAGCCGGTTAAATCTAATCTTGCCGGGCAAGCTCTTGTCCTTGTCGAGCGACAACCAGATAAACACCGCTTTCCCTACCACGTGGTCTTCAGGAACAAATCCCCAGTAACGTGAATCTGCCGAATTGTGTCGGTTATCACCCATCATCCAGTAATAATCCATCTTGAAGGTATATTGATTCGTTACGGTTCCGTTGATATGGATCACATTGTCTTTTACTTCCAGTGTATTGCCTTCATAGACCCTGATAATCCTGTCATAAAGTGGCAAAACTTCTGGAGTCAATTCAATTGTCGTTCCTTTTGCGGGAATCTTAAGAGGTCCAAAATTGTCGACATTCCATGGGAACTTGCTGTCGGAAGGGAAGATATTGGGATCCCACCGATCTGGTGAATCAAGCAGTTTTTCAATGGACGTGACATTGTTGAATTTTTCAAACTCGGAAGCCATGCTGTCGGTCAATGGGAAAATATACTGCATGTTTGAATAGTTCTGTCGGTCGTCATTCGAAATGCCGAGTTTGTCAAGTGCCCTTGGATTGATTGTGCTGTTGGCCTTTACCAGATAGTTGTATTGTTGTCCATCGAAATGATCCTGCTGGCGGTCGTTTACAAACAAAACACCCTCCTTGATATGTATCACGTCTCCTGGAATTCCGACACATCGCTTGATGTAATTTTCACGCTTGTCTACCGGCCGTGCGATGACCTTGCCAAAATTCCTTTCATCACTCCAAACCCTGTCACGGCCATATGACCTGACCAACTGGTAGTAACTTTGGTTTTGCATCCTCAGTGCAACGGTATCTCCTTCGGGGAAGTGGAATACCACAACATCGTCATTCTTGATTTTTCCAAAACCTGCCAGCCTTTTATAGGGTTGCCTGATCCACTCGACATAGGATTTATTCGTTGCCGTAAGCGGCATGGTATTATGCACGAATGGAAAGGAGAGGGGAGTGTTTGGCGTTTTTGGGCCGTAGGCTGTTTTGCTGACAAACAGGTAGTCTCCAACCAGCATCGATTTTTCCATTGAGGAGGTAGGGATGGTATAGGCCTCAATAAAAAACATCCGGATAAAAGAGGCGGCGATTACCGCAAAAATGATAGCGTCAATCCATTCGACAAGGGCTGTTTGCTTTCCTCCCGGTGCATCTTTTTTCTTCCAAAAAGCCCAGTGGACTTTTCTGGAAACGTACATGTCAAAAATTACCACAAGGCCAATCAACCACCAGAAATTTTTGAGCCATATTACCCAAAGGGTGTAAAGAATGGCAACAACACCGAATTTAAACCATTTATTGGTCAGGATATTTCTCATTGCGTTATTAGAATTTTAGTAAGTCTTTCATGTTCAGGATACCCTTGTGGGTCGAGCAATATTCGGCAGCAATAACTGCTCCCAGCGCAAATCCTTTCCTGCTTTTTGCGGTGTGGGATATTTCTAGGGTATCAACATTTGATTCCCATGATATGATATGGGTGCCAGGCACTTCTCCGGTCCGCTCGACCTCAATTGGCAACTGGTCGAATGCCTGGTTCTCTTCAATGGTCCAGCTGTTCATTTCCGGCATGTTCCCGATAATGTCATCAGCCAGGGAGATGGCAGTTCCGCTGGGAGCATCCATCTTATGAATATGGTGTATCTCTTTCATGCGTGGTTTATACTGTCGGTGCGGAGCCATAAGTGAGGTGAGGTGCCGGTTCAGTTCGAAAAACAGATTCACCCCTATGGAGAAATTGCTTGCATAGAAAAAAGTACCATCGTAATGCCTGCACTGTTCGTGCACGTAATCGAGCTTATTGAGCCAACCGGTGGTTCCACTCACTACAGGTACTCCCGCTTCGAAACATTTCAGGTAATTGTTGATTGCCGATTCCGGGATCGTAAATTCTATGATGACATCGCAGATACGGAGATTTTCGGGGGACAGATCTGTGGAATTGTTTAAATCAATAATCACAGGTATGTCGTGCCCGCGTTCTATGGCAATTTTTTCAATTTCTTTGCCCATTCTTCCGTAACCAATCAGGCCAATCTTCATTTTGCAAATTATTATTTGTTATCATTGGATCCGGCTTTTTTCCGGACAAGCCCGGCATGATTGGAATTCAGTCGGTGGCTCAATGCACTCCGGGCTTCTTATGCAAAGCTTATGCCTTGCAATGCGGACAAAGATAATATAATCACTGAAAAATGTTCGGGACTGAAATGCCTGCTTCCCGATTTGTAGGTTAAATGACAGAATCAGCCGGTAGAGGCAGAAAATCGAACCGTCATTAGTCTTAGCGTCGATCTACCGAAGATAGTTTCTGTATCTTTGGCAAACTAAAACAGGCAGGCATGAACAAACACTTTGTACCTCGCGTTGCCGCCATTCACGACCTGAGTGGTTATGGCAGGGCATCGCTGACTGTAGTTATTCCGATCCTCTCAAGCATGGGTATCCAGGTATGCCCTTTGCCGACAGCCGTCTTGTCATCTCATAGCGCTTTCCCGGGATTTCATATGGTTGATCTTACTGAAGACATGGATAAAATGATCAACCATTGGAGACAATTGGGCCTGAGTTTTGATGCCATTTATTCAGGTTATCTGGGATCGTCGAAACAAGTCGATATCGTTAAGCAGTTTATCCGCGATTTTCGGAAAGAGGGCCAACTTGTCATAGTTGATCCCGTCCTGGGTGATAATGGAAAGCTTTATTCTGCTTTTGGGCAAGATATGGTTGAGGAAATGCGCCGACTGGTTGAGGAGGCCCATATCATCACTCCCAATCTTACCGAAGCGGCCTTTCTGCTTGGCAAAGATTATTCTCCCGATGTCGATACCAAAGAAATCTGTGACTGGGCCCGCGAGCTTGCCAAAATGGGACCCGAAATTGTGATTATAACCAGTGTTCCTGAAAAATCACTTCCCCACAAAACAGCGGTGGTCGCATGGAATAAGACCGATGACAGGATGTGGAAGGTTAGCTGTGACTATCTTCCGGCGAACTATCCAGGTACCGGTGATGCATTTTCATCGGTGGTGACTGGCGCTCTCTTGCAGGGAGATAGTCTGCCTATCGCCCTCGACAGGGCAGTGCATTTTATTTCAATGGGTGTTCGTGCAACATTTGGGTATAACCATTCACCGGCTGACGGAATTCTGCTCGAGAAGGTCTTGCCTTACCTGAATGCCCCTGTCCAGGTAAGCAGCTACCAGCTTATTGATTAAATTTAAAGATTAATTAACTGCTTCAAGTATATGTCAATGAATAATATAAGACTGGTAGCTACCGATTTGGATGGGACTTTCCTACGCGATGACAAAACGATTAGTCCGCGTAACCTTGAGGCGCTTGACATGCTTGGTAAAAGCGATGTTGTCAGGGTTGTCGCAACCGGGCGCAACTTGCGCAAAGTGACCGAGGTAATACCCAATGAAGTACCTTTCGACTTTATCGTTTATTCATCGGGTGCCGGGGTATATGACTGGAAAACCGGTTCCCACATTTTTAGTAAAAATATTTCCCGGGAATCATCCAATATCCTTATTTCTTATTTGTTGGATAAGGATTTAAATTTCCATGCTTTCTGGCCTGTGCCCGAAAACCATCATCTTTGGTATCACCGGGGCAGTGAACCCTGTGAAGAGTTTGAAAGATATTTCGCGTTTCATAATTCATACGCTTTCCCATTGCCTGAAAACCGGATGGTTGAAACAGGCTTATGCCAGTTTTTGGTTGTAATTCCGGGAGATGAGAATCGTTTTTTCAGGATGAAAAAGGAAATTGAATCCTTATGTCCCGAAATTCGCATCATCCGCTCAAGTTCACCACTGAATACCGGCTATATCTGGATCGAAATATTTCACCGCGAGGTATCCAAGGGTAACGGTGTCCTTTATCTTTGCAACCAGCTTGATATACATCCAAAATTGACCATGGGCATCGGAAATGATTATAATGATGTGGATCTTCTCGAATTTACCGAACACTCATTTATTACCGACAATGCTCCTGATATCCTGAAATCGGGATTCAGGCTGCTGCCTACCAATGAGGAAGATGCTTTTGCCCATGCTGTCGAACGGTTGTTTGAGTAACGATGAAGCCTGATTTCCTAATTTGATTAATAGTTAACATGATGAATGCCTCACTTCGAACCATTTTGCTTTTTTCTTTTAGAATCGTCATTTACTCGGGTCTGATGGTCCTGCTGAACCAGATATATTTATATGATGCCACACATCCTACGTCAACAGGAAAATTCGGTGAAGTGTCAGCCACTGAGATTGCCCAGGAGGTAATTTTGTTCTTGCTGGGATTGGTTTTTCTGGCCACGGGGCGTTTCAACAAAAATATAGGCCCAATTTCCAAACTGATTTCCGTATTTTTCTTTATGGCATTTATCAGGGAATTCAATAACCAGATCGATTTCTGGTTTTATCTGGTGCTGCCTTTAATATTCTTGTTCGCCTGGATGATATGGCAATACAGGAATAGACTTGTTTCTTCCATCACTGAATTATTGAGAATTCCCGAAACCGCCTATCTGGTTACCGGTTTTCTGGTAACTTTTGTCTTCAGCCGGTTTTTCGGCCGGACAAAATTATGGGAAGCCATTCTGGAAGCGGATTATAATCGTTGGGGCAAGAATGCTGCAGAAGAGGGGATCGAACTTCTTGGATACGCGTTGTTCCTGATTGCCGGCATTGAAATCCTGATGGCAGTCATAAGGTCAGCCAGGAAATAAAGATTGTTTGTGATCAATTTTCTGCAGTAGGGTGTTATAGAAATCCCATCTGTTCGAGAAGATTGCCTGCCTGCGCCAGCTGGCTGGGCTTACCAACATCCTGCCATATGGACGAGGTATCGTGAAAGCCAAGAATCTCATGATTGGCCGATAATTCAAGATAGCTGTCGATAATCGAAAACTTGCCCTCCCTGTTGATCAGTTGGAAAATTTCAGGACTGATGACATGGATGCCGCTGAAAGCCATCTCGGTATAAGGCTGTCCTTCTTCAATTCTCCAGCTTTTTGTTTCGCCCGATTCGTGGTTAATCCAGCCCGATAACCGCATATTTTGGTCAAAGACCAGATACCGTTGTGTGGGGCGGTTTCGGACAGCAACTGTGGCAAGAGCCTTGTTTTGTAAATGAAAACGAATCAGGTCGTTGAGATTGAGGTTGCTAAGTATATCGACATTATGGCAAACTATTGGCTCGCCAGGATTAAAGAGCCCGGAAGCTTTCAATAAACCTCCTCCAGTATCCAGAAGCTGATCCCTTTCATCGGACACATGGATGGAAATGCCAAAGTTGTCGTTCTTTCGCAGGAAGTCAATGATCATTTCAGGGAAATGGTGCACATTGACCACCAATTTTGTGCAACCTTCCCTGATCAGTTTTTCGATATTCCACTGAATAAGGGTTTTGTTGCCTGCTTCGACCAATGCCTTTGGCAAGTTGTCGGTTAGAGGTCTCAACCTGCTGCCATATCCGGCAGAGAAAAGCATTGCCTGCATCAGGGACGGAGCCTGTTGATACTTCTGACAAGGACTTCATCCTTGCCGATATTCCGAATGGCGAGGTAGTCCAATATCATTGCGATTATCGGGAAGGAGAAGGGGATCTGAAAACTGATGTCCGGATTTTCGAAGCCACTGTATGCGAAGAAAAAGAAGAGTCCGAACAATCCTGCAAGCAGAACCATGGTAAATCCCAGGATGCGCATCTGCTGGATTCTTTTCTTGTATTTAAAGATAACAACGATATGAAGCAATATGATGAGAATCAGGAATATCTGGATGGGGAGACCATTAAAGACCTGTTCTTCTCCTTTGTAGATGCCACCAATCTTAAAGACATACAATTCGTTTCCAGCCAATATATCAGCAAGGGGATATTGAAATAAAAATCCCAATAATAGGGTGGAAACAATCAAAAACGCAGTTTGAATTCTCTGGATCATTTGAATTATTTTTTCTGCAAAAATAACAAAATGGGATTCAGTCCTAAAGGATTTCTACCCTTTCGAGATTATTGCCCTGGACATACCAAAGATATCCGTCCACTTTCTCATACCCGGCCTGCACTAAAAGATTCATGTACTTCCTTACCTGGTTTCTGTAACTTTCTGTCCTTAAGTTACCTGTCTTGAAATCAATAATTATTGCCTCTTTATCACGAATCATGATCCTGTCGGGCCTGTACATGCCCTTGGGAGATAAAATCTGTTTTTCATTCATTACTTTGTATGATCCATCAAACCATTGGGCCACCTGGGGATTTTTTAACAAATCGTGCAGGGTTTTACTGATTTGTTCTTTTTCTGAATCGGCCAACCGCTTTTCCAAGGCAATTTGCACGATGGCTTCATCCATTTCATCGCTCGTTTTTACCCGTGACATAATTTGATGGATCAGGTTGCCTGTGTCACGGCTTGTGGCACCAAATTCAGCCACATCATCGAAATCCTTGATGGTTGAGGTCAGTTTTAGCTTTGCGGTAAATGAATTGAAAGTCCAGCCGTTTTCTGGTCTTGGATTGTGTATATTGTTGACACTTTCCGGCATCCCGAGGGATCCAAATTTGAAAACCGTGTTTTCTGCATCCCAGCAATCCATGAAAGGTTCCATGCCACCCAATTCCCTTAAGGTGTCTGGCAAAA
This sequence comes from Bacteroidota bacterium, assembly GCA_023428545.1. The sequence goes on along the minus strand of JAEYXH010000010.1, from coordinate 6,653 downwards.
GCGAACTAACCGTATCTTTTTTTGGATTCCCCGGCGCATTTACCACCAGTACTGATCTGGCCCTGGTAAAAGCTACATAGATAAGATTAAGGTTATCAACGATACTGTTGAATGTTTCCTTAAAATAATCCCCGGAAAATATGGTCTTTACCAGATCCTTACTGAAAGTGACCGGAACGAGGGGGGCTTGGTTGAAGGGTGGGGTGTCGGGCGTACACCAGAGTATATTGTTTTTAAAATCGAACAATGGCCAGTTGAAAAATGGAATCAACACAGCCTTGAATTCCAATCCCTTTGATTTGTGGATTGTCATTAATCGCATGGCATCCATGTTCTCATTGACCTTCACCGATTCTTTATATCCCTTTTCGTCCCACCAATTCAGGAATCCTGAAATGTCGTTCAGATAACGTTTACGCAAATCAGCTGCCTTGTCCATCAAAGCCTGCAGGAACGGTATTTCGAAAGGATGCCTGAATAAGCCAAATGCTGAAGCAACCTGAATAATGATTTCATCGATGCTCGAATTCTGCAGTTCAGGCTCCAGGGCATTGAGTTTTGGCAATAGAAGGGTTGCGAAATCTTCCTCAAAATGAATGGTCGGATATATGGCCGATTGTAATCGGGACAACTCTATGTCTGACAAGCTTTCGTGCCCTGCAAATGTTTGCATGAGCAAATACAATTGAATGAGAGTTGATTGAACGATTCTGTTTTCCTTGTTAAAGTAATACCTTAATACGTTTATGATAAAATTAACTGAATCAGATGATTCGAGGAACAATGATTCGCTCGAAACAATTTTAAGGTTGTATGCCTGGTTTTCCTCCATTCTTTGAAGTTGCAGGAAATGGTTGACAATGGCCTTTCCCTCATCATTTTTCCGCACCAGAATGGCAATGTCATGCGCTTGTAATCCCTGGTCCTGCAGGAACTTGATTTGCTTTTCGAGGCTGGCAAGGGAGTTAGCCCGAAATGATTCATCATCATCTTCCAAAATTTCGATACTTACAAAACCTGCCTGGGCGGTATGGGGAGCATTGATTTGTTCAACGTCAGAATATATTTCCTTAAGTTGTATTGGGTAATTTTCGGTTGTGTTGACAAGCTCATCATGCGCTGCCAGCCTGTTTGGGAAAATCTTGAAAAAATGGTTGTTAAACGAAATGATGCGGGCATCACTCCTGAAATTTGAGTTCAGGCTCACATTATTAATGCCCATGTACTGGAAATCGCGGGTGATCTGGTTGGCAAGTATATCCCACGAACTATTTCTCCATCGGTAAATGCTCTGTTTGATATCACCTACGACCAGATTCTCTTTCCCAAGTCCCAAGGCATTGGAAATTAAAGGCTTAAAATTTTCCCACTGCATGGATGAAGTGTCCTGGAATTCATCGAGCATGAAATGTCCATATGAATTACCACTCTTTTCATATATGAATGGTGTTTCATTACCGTCGATTATTGACCGAAGCAATAAGTTTGAGCTGGCAAGGGGCAATACTTCCTTTTCCCGGTTGAGTGCCGTGATTTCATTATGCAGATCTATAAGCACAGCCATGGTGTACCACTCTTTTTTTATGGCCCTGGCCGTATAGTATTCTTTGGTGTGCGACCTGTAAAAGTCAAGCATTTGCTTAAACTGAGGCTGAAGTTCGGAAGTTGCCAGTGCCAGGATTTCATTACGCGATGAATGGTTTTTTGCAACCCATTTCTCCGGATTATCCGCCGCATCCAATACCCTGACCCCTAATTCATCAGGGATATTTCCAGCCGCAATTTTCTCGATAAATCCGGCAACCCCGGAATTCCTGTAGGTAAAATCGGCATTTGTGAAACCAGCTGCTTTATAGGTAGCCACAAGGGTTGAAGCACGGTTTTTCATATCATGCTCAAAAGGGAAGATAAAAGAATTCAGAGATTTCAGGTAATGGGTGGTGTTCTGTGGATCACTGAAAAACCGATTGAGATCCTCGATGTTCTCCTGGAATTTTTCCTTAAAAAGTTCCTCCCCCAGTGAAACAAGATCATTTTCTACAGCAAAATTTTTATTGTTCCGGATTTTCTCGTCAATAAATTCTTCGAGCCAATTTCGTAAGGCTTTATTTGAAGTGACGGTAGTAATTATTCGGTCAACAGCCTCCTTGATTATCAACTGGCTATCGAGTTCAACCTGATAGTTGGGCGTTACGCCAATCTCGCGGTTAAATGATTTGATGACCTTTTGGGTGAATTTGTCGATGGTGCTGACTGAAAAGCGATTGAAATCAAACAAGATATTCTCAAGGACCTTTTCAGATCTGATGGCAATTGTTTCAGAATCCAGGCCGGTTTCCCTGACCAGATGATCTGAATATGGATTATTAATTCCATTTGCGAGATTATGCAGTTGCCCAATGACCCTTTCCTTCATTTCGGCAGTTGCCTTGTTGGTGAAGGTAACCGCAAGTATGTGGCGATAGTTTTTTTCGTTCACCAACACCAATTTAAGGTATTCAAGCACAAGCCGGAAGGTCTTTCCTGATCCTGCGGAAGCTTTATAAATTGATAGCATGTGGTTATGTTTCAGGGTTGATAACGGTTGCCGGATACGGAAACCCGGGTTTCAATGGTAAAGTTTCGGTTGACTTTATATTGCATAAACATGGATGCACCGCGAATGTCCCATTGTTGCTGGTCGAAGTTTGGCAAGGGTGCCGAATGTATGCTGTTGAGTCCAAAGCTGTTCCCGCCCAAAATCAATTTATCGCTAATTGAATAGGCTGCCTGGGTTAAAATGGCACCTGAATGCAGCCAAGGGCTGGCAGGCGTTATCAGGGGCATAAAAACGGGCGAGATCCACGATATTTGTTTATCTGACCCGAATGCCAACATCTTTCGTTCTTTTGCCAGGTAGCCGCTAAAGTCAAAGGCAGGAATTACAGGATCTGTGTGAAGAGCAGGAGATACTTCAAATATGGGGAACGAGAGATCAGGATAAATAATCGAGGCATCCTGGGAAGGAGCGACCTGTTTGAGGCTGTCAATGCCTGGGAGTGGCATGTTTATGCTTTCCTGTGCCAGCAATAAGCTGCACGGAAAGATGATCAGCAGAATTGCAAATATCTTTTTCATGGTCATCATCAGATTGAATCCCCTCGAACCTTCAAGTATACAAATGTAAAGAAATCCTCCTTCGGAAAAAAACCAAACACCAGGATCAACCTTCGGAAGTTGATGCAATGCTTCTGTAACCTATCCTCAAGTGACCTTCTCCCCAAAAATCGGATCATTTAAAATTAAACAAAAAAATACCGGAGGTACCCCCGGTATTTTTTTCATTTACGGTATTTTTCATTTACACAGTTTATGAGATAATGCTTTAAAAGGAAAGATCCCTTTCGCTTTTAGTTTTTTATTATCGGGAATCGTCCAATTATTGAAATTTAGCAGAACAGAACAGTGCAGAATAAATATTTGCATTTTCCTCCTTTCGATATTGTTAATATTACAGCCTATTTATATCTTGCGGAAGATTTCGGTAAAGACCGGATCCAGATTTAATTAAACCAATAAATCGTTATATGAAACCGATTTCCCACAAGCTTTCCGTGATTGAAAAGATCGGGTACAGTTTGGGCGACCTTTCCGCCAACCTGATTTTTCAGACCCTGATGACATTTATTGCTTTCTTTTACACCGATGTGTATAAGATACCCCCCGCTTCGGCATCGGCCATCATCTTTGCGGGAGGGATGCTTGGCGCTTTCTTCAACCCGGTCATGGGGGTGATTGCCGACCGGACCAATACCCGCTGGGGTAAGTTCCGTCCCTGGATCCTGTGGACTGCCATCCCGTTTGGCGTTATTGCGCTGCTGGCTTTCAGCACCCCGAACTTCAGTCCCGGCGGAAAGGTGATTTATGCCCTCATTACCTATATCCTCCTGGTGGTGGTCTATTCGGCCAATAACCTGCCGTATGCCGCGTTGAGCGGTGTCATTACCGGCGACATGAAAGAACGGAACAGCCTTTCGTCGTACCGGTTTGTGGCGGTGATGGTGGCCCAGTTTGTGGTGCAGGTTTTGCTCTTGCCCCTGGTCCTGATCCTGGGCGACGGCGACAAAACGGTGGGCTTCGAGAAAACCATGGGCATTTTTGCCGTGGTGGGCATTGTTTTCTTCATCATTACCTTCCTCACAACACGTGAGCGGGTCATTCCGAAGCCTGAACAGAATTCGAGTGTTTTGCAGGACCTGAAAGACCTGACCAAAAACAAGCCATGGATTGCCATGCTGGTGCTGACCATATTCATCTTCATCACCCTTTCGCTTAAGGGGGGCATGTATGTCTATTATTTCGAAAACTACCTGAGCGAGGAGCATCTCGCGGCTTTCCTGGTGAATGTGGGCTTTATAGGCTTTATCGACGGACTGAACAATTTCCTTACCGGAATAGGGCTCGTGGGCTTTCAGTGGCCCGAAGATGCGCCTACATCGGCTTTCAGCCTTTTTAATGCCGGTGGCATTGTTGCCGGGATCCTGGGCATCGTGATTTCCAAAAAACTGGCCGACCGGTTTGGCAAGAGGGATGTGTTTGGCGCTGCCCTGTTTCTGGCATCGCTTTGTTTGCTGGCTTTCTATTTCTTCGCGCCCAGCTCGATCGCCCTGGTGTTCGGGTTCCAGATCCTTCATGGTTTCTTTTACGGGGTGACCACGCCTTTGCTTTGGGCCATGATTGCCGATGTGGCCGATTACTCGGAATGGAGGAACAACCGCAGGGCAACCGCCATCATTTTCTCGGCCATGATCTTCGGGTTAAAGGCCGGACTTAGCATTGGGGGCGCACTGGTGGCCGGGATCCTTGCCACTTTTGGCTACGATGAGCAGCTTGCGGTGCAGTCGGACGGCGCCATCCACGGTATCCAGCTTTCGGTGAGCGTGCTGCCCACCATCACCTTTATGGTGGCCATTGGTTGTCTCTTCTTTTATGAGATCAACAAAAAAATGGAGAACAGCATCGAGCGGGAGCTGCTGGAGCGGAGAGGCCAGGGCACCAATGCTTAACGGCAATGCCTGGTGGCGGATGCCGGTGAAAAATTTGTAACTTATTTGAAACTATATATTAGTTGAATTACTGATGAAAAATAAAGGCTTTATGAAAAGAAATGCGGTAACTATGGTCCTGTTGGTTTTGGCTGCCTGTTCACTGGTGGTGACAGCCTGTACCGGTGCAGGGAACGAAAAGGCCCTGAAAGATGCGCTGGCCGGTAAATTTTATATCGGGTCGGCTCTCAGTGTTGGCCAGGTCGATGGTAAGGATTCGGCCAGCCTGGATATTGTATTGAAACATTTTAATACCATCACTGCCGAAAACTGCATGAAAAGTGCGCAGATTCAACCTCGTGAGGGGGAATTCAGCTTCGAAAATGCCGACAAGTTTGTCGAATTTGGCGAAAAGCATGGCATGCACATCGTGGGCCATACCCTGGTATGGCATTCACAGGCCCCCCGTTGGTTCTTCACCGACAGTCTGGGTAATGACGTAACCCGCGAAGTGTTGGTTGAACGGATGAAAACCCACATCCATACCGTCGTTGGCCGTTATAAAGGCCGTGTGCATGGCTGGGACGTGGTGAACGAAGCCATCGAAAATGACGGTTCGTGGAGGAAAACCAAATTCTATGAAATCATTGGCGAGGATTACATCGACCTGGCATTTCAGTTTGCCCACGAGGCCGACCCTGATGCCGAATTATACTATAACGACTACTCAATGGCTGATGCCGGACGCCGTGATGCGGTTGTCAGGATGGTGAATGACCTGAAGGGCAGGGGCATTAAAATTGACGGGATTGGTTTGCAGGGCCATTTCCTCATGAATTACCCGTCGGTTGAAGAATATGAAAAGACCCTGGTCGCTTTTGGTGAAACCGGGGCAAAGCTGATGATTACCGAGCTCGACATGACGGTGTTGCAGATGCCCGGACAAAACAGGGGAGCCAATGTGGGCGACCAGGCTGAATACCAGGCTGCCATGAATCCATACACTGCCGGATTGCCCGACTCGGTCGCAACAGTCTGGAATGACCGCATGGAGTCGTTTTTCGACCTGTTCCTGAAGCACAGCGACAAGATTACGCGCGTGACCCTGTGGGGTGTTACCGATAACCATTCGTGGAAGAACAACTGGCCGGTGCGCGGCAGGACGGATTATCCCTTGCTGTGGGACCGCAATTACCAGCCCAAACCTGTGGTGGGTGCCATTGTGGAGGCTGCCTCAAAAATGAAATAGTTGTCGTACCCAAACCGGATGATCATGAAAGAACCAAGATATTTAGTCGGCCACATGTACACGGCCGACCCGTCGGCACACGTTTTTGACGGGAAGATATACATTTATCCCTCGCACGACGTGGATGCAGGCATTCCCGAGAACGACCTGGGCGACCATTTCGACATGCGCGACTACCATGTTTTCTCGATGGAGTCGGTTGATGGCCCCGTAACCGACCATGGGATTGCCCTCGACAAGAAGGACATTCCCTGGGCGGGCCGACAGCTGTGGGCTCCTGATGCCGCCTGCAAGGACGGGAAGTATTTTCTCTATTTCCCGTTGAAGGACCAAAATGATATTTTCAGGATTGGCGTGGCCGTGAGCGATAAGCCCGAAGG
>JAEYXH010000014.1 GCA_023428545.1 Bacteroidota bacterium | reverse complement strand
AGTTAAACTTCATTAAATAGTAGCTGGCCAAGGTTCCTACGATCATAGGAATAATAAAGGTATAAAAACCAAAAACCATACTCTTACCGGAATTCTTTTTAAACTCAGCCACATCCATTTCCATGCTTGATAAAAACATGATATAAAGGAGTCCTACTGTCCCGAAAAGGTCGATGCTGGCATCACGCGCAATAAAATTAAACCCATTCGGCCCGATGATGATTCCGGCGATAATTAATCCAATCAGCGGCGGTATGGATATCCTGTTCAGCAGAATTGGGGAAAAAAGTATTATGAACAGGATTAACGAAAATATGATGACAGGGTTCTGTAACGGCAAGGATATCTGAAACATCGATAAAATCATAGAGCTTTTGCTTTTAGAAAAAATACTAACCCTGGATGCTCCTCCAATGGCACAGGGGTAACAGATATTCGTAAAAGTATTTAAAATTCCTGATTTTAAAAGCAGCTATGATTTCCCAACGTAAATTTTCGGCTTGGTTTCTCCCCTGGCCACCCTCAGTGCATTCATGGCCAGTGCCTCTAACTCATCCTCTCCCGGATAAACAAAAACAGGTCCTATAAAACCAGTCCTGGCCGAAATGATCCCTGTAAGGTATTTGTTATATGCCAGTCCACCGGTAATAAGGATTCCATCAACGTTGCCTTCAAGCACAACAGCCATTTCACCAATTATTTTCGACACCTGATAAGCAAGGGCATCCTGGATAAAAGCTGACTCAACATCGCCCTTCTCGGCTGATTTTTGAACATCAAGCGCATTGTTTGTTCCCAGATAGGCGACATAACCACCTTCCCCGATAACCATTCTGTAAACCTGGTCTTTGGTAAACTTGCCACTAAAACATAAATTGATCAGCTGCCCGACGGGCAAAGATCCAGACCTTTCAGGACTGAACGGACCTTCACCATCCAGGGCATTATTGACATCCACTACCCTGCCCTTTTTATGTGCACCCACTGATATTCCCCCACCAAGATGTGCAACAATCAAATTCAGTTCTTCATATGCAATCCCACATTTTCGCGCATGCACGCGTGCAATGGCTTTCTGGTTAAGTGCATGAAAGATTGAAACCCTTTGGAATTTGGGATGACCGGCAATCCTTGCTATAGGATCGAGTTCATCTGTAACCACCGGGTCAGCAATATAGGCATGGGAATTGGGAATTTGCAATGAAATATAGTCAGCAATCAATGGCCCTAAGTTACTTGCATGCTGCCCCATGACACCTTCACGGGCATGTTCAAGCATCAAATTATTGACAAGATATATACCTGATTCCATAGGATAGGTCAATCCGCCCCTGCCTATGATATGCTTGATGGAATCGACATCTATCCCCTCCTCAACCAAGGCGTCGATAATCAGACCCTTTCTGAAATCAAACTGGGCAATGATGCTTTTATACTTCGACATTTCCTCGACGGAGTGGCGAAGTGTCTTATTTAAAATACATTTCTCATCTTCGTAAACGGCAAACTTGGTGGAAGTTGAACCGGGATTGATGGCGAGAATCAGGATCTTTGACATGGAAGAATATTTAACTTAGATATGCTGCCAAAGCAATCGAGTTTAACTTGGTTTGCATGGTATCGCCCCTACTTGACAAGACTACCGGTACTTTTGCCCCGGCAACGATTGCAGCCTGTTCGGATTGGCAAAAGCGTGTACTCATCTTATAAAACACATTTCCGGCGTCAATATTTGGAAATAAAAGGCAATCAGCGTCGCCGGCTACCGGGGACCCAATTTTCTTAATCGCGGCAGCCTCTGGATCAATGGCAACATCCAAGGCAAGTGGACCATCAACAATACCACCGGAAATTTGTCCCCTTTCTGACATTTTTGCCAGCACAGCAGCTTCAGTGCATGCCGGGATACCGGAAAGGACCTGCTCTGTAGCTGCAATAAGGGCCACCTTTGGAGTTTCAACTCCCAACGCTTTGGCTGTCTTTATAAGGTAATTGACCATGGTCATCTTTTGTGCCAGGTCAGGATATGGAATTATAGCTACATCACTCACTATGAGGAATTTATGATAATTCGGGTAATCCATTACCGCGATATGGCTCAGAATGGCTTTGGGAGGCAATAATCCCAATTCTTTATTGAGCAAAGCCCTCATAAACTTGTCGGTACTGATCAATCCTTTCATCATCAAGTCTGCTTGCCCGGTCGACACCAAAGTGGCAGCCTTTAAAGCAGCTTCCTCCTCCGAGGTGGCAGACTCAATGGTAAACAAATTCTGGTCAACTCCAATTTCCAAACATGCAGTGGCTATTTTTTCCGGATCGCCAGTCAGAATACCTTTTACAATACCCAGCTTTACTGCCTCAGCTACCGCCTCAATGGTATGGGCGTCAATGGCATTGACAGCCACAAGCCTTCGAGCGGCTTTCCCCTTCAAGACATCAAATATTTCGGACAGATGTTGAATTTTCATAACCAGTATAGATGATCGTTATTTCGATTACCAATAGAATTAAATTCTCAGCAATAATCTGTTTGTATATAAGGAAAAAAGACACCAGCATTAAGTGTCTTTCTTTATCAATTAGCCATGATTCCTGACGATCTCTTCCGTATCAAGAGCTATCATCAGTTCCTCATTGGTTGGGACAACCATTACCTTGACCTTCGATGCGGGCGTGCTGATCTCACACTCGTCCCCTCTCACCGTCTTGTTCTTTTCAGCATCAATTTCGATACCCATATATTCGAGTCCAGAGCTTGAACCCAGTCGGGTTGTGTCAGCATTTTCCCCTATTCCGCCGGTAAACACAAGTATATCAATCCCACCCATGGCAGCGGCATAAGCGCCTATGTACTTTTTCACGCGATAATTATACATTTCCAGAGCAAGGGATGCCTTTTCATTTCCTTCGGCAGAAGCCTTTTCTATCTCACGCATATCCGACGAAAGTCCGGTGAGTCCAAGCATTCCACTGTGTTTATTGAACAATGAATTTACAGTTCGTATGCCCAATTCTTCTTTTTCCATGATATAGGTTACAATACCAATATCCAGATCTCCTGAGCGAGTCCCCATAATCAAACCCTCTACAGGAGTGAATCCCATGGAAGTGTCGACCGATTTACCATTTTTTACGGCGGCAACCGATGCACCATTTCCAAGATGGCAAGTCACAATCTTTTGAGTGTTGTAATCTCTTCCAAGAATATCGCATACCCTTTGGGAAACGTATCGGTGACTGGTTCCATGGAAACCATATCGACGAATGCTGTACTTTTTATAAAGGACATAGGGAATTCCATACATATAGGCGTGTGGTTCCATCGATTGATGAAATGCAGTGTCGAAAACGCCAACCTGGGGAATTCCAGGTATCAGTTCTTCCATGGCATAAATCCCTTTTAGGTTTGGTGGGTTATGCAAAGGTGCCAGATCGATATTCCTGACAAGTTCAGCTTTCACCTCCTCATCGATGAAGACACTCGATTTGAATTTTTCTCCTCCATGCACTACACGGTGACCAACGGCATCAATCTCTTCGAGGCTTTTCAGGCACCCGTGCTTCACGCTTGTCAATACACCAAGAATATATTCGATACCCACTTTATGATCGATGATCTCACCTTCAAAACGAACCACCTGGCCGTCTTCCCTGACATGTTTGAGGAATGACCCTTTCATACCAAGTTTTTCGATACCGCCCTTGGAAATCACCCTTTGGTCGGTCATGTTGAAAAGCTGGTATTTAATTGAACTGCTTCCGCAGTTAAGCACTAATATTTTCATCTTTTACTGATTCTTGTGAGGTTAGCAACTTCTGTTCGGTGAAACGATCTTTTTACCTTTTTCATCATACTTATAGAATCCTTGTCCTACTGCAACACCGGTATGTTTGGCGCGGACCAATTTCTTGAGCATAGGAGACGGTTTGTACCTCACATCCCCAAATTCTCCATATATATTTTCCATCCACCGCACAATCTTGTCAAGTCCCATTTTGTCAGCGACTTCAAAAGGTCCCAATCTCATCCCGAAACCAATCCTCATGGTAAGATCCACATCTTCAATAGAACCTACACCTTCCATTAATATCTCGCAGGCTTCATTCAGCAGTACCACAAATATCCTGACACTGATCAAACCGGCAGATTCATCTACCGGGACCATGGCACGGTTTAACTGGTTGACGAATTTGCAGACTTTTGAATAAGACTCCTCTGATGTATACAATCCTTTTACAACCTCAATAATTCTGGCTTCAGGTGATGAAACAAAGAAATGGATGCTGACACAACGATCCCTGTATTTCAGGTCAGACGAAAGCTCAGTAATAACAACGGTTGCCGAATTGGTGGCAATGATGCAGTTTCGATCAACAACTTCTTCTATCTGCTTGAATATCTCCTTTCGTTCCTTGATTTTCATACCACGGTTTACAGGCCTGATCGCTTCCACAACGATATCACACGCCGCAAGTCTGCTGATATCCGTGGTTCCTTCTATTCGGCTGAGCATAGCCCTTTTTTCACTTTCGGTCAATCCCCAGTGTTCGATACGGTTGTCGAGCATTTGCGTAATGCCGACAAATGCTTCATCGATCTTTTCTTGTGAGATTTCAACAAAAACCACATCGAGTCCATAATAACTAGCAACACGTGCAAGGTTTTGGCCGATAAGGCCACACCCGACAATGCCAACTTTTGAGAACAGGGTGGTTGTTTTACCTTTCTTGCTTAACCCAAAATCTTCAATGGGTTCATGAATGATTTCTTTTGCCATAATTATGGGGTGGTTAAATGATTGCCGCAGCCTGATTGGCGGTAATGGCGACCATGATCACAATATCGTTTACGGAACAACCTCTTGACAGGTCATTGATGGGAGCAGCCATTCCCTGAAGTACCGGACCAATGGCTTCGGCATTTGCGAGTCGTTGTACCAGCTTATACCCGATATTCCCCGATTCAAGGGTTGGGAACACCAGCACATTGGCCTTCCCTGCCACATCGCTTCCGGGAGCTTTCAATCGGGCAACCTCCTCGACAAGGGCTGCGTCAACCTGCAATTCGCCTTCAATCATCAGATCAGGTGCCATTTCACGGGCCAGGCGAGTTGCTGTAACAACTTTGTCGACCATTTCATGTTTGGCGCTGCCCTTTGTGGAGAAGCTTAACATGGCAACCCGGGGTTCCAGCCCAACAATCGCATTGGCTGTTTTCGCGGTTGTAACCGCAATCTCTGCCAGCTGTTTCGCATCCGGATCGGGCATTACTGCACAATCGGCAAATACCAGAATTCCTTCATGACCAAAAGATGGGTTGTTGACGAACATCATAAAGGCACCCGACACAACACTTACGCCCGGGAGTGTTTTAACATATTGGAATGCAGGACGCAATACGTCACCTGTTGAGTTGATGGCTCCCGCAATCTCACCATCGGCATCTCCAGCCTTGATCATCAGAGTACCGAAATAAAGCGGATCGTCCAACAGCTTAAGGGCCTCTTCCTCTGTCAGGCCTTTTGACCGTCTCATGTCAAGCATGATGGAAGCATACTGATTGCGTCGGCTGTCTGTCTTCGGATCCACAATTGTAGCCCCTGAAATGTCCACCCCGAGTTTCAGGGCTGCTTCTGTTATTTCGCCAGGATTTCCCAACAGGATCAATCTGGCAATTCCTTCCTTCAGGATAATTGAAGCCGCCTGCAAAGTCCTGGGCTCTGTGCCTTCAGGCAATACAACCCGCTTATTGAACTTTTTCGCCTGGGCGATTATTTGTTCTACAAGTTTCATCTTTTGTATGTTTTATATATTATATTTTCGTTTAAGGCTATGATATGCATAAAACTGTTAAAGCACTATAGATGAAATGAATTTGAATAATTGAAACAGTTTAAACATTTCAGTAAAATAATCCAAGGCAAAAATAGTCAAAAAACCCAGCCAGAAATGGGCATTGTGCTGAAAAATAGCCAAGTATGACTATTGTCATAATCCGATACAATCCACTCTATGTCATTCCGGTTTATAAAATCCGTTTTGGACATTCTGTGATTTATTCAACTTGTAATGGTTGGGTGAATTTGATCCACAAAGCGTAACATGAATATGCTTCTGCCTATCGCAAACCTCATTTCAATATTAAGGCAACATTCATGATTTCAGGAAACCTGCGGAATTCCGATCGCCTGGATTGCGGTTACCGTAATCATGTTCACCAGTTGGCTTACGGAGCAACCTCGTGATATATGGTTGACTGGTGCTGCAAGTCCTTGTAATACTGGTCCAATCGCTTCAGCCTTTGCCAGTCGGTGCACCAGGTTATAGCCTATATTTGCAGATTCAAGTCCGGGGAATACCAATACATTTGCCCTCCCGGCCACCTCACTGCCGGGTGCAGTCAACTGGGCCACTTCAGGAATCAATGCTGCTTCAAGCTGCATTTCTCCATCAACAATCAAAGATGGATCCATTTCCCTGGCCAGGCGGGTTGCTTCCACAACTTTATCCACCAGTGGATGGGATGCACTTCCTTTGGTCGAAAAGCTCAACATGGCAACCCTTGGTTCGGTTCCCAATATTGAGCGGGCAGAGCGGGCTGTCTGGACCGCAATTTCTGCAAGCTGTTCTGCATTTGGCTCAGGAATGACTGAGCAATCAGCGAATACAAGAAATCCCTCGTGCCCGAAGTGAGGATCGTTGACAAACATAAAAAAGGCTCCGGAAACGGCATTTACTCCCTTTTGCTTTCCGATGTACTGAAAGACAGGACGTAATACATCACCCGTCAAATGACTGGCACCTGCCAGTTCACCATCGGCATCGCCATTCAGTATCATAAGGGGGGCAAATGCCAGTGGATCGTTAAGCATGGTCAGGGCCTCCTCCCTGTTGAGTCCCTTTTCTTCCCTGATTTTGATCATTAGATCAGCATAGATTTCCCTTCTGGGATCAACCTGGGGATCAATAAGTTCGGCACCGTCAAGATCAACTCCGACCGATTCGGCAGCTGCCTTAATTTCGTTGCTGTTCCCTAAAAGTATGATATGGGCGAGGTTCTGTTTTATTACAATATCGGCAGCCCTTAATATTTTATGGTCCGTTCCTTCGGGCAGGACTATCCGCTTGCGGTGTCGCTGAGCAATAATAAAGGCTCTCTTTAATAGCTCCATGTTAACCTGTTCTTCAGTCGGTTTTTTACAAAAAGATCCCAAAAGTACAAAAATATACCCATCCGATCCAACCCCTAACTGACGAAATGTAAAGGATTGGGCCTTTGTGGTGTTAAATTGCGTTAAAATCGAAATTGTTGAAATTTAAAAATGAAGGTAACCTTCTGATTGAATATCCATTACTTCCATTTCTTCTGAATGATCAGATCAAAACCATTATTGGCACCCTGGCTGATTGCCTGTAAATAGAGCCATTTGAATATCTGGTATTCCAGGATTACCTCGTCAGGATGTGCAATTTTGTTCTTCCGGTCAAACGAAAAGTCGCGCGAATAACTAAGAAAGAGGTTTCTGGTGAGATACTTGCCAAGTGTCACATTACCGGTTGACCAACTGTCATCACCAGAAATATCGACTACATCGAGTCCAAGGGAGCTTTGTAGCGCCCCCTGCACCAAACCAGATAATTGTCCAAGGGCCAGACTTTTTCCCAAATCTGCCATGTTATATTCCACCGAAGACTGTTCTCCCTGGGTAAGTTCCTCCATGCTTCTGCCAAATACCAGATAGGCCATACCGTCCTTTTCTTCAATGCGTGTTCCATCGAGATAAAAATTGATCTCGGGCTGCATTGCCCTTCCTGTGACATTCAAGGTAAGTTTGCGAAGTTGTTTATCACGATCGCGGAATGAATAAGCGACTTCAACATTCAGGATCGGATTTATCTCACTGCCACCTGTCAGTTCAATCTGCCCGGTCTCAACTTCGAGCCGTTTGCCGTACACTACATAATGGCCGCGTCGTACCTCCAGTGTCCCGAACAGGTCAGTTTGAACCCCTTCCTTGATTGCCTTTATATTACCAGTCAACTCCATATTGATATCTTTCCCTCTGACCCACATATTGCCAGGAATATTGATATCGAATTCGCCCCTCAGGTTTTTTAAAAAATCGACTTCACTGAAAATTGAATCCTCCAATTCCAAATACAGAGTGTCACCTTCCGCAAGTTGAATCTCTTGCAAAGCCTCGGTTAACAGGGGTGGATTGGGATCATCCGTCACCATCCCGAACTGTGCCATCATTGCATCCAAATGAATCAAACCCTCTTCAATGGTCATGTTCCCGTTAAATCTAGCTGCATTTGGCGTGCCACTCAGGTTAAAAAGCGAACTGAAGACAATCTCCGCCTGAGGGCCATTTGTCGCGGTAAACCGGTTAGTTCCCAAATTCAGGTCGATGCTATTTATTCCTAAACTATCCAGTCCGGTAAATCCAACCTGTCCTTCTGCAAACAGATATCCATTGCCACTTTCAACCCATACCGTATCAATTAGGAGATGGCTTTGGTCAAACTGGCCGTTGAAATTTATATTCCGATAGTTTACTCCGTATGCAGGGTAAGAAAATTCTCCTTTTGAAAATCGCATACTCCCTGAAAAGTCTGGGTCAGCTATCGTATTTCCAATTTCAACTTTCAAACCGGCTGAGCCATCAGCCTGCATCCCTGAAGGCAAAAAGTTCCTTATATGTGACAGGTTATTCAAGTTGGCACTGGCATTTACCTGCAGCCGGTCGTCATTTCTTAATAAAGTTACCGAATCGGTTAAAGACAAATGCATGGGTACCAGGCCAATGACCTCAAGAAGGCGCTGATTGTAACCGTTG
Source organism: Bacteroidota bacterium (assembly GCA_023428545.1). The sequence goes on along the minus strand of JAEYXH010000014.1, from coordinate 15,142 downwards.
ACAATCGCATCCAAGGCCAACTGATCTTGTGCATAAGTTGACCGGATTTTAATAGTGTCAAATGATATGGTATCCAGCTGGAATCCGGTAACCAGAAATTGGGATGAAAATTGGGGATTCATCGGTTGACCTTCCAGTCTGAAGTAACCATCCACCTCCCCGGAGATATCAGAAGAAATCAGCGAATCAAGTGGCAGCCTTTCCAGGTTCAGATCTGCAATTTGTAAGTCGAGGCCGGCACTGGTACTGTCTTTCAGATGGCCCGACAATGTTATGCTTTGCAAACCCGATTCAAATCTAATTTCCGGGAAATCAAAATATTGACTTTGCCTAGCGTAAGTTAATGTATCAGTATAGCCCGTCCAATCTATATCCTTATAATTCAATTTAATATGTGGAAAGATCACTTTTATGCCAGTTCCCGGAACCACTGAGAATGAAATATTGGAATGAAGGTCCTTATTGACGAAAATATCCAGTTGACTCTGGATGTTCTGTCCATCGGCAGTGCTATGTATTGTTAGATTTTCCAATGTGAATCCTTCGGTTTGCAAATTGGTGAGCGCAGCGGATAATCCTCCGGTGATCGAATCTTGTTTATACCGTAAGCCAGAATTTACATATAGGCTGTCAAAGTATAAACCACTGAAATCGAACCCTGTCAGGGTTATTACCTGGTTCCATCGAAGATCATCTGCATTCCCGGATACCTTTCCTGTCGTGATTCCTTTGACGTAAAGCGAATCAATTCCGGCCAATCCTGCCAAAGAGGCTGCATCCAGGATCTTTAGGCCATATTCCAGTTGATGGTTTCCCCTGACGTTTCCCTCTCCCACCAGATTAAGGTGCATCCAGGGATTCAAAATTTCTGCCTCTTCAATACCATAATTGCCACCTTTATAGTATCCTGATAAACCAATACTGCCAGCATTTTGATTCCTCCATCTGTTTTCGGCCGATGTCAACTGCACCTGCATTTGCATCTTTTCCGGATCCAGAATACCAGAAGCGGTCAAGTCAAGGTCTGCATTGATGGAAGTCTGGTATAGGCTGTCGGGTAAAATCTTTGAAATATCCAAATCCCTTAATTTCATATGAGCATTTAATGCTACCTTCTGAAAGATATCCTGTGCATTCAATTGTATGAGTATTTGGCCTATTTCAGAATGTAAATCTGCCTTGCCTTTAAGGCGATCCATCTCCTTCAGCATATTCACCTTCGTGGAAAAAGTGTGATTCATGATTCTGGAGCGCAACAACGAAAAGTCAACATCCATTTCGTTTGACGTCACGTTGATTCCCCGACCTTTAAACCCGACTGTACCTGTTAAGTCAGAATCAAATTCTTGCTGGTTTGTCCAAACAGACAAATCAATGTTTTCAAAACTTCCACTGGCAGTATAGTTAGCCAAAGAGTCCAGTCCTGAAATCCATGCCTGTGCCGCAACAACCTGATTCCCTTCCTTTATGGTCAGGTTAATCACCTGGTTGTCGACCCTTAGGGTCATAGATGGATTGGCCTGAATATCCGGAAATTGCAATATCTCCCTGAATTTTTGCAATTCCAACGATGGGATTTGAATATCGACTGAAGATTGAATGATCTCATTCAGATTGATCAGGATACCACCATAAAGCGAACCACCAGTAAATTCCGATTGCAGATCCTGAATAGATAATTTATTATCAATTAATTCTGCGGAAAATGACAACTTATCGACTGATATATCCTGCTCAACCAAATCAAGGTCGAATTGCTGCAGTTTAAGGGAAGCTTCATCGTTTTTCCATTTGACAGAAAGTTCAGCGTTGGCAGTAATCTTTTCTGGCAATGCCGAGGCTGTATCATTCGGGGCAATCGAAACCATCCAGTCATGCAGATGAATCCGGATTGCCTGAATATTCCAGGCGAACGGGGACTGGTGATCGTCCTTAACCACCGTATTATCTGATTCAGGCAATAGTTTCATAAAGTTCCATACTGAATCATTGTCCTGTTTCAGGTTTAACCTGACGGTTCGGACCTGGACCTCATCAAGCAGGATGGTTTTTCTCCATATGGAGGAAAGTTTATATTGCATTGAGATATCTTTAACATACAGCATGGTATCACCCGATTCCTTAACCAATAAATCCTCAAGGATAATTTCCCTGAACAGTTTTCCCTTAAGCTCCCCTATTTGCATTTCGCCCTGAAAAAAGCTGCTTGAACGATTGTTGATCATGTTCCTGATCTGCTTGTTTAAAGTTCCCTCTCCCAAGAGCAATAGGATCACTGTAGCCAGGATAATAATCCCAGCCAGCAGAGCAGCAACAATGGCAATCATATAGAGGAAGACTTTCTTCAAATTAAAATTTATGGTTTAAGTAGATTTCATATATCACTGTTATGCAATTACTTGTAAAATAATTTTCTCTAGTTTAAAACGCATGGCCTATGGTGATAAATAATTGGGGTTCCGGTTTCCCTTCGAAAACCGGGGTCGCCAAATCGATGCGTGCCGGTCCAATAGGAGTCTTGATTCTTAACCCTGCCCCAAAATCGTATCTCAAGCTTCTAAAATCATATTTATATGCGTCACGCCAAACGTTTCCTGCTTCCATGAAAAGGGCAGCCCCAAAAATTTCATAAACAGGAAAACGCAATTCAATTCCAGTTTCAAGCATCGTATCGCCACCCAATTGGTTGCCATCCTCATCGACAGGCGAAATCCGGTTCCTTGACCACCCTCTTAAGGAATTGGCGCCTCCGGCAAGAAACCGGTCTTCTATGGGTGTAAGTTCAGATTTCCCCAAGGGGGTTATGATTCCAGTCTTAAATCTGGTAGCTAAAGTTAACCCCGAACCCAGAGGCAGGTATCTGGAACCATCAATCATGAATTTGGCAAACGAATAATCTGAAATGCTTCCAGGTCCCATGAGCGTCAGCTGACTTGAGATCTTGTATCCTCTCCCTGGATCGAACAGGTCATTTGCTTTATCAATCAGGGTACCTACCGTTATGCCGGCCTTATTGTTTAACAATATTAAGTCTTCCAGATCCAAAAAATCTCCACCCGTCGATCTATCCTCAACTCTATTGCGCTCAAAGCCGAGATTGAGCCAAACGGACGACCTTCCTTTCATGGGGTGTTGAAATGTGATGCCGGCCCCGGTTTTAAATACCTCAAAACTTCTTTCCTTCTGATGCAGGTAGAATGGACTGACTGACATATCAAACCTATCAAAGGGAAAATTGGGTTGTATGAATTTCAGGGAGAGATCAACTGGCTCGTAATAAGAATGTTTTGCCGAAAAGATGAGTTTCCGGGCACCACCAAGAAAACTACGCCTCATGAGGTTTAAGGATAATCGTTGCTTATCCTCCGTTCCATACCCTGCACCAGCCCGTAATGACCATCGCGGCAATTCGTTAACCCTGATGGCCACCGGGGCCTGATTCCGGACAAGGCTATCGGCTTGGGCCCTAACCGTAACATACCTGAACAGATCAAGTGAAACCAGTTTCATTTGGGTTTTGTCCATTTCTTTCGTTGAAAAAATGGCACCCGGGATCACTGAGATATTTTGGCGAATATAGGACTCTGGAACCAGTGAATCTCCAAATATTTGAATATCACCAAAACGAATTAAATGTCCAGGTTGAACGCTGAAAAGGATATTGGCAATTGAGGTGTCCTGGTTTAGCTTCAGGTCTCTTGTTATTCGGGCAAGCGGATATCCCTGGTCGGAAAAACTCTTCCATACTTCATTTTCTGCTTCAAAAACTGAATGATCCTTGAAAACTTGTCCCTGTGTCAAGGGAAAATCCTTCAAGGCATCCTCTAAAATTTTCGCAGTGATGGAATCTGAAAGCTTTCGCCATGTGATATCACCAACTTTAACCGGCTTTCCCTCAGCGATCTGAATCTCTATCTGTGCTTGTTTGCCTTTCCTTACAAATGTCGTGTTCTGTTTGATAGTAACTCCCGGGAAACCATTTCTTGCATAAAAACTTTTGATCCTGTCCAGGTCATCTTCCAAAAGAACCGGGTTGTACAACGGACTGGGCTTCCAAAACAACAAGCGTTGTAAGAAAGTCTTTTCGCGTGTATTCATTTGTTCCGACAGCCGGGCATCCTGTAAATGCAGGTTGCCCGAAAACACAATCGACCTGACGGTTGGTGGTTTGTCGGCCGAAACTGAATACGAACAAAAAATAAAAACAAAAAGAAATATGATTGTACGAAGGGAATACATCGCCTTAAGTTAGTTCCATGTCGAATATAATCAATTCAAATTTTAAATCCTCAGCGACCATGATTATTTGCCCATTCTGCGTTAATTCATTAAAAAAGGCTGCCCAATGATGGACAGCCTTTTGGTGTCAAATTAAAAACAACAAAACTCAGTTGAGTAAATGCTGGTATGCCGGATTTAATAGCATTGGCAAATAACTTGCAATCAACCCCACTGCGGCATCATCATCGATTTGACGGGGAGTCAGCACTTTTTGTCTGGCCATTTCATCGGAATTGATGACCGCCCTGCAAATTTCAGGATCAACGGTACACCATTGTTTACGGATCTTTGCGGCACCAAAACCTTTCTCTGAACACAAGTAACACACGTCAAAAAATTCACTGTGAACTGAATAAAAGACACCTTCAGTTGTTTTGTGCCTGACAACGGTAACCGGTGCTTTTGAATTTTCATACTTGATTGCCCAGGCTTTTTCAGCTCGGTTGCCAACATAAAGGTCATCTTTCAGGGTAATTTCGAAACTGTTTTTTCCGGCAGGATTTTCGGCAGCTACATTGGTTATTGAAAAGATACCCAACATTGCAAAACACGCGAGTAAGCATTTGATGTTTTTCATGGCATTGAAATTTAGTTATACATGTCGGTGTTATCTGTTTGAACACACGTTAATAGGACGGCACTGAAACAGATCTGTTACACCTATATTATTCTTTTAAGCTTTTTTAAAAGAATTATCTTTACAACCTGAATCGTCAGGCTTCAGGGGTGATATTATACCGGAACCGAAAATGACAAAGGCATACATGGAACTATCAGATACAATATTAAAGCGATATTCTGTCAGGAATTTTAAAAATGAACAAGTCCCCAGAGAAAAAATCCTGGAACTGATGGAGTATGTAAGAATGGCCCCATCGGCAGTCAATTACCAGCCATGGCATTTCATTATCCTTACAAATCGCGGTAACATTGAAAATCTGGCCAAAGCCTATCCACGGCCATGGCTCATTTCGGCGCCGGTAATTATTGTTGCGTGCATCAATCGTAAGGAGTCGTGGAGAAGGATCAAAGACAACAAGGATTTTGGGGATGTGGATGTTGCCATTGCGATTGATCATATGACACTGGCAGCAACATCAATGGGACTTGGTACTTGTTGGGTCTGCAATTTTGATGTGGATATCTGCAAGAAGATGCTTGAACTGCCCGATCACATGGAACCACTCGCCATTATTCCATTGGGATATCCAATCAATGTGGTACCCGAAAAAAAGCGAAAGTCCATGGATGAGATTGTTTCATGGGAAAAATACTATCCTTATAAATAAAGGCTTTATTGTTCCTTTTTCTCCCTGGAACCGTCAGCGCCCGTATCTGCGTGCAATTTCCAGGACTGCCGAACCGTATCCACCACCAAAAATCAGATAATGGATCAACAAATGGTATTGCTGATAAAGCGGGTTCCTCGTTTTCCAATCAGGATCCAGTGGATATTTTTCATTGTAGCCAGCCCAAAATCTTTCCGGAAATCCACCGAACAAAGTCATGATACCCATTTCCATTTCCCTGTCAGCAAAATCTCCATGATCAATCATGGGCGGGAAAACAAAAAAACCCGGGGGTTTCCCGGGTCATCCATATTATTTCACCTGTAAAATCGTCTATTTTACTTTTTCCACAACAGCCCTGAATGCAGTCGGATGATTGGTAGCCAGGTCAGCAAGTGCTTTACGGTTGATCTCGATGTTTGACTTTTTCATCAAACCAATCAGCTGTGAATAAGACAAGCCTTCCAAACGGGCGGCAGCGTTAATACGCTGGATCCAGAGTGAACGGAAATTTCTCTTTTTTTGACGACGGTCGCGATATGCATACTGCTGGCCTTTTTCCCAGGTATTTTTTGCAACGGTCCAAACATTTTTACGGGAGCCGAAGTAACCTCTTGTCAACTTCAGTAATCTTTTCCTTCGGGCCCGTGATGCTACATGATTTACACTTCTTGGCATACTTTTACTTTTTTTGGCAATCGGCGTCCTTTGATGGAACTTCGAGGCACAATTGCCGGGTTATTTACTCTGTTAATTATAAAATTGGAAAAATAAATATTATCTCATGTTAAGCAAAAGCTTGACATTCTGAACATTGGTAGAGTCAATGGTGGTCCAGTAACCGAGGTTCCTTTTCCTTTTTGTGCTCTTCTTGGTCAAAATGTGACTTTTGTAAGCATGCTTCCTTTTAATTTTTCCTGTTCCGGTAAGCTTGAATCTCTTCTTTGCTCCCGAATTGGTTTTCATTTTTGGCATTTTCCTGCTTTTTAAAATGATTTCTTGAAATTATGATTTCTTCTTTGGTGAAATAAACATGGTCATTCTTTTCCCTTCCAGCTTGGGCAGTTGCTCTACCTTACCGTAATCTTCGAGGGAGGTTGCAAATTTCAGGAGAAGGATCTCGCCCTGTTCTTTAAACAGGATCGATCTTCCCTTGAAAAACACATAAGCCTTAACTTTTGCACCTTCCTGCAGGAACTTCTCTGCATGTCGCAACTTAAAATTGAAATCATGATCGTCAGTCTGCGGACCGAATCTGATTTCCTTAACTACAACCTTGACAGTTTTCGCCTTGATCTCCTTTTGCTTCTTTTTCTGCTGGTACAGAAATTTGGAGAAATCGGTAGCTTTACATACCGGTGGATCGGCTTTCGGTGAAATTTCCACCAGATCCAAATCCAATGAATCGGCGATCTTCATTGCTTCGCGCAAAGAGTAAACTCCGGGGTTCTCGATGTTATCCCCCACAAGGCGAACTTGCGCTGCCTTGATTTTTTCATTTACCCGGTACCCTCCGGTGTCTTCTGGTGTATTTCTTTCCGGTCTGCTGGCCCGAGTAATAATTTTTTTAACTGCTATAATTCAGGTCCTCCTAATTTAGTTATACAATGCGGTTAATTGTTTCTTGATCTCTTCCTGTATAAACAGGATAAATTCGTTTACTTCCATGGTTCCTTTGTCGCCTTCACCTTGTCGGCGAACTGCAACCGTTTGGGTTTCCTCTTCTTTTTCACCAACAATCAGAAGATAAGGAATACGCTTCAGTTCGTTGTCACGTATCTTTCTGCCAATCTTCTCATTACGGTCGTCAACGAAGCTGCGAATATCGGAAAAATTCAGTAATTCTGAAACTTTGGCAGCATATTCATTATATTTTTCACTGATTGGCATGACCACAACCTGATCGGGTGTCAGCCAAAGTGGAAATTTACCTGCAGTGTGTTCAATCAACACTGCCACAAACCTTTCCATAGACCCAAAGGGTGCCCTGTGGATCATAACCGGCCGGTGTCTCTTATCGTCAGCGCCAATATACTCGAGCTGGAACCTTTCAGGCAGGTTGTAGTCGACCTGGATTGTTCCGAGCTGCCAACTCCTTCCCAAAGCATCCTTCACCATAAAATCAAGCTTCGGGCCATAGAATGCAGCCTCGCCCATTTCTGTCACGGTGCGCAATCCTTTTTCCTCGCAAGCCTCGATAATGGCCTTTTCAGCCTTATCCCAGTTCTCGGGAGTTCCGATATATTTTTCGGGTTTCCCTGGATCCCTGAGTGATATCTGGGCTGTATATTCCTTGAAGTCGAGAGCTTTAAAGATAATAAATACAATATCGATCACCTTCTTGAATTCATCCTTGAGCTGGTCGGGACGACAGAAGATGTGGGCATCATCCTGCGTAAATCCCCTGACCCTGGTCAATCCGTGAAGCTCACCACTCATTTCATAGCGGTATACTGTTCCGAATTCAGCCATTCTCAATGGAAGATCCTTGTATGAATGTGGCTTTGCCTTGTATATTTCGCAATGATGTGGGCAATTCATCGGCTTTAGCAGGTATTCTTCACCTTCTGCCGGGGTTTTGATTACCTGGAATGAGTCTTTTCCGTACTTTTCGTAGTGCCCTGAGGTTTTATACAGTTGTACATCACCGATATGGGGAGTGATTACCTGATCGTAACCAAACCGCTTCTGGATCTTTTTAAGAAAGTCCTCGAGCTGGGCCCTGAGTTGAGCGCCTTTCGGCAACCACAAAGGAAGGCCTTGTCCAACAGCTTCAGAGAAAGTGAAAAGCTCCAGTTCCTTACCAATCTTGCGATGGTCTCTTTTCTTGGCTTCTTCGAGCAGAACGAGGTATTCTTCCAGCATTTTCTGCTTTGGGAAGGTAATTCCATAGACACGGGTAAGCATCTTGTTCTTTTCGTCACCCCGCCAGTAGGCACCGGCAATTGACATCAGCTTGATTGCCTTGATATAACCTGAGTTTGGCAGGTGAGGCCCTCTGCAAAGATCCGTAAAATTACCCTGTTTGTAGAGGGTAATGGTACCGTCCTCCAATTCGCTGATCAATTCGAGCTTCAATTCATCGCCTTTTTCAGAGAAAAGCTGCATTGCATCGGCTTTGCTGATGGAGGAGCGAACAATGTCCTCCTTTCCGCGCGCAAGTTCCAGCATCTTCTGCTCAACCTTCTCCAAATCCTTTTCTGTCAGTTGCTGGCCTCCCGGCAAATCAATGTCATAATAAAACCCGTTATCAACCGTCGGACCAATGCCAAACCTGGTACCGGGAAAATAATTTTCAATTGCCTCTGCCATCAGGTGTGCAGATGAATGCCAAAAGGTTTCCTTCCCTTCGCGATCATCCCAGGTATTTAGCTTTATTGAAGCATCGCCTGTGATGGGTCGGGTCAGATCCCAAACTTCACCATTAACCGATACCGATAAAACATCTTTTGCCAATCGGTTGGATATGGCTTCCGCTATCTGCATGCCGGTTACTCCGGATTCAAATTCACGTACGCTGCTATCAGGGAGTGTTATTTTTATCATTGTAAATGAGTCGTAAAAATTCAGGGTGCAAAGATAATACTTTCACTATAAACAGAGCTCCTTTTCATTTGTTTTGATGAGGTTTAACATAGAAAATAAGTTAGTGCTAATCTTTGAAACTCTGCACCTTTCTCTCCAGGCTGCCATTGTTTCATAATCAACATGGGAAACTATTCATTTTGATTTGTTATTTTCGCCCACAATCAAAATCTTAATTGAGGTATGCAGTCTGTCAAATCAAAAAAAAACTGATTTCAGTCTGACGTAAATATTTGAATACGATACAATTAAAAATTTCAACTATGCGTAAGTTACGAATATTCATGTTTTTGGCATTTATTCCGTTTATCCTGTCAGCCCAGAAACAAATCACGCTTGAAGATCTTTTCGTAAATGGGACTTTTAACCAAAAATCAGTCCAGGGACTCCGGTCAATGAACGATGGGAACCATTATACGGTGATGGAAAGCGGGGCAAGGGTTGTCAAATACAGCTATCAAAGCGGAGAGAAAGTTTCAGTTGTTTTTGATCTGTCAACCATTGAAAATGCGCCAATCAACCGTTTCAACCAGTACGAATTCAGCAGCGATGAAACCAAGATACTGCTGACGACTGACATAGAGCCCATTTACAGGCATTCATATACTGCAGCATATTATGTCTGGAATTCAGTCACACAGGAACTGACACCGCTTTCAGACAAAGGCAAGCAACAATTGGCAACCTTCTCGCCTGATGGCGAAAGGGTTGCATATGTCAGGGACAATAACCTGTTTGTAAAAAGTCTTCGCTTTGGAACCGAAAATCAGATAACCTATGATGGCGAGCGCAACCGGATCATCAATGGTGCCCCCGACTGGGTATATGAGGAAGAGTTTGGGTTCAGTAAAGCGTTTGCTTGGTCGCCCGACAGCAAATTCCTTGCTTTTATGCAGTTCGATGAATCAGGGGTACGCGAGTTTTCCATGGCAATGTTTAAAGGATTGCAGCCTGCAATGGATGAGTTCAGTCTTTATCCGGGTGAAGAAACCTTCAAGTATCCAAAAGCCGGTGAGAAAAATTCGATCGTCAAGGTGATGGTGCATGAAATCAGGAGCAGAACCACCATAACCGCCGATGCAGGGGAAGAAACCGACCAGTATATTCCAAGAATTAACTGGACACCCGATGCAAACGATTTGGTAATTATGCGTTTAAACAGACGGCAGGATCAACTTGATGTATTGTATTCCAATCCGTTTACCGGTGATTCCCGATTGATCTACAGGGAGAAAAACGACAAATTTGTTGATCAGGATTTCCTCGACAAATTCATTTTTCTCGATAATGGTCATTTTGTTGTCACCAGCGAAAGAAATGGCTATTCACACCTTTATTTACACGACAAGCAGGGTTTCGAACTTGCCCAGCTGACGAACGGCGATTTTGACGTGACCGATTTTTACGGTTATGATCCGGGCCGCAAGCTATTTTACTACCAGGCTGCAGCCGAATCACCCACCAGAAGGGAGGTCTATTATACCAGCCAGGATGGCAAGAAAAAAGGCAAGTTATCGTCCCTACAAGGCACCAATCAGGCCGCTTTTGCAAAGGGTTTCAAATATTACATCAATTACTTCAGCAACAGCACAACCCCTAACCTTGTCACTTTGCATGATTGGCAGGGAAAGCAAATAAGGGTACTGGAGAGCAATGAGGCCCTGAAAAACACGGTAAAAGATTATGCGCTCGCGATGAAAGAGTTTTTCACCTTTAAAACATCGGAAGGAATTGAACTGCATGGCTGGATGCTAAAACCTGCCGGATTTAATCCGTCCCAAAAATACCCGGTCCTGATCACCCAATACAGCGGACCCAACTCACAACAAGTACTCGATAATTTCAGGGTGGGCTGGAACGAATACCTGGCCCAGGAAGGTTTTGTCGTCGTCAGTGTTGATCCCCGTGGAACCGGAGCACGAGGTGAAGCTTTCCGGAAAGCGACTTACATGCAATTGGGCAAGTATGAATCTGACGATATGGTGGAAGCTGCCCGGTATCTGGCAGGTCAATCCTATATTGACGGTCAAAAGATCGCCATCTGGGGTTGGAGTTATGGAGGCTTCATGACCGCACTTACCATGTCGAAGGGTGGCGAATTGTTCAGGGCAGGGATTTCAGTGGCACCAGTAACCAGCTGGAGATTTTATGATTCGATCTATACAGAAAGGTACATGCGGACTCCCCGCGAGAATCCTGATGGTTACGACGACAACTCTCCCCTTTCGCATGCAGGCAAAATTAAAGGCAGGATGTTGCTGGTCCATGGAACTGCCGACGATAATGTGCATGTCCAGAATTCCATGGAATTAGCCGAAGCAATGGTACAAGGAAATGTCCAGTTCGAAATGATGATCTATACCAATCGAAATCATGGTATCAGGGGTGGTAACACTACCATGCATCTGTACAAAATGAAAACTGATTTCCTGAAGAGGGAATTACAAGGTAATTGATATAAAAAAAACAGGCGGAATCACCGCCTGTTTTTTTATATGGTTTTATGCGGATATACCTTCAGTGCTTCTTCGAGAATCTTCAATGAGATGGCCAGGTCTTCTTTCTTTAAAACATAGGCAATCCTCACTTCATCCTTTCCAAAGCCCGGCGTGGTATAAAAACCGGAAGCAGGTGCCATGAAAATTGTCTGACCCTCCAGTTCGAAATCCGATAACAGCCATTTACAGAAATGGTCAGCATCTTCCACAGGCAATCGGGCAACAGTATAAAATGCGCCCATCGGAATCGGGGAAAAAACTCCCGGAATACGGTTCAGCCCATCGATCAGGAAATTGCGACGCCTCAGGTACTCATTGTAATTGTCAAGCATATATCCTTCCGGAACATCAAGCGAGGCTTCAGCCGCAATCTGGCCAAGGAGAGGCGGACTTAGCCTGGCCTGACAGAACTTCATGACATTGTTGTATACTTCCTTGTTTTTGACTACCAACGCACCAATCCTGATCCCACATTCACTGTACCTTTTTGAAACGGAGTCAATGAGAATTACGTTGTTTTCGATTTCATCCAGGTGAAAAGCTGAAATGTAAGGAGCTCCTGTGTAACAGAACTCCCGGTATACTTCATCAGAAAACAGGAACAAGTCATATTTCTTTACCAGGTCCCTGATCTTGTTCATCTCTTCCCTGGTGTAAAGGTATCCGGTCGGATTGTTTGGATTACAGATCATGATTCCTTTGGTACGGGGCGTTATCAGTTTTTCAAAATCCTCGACCGGGGGTAATGCAAAACCGGTTTCGATGGAACTGGGAATTGACCTGATCACCGCTCCGGCACTTACGGCAAATGCAGTATAATTGGCATACGCAGGTTCGGGAACAATAATTTCATCTCCGGGATCAAGACAGGCCATGAAAGCAAAAGTCACCGCTTCCGATCCTCCGGTCGTGATAATGATATCCTCTGCACTTACTTCAATGTTAAAATTATGGTAATAGGCCGCCAGTTTCTCACGCAGGGAGTATATTCCATCACTTGGGGAATATTCGAGAATCTTCCGGTCGATCGACCTGATGGCATCAAGCGCTATTTCGGGAGTTGGCAGATCAGGCTGACCAATGTTCAGATGGTAAACCTTGATTCCACGTGCCTTTGCTTTGTTGGCAAATGGAACCAGCTTGCGTATCGGCGAGTCGGGCATTGCAATCCCCCTGTTTGAAACATGTGGCATAAAATCAATTTTTTCTGGCGTGTAAATATACTACTTGAAAAATGATATGAAAGAAGACCATATTTTGAAAAATGATCATCTAATCGAAAAAATAACTTTCAAATTGATATTTCTTTGTTTCAGAACCTCATTTCGCACAAGACAAGGCCTCGAAAAGTCCGGTAGAATTTCCCCAAACGGATAATTTTTATCATATTTTTCATGATTTCGGGATTGTACTTTTGATCCCAGAAATCATTCATAAAACTATATACCATGATTATCGGAGTTCCAAAAGAGATTAAAAATAACGAAAACAGGGTGGCGTTGACACCTGCCGGTGCTGCCGAGTTTGTTAAACACGGCCATACCGTATATGTACAATCGACTGCGGGTATCGGCAGCGGATTTGCTGACGAGGTTTACGCATCCGCCGGAGCCACAATTCTGTCAACCATTGAGGAAGTATATGCCATTGCCGAGATGATTATCAAGGTGAAAGAACCGATTGAGCCGGAATACAAACTGGTTAAAAAAAGTCAGATCGTATACACCTATTTCCACTTTGCTTCATCCGAAGAGTTGACTAATGCGATGGTCGATAGCGGTGCCGTGTGTTTGGCTTATGAAACCGTTGAATTGCCCGACAGGTCGCTGCCCCTGCTCGTTCCAATGAGTGAGGTAGCCGGCCGTATGTCGGTTCAGCAAGGTGCCAAATACCTTGAAAAAACCTTTGGCGGATCAGGCATCCTGTTAGGTGGTGTACCTGGTGTACCTCCGGCAAAAGTCCTGGTTATCGGTGGTGGCGTTGTTGGCACCGAGGCTGCCAAGATGGCTGCTGGACTGGGAGCCGATGTAACCATTATGGACCTGAGCCTCCCCAGATTGCGTTATCTGGCCGACATTATGCCTGCCAATGTAAAAACCATGATGAGTAACGGTTATAACATCCGTGAAATGGCTCAAACGCACGACCTGATCATTGGTGCCGTTCTCATTCCAGGGGCAAAAGCTCCAAAGCTGGTAACCAAAGACATGCTAAAAACCATGCGTCCCGGAACTGTTTTGGTTGATGTCGCAGTTGACCAGGGAGGATGTTTCGAGACCACCAAGGCTACAACGCATGCCAATCCGGTCTTCACCATCGATGATGTTATCCATTATTGCGTTGCCAACATGCCGGGAGCGGTTCCAAGAACATCGACCCTTGCACTGACCAATGCCACACTGCCCTATGGGCTACAGCTTGCCGATAAGGGTTGGAAAAAAGCGTGCCGTGAAAACATACCGCTGGGTAAAGGGCTGAATGTCGTGGATGGAAAAATCGTTTACAGGGGTGTGGCCGAAGCATTTAACATGACCTATACCGATCCTGATACACTTTATTAATAGAAAGTCCTTCTTCCTAAATTGACCATTTAGCAAATTTAACCAAAAACCAAAAGCCAAATAGCTGAGGGGGGTCCGGGAAACCGGACTTCCTTTTTTTTATATATTCTACCGGATAATCTTATCAATTATATCTATTTCCGTTAGCTAACGCATTTCTATTGACGGAAACTTAAAAAGGGCATCCTCACAGATGCCCTTAATTGCTTCATTAAATTTTTATGGAAAAAGGTTGTACCGTATCATTTTAAGTCCCCGATCAGGACACCGGAAATGCACCAGGCACTGAAACTGTTTCCCTGGGGGGCCCCCTGAGGTATGGCCACTTTCAATGTATGCTTACCTGGCTTCAGGTGATCGAGCGGAATATAGTTGGGATCGGTAATGCCACCGGGGCACCAGCCACTGCGGCTATAATCACTGGAAGTTACCCCGTTCCAGAAATTACCCGACGCAGGATTGTATTTGCGAAACGTTCCGCAGTCCGTTCTCCACGGGATAAAACTATAGGTCAGTTGACCATCGATGAAAATGGTATTCATTTTCTGGTTGAATTCATCGCCACCACCCCAGCCACCATGACCGGTCGTTATGTAACGGAGTTTCAGGTTCGATACGCCCTCAGGTACCACGAACTCAACCGTAAGGGAATCCTGGTCGAAAAATGTTCCGTAATTCTGGCCTGCCATTTCCATGAAATTTAGCGTATTGAATAGCGGAGACACATATTGCGCTGGTCCTTCAGTTTCACGTACCTGCGGAGAACCAGGATAATATTTTATGTCGAGGCTGATTTTATGTCCGCCCTTATCATAGTTCCCTATAAAAGCCCCGATCCAGACTTCACCCTGAAGTTCCGAAAGGAGTTCGGTAATATCCTGCTTATAATAGGCCACTTCTTCCCATTCCTGGCCAAACACCTTTACTT
>JAEYXH010000012.1 GCA_023428545.1 Bacteroidota bacterium | reverse complement strand
GAGAGATCAGTCAGTTCAGCACAGGAACTGGCACCAACAGGCACTGGTACAACGGAAAGGAACTACAGGACGACCTTAACCTGTATTGGTACGATTACGGGGCAAGGTTTTATGACCCGGAACTTGCCCGATTCCACACGGTTGATAGATATGCCGAAGATTTTAGCAGCTGGTCGCCATATCATTATGCTTCAAATAACCCCATTTCATATATTGATATTAATGGAGATACCACTTATACCTACAATCTTGCTACTAATGCACTAACAATGGTTAGTGATGTTGGAGGAAATGAACAACAGATAGTAAATTTTGTAAATGAAGATGGGTCTGCTTACATGATGAACGATAAAACAGTATCTGCCGTGATTGATGGAGAACAAGTCTACGTTACTCCGACCTCTCAAGGGACTTTAGTTTCTGCTTATGACCCTATATCAGACTTATCTGCAAATTATAACTCTGAGTCTGGGTATCAATACACAGCCGCAGATTTAAAAGCACACCATGCCCTTAAAGGTACATCTCTTGAATATGGTGTTTCCGCAAGTGAAGCGAGTGGAAATGCTGCTCCTATTGCGGGCAAAACAGCATACCAAGAATATGTGAAGAAATGGGGAACAGACAAAGCTTTTTGGTACGGTATAGAAGGAGGATACTTTTCTAACACCCTTCCAGGAGGTACCACGGACATTCTTTCGGGTGGGCAAAGAGCATTATCATCTGGAAGTAGGAGTATTAGAACCTTCAGCCCCAACTTTAGTAAGGTGCAAAGCCCAATTAAAAACTCATGGAATAGGTATTTGCATGCCAATAAAGGAAGTGGGAAAAGTGTCCAGCAATTGGCAAAAGAATACAATCGATTAATGAAAGGCAAATAATCAATCTATGCAATTAGTAGTGTATTGTAAAAAATGCTCGACAAGAAATGTTTTAAATATTTGGGGCACCAATAGAGGTGACTTAAAAATGATGCATGGAAATAACATAGAAGTTGTTTGCAAAAAATGTAAAACAAAAATGAAATATCCAATCGATGATATACAAGCAGAACAGCGCTTGATTGGGTTAATCTCTTTTGTTGGTTTAATTGTATGTGCTGTTTTTTTAGTTTATTTTTTATGGGATTATAATTGGCATAAAATCGGCTCTGTTTACTTGATACCTGTTGGACTTCTAATCTTGGTATCAATTTATACGACAATAAATAAAGAAGCAGCAAAGAAGGTCAGAAATTTTTATCGAAGCTGAGAATGTTTAAATATGTTTTGCTATTTGCGATTATTTTAGCAACTAATACGTTGTTGAAAGCACAAACCGATACAATTGTCAATGTTGACAAGGCTGCCAAAATAAGTCAGTCAGGTGTGTTTGTCGATGTGGAACAGAAACCTGAATTCACTGGAGGGAAAGATGCATTGATAGAGTTTTACAAGAAAACGTCAAACTTTGAAATATGCAATAAAGGCAATAGTTGTAAAACCATTTATTATCAAATCATTGTCGATGATTTAGGTAATGTTGACAGTTTTAACATTATAAAGGGTCTAGATGAAAAGTATGATAATGAAACAAAACGTATTGTACAACAAATGCCGAAATGGGAGCCAGGAAAGAAAGGAGGAGTGCCTGTTAAAGTACTGGTAACTTTAGATATTAAGTACAAAATAGAATAATAAAAAACCAGCCTTCGGGCTGGTTTTTTTATGCCCCGTACGCTTGCCTTGTTTTAAAGTCCCGCAGGTAAGTATGATAGTTTTTCAAAAAATGTGTCTGTCGGCTGATCATAGTAGTGTCACATTTTGTATCTCTCGCCATTACGAGTAGTGTTGCATTTTGTGTGTCTCGCCATTAAGAATCATTTTCCTTGGGGCATCCCATTCCTTGTTGCTTGTTGTGTCAAGGTAGACTAGGTGGACCATAAATCTGGGCCAATCAATAACACATCCTATCATCCCGCTTTGTATTTTGACATGTGCATAGCCGGTCAAAGAACATTGCCAGACAAAAAAACGGTCCCCTTTCGGGATGAAAGGAGACCGGAAAACAAAGTCTGTGAATCAGAAATATATAGAATCAATTGCATCAATTACCTGCGCGATCTGCTATTTTCGGAGCCCCTGGAGGAGCTGGATGAACTGCGACTTCCAGAAGAGGAGGGTCTTGATTCAGTCCTGCCGGAAGATACCGAAGAATTACTTCTGCTTTGAGAACGAGGTGTCGAGACTCTGGCATCAGATGATCTGGAACTTGAGCTTCTGCTTACCGAAGGAGACGAGCTCCTTGAAGCAGACTTGGTTTGGTTGACGGCAGGTGATGACGACCTTGAAGCCGACTTCGTCTGATTGACTGCGGGCCTCGGGCTTCTTTCGACCTGGCTGCCACTTCTCCCTGAAGAAATGGTACTGTTCCCCTGACGGGTTGATGGCCTTTGCTGGACAGCACTGCTGCCGCTCCTCGTTGCCGACTTATTCTGGACACTGCCATATCGATTGCTTGCTCCTGTCCTGTCAACAGTGGATCTGCCGGTGGTTGCCGAAGGTTGTCCAAAGGAGGTTCCGGGCCTGGAAGCTTCACTGTTCACTCTTTCAGCGCCCCTTGAATTATTGGCTGAAGGCCTCTGGGTAATTGATTCAGTTCTCCTTGTAGTGGAGGATGTGCTACGCTGAACCTGTCCATTAGATGCAGACCGGGTTCCAACACTTGTGGTAGCCCTTCTGTCGGAGGCCGACCTGACACTTTCCTGGCGTTGTCCCCTGCTTGTGGCAGAAGTGCTGCGCTGAACCTGTCCGGAAGAAGCCGACCTTGTACTTACACCGGAAGTTGATCTCCTGTCGGAGGCTGAACGCAGGCTCTCCTGGCGCTGTCCTCTCGCTGTAGAAGATGAAACTGAGTTCCTGTTGGAAGCAGATGTGCTCCTGACCCTGCTGCGATCATTGGCAACAGTGCGTGAATACAGCCTTTCACCGGCTTTCCGCTGGTCGGGACGGGCATAGGTCACAAGGTAGTTCCCTTCCTTGATCTTGATTTTTACTTTAGGTGAATAATGCCTGTGGCTGGTATAGTAGAAATCCCTGTACCGGTTATAATGAACATGGTGTGCATAGCGGTAATGGCTGTAATAGTGGGGATACCAGTGTGAGTGATACCCATAGTAGAAGTGCCAGTAGTAAGGCCTCCAGGATACCCAGTAAGAAGGATAATAACCCCAGTACCAGGATGACCTCCATGCCACATATCCGGGATTGTAGATGAACCGGATCACCGGCCAGGTGGCAACCTCATAGGTGTTTGTCCGTATGACGGTAACATTGCGGGCATTTCCGGTATAGCCGGGATTGCGCGTTTCACCATAGTATTGATCGTAATTGGGTTCAACGATGTAATTCCGGCCGTAAAGGTCTTCATCCCCGATTAACTGAATGTGAACCTGTCCGTTAGCCAACTCTTGCACAACAAAAACGGCCACATCCTGTAAATCGTTTCGCCCCATGGCAACACGGAGTGCGATGTTGTGGACATTGCCATCGACATAATCGGAAACCGTGATGTAATCGATCAGGTTGTCACCATTAAGGTCAAGGTTATTGACCCGGGTGTCCTGCGTGTTGAGCTTTCTTTCAAACTCTTCAAGCGTTTCGGATTCCTGAAAAAGTTGCATTACTGCATAAAGGTTGAGGTTGTCCCCCGGAAGTCCCAGGTATTCTTCAGGCCAATCCTGGGCTGATACGGTGCTCCAAACTGCGGTTAGCAGTACCAGGAACGATGCGATAATTGTTTTCATGACTTTGAGTTTTATGAAGAACTGTCTCTTCACCCCTTTAAAATGCAAAACCCATACCAGTTTTACTTTTTATTAACAAATTATCTTCGACAATCAGATTAATCGATTATATATCAAATACTTATAATATTTAAAACATACACATTTTATTTCTTACGCATTGAAAACAAAGCAAAATACCGTATATCTCCAGCATGATTCCAGATTCTCTTGCAACATAAAATGGATTACCAAAGATGCTATTTCCCAATAGTGTAAACCGGTTGATTCGTTTAACCCAACAGATGCCCAAACAGTGACTGTAAGGGTGATTAATTGTAATACCAGGAAAACCATTACCTTTGTTCCCTTTTAGAAAACAAATGACATTCAGAAATTTAGGAATAATTGATCCCATACTGGACGCCTTAAAGGCTGAGGGATACGAAAAACCAACCCCCATCCAGGAACAAGCAATACCCATTCTCCTTGAAGGAAAAGATCTTTTGGGTTGTGCCCAGACAGGCACAGGCAAGACCGCCGCTTTTACAATCCCCATACTGCAGCAACTCACCGCTGAGAAAAACCGGAAGGTAAGTGCAGGCTCTCCAAGAGCCCTGGTCGTCACTCCCACCCGTGAGCTTGCCATTCAGATCGGTGAAAGCTTTTCGACATACGGGAAATTCACCGGCATCACCAACACCGTTATTTTCGGTGGGGTAAAGCAGGGTAACCAGACACGCATCCTTCAGGAAGGGGTGGATGTTTTGGTTGCAACACCTGGCAGGTTACTTGACCTGATGAACCAGGGCTATATTTCGCTTCGCAATGTAGGTTGGTCAGTCCTCGACGAGGCCGACCGTATGCTCGACATGGGATTTATCCACGACGTCAGGAAAATCATTGCCAAACTTCCGCCTAAAAGACAATCATTGTTCTTTTCGGCTACTATGCCTCCTGAAATTGTCGAACTTTCCAAAAAGATTCTTGGCAATCCGGCCAGGATAACCATACAGCCGGAAATGACCACAGCCGAAAAAGTCAAACAATCGATATGCTTTGCCGAAAAAGCGGATAAACCTGCACTGTTGACCCACGTTCTCAGGGAAAACCACGATAAGGCTACGCTTGTGTTTACACGCACCAAGCATGGGGCTGACAAAATCACCCGCTTTCTGAAAAAAGCGGGAATCATCTCGAATGCCATTCATGGGAATAAATCACAGTCTGCCCGTCAGATTGCATTGGAAAACATAAAAAAAGGCTATACGAAGGTTTTGATAGCCACCGATATTGCGGCCCGAGGCATTGACATTGACGATCTCCAGCTTGTCATCAATTACGATTTGCCCAATATTGCGGAAACCTATGTCCACCGTATAGGCCGAACCGGTCGTGCCGGGGCTGATGGTCAAGCCATCTCATTTTGTGATAAGGAAGAAAAAGCCTACCTGAAAGATATCCAGAAACTGATCAAACAAACCATCCCGGAGGCTAAAATTCAATATACGCGTGATAACTCAACCAAAGAGTCTTCCCCTTCCCAGGAGGAATCCAGGACCCCGAGAAATTTCCGCGAAGCGTTGCCTTCCAAAATCAATCATCGGAAAAAGACAGGGAAACCCGGGAAAATTCCGGATCATTTGCAATCGAGACTGGCTGTAAAGAAAATTGAAAACAAGGATTTGAATTCAAAAGGAGAGGTTAACCAGCCTCGACGAATCATCCGTTTAAAAAGAAATTAAATAGCCCGTCAGATCAATCGGTATATCTCCATTATACCCTCTAGTATCTTGTCAAAATCAATCTTCAGGTCTATCAATTCACCTGATTCCATATCGAGGACCCATCCATGTACCGTCAAGTGCCGGTCCCTGTATGCTTTCTGGTAATCGGCAGTCTTGATCACATTGACACATTGCTCCTGCACATTGAGTTCAATCAATCGCTTGTATTTCAAATCTTCATCCTGAATTCCATCGAGTTCCTTTTTATGAAGACGATATACATCGCGTATACTCCGAAGCCAGGGATTCAGGATGCCATAATCGGCCGATTGCATGGCTGCCTTGACACCACCGCAATAATAGTGTCCACACACAATGATATGATTCACCTTCAATTGGTTGATTGCATAGGTAATCACCGACATGGCACTCAGGTCAGTGTTTGACACCATATTTGCAATATTTCTATGCACGAATACCTCGCCCGGCTTTGCTCCCATCATCTCTTCGGCAGTTACACGGCTGTCGGAACAACCAATGTAGAGAATATCAGGGTTCTGCCCCAACCTCAAATTCCGGAAGAAATCCTTGTCGGCTTTCAACTTTTCGGCGATCCACTCTTTGTTATTTTTAAAGATCTGTTCAATTTTCATAATTTCCTGATTTGCTAAAATGTAATCGATCGTTAATTAACCCGTAAATCCGATAGCTCCGGCAATGGCATTTACACTTCTCAGTAATTCAAACAACACTTTGTTTGAATCCAGGGTATTTCCCTCCGAGGATAACTTTCGCCACCGTTTCAGAAGGATCACCTGGTACTCGTGCAATGGTGCCATAGCTTCAGCCCTCAGTATGGTAGAGTAGTAATGATTTTCTCTTCGCATCAACAAGGGAATTTGCAATATATCATCGATTATTCCGCGTGTTCGAACCAACTCTTCCGACATCATATCCAAAAATTCGGAACTCCCGGGCGATTCAGACGCCAAAGAAGCATACTGTTTAAAAACAGGTTCATCAGAGGATGCAAGACTGGTGTCGACATTGGTTAATACATACCTTACGAAAGGATCATTTTTGGCAGCCTGCCTGAAACGGCCAAATTTTTCCGGATCGGTTTGCTTCATCTGCTCAAGTGTACTGCCAACCCCATACCAGCTGGTTATGTTGAAACGGCACTGGCTCCAGCTGAAAACCCATGGGATCGCCCTCAGGTCACCAAGCGTTCTCCTGCCTGTGCGTCGGGCAGGACGACTTCCAATTTTGCTTTGTTCTATTGCATCAATGGGTGTTGCATATTCATAAAAAGAAATGAATCCCTCTTTCTGGGTCAACGCTTTATACGAAACCATGCTCTTTTCAGCGAGGTAATCCAATTCTTCGGCCAGTTTATGTTCAACCGGAGTATCCTTGCCATTACGCAGTGTTTCGGCAAAAGTGCCGGCTGTAAGCAATTCAATATTATAAACCGCATTCCCCTTATTCGCGTATTTCCGTTCAATGGTTTCACCCTGCTCGGTGAGTCGTATAAACCCTTTCAGGGATCCTTTGGGCAGTGCCCGCAGGAACCAGTGCGTTGGCCCCGCTCCCCGGGAAATGGAACCACCCTTCCCATGGAAAAAGGAAATTTTGATCCCATGTTTTTCGCCTATCCTGGTCAATCGAAGCTGGGCCTGGTAAAGAAACCACTGGCTGGCAAGGATTCCCCCGTCTTTATTACTGTCGCTATAGCCAATCATTACCTGTTGCCAGACCTCTCCATCAGGACTTTTCTCCTTCCGGAGTCTCAGGCTGTTGATGGTAACCGGATGCGACAAAAAACGATCGAGAATATCGGCACTGTTATCCAGGTCTTCGATAGTTTCGAACAAGGGCACAACAGGAACCCTGGAAGCAAGTCCATCGGGGGTACTGGCCATCAGTCCCGCCTCGCGTTCAAGCAGATAAACCGCCAGCAAATCGGTCACGTCGCGGGTCATGCTGACAATCAAAGACCCGATTCCTTCATCTCCATACCTATTAATATGGGCGGCGATGATTTTATAGGAATCTATTGTGGATTGCGCTTCGTTACCCAATGATATGCTTGGGTGCACGAATGGTCGTCCCGACATAAGCTCGGCATTCATGAAAGAGAGCCGTTCACCTGCCGTAAAATCAAGAAACTTTGTGCCGTCGAGCCTTGCGGCATCCAAAAGCTGGGCGATGGCCTTGTCGTGAAACTGACTATTCTGCCGAACATCAAGCCGGGCAAGATGAAACCCAAACGTATCCACGATCCGGATCATTTCATTTACATCGGAGTAAGCAATCTCACTGGCCTTATACTCAACCAGACCCTCCTGCAGAATATATAAATCATTCGTCAACTCATTCGGATATCGGTAAGAGAATGGTTTCTCCTGAATTATTGGCTGATCATCCACCATCATCGTCGACGGCAATTTTTCAAGAAGAAATCCTATATATTGCCTGAAGGCCTCATTGACAAATTTGATTCTGTATCCCGGTATCCCGGTTAAAATTTCGTCATGTAAAAATTCATATCGTTCCCTGAAAACAGGATGAAGGTTAGTTACTGCAGCATTAAAACTCAGATTCTTCTGCAATTTCGATAACTCCTTTTGGATGGTAACCAAAGCATGGAATCTTAGTTTTTTTAAGGTTTTTCCAGTTACGTCGGCCGTAACTAGGGGATGGCCATCGCGGTCACCCCCGACCCAGTTCCCAAACGTAATCCTTGGAAGGTCCCTTGCACCCCTGATCAGTTCAGGATTGAATCCCGCCTCTTGCCATGCCTGTTTGAGGCGTCGGTCGTGCAAAACAACAACTTCGGGGAATACTTCGGTCAGGTAATGGATAATATTGTCAAGTTCGGAGCCTACGTCAGGTTTTTCGATATAAACATCATAGATACGCCAGATCCTGTGCAATGCGATTTTGATCTCCTTGCGCAATTCATCCTGTTCGGTGCGGGTATACATGGTGTTCTCCCTTTTAACGATCAGGAGATACAAATTGCGGAGATGCTGGAGCATCACGGCACGTTTAGCCTCGGTTGGATGGGCTGTGAGGACAGGTTCAACATGTATCCTTGAAAGGATATCTGCCATTTCCTTTTCACCGTATCCTTCTGACTTTAACTGGTCCAGATTATAAGCCCAAAGCCCGTTAATTCCAGCCAGTGACTTTTCATCCTCCTTCCGGCGACGGTTTTGCATCGCCCCATTTACCTCAACAATATTGAGGAGCTGAAAGCACACCGACCAAAGCTGTAACTGCCTTCCCGTAAATTGCTCTCCGGGCAGGCAGTTTCCTGACATCCAGGGAATTTCATTCGCCAGTTCCTCATCTCCGGATTCAATAAGCACTTCTTTTAAACAACCCAGTAAAAATTCAAGGTCATGGTAGGGTTTACCCAATTTGTCCCTGACCAATTCGAGTGTCGTCATGTAAGTTCAATTTGTGAGAATACAATAATACCTATTGAAAAACAATCTTCTAAACGATCCGTAAAATGCCTGTCATAAAATACCAAATCGTAAAGCAAGGCATCTATCGAAACAACAAATTTACATATACGAATGTTTCAAATTCCCGATACCAGTTGAAGTATGATTCTTTATGATTTCTTTCTCGAATTCTGAAAAATGCCGCATGATTTTTCTTTGTAAAAAAAACCCAAAGAAGCGTAACAAAAAAAGTTTAGTTAGGCTAAGGTGTGCGTAATTAAACACAATCTCCTTGTTCTTCAATACCCTGCCAATAAATTGCATAAAGGCACTTTTCAGATTTTTAAGGATGGGATAACTCTTAAAATAGAGATCCATCCAACTGGAATAGAAGTCCCCGACAGGCAGGTGGGTTGCGATGGTTGCATGTGCAAAATCAAAATAATCGTAATCAAGAATAATCTTGTCTTTGAGTTCGGTATGTAACTGCGTTCCAGGAATGGGTGTCAATATGGGGAAAATCGGACTTCTCAGCCTGTTTGCCCTGACATACTGCAAAATATTCTGAAAATCAGACTTATCAAATCCCGGATCTATCAGGAAATGCGGGCGAAATGGGATTCCTGTTTCATTGAGGATCTGGGCAGCACCTGCGTTGTTTTCAGAAGAATTCTGCTTATTCATTTGACCTAACAATTGATTGTCAACACCTTCAAATCCTACACAAAGATTATCGAGTCCAGCCTTTTTCCATTGGCGAAATAAATCAGGATACTTCAGGATTGTATCGCTCCTACAGTATCCCGAATACTTCATCCTGACGCCGGACTCCAGTAACATTTCACAGAGTTTTCCGGCATTACCCGGATGGATAAAGGTATTGTCATCAGCAAAAAAGACCCGATGTACATTTGAAGGTAAACTGGTTATTTCCCGGTAAACATCATTTGGATCCCTGAGAAGGAAGTGCCCTTGGGCAACCTGCCAAACACCACAAAAAGCACATCGGCTGGGACAACCCCGTGCTGTATTGACCAATGCGGTTTTAAATCCCAGATCACTTCGGTAATGGCTCAAATATCTCTCTGCAAGATCACGTCTCGGGTGCGGAATATCTGTGGCTTTTAAATTCCAGATGATCTCATTTCTCAGGACTGCCTTCCCATTTTCCAGGATCTCAATGCCAGGAATTTTTTCAAAATGATTCCCTCTTTCAAGTTCATCCACAAAAGCGGGAAAACTTTTATCGGCCCACCCCAGGAAAATCGCATCGACACCCGGCACATGAAAATCCCCTGGCATCAGCGTTGGATGAAATCCTCCAACAATAACTTTGGCATCCCTGTCATACATTCTGATCTGGCTGATCGTCCTTAATGCCTGATTCACATGAATCGTATTATTGGATGTTATCCCAATCAAAGAAGGTTTGAAGGTATGCAATTCGTCCTTGAGTTTTCGGAATGGATCAATCCTCAAATCCAGAATCCAAACTTCATGTTGTGGAACGGTAGCGGCCAAAATTTCCAGACTCAATGGTTCCATTCGGCCAGGTGATATACTGACTGCGCTGTCGGGGGGATGGATCAAAAGAATACGCATGATTTAAACGGGATTATACAAGAAAGCGAACACATGTAACATATCGGCAGCCAGTGGCAGAAAAACCAGGTGGAACCAAAACCACCGACTCCTTCTTTGAACAGATTGTCAAAACGAGCAGATTGAACAACCAAGCGTTTGATTATCAACACAGACCAATATCAAATTTAAGGAATTAAAACCGTATTTCAAATCCACTGGAAGTCAGATATTTCATGAATCTGGAACACCTCATTAAAAACTTAATCAGACCTTAAAGTATTTTTTGTAATTTTATTTGTCGTCCACAGACTAAATTTCAGACACTTTGAGTAATGAACCAATAATGATAAAAATGTCAGACTCAGTTAATAAGAAAATATCTGTCAGCACCAGAGTTAAAGCACCATTGGAGAAAGTCTGGTATGTAATGACTGAACCCCGCCATATTGTTGGGTGGAATGCCGCATCTGATGACTGGCATTGCCCAACTGCGGAAAATAACCTTGTTGAAGGAGGCCTCTTTAAATATCGCATGGCCGCCAGGGATGGCAGCATGGAATTTGACTTTTCAGGCACGTACAACAGGGTAGTCGACTACCGACTCATTGAATACACCTTGGATGACCAGCGAAAGGTATCAGTGACATTTCAGCCTGACGGAATGAATACAATCATTACAGAAAGCTTTGAACCAGAGCCAGTCAATCCGGAGAAATTGCAGAAGGATGGTTGGCAGGCGATTCTGGACAATTTCAAAGAATATGTCGAAAATCTGCCTGTACTTTCCTTTTCCATCGATATTGAAGCACCTTTAGATAAGGTTTTCAAGACTATGCTGGATGATGATCATTATCGCAGCTGGACTACAGTTTTCAATCCCACGTCACATTTTGAGGGTAAATGGGAAAAAGGTGAGCCAATCAAGTTCCTGGGATGTGATGACCAGGGGAACGTGGGGGGTATGCAAAGCCTCGTCCGTGAATTCATCCCAAACCGGTTCATAAGCCTGCAACACATTGGTGAGATACAAACAGGAGAGAACAATGATAATGCGCAAAATACTGAATCCTGGAGTGGTGCTCTGGAGAATTACTGGTATTTTCCATCCAACAAGGGAACCATTGTATACGTTGAAACAGATCAATTCCCGGGATTCGATGAATATTTTAAAGATACTTGGCCCAAGGCTCTGGCTATCCTGAAAAAAATATGCGAAGAACAATTTAGTTAGGACATTCATAAATTATTCCCATCATGGCAACAGTAAGTATTTATCTCAATTTTGAGCGCTCCACGGAGGAGGCATTCCAATTTTACAGCGAAGTCTTCGGTAGCAAATTTGTTGAACCTGGCATCATGCGATTCAAAGATGTTCCGGTGTCTGAGGAAATGCCACCGTTACCCGAGGAAGACAAAAATCTGGTCATGCATGTTTCACTGCCGATTTTGGGAGGTCACATGCTGATGGGTTCCGATGCCCCTGAATCCATGGGATTTAAGGTGACAAACGGGAACAATGTATATATTATGCTGCAACCCGATACACGCGAAGAAACACGGTCGCTTTTTAATGTATTATCCGAGGGAGGAACCATAGAACAGGATTTACAGGATATGTTCTGGGGTGATTATTATGGAAGCTGCAGGGATCGCTTTGGCGTGCAATGGATGTTTAACTGCACCGAAAATCCAAATGTTTGACAGCATCAGTCTGTAACATTTTTATTATCTCGCAGTCAGATAGATAGTGTATAGATTCAGTCTACTGAATTTCTCATACACTATCTTTTTTCAAAACAATTAAATCCTGGAGAAAATGGATCAATCACAACTAAGCAACAAACTATCCCAAACTGGTAGAAACCACCTCTTTGGAAACTTTCGGTTAAAAATTTACTTCTACCTCTTATCCGCAGTTTTTTTCTTTTTGATGTCATCTGCCACTGTTACGGGTGAATCATCTCGTCTTTTACGCCAACCAGACATTCACGCTGATAAGATTGTGTTTGTTTCGGGAGGTGATATATGGACATCCAATCTTGACGGAAGCCAACTTCTCAGGATTACCAGCACGCCCGCTGTTGAGAGCGAGCCTCGCTTTTCTCCCGACGGGACAAAAATTGCATTTAATTCGAACCGTGCAGGTACCATTGCGGTGTATGTTGTAGCTTCAACCGGCGGGACCCCGGAACGGCTGACCTGGTACCCAGCCGCATCCAGGGTAAAAGGATGGACACCTGACGGGAAGAATATTTTGTACACCTCGGCAAGAGAATCAGCTCCCCCATCTTATGGCAGATTATGGACCGTGCCGGTCACAGGAGGCCCTTCAACTCCAGTTGCCGAACAATGGGGGTTTGATGGCTCCTTCAGTCCTGATGGTAGAAAAATTGCCATCGACCGCGTATCACGGTGGGATATCGAATGGCGAAACTACCGTGGAGGACAAAATACACCATTAATCATCCTGGATCTTGAAAAACATACAGAGACCCTGATTCCCAACGAACGAAGCATTGATCTACAACCTTTGTGGATAGGGAACAAAATCTATTTTTTATCTGACAGGGATTGGACCAGCAACATTTGGGCGTTCGACACTTCTACAGAAAAACTGGAACAAATAACCAGGTTCACCGGCTCCGACATTAAATGGCTTGCCGGAAATGAGAAGGAATTGGTTTACGAACGTGATGGGTTCCTGCATGTCCTGAACCAGGACAACAACACTTCCCAAAATCTGGAAATCACCATTACAGGTGATTTTCCTTGGGCAGAAACCAAATGGGTTGATGTTTCATCCAGGGCGACTTCAGCATCCCTTTCGCCGACTGGCAAGAGGGTATTATTAGAGGCAAGGGGAGAAATTTTCACTGTACCTGTTGAACATGGTGATCCACGAAACCTGACAATCTCATCAGGAGTTGCAGACCGGGCTCCTGTCTGGTCTCCCAAGGGAAATCAGGTTGCCTGGTTTTCTGATGCTTCGGGTCAGGGTTACAGTTTGATGATCGGTGTACAGGACGGCATGGCGGAGCCGCGGTCCTTGTCCATTGGAGAATCAAAGATGGCTTGGGAGCCTGCATGGTCGCCCGATGGTAAACACATCGCCTTTACTGACGATGACGTAAGAATCAGGGTCATCAATATAGAAACCGGAGATATCAAAACTGTTGATATTGCCGGTAATAATCTGGAACGGGGTTCCATGGGTCTTACCTGGTCACCCGATTCAAAATGGCTTGCCTATTCCAAGGCTGGCAGCAATGGCTTTCGCACCATCATGGTATGGTCGGCTGAAAAACAAACTGCCACTTCCCTTACGGATCCATTTGCCGACTCATTTTCACCAGCCTGGGACGCAGACGGACTTCGTCTCTATTTCCTGGCCAGCACTGAATGGGCCTTAAGCTCCGGATGGGCAAATACCAGTTCACAAACTTCAAATCCTGAATACAACGCTTATCTCATCAACCTGAAAAAGGATGAAGCCTCTCCTTTCAAGCCACGCAGCGATGAAGAGAAAGCAAAGGAGGAAGAAAAAAAACCGGATACAAAAGAGGCGGAAACTACCAATGGGAAAAATAAGAAAACCGACAAGAAAAGTGATGAAGTAAAAGATGAGAAGAAAGAGGAAGGAGTAAAGGTAATCATCGATTTCGATGGCATTCAGCGCAGAATCATCCCGATACCCATGCCCAAACGAAATTACCAGATGATGGTTACCGGTCCTAAGTGTCATGTTTTTGTAATGGAACGTAAGCAAAACACCCCTGGACTCACCATTCACAAATTCTCGATTGAAAAACGGGAAGCCAAGGAATACATCAGTGGAGCCAGCCAAATTTCGGTGTCTGCCGATGGAAATAAAATGCTGGCCCGTGTCAATGGCGACTGGAAGGTCATGGACACTGACAAGCCTTCAGGTTCGGATGGGAAATCCGTAAAAGTGAATTTGCAGGTAAAACTGGATCGGGCAGCCGAATGGAAACAGATCTTTGAAGAAGCATGGCGGGTTGAGCGAGACTACTTCTACGATCCCAACCTGCACGGTCGCGACTGGCAAGAGGTATACCAACGCTATTCACCCCTGGTACCACATATCCGTCACAGGGATGACCTGACCTATATCTTAGATATGGTGAACGGGGAACTCTCGGTTGGGCATAGTTTTGTTGGCGGGGGCGACTACCCTGATACAGACAGAAACACCGTAGGCTTATTGGGTGCCGACCTTGTGCCAGACCAGGGCAGATGGAAAATTAAAAGAATTTACACTTCCGAAAGCTGGAATCCTGAACTATCAAGTCCACTTGACCGACCTGAACTTAAAATCAGGGAAGGTTATTATCTAACGGGAATCAACGGGAACGAAATGAATGCCAATGATGACCCATACCGATTTCTGGATGGCACAGCCGGGAAACAGACCATTCTTCACATTAATTCATCCCCTGCTTACGAAGGATCGTGGCAAGAAACCATAACACCCATCAGCAACGAAAATGATCTTCGCACCAGGGCTTGGGTCGAGGACAACCGCAGGTTGGTCGACAGTCTTTCCAATGGCCGTCTGGCGTATGTATGGATACCCAACACCAGCGGGGCAGGGTTTGTATCATTCAACCGCTATTTCTTTGCACAACAGGACAAGGAAGGAGCAGTAATCGATGAACGATACAACGGTGGCGGACTGCTTGACGATTACATGGTCGATCTCATGACCCGAAATTTGCGGGCATCTTTGACAAATGAAGTCCCCAACGGTAAACCTTTGCGGTTACCCGCAGGAATTCTGGGACCCAAGGTACTTCTTATCAATGAAATGGCCGGATCAGGAGGTGATTTTTTCCCGTGGGTATTCAGGCAACAAAAAGCAGGACCACTGATTGGGACTACTACATGGGGGGGCCTTGTTAAGTCATCGGTGCATTACCCATTGATTGATGGCGGGATGATCACTGCACCTGACAACGCCGTATTTGACCCCATTAACCAAAAATGGGTAGCTGAAAATTCAGGTGTTGCACCAGACATTGAGGTTCGGCAGGATGCCAAATCGCTGCAAAAAGGTGAAGATCCCCAGCTACTGAGAGCCATTAAAGAAGCCCTCAGGCTGATTGATGAACAAAGAAAACCTGAGGTAACCCCTCCACCCTTTCCAACGCCAGCCATCCAACCTAAAAAATAAATGTCACTGACTTTTTAATTTCTTTAACCAATACATAAGGAGCCAACGGGTAAAACCGGATGGCTCCTTTTTATTGAAATGCACACGATACAATTCAATTAAAGAGCAAATTGTATTATTTTTGAATAAAAACGGAAGCACAGATGAAAAAATCCCTTTTCAAAATTTCCCATATGGATTGTCCATCAGAGGAAAAGCTCATCAGGATGAAACTCGACGGAATGGAAGGGATTAATGGTCTGGACTTTAACCTGTCGGACCGACAACTGACGGTATATCACACATCTGACCCAATCATACTGGAACAAGCAATACAGGAATTAAATCTGGGAGGTAAGAGAATTGCCACCGAAGAAACTGAAACAGCCCCCCAAAAGCAAAACACGGAACAGAAAAAACTTCTTTGGACAGTATTGCTGATTAACTTCGCTTTCTTCCTGATTGAAATTGTATACGGATGGATCTCAGGTTCAATGGGACTGGTAGCTGACAGCCTCGATATGCTGGCTGATGCTTTTGTCTATGGAATCAGCCTTCTGGCCGTGGGTGCCGCAATATCAAGAAAAAAGAACGTTGCAAGGATTGCAGGATATTTTCAGCTTCTCCTTGCACTGGCAGGCTTTGCTGAAATCATCAGACGATTCTTGGGCAATGGGATGCTACCCGATCCGCAAACAATGATAACCATTTCGATATTTGCACTTGCAGCCAATGCAATTTGCCTCTACCTGCTACAAAAATCAGAAAGCAAGGAGGAAGCTCACATGAAAGCCAGCCTGATATTTACTTCAAACGATGTCATCATAAACCTTGGTGTGGTCATTGCGGGTTTATTGGTAACATGGACATCTTCGCCATTGCCCGACCTAATCATTGGAGCTATTATCTTTATTGTGGTAGTCAGGGGAGCTCTTCTAATACTCAAAGTTTCAAAATAAGGCCCATTTATCTCATAACCCAGGCTATTAGTTTTTCAAATTGATAGCCTTTCAACACATTTTGATAAAATTGACTCATCCTCCAAATCACAGTTTGTCCTGATTTATAGCCAATTGAAGTCAAGATGCCATAACTGCACATATTTTGTATCTGGATTTGGCGTAATTGATGATTTAGATAACCAGTCTTTAAAATAGTTAGGCTATGAAACAGATGAAATGGTCATTGGCGTTACTAATATTTGCAGTAATTGCCTTTACAGGATGTAACACAGATGAAAACTCGATGCCAGAAGGCAAGGGTAGGTTAAATGTTCATTTAACGGATGCCCCTTTCCCAATCCAACTCGTCAGCAGTACCTGGGTAACAATCGACAGGGTGGAAATCAGAAAAACCTCTGATGCTGAAATGGAAGACGAGAATGGATCATTCATGGTTATTGCAGAGGGTGAAATGGAGTTTGACCTTCTCGATTTAACCAACGGTATTACTGAACAGATTGCTTCAGTTGATTTGGAGCCCGGATCATATGACTTGATAAGACTCAGGGTTGTCGACTCAAAAGTAACCTTGAATAATGGGGAAGTGTATGATCTCAAAGTACCCAGTGGCTCAGAGAGCGGATTAAAAATTAAGATCCAGCCGGCAATAATGATCGAAGCCGGCCAGACTTCAGATGTGCTTCTGGATTTCGATGTCAGTAAATCATTTGTCGCAAAAGGCAATGTAGCTGGCGGCAATATTATCGGATTTAACTTCAAACCTGTAGTCAGGGGAGTATATTTGGGAGCTGCCGGTCGGATACAGGGATCTGTAAAAGACTCATTGGATAGCCCGCTTGAAAACGCAAGGGTTAAGCTTCTGATCCCGGAAGATGAATTCGAACCAGAAATGGAAGAAGAAGATCTGATCCTGGTATCTTCCTTCACCGACGAAATGGGAAACTTCAGACTTATCGGTCTGCATGAAGGCATCTATACCGCAGTTTGTGTGCTACCTGGATTTAAGAACGATACAGTATTTGACATACCTGTAACACCAGGAGCATCAACCACTGTAAACTTTACTTTGGAAGCAGAAACAACAGAACCATAGTTCCGTCTTATATATCAAATTCCATTTTCCGCTGAGTGACTGATTTCCTTCAGAACAATCTGGCCTTGGAATCAGGAACTCAGCCGGGAAAAGGAAGCGACGAAAACCGTTCTTTACTTTAAACCTATTTCCCCTTTTCAAAATGAATATAGCGCCTGGAATAATCGGCGCCAATTAAAAATTCGAACACACTGAAGTGCTGCATCCCGAGATTACCTCCTTTAAAAATTCAAGGGAAGCAAAAGTAAGAAAACACAGAACAGCTATTATAATCATAGCAGGACACCAATTGAGGATGTCACATTTAATGAAATACTTGGGGTGAGTTACTGGTTACATCGGAGGATGTTAACCGGACAAAAGGCCGGAGAAATTCCGGCCTTTTCGTTTAAAATAAATCTGACCTATTCGTGCATTTATTTCTAAATTAGCTCGCTATATACTGAAAGACTATGAAAGTCAAAGAATTGGTCAGCTTCGTTATAACCCCAATCATCATTGTCTGCATTCTGCTCTTTGCAGATTTGGATCCAGAGAATCCAAAGATAACCTATACTTTCTGCATTGCCTTGCTAATGGCAGTCTGGTGGATAACGGAAGCAGTCCCACTCGCGATAACTTCTCTTCTTCCGGTAGCGCTATTTCCCTTGTTTGGCGTATTGGACAACAAAACAGTATCCTCTGCCTACTTTAATGACGTTATATTTTTGTTTATGGGCGGGTTCCTTGTGGCACTCGCAATGGAAAAATGGAATCTGCATCGCAGAATTGCCTTAAAGATTTTAAGTATGACCGGAGTTAAGCCAGCCAGTATTCTTGCCGGATTTATGGTTGCCAGCTTCTTTTTGTCCATGTGGATTTCCAATACGGCAACGACCATGATGATGTTGCCGATCGCCATGTCAATAATTACCCAACTTGACGAAATTATGAATCATGGGAAAGCTTCCAGATTCAGTATCGGATTGCTCCTTGGGATTGCCTATAGTGCTTCTGCCGGGGGAATGGCAACTCTCGTTGGCACCCCACCCAACCTTTCATTCGTAAGAATTTATGAAATCTATTTCCCGGATGCAGGATCCATACCATTCTCCCAGTGGCTCATTTTTGCGCTTCCCGTTAGCCTGATCATTTCTATAATCATTTGGGCAGTCCTTTATTACAGTTACAGACCTGTTGGCAGTGAATGGGTTCAGGTACCAAAAAACATCTTCGCTAATCAGTTGAGATCCATCGGCTCAATTTCATATGAAGAGAAGTGGGTATCGGTTGTATTTGCGAGTCTTGCCCTGCTTTGGATCTTCAGGGTGGATCTGGTTTTTGGACACCTTACAATTCCGGGTTGGTCGAGGGTATTTCCCGAATCATCTTTTATAAACGATGGGACAATAGCAATTTTGATGGCGATAATCCTGTTTATTATCCCCGCTAAAAAACCCAAGACGGAAAAGCTCCTTGACTGGCATACCGCAAGTAAGATTCCCTGGCAAATTTTACTGCTCTTTGGCGGAGGATTTGCACTTGCTACAGGTTTAAAAGAATCGGGCCTCTCACTTTGGTTCGGCGAAAGATTATCCGGGGTTGCCTCACTTCACCCCATGTTGGTCATACTCACCATTTCACTGGTAATTACCTTCCTGACCGAACTCACGTCCAACACTGCCACTACCGAGATGATCCTACCCATCCTTGCCGGACTTTCCATCACCTCGGGAATACATCCCTTAATGCTGATGATCCCAGCAACCCTTTCCGCATCCATGGCTTTTATGTTACCCGTTGCAACCCCGCCAAACGCCATCATTTTTGGCAGCGGACGGATAACCATCGGACAAATGGCCCGCACCGGGCTTTTGATAAACCTTGTCGGGGCTGTTATCATTATGCTGATGATGTATTTCTATGGAAATCTGATATTTGGAATTCATTCAGTCTGATTCCGAATCAATTTTTATGACTTCCAAATTAATATCTGGTTAAGATGACTTCAATTTGACACGAAGGCCACCTTGGCTCTATGTTACTTATTTTCATTGACATATACTCTCCTTCTACATAATTCTATGTTTTATAACATGGATATGTAAATCATATTATTTAAAAAACATATACCTTTGTCCTATCTATTTGATAGGATTCCTATTTTATTTATTTGATATAGTTTCTAAGCAATATTTAATAGGTATTAGCCGGGTTTAATTTTTTGTTCATTAAAAAATAGCATATGAAAACAAGATTCAAATTATTAATGGTTGCCATGGTGGCTTTCATGATTCATGGCCCACTGCAGTCCCAGATTCCTTTCAAAAATGTTCCTGCACAAAGCAAGGTTCTTGTAAAAGGTACGTCTACTGTACACGATTGGGAAATGGAATCGACAATCGTGAACGTCGAAATGGGAATAGAGCATCAGGAAAACAAACTATTTATCGACGATGTGAAATTTTCCAGTTTGTCTAAAGGGCTTAAAAGCAAACATAGCCTCATGGACGAAAAAGCCCTTGATGCGTTGAAATCGAAACAACATCCGGAAATAAAATTTTCACAGTCAGAAGGAATAACCGTCACGACACAAGGGAAGAACTTCAATGGGACCCTTCAGGGAAAACTTGAAATTGCAGGAACTTCCCGGACAATCAATGTTCCATTCACAGGGACGGTCAAATCAGATCAAGTCGTTGCCGTAAATGGGATTGTGAAACTCAAGATGAGTGATTTCGGGATTAAACCTCCAACAGCCATGATGGGAACCATCAAAACGGGCGATGATTTTGAGTTGGAATATCGCATTGAATTTAAAACCGACCAATCCATCTCTGCCTCTAAATAATTGCATATCACAAATTAAATATCATATACAATGAAAAACACCATTTTGCTCTTTTTAGCATTCTTTGCATATGTTTCAGTTAAGGCTCAGGTTTTTGAAGAACCAAAGCTCGTGCCGTCTGATTTTGAAAAAGTCAAAGTTAACATTGGTGCTGATTTTGCAATTCAGTATCAAGCACTCAATCATGAAGCCAGCAATCCTGCATGGGAACTGATTGAACTGGGATCCAATTTCAATTTACCCACGGCAAATTTTAACATCAACACACTTCTTGCCCCTGGGATTAAAGTGAATCTGGAAACCTATCTTTCCTCACGTCATCACAACGAAACCTGGGTAAAAGGAGGCTATCTATTAATTGACAACCTTCCCTTTTTACCGGCGGCAGACAAGCTGATGCAATATTTGACGATCAAGGCAGGGGTGATGAATCCCAACGTCGGCGATCAGCACTTCAGGAGATCTGATAACGGTAGTATTCTTAGGAACGCCTTCGTAGGAAACTACATCCTCGATGATTTCACAACAAATACAGGGGTCGAAATCATGTTCAGGAACAATGGATTATTATTGATGGGTGGTATCAACAACGGAACCTTGAAACCAGCATTGGGGACTACAACAGGTACTGGCGAAAATAAGACCTATATTGAAAGAAACCTCACCGACGAACTTGCTTATGTATGGAAGGCAAGTATTGACAAACAGGTTAGCCAACTTTTCAGGATTAGGGCAACTTTATCCGGATCACATCATGCAGAGACAATTAGCGGATCATTGCATAGTGGCGACCGCACAGGGTCACGCTATTATCTGGTAATGAATCGTCAAGCTGGTGATGGTTCTGAATTTGACATCACCAAAAACTTCACCTCCGGAAACTGGGGTCCCGGTAGCTTTAAGAAAGACAACACGATTGTAGGTAACTTATTCCTTCAATATGATGGACTCGAGATTTTTGGGACACTGCAGAATTCAAAAGGTCTGAACATGGCTAATGCTGATTATGACTTTAACCAATTAGCCATAGAGGCCATTTACCGATTCGGCAAATCTGATCAGTTTCATATCGGCAGTCGATATAATACTGTGAACAACAAAAAATCACAGCCTGAAATGCATGTTGATCGTGTTCAGTTTGCAGCTGGATGGTTCATGACTGATAATGTCGGAATCAAGCTCGAATATGTAGACCAGAAATATGAAAATTTCGCGAATTACGGTGATAACGCCGGATTTAAGGGTATGATGCTGGAAGCAGGCATATCATTTTGAAATAAATAGAACATTGGCCATCCCGTGATTTAAAAGGCTGAAACACGGGATGGCCATTAAAACCACATGAGATACAAGTCCAACATATTACTTTATCTTCTTTTTGCCTTAAGCTGGCAGTTGTCAACTGTCAAGGCACAACAAGCCCCTGCTTTAAATATTGCAAAGCTGCAGGATATTGTAATAATGGGCGAAACCAATATCAATAAATTTCAGTTATTCCTCGACTCAACCACGGAAAATGAGAAACAGGAAATTGTAGGTAAATATGAAAATTCAGCCATCATATTCACGATACCAATTGAGCGACTGAAATGCAAAAATCAAATGATCCTTTATGACTTTCACAATCTGGTGAATTCAGAACAACATCCCTCGGTAAAAATAAGGATTGAAATTGACCAGTTCTATCAACAAATAAAAGAAGGTAAAGAAGGAGAACCTACTGAACTTGAAGTCAGCCTTTCGGGACACACACGGAAAATAAAGACAAATCACTCCGCTATAAAGCATATGTCCGGATTCAAAACACTTTCCGGCAACGCAAATATTTATCTATCAGACTTTTTGCTCGAGCCACCGAAAAAATTTATGGGATTGGTTAGATTAAATAATAAAGTAAATATTAACTTTAAAATTTTAATCACTGAAACATAAACTAAACGGGTTATCGTGAAGCTGAATGCAAAAACCAGGTATGGTATCAGAGCCATGCTCGAAATAGCCATGAATAACTCCCAAACGGGAGTTTTCCAAAAAGACATTGCGGAGCGACAGGAGATTTCGCTTAAATATCTTGACCATATCATTCATGCCCTCAAGACTGCCATGCTTGTCCGAAATGTAAAGGGCAAAAAAAGTGGTTATATCCTGTGCAAATCACCTGAAAAAATTTCTTTGTACGACATCTACCAGGCATTCGAACCGGCAATTTGTGTAGTGGATTGTCTTTCGGATAATGAAATATGTGACCGTTCGGGAAAGTGTTCATCACAAGGAGTTTATGGCAATCTTAATCAGCTTATTATTAATTATCTGCAAGGCATCACCCTTCAGGATTTAATCAACAAGGAGTTATCATTAAATCCTGATAAAGAAATAAAAACTCCTATATCGGTCTACCAGGAGTAATGCCTCTTGCATGAATATTTAAGAATATCAGTAAGCTTCCAAAAAAGAAAAGGTACAAAGGCGCTTATAAATTGCGCCAATATTTTTTACCATTATTTCGCCCTAATGTATTGGATTGGCCATTCGACCTCATCTGATAGTTCCTTTCCCGCTGTTAAACCAAAATATGGATTTCTCAATGACTCCCGGGCTATGAGGATCATATCGGCATGATCTTCCATCAGGATTGCATCAGCCTGTGAGGCTGTAGTGATCAATCCAACGGCACCAGTCATGATTCCGGTCTCCTTCCTGATCCTGCCGGCAAAAGCAACTTGGTATCCGGGGGTAAAAGGTATTTTGGCATCCGGGACCAGGCCACCTGATGATGTATCGATCAGGTCAACCCCTTCACTCTTAAGCAATGCTGCCAATTTCACCGCTTCATCAATATCCCAGCCTCCTTCTACCCAATCAGTTGCAGAAATACGGACAAAAAGTGGCAGGTTGGGTGGCCAAACTGTCTGGACCGACCGTACGACCTCCATCAATAACCTGATACGGTTCTCAAAAGATCCGCCATACGAATCGGCCCTGTGGTTCGTTAGTGGTGACAGGAATTCATGAATCAGATAGCCATGAGCAGCATGAATTTCCAACACCTGGAAGCCGGCATCCAGGGAACGGACAGCTGCCGCTCTGAAATCAGCCACGACCTTCATTATTCCAGAGAGGTCCAGCTCATCAGGTTGCAAGTCATTCGGGGAAAATGGGATCGGAGAAGGGGCTACAGTTTTCCAGCCACCTTCATCAAGAGTTAGTTGCTTTCCTCCCTCCCATGGACGAGCGCAACCTGCCTTTCGCCCGGCATGTGCCAATTGGATTCCGGGCACAGAACCATGCTGTTTTATGAAGGTAGTAATGGCGGTCAAATTTTCAATGTGTTCGTCCAGGTATATCCCTAAATCACCTGGCGTAATCCTACCCTCCGGAGAAACTCCGGTAGCTTCTTGGATAACCAGTCCTGCCCCTCCAACTGCCCTGCTTCCATAATGAACCAAATGCCAGTTGTTGGCATATCCATCCCATGCAGAATATTGGCACATCGGAGAAATCGCGATACGATTTTTAAAGGTGATATCCTTTATGGCAAGGGGAGTTAAAAGTTTTGACATTTTAAATATGCTAATTTGATAATCGATTAAAACTTGTGCTTTTTCCCAGAAAAAATTGGAGTTATCTGCCTGCGGGATAGGCTCCAATATACGGAGATTCCTTCTTTGGCCTTTTTAACAAAAGCCTGATGTCCTCGGGTATAACAGATCCCTGGCTGTTATCGGCGAAACTTTCCTGTAAAGAAAAGCGCTTGAGTTCAGGACTCTGAAAAACATTCATGCCCAAATATAGCATACTGTTTTTCGAAAATTGAGGCAATAATTGATTCAGGTCTTTGGGTGAATTCATTTCCGCTATACATCCCGCAGTCTTCGCCGGGCTCCAAAGGATCAGGGGTGACTTCCCTTTTGAATCCAATGCATAGATATTGTGGTCGATATTATCGAACTGGGGATCGGCCAGTCGCTCGCAAAGAAAATCACGTTGCCACACAAACAAAAGTGGTCGGTGAAAACCCGGTTCCCCATACATCAGGTTGTTGATAAAAACATGACCGTCACGTTCATCAACGTCAGGCCCTGAGGCCGGGTGCCAACCAAAATGATCACCCTGGGCGCTTCTTTCGCTCCTGGCAAAAGTGGCAGTACTGTTCACAAATGTATTCTGATACATTTTCACATCACAACTATTCAGGATGTGAACACCCATTTCACAATTCACAAATACATTTCCGGCACATATAGCCCCCTTTGAAATTTCAAAGAAAAATCCACTTTCACTCGGCCAGGTCTGGTTACCAGTTATATGCCGCTCCACAATTCCAACGTTTTCAATCCAATTATTGATGAAAACCCCGTCAACGTTGCCGACATCATACCAAATCCCGTTTGAAAAAGGCAGATCCTTCACCAAATTATCAACACATGTGACCCGGTAGCACTGATTAAAGATTTTAACCGCTGAAGGATAGTATCCCGTAATTCGTTCAATATTGTTTCGGGTAAAAATGTTCTTTTCCAGAAGTACATCGGAAGAGCTTAGCACAAAGATTCCTTCGGTACTTGTGTCGCTCACTTTGCAATGTCGGATTGTCAGATGGTCGCCCCTGAAGTAACCGGCGACCCTCGAGCAATAGGATATGTTACAATGTTCCAAAGTGGTCCCGACGACGTCCTTGCCATGTGCTGTTTCGGGAGATACTTCTTCCGGATTGTATCCGTCAAACTCAAAAGCACGATATGCATATTGTGTAAAGGAAATACCCCGTATTACCGGCCCCTTCCCGTCATTTGATTTGCCATGTACCACTTTGGTGGTACGATGCAAGGCCACATCAAAGGCGGTGATTTCAATCAGTTTGTCACTTGGGTCCACCCCAATATACACTGTTCCGGTTTGATAATCAATATAGAACGAATTCTCATCAACCTCTGCCTCATAGCCTGCAGATTGCAGAAATGTGCCGTCAACAAAAACCATGTCGTTATTGAACTTATGCAAAGGAGTACGTTTCCCTTCCCTGTCGCGCTGCCACCAGTCGGCAGGTGCGGCCGGAAAAAGTTTATCCCAATGGGTAGTCCACAAACCATTCCCTAAATTCTTCCATTTATCGGCGACAAAAGTGCCTTTCAAAACCGGCTGTTCATCCATATAGGGCTGCATGGTGATACCTTGATTCAGTAACAGGTTGCCGGTCCGGTAAATACCACCCCTTAAGATGATTGCATCTCCGGATGAAACCCTGGAGATTGCGGCCTCAAGGGTTGTCGGCGAATCTAATCTTGATCCGTCAGCGTCGTTACGACCGTCTGGCGAGACAAAAATGATGTTTCCTGCTATCTGGGGTAGACCATAACTCTGCCGAACAGGACCATAAGGCCCCCCGCTGGGTTGGGAAAAACTATACAACGGAATGAAGATGAATGTCAGTAGGATTAGTTTCAGTCCGAACTCCTTTAATTGAATGAGGAACGAATTGTCAGGTTTCATGTTCAGTATTGTTTCAATTTATGCAATAAATATAGGAAACATTACTGTCGATTTTACAGGAAACCAAAAATTGGATTGCACCTGCTTGTGAAACTACCTCAATACTTTACTTCGACAACTTTTGCATGAGTGCATGGTAATCCCTGATAGCTTCAACCCTTTCCGGAAGCTCCCCCATAATATTTTTGACCTGATATCCTGCGACATAGATTTCCTGGCTTGGAAACAATGGGAGTAACTTATTTATATAGTCCAGAAAAAAGCCATCTTCCATTGGGTTGACAAATGAGGTCAGCACAGCATCGAAACGGGTTGCAGTTGCAACTCTCTCAAGATCTTCAAATGGCACCTGAGTACCCAGATATATAACATTGTAACCTGACTTCCTTGCAATCCAGGAGTAAAAAAGCAATCCCAGTTCATGCATTTCCTTTTCATGGAGAAAAAACAACATGTTGGGCTTGTTCTTAGTCTCGGCCTCTGCAAATTCAATCTCGGCCAGTAGCTTTTGCCTAAGTACGTTTGACACAAAGTGTTCCTGAGCAGGGTAAAGGACTCCTGCCTGCCAATAGATGCCCAATTTTTCGAGAAAACCAAAAAACACTTTCGCATAAGCCTCCTCCATCCCCAGATCACGAATAATATCATTGACAAGCTTCAGGAATTTTTGGTTCTCAAAGGATATCAGACAAGCAATGAGCTGCTCGGTCATTTCATCTTTTTCTCCGGAATTGTTCGAAATATTGAGAACTTCAGACTGGATGCGAGAAGGATCCCAGGTAGCTATTCTGGAGATTTTAAAGTGATGCCTGACCAGGAAAGAAACATTGATTATCTTACGAAGGTCATTATCATCGTAATATCGTATATTGGTATCAGTACGCTCCGGGGAAAGCAGATTGTATCGCTTTTCCCAAATGCGGATCGTATGGGCCTTAACCCCTGATAAAACTTCTAAATCCTTTATGGAATACTTGTTCGTCATCACATTATAATTGATGCTATATCAGACACATTTTCATAAATAACGCATCAGGCACCATTTTGTTTAATCTTATGCAATTATAAGGTAAACAAAGAAATTATTGATCAGTTAATGCAATTGGTTGGTTACTTTTTTGAAGAAAATTCCATAATTCGTTCTGTAGCCAGTTTTGAACTGATGATGGCCATGGGTAATCCGGCACCTGGAACCGTTGATGCTCCGGCATAAAACACGTTGGCAAAATCCTCATCTTGATTTGGAGCCCTAAAACCGCCTATCTGTCCAAGGTTATGAGATAATCCCAATCCGCTACCCATGAACAAATTGAACTGGTCTTGCCAGTCAATGGGTGTATAGACTGTTTTTGAAACGATCTTGTCGTTAATGTTAACGCCAATTCTGTCAGAGAAATCACGAATCACTTTGTCGACAATCTGATCCTTGTCGCTCCAGTCGGGCTTGGCCAAAAGATTGGGAACCGGACAAACAAAAAACAGGCTTTCACAACCTTCAGGAGCACATTCCGGATTTTTCCTTGAGAGAACGTTCACATAATAATATGGATTATCCAGAACCTCCTTCTTGTGAAGAATATTGTGGGCATAGCTCTCGAAATCTTCTCCCAAATAGTAATTGTGATGATTAATCTCGGGTAGTTTTATATTGATTCCCAGATATATGGTTAGATAACCCATTGTCCAGCTCTTTTTTTCCATCCGGTCAATCTCAAAACCTTTACGCTTGAAAACCCTATGCCTGAAATTGGCGGCATCACTGTTCACAAGGAAAGAATCGGCAGTCCAAACTTTACCATTCTGATCCACTAGCTTACTCAATTTTCCATCCTCACCCTCAAACCTGACTATTTCAGTGTTGTAATGGATTTTCACCTTTGCCTTTTTCAGCTCATCAACAATCCCTTCTACGATTTTGTACATACCGCCTTCTACGTTGAAATATCCGTTGTGCCTGAACTCTGTATAGGACAGCAGGGTGTAAACCGCGTTGGTATCGAAAGGGGTTCGGCCCAGGAAAAAAGCAACCAACGAAATGATCATCCTGGCCTCTTTCGATGAAAAGTATTTTTTAACCTGATCATAAAAACTGCGGAACAATATGGGCAGGTGTATTGGGTTTACGGTTGCCAGGGCAAGAATATAGGCCGGTAGAGAATCAAAATTGCGCTTGATGACAATATCGATCGTATCATCGAAGAGCTTTCCCGATTTTTTCAGATACTTCTCCATTTTTTTCTTGAAGCCGGGTTCAAAATCATTGAATTGTTCGGCCAGTTTATCCAAATCCTTGTATAACTGAAAGATGCGAGGATTACCCTTGATATGGACGGAGTAGAGCGGATCAAGCTCGACATACTTAAAAGGTAACTGTATGCCACAATCTTTGGCAAACTCCTCAAATTCATATGACATACTAAAGAAACTCGGACCTGTGTCGAAAGTGAAACCATCTTTTTTGATCTGGTTTAACCGGCCACCAGCCTGTGAATTCTTTTCAAGGATTTCAACTTCGTATCCCCTTTTCGCTAACCTGAGAGCCGTGGCAATACCTCCTAGCCCGGCACCGACAACCAATACTTTCTGACTCATATTATGACATTTAATTATTCAACGGTTTTCGATAATTCATTTTTTACCCATAAAAAATTGGGTTCAATACGTAATATTTC
The DNA here is from genome assembly GCA_023428545.1 of Bacteroidota bacterium. The sequence continues at coordinate 74,320 of JAEYXH010000012.1, read as the reverse complement.
TTCAAACACTTTCTTTGCTTTCCCATTCTCGGAAATGCCAATATAAGCCTGACCAATGAGCGTTAACAGATTCAGGTAATTCCAGTCATTTTTTATCCCTGATTTTTGTTTCTCCATTAAAGCTCTTGCCTTCAGGTAATATTCCAAAGCCTTTTTCTTTGATCCGCCAAATGCTGCTGGCATATAATATTCAGCATTCCCGAGCTGGATGTATCCCAGTGGGTTTTCCGGATCAGATTCAATGGCATTTTTTGAATAGCTTACACTCTTGGGCCCTAGTATTGGCGCCTGTAACCTATTTAGACCAATACGAAATCCAAACATTGCCGACTGGTATGCCTGCACTGAGGCAACAGAAAACCCTCGTTTGCCTAATTCATCCAGGTGAGCTTCTGCCAAACGCAGATACTGCCTGGCTTCTGATTGCCTTTCACTACCCATTGCCCAGCCAATATAACCATATTGGTAATTAACCAGTTCAAGAGTAGATGCATTGGATTTTGGGAGGATTTTTTCCATTTTATCGATGGTTTCTTTCCACAAGGCCATATTACCTGAGATATACGCTTCGTAAATCTTATCTTTTTCTGATGCCATGCCAACAGTCGACAAAATGACCACAAACCAAATCAGGAAACCAATCTTTCTTTCCAAAACATACCTCCTTTCCTCTCAAGAATGATCGCACGCAGAATAAACAGCAATAGTGATAACTGCTGAATCACAGCATATAAGAGATTCTCGCCGATTGATTGATGACTGGTTCTTGAAATGAAAATCCTGCGAAGGACATGGATCAGAACGTAGTAAATGAAAAATCTAATCGGGAAAACGATAAGTATCGGAATAAAACCCAAAGCAGAGACCAACCCATACGTTACGGCCAATATCTTTGACCCGCCAAAAAACTGGATTACACTTCTTGAAAAACCTTTCACCGCCTCCCAATAACCTTGGTACATCCTGCAGGTGACATCAGAAACGCCGGTTAAACAAGCAATTCGAATCCCTTCCTTTTTATACAATCTTGAAATTTCAATATCCTCCACCCTTCTGTCTTTCAATCTTTCATGGGGTTGCATTTTCCTGTACAAAGAGGCATTGAAAAGCATATACTGACCGTTGGCAGCCGCAAATGACGATCTGCCCGATTTTCGAACCAACAGAAGGGGAAGCAATGAGAGTAAAACAACGTTCATTACCGGCACGGTTGCCTTTTCTCCAGGTGTAACCATGATTTGTGAAGGGAAAACAGAAAGCAAACCCAGTTTATGCTGGTTCATGAAATTCAAACTATCAGAAATCAGATTGCCATGTACCCTAACATCAGCATCAAGGAACAGGTAATATGATCCCTGCGCCTGACTGGCAAGAACATGGCAGGCATGATTTTTCCCAAGCCAACCTTCGGGCAATCCTGTAGACCTGACCAAACGGATCTTGGGGTCCTTTGATGCAAATTCAAGGATAATATCCGAAGTGCGGTCAGTCGATTCATCATCAAAAACCAGTATTTCCAGATTCCGGTAAGGGTGGTTCGACAAATCGTTCAGAATATTACCTATATGATGCTCTTCATTTCTGGCCGGGATTAACACTGACACCAGTTCATCATATATTCTTCCCGACGGTGAAAGAGTCTCAGGCTTTATGCAATTTACTAAGGCAATCACCCATTGCACGATAGAAAATATGAATATGCTGATTGCTATGTACATCATGACCTGATCCGGATTTGGTTATCAATGCATTCCTGATAAAAACGATTGTACTTTTCTTCGATCGGCAATTTGTTTTGCTGATCTTGCATAACTTCCTCAAGGTAAATATTCAGGCAAGGAGATTCGTTTGAAAAATAATCTGTAAGGTTTGCCACAAATATGACTTGTACCGGATTTTTAAAATTCTTAAGAATATAACTGACTCCCTTCTCAAATTCGAAATGGCTTTTATACGATGAAACAATCTCTCCCTGAGGAAACAGAAATACAAGATTTCTTTTGTCAGACAGAAGATCAAGGGTATAATTCAGGCTTTCAAGGATGCTTCTGCTTCCTTTACGGACTGAATAACCCCCAGCATGGTTGAAAAACCAAAACCTGGTCAGCTGTTCTTCCAACATCATAAAATGTAACCGGCGTTTGAAAATTGCCTGATTGAGGTATTGCAACCAAAAACCGTCCCACCAGCTAACGTGGTTTGAAATGATCAAAACCGGCAGGTCTTTATCCTTAACCTGTCCCACAATTGTTACAGGCTTAAAGTTTCGGCTTACCCTCCATACCGCATACCACATGAAAAAGGGGGAAATTATCCAATGATGTCGGGCCTTCTTTATCATGAGACAAATCCTTTCAGCAGAAAGATCATTAAAAAGAACAAAGACTGTATCAACAGAATCGCCGGGGCAACTTTATTGCGTGTTGGGACAGCAAAGCGTTTTATGGCCCAATGAAACAAAATTGCCAAAACAAACCATGTCAGGTAATTTTTCAATGGGATGATCCCATCTGCCCAATACCACATTCCCATATCCCCGGCAACCTGTTCCAGAATCAGATCATAACATACCATCACCAGCGAAGCTGAAAATATGAGTAGTGACCCCCTGATTCGTGTCAGATCCATGAGCGATGAGGAAGAATATACCAGGAAAACCCAGTTCATGCCTATTAAAAGAGGTGTTTCAAATACCTTAAGCCCCAGACTTTCGCCATATTGATAGGTTCCAAAGATCAATCCGGTGTTTACCCCAATTGCCTCCGCTACATAAGAAACCAGAAAAATAGCGAAAATAACCCCCAAGTGCGCCCACGAAAGTTTTGACTCATGATAGACCAGGATCGCCAGAAAACTCATGATTAAAATTACGGGTGTCAGTTTCGCAAAGATTGAAGAAGTTTGCGGGATAATAAATCCAACTGCCCCGACCGAATACAAGATTACAAACAATAATATTATTTGTCGGTGCTTTCCATGAAACCAAATACTTACCTGCTTCAAACTGTTTTCCATATCTTTTTACTCTGCCAAAATTGGGTAATAAAATTACGAATCAGCAATGAATATAAGATCATACTGAAGGCATAGGAAATATCTTCAACAGGAATGGTAAAGATTCGGATACCCAGGTTTTCATCATTATTGTACCATACTACTTCTCCTTCAATAAAGCTACCTGTGAGTATGGAATTGACAATCAGAAAAGGAATCAGAATAACCAAAAACGTCACATAAAAGGAACTGATAACAGACTTGCGGTCAAAAAATGAGAGCAAGAGCACCAGAATCATCTTTATAAAAATATAGGCGGAATAACTTTTGCCAAAATTGAAGGCCAAAAGGATTAGAAATAAAACAATAAGGAATACAGTGATTCTTTTTGAGGCTGTTTGTCCAACTCTTAATTTTGGAAAATAAAGCACCAGGCTTTCATGCAAAAAAATGCTTGCATAGGGTATAACAAAAAAGAACAACCACTCCTCAACAGGGAGGCTAAGCAAAGTAAAACCCGAATGGTATTGTTCATTAAAGCCCCATACACCAGCCTTGGTCAAAAATACATCGGCGATTATATAAAATATTGCCACAAAAGAGATGGCAGGAAGAAGTGAAGGCCACTGCCTGTAAAATTGCAAACGGCGGTCAAAACTCAGGGTTATCGGCACAATAAACGAAAACAAGAGGAGTGATGAATATAGTGACATGCTTCAGGTCTTCTAAAATGGTTTTGAAAATGGTTCAGATCAATCCCAACCGGTAATCAGCCAGGGACTTTAGCATTAACATGGCTTTAACGGGACCAGCCACCCTTATTCGGTGGGTGAGGATGGTTTCAGCTGAGGCATTCTTCAATTTTTTCAGCAATAGGCGGTAATATCTGTAAGCCACGTAAACAGCCAGCCTTGATCGTCCAGGAAGCAGCCTGATCCCTGTGAGAGCAGCCTTAAAATCTTCGTCAATACTTTTGATAATTTCTTCCTTTGCCTTGCTGTCAAATACCGATTTACTTAGCTGCGGGAAGTATCTGCGGTCCAATTCTTCGGTATCGTCTTTCAGGTCCCTCAGAAAGTTAACCTTCTGAAATGCCGACCCCAATCGCATCGCCGGTGATTTTAAACGGTTGAACAGGTCCTCATCACCATTGACAAAAACTTTAAGGCACATCAATCCGACAACATCGGCCGAACCATAAATATATTCTTTCATTTCATTCTCATGAAGGTAAACGCTCTTGGATATGTCAGCCCGCATGCTTTTTAGAAATGCCCTGATAAATTCATCAGGAATATGGTATTTCCTCACTGTTTGTTGAAAAGAATGCAAGACAGGATTCATGCTGATTCCATAACGCAACCCTTCATAGAATTCATTTTCAAAAGATGAAAGGAGGTGTTCCTTGTCATATCCATGAAAGGTATCCACAATTTCATCGGCATACCTCACGAAACCATAGATACTATATACCGCCTCCCGAACCTCAGGATCAAGCAACGATGTTGCAGACGAAAATGAAGAGCTGTATGATTTGGTGACAAGCTTGCTGGCTTCGAACGAAACTTGGTCATACAAGCTTTTGGTCCCTTTACTAAGTCTTCCAGTCTTTGCTGATTGTTGCTTTGCACATGCGTCTTGGTCAGTTACTGCCAGTGAAATCATAGCCATTTTTTTTGTCGTGGATACTTCCTGATTTAATCTAAGTACTTTAACAGGCTAAACCCAATTTTGTTTAATATTTATCTTATTTAATTAAACATCCCAGGGCCCACTTTTATCTTGTAGCAATTTATCATGGATATAATCGTGATTATGTGGAACTTATTGGGGCAAAACAGTAATTTTATCATGCAAGATAAGACAAGAACTTATTCATTGGTACGCACTTTTTTTGTAATTTGCAATTCAGAATCACTCTAAATTATTCAACCTAATAACCAACAACCATGGCGAATAACAATCAAACCGTACTTCCTGATTTTGACAATGGCCGACTACCAAGGCGCAGATTCCTTCGCCGGCTTGCTATTTTGACGGGCAGCATGTCAACAGCCCTGGCTCTTCTTCCAACCATGAAAGGAAATGCCTTTTTTTCATTACCCAGCATCGTGCCAATGGGTCCGATAAGTGAATCAATGGTAGAGTATAATGGCGTTAAGGGGAAAATGAAGGCGTTTCTCGCCAAACCCAACACTGATTCAAAATTTCCGGCGGTTATCGTAATACATGAAAACAGGGGGCTGGTGCCTCATATAAAGGAGGTAACCCGAAGGATGGCCCAGGAAGGATTTCTTTCATTGGCACCTGATGCCCTATCTCCGGTTGGTGGCACGCCGGAGGATATTTCAAACGTTGGTGAATTATTTGCCAAACTTGACGGTGAAGAAACAACCCAAAACTTTGTTGCCGCCGTCGCCTACCTCAAGACACACCCCAATTCAACCGGCAAGGTGGGATGTACCGGGTTTTGCTGGGGCGGCGCCATGACAAACCAGGTTGCGGTGAATAGTGAGGACCTTGATGCAGCTGCTCCCTATTACGGCAGGCAACCAGATGTTGATGACGTAAAAAAGATCAAGGCTCCGGTACTGGCACATTATGCCGAGAATGACGAAAGAATCAATGCAGGAATATCCGCTTTTGAAGAAGCCTTGAAAGCGGCTGGCAAAGATTATCAGATATTTATCTATCCGGGTACTGGCCATGGATTTAATAACGACACCAACCCGGGAAGATATCATGCTGAGGCTGCCAAGCTGGCCTGGGACAGAACAATAGAATTCTTCAAGGATAAGCTAAAGTAGTTTTTATTGTCTCATTTGTTCGAGCCAATTTTCCCTGACCTCCGATATAAAAGGTTGGATGTGGGTAAAGAATTTGCGGTATCCTGCACAGAGATAGTTCAGGCCGGTTTCTCCTGAGGGTGTCTGGACGAAACGGTTCTTCGGACATTCCCCGTGGCACATGGCCAAGACCGGACAATGTAAACACATTCCAGGCAACGTGGTTCGTTTTTGTTGACCGAACGTTGTCTGTGCTTTATCAAAAAGGACATCTTTCAGGGTAACATGTTTCAGGTTACCCAGTAGGTGATCCCCATCGACAAAATGGTCACAACTGTAAATGTCACCCATGTGTGTTACTACAGGGACACCACCACATTCTTTTTTAAAGATACAAAGGGTATGATCCTGATTGAAGGCAGTTCTTAAAGCCTCCTCTATTACCTGGATCTTGATGCGTCCTATGTCCCGGGTTTTCCACTCCTCGTAAACGGTGATCAGGAAATCCCCAAATGCCTCAGGAGGCACCGAATCGGATGTCACGTTTGAATTGTTGCCAGATGTCCTGTTAACCAAGGGCAGGAACGTAAGATAGCTGATTCCCAAATCCCTTAAATACCTATAAACCAAGAGGGGATTCCTTACATTAAATGAATTAACCACACACAATATTTCGGGGATTATACCAAAACGCTTTAGCAGATTGAATCCCCTCAAGGTTTGTGCAGAAGTGCTATTCCCTCCCCTGTCAACCCTTAATTGGTCATGAAATTCGGCAGGACCATCTATACTTAGGCCAACAAAAAATCCAGATTCGGCCAAAAAACGACACCACTCTTCATTCAGCAATACCCCGTTCGTTTGCAGGCCATTCAGAATTCGTTTTCCCTGTGGCAGATACCTGTATTGAAGCTCCAGGGCCTTGCGATAAAAGGGAATACCGGCAAGCAAAGGCTCACCACCATGCCACGAAAACATCACCGTACCACCGTAGGTAGCCTCAATGTGTTGCCGAATATAATTCTTAAGCAAATCATCTGACATGCAGGCAATCCCGGAACCGGTTTCGGCAGGCTCCTTCCCCAAATAATAACAGTAGCTGCAAGCCAGATTACAGGATGACCCGACAGGTTTGGCAAAAATCTGGAAATCATTCATTTCTATCATGTTTATCATACTGACTTACACGATAAAAATACACCAAATAATTACCGGGAGATCAAGTATAGACAGCAAATCCAACCAACACCAGGCAAACCATTTTACATCACTCTCTTTTTCAGATAGTTAAAATCAATGATTCTATCATCTCAATTAATTGCTATTTTTGTTAATAATCTGGCCATTTGTCCAGTTATCGGGAATATCCAAAGAATTAAGATTCAATTCAGGCTGTTTTTTCTAACATTTTATTACCAGGCATGTCAACAGAAATAACGCATAACAATGATTTCACCAATGAAAATGGACAATCGGATTTCGAAATACCCATTTTTTCACTGTTAGAGCTTGCCCGGCTGACTGATTTGGAAGTTGCATTGACTGACAAGTTGATTACAGTTAACGATTGGATCACGAAAACACTCTCCCAATCTATCAAAGTTCATTCGAGGATTTTTTTTACTGGTATAGAATTCACTTATTCTAGTTTCTCTGATTCAGGCCTGTTGATCAGCAAAACTTTTTCTCTTCCTGATCAATCCAATGGAAAAATTGATTGGTATCTAAAAAATCCAACCGGAGAACCCGTTTCACCAAGTCAAATTCAATGGGCTGAAAGCATTCTTGACATCATTGCACCTTATATCATTGGCATATTTGCACGGGAAAAGTTGCAGGGTGTTTCGGAAATGGACACTATCTCCACAGGCGAAATTGAAGAAATGGGAAGGGCTGCTGAAATCCTTAATAACAGTAAGAGTGTTGAGGATCTGATGAGTGATATGTGCACCTTCCTTCCCGAAATCCTCCGTTTTCCGGATCTCGCAGTTGCGAGGATCCGGTTTGGAGATCAGGTTTTCACAAGTCCGGGATTTACGGAAACTCCCTGGTCGGTCATCCATTTTTTTGAAACACATGGCCAGGAAAAGGGATCGATAGAGTTATTTTACAGGGAATTGAACCAAAAGACTTACCAACAGCCATTCCTCCCCAAGGAACAGCTTTTGGTTGGCAACCTGGCTGCATTAATCGCTGGAAGCGTATCAGAAAAAGCTTTGAAAAAGCTTTTATCGCAAAACACGGAGCGAATGAAGGAACTTCGGGGAATTAACCAAACTACCAAAATACTGGAAGACTCACGAAACATTGAAGAGGCCCTTCAGCGAATCTGTAATATCCTACCTGAAGCCATGCAGTATCCCCACGCTACAACAGCACGCATTACCTACAACAAGAAAAGATTTTTATCGCCCGGATTCAGGGATTCAGAATGGAGCCTGAAACAAAAGTTTGAACTCCCGGACCACAAAAAGGGAGTAATTGAAGTCTTTTACCTTGAGAATTTTCCGAATGAATTTGAAGGTCCATTCCTTAAAGAAGAACTGGAACTACTTGAGAATATCGCCAGCTTGATCTCCGGATCTGCCATTAGGGATGTTTTTAAAAAACTGAACTCCGAAAATACCGAACGACTGAAGGAACTGAAGGCAATCAATGAAACATCGAGAATCATCGATGAAGGAAAAACCATTCCCGAGACCCTGCAGGAGATTTGTGAGATCCTGCCAAAATCGTGGCAGTATCCTAAATATACGGCGGCACGAATCCAATTTGAGGGGAGAACATACGTTAGCTATGATTTTCAGGAAACTCCCTGGTCACAAACTGAATATTTCGTGACTATCGACAATAATAAAGGATCGGTCGAGATCTTTTATCTCCGAAAATTTCCTGTTGAGGATGAAGGTCCATTCCTGCATGAAGAACGCAACCTCCTCATCAACATTTGCCGGCTTATCAGTGGATATCTCAACAACCTGAAAGGCAGGGGCATCATTCACCTGAAAGGGGTTCCGGAACAAGCCATTCACCCATCCGATGCCTTTAGGACCTCCCTGATTCGGAATAAAAAACCACTTCAGTTATATTTCAATCAGCAAGCCATCGACAAGTACATATACCTTGAAATGATGAGGTATAAGATCAAGCATATTCTCTTCGTATCGACCCTTTATGATGCCTTCAACCTGGAAAGTGAAGACTCATTTTTTGCAAAGTTCATGGGCGAAATATACCAGTACAGTCTTTTCTCGGTACCACGAATCACTGGTGTATCAACAGCCGAGGAAGCGCTTGAACTTCTTGAAACGACCAGGTTCGACCTGGTTATCCTGATGGCAGGTATCGACCGGGAATCACCGGTCCAGCTAAGTGAAAAAATACGCGAACGAACCGAATCCCTTCCCATCTACCTTTTGGTGAACCGAAAAAGTGATGTGAAATATTACGAAGAAGTTGTGCCCTCCCTCAGGTCGATCGATAAACTTTTCGTCTGGAGTGGAGACTCTCTGATTCTGTTTTCCATAGTTAAGTTAACCGAGGATAAGGTAAACGTTGACAACGACACCAGGGTAGGACTTGTCAGGGTCATCCTCCTGATCGAGGACTCACCGATTTATTACTCAAAATACATCCAGATCCTGTTTGACATTGTCTTTAACCATGTCAAACAGCTGTTACCTGAGGTCGAGAAAAACGAACTCGACAAGATCAGCCGAATGCGATCGAGGCCCAAGATTCTGCATGCCCGCAATTATGAGGAGGCGATCGCCATTTTTAACAAGTACAGGGATTTCATGCTTTGCATCATTTCGGACGTGGAGTTTGAAAAAGCCGGAAGAATGGACCTTGAGGCTGGTGCCAAACTAATCAGGTATGTCAAATCACATATTTCGAAGCTTCCAATCATCCTGCAGTCATCTGAAGACAGCAACGCAGCTCTTGCAAAGGATCTGGAGGTAACCTTCCTGAACAAAAACTCGGACAGGCTGATTAAGGACCTGAAACACTTCCTGAACAGTTATCTGGGCTTTGGACATTTTGTTTTCAGGGACAAAGCCGGAAATAAAATCGGTGTTGCCAAAACACTTCGCGAATTTGAAAACCTGTTACAGGAAATTCCCGATGAATCACTTTCCATTCATGCGTCAGAGAACCAGTTCTCGTTGTGGTTGATGCAACGTGGCGAAATTCAACTGGCCCGAACCTTGAATCCCCTGTCACTGAACATGTTCAGGACACTCGAGGAATCAAGGCAACAATTACTCGAAATCATCAAGAAATACCGGAAAGAAAAGAAGAAGGGGAAGATTCTTTCTTTCGACGAAACTTCAATAATCGATGAGAAGAATATTGTTTCATTTGCGCCTGGATCCCTGGGAGGTAAGGGACGCGGATTGGCTTTTATTAACACCCTGATATATAACCTTGATTTCCCCGGGCTGAGTGACAAAATCAATATCACCACCCCCATAACGGTTGTGATAGGCACTGATGAATTTCAGCATTTCATCAGTAAAAACAAGCTTTTTGAAAAAATCATTGACCCAACAATACCCTACCAGAAACTCAGGGAATATTTTATAAATGGAAATTTGTCGATGCAATTGCTGCAGAAGCTGAAAATTTTTATCAAGCAGATCAACAGACCCATTGCGGTAAGGTCGTCGAGTATCGCGGAAGATTCAATCACCCAACCATTTGCGGGAATTTTTGACACCTACATCATCCCAAACAGCTTAAACAAGAAACAGCTGTTTGAGCATCTGACCCAAGCCATAAAACTGGTATTTGCATCAACTTTCTCACCAAAGGCAAGAAATTACTTTACCATCATCCATCATAAAATAGAAGAGGAGAAAATGGCGGTTGTCCTTCAGGAGCTTGTTGGGAACCAATATGGTGATTATTATTATCCCCATATCAGTGGTGTTGCCCAATCATATAACTATTATCCAGTTGCCAACATGCTTCCGGAAGAGGGCTTCGCCATTGCTGCGGTTGGACTTGGAACATACGTGGTAGATGGATGGAAGTCATTCCGATTCTCTCCCAAATACCCAAGGGTTAACATGTACAGTGTCCGGGACCTTCTGAACAGCACCCAATCCCAATTTTATGCCCTTGATTGCCGTAACAGGGACATCGATTTTCTGCAGGGTGGAGAATTGGCAGCGTTGAAATTACTCGATATTTATGATGCCGTTGAACATGGAACCCTCAGGCATTGCGTTTCGGTTTACAACAAAGACAACGACAGGCTTGAACCCGGAGACAAAGGGTATGGGCCATTGGTCGTTAATTTTGCCAACATTCTCCAGTACGATTATATTCCCCTGGCTGAAACAATTAAAGAACTATTATCATCTATTGAAGAGGCATTCGGGTCGCCCGTAGAGATTGAATATGCAGTGGACCTTGACAAAACCAAAAACGGAATTCCGTCTTTTTATCTTCTGCAAATCAAGCCTCTTATTTCAGACCATCTTGCCAAACCAGTCAGGATTGACAAACTGGATAAATCCAATATGCTACTATTCACGACTTCATGCGTCGGCAACGGCCAGATAAATGATATTTATGACATCATCTATATTGATCCCGAAAGATTCGACAAGCTGCAAACTATGGACATGGCAGATGAAATTGATGCCCTGAACCAGCAAATGATCAAATACAACCGGAAATACATCCTCGTAGGACCTGGACGATGGGGAAGCCGCGACCGGTTTGTCGGAATCCCGGTAAACTGGTCACAAATCTCGAATGCCAAAGTGATTGTTGAGATCAGCCTTCGTAACTTTCCACTCGACACCTCCCTGGGGTCCCATTTTTTCCATAACGTCACGGCCATGAATATTGGCTATTTTTCGGTTCAACATACCTCAGCCACCGATTTTATTCGGTGGGACATGCTTAATGATCTGCCATTGATACAGGAAACACGCTTTTACAGGCATGTACGGCTAAGAAAACCATTAACCATTCACATGGACGGACGGCATAAAACTTCGGCAATAATGGTTACCCCCCTCGAGAATTCCGACAATAAAGTAACCTGGCTTAAAGAGGGGAAAATATGATTGACCTTGCCATATATAATGATCATCAGCTGGTCCTGGAAGCAATGACAAAACTGATTTCGCAGATTTCAGAATTCAGGGTCCTATTATCTGCCAGGAACATGGATGAGCTTTTACAAAATCTTAGAGCCAGGAAAGTCCATATTTTGATTCATATCCTCTCAGACGACTCACAGAAAAACCTTAACCTGGTTAACCAATTGAAAATTGCCTTTCCAAGAATGCCTATCCTAATCATCTCGCAAAATGACGGTGAAGAAATTATTATGAAAGCCGTTAAATCAGGTGCCAAAGGATTTCTGGGAAGAGATTCAAATGCAAACGACCTTAAAGAAGCAATACTTACCCTTCGTAATGGATACGAATATTTCGGGAACTCAATTACAAGGATCGTATTGAACCGATACATCAATTCGCTTGACACCCCTGAAGAAATGGCTGTCAGTGATATAAACCAGCTAAGTGCCCGACAAATTGAGATCCTCAGATTATGGGGCAAGGGCTTATCCAACCAGGAAATTGCAAACCAGCTCTATATCAGTGTAAGAACAGTAGAAACGCATAAAAATCACATTATGCAGAAACTGAACCTGAAAAGCACAGTCGACATGGTAAAGTTTGCCATAAAAAACAATATTATTGAAATCTGACTTTTCAATACTCAATCTGAATCCTCAGATTTAGAACCATCAGGGACTACTCCACCCCTTCAGCATTATTGTTTTACACTCAGTTAACATACGTTTACGTGAAACACGTAATTCGATGGGCATGTTTTATCAAAAAGTTGCTTTCGAATTACTTTTAGAGCAGTTATCTATGTAAATCATAAAATAATAACATTATGGCAGAAATTTTCGACTTAAAAGTAAATGAGTTCATGGCCAGGGTAATCACCAAAAACCCGGGAGAATCTGAATTTCATCAGGCAGTACAAGAAGTTGTAGAGTCACTTTTCCCGTTCATTGAGGAAAATCCCAAATACCAGCACGCCAAAATCCTGGAAAGGATGGTTGAACCAGAAAGAGTACTAATGTTTAGGGTTCCATGGCTCGATGACAATGGACAAATACAAATCAACCGAGGTTTCCGGATCCAAATGAATAGTGCGATCGGTCCATATAAAGGTGGGCTCAGGTTTCACCCCACCGTAAATCTGGGGATACTGAAATTTCTGGCATTCGAACAGGTTTTCAAAAACAGTCTGACCACTTTGCCTATGGGTGGAGGTAAAGGAGGATCGGATTTCGACCCCAAAGGCAAATCCGACAATGAAGTGATGCGCTTTTGCCAGAGTTTCATGACTGAACTACAGCGGTTTATTGGACCCGACACAGATGTCCCTGCAGGTGACATTGGCGTGGGAGGTCGTGAAATCGGTTATCTATATGGCCAATATAAACGAATCAGAAACGAGTTTACGGGTGTTCTGACAGGAAAGGCTATTGAGTGGGGAGGTAGTTTGATAAGACCCGAAGCAACTGGCTATGGGGCAGTATATTTTGCCGAAGAGATGCTGAAAACCAGACAGATGGACCTGAAAGGCAAAGTTGCCGTCGTTTCCGGCTCAGGCAATGTTTCACAGTATGCCGCACAAAAACTAATTCAGATGGGGGCAAAAGTGGTAACATTCTCCGATTCATCCGGATTCATTTATGATGCCGATGGCATTGATGAAGAAAAACTGGCCTATGTATTCCACCTCAAAAATGTTCGCCGGGGACGGATCAAGGATTACACCGATAAATACAATGCAAAATATTTTGACGGTCAAACACCTTGGGGTATTAAATGTGACCTTGCCTTTCCTTGCGCCACCCAAAATGAAATCAATGAAGATGATGCCCGGGAATTGGTAAAGAATGGCTGTTTCCTGATTTCTGAAGGAGCCAATATGCCCTCAACGCCTGAAGCAGTGGAAGTGTTCCTCGAATCAAAAATACTATACGGACCAGGCAAGGCCGCAAATGCCGGAGGGGTCTCAACATCAGGACTTGAAATGACCCAGAACTCTATGCGTCTGCCGTGGACCAGGGAGGAAGTGGATGCAAGGCTTCACCAGATCATGATCAACATCCATGAGACCTGCGTAAAATATGGCACTGAAAAGGATGGTTATATCAACTATGTGAAAGGCGCCAATATTGGAGGATTTATCAAGGTTGCTGATGCCATGATTGCACAAGGGGTCGTCTAAGTTTTGCCTGTCGAAAAAATTATGCTGTAAAAAAAAGAGGTCCAGGTTGACCTCTTTTTTATTTATTTATATGCACTCACTTATTTCTGACCAAAACAATAAAGCGATTTGAATCCCCTTAATATTAAATCATTGCCAACCACTACCGGGGAAGCATGGAAGTCATCGTCAACCGCATTTGTTGCCAACACCTCAGGCTTGTCACCGGCACTGAGAACAAGAACCTGACCTTTCGATGCGATATATATCCGGTTTGACACCCCTGTTGGGGAGCTAAACAGAGTGGACACTCCTTCAAGCTTTTCGCGGGCATAGACTACATTCCCGGTTTTGGCATCGAGACAAGTCATAAATCCATTATTAACCCTCAGGAAATAAAGCTTTCCGTCCATCAAAAGTACATTTGGCGTATACGGGGTATCCTGGTTATAAGTCCAAAGAACGGCATCCGAGCCTGTGACATCACCCTTGGCCTTTGCCACATCAATTGCCATGAGTGCACTCCCCCTGAATCCGCTGGCCAGATAAACAATGCCTTCATCATAAACAGGATTGGGAATCACATTCCTTGTCATGCCGGTACAATGCCATATTAACTCTCCTGTTTCAAAATCGTAGCTTCGCACCTGGTTGGGGGCACTTGTAATGACCTGCAGCTTTCCATTTACATCGACAACCAAAGGTGTTGACCAGGATGTAATCTCATCCCTCTTAGCTACCCAAACATCCTTGCCGGTTTTTATATCAATTGAATAAAGGAAACAATCTCCCTGATGATCCCAGAGCACAAAAATTCTGTCGCCATACAAGAATGGAGAATCACCTTCCCCAAAGCTCATATGCTTGTTGCTCTGTCCAAAATCACGCTGCCAAAGAATATTACCCTCAAAATCGAGACAATAAAGTCCCCTGGATCCGAAATAGGCATAAATGTGTTTACCATCAGTACATGGTGAGTTAGAGGCCCAGCTGCCTAGTTCATGGGTGCCTTCCAAAGGGAGCTCCCTCGTAACTGTCTTTTCCCAAATGGTGCTTCCATCAGTCCGATTGATCAGGATAACCTTAAACTCATGAATAAACTCAGTGCTTTGTGGTGACATGGGATGATCCGCATTTTCGCTTTCCTCCCGGACTCCTTTTTCGTTGGTTGGCACAGCAGTGAGTATGATCACTTTGTCATCCCAAACCAGCGGAGTGGCATGCCCTTTTCCGGGTAAATCAACCTTCCATTTCAAGTTGAGGCTTTCACCGAATTGAACAGGGGGATTTCCCTTAATTGCAGCTCCGGTTCCCAATGGACCACGCCATTGGGCCCAAAAATCAGAAGCGTCTTTTTGGGCATTGATGTTGCCAATAATGAAAATAAAACTAATCACAAGAATCAATGATCTCATACATAATTGGTTTTGATTTTTGACTATTATATAGTATTTGACATTGGAATGCACCCTTCGTTTAATCCAAAAAACTCTATGTTAAGGATTATACCATGACATTTCTTTCAATCTTCAGGATCCTGAACAAAAAGCTTTAACCTGCACGATGTACAAAACAAATGGTTTTTCTGATCGATGTCTTCAACATAGGTGCTTGAGCGCATTACGCAAACCGGATTGGTGCAGTGAATCAAACCGAACATGTGACCGAGTTCATGTATTGCCTCCTTCCGAAACCTGTCAATAAGAACAGCCTTATCTCCCCTGATACCATACCTTTCGTTCTTGAGCCGATGAATGGAGGCAATGCCGCTTCGGCCATTCAGAAAAGCCTGGCCAAAAATATAGGTAAGAATGGGGATATATAAATCAACACTGAACAATCCAAGAGTTTTGTAGGTATCAGATGAATACTTGTCTTCAATCTCACTTAGTAGCCGGTTCCCGTCATACTGTTTACGATTTGCATCAAAGAATTCGCTCAGATCGAGATGCCCCTCCCTGATTTTTACCGGTAATTGAAACTCCTGCTCAATATCCTGTACGATCATTTCCAAAATTTCTTTTTCGAAATAACCAAACGATATAAGCGTAATGTTTTCCGGTTTACCTACCATTCAATCAGATAAAAGCTTAATTTACAGACACATTTGCAAGATACAGGAATTATTTGGGTGCTTTCAGATCGTATTTCCTGATCTTATTATAGAGAGTGACCCGATCGACCTTCAAAGCCTTGGCAGAAGCAGAAATATTCCACGAGTACTTATCGAGAATCTGTTGAATATGGTTTTTTTCCAAATCATCGAGACTTTCAAAGGTTGGCAGTTTTTTTTCTTTACCCAGAGGCAGGTCTTTCAATGTTATTTTCTTTCCATTTCCAACCACGATAGCCCTCTCAATCATATTCTCAAGTTCGCGGATATTTCCCGGAAACGGAAAATCTTCCAACCTCTTCAAGGCTGATGCATCTATCGTCATCAGGGGTCGGTTCATGGAATGGCAGTACTTTTTGATAAAATAGTCCACCAATAATGGGATATCTTCAAGCCGTTCCCTGAGTGGAGGCACAGAAATATTGACAACATTAAGGCGATAAAAGAGGTCTTCCCTGAACAGCCCTTTATCAACCATGGATTTTAGATCACGGTTCGTGGCACAAATAACCCTGAAGTCAGAAGAAATCTCTTTATGACCACCTACCCTGACAAAACTCTTGGTTTCTAAAACCCGCAATAATTCCACTTGCATTTTTGTGGATATGGTGGCAATTTCATCAAGAAAAATGGTCCCGTTATCAGCCATTTCAAACCTTCCCTTGCGATTGTAGACTGCGCCGGTAAAGGCGCCCTTCTCGTGTCCAAACAGTTCACTTTCCAATAAACTTTCACTCAAGGCTCCACAATGAACGCTCACCATTGGAAAAAACTTTCGGGGGGAGTTGGCATGTATTGCCCTGGCAACTAATTCCTTGCCTGTCCCGCTTTCCCCTGTAATAATCACTGAAGCATTTGATTGTGAAACACTTTCAATTTCGCGCAAAACATTCTGCATTCCCTCACTTTTGCCAATCAGGTCCTCGACATTCTCAAGTGAAATGACTTTCTCGCGTAAAATCTCGTTTTCTTCAGACAGCATGATCTGTTTTGCGGCATTTCGAATCAGATGTGACAGGTCGTCCGGATCAAATGGCTTCGTGACATAATCGAAAGCACCATCTTTCAGCGCTTGTACGGCGGTATCCACAGTTGCGAAAGCAGTCATCATGATGACCATAGAGTCTTTCTTCAATGCCTTGATCCGTTTCAGCATTTCCAATCCATCCATTCCGGGCATCTTTATGTCTGCAAGGATAATGTCATAGCTGGAGGATTCAAGAAGCGAGAGGGCTTTAGTGGCATTCTCGGCACATTCTACGTCATAACCGTCTTCAATAAACCAGTTATATAAAGAATCCCTTACCGACTGTTCGTCATCTACTATGAGTATGGAAATTTTCTTCGCCATTAGGTTATGTGTTTTCGTTTTTAATAAGTGGTAACAAAATTGACAAGATTGTTTCCTTGCCCCGGACAGATTTCACACTGACTTTTCCCTTGTGACTCTGAACGATCCCATGAACAATGGAAAGACCCAGTCCAGTGCCACTGACCTTTTCCTTTGTTGAGAAGAATGGTTCGAAAACATGTGGGATATCCTCTTCGGCGATCCCTACGCCATTATCAGTAATGTCGATCCGAATATGATCGCTATCTGGATTTTCAGTCCTGATGATTATTTCCCCATTTTCGGTGATTGCTTCTGAGGCATTGACTATTATTGCCACGCAGGCCTGTTTTATTTGGTTGGGACTACCTTGGATCAAATCGTGCCTTGCATTGAAATCAGTCCAAAAATGAATGTTCGCGATTTTCATTGGATGCGACATAAGCTCATAGGTATCGCGAAGAATTTCATGCAAATGCTTGGGTTCGTGGTTCTCCTGATCTTTCCGTGAAAAATCCAAAAGCCCCTTTACTATATCTCCACAACGCTTCGTTTCATTCTCAATTAGTTTCAAATGTTTGAGCATCGACTCTTTTTTGGTCGACTCCAACTCCTGGTTGCTTAATTGCTTTGAAACAAGTTTGGCATATACCAATATCCCTGAAAGAGGATTGTTGATCTCGTGTGCCACTGAAAGTGACAGTTTCCCCAGGGAAGCGATTCTTTCGATATTTATCAGCTCATTTTGTGCCTGACCAAGCTCTTCTGATTTCTTCTGTACTTTATATTCAAGCTGTTGTGACCAGTTCTGAAGCTCATTATTCGCCGACTGGAGGTTATCAAGCATCTCATTAAAAGCAAGGGAAACCATCCGAATATCTGACAACTGATTTGGTTTTACGTGCAATCGTTTACTTGTGTCTCCATTTGCAACTGCAATGCTCGCCCTGATAAGATCCTGCAACGGGAATTTGATCTTCTTGTTGGTAAATGCGATTAAAGCGCCCGAAAGGAGGACTGTCATCAGGGCTGCCAGCAGATAAAATTCCATACTGGATTGCTTCATGGCACTGTCGAGCCCCTCCAATGGCATTCTGATAATCAGTGATCCCAGAACATCCTCATCTTCGCTATGGGCATGACAAGCACTTGTATAGCACGATGGGTGGTTAAGGATAGGAGATTTGATAAGCAGATGTCGTGTACCAGCCTCATCGGGATTCATTGCACAGGGGCTGTCGTAGTCGATAATACGATAAGACTTATCGGTTCGTGAAAAAAGCTGATCCAGATTTGCGTGGCAGCTCAGACAGTCGGGATTTGCCTCACTTCGCCCAAAATCAGCTATCGATGTATAAGCCAACACATTGTTGTGGTCATACATGCTTACATCGTCAATTCCCGACATGGAGTTGATCATGTCCAGTGTCGACTGTAAGGATGATTGATCATTCTCCAGCATGGATTTATACAGTGCACCCTCAACCAGATAGCCTATGTTATTGCCGTTTTCACTGATTACAGTCTGGATGTAACTTTCATTCACTGAACGGAAGATAATTCCAAAAGAAACGAATAGAAAAAATGATGAAACAGCAATAATGAAAACCACCCTGCCATATATGGAAGATCTGAATCGTACATATCCGTGAATCAGCGGACGGCCGATACCCTGATTTTCATCTTTCAATTTGTTAAACCACCTCATTTTATAGGCATTATTGATACCAGACGCTAATTTAATTTCTAATTTTCAATTGATCCCAATTTCATATGCCCGGCACCCTATTTTATAATCATTCTACATATAAGATATGATCTGAAAAGTCAACCATACTTTCAAAATTCATAATCGATTGCGCCATTTCATTGTATTTTTACTCTTGGTGGATCTTGAAAATTGATTATCTCATTTACCTTCCGTAATGAACCCCTCCTTACAATATATCCGTTTGGTACAAGTTCGGTAATTCAACGTATATTGGACGCTGCTTCTGCGTATATTGTCCGTATTTAACTATTCAATATATGTACAATATGCGTAGAAGAACTATACAATATACGACTCGGTGTAGGAGTTAACTCATACTTGTCCTTGCCTAAATTTCTAAAATGGCGCATTTGACTAAAAGAGGCCGTCTCGTTTTTGAGACAGCCTCTTTTCTGTATTCCTGTGATTCCCTATAAACTCACGGTTTTAAAAAATGAGCCCAATGAGATTCATAGCTTCAGAGAGTTACTAATCATTGACATTCCCCAGGAACTCACTTTGGAAATCGGCCCAGATTTCTTTTGGCATCATTGTCAATGAATGCTCCAATAGTTCTCCACCATCCTGAAGCACAGCCTGCGTCATTCCGGGAGCATATTTTCCGGCTGATTTTCCAAGAAAATCCCTGAATCTTTCAAGTTCATGTGTATACCAGTGTGAAGCATCACTGCCCAGCAACAACGCACTGGTTTCAGCTGTCCAGTTCACAGGCTGAATACGGTAAACCCATCCAGTCGTATACGGATCAGAGAATAGAAGTTCTGGTTGCTGAAGCAACATCAGATTTGCCGAAACTATTTCACCCGAGATAGGAGATAGTATATTCAGCATTTTCCCTTCCACTTCAATTGTCATGAGCAAATCACCCTGGGATACTTGTTCCCCGGCCTTTTTGAGTTGCGACAGGTTAATGTCACCGGTAATCCTTACCAGGAAATCATCTATCCCAACTTTCGCCAAACCGTTTTGATCGAGATGAGTCCAGCTGTGGTATTTGCTAAACAGCAATCCCTTGGGAAGCCTGAGGCTCGCTGCAGTTAACAAGCCTAGCGTCCTTTTGATTTCCCTGTTCACCTTTACCTGTTTGCTAAGCATAAACCAGAAGGGAATCAGGAGAGCGAAAAAGGACAATATTGCGATATACTCTATTCCTTTTGTCGCAAAAATATTGGTGTAAGTAAATCCATCCATGATTTTATTGTTTTATATGATGCGAAAATTGCACATCATTATTATTGATTAATTGTAGTTCTTCATCTAATCAGAATTCAATGCCATTAATGGTCCCTGGCCCATTCAGGTGATTCCCTGAGTACAGGCATACGGTGAATAACCCACCTGAAAATCCAGATCTGGGTAAAGATTATGGCTGCAGTGATCACAATTTCCATCCATGACGGAACATAATGGACAGCCGCATCCCATCTGAAAGCAATGATCGACACATTCAGCCTGTTAAGGATTATCCCTACAATAGCAATGATTGAGGCAACCTTGATCATCGTTATATTGAAGTTCCTGTAACTGTAAAGGAAAAGAAACAATGGTAATACAACGAAACCTATAATTTCAAACAACCACCAGTATCCCATGGGAGTGTTAAGGAGGGCCCAGTGTTGTCCGTGTATAAAGACAATTATTTGCATGAAAAGGTAAGCAAACAGCGCTCCTGCACATACACGTGCCAAACCGTGAATTATTCCATGATCCTTTTTACGATGATCTTTTCCCAACTGATCAGCAAAAACCTTATTGGTAATGGATCCCTGAAAAATCACCATCGACAAGCCAGCAAAAACACTGGACACCAAAAAAAGAATCGGTAAAAACTCATTGTACCAGAGCGGGTGGATTTTTTCGCTGGCCATCAGGAACAAGGCACCCAGGCCTGATTGATGCAGTGTGGATAAAGTAATACCAAAAATTACGGCACCTATGGTCATTCCAGCCAAAATCTTCCTTGCCGTGCGTGCGCCAAGCCATTCTGCAACGGCAGGAGAGAACTCAATCAGCTGGGCAAAAATATACAGCATGAAATGCCAGGCCACCAGAAAAAGAACGGAACTTGCCCCAAAGCTGTTTCCAATAATTGGATTAAATATATTCCACGGTTTTCCGAGGTCAAGAACCAAGGCCCCGGCATAAAACATATACGCGAGGAATCCGTTTAAAACGGTAACCCTGACAATCGAGTGGTATTTATCCATTTTCAGGATGTAAACCATAAAAGTCAACACATAGGCACCACCTGCGAAAGCTACGCCAGTGACCACATTGAATCCTTTCCACAAGCCCCAGGGAATCTCCTGATTGACATTGGATACTGCCCCGAGACCGTCAGTAAACCTATATACAATCAGTACCAGGCCTGCAAGCATAACAGGCAGTGAAATGATATTGAACGGGGTAAGCCATTTACCTCTGGGTTTCAACTCTTCGATGATAAATTTCCAGATGGTTTTTTCTTTCTTTTCGGTTGTAATAGGATATGCAGGACTAGTCATTGTCGTGATTTTTTGGTTGTTTTGATTTGGTTGCTTCGTGCATGCCCAGAAGAAGTGAAGGAAGCAGAACAAATACTGAAGGCACGCTATACAGGAATCCTTTCGTTTTTGCCGGATAGGATTCATTCGAAACCTTGGTGTTTAATCCCACTTCGTCAAACGGAACAGGTGACAAGTATAATGAACTGGTTCCACCCGCTGTTTTTTCACCAAAAATCTGCGGGATATATGAATCCGGACTTTCAGAAATTCTTCGGTTTGCTTCGGCAATCAATTCCCTTCGGGTACCAAAGAACAAGGCATCGCCACATGTTTCGGCACATATTGGTATTTCACCGTTTTGCACCCTGTCGAAACACATATCACATTTCTGGATTATTGGATTCGAGCTGTGATAATCAAACTTGGGTACATCAAAAGGACATGAAATCATGCAATAACGGCAGCCCATACACTTATCGGCTCTCCAAATTACAGGACCCTCCTTTGTTTTGTACATTGCCTGTGTCAGGCAAGCCGAGGCACAAGCGGGTTCGTTGCAGTGCATACAGGCATGGCGCACCATCATTTCTCCCTGGGAGGTTTCGTACTTATTGATTACGCTTCGTTGGGTTATGCTTGTTTTACGAACAACTCCCACCTCAGCGTCATCCTCCGGCTCCGGGAAGTCGTGGGCCTTGGCGCATGCCTTTTCACATGCCCTACATCCTATACAAATTGTCGAGTCATATAGGAATCCGTAAAATTCGGTGTCATTTTCACTTGCTGCTTCAGCAGGTGACCCCAAACTTTCCAATCCAGTTAGTGTTAACCCGGCAACTCCGACAGTCTTAAAAAAGTTGCGTCGATTGATACTCATGATGTAAGATTTATGTTAGAATTTAAGTTGATTTGGTTACCTGTTCACGTCTATAAAATTGGTCTGGAAGTCTTCCCAGATTTCAGGTCCGAGATCGGCAAGAACCTGATCGGTGATTTCGCCACCGTCTTGCAGTACCACATGTGCATAAACTCCTTGATTGCGGTATACTGATGCGGCAATGAAATCCTTGAGGCGGGTAAATTCATCTGAAATCCAATCTTTATATTTTTCGCCCATAAGCATAAACTGGCTTTCCCTGAACCAATTCCGCGGCTCAACCATATAAACCCATCCTTCTGCATGGGGAGCATCGTTTAGCAAGGATGACTTACCTATGAGTAGCTGGTTTGACTGCTTGATAGTTCCTGACACGGGAGAATAAATATCCAATTGTTTCCCGTCACGGATTATTGATAAAAGCTTTTCGCCTTTACGAACTGTGTCGCCTTCATTCTTCAATACTACCCTGGTAATCTGACCAGTTATATGCTGAATGAAATCATCAATTCCAACCCTGACGTTACCATCCTTTTCCATGAAAGCCCAGGTATGGGTTTTATCGTACATTAAACCAGCAGGTGCAAGAATGGATTCTTCAGTGAGGGCGGCATGAAATACCGGACTTCCTTCTACCCGAACCAATGAGCGGCTCTGCTTGAACATTCCGTAACCGAAAATTGCGGCACCCGACAACACCAAAATACCCAGCACTATCAACCAAGTGTACTTTCCTGATGCTGAATCAACCACTTCTTCCAATACAATCGGAACATTCATGGCTTCCAGGTTGGTTGCCTTTTCACTCGACAACAATTCGGAAAATCCATTCATGCCAAGGACTTTTTGTCCATCTTCGTTGATCCATGACAGAAAGGATTTCGCAACTTCACTCTCAGGCGCAGCACCCATAACAGCGTAAATGTTGCCGCTTAAAGCTGCCGGATATTTTCCAATCCAAATTCCCCTTGTGAAGTCAGCCAATGATGAATAGATATTTTCGAAATCATCGATCTTTCCATTTCTGTTTTTATCGATGGGCAATATGATGAAACTACCATTGTTGGCATCCCATTCTCCTTTAGGAATATCTGTAAGTCTGCAGAAACCTATTGAAAGTTTGTCTGAATTCACAGCGGCAAGCACAGAAGCAGGCTCAGCAAATAATTTTCCATTAAACGAATCCGTTTCAACACGGGCATACCCGGCAAAACTATCTTTCACATGGATGTCGTCGAGACAAATCAACGAAACCGGGGTGTTGTCTTCAATGCCTAAAAGGGCACCCCATGTCATGCTTTCTTCAGTTAAAAGAGCATGGAGTGTTTCACTGTTGATTCCAACTTCATTGATTCGGCTCATGAATGGATTCGAAGTGCTGATAACCGGAACAACTGCGTCCCGACCAACAACCATCTTCCACAATTCAGGATTCTTTACCAAAGATTGGGAGGCACCGGTTACCAAAAGAATCTCCTGGCCAACAATCATTGGCTGTCCTTCGATAGATTCGAAAGTAACATTTGCACTTTTGAAAGAGTTGCTGAATTCCTCAGTCCAGCTTTTCGCCAGGCCACTAAGCCCGGGAGCGCTTTTAATTTCGAGTGATCCATTTGCCGGAGTCTGACCAACAGAATTTTCTCCTTCGGCACAATTTCCTGTGAGCGTAAAAACCGTCAGGAAAAATCCGATCAGTAAGTAAGAAATGGTTTTCATGATTGCAATTATTTATTGTTCTTATATGATTTCATTTTTGGTAGTATTGCCTACCTGCAATATCATTAGTCAATATTGATGCCAATCATTTTATCTCACTTTATCATACTTATTTTCAACTATTTACACTTATTTGTGTTTACTTATACCACACTTCATTGTGTTTATTTTTTAAACACTATAACAGGCACATATTACTATATGCCTGTATATCTGCCGTTTAAGTCATGTGTTGATTTTTTCATCGGTGTTGATTTTATCAACTTTTTGTTTATATGTATCTGTTTTACTGTATCTTACAAAATATACACATTTACTCTTCTAATCAAGATTATCCATCATAACGGATTCATGCGTAGACTATAAATCCCGATAAACCTTTAACCGATTAACCCGACTTGTAGAATCCACAAGACCGTTACATTCTTGGTCAGGTTGAAAAATACCCTAATTTTGCAGCGTTTTATGCTGTATTATTTAAGTCATGACAGATGTGGCTACTGCGGTGTCATAAAACCATTACTTTTCAATCGGCAGGGCGCATATCTTTCTTAATTTACTGTTCCCTTAAAAGAAACTCGAAATGAAATATCAAGTAAAAACCCCTACACGTATTTTGGGAATTGGCAATGCGCTTGTTGACATAATGATCGCCTTGCCAGACGATAGTTTCCTAAATAACTTTGGTCTTTCCCGTGGAAGCATGACCCTGGTAGACAACAACCAATCTGAAATCATATTTGAAGCCACCAAAGCTTATCGAAAAGAAGTTACCACCGGTGGCTCAGCGGCGAATACGATTCATGCACTTGCAAGTCTGGGCGTTCATTGTGGTTATGCAGGCAAGGTGGGAAACGATGAATTGGGAGAGGCGTTCTCATCCGAATTTCACAAAAAGAAAATCAATACGCATCTTTTTCCGGGCAAATTAAATACCGGTCGTGTCATGGCAATGGTAAGTCCCGATTCCGAAAGAACAATGGCGACCTATCTTGGGGCAGCTGCTGACCTATACCCTTCAGAGTTTACACATGAATTGATGAGTTCTTACGATATACTCTATGTTGAGGGATACCTTGTACAAAATCACGATCTCATTAAGACCATCTTACAAAAAGGTCATGAATCCGGGCTCAAGGTTGCGATCGATCTTTCCAGCTTTAACATCGTTGCCCAGAATTTGGATTTCCTTAAAAAACTTGTAAAAGACTATGTGCATATCGTATTTGCGAACGAAGAAGAAGCCCTCGCCTTTACAGGCAAAGAGCCTGAGCAAGCACTAAGGGAAATCGCCGGGTTATGTGATCTTGCCATAGTCAAAACAGGAAAAAGTGGCTCCCTGGCAATGTTTAAGGGTGAGATGATCAGGCTTAGTCCGGTTATGGCCAATGCCATTGACACCACTGGCGCCGGCGACACTTATGCCGCAGGTTTTTTATATGGGCTCACTCATGGACTTGATCTTCAGCAATGCGGAGATATTGCTTCTTTTGTTTCATCCAAGGTAGTGGAATATATGGGTGCCAAAATACCAGATACGGAGTGGAATGGAATCCTGGAAAGAGTAAAATGCATAGAACAGGGAATCTCCCCTGCCCTCTGACCAAAAAGATCATACTTCAGGGGAGATTCACACATGCCTGTTACAGATTAAAATAATCCGTACAATTGGGCATCCACTTTGTTGATAACGGTGCTTAAGTCTTCCTTATTGGTTGCAAAATTCAAATCATCAACATTCACAATCAACAGCTTCCCTAAGGTGTAACTTCTGATCCATGTTTCATAACGGTCGTTCAGTTGCCTTAGGTAATCCAATCTGATAGAGTTTTCGTACTCCCTGCCCCGTTTTTCAATCTGATTAACCAGGGTAGGAATTGAAGCTTTCAAATAGATGAGAAGATCAGGAGGTTGCACGAGACTGGTCATCAGATCGAACAACGTCTTATAGTTTTTAAAATCACGCGTACTCATCAATCCCATTGAATGTAGATTTGGGGCGAATATTTCGGCATCCTCGTAAATGGTCCTGTCCTGAATGATAGTTTTCCCCGATTTACGTATCTCCAGTATCTGGTTAAACCTGGAATTCAGAAAATAGATCTGGAGATTAAAAGACCATCTCTGCATGTCATTATAAAAATCGTTGAGATAAGGATTGTCATCCACATCTTCAAAATTGGGGACCCAACCATAATGTTTCGAAAGAAGTTCCGTGAGGGTTGTTTTGCCTGCCCCAATGTTACCGGCAACTGCAATGTGCATATCTAATGTTTTATTGTTTTTTAAACGAGTCTAAATTACTTATCAATCATTTTATGTAATTGATCCAGATAATGACGATCATTTGAAAGCCTCGGTATTTTATTTTGCCCACCAACTTTTCCACGGGCTTTCATCCACTCATAAAAAGTCCCTGATGGAGCACTGACAACATGAGGCAGTTCAAGAGTAATGTCCTTGTGCCTTTTGGCTTCATAATCAGAATTCAGCATTTTCAAGGCGTTATCCAGACAATACGTAAATTTCTCAAGGCTAGAAGGATCTTTATCAAATTCGATTATCCATTCATGGGCACCCTTATTATTCATTCCCATAAAAACAGGGCCAGCAGTATACTCATGAATGATGGCACCGGTATGTTCACAAGCGGCTTTAAGGGCCTGATCAGCATTATCGACGATAACCTCCTCCCCGAAGGCATTAATAAAATGTTTGGTGCGACCTGTTATTTTAATTTTGTATGGGTATTTAGAGGTGAATTTCACCGTATCACCGATCAAATATCGCCATAATCCACCATTCGTGCTAATAACCATGGCATAATTCTCGTCCACCTCCACGTCCTGCAGGGACAAAACCTTTGGATTTCCGGACCCCCACTCCGACATAGGAATAAACTCATAGAAAATCCCCAGGTCAAGCATCAGAAGCATATCCTGGGTGCTTGGATTATCCTGGATTGCAAAAAAACCTTCTGAAGCATTATACGTTTCCATGTAATGCATTTCGGCTGAAGGAATGAGTTCTTTGTATTGTTCTCTGTAAGGCTGAAAATTGATTCCTCCATGAATAAATAACTCCAGATTTGGCCAAACCTCCAGGATATTTTTCTTTCCTGTCTTTTCCAGAACTCGCTTTAGTAACACCAGGTACCAGGAAGGCACTCCGGCCATGCCGACAACATTTTCATTTACCGAAGTTTCAATGATCTTTTCAATTTTCTCCTCAAACTCTTCAATCAGTGCAATATCAGAAGATGGAGTCCTGATGAACTGAGTCCAGAAAGGAATATTTTCTATCAGGATGGCTGACAGATCGCCATAGTAGGATTTATTGCTGAAGTTATTGATCTGTGTACTTCCCCCAAGCGTCAGGGATTTTCCCCAAATCAGGTTTGTATTTGGATAATTTCTGACGTAAAGTGCAAGTACGTCCTTACCTCCCCTGAAATGGCAATCCTCCAGGGCCTCAGTAGTTACCGGAATATATTTGCTTTTATCGTTGGTAGTACCCGAAGATTTGGCAAACCACCTTACTTCTCCCGGCCATAAAATTTCTTTCTCTCCTGCACGAAGACGATCCACCCAGGGCCTGACATCCTCATATGTCTGGATTGGCACTGTTCTTTGGTATTCTTCAATTGAACCAATCCGTTCATATTTATACTTACGGCCCCACTCGGTATCCGCAGCCTTTCTCAGTAGTTCTAAGAATACTTCCTTTTGTATGTCGTGAGGGTACTTTGAATATAAATCAATCTGGTATATCCTTTTGACATTGAGCCAATTAATCACAGAATTCAACAACGGCATCGAACCAATTTTTTGTCAAATTTAGGAAATTTTGATGGACGAGAATGACGGCATATATTTTTTATACCTTTAACCAGCATTATTAACCATACTTACCGATTTATGAATTATCTGGACATCATTCTCCTAATACTTCTGTTGTTATCTGCCTTAAATGGCTTTAAAAACGGGTTTGTTGAAGAACTGGCAGGGCTTGTAGCACTCATTCTAGGAATATGGGCCGCAATCAAATTTTCTGCAGTGCTTGGTGGTTATCTCACCGATACCTTTCAATGGGATGGCAAATATGTAAATATCCTTGCTTTTATCGGCATCTTCATTTTTGTAATAATCCTGATCAACATTATCGGGGCGCTCATCAGTAATCTTTTAAAAGCCATAAAGTTAAACTTCATCAACCGCCTTGCCGGCCTGCTTTTTGGAGCCCTCAAGGGTATTATCATCCTTAGCGTATTTCTGGTTGTCATCAACAAGATTGACCAGGATGTCCACCTGATCCCGGTTGAAGCAAAAAATAATTCGAGGATGTTTGAACCTGTAAAAGATTTTGCGCCCTCTGTATTTCCATTTCTTGACTTTTGGGGTGATATCAACAAAGAAGATGAAACGGATAATCTTTAATAGCCCGGGATGAGTCTGCCCAGACTATACGTATTCAATCCTACCTGTGATTTTGCGGTTGCCAATGGCAACCATTCATGGCAACCCAATGCAACGCTTTCCCGGATGCAAGAAGATATGTCAGGTATTGTCAGATTCCTGGCTAAACCAGATGATATTGTATTACTGAAACGGCTTCCTTCTGATGAATTATCCCATTTAATGGAATCAGTGGGTTTTCCACAACCGCAATTCAGAACCTTTGATTCCTTCCCGATAAAGCCAGGGTCAATAAAAGAGATCATTCCCTGGGGCTGGAGTCCGGCTTTCATTCGCATGATTACAACTTTGACCGAAACCGGCAAATACCTTTCAAATCTCCCTGGCATACCCCCATGGATGCAGGCCGACAAGGAGCTCCGTAGCCGCAAGACATCACAAAATGCACTGCACCACATTCTGAAGAATCATTTCCATGATAACTTCATATCTGTGGCCATGGTATCCAAAGTTTGTCAAAATATGGAGGAAATTGAATCGCAAATAGCAGAAAACGGCAAGTTGATGTTGAAATTACCATGGAGCAGCTCAGGAAGGGGTTTGATCCCAATTACAGAAATACCACTTCACCAAACAGTAAAACAGCGTATTCACAGTGCCCTCAAATCACAAGGATATTTAATGGCAGAACCATTTCTTGATAAAGTTCATGACCTGGCTTTTCTCTTCCAAATTGATCAGGGAGAAATTAATTACCTGGGGATTTCAAGATTTTTTACTGATCTTAAAGGACAATACCAGGGAAACAATCTTGGAGGATTCCCCTCCGATATTCCGGATGAAGAAAAGGAATTTCTTGAATGGGCAGTTACCATTCTGCCCGGATTATTTACAAGGATTTTTCATGAATCGGGATTAACGGAGACATACTCAGGTCCACTTGGAATCGATACGCTTATTTTCAAGGACAACGCAGGCAGGTTAAAAATCAATCCCTGCCTTGAGATCAACTGGCGTTTTACCATGGGCCATATATCTCTGGAAATTGAAAAATACCTTCACCCTGCATCTTATGGAATTTTCCGGACCTGGCAGGGAAAAGGAAAACCATTTACACAATGGATAAGTGAACATCCTCCTCATTTCAAATTATGCGAAAACACCGGAAAAATCATCTCCGGATTAATCCCATTGACTGAATTTGCATATAATAATCAGTTTGGGGCTTGGCTGGAAATAATTCCGAAAAAGCCCAAAACAACCCACTGAAAAAAAATTAAGAATCCAAACTGGGGATTAATTTTCCCGGGTTTCAGTCATTTTAAACAAATGGGTTGCCTGATCAGTAAGAAAACCGGAAAATAAGTTCTCGCCGGAATCACTAATCACATATCCTCTTTCCGTAAATTCATAATATGCGTAGGTCCATTCGGTGTCCACTATCACACCATCACTGTTTTTAAGGCGAATAATTTCCTTTACTGCCTGTGTCGCCGATTGTCGCAAAATACTTCCCCGTTCTCCTTCAATCTCCTCCTTCATAGGGATATTTGAAGCTGCCAGGGCCTTGCAGGTAGTTTCCAGATCAGGCCAATCAGGCACATTTTGCAAATTGATTGAAGCGGCAAAATGGTTTACCGAATTTCCATGAAGCAAAACCCACGCAGCATATTGCGACAAGTCATTGATCTGCAGCAGATCCTCCCTGACCGGCAACTTCCAGGGACGCCTGAAATATCCGGTCAGCTCTTCAACCAATATTTCAGCAGCCTCAGCGGGAATATTCCCCCGATCTTCAATAACATTTAACAATTCGATTGCCTGATCCGAAATCAGGTAGGGTGTTTCAAAAACCCGTTGGATAATAATATTCCGAGCCCAGTCCGGTAACTCATCCACCTCAAGCTGGCTGACAAATATTCTGGGGAGCAGAGGATCAGGATGTTCATAATGAACTGCACTCACCTGCATCCTGGGGAATTTATACTTGCCTGTCTTTTTATAGTTCAGCATTTCCAGTAGGTGCCCGATCGCCTGAATGCCGGATGGCTGTTCACCTGTTTGTGTATTTAATGTTCTGAAGGCAATATGGTCATGAACGATTCGTCCACCCTTTGCCTCGACCATTTCCGAATATCTGCGTGCGTAAGGCACCCTATGCAGGTATTGGAGCCACAGGTTCTCCGTGAGCTGCTTCAACAATTTTGTGGTTGTCGTTTTCATAGGAATTCAGTTTTATATATTAAACTGAATTCCCTTCTTTCAGGTTACCAAAAGATGTATGTTTTTCAAAAGCCAAGACGTTAACACAAATTCGAAAACTGACAATTAAAGAGAAAGTTCCCTCAGGTAGTGGTAGCTGTTCTGTAAACAATTCAGTCCGTTGACCTCTCCATCCCTCTCAACCATATAATGCTGTATCCCCTGGTCAAGTGCCTCACGAAGCAAAGGTGCAAAGTCGATCACGCCAGCTCCGGGACACGCAAAATCCATTTCCTCTTCGTTATTCATATCTTTAAGATGAAGAATTGAATATCGTCCCGGATATTTTTTCATTACGGAGAGTGGATCTCCGCCACCTTTCTTCACCCAGTACAAATCGAGTTCAACCGAGACCAGTGAAGGGTCAGTCCATTTCATTAAAAGATCGAAAGGTAATCCTTCTCCTGTGTCCTTCAGAAACTCCTTGTCGTGGTTATGCCAGCAAAATTTCAATCCGGAACTCTTGCACAATTCACCCATTTGATTCAGGATACCAGCTGATTTACGACACTGTTCAGCGGTAATGTTATCGGCGCCATCGAGCCATGGCCAGTAGCAAACCAGGTAATCGTTCTCACACTGCTTTGCCGTTTCTATGTGTGAAGCTGTGTTTTCAAGCAACTGTTGTAGACCCAACCCTCCGGCCACAGGCCTGATTCCAATTCCGGTGCAGAAATCCAACATTTCTTTAGGTGATTCGCCAAGGTTCCAGCCACCTTCAATCTCAGTATATCCAATTGCGGCAAGGGTTGACAGGGTTCCTTTCCAATCTTCCTGAAGAAAATTATTGACTATCCCGGAAATAAACCCGATAGCTGGCAATTTATTCCCATTATTCAATGCGAACAAAGGTGGAGTGACTGCCGTAAGAATGGATGCCATTGTTGTATGGCGAATGAATTGTCGACGGTTAATACGATTCATGATAGGTAAATATTGGTCAAGTGATTATAATTCAGGGAACTTCCAGGGACTCCTGTATTTTGGCATGATCATGTTATTTGCTAATTCTGAATTGGAAAAGGCACCTGATTTTTCATCCCATACCAACTTGTTTTCGCCGGTCCTCACCGCAATATTGGCTGCATGTGCCGCCACGGCCACAGCCCTTCCAAGTTCAGGAGGGCAGACTGGAGTATTTCTGGACTTCACGCAGCTTATGAAATTTGCCACATGATCACCATGGTTTTCACCTTCCATTTTAACTTCAAGCCCACTTGTCTTTTCGACCTGTTTGGCATCGTCCCATTCGGGTATGATCTTATAACCCTGCCTGTTGACCACCAGGGTAGCATCATCACCGATAAATGCCAATCCATAATTTTTATCCCATGGGCCACCTTGCGTGCCTGCAGTATGCTCCCATGAAACGATAAAATCATCATGCTGCCAGATTACTGACATGGTATCATAGGTTTCATGGGCATTATTCTCAAAGGATAAATTCCCTCCGGTGGCAAGTGTGATTTTTGGTGGGGTTTTCATCTCATTTGCCCAAAAAGCCATGTCAATCAGGTGAACTCCCCAGTCAGTGATCAAACCACCTCCATAATCCCAAAACATTCTCCAGCTGCCATGGAATCGGGTAGGATTAAAACTTCTGTCAGGAGCCGGCCCCAGCCACATATCGAAATCAACGCCATCGGGTACCGGTTGGTCGGGCACTTTGGTCTGACCGACGCCATAATCAAAATTGCCCCAAATGTTTACCTTTCTGAGTTTACCGATCTTCCCATTCCGAATCATGGAATTTACATCTTGCCAGTGCTTGCCTGAACGTTGCTGTTGGCCAACCTGAATTAACCGGTTATACCGCTGACCCGCCTTGACCATCACATCACATTCGGCAATTGAATTGGCCATCGGCTTTTCAACGTAAACATCTTTTCCGGCCTGACAGGCATATACAGTGTGTAAACAATGCCAATGGTCGGGAGAACCCACAATTACGGCATCTATATCCTTATTTTCAAGGAGCTTCCGGAAATCCTTATACAAAACAGGTTTTTGCCCGAAAGATTTTTGAACATCTGAAGCCCTTTTCTCTAAAAGGTTACCGTCAACATCGCATAACCCGACACAGTTGACATTACCCTTTTCGAGATGGCGTTCAAGGATACCGAAGCCCATATTCCTGACACCGATCAGGGCAACGTTTAATTGATCAGATGGGGTACCAGCGAAGACGGTATGGGAAAACGGACCGGCCAAGCCCAGGGAAGCTGTGGCCAGTGAAGTGGAACGAATAAAATTTCTGCGATTTGTTTTCATTATGCAAAGGCGATTAGATAATCCCCTAAATATAATGATTAACGGCGTACGCCCTTGCGCATCAGATCAGTAATTTGTCGTTTTGATATGTAGGAGGTTGCCCCATGGGTTGCTGCCACCGCCGCACCCGCTGCGTTGGCAAAATTCAGTGCTTCTTCAACGTTTTTGTTCTCTAAATAAACATTGAGGAACGCAGCTGAAAAAGCTGAACCTGAACCAACAGTATCAATAATGTCGATTTTATGTCCGGGATCCTCATAATAAGATCCGTCTTTGCACACAGCGCAAGCGCCCGATTTGCTCTTGGTAACCAATACAATGTCAATATTATATTCATTGATCACTTCAAGGGCCAGTGCCCGTGTTTCAAACTCAAAGAGTCCAAGCTCACTTTTTAGCGTAAAGAGCTCATTTTCCTTAACTCTCAGGATGTTTGCTGCCTCAAGGCTACTCTCCAGTATCGGGCGGTTATAACAATTTTTACGAAGTTTCAGGTCAAGGTATTTAACTGGTGCAGGTGATTCCTTTAATAACTCCCTGAGGGTATTTTTTGAAATTCCGTATCGTTGGACGAGCGTTCCATAGACCAGACAATCTGCGCTTCTGACGAGTTTTAGTGCTTCTGCCGTGAATTCGATGTGGTCGAAGGCCATATCAGGTTCAATCACGTAATCAGGCCTGCCTTCACTCCCGATCCGGATATGGGCGGTCCCGGTAGGGAAAATAGGATCCACCTGAACGTTGGAGTCAGAAATATTCAGTTTGGCAAGTTCTTTGAGTGCATCCTGGCCAAGTTGGTCTTCGCCGATTCGGGACAACAAGAATCCCTCATCACCCATTGAATTCACCCTGAAAACCAAGTTAACAGGGGCACCTCCAATTTTATGATCGTCAGGGAAAATATCCCAAACGAGTTCACCAAATGCGACAATTCTCTTGCTCATCTGTTTCTGTTTTCAACTTGTCAAAAGTAATAAAAATGACATTCACCCTCCATGATTGGAGGGCGTTTAAACAAATGAACAAAATACCGCTAGCTCAAAAATCTGTTAATCACTTCGTTGCCAGATTCACTAATCCAGTTTTATTTAAAAACTCGTCCAAGACATCTTCAAGTTTAGGATAGCCAATTTCCTCCAGGTCGTAATACACCCTGGTTGCAGGTTTGGTCAGCCTCACCAATCGCTGAAGATCAATGGGAGTCCCGATAAGAACTGTGTCGCAATCGGTATTATTGATGGTATCTTCCAGGTCTTTCACTTGTTCAGGACTGTAGCCCATTGCCGGCAACAACTTCCCGATTCCCGGATAGGTATTGAAAGTATCATTTAATTTGCCACAAAGGAATGGTCTGGGATCTACCAATTCCCGGGCCCCATATTTGTGTGCAGCCACAACAGCAGCACCTATTTTCATTTCCCCATGGGTCAAGGTTGGTCCGTCCTCCACAGCCAAAACCCTCTTTCCTTTAATCAAATCAGGGTAATCGACCCTGATCGGGCTTGTGGCATCAATTACAACAGCTCCCGGATTTACCTTTTCAATATTTTTCCTTACGGTTTCAATATGTTCAGGGCTTGCCGTATCGATCTTGTTAATTATTATGACATCAGCAGTCCTCATATTCAGTTCACTCGGATAATAGGCCACTTCGGTTCCAGGACGGTGCGGGTCAGCTACCACGATTGACAAATCAGCGTTATAGAAGGAAAAATCATTGTTTCCACCATCCCACAATATCACATCACAGCCATCCTGGTCATTCTCGGCAGCACGGAGAATCGCCTCGTAATCGACACCTGCATAAATCACATTTCCTCTAACAATATGTGGCTCATATTCTTCGATCTCCTCAATGGTACATTTGTGCTTTGCCAAATCTTCGATGGTTGCAAAACGCTGCACTGCCTGCTCGGCCAGATTGCCATATGGCATGGGGTGCCTGATGGCAACCACTTTTAATCCAAGCCGCATGAGCAACTGGACAATCTTTCTGCTCGTCTGACTTTTACCTGAACCTGTGCGGGTCGCACAAACCGAAATTACAGGCTTGGTGCTCCTTATATGTGTTTGCCTTGGGCTCATCAGCAAGAACATGGAACCGGCAGCATTAACGATTGACGAGATTTTCATTACATATTGATATGGCACATCACTGTATGAAAAAACACAAATATCGGTTTCATGCTTGCGTATAAGTTCTTCTAGCTCATTCTGGTGATGTATTGGAATTCCATCGGGATAGAGTTCGCCAGCCAGCTCAGGCGGATACTTTCGACCATCGATATCCGGAATCTGTGCAGCCGTAAATGCGACTACCTT
The DNA here is from genome assembly GCA_023428545.1 of Bacteroidota bacterium. The sequence continues at coordinate 38,718 of JAEYXH010000012.1, read as the reverse complement.
ATAGTCGGGATTGCCTCTGAAATAGGTGTTGAAATTGTGAAAATCGCGGCCTGCTGCGCCGATAATGATAACTTTCTGCGGTTTCATAAGATCTATTGATTAGTTGACGGAATTTGCCGTTTCAGGTTGAAAATTTATGACAATTCCGTCCTGCAAAACAAGATAAAACTCACGATCAATGAATTAAAACTGTGTTAAAAAACATTTGAAGAGATTATCTGTTTCTATTGGGATTGCAGCTATATGAATTTTCTGGCACATTTATATTTATCCGGCGAATCTGATGATATCATGACCGGGAATTTCATCGGGGATTATGTAAAGGGTAACCGATTCAGGAATTTTCCTGATGAAATTCGAAGGGGAATCCTTTTGCATCGGGCAATAGACCACTTTACTGATAATCATGCATCATTTATCGAGGCCAGAGGTTTTTTCAGGCCGGTATATGGAAGATATTCAGGCATTGCCGCCGATGTGGTATTTGATCACCTTTTGGCTGACATGTGGCACCTTTTTTCCGAATTACCGCTTTCTGTCTTTGCAAGTAAAGCGCATTCTGCCCTTTTAAGCAATTTTGAAATCCTGCCAGAAGAGGTGCAGAGATTCCTCCCGATCATGATCAACAACCGGCGGTTGGAGTCTTATGCCACCATAAATGGCACTGATACAGCCTTAAGAATTATGTCGGGATACACCACACTGCCTTACCGTGAGGCATTCATCCCTGGATTGATAAAGGGCAGCCGGGATCAGCTGCAACAGCTTTTCAACATTTTCATGACTGATATCATAAGCTATATCAACGCTTCGGAAGGATTGGGAATCAGTCGCCCTAAAGCATAACATCACCAGTTTTTCGAAAAATCTTCACCTAACTGTAAAGTGAAGATGACTGAGCATCATCATCTTTGACTATTAAACCCATTCGTCGGAAAGCACCTCTCCCCTTGAACTGATGACGATTGCCTTGATGGGCACATTCCGGATTGCAGATTTAACGGCGTACTGCACCATCTGAATCAGCCCCCCGCAGCAGGGCACTTCCATCATTACCACTGTAATGGTATTCACTTTAGCCTCTTCAATCAATCGTATAAATTTCTGGATATAGGTTTCAGTGCTGTGGTCCAGTTTAGGACAAGCAATCACTAACTTTTTGCCTTTGAGGAAAGTCTTGTGAAAATCGCCATGCGCAAATGCGGCACAATCTGCACCCACCAGCAAGTCAGCCCCTTGGAAATAGGATGCTGCAGGATTAATCAAGTGCAGCTGTACCGGCCATTGTGTCAATTCCGATTGATTTGACACTGTAGCTGCCGCCGCGATTCTGACACCTCCGGCTGCAGAAAATGCCTGCGGGGCTGATCCCGGGCAACCGGAAACCTGACTCACCACTTTTGGACTTCCAGTCTGGCTTGCCCCATTTAACAATTCATGAACCTCGGCAATAGAAAATGGCAAACTTTCACGATTCGCCCTGAGCCAGGTGGTAGCCTCACGCAGATATTCGGTTTCCCCATGATCCTTAAGATGTTTTAAGTGGGCAAACACGGTGTTTTTCCCACTTTTTACCATTTGGGCAATAACTGCTGTCTCATTATATGCGTCGGCTTCTCTTTCCTCTATTGTTATGGCTCCCTCCGGACAATGACCGATGCAGGCACCAAGGCCGTCACACATCAGCTCACTCACGAGTCTTGCTTTTCCATCTATTATCTGTAACGCTCCTTCGTGGCAGTTAGGAACACAAATACCACAGCCGTTACATAACTCCTCATCAATTTTTACAATTTCGCGAATCATAACTTTCCATTTTTATGCAACAAAATTATATTTACCCGGTTTCTTTAGGTGTACCATTTGTTACAAAACTGATAATATATGCCCAATTACGAAATTCTGGCAAAAAGTCCTGTTTTCAGGGGACTTACTTCTGACCAGATCCGTGAATGTATGAAAAGCATTCACACTCAGGTGAAGAACTTTCGAAAAGACAGTTTAATTGTCCATGCCGGAGAAGAGGTCAATCAGTTATTAATCATCCAGAAGGGATCAGTCAGGGGAGAAATGCTCGACTACTCCGGGAAAATTCTGAAAATCGAAGACATCGAATCACCCAGGGCCTTGGCTGGAGCATTTCTTTTCGGAAAAACAAATACCTATCCGGTTACGGTTACCGCAAATACCGATGTTGAATTGTTATCCATCCCGAGAAATGAATTCCTCCAGCTGATGCAGAAAGAGAAGACCCTTCTTCTCAACTACCTGAATGACATTTCGACACGCACTCAGTTCCTGTCAAATAAATTGCATTTCCTGAGCTTCAGGACAATCAGAGGAAAAATCGCACATTACCTATTACAGAAAGCCGGAACCGACTCAAGCACCGTTGAGATGCTTCACACACAGCAACAATTGGCAGAGCTTTTCGGGGTCACAAGACCTTCACTTTCACGGGTGTTGGGTGAAATGCAGCGCGAGGGCTTTATTACACTCGATAGAAAAAACATCATTATTCTTGAAAAGCAGATGCTAAGCCATTTGCTTGAAAAAGACTAAAAAACAAAGGAATGATTTCATACTCGATTTTCGAACAATATCCTGAAATAAAAGCATTTACAACCACAAAACAGGGAGGGGTCCATCCGATGTCAAGGTATACAGGCAATCAGTCGGACCTGGTTAAGTATTCGAAAAATCAGCTCGCCAACCTCCTCGGGATAAAAAGTGAAAATTTAGTATTCCCCAGGCAGACACATTCAGCCAATGTGAAACGCATCGATTCAATTCATGATACCGAAATTACCGACACCGATGCATTGATCACATCAATGCATGGTATTTGCATATGCATTCAGACAGCAGATTGTGTACCGGTTATTCTATACGACCCTGTACATCATACGATTGGGGTAATTCATGCAGGATGGAGAGGTACGTTTAATGAAATTACGGCCAAAACCGTGACTGCCATGTCGAGAGAATTTCATTCATCACCTTCCGAAATATATGCGGTGATCGGACCTTCAATCGGACCAGGAAATTACGAAACCGGAGATGATGTGGCAGAATTATTTAGAAAAAAGTATCCTGAATGGGAAGATCGGATCATTCAAAAAAAAGCTCTCCGGTCACATCTTGATTTATGGGAAACCAACCGGTTACAATTAGTCAGGGAAGGGCTCCAATCTTCTTCAATACAAGTTCACGGCAGGTGCACTTATGAATTGGGCAATCTTTTTTATTCAGCCCGTCGTGAAGGAGTTGAAACTGGCAGGATGGCTACAGGTATCATCCTGAAAGAGAAGAACATGAACACATTTCTCTAAATTAACTTAATTTTTAATGAGTTTCCTGCAAAACCACTATCTTCGCAGGAAATTATCAAAGCCCTGATTATTGGGCATTTGTATAGAATTAACAAGGATATGAAGCAATACAATCTGTACAATTTAATTGTTGGCTGGACGGCATTCTTGGTTTCGGCCGTTGTATATCTGATGACCATTGAACCCACTACCAGTTTCTGGGATTGCGGGGAATTCATTACAACAGCCACCACGCTTCAGGTAGGGCATCCCCCCGGAGCCCCTGTTTTTATGATAGTTGGCAGGTTATTTACCCTCCTTGGCGGACCTTCGCATAATGCTGCCCTCATGGTGAACATTATGTCGGCCCTCGCAAGTGCCTTTACCATCCTGTTTTTATTCTGGACCATCACTCATCTCGCAAAAAAACTGGTTGCTCCAGGAAATGAAATATCAACAGGCAATATCCTTGCAATCATGGGCAGTGGCCTTGTAGGATCTCTCGGTTATGCTTTTTCGGATACCTTTTGGTTCTCGGCTGTCGAAGGCGAAGTTTATGCCATGTCTTCCTTTTTGACTGCATTGGTTTTTTGGGCAATCCTTAAATGGGAAAACATTGCTGACCAGCCTCATGCAAACCGCTGGCTTATACTGATCGCATACCTGATTGGGCTATCCATCGGGGTTCACCTTCTCAACCTTCTAGCCATCCCGGCCATTGTTCTGGTATATTATTTCAAGAAATACGAAGTAACCAACAAAGGTATTATCTACGCCCTGTTGATATCGGTGGCCATCCTTGGAGGACTGATGTATGGAATTATCCCAGGATTCGTGCGCATTGCCTCCTGGTTTGAGCTGTTGTTTGTCAATGGTCTTGGCATGCCATTCCATTCAGGTGCCGTATTCTATTTAATTGCCCTGACTGCCTTCATGATTTTTGCCATCAGGTATACCATCAAGAAGAATTTGGTTGTGTGGAATACCATTGTGGTAGCCATAACAGTAATATTTATTGGTTATTCATCATTCGCGCTGATCATTATTCGATCGTCCGCAGCCCCTCCGATGGACCAAAACAGTCCAAATGACACTTTCTCCCTATTGTCCTACCTGAATCGTGAACAGTATGGTGAAAGGCCACTGGTACACGGACAATATTATAATTCACCCCTGAATCCAGCTGAGCGATACACACAAGGAAGTCCATATTATACCCAAAGAGACGGCAAATATGTCATTACCGAATACAGGGTAAGTCCTAACTACGATGACAAGTTTAATACTTTATTTCCCAGGATGTGGAGCTCCATGGACCCTCAACATGCTCAGGAATATGAACAGTGGGCTAGCATCAAAGGTCGCCCTGTAAGGCACCAAAACGAAAGAGGAGAAACCGAGAACATTATCAAGCCAACATTCAGCGAAAACCTGAAATTCTTTTTCAGATACCAGGTTGGCCACATGTATATGCGCTATTTCATGTGGAACTTTGCCGGCAGGCAGGATGATATTCAAAGTCATGGAGGAATTCTCCACGGTAATTGGATCAGCGGGATCAATGGTCTTGACCAAATCCGGTTAGGCGACCAAACAAATCTGCCAGAACAGTTGGCTAATAACAAAGCCAGAAATAAATACTATTTCCTCCCTCTCATTTTCGGTCTTTTGGGCATATTTTTCCAGTTCAACAAAGGCAAGGAAGGGAGGCAGGGTTTATGGCTGGTGACTCTTCTCTTCATAATGACTGGTATCGCCATCGTGATCTACCTTAACCAATATCCATTGCAGCCTCGTGAAAGGGATTATGCTTATGCAGGTTCTTTCTATGCGTTCACCATCTGGATTGGCCTTGGCGTGGCAGCCTTATATGAGGCATTAAAGAAAGTACTGCCTGATAATATCAACGCCGCCCTGGTTTCATTATTGGGACTGGTGCTGGTTCCCGGTATCCTAATCTCGGCCAACTTTGATGATCATGATCGTTCAAACCGTTATACTGCCAGGGATCTGGGAGCAAACTACCTGAAAACAGTTGCTGAGCAGGGTGTCGTCTTTACGAACGGAGATAATGATACTTTTCCGCTTTGGTACAACCAGGATGTTGAAGGGGTAAGAAGGGACGTGCGGGTGTGTAACCTAAGCTACCTGCAAACCGACTGGTATATTACACAGATGAAACAGAAAATGTGGGATTCAAATCCACTTCCAATCAGCCTTAAAGAAGAACAATATACCCAGGGAACCCGCGATTTGGTCTATCTGTTGGATGATCCAAGAATAAAAAGGCCTACTGTAGACCTCAGGGAAGCGGTCAATTTTGTTGCCAGTGAAGATCCGGGCACCAAATTGCGCCAGGCAAATAACGCCTCTTACCTTCCGAAAAAGGTGATTTCATACCCTGTCGATAAAGAAGCTGTTATCAGAAACAAGGTAGTACGACCTGAGGATTATGACAAAATCGTCGACACCATATTCATCGACCTGAGTCACAAAGATTATCTGCCTAAGGACGAATATGTCATTCTCGACATGATAGCCAACAACAACTGGGAAAGACCCATCTACTTTGCCATTACAATTTCGCCTTCCAAGTTCCTGAATCTTCAGGACTATTTTCAACTAGAGGGCTTTGCCTACCGATTTGTTCCCATAAAAAGAGAGACCCCGGTTGCCGACAGGATCAACTTTGGAAATGTTGGGGCCAGTATCATGTATGATAACCTGATGAACAAATTTGAGTGGGGCAATATGAACGACCCAGATGTTTATATTGATGAGAACAATGCCAGGATGATGACCAACATCCGGAATAATTTCAACAGACTTGCACAGCAACTACTCGCAGAGGGCGATACCAGCACGGCTGTAAATGTGATCGAGCGCGGTTTTGAACTGGTGCCTCCAAGGGTTGTTCCTTTTGAGTTTTTCTCACTCGACATGATTGAAACTCTCTACAAAGCCAAGGCTACCCAAAAGGCTGATCAATTAGCGGAGGAATCTATTCGCTCATATGAGGATATGCTTGCATACCTCTTTACCCTTCCTCCACGATTACAGGTTTCGGGAGATGTTACCGATGAAATGCAGAAAAATCTTTTTTACCTGCAGAAACTGGAGCGAATAGCAAATGCAGGTGGTTCAACTGGTACAGGCGAAAAAGCCCGTACTATCATGGAAGAGTATTATAGCAGGTTAATGAGTTCCATTCAATGACATTTTTTGCTCCTCTCGTCCATCCTCCAGGTTTGCTCAGGCGATTATACCCTGAAGCAGTCTGGAGGATGCACGGGAGCAGCAAGATTGTTTATCTAACATTCGATGATGGGCCTATTCCCATAGTTACACCTTGGATCCTGGAAAAATTAGATGAAGCTGGCGCAAAGGCTACTTTTTTCTGTGTAGGAGAAAACGTTTTTAAACATCCAGCAATTTTTGATGACATTTTATCTCAAGGTCATGCGGTGGGTAACCATACTTATAACCATCTGCAGGGTTTGAAAACCGCAAATGAGGAATTTTATCGTAACATTGACGACGCGGCACAGTTAATTCATTCAAACCTTTTCAGGCCTCCCCATGGATTTTTGTCTCCCTCACAATACAGGGTAATTTCGAAAAAATACAAGATTATTATGTGGGATATATTGTCACGGGACTATTCCCCTTCCATCAAACCTTCGGAGATTTTACAGTCCATCAGCCGTTTTATACAGGATGGATCGGTAGTTACTTTCCATGACTCGGTCAAAACCTTTGACATTCTGCAAAAAACACTTCCCATGGTAATTAAAATGTTAAAAGATGAAGGTTATATGCTGGATGTTATCCCCTTTTATACAAATGAGAAACTACTTTTGCGCTCATAAGAACAAGGCTTAAGTGACCGGATAGAACCCGTTATTAAATATCTCGCTATTCTTTTTAAATTTGGTATGCCTTGTTAGAGCATAAATCATCGGTTAATATATTAGATATGAATGTACTTATAGTTGGATCAGGTGGACGCGAACACGCGCTTGGGTGGAAAATCAGTCAGAGCCCGCTGCTCTCAGAATTGTTTTTTGCACCTGGAAATCCTGGCACGGCTGAACTTGGGATTAACCTTAATGCCGATATCTCCCAATTCGAAACAATCAAAAGAGAAGTACTCGAAAACGAGATTGATTTAGTGGTAATAGGTCCCGAAGCACCCTTGGTTGAAGGCATTCATGATTATTTTGCCAATGACCCTGACCTTCAGTATGTAAAAATCATCGGTCCAAAGAAAGAGGGTGCCCGTCTGGAAGGCAGTAAGGAATTTGCCAAGGACTTTATGAAACGCCATCAAATACCTACAGCCGCCTATGCCTCATTCACCAAGGAAACTGCCGAAGATGGATTCCGGTTCCTGAAGGCCATGAATCCGCCTTACGTTCTAAAAGCCGACGGACTAGCAGCCGGGAAGGGTGTTTTGATCCTTGATTCGCTTGAATATGCGCAGGATGCATTCTGGGAAATGCTCGTAGGGAAATTTGGAGATGCCAGTAAGACAGTTGTTATTGAAGAGTTTTTGACTGGGATTGAATTGTCTGTTTTCGTTTTGACAGACGGTAAAGACTACATACTGCTTCCCGAAGCAAAAGATTACAAAAGAATTGGAGAAGGTGATTCAGGTCTTAATACCGGGGGTATGGGCGCAGTCAGTCCGGTTCCTTTCGCTAACGAGGATTTCATGCAAAAAGTTAAAACCAGGATTATTGAACCAACGATTCGTGGCTTGCAAGAGGAAAAAATCGATTACCAGGGTTTCATTTTCTTCGGGTTGATCAATTGCAATGGAGACCCGTATATGATTGAATACAATGCACGCATGGGTGATCCCGAAACAGAGGCTGTCATGCTCCGGATCAAATCTGATTTGCTGGATTTATTGAATGCAACCGCTGACAGCAAGCTTGGCACCCGAAACATTGAATTCACCGATGAAGCAGCGGCCACGATAGTATTGGTTTCAGGTGGATACCCGGGTGAGTTTGAAAAAGGAAAAACCATAACCGGATATGATAAGTTAGACGACTGCATCATGTTTCATTCGGGCACCAAACTCGAATTCGGGAAACTCAAAAATAACGGTGGCAGGGTACTTGCCATCAGCGCTAAAGGGAATGATATCCGTGAAGCATTGGATAAGTCATTGAACAATGCCCGGGTGATTGAATATGAGGGCAAGTACTTCCGGTCTGACATCGGATTTGACCTGTAACCCATGATCTATCGGCTGGCAAAATCAAACCGGTTAATCAGCTACCTGATCTTCCCCCTGATAGCGTTGGCATTTTGGATACCATCAATCTCCCGGGAATACCGTTACAAATTTTTTGAAGGGGAAGACCAGATGGTCTTGTTTAAGCCTGTCTACCTGCTTGTTGAAAATTCTCCTTTGGCAATGACAGCCATCTCTTTCCTGCTTCTGATTCTGGCAGCGATGATACTGCAGCGAATAAACAGTGAATTTGGGTTTTTCAGGATCAAAAATGTTCTTCCTCCTGCACTTTTTGTCTATTTTGTATGCGGGTTATCCGATTTACAGACCCTTCATCCTGCCTATTTTTCATTGATATTTGTCTTACTGGCAATATACCGAATATTCAGTGCTTTCGATTTGCGAAAACCCTTTTCTCAGGTATTTGAGGCTGGGTTTCTCTTAGGGACAGGAGCCATGTTTTATCTCAATTCGGCATTTCTTTTACCGGCAATTGTTGCCGGAGGGATGATTCTGGGAAGGGAAACGCGATGGAGAGAAATGGTGCTGACCATTGCCGGATTCCTAACTCCGTGGTTTTTCGCTTTTACCTATTTTTTTCTTAACGATGATTTGCCAGCCCAAATTGAAATATTGACATCCAACCTGTTGACCACGAATCCACAATTTGAAAATAATGCAGGCATGATGGTTTATCTGGGATATATCGGATTATTGATATTTTTCGGAAGCATCAATATGATCAGAAATTATGAGGAGAAGAAAATTAGTATCAGGCAATATTATCTGATATTCTTCCTGATTTTTGCCAGTTCTGTTTTTGTAATAAGTATAGTACCATCAGCCTCTGAAGAAATGCTTTTAATTTCCCTGGTACCCGTATCATTTCTTGTAAGTAACCTGACTCAGACATTCAGGCGCACTATCTTGAGTGAGATATTGCTATACCTGGTTTTGGGACTTTCCATTTATTTGAAACTGACAGCCCTTTAATCTTCAATGATCATATAAACATCCTCATCAGGGCGTGACATATAAAACTGTTCCCGGGCATATTTCTCCAGGTTATTCTGGCCTGATCGGAGCTCTTCAATCTTCTGGTTGTCTTCGGCAATTTTTTCGATATAATATTCCTTCTGCGATTTAAGTGCCGATAACCTTTTTTTATTGCGGTGATGTGCGACTAGGTTATTTTCATCGAAAAAAATCATCCAGACAATGAATATTAAACCTACAATGAAATACTTATTCTTCAGTAAGTTATATAGACGACCTCCAGAAATTGCCCTATTTAGCATACGGTAATTAATTTACCGCCAAATTATAAAAAAACACGGGAGATTAATTCAATTGATCTCCCGTGTTTTTAACAGACTTCAGTTTATTCCTTATCCGGGGCAAAGTTTGGATAAGTATAATCTAAAGGAGGATTGAAATTCTCCTTGATGGTACGAATATTGACCCACCGCAGCATATTAAAGAGTGATCCTGCCTTGTCGTTGGTTCCAGATCCCCTTGCTCCGCCGAAAGGTTGCTGCCCAACAACTGCACCGGTTGGCTTATCGTTTATGTAGAAATTACCGGCGGCATTCTCAAGAATACGCGTATATTTTTCAATGTTGTAACGGTTTTGAGAGAAAATAGCTCCAGTAAGTGCGTAAATGGATGTCTCATCCAGAATCTTCAGCGTTTCATCCACCTCTTCATCCTTATAGACATATACCGTCAATACCGGGCCAAACAGCTCTTCTTCCATTGTAATATACTTTGGATCATAGGCCTGGATAATTGTGGGTTCGATAAAGTACCCAACAGATTTGTCATGCCCACCTCCAATTATGACGTCAGCATCCTTATCGGTTTTGGCACGATCAATGAAACTTGCCAGTTTATCAAAAGATGATTCATCAATAACAGCGTTAAAGAAATTGGTAAAGTCTTCAGGTGGTCCCATTTTTACCGTTGCCATTTCACGTTCGAGGCATTCCCTGATCTCTGGCCATATGCTGGCAGGAACATAGGCTCTTGAGGCGGCCGAACATTTTTGTCCCTGATATTCAAATGCACCCCTGACCATTGCAATGGCCAGAGCCTTTTTATTAGCCGTTGCATCGGCAAAAATGAAGTCTTTTCCTCCGGTTTCACCAACAATTCGGGGGTATGATTTGTATTTGAAGATGTTTTCCCCTATTCTCTTCCATACAGATTGGAATACGCCTGTACTGCCAGTAAAGTGAATGCCGGCAAAATGGGGATGGTTCATGGTAATCTCAGCACCAACCGGACCAGATACAAATACGAGGTTAATTACCCCGTCAGGCACTCCTGCCTCCCTGAAAAGATCCATAATCACTCCGGCAGAGTATACTGCAGTTTTTGAAGGTTTCCATACAACCACGTTACCCATCATGGCTGGTGCTGCTGGCAGGTTACCGGCTATTGATGTAAAGTTGAATGGTGTAAGGGCATAAACAAATCCTTCAAGGGGACGGAACTCATTATAGTTCCAGATACCGCGTATTGACTCAGGCTGCATTTTATAGATCCTGGTCATCTCCCTGACTCCAAAACGAAAGAAATCGGCCAACTCACAGGCAGCATCAATCTCTGCCTGATAGGCATTTTTTGATTGTCCCAGCATGGTCGCCGCATTAAGGCGTGCACGATAAGGCCCTGCCAAGAGGTCAGCTGCCTTTAAAAATATCGATGCCCGATGCTCCCACGAAAGAGCGGCCCATTGTTCACGTGCTGCCAGTGCTGCTTCAATGGCCATGGTTACATGACTTGCATCGCCTTGATGGTAATACCCCAGAGTATGGGCAATTTCATGGGGTGGGAACATCCTTTCCAGCTTGCCCGATTTAACTTCTTTCCCTCCGATTATCATAGGGAGCTCTACCTCTTTACCCCGCATCTCACTGAGCATCGCCTTCAGCTCTTTACGTTCGGGAGTACCAGGGGCGTAACTTAAAACCGGTTCGTTAACTGCGACCGGAACATTGAAGAAACCTTTTGCCATTGTATATACTTGTTTTAGAATATTTCTTAATGGCAAAACTAAATCAACCTTTCCAATTAAATTATAACAAAAATCAGGTTCACAATTAATTGCACTCTGGCAAAGGCTCTAATAATAGAAAACGATTTTTTTTTGTCAAAGAGTATTCCTTCCATCTTTTCAGTTATTTTTACACTTAACTTTAAAAAGGAACTTGCCATTCCCAATTAAATGAACAACGCATAACGTGGTATTAAGCATATTCAAACACCATTGAAATCTGATGCTCATGACAAGAACAGAGGCGAAGACAGTATCTCCGGAAGTTTGAAATATATAATGGCAGCAGGTTTGGTTTTCACACTTGCTACACTTGTTTATAAACAACTATTCAGAACTGACCTTGCCAACCCGGTTGCTGATATCATCAGTGTTCTGGCGTTTGTTGGTGCATTCCTAAGTGTCAGGCAAGGTAAACCTGATCTATCCCTGAATATTGTTTTCTTTATCCCGCTAATTTCATACTTCTCATACCTGGCTGATTTCAGCAACAGCAATCCACCTTCCGAAACACTTTTCAGTGCAATGTGGTGGTTCATTGCAGGAACTTTTTTTCTTGCTTTTTATTCAGTAATCAATTTCAGGTTTGTACTGTTTATGTCCAGCGGATTGGCTTATATGATTTTCCATATCATAGAAGCCAACCTATCCGACCGATTCTTCACGGTAAACCAGAATTTTTCGGATAATCCCCTGACAGGACTGGCAATTGTCTTTATTGCAGTGACCCTGGTCAGGCTTAGATTTGACAAACGTTACAATATTTTGCGGGAAGAACAGCTTTCAATTGAACGTCAAATCAATGAGACTTTTCAGACAGTAAAACAACCTCTGGTCCAGATCAATGCTTTCAGAGACCATGCAGGTAATATTACCCTTTTGCAGATTGAAAAGGTAAACCATGCCTTCGAATCGCAATTTAAGATGCCATTCCAGGAAGCGAAAAATCAAGAATTAAACTATCTGTTTGGACTAATCTTCAAGAACTCCTTCAACTGGAACGATCTCTTCATATTGAATCCCAGGCAACAGTCCGAAATTTATTCCCCTTATCATGACAAATGGTTCAACCTGAACATTTTTTGGTTTAACCCATCTATCTGCATTTGTATCTTTTATGATGTTTCACAGGAGAAAAAAGAGCTTAAAGCACTGAAAGAAACACGGGATCGTTATATGGCACTGATCGAGGCAATTCCGGATATATTTTTTGTAATTGACAGGGAAGGCACATACGAAGACCTCGTCTTTAAAGGTCAGTCAGACCTTCGCCTCGAGGCAGGTGAAATCATCGGAAGTACAATTTTTGATGTTGGTTTCCCCGAGAACATGTCGAGGAAAATTTTCGAGTGCATTCATCGGGCAATCGATAATGATTCGATTGAAACCCTCGAGTATGCACTGGAAGCAAATAACACCACGCTTTTATTTGAAATGCGATTGGCACGTCTTAACGATAATGCCGTTATATCAATAGCAAGAGATATCACGCGCAGAAAAAAAGCTGAATTTGAACTTGAAAAGGCTAAAACGAGGGCTGAAGAAGCAGTAGCACTTAAATCAAGGTTTCTTGCCAACCTTTCTCACGATATCCGCACTCCTATGAATATTATTATAGGACTAACAAAATTACTGGCAGAACCTGGGTTATCAGATGCCGAAAAGGAGGATTTCATACACGAGGTTTCAATCCACGGATATCAACTTCTCAGCATGATTGACAACACCATTTATCTTTCAAAGATTGAGACTAACACGATGGAAGTCGGTTTGGCCTATTGTAATATCAACCAACTGATTCGCAATCTCTATAACCAGTTTTATCCATTAATGCCCGATAACCGTGACCTCCAGCTAAAAATGTCTGCTGCGATCCAGGCTGAGGAAGTCGGCTTCGAAACCGATCCCCTTTTATTGAGGCAAACTCTCCATTTACTTCTTGAAAATGCCATCAAATTTACCGATGAGGGAATGATTCGGTTTGGTTATAATAACAAAGGCTCCTCTATGGTTGAATTCTTTGTTGAAGACACAGGCCCAGGGATACCCGAAGACGAAAAAGAAAATATATTTCTGCGATTCTATGTGATTGAAAAAGACCGGTCTGCACAAAAGGCAGGCGCAGGCATTGGCTTATCCGTTGCCCAGCACTTTGTGGCACTTCTTGGTGGAACCTTGTATCTCAAAACTGAGATCAATAAAGGATCTCGATTTTGGTTTGAGCTTCCCATGGTTAACCCAAAGGGGTTCATGAGGATAATTTCCTGAAAAAAATCTTTTCAAGATTTCAGAAGAGCAATCCTTTCTTCCAAGATCCTGATTTTCGCTTCAGCATCGGCCTTCTTGATAAGCTCCTTTTCAACTACTTCTTTTGGTGCCCCGGATACGAACCTTTCATTCCCAAGTTTTTTCATGACTGATTGCAGAAAGCCCATAGTGTAGCTGAGTTCATCGTTCAGCTTCCTAAGTTCTTCTTCTGTATCGACATGTTCATTTAACGGGATATAGAAATTGGTAGATTTCACACGAAATGAGGCTGCGCCACTGACTTCACCCTTAACAACACTCACTGTGCTCAGGTTCCCAAGCTTTATAACCACTGGCAGGTATTTGTCTTCAAAACCCTTGTCTCCTGGCTGAATAAACAATTCCAGAACATCGCGGTTTGGAACAGAATGATCAAGACGAATCTTCCTGATACCAGAAACTGTCTCCTTAACATTCTCAAATGCTTCATTAATTGTATTATCAAATGAGGAAGCTTTTGGCAATTGCGATATCATGATGCTTTCTCCGTTGACACGTTCTTCCAGCATCTGCCAGATTTCCTCGGTAATAAATGGCATAAAAGGATGAAGCAGTCTAAGCAATTTATCAAACAGTGCTGTTACTTCAGAATACGTTTTGGCATCGACAGGCATTTGATATCCTGGTTTAACCGATTCCAATAACCAACCTGAAAACTCATCCCTTACTGTAGTATATATGAGCATCAAAGCATCTGAGATACGGAATTTTTCAAACAAATCGTCCATTTGAATTATGACTTCTGACAATTTGTGATGGAACCAATTCAAGGCAAGGGCACTATGCTCAGGTTGAGGTATCAATTCATCAATTTCCCAGCTTTTCACCAATCGAAAGGCATTCCATATCTTTGTTGAGAAGCTCATTCCCTGTTGTGGTAGTCCTTCATCAAAAAGCAGATCCCCTCCAGCAGGAGAACAAAGCAACATTCCAACCCTGACACCATCAGCACCAAACTTCTCTATCAGCTCAATCGGCTCAGGTGAATTCCCAAGCGATTTTGACATCTTCCGGCCCTGCTTATCACGCACCATACCGGTATAATATACATTTTTGAAAGGAAGATCTCCACGGTATTCATAACCCGCAATAATCATGCGTGCCACCCAAAAGAAAATGATATCCGGAGCGGTAACAAGATCGCTCGTTGGGTAATAGTATTTGATTTCCGGATTCTCGGGATTATTAATTCCATCGAAAACAGAAACAGGCCAAAGCCAGCTACTAAACCAAGTGTCAAGTACATCCTCGTCCTGACGGAGGTCACTAATACCCAAGTTAGGGTTGCCTGTTTTCTTTCGTGCTTCGGCAATTGCTTGCTCCTCATTAAAAGCTACAACAAAGCTGCCGTCGTGCAGATAATAGACCGGGATCCTATGCCCCCACCACAATTGCCGGCTGATACACCAATCCTTGATATTGCCCATCCAGTGACGGTATATGTTTTTGAATTTTGGAGGATAGAACTGGATGTTCTCATTCATGACATTATCCAGCGCAGGTTTTGAAAGATCCTCCATTCTCAGAAACCACTGAGCCGACAATTTGGGTTCTATCACCACGTCAGTACGCTCCGAATAGCCTACCTTGTTGGTATAATCTTCAATAAGGGCAATGTTTCCAGCTTTTTGTAACTCAGGTACGATTTTATTCCTGACATCAAACCGGTCTTCCCCTATATACAAGACTGCACTCTCACTCAGGGTGCCATCGTCGTTAAAAATGTCAATTGATTCGAGGTTATATTTCAATCCAATGGCATAGTCATTCACATCATGGGCCGGAGTAATCTTAAGACAACCTGTTCCAAATTCCATATCCACATATTCATCCTGGATAATTGGCACAGACCGATTAATAAGAGGGACCAGTACCCGCTTGCCCTTAAGATGCATAAAGCGCTCATCTTCAGGATGAACACATACGGCAGTATCTCCCAAAATCGTTTCAGGGCGGGTAGTGGCAATCGTTACATACTCATTTTCAGTTCCTTCGATCTGATATTTGAGATAATAAAGTTTTGACTGAACTTCTTTATAGATCACTTCCTCGTCCGACAAGGCGGTTTTGGCCTGTGGATCCCAATTGACCATCCTGACGCCCCGGTATATATACCCCTTGTTGTACAAGTCAACAAAAACCCGGATGACCGATTCGCTTCGTTGCTCATCCATTGTAAAGGTAGTGCGATCCCAATCGCAACTGGCCCCCAATTTTTTGAGCTGTTCCAGTATTATTCCCCCATGCTTATTTGTCCAGTCCCAGGCATGTCTCAAAAATTCTTCTCTGCTAAGTGAATACTTGTCGATTCCCGCTTCCCGTAGTTTGTTCACTACCTTGGCTTCGGTTGCAATGGAGGCATGATCCGTACCTGGAACCCAGCATGCGTTTTTCCCATTCATACGGGCACGTCTGACCAAAATATCCTGGATAGTATTGTTCAGCATATGTCCCATGTGCAACACTCCGGTTACGTTGGGAGGAGGAATAACAATTGTATATGGCTCACGATTATCAGGTTCCGAATGGAAAAACTTGTTTTCCATCCAGTAACTGTACCATTTTTTTTCCACTTCCGAGGGGATATATTTACTGGCAATTTCCATGATATTCAATCTTTAACGTTTCTGAAAACAAAGCCACAAAAATAAGGCAATAAAAATATTATATCTCCCAACGAGTCCAAAGATTTGCACTCTCCAGAGAATTTTCACTTTTGCGATACATGCGAAACACCGGACCAGGTATCCAACAAATACAAAAGACCTCAGAATTCACTATAATTCTGAGATTCATAACATCTGCAGTATCATTATAAAACTTTCAATGTGAGATTTACCCCATCAGCATCCCAATAATTGTAGCTGACATTAATGAAGTTAAAGTGCCTGCGATCAAAGCGGGTACACCGTATTTGGAAAGCAGCACACGTTTATTGGGGGCTAGTGACCCTATTCCTCCAATCTGAATCCCGATTGAAGCTACATTTGCAAATCCACACAAGAGATAGGTGGCCATTATCACAGATTTATGTGATGCAAATGCCCCGGCAGTCTTCAACTCGGCAAGACTAATATAACCAATGAACTCAGTAAGGATAAGCTTCTCACCCAATAATCTTCCAACCATCACGATATCTTCGGTAGTAATTCCGATCAACCACATCAATGGAGCAAAGGTATATCCAAGGATGAACTGTAGTGACAATTCATCGTATCGGCCATTTGTAGCCGATGCGATAGTCTCATTGAGGTTCGTCCACTGTCCGATCTTTCCAAAAATAAAATTGAACATGGCAATAAATGCAATAAAAGCAAGAAGCATTCCAGCAACATTTACCGCTAACTTCACTCCTTCGCTGGTACCGTTAGTGACAGCATCGAGAACATTACTGCCGATTTTGTCTTTACTGACTTCAATTTCCTTGTTGACCTCTGAATCGGGTGGAACTATCATTTTGGAAAAAACAATTGCTGCAGGTGCAGCCATGACTGATGCAGTCAGGAGGTGCTTTGCAAATTCAAGTCTCATAACCGGATCATCACCCCCAAGCATCGCTATGTAGGCAGCAAGTACTCCACCAGCAAGGGTGGCCATACCTCCTGTCATGACCAATAAAATCTCGGAATTACCCATCTTTGGCAAATAAGCTTTTATCATCAAGGGAGATTCAGTCTGACCCAGAAAAATATTTCCGGCTACCGACAAAGCTTCAGCCCCTGATATCTTGAGGGTTTTTGTAAAGACCCATGCCAAAGCCCAAACCACCTTTTGGATAATTCCCCAATAGAAAAGAAGGCTGGTTAGCGCCGAAAAGAAAATAATGGTGGGCAGAACCTGAAAAAGAAAGATGTAACCATATGTATTTGAATCCATCAATCCTCCCAACAGAAATTCGCTCCCAGCCTTGGTAAAGTCAAGAATCTTGACAAAAATCTGTCCGGCAAATTCAAATCCGTATCGAATAAATGGAACATACAAAACACCAATGGCCAGTATCACCTGAAAAACAATTCCGGTAATGACGGTTTTCCATGGGATGTTCTTACGGTTATGGGAAAGGAGATAACCAAGGCCAATAAGCACGAACATGCCTAAAATACCTCTAATGATGGTAAAAAATGAGAAAGATCCCTCAGGTGCCTTGGTCAGCAGAAGGGTAGATGTATTCGTTTGTGAAGATGATGCGGCAGGTAAAGTTTCAACCACATTGTTGGTATCAGATACAATGTTGATGGAGTCCGGAGCATTAATTTCACCAAACACACTTTCAGATAAACCAAACAGTAACAGTAAAAATAAAAGGGGAAGTTTCAAGTTCTTCATAAGTTCCGGGCAGTTATTTTTTTCGGCGTTTAATTTCATCCCGTATCATGGACGCCTTTTCGTAATCTTCATTTTGGATGGATTCTCCCAAAAGGTTTTCGAGATCAGCCAGGGTATACTTTTCATATATGGATTTACCATGGCCTACATGACCTTCGTCAAAATGTTCACGGGCGGAGTGTTCTTCATTTACATCCAAAACAATTCCAGCCTTATGCAAGATGTCCTCAGTCGTATAGATGGGACATCTGAAACGAAGTGCAAGGGCAACGGCATCTGATGTCCTTGAGTCAACCCTGACTTCTTTACCTTCCATTTCAAGCAGTAACTCGGCGAAAAAAATCCCTTCTTCCAACTTGTGAATTACAACTTCAAGAAGCGCAATATCGAAAGCAATTGCCAGATTCTTTATTAAATCGTGTGTCAAAGGTCTCGGAGGCTTAAGCCCTTCCAGCTGAATTGCAATGGCCTGAGCCTCCACTGGTCCGATAATGATAGGTAACCTTCGGTCACCATTTTCTTCGGCCAGTACCAATGCATAGGCTCCAGACTGGGTCTGACTAACCGACAAGCCGAGAATATTCAGTTTAACTTTTTGCATGATATGCTTTGCATATAAAATAAGTCCAATGCTTTGATGCACCCTACTTCTTGCTTGATTGATGGTAAATTCGGCATAAAATTAATCGAAAAATCAGGGTTGAATATATTTTTCATTTCTTTTTTCGACAAATACGGACACATCATGCAAGATAGCAGCTGTCAAATATCTGTTTTTTATCCAGCATTTGCAAAACTGCCAGTAATTTCAGTTTTTTTGATTGCTATGATCCCGATACCGTTAAACTTTTATCGCATCAGCAAAAATAACTGGCAATCATTTGGTAATCATCCAAAAATAACTACTTTTGCAGTCCCAAAAATTGATTTGACCAGGCAGATAAGTGAAAAACGAGAGGATTTTTTCCGCCTGGCGGACATAATTAATAATTGAAAGAAAATGTACGCAATCGTTGAAATTGCTGGACAGCAGTTCAAAGTCGAAAAAGACAAAAAAGTTTTTGTACACCGTCTCCCGGCAGAAGAAGGAACCTCCGTCGAATTTGACAGGGTTTTATTGGTTGACAATGAAGGCAGTGTTTCGGTAGGAACCCCGGTCGTAGAAGGTGCAAAGGTTACTGCAAAAGTCCTGGAACACACCAAAGGTGACAAAGTCCTGGTTTTCAAAAAGAAGAGAAGGAAAAGTTACCAGAAAATGAATGGACACCGTCAGTCTTTTACTCAGGTGCTCATTGAAGAAATTGTTGGATAATTAAATTAAAAGACCATGGCTCATAAGAAAGGTGTAGGTAGTTCGAAAAACGGACGCGAATCGGAAAGCAAACGACTTGGCGTGAAAATATTTGGCGGTCAGTTTGCTAAAGCGGGCAATATCCTTGTTCGTCAGAGAGGCACAAAACATCATCCGGGCGAAAACGTGGGAATTGGCAAGGACCACACCCTGTTTGCCCTGACCAATGGAACAGTTGTATTCAGCAAAAAACGCGATAACAGGTCATACGTTTCCGTAGAACCCATTGTTGCCGTTGATGCATCAATCAACTAATCCAGTACTTTTTAAGAAAATTACAATTCTTACATAACAAACTCCTGCCATAACCGGCAGGAGTTTGTTGTTTTACTACTTTTGCACTGAAATTTATCAGGAAACTATGCTTACCATTAAATATCTTAACGACTTCCCGGAAGAGGTAATTGAAAAACTGTCAAAAAGGAATTTCGATGCCTCCCTTATCGTAAAATCGATTATCGATCTTAGGGAAAAGAGAAATCTCACCCAGACTCAGGCCGACAATGCCAAAGCTGAAATGAACAATCTTTCAAAGGAGATAGGTATCCTTTTCAAAGACGGCCGTTTTGAAGAGGCAAATCAGGCTAAAAGTCGCACTGCCGAATTGAAGGAAAACATACGGGAACTCGACAAGGTATTCAATGAGATAGACGATCAGGTGCAAGCTCTTCTGGTACAGCTGCCAAATGTTCCCCATATATCGGTTCCCAAAGGTAAAAGTGCCGATGATAATCTGGTGATCAGAAGTGGTGGATCAATCCCTTCGTTATTCGAAGGTGCTCTTCCACACTGGGAACTTGCCTCAAAGTACAACCTGATTGATTTTGAACTTGGCGTTAAATTAACCGGAGCCGGCTTCCCAGTCTATCGCGGAAAAGGAGCCCGTCTACAGCGTGCCTTAATCAACTTTTTCCTCAACGAGGCAAGGGAAAATGGATATGAGGAAATCCAGCCACCCCTTATGGTTAATGAGGCTTCCGGGTTTGGGACAGGCCAGCTCCCAGACAAGGAAGGCCAGATGTATCATGCTTCAATCGACAACCTATATCTGATTCCTACCGCTGAAGTGCCTGTCACCAATATCTATCGGGATGTTATACTCGACGAAGAGGAATTGCCTGTAAAAAACACAGCTTACAGTGCCTGTTTTCGCCGCGAAGCCGGATCCTACGGAAAAGATGTTCGTGGTTTGAACCGTCTGCACCAGTTCGATAAAGTGGAAATCGTTCAGATTGCTCATCCCGACAAATCATACGATATACTGGAAGAAATGGTGAGCTACGTTGAAAGTCTTGTGCAAAAGCTGGAACTTCCCTATCGAATCGTGAAACTTTGCGGTGGCGACATGGGATTCACATCGGCCATGACCTATGACTTTGAAGTTTGGTCTGCAGCGCAACAGAAATGGCTTGAAGTTAGCTCTGTCTCCAACTTTGAGTCTTTCCAGGCCAACCGATTAAAGCTAAGATTCCGTGATAAAAACAGCAAAAAACCACAGCTGGCCCATACCTTGAACGGCAGTGCGCTCGCCTTGCCCAGAATTGTGGCTGCATTGCTTGAAAACAACCAGACTCCAGATGGAATCCTGATACCTGATGCTCTTATCAAATGGACCGGATTTGACAGAATTTCGTAAGTTATACGGTAACTTTCGATAGCATTTTATAATGTCTTATACCGGAGAATCCTTCAGGAAGACTGATTCGATCCTTTATAGGAGAAGCTACGAATTTCATGGATTATCAAACCAGGCGGTCGAGACGGCTGGCATCCAGTCGCAGGAAGACAAATAAAAGCACTGTAAAAGCCCACAGCGAAGACCCGCCATAACTGAAGAATGGCAAGGGAATTCCGATAACCGGCATAAGACCGATTGTCATCCCAATATTGACTGCTATGTGGAAGAATAGGATAGAGGCAACCGAATAGCCATATACCCTGCTAAATAGCGATCTTTGGCGTTCGGCAAGATTAATAACCCTGACAAGAAGAGCCAGGAAAAGGCCAATAACCACGAGGCTTCCTATGAAGCCCCACTCCTCACCGACTGTACAGAAAATAAAATCAGTACTCTGCTCAGGCACAAAATTAAACTTGGTCTGTGTGCCATTAAGAAACCCCTTGCCGGCAAAACCGCCAGATCCAATCGCAATCTTACTCTGATTAACATTATAACCTGCTCCAAGGGGATCGCTCTGTAATCCAAGCAACTCATTTATTCTTGCCTGTTGATGGGCTTGCAAAATATTTTCAAAAACGAAATCGACAGAGTAGGTAAACAACACAGCCCCGAAAAATATGCCAATGATCACAAATGCACGCTTCATCCTAACCTTAAGGCTATAAATGATAAAAACAATCATACTGATTACTGTGCCTGACAGTATGATCCACTCAAAATCTATTGTGTTTCCCGCAATGAGGTTTACCCCCTGCAACAACAGGGTAAGTCCGATTCCTAATCCCAAACCTGACAAAGCGACTTTGAATCGGGGATTTAAAATATAAAAGGCTATGATACTTCCCACAAACAGGAGGATTAATAAAACGAAATTCTCGGTCAGAAGGGAAAGGAGAAAAAGCAGAATGGTCAGAAACCCGAAAAACAGGATGACACCTGACATACCCTCACGGTATAGCACAAGAAAGAATACCACAAACACGATGGCAGAACCTGTATCAGGCTGAAGCATGATCAGTGCAGGAGGTAACCCTATTATTGCAGCGATCAGAAACACCGAAGGCGCCTTCTGCATCTTAAAATTGTAGCTGCTCATTAATTTTGCAAGAGCCAATGCTGTGGCAAACTTTGCAAATTCGGAAGGCTGAAGCCTCAAATCGCCACCAATAATAAACCACGATTTCGAACCGTTGATTTCGACACCCGCTACCAGGACCAGGATTAAGGAAAATATTACCAATCCATAAATCGGCCAGGAAAAAAAGAGATAGAAATTACTGTCAGTTATGAGGATTACCATACCCAAAAGAACAGCGGCACCAATCCAGATCAGCTGCTTTCCGTATCGCTGGGTTACATCAAAGATGCTACTGTGTTCCTCATTGTATACAGCAGCATAAATGTTTATCCAACCCAGGATCATCAGTCCAAAGGCCAGTAAAACTGTTACCCAGTCGATATTTGCCCAAAGTTTATTCCTCTGTGCCATCGGAAATAATTACGCGGTTCGGATCCATCAGGTTTGCTTTGAGCATATTGCTTTCAAGCCACACCCTGCTGGTTGCAATGGTATCATTCAAATATTTTTCGATTATCAGACTGGCAATCGGGGCCGCATACGTTGAACCCCAGATTCCGTTCTCCACATAAACTGAAATAGCGATTTTAGGCCGATCCTTGGGCGCAAACGCCATAAAAACAGAATGATCAAGACCATGGGGATTTTGCGCTGTACCGGTCTTTCCACAGACCTCCAGCCCTGGAATCATTGACATTGCCCCAGTACCCCCGGGTTGCATCACCTGTGCCATGCCTTCAACTACCGGGTCAAAATGGTGGCGATCGATCCCAGAGGCAACAGGCTCCCTGAACCTTTGATCAATCTCCTGCCCCTCTACCTCCTTTACAACATGTGGAATATAATAATGCCCACGGTTTGCAATCATGGCAGTATAATTTGCGAGCTGTAACGGGGTAATACCAAGCTCTCCCTGTCCTATTGAAAGGGATACGATGGGTAAGGCCCGCCACCTTGATCCCCTATAAACGAACCTTTCATAATAATCAGATGTTGGTACAAGTCCTTTCAACTCATTGGCCAAATCAGTATTTAACGTTCGGCCAAAACCGAAATTAAGCATATATCTTCGCCATGCTTCATACCCTTCCCTGATGTCTTTATATTTCTTGTTTTCCAGAATTGCGCGAAAAACATATACGTAATAAGCATTGCATGATTTGGCAATCGAAGGTTCAAGGGTGAATGACATATCATGATGGCACCCTATCGTGAAATTTCCACTGTGATATCCATGGGCACAATAATAGGAAGTAGATGATGTAATTGCCCCTTCCTGCAGAGCAACCAGTGCATTGGCCATTTTAAAGGTTGATCCTGGTGGATATTGTGCCATCAAAGCTCTATTATATAAAGGTTTAACAGGATCAACAGATAAAAACGAATAATTATTCCCCCGTTCGCGGCCTACCAAAAGGTTGGGATCATAAGCAGGTGAATTGGCTAAAACCAGAATTTCACCAGTGGCAGGTTCTATGGCAACCACACTGCCACGCTTATTCTTGAGCAGCAGTTCAGCATACTCCTGAAGGTCTGCATCCAGGGAAGATATAAGGTTTTTTCCAATAAGAGCGGTAGTATCGGCTTCACCTTCCAGGTAACTTCCCTGAATTCGGTTATGGACGTCGACCATATAGTATTTCACACCTTTCTTCCCACGGAGTTCATTCTCGTAAGACTTTTCAATCCCGCTGATTCCAATATAGTCACCTGATTCATAATAAGGATTCGATTCAATCATTGCCCTGTTAACTTCACCGACATAACCAAGTAAATGGGCAGCCATGGGGCGCGGGTATTCCCTCAGGGTTCTTGATTGAATATAAAATCCTTGTACTTTATAAAGCAACTCTTGAAGTACAGCATACTTCTCAGGAGATATCTGTTTCACAAGAACAGAGGGCTTATAGGGAGAATAAGCTCTTGCTTCTTTGAGTTTAAGTCGAAATTCCTCAATGGTAATGTCGAGAAGCGAACAGAATTTTAGGGTGTCAAATGGCTTAACTTCCCTTGGCGTTACAAGAAGGTCATAAGCTGCCTTGTTGTAAACAAGCAGTTCACCATTACGGTCATATATTAAACCTCTTGCAGGATATTGGATAACTTTTCGGAGGACATTGCTGGTGGCAAATTCTTTATAGGTGTTGTCAATGACTTGTAAATAAAATAACCTGATCAGCAAAACGATGCTGACAGCCACAAATATCGATTTTATCAGGTATTTCCTGTTTGAATTGATGTCCACACTGAAGGCCCTAATCTCTAAAAATCAAAAACTGGCTTAAAACTATAACAAAAACGGATAATATCGTACTAAATATCGCGCGGATTAGTGTCCTGAAGAATCCGGTAAATGAAAATACTTCCATATAAAATAAAAAAAAGTGATGGACCAACACAAGCAAAACCGAATAAACGAGAAACCACCTCAAACCATTATTCTTCAGTGAGGGGTATTCGGCTATATCAGATCCCCGGCCCGATACCAGATACAAGACAGGAGTTCTCAGGTATCCCAAAAGCGTGGTTGCGGCAGCATGTAATCCAGGAGTATCCGTGAAAAAATCAATGGTGAATCCAGTAAAAAAAGCTAAGAAAAGTACCAGATAACGGGGTGTCGAAACAGGCAGCAGAAGAATGAAAAGCATATAGAAATATGGATTCAGGTATCCGCTTACCTGTAACTGATTCAGGATCAGAACCTGGACCAGTACAACAAAAAGATATAACAGCAAATATTTAATCCAGATCCTTGCCATTATTGCTTAGTTTTTCAAGTGCATCCAATTCTGGCCTTTTTCGATTATCTATAACCTCAACATAAGTCACCGCCTTAAAGTCGACCGATAGTTGAACACGAATTTGATAAAAATTATCCCCACCTTCCTTCTTAAAGGATTCGATGATTCCCAAAGGCATACCCTCAGGGAAAATGGACGAAAAACCGCTGGTCACAATGGTATCGCCTTCCAATAAATCAACATGAAAGGGGATTTCATTCAGCAGTGCATACCTGTAATCCTTTCCATCCCATGTGAGAGAACCAAAATAGTTGTTCCGTTTTAATTTCGCTGAAACGTTCCAACGAAGATTTAGCATGGAGATGACAACCGAATATGAATCCGAAACATGTGATACAACGCCTGCGATACCCTGGGGAGTAAGCACCCCCATATCAGGCCTGATGCCATGCCTGGCCCCTTTATTAAGGGTAATGAAATTATGCTGCCTGTTTACCGAATTATTAATGACACGTGCAGGAATAAATTGATAGTTTCCTGTACTGTCTGGTTTTATGTAGGTAATGGTCGAGGTACTGTCATCGCTTCTGATTTGCGCCAGTAACGATTCTCTTAAACGTGCATTTTCTTCTGCAAGCTGACGATTAACTACTGACAAATTAAAATAATCGGTTATCGCGCTGTAGCGATCATAAATATTGCCGGTTATATGGGCTGAGGAGTTGATAAAACCAGCTCGCTGAAAGCTGTTGTAACTGAAGATCAGAATGAATCCGACAATCTCCAGGAACAAAAACAGGATAACAACATGATGCCGGTAAAAATACCTGAACAAACTCCACATAGCAAGAATTTACCTGACACTACCTGATCAGGAATGAAAACTTATCGACATTCTTCAGTGCGATTCCTGTTCCCCTGACTACTGCCCTTAGCGGATCTTCGGCAATATGAAAGGGAATTCCCAGTTTGTCACTTAACCTTTTATCCAAGCCACGAAGCAACGCGCCCCCTCCTGCAAGCCAGATTCCATTCTTGACAATATCGGCATACAATTCGGGTGGTGTTTGCTCGAGGGCACTCAATATTGCCATGTCAATCTTGGAAAGGGATTTCTCAAGACAATGGGCAATTTCCTTATAAGAAACAGGTACCTCAATCGGGAGAGAAGTCATTTGGTTGGGACCCTGTACCACAAAATCCTTCGGGGGATTGTCAAGGGTTGGCAAGGCTGACCCCACCTGAATTTTGATCTCTTCGGCCGTTCTTTCACCGATTTTGATGTTATGCTGATGACGCATATATTCCATGATATCGGCGGTCAGGTCATCACCCGCAATACGAATCGATTTATTTGTAACAATACCGCCCAAAGAGATTACGGCGATTTCGGTTGTTCCACCACCAATATCAACGACCATATTACCCTCAGGGGCTTCGACATCGAGTCCGATACCAATTGCGGCGGCCAATGGCTCATATATCATATAAACTTCCCGACCACCGGCATGTTCAGATGAATCACGCACCGCACGTATTTCTACCTCAGTACTTCCTGAAGGAATACAAATAACCAGTTTAAGGGATGGCGAGAATAACCTGTTCTTTGGGTTGATCATCTTGATCATCCCCCTGATCATCTGCTCGGCAGCATTAAAGTCGGCAATCACCCCATCTCTGAGAGGCCTGATGGTCTTCAGGTTTGCATGGGTTTTCCCCTGCATCTGCCTTGCCTTTTCACCAATAGCCACCAGCTTTTCGGTTTTGAGGTCGATGGCAACTATGGAAGGCTCATCCACGACAATTTTATCATTGTGTATAATGATGGTATTCGCTGTACCTAAATCTATTGCGATTTCCTGTGTGAAAAATGAAAACAATCCCATGTTATAACATTGATTAAATTCAAAATACTTTTAATGGCGAAAATGCCTGCGTCCTGTAAAAACCATTCCTATACCATATTCGTTACAGGCGTCAATCACTTCCTGGTCACGAATACTTCCACCCGGCTCCACTATATACTTCACCCCGAATTCGTTTGCAGCTTCGATACTGTCACGGAACGGGAAAAATGCATCAGAAATCAGAACCGTGTCTTCAATATTAATTCCTTCCTTCAGGTTAAACCGTGGCATTGTCAACTGCCTAAGGCTATCGAGCCTGTTAGGCTGACCCATCCCGGCACCGGTCAGCCAGAAAGAACCATTTGCGTTTTCGGTAACCAGTGCAATGGCATTGCTTTTTAAATGTTTACAGGCCATTACACCGAACCGCGCAAGATTCATTTTATTTTGGTCGAATTCGATGCTGGTAACATTTCTGAATTCAGTGTCCATACCGTCATCTTCATCCTGAATCAACAAGCCGCCGCTAACTGAACGGATAATTTTTTCCTTTGTTGTTTGGGGTCTTAGGGGTGTAACCAATAATCGAAGATTTTTTTTCTTTCCCAAAACTTCGAGCGCACCTTCGGTAAAACCGGGAGCGATTATTATTTCCACAAATCTTTTATCAAACCATGCGGCAATTTCGGCATCGACATTTCCCGAGAAGCAGATAATACCACCAAAAGCGGAAACCGGATCACCTGCCCAGGCAAGCTCAAGTGCTTCCATTTGGGTAGAAGCCACAGCCAATCCGCATGGATTTAAATGCTTCACAACTGCAACAGCCTCTTTCGTCTCGAGGTGTGTAACAGCATGATATGCATCGCTGACCGATTTCCAGGCAGCATCTGCATCGAGCAGGTTGTTATATGACAGCTCCTTGCCTTGCAGCACCTGGGATCCAACCAGCGTAACAGTTGAATCCGTGTTGTTATGGTGATAGAAGACAGCTTCCTGGTGCGGGTTTTCGCCGTAACGCAATACCTTACCATCGTTAAGACTTATTCGGGCCTTGTCGTGGTCACCCTGGGAGAACCATGTAAAAATGGCAGAATCGTAATGTGATGAGACAGCAAAAGCCCTGGAGGCAAAAAGTTTTCTTTCCTCAAGGCTCGTTTGACCTTTGTGCTCCCTCAATATCCCGAGTAAAGGAAGATATTCATCTCTTGAAGGAACAATCAGCACATCCCTGAAGTTTTTGGCTGCGGCTCGTATCAGGGATATTCCCCCAATGTCGATCTTTTCGATGATGTCTTGTTCTGAAGCCCCTGAAGCAACAGTCTGTTTAAAAGGATAAAGATCCACAATCACCAAATCGATTTCAGGGATACTGTACTTTTCAAGGGTTTCCATATCATCAGGCAGATCACGCCTTCCCAGGATTCCACCAAATACACCAGGATGCAATGTCTTAACACGACCTCCCAATATCGATGGATACCCGGTCAGTTTTTCAACTGGCATAACAGGTACCTGAAGTGATTCAATGAATGATTGGGTGCCACCTGTACTGAAGAGGGTTACTCCCAGTTCATGTAGTGCATGTATTACCGGCTCCAGGTTCTCCTTATGAAAAACTGAAATCAGGGCACTCTTAATTTTTTTATATTCAGCCATTTAATTTCCTTTCAAATCAGATTGCAAAGATAGAAAATCAGGTTATATATCGCCTTAAAAAACTGGTGTCTTCCCAAAAGAAACGAAAAAACAATATTGATATCCGGTGGTTCGTTTTCGGTTACCTCTCCTCTTTGTTACCTGTCATTACTAGCCAGAATAAAATACATTTTGGAACACTTTTTATATAAAATCCAAAAACATCTGACTGATTAACAAATATATAGTTAATCCAAGAACATCATTCAAAGTTGTAATAAACGGACCCGTCGCCACTGCAGGGTCGATTTTCAATTTATGCAGGGCAAGTGGAATCAGTGATCCAAAAACGGAGGCAATGGTCATGACAATGAATAATGAGAGTGAAACCGCATAAGTAAGCCCCAGGCTGTCGCTGAAAACCAGATTATAAAGCAGGATCATTACCGAAAAAATGGCGCCGGTCACAAACGCTACCGACAATTGTTTAAAAAGTTTTTGCCAGGGAGTGGTATAATCCCTGACCCCACTGGCCAGTGTCTGTACAACAATTGAAGAAGACTGCACCCCGACATTCCCTGCCATTGCCGCAATCAGGGGAATAAAGAATGCAGTTGCCGGAACTTGCTGCAAGGATGACTCATGCGCACCAATCACCTGTGCTCCCATAATGCCACCAAAAAGCCCAACCATCAGCCAGGGCACCCGGGCCCGGGTGAGCTGCCATACTTTGTCGCTGGCTTCCACCTCTCCGGTAATACCCGACACCATGTTATAATCCCTTTCTGCTTCTTCACGGATTACGTCCATGACATCGTCGAAAGTAATACGGCCCTTTAACCTTCCAATCTCATCCACTACAGGAATGGCAACCAGGTCATATTTTTCCATTATCTGGGCAACCTCGGCCTGCGGCGTATCGGTCGTAACCCACTTCACATCCTCATTGAAAATGTTCTTTATCAGGGTGCTCGTACTGTTCAGAATCAGTTTTTTAAGCGAAAGCACTCCTTTCAGCTTATTATCGTCATCAACCACATATACATAGTAGATGTCATCTACATCCTCTGCCTGTCTCGAAATCTCTTTTAGGCAGGTTGCGACACTCCAATTCTCATTGACCGAAACAAGTTCCTTGGCCATGATACCACCGGCCGACTCTTCATCATACTCAAGAAGATCAACGATATCACCTGCAATGTCAACATCACCGATCTCATTGAGCACCGATTTCTTCCTGTCCTCGTCGAGCTCACCCAAAATATCGGCGGCATCATCAGAGTCCATATACTCGATA
The DNA here is from genome assembly GCA_023428545.1 of Bacteroidota bacterium. The sequence goes on along the minus strand of JAEYXH010000012.1, from coordinate 8,838 downwards.
AACTGTCGGGCAATGTATTCGGGTGGCAGTGCATTCAGGAACCGACGCCGGTCATCTTCGGGCAGTTCGATAAGTACATCCGAGGCTTTTTCCCCATCAAGTAACAGGTAGATATACTTGGCTTCTTCCAGTGAAAGCACTTCCATGATTTCTGCTATGTCAGCAGCATGCAATTCCAAAAGGAGGTCCTTTACTTCCCCCTCCTGGTTGTTCTCAATCTGGAGACGCAGATTATCAATAAATTCCCTTGTCAGTTCAAGATTCATACATCCTGCGTTTTAATCGATTTCACATACCTGACTATACTAAGAAACTGGTCAACCGAAAGCTGCTCGGCACGCTTGTCTGCCAAATCTGGAGGAGCCGTTATGCCCGCAGATTTCAGCGCATTTCCCAATATCTTTCGCCGCTGGTTGAAAGCTGCCTTTACAATAATCTGAAGCAAAACAGATTCATCGGCAGGCATATCCCTGTCATTCCGGGTCAGACGGACAACTGCCGATTTAACTTTTGGGGGTGGAAAAAACACTTGTTCATTCACCGTAAACAAGTATTCAATATTATAAAACGTCTGTAGGAGAACACTTAAAATACCATATGTCTTGCTACCCGGAGAGGCACAATACCGGTCGGCTACCTCCTTCTGGACCATCCCCACTACCTGGGGAACATATTGACGATATTCCAGGATTTTGAAAAATATCTGGGATGAAATATTGTACGGAAAGTTCCCAATCACACTAAATGGAAAATCAATCTGGGAAGCAAGATCAAGCTTTAAAAAATCACCCTCAATAATCCTTATCTCAGGGTCATTCAAATTCTCACGAAGGTATTCGACAGATTCCTTGTCGATTTCAATTAAGGAAAGCTGAATGGAAGGGATTTTGGCCAAAAAATTTGTAAGTACACCCATTCCCGGACCAATTTCCAAAACATTGACGTTTCCGGAAAGATCCAGGTTTTCAACAATCTTACGGGCGATATTCTGATCCCTTAAAAAATGTTGACCCAGGTTTTTTTTCGGCCTTACGACACTCATCGTAATCACTATCTTCCATGATTTCTAATTTTTCGGCATTCAAACCTTACGAATCAAAGTTATTTATAATTTTGCTCCGGTCCGAATGGACCCTTTTCAAAAGGCGTGTAAAAATACACAACTTTGTCGTGAATGTTCAGTAATCTAACCGAAATCGCAAGGATAATTATTTGTTTTTTAAAGGTCAGACGTCTGAGTTTGTAATTTACAGTAAATTATCCGGATATTAATGGAGGATCGGTTATAAATCAGCAAAGGCAGAAAAATTGAAACAGAAAGTTAAGAAGGCTGCGAAATACCTGCTGTTTTTTTCGATAGGTGTGTTCTTGTTTTGGTATTTATACAAGGACCAGGATATCAGCCGGATGAAATCCATCCTTACGAACGACGTAAATTATGCCTGGGTTTGGCTCTCCGTTTTCCTTGGCGTTCTCAGCCATATCAGCCGGGCTGCCCGATGGAGATATCTAATTGAACCTTTAGGTCACAAGCCGCGTCTCAGCAATACTTTTTTTGCTGTCATGATTGGATATATCATGAATCTGGTTGTGCCCCGGATGGGGGAATTGTCAAAATGCGGTGTGATGAGCAAATATGAAAAAATATCTTTTGCCCGCCTGATTGGCACAATGATCACCGAACGGATTTTTGATTTACTGGTGTTGGGAATGGCAACCATCCTGATGGTTATCACCCAGTTTGGCCACGTCATTCAGTTCCTGAATGAAAATCCCGACATCCGTGAAAAGCTTAAAGATTTGGCATTCTCACCCTACCTGATTTCAGGGCTGGTGATTATTCTGGTCCTTATCATCGTACTATGGAGGAAAATTAAAAAAAGCTCACTTTTTAGAAAAATTGAAACGATAGCTTCACACTTCAAAGAGGGCATTTTATCAGTCAGATATATTAAGAATAAAGGCGCATTCATATTCCATTCCCTGTTTATTTGGCTCATGTATTATCTCATGCTGTATGTATCATTCTTTGCATTTGATTTTACTAAAGATCTTTCACCGCTTGCAGGCCTGACCACTTTTGTGATGGGTAGTTTTGGCATGGTTGCACCTGTACAGGGAGGAATTGGCGCATGGCATTTTATGACGCGTGAATCTCTGGCATTATACGGGATTCCTTATGAAAACGGAATTATCTTTGCCTTTGTCGCACACACCATAATGACACTGCTCGTTATCGTTCTTGGCCTTATTTCGGTAGTGGCTCTGCCTTTCTTTAACAACCAGAAAAGGGGTCAGGATCCACAGAACAAATGAATCTGGCAAAGTTGAAAATCCTGGCGATTGATTGGCATTGATCTGGATTTGATATCTTTACCTACCATTCCAACAATCCAATGAATACAGAATTATTTATTGCCAGAAGATTATTTAGTGATAAAGAAAACAAAAACCAGCTTTCCAGAAAAATCATTAAGGTAGCTTTGGTTGGCATTGCCCTTGGACTCACAGTAATGCTTATCGCTGTATCCATAGTTACCGGATTCAAAAAAGAGATCAGGGATAAGGTAGTCGGATTTGGCTCCCACATTCAAATAATCAATTACGATTCCAACTTCTCATATGAAACAGCCCCCATCTCTTCAAAACAATCTTTTACACCAAGGTTATTGGAGGTCGAAAACGCTAAGTCGGTTAATACTTTCGCTACCAAACCGGGAATCATCAAAACCGACGACTATATCCAGGGAATTGTATTAAAGGGTGTTGACAGTACTTTCGATTGGTCCTTTTTCAGGAAACACCTGACAGATGGGTCACTGCCAAAATATGATGGCCCAAACCGTTCAGCCGAGGTGTTGATCTCAGCGAATTTATGCCAGCTGCTTCGATTAAAAACCGGAGATCCGGTATATATGTATTTTATAAATCAGGATGAACAAATTCCCCGTGTCAGGCAGTTCAGGCTCGCCGGTATATACAATACGCACTTACAGGAATTTGACGACATGTTCGTAATCGCCGACATTCGTCAAATCAGGCATGTCAACGACTGGGAATCCGACCAGATCAGTGGTTTCGAGATCACGATTACTGATTTTGACAAAATTGACCACACCGAGCAAATGATCAGGGAGCATATCGTGCAGTATGGCGTAGAAAAGGGCACTACACTCCGCTCAATAACCGTCACCCGAAAGTACCCACAGATTTTTGACTGGCTTTCCATTCTTGACATGAATGTATGGGTTATACTGATACTAATGCTTCTGGTGGCAGGATTTAACATGATTTCAGCCTTGCTGGTACTGATTCTCGAACGCAGTTCCATGATTGGAATCTTGAAATCACTTGGAAGCCGAAACAGCAGCCTGAAAAACATATTTCTCTACCTGTCAGCATTTTTGGTTAGCAGGGGAATGTTGTGGGGTAATCTTCTCGGATTGTCCCTTCTGTTTCTTCAAAAGTATTTTAACCTGATCACTCTTGACCCTTCCTCCTACTATATGGAAGTCGTCCCTGTCAATTTCTCCCTCGTCAACATTCTGCTGCTTAACGCCGGCACTCTTTTGATAACCCTGGCTATGCTGATACTTCCGGCACTTTTTATCAGCCGTATTGCCCCTGATAAGAGTATGCGATTCGACTAATCTTTTATAGGCTTTGCGGTGGCTTTATCAATGATGCTGATGCATTTTAGCAATCTACCATGCTTGCAATTAAACCCTTACCATAAGATCTCAAATCGCCTGAAAATTAACTCAAACAGAATTTAAGGCTGGCAGTATTATACATTGCCTCCTCCAAAGCCAATGGTAGAATTCGTTCTGGTTAATACCGGCAATTTGCTTTGATTTTATATTTTTACGGTATGAACGAATGGCGACTTATTATTGAGAATTTACTGAACAACACTCTTCCGGGCGAAAATTCCCATCGTCAAATGTTACCTCCCGAAAGAGATCTGAAGATCCCCAATTCCGACCAGATAAAAATTCTCGAAAGCGGGGTTCTTTTATTGGTTATCCCTTCCGAAAATGAGCTTTATACCTGTTTGATCAAAAGGCCGGGACACATGAAGATTCATGCAGGGCAAATTGGTTTTCCGGGAGGAAGGCAAGAACCAAAAGATCTATCTCCCCAAGAAACCGCAATCAGGGAAACATATGAAGAGATTGGAATAGATCCTGGTTCCATACAGGTAATCGGGCCCCTCACACCGCTATATGTTTCGGTCAGCAACTACCGGATTCATCCCTTTGTAGCCTGGGCGGCACCCCGTCCTTCGTTTACACTGAATCCTGATGAAGTGGAAAAGCTTATGTTTTTCCCACTTTTAGCTCACCTCATGGAACAAAATCGTGAATTCAGGACACTTGACACTTTCTCGGGCAAGTTAAAGGCACCCGGAATAGCATTTGAGGAAGAGTTTATATGGGGAGCTACCGCAATGATCCTCTGCGAATTTTTGGACATTCTGGCACGCCATTTCCCTACTCGGGAATGACATTCTTGTAATGCCCGTAATTGTTAAGAACAATATTGACAAACTCATAGGGTTCTATTCCCCTCGCATATCCCCATTTGACAACCGGATCGGTATAAAACGAAGTTTGCGATTTTTTCAGAAGATACTCATCAACATTATTCTTCCAGCGGAAAGGATCCTTTCCGTATTTCCCAGCCAGTCTCTGTGCATCCTTTACATGCCCAAGTCCGACATTATAGGATGCCAGAACGAACTTCAGCCGCTCATTTTCATCCTGGATATCACCCTTGAGTTGCGAATCAAGCCACGAAAGAAGTCGTATTCCTGCCCTGATATTCTCTTCCGGGTCATTGATATCGGTCACCCCAAATGCATTTGCAGTTTCCGGCATCAGCTGCATCAGTCCACTCGCACCTGCCCATGAGGTAGCAGCCGGATCAAACTGCGATTCCTGGAATGCAATGGCCGAAATCAGCCTCCAATCCCAGTTTTTGGCTGCAGCTTCCCTCTTGATGATTTCATCATAGGGTGAAATCCTGCCTCGTGCCAAACTATGATAGTCACTTCTAACGCGGTTAACACTTCTGGTGGAATGGTAATATCTGTTTTGCAGTAAACTAAAAGCATCACTGGCCGTATATTCTTCCAACCAGTGGTTAAGATAATCCCTGAAGTGGGAGGCATTCTCCCTGACAGCCCATGCAATATCCTGGGGATCGCTCAACACTACAGAGATATCCAGGTTGGTGAACCTCTTTGCATATAATTTTGCTACGTATTCATCACAAACCGTAAAGTCAATCTCTCCCGATGAGACCATGGATACCAATTGCTCCATTCCGGCGGTTGATTCCTCAATCTGTCCGACCTGGATACCGGTTTCCATTTCAATCCTTCTCAAATGGCCGACAAAAACAGTATTTTTTTGAAGTACCAAAGATTTACCGTCAAGCCCGTAAACATCCATAACAAATTTATCTTTGCCTTTCGAAAAGGCAAGCTGATTTCTTTGCACCAGTACCTGGCGCGTTTGAAATATGGGACGGGTAAAATCAACCCGGATTTCCCGTTCTGAGGTAACTGTAAGATTCTTTGCCGCAAGATCAAATCTTCCGGACTCGAGACCCGCAATGGTCTCCTCCATATCATTACTTACCGTAAATTCAAGCTTGACATTAAGATCCTGTGCCAATTTCCGCAGCATTTCGTACTTAAAGCCCATTGGTTTGCCACGGTAAACAAAATAGTTGGTGAAGTTATAGTCCACCACAACACGAAGCTTTCCTTCCGTTTGAATGGTCTCCAGGTCACGTATTGGAACCTGAAATCTTCCATTATTATACACACTGGCACTTCGTGATTGCTCCACACAAGTAGAGAAAGCAAACAATACAAGCACTAACGCCAGTATGTTTCTGAATTTCAAAAACATAGATTAATTTTTCGTGAAACTTAGGTGCTAATTGTAAAATGACCAGGCTACACCTAACCTGAAGGTCATTTGATTCATAGGGTAGTGAAGAGCAGTAAAATATGGTTTACTGAGGAATCCCGATCCGAGATTCATATATTGGAAGAATATTCTTGTCCTTTTTAATTTGAGGTTGGCAAAAGCATCCATATAGGGATAAGATCCAAGCTTCTTCTCATTCTGGAGATAGAAGAGGCCCGTCGAAGGCTGGTATGCATCAGCATAATACTCGGTATTCATTCGCATATCCACGCCTAATTGTGTGAACAGAACCTTGGCCAGAACAAAATCAAATGATGGTACCAACCGTACGGAAAAATCAGGCAGATGAACATACTGGGGAGCTGACGCTTTCTGCCAAAGTAATTGTGACTTCAGGGAAAATGCCCCAAGCTTGAACTCTTTATCCAGGTAGGCTGAGAGAATTAATAATCCATCGTTTGCCTGGGCAGGCATCCCTGAAATATTATGGTATATATAATTGTTGATAAGAGAATATCGGGCACCAGCCTCCAGGTTTTTCCCGGGAGAGTGAAATGAGATTCCGGCGTTCATCAGTTGCTCATTCACTAAGTTATTCTTCCAGCTTGCCCTGTTTGAAAAATACTCTGCCTGGAAGTAATCGGGCTTTCGGTTCATCAGGTTACCACGGATCCTGAAAAAAGCAGTGGAGTCCCCCATGAAAACGAGTGGTTTCTGAAGATTTCCATTGATTTCAGTCTGGCCTAGCCGGTATCCCGACAAATATTGTCGTCCTTCCACATCCCATGTCCAGAAATCTCCCAAATGCCTGAAAATTCCACCTCCAACATAAAAGTTGGTATACGTTTGTTTATTCCACCGGCGGTCGGGTCCAGTATAAAGATTCCCGCTGAAATTTCCCGGATGAAATGGAAAAACTGCTTCATTATACCCAGGGGCGGCAAACATGCGGTAAACAATATCAACCCCGGCAAATGCCCTTTGGCCGAAACTAAATTTCTTCTGGGCAGACTCATGAAAAAGGATCTGGGCCTGATTGTTAATGACATTCATCCTGACCGAATCATACGTGAAATCAGGATTGATATAATAAACAGGGAAAAATTCACTATTCGGTCCTTCTTCACCTTCCCTGAAAAGGCGGAGATAATTGGATGATTTTGCATAATAGATAATACTGGCAACGGGCTTGAATATTTCAATCCCATCAACCTCCGAAGTAGTACCCATCCTGTATTCGCCACTTGCAAAAAAGTAGTTACTTTTCATCTCAGTGCGCGCGTCGGCCAGATTCATGATGAGGTATTCCTGTTCGGGTTCCTCCAGTAGTTGATTATCATCAACAATACCCCCGTTCTCCTGGTTTCTGATCCGGTTAAAAATAACCCCTCCATATATGTTCAGTTTATCGGAGTTATAGCTACTGTAAAGGGAAATGGAGTGAAACCTGCTTTCCTGGTAATTATATTGACCATCAGATTTAGCTTGGTCGTATCGGAAAGTCACATTGATATTTCGGTTTATATTCTGAGAATGGAGAACATTAAAACGGGTTTCATTCTGACGATTCTTATTTTCGCTTTGACTATAATCCAACATTGTATAAGGAGTGGTTGTATTATAAAAATCAAGCCTTTCGGGAGTCAGTATATAGGCGTCAAACGAATTTGCGAAATAAAATTCAGTACCGAAAACTCTGCCTGCAAAATCATTGTTAAGATAAGCACTTCCAAGATTTCCGGTATAAGTATTCGTAATCGCGTTCTTGTAAGCAGGATGATAATTATGGAAAAACCTGTTTAGTGTGTCCAAGGCCATGGAATCGATAAAGGCCCCATGGTTTTTCAAGTTCCATGCCACAACCCGTGAAGCGACGTTTTTTTCAGGACGTTTCAATGAATCAGGGACCATTGACTCTTCCTCTTCGTCGAAAGGCATATCCCTTGCGGGCCTGATCTGTGCAGACAAGCAATTGGAGATAATGACAAAGATGAAAACAATAATATATCTGATTAACATATCCTGATTTCAAAACAGGCACAAATTTAAGAAAACAGCAGCTATAACCTCAGGTTTACCAGTCATTTACGGAAAATTAACGGGATTTTTGGCATGCTTAACATTAACTAAAGAAACAAAAGAGTGATTACTCCGGATATTAGTGTTTCTGAAGTACTGAAACACAGTATTTTAATAATATCCTCAAGGAGGAACCCAGGACACAAAGCACTATAAAACAAGAAACCCCGGCTCATAAGAACCGGGGTTTAAAAAGTAAGGCGACGTCCTACTCTCCCACCGTAGCAGTACCATCGGCGCAGGCGGGCTTAACTTCTCTGTTCGGAATGGGAAGAGGTGGTGCCCCGCCGCTATAATCACCTAAGATCGTTGTGGCTTAACCTATTTCACACCCTGTCATCAGCCAGTGGCCAATCCAGGTGCAAAACCTACAATATCATTAAAAACATGCTGGAATCAAAAGAGTAAGAAGCTAAAACAAGATTCTAAAAAACTATTAAGAAAGCTTTCGGGCAATTAGTACTGCTCGGCTACGGACGTTACCGCCCTTCCACCTGCAGCCTATCAACGTGGTAGTCTCCCACGGCCCTCAATGGAGATCTCATCTTGAGGTGAGCTTCGCGCTTAGATGCTTTCAGCGCTTATCTCATCCAGACATAGCTACCCAGCGATGCTCCTGGCGGAACAACTGGTACACTAGAGGTCTGTCCAACGCGGTCCTCTCGTACTAGTGTCAGGTCCTCGCAAATCTCCTGCGCCCACAACAGATAGGGACCGAACTGTCTCACGACGTTCTGAACCCAGCTCGCGTGCCACTTTAATCGGCGAACAGCCGAACCCTTGGGACCTTCTCCAGCCCCAGGATGTGACGAGCCGA
>JAEYXH010000013.1 GCA_023428545.1 Bacteroidota bacterium | reverse complement strand
TCCCTCTTCATCCAGCTCATATTCCAAAAGCTTTCCGACATCGGCAAGGATTGCACCGGCAATTAGAACATCCATATCGACAGGCAACTCTCCATGATACATTGAATTGATGGTTTTTCCGCAATCCCGGGCAATATGCACCACACTTCTTTTATGATCCATGAAACTTACTTTCAAATTGGGCCCCGCCAAAAGTGTAAATGGGATACGGCCAAGATCCTGAACCGTAAGAACACTGCGTTCCAATGCCAATTCCCATACTTTTGCCGTTTTTTCTTTTAGTCCCTTGTCTTCTATCCAGTGGATCTCAGGCCATAAATATTCAACTTCACTTTTCATGTCAACCTGATGATATTAATAATCTGTCCTCAATTATAACTCACTGATAATGGCATTGGCCATATCGCGGGTCGAAGCAGCTCCTTTACCAATGACATCCGGACTACCAGTCATCTTCATCATGTCGTAGGTCCGAACCTTACCTTCCGCGATCACCGTCGCAACAGCATTGCGGATTCTATGGGCAATGTCAAACTCTTCAATATATTCCAGCATCATACAGGCTGATTCAATCATGGCTATCGGGTTCACGATGGATACAGGATATCCGGCATATTTAGGAGCTGAACCATGGGTTGGTTCAAAAACGGCCACCCCGGAATCAGGATTATATTGTGCACTGCATGCAAATCCAAGACCACCTATCAATCCGGCGAAGCCATCTGAAACAATATCCCCGAACATATTCCCTGCAACTATGACTCCATAGGTTTCCGGATTCTTGGTAAGCCACATCATCTGGGCATCTATGTTGGTATTCCAGAGTTCAATCTGAGGAAACTCATTCTTTTGCATATCCATTGCCATCCGGTACATCATACCGCTTGTTTCCCTGATTACATTGGGTTTTTCGCAGACAGTTACCGATTTGTACCCATTCTTCATAGCATGGTTGAAGGCAGCTTCCAATATTCGCCTTGTCATTTTTCGGGTAAAAATTCTGGTCGATACAGAGATTTCCTCTTTGGGTGACCATGCGAAATTCGCTTTAAACTTCGGATGTGTCATCAAGGCATCATAAACTTGCTGGGGAGGGTTAGTCCATTCAACGCCCCCATACAAACCTTCAGTATTTTGTCTGAAGATCGCCACATCCACTTCAGGTTCTTCAATGGTACCATCAGCCCCACGGCGAATAAAGTTGAGCGGGTTCCCGGGATAAGATTTACATGGTCGAAGACAGATGTCCAGCCCAAAATGTTGACGTAACCCAACTATAGGGCTGGAATAGACCAATCCTTTATCGCGAAGGTCTTGGTAGAGTTCAGCCATTGCAGCATCTTTCGGCTTTGACGTGATTGCCCCAAAAAGACCAATTTTATGCTCTTCCAGCAAGTCGAGCGTTCGCTGAGGCAAAGGTTCTCCGTCGCGGCACCAAAATTCCCACCCGATATCACCTTCTACATAATCAGCATGAAATCCGGCAGCCTCCAAAACCCGGAGAGCTTCCTCAAGCACTACCCTGCCTATTCCATCTCCCGGCATGGTAACAATTGTACGTTTTCCCATAAGTATTTTAAATTACAGTTTTGCCTTTCGATTGAAAGTTTAATTAATTTCCAGTTTAAACATGGATTGGCTCCCATCCAATTAATCAGCCACTTGCCTGATTATATCAAGTACGGTGCCATCTACCCATTTTATAGCGGCCACCACGCGATCGGTTAACTTTGGCCTGTCCGGCTTACCGCATATAGCTTCAGCTTCCTCTTTCAATTCATGAATGGTCTTCAACGGCAGCCCCGAATCCTTTGCCTTTTCAATCAGGTCGGTCCTTAAGGGATTGATTGCAATTCCCCTTTCGGTAACAATTACATCTATTAATTCTCCCGGGCCGCAAAGAGTAGTCACTTCATCCACAATAACAGGTATTCGATTGCGGAAAAGCGGCAATGCCACAATGGTATTTTTTGCGAATAGACAGTTCTGCCACCCTCCGATTCCGTGTAATATAACCCCATCGGAATGTGTGACCACGTTCCCGTTGAAGTTTAGGTCAATTTCCGTGGCGCCAAGGGTAACAACATCAATCATGGAGGTTAGATTCCCCTTTGAATGGTAATTATAAGCGTTGAAAACCGAAAAACTATGGTGGTTTCTGTTCTCATTCAGAGACCTGACTGCCTCGGTATCAAAAACCTGACCATCAAGAATATACTCCATTAGTCCCGTCTCCAGCATTTGTGTCATGTATTGGGTTGATCCGCCAAATCCCACCCGGATACGCCATTGGTTCCTTTGCAGGATGGCCTTTATATAATCAGCAATGGCCAGTGAAATTCCACCGGCACCAGCCTGAATGACGCAACCATCGTAAACTATGCCAGTTGCTTCGCAAAAACGTGCCGCCAGTTCTGCAATGACCAGACGGTCGGGACTTTTGGTAATCTGAGTGGTTCCGGAAATGATTTTTTCGGCTTCACCAATTTTTTCGGTGACCACAACGAAATCGACAAAATTTCCAGCAATCTGCATGGGCAGGCAAGGAAACGGCACAAGGTTATCAGTAACCAAAATGGTTTTTTCGGCATATTGTACATCCATTTCGGCATAACCCAGAACACCAGTTGCCGACGGACCAGCCAAACCATTTGCATTTCCAAAAACGTCGCACGATGGCGCCGCCATAACGGCAATATCAATTTTTACTTCGCCGTCTTGAATGGCCTGAACCCGACCTCCATGTGATCTGAGAATCGCGGTCTTCTTCATCCTGCCTTTTGAAGTAAATTCACCAAGGGGGCCATTCATGCTACCCTCGATCCAGTCAATGGTACCATCTTCAAGGTAAGGAATCAAATGGGCATTGCATGGGAAAGAAGCAGAAGGAAACCACCGAAGCCCCTTGATTCCAAGCTCGTGGGCAATATCAAAGACTGCGTTCGCGATAAAATCACCATCCCTCAGATGGTGATGAGTCGAAATGGTCATGCCATCACGAAGTCCTGACCTGATCAAGGCATCCCGAAGTGATGGGCATCTTTTGTTTCCATTGGCTGGATAGTCGGCACATGATGGAATTGGTGGAGCATGCTTGCTACCCGTTGGCTTATATTTACCGACTCCCATGTATGGAATAACTTTCTCCCCGTTAATTACCTTCGGAACTGACCTTCCGGCAGCATTTATAACCATCTCATCGTGACGCATCTTCCTTCCAGTTTGGTTTGACCAATTGACACCTAACAGCCATTTCAATGGTATTAAGTGCTCTTTTGACTATGGGGGCATCGATCATCTTCGACCCGAGAGAAATTACGTTGGTGCCCCTGCGTTGTGCTTCATCAAAAGCCATCACAATCCTTTTTGCTTTTTCAATTTCGCTTGATGATGGCTGAAAGCATTCATTAATTATTCTTATCTGGGCAGGATGAATACAACCCATACCTGCAAAACCCATTGATTTAGAACGCATAGCCACGTTTCTTAATGCCTCCATGTTCTCAAAATCACTGAAAACTGAATCGATAGGCTGTATGCCAGCTGCCCGGGCCGAGTTGACAACCGCACTGCGTGCAAAGAAAGATTCAATGCCTTCATTCGTGCGTTCTGCTCCAATATCGGCTGTATAATCCTCAAGCCCGATAGCGAGGGCAACAACATTAGGAGAGGCTGAAGCAATTTCATACGAATTAAATATCCCTAGAGCACTTTCAATGATAGGCATTAACCAAATTTGCCCTGTATCATCCCCCTTAAGTTCACTGATTTTCTGGTCAACGGCAACCACTTGGGAAGCTAACTCGCATTTTGGAATCAGAATGATGTTTAGCGGCTGGTTGACAATAAGTTCAAGATCCTGAAGCCCCAAGGGAAGTTGGTTAATCCTGACCATCAACTCTGCACCCATAAAGTCATTATTCCTCAGGGCATTTCTGACAAGAAACCGGGCATCATGCTTCTTGTCAGGAGCCACTGAATCTTCCAGGTCAAGGATGATCCCATCGGACTGATACAACCCGGCATTAATCATTAATTTGGCATGGTCACCGGGAAGATATAACCTCGAGCGACGCAGGCAATCCCGTGCAGATTCTCGTCTGGCATTTGAAATTTCCGGGAGTAGAAACTCTTTGGGGGAGTTCATGACCTGTTTCAGGGCTGCCTCTGTTCGGGCTGCTATGACATATGGGAGTGCTCCTGAGTCTTGGATTTGGACATGCGCATTCCTGACATCAAAAAAAAGTAGGATTTCTGTGACAAGTTTTATGATCTGGCGACCAAATAAAGTTTTGGTTTTGCCGGCAAGTTCAATTTTCAGGCCATCATCATCACCAAGCTTGATATTGATGTAGCAATCGGACCGGACAGATGAACCACGGTTACCTGAGATTCCTTCCATAATCTCATGTTTTATAGGTTAGGTTGCTTAAAAGTAAGCGTTCTCACTTGAATAAAACATGAATTTATACAGGTTTAACCCGCTGAAGATCAAATAAAGGGAAACAGGGAAGATTCAATCCCTATAAAAACCCATCTTTTCGATATACTCCCATACACCATGTGGCAGAAAATGGGAAATGTTCTTTCCAGTGCGAATGGCTTCCCTTATAAAAGTGGAGGATATTTCCATCTGTGGGGCATGAACAATCCTGATAGACGGATAATTAGCTAAAAGTTCCTGGTCGTAACCAATGCGAGGATAAACACTGATCCCAAAATGTTCAAGAATGGATTCATGGTTTTTCCATTTATGGAAATTCTTCAGGTTATCGGATCCCATGATGATCGAAAAGTGATGATCGGGAAATTTCTCTGTCAGATACGTCAGGGTATCGATGGTATATGAAGGACGTGGCAGACGAAATTCAATATCACTCACCCTAAACCGATGATCATTGCCCACGGCAATGTGCATCATCTCCAACCGGTCATAATCGTTGAGCAAATTCTCCTTACTTTTGTGAGGGTTATGGGGTGATACAACAAACCATAATTGATCAAAACCACCATATTCGACAAAAAAGTTGGCTATGGCCATGTGCCCGATATGTACAGGATTATAGGATCCAAAATATAGTCCCACTTTCAGGCTGATCCTCCCAGGGGGTAAAAGTATATTTAGCAGATCTGTCATGGTTCCTTCGACTATACCATTATATTTTTAAAACTCCGCGTTTAATGCGTGACGTAAATCATTGACTTAAAAAGGCACTGACAATTGACTCTGCTTCGTCAAGGGCAATTTCGAGCTGGTCATTAACCAGCACAATATCAAAACGATTGGCAAACCCAAGCTCATACTCCGCCTTGGAAATGCGCATATTGATCTTTTCTTCTGTTTCGGTTGATCTGCCCCTAAGCCGGGATCTCAGTGCCTCCACTGAAGGTGGCTGTACAAAAATCGCCAGGGCCTTATCTCCATATATCTTTTTAATGTTCAGTCCACCAACGACATCCACATCAAAAATCACACTTTTCCCTTCTTTCCATATCCTGTCAACCTCACTTTTCAGAGTCCCGTAGCAGATGCCCTGATAAACCTCCTCCCATTCAAGGAACTCATTCTCCTCAACCTTTTTTTTGAATGCTTCAGGTGAAAGGAAATAATAATCCCTACCGTCAACTTCCCCATTTCTTGGGGACCTGCTTGTTGCCGAGACCGAGAAAGCCACAGGAATCGGAAGGGATAAGATATGGCGTACAATAGTTGTCTTCCCGGCCCCCGATGGAGCTGACACAATTATCAGTTTTGGCGCAGACATTCCTTTTGACTTCTTTATTAATGTAACTATAGTATATTCAAAACTTGTTCCTTGACCTTTTCAAGGGCGTCCTTCATCTGGACGACAATTCTTTGGATGTTGCTTTCATTTGCCTTAGAACCCAGCGTATTGATTTCGCGGCCGATCTCCTGCGTAATGAAAGCAAGCTTTTTACCGTTGGCATCAGCCTCCTGCATGGTTTCCATAAAATAATGGCAGTGATTGGTCAAACGGACTTTCTCCTCATTAAAATCAAGTCGCTCGAGATAAAAAATCATTTCTTGTTCAAAACGTTCAGGATTGACTGTTCCGCTGAGCTGCATGGCAGACAATGCCTCACCCAAACGTGACTTTACATTTTCAATCCGTTGGGATTCGAAAGGCTCAACCATATCAAGCAACCGTAATATCATATCAATATTTGCCACCAGGTCTTTTTCAAGCGCCAATCCTTCCTGTTGTCTGAAATTGTCAACCAACTTCAAGGCAGCATAAATATTCTCTTTGAGGAATTCCCATTCAGATTCATCAAGCTGTTCATACTGGACTTTCACGGTATCGGGAAGTCGCATCGCAACCTGGAGGGTACGGTCGCTAACAGGAACGCCAAGTTCATCGCTGATTTTTGACAACGAGCGAAAATAACTTTTCGCAATTGCTTCATTAATGACGGCATTACCTGTATCGCCAAGGCTTTCAACGTAGATAGCAAGGTCAATCTTCCCCCTGACCAATTGATCATTGATCATTCGACGGATGTCAATTTCCTTTTCCCGATATAGTTGGGGGATTCTGGTATTTATATCCGACTGCTTACTATTCAGGGATTTAATTTCAATGGTCACCTTGCGGTTATTTATTTCGAATTCAGATTTACCGAATCCGGTCATGGACTTGATCATAGTGAAGATATTTAGGGTAAAAATACGAAAAGGACTGAACATTCAATAATCATAGGGGATAGCCTTATAAAATGATCAAAAAAAATAAGCCGTGTGGAATATTGAATCCACACGGCTTATCAATGAATAACCAGCTTCTGTGTACCTGTCATTAAATCCAGAAACCAAGGAGTGGTATTAGTTAACTTTCGCAACTATTTCCTGACCTTTTCGGATGGCTTCCAGGTTCAGTGGAATAAGGTTATGGTATCTTGATGGAAGTGACTTTTCAAGCCCCTTTTCCACATGCTCAAGACTTACGATTGGACGTACTTTCAAGTAACCGCCGACAATTATCATGTTGAACACCCTTGGATTCCCCATTTCAACCGCTGTCACGGTTCCTTCTACCTTATAAACCTGAATGTCTGTTCGGGTTGGAGGGTGGATAATTCCGTTGGGGTCGTAGAGTAAAACTCCACCTGGCTTTACACTTTTCTCAAACTTATCCATCGACTGCTGATTCAGAATGATGGCAGTATCATATTCATGAAGTACAGGAGAACTGATACGATTGTCACTCACGATCACGGTAACATTAGCAGTTCCTCCCCTCATTTCGGGGCCATAAGATGGGAACCAGGTAACCTCCTTGTTATCCATGATACCTGAATAGGCAAGAATTTTCCCCATTGACAATACGCCCTGACCACCAAATCCGGCTATTATTAATTCTTCAGTCATATTTTCAGTCTTTAGTTGCCTATGGCAGGTTTTTGAATATCATTATCTTTCAAGTCTCCCGGAACATACTCGGGAAACATATTCTCCTCCATCCAGGTATTTGCACCCACCGGAGTCATTTTCCAACCTGAATTACAGGTTGATACAACCTCGACAAAGGAAGTGCCTTTCTTAGCCATCACATTTTGAAAAGCCTTTTTTATGGCCTTTTTACACTTCCTTACGGTAGCGGCTGTATGCACCGATTGTCTGGTAACATAACAGGTTCCCGGAAGGGTGGCAATAATTTCAGTCATTTTCATTGGGTAACCGTTCAGAGCAACATCCCTTCCCATGGGAGAAGTTGAAGTGGGCTGACCTATTAGGGTGGTAGGAGCCATTTGTCCTCCGGTCATCCCGTAAATGGCGTTATTAATAAAGATGACAACAATATTTTCCCCACGGTTACATGCATGCAGGATTTCACCAGCTCCAATAGAGGCAAGGTCACCATCTCCCTGATAAGTAAATACGATCTTGTCAGGATTAGTCCGGGCTATACCGGTCGCCACGGCAGGTGCCCTGCCATGTGCGGCCTGTTGCCAGTCGATATCGATATAGTTGTAGGCAAAAACAGCACATCCCACAGGTGACACCCCAATCGTATCTTCCTGTATACCTAATTCTTCAATGATTTCAGCAACCAACTTATGTACAACTCCATGACTACAGCCAGGGCAATAGTGCATTATTGTATCAACTTGAAGTTCGGATTTATCGTAAACCAGATTTTCTGGTTTGATTATATCATTAATATCCATATTTCTTCTTGGTTTTAGAATTTATTTTCCAAAGCTTCCACAACCTCATTGGGTGAAGGGAGAATCCCTCCCATACGGCCAAAATGCTTAACAGGAGTGGTACAATGTGCGTCGTATACAGCCAGTTTAATATCCTCCACCATTTGTCCTGCACTCATCTCAACCGAGAGGAACCCCTTAACTTTTGGAGCCAGTTCTGCAATAACACCAGAGGGGAAGGGATAAAGGGAAATTGGGCGGATCAATCCAACCTTAATACCTTTATCGCGGGCAAGTTCAATGGCTTTCTGACAAATCCTTGAGGATGTACCGAATGCCACAAGGATCAATTCCGCATCCTCACACCTAATGGCTTCATAGCGCACCTCGTTGGCCTCAATTTCCTTGAATTTTTCCTGAAAACGAAGGTTATTCTGCTCCATCTTGTGAGAATCCATCTCCAGGGAAGTTATTACATGTTTTTCCCGGCCAGGTGTCTTGCCTGTAGTAGCCCAGGAGCCACATTGGTCGAGGATTTCTTCCTTTGTTCTCCTGGGCGTGTAATCGGCAAGTTCTACTTTCTCCATCATTTGACCTAAGGCACCATCAGTTAGAATCATAGCAGGATTCCTATATTTGAATGCCAGGTCAAAGGCCAATTTTACAAAGTCGTGCATTTCCTGCACAGATGCAGGAGCCAGCGTAATCAACCGGTAGTCGCCATGGCCTCCACCTTTGACAGCCTGGAAATAATCAGCCTGCGATGGTTGAATTGTTCCCAGTCCAGGCCCCCCGCGCTGTACGTTTACAATTAAGCAGGGAAGTTCGGCGCCGGCGATATATGAAATACCTTCCGCCATCAGGCTAATCCCCGGACTTGAGGATGATGTCATTGCTTTTTTACCGGCAGCGGCAGCACCATACACCATATTAATCGAGGCAACCTCACTTTCTGCCTGCAATACTACCATACCAGTAGTTTCCCATGGCCGTTGCTCCATTAAAGTTTCCATTACTTCTGACTGCGGGGTAATCGGATATCCAAAGTAACCATCACATCCACATCGGATGGCAGCCTCGGCCAATACCTCATTGCCTTTCATTAATCTCAGTTCTCCCATTGTACTTCAATTTTTCACTGATTTTTAAAACTTAACCCGGTAAACTGTAATACATGTATCAGGACAAACTACTCCACAGTTGGAGCACCCGATACAAGCCTCAGGATTTTTCATATACGAATAATGGTAACCCCTGCTGTTAACTTCCTTATGGAGTGCCAGGACTTCTTGTGGGCATGCTTCCACACAAAGGCTGCAGCCCTTGCATCCTTCCTTTTCCACAACAACAGCACCTCTGACTTTTGCCATATTAGACGGTTTTTAGTGTTTACTTAAGTTGATATATTAAAGCTGCCCTGAACTCCCTCCATTCTGAAACCCCAGGCAGCCAGATTCATGACATTTTTCCATAAAAGGCATCAAATCGGGCCAATCGATCACCCAAATCTTCAAACTGGCTTCTGTATACATGTGACACACATGCTCTTAGTCCTTCTCTTTCACTTCCGGTATTCTTCAATGCAATAGCACTGACTCCGAACAATAAAAGATTGGAAACCAATTCAGCACCTGTCATCCCTGGATATCCGATAGTGAAATAAAAGCCATCAGCAATGGGTTCACCCAAATCCTCATCATAAACGATGATGAAACCATTTTCGGTGAAAAGCCTTTTCATGATGGCTGCCTTATCTCCATACTCCTTCACACTGTTTATAAAGTTAAATGTACCGTCAGATGCAGCCTTGAACATTGCGGCAAGTGCATACTGAGCTGAATGGCTTATTCCGGAAGTGAGTGAATAAAGTATTCTCTGCACCACCGTGTTTCCAAAAGTACTGGCATGAAATCGTTCCATAAGTCCAGGGAACTCCCGGTCATACAAATGATCTGAAATACACATCACGGCACAACGCTGACCGGCGTATGAAAATATTTTGGATGCTGATAAAAAGAGAATATAATTATTGGTATATCTCGCCACTGATGGTTGGAATGGGGGTATGCCCGGAGTATAGAGATCCTTTCTGAAATCCATGCCGAAATAGGCAAGGTCTTCCAAAATAATTACATCAAATTTATTGGCCAGGTCCCCGATAATGACCAGTTCTTCTTCGGTAAAACAGATCCAGGTGGGGTTGTTGGGATTTGAATAAATAATGGAAGAGATATTTCCCTGAAGAAGATATTCGGTAAGTTTTTCCCTTAGCCTGGCCCCACGATAATTGAAAACATCAAATGAGACATATTTCATGCCCATCACCATCATCTGTTGCTTTTGAACCGGGAATCCCGGATCAATAAACAAGACAGTGTCCTTTTTCTTATCCCGGTTACCCACCGCCATGAATGCGGCATAAGTGCCCTGCATGATACCAACCGTAGGAATACATCCCCGGGGGGAAATATCTATATCCATGAAGGTCTTGATGAAACGGGAGGTCTCCTGCTTGAGTGATTTTATCCCATCGACCATGGGATAATCAGAGGCAACTCCATTTTTCAGGGCTTCGATTTCAGCTTCGACTCCCACACTGGCAGGGGGGAGTCCGGGAACCCCCATTTCCATCCTGATAAATTTGATTCCGGTTTTTGACTCAACCGCATTAACCAAGGCAACCAATTCCCTGATGGTAGCAGTTCCGGGGTTATTGATCCTGAGCTCATTTACCTCGTGGTCAATTACTTCTTTTGGTATTAATGGTTGGTTCATGAAGCAATATTTTCATAAAGTAACTAAAGGTTTCCCGATCTGCCAAACTACTGAAAGCTTCCAAATATCATCAAGTTTCAAACCAAAAGACAATGACTCCCATTGGTTTTGTATTTTAAGCTACGCAGTGGCCATCGCTTCTCAAATAAAAGAAAATCAGGAAAAATTCTTTTCCTGATTTTTGTCAACCTTTAGAAATTGAAGTCTTTCTTTAGTATTTCCAGCCAGTTATCCACCCTTTCCGGGGTAAGCTCAGGCTCAAAATCTTCATCCAGGGGGAGTCCTATAAATTCCCCATCGTAGATCGCGGCTGATTCCTCAAACTCATAGCCATCAACCGGGACCTTGCCTATAATCTTTGCATCCGCTTTAAATAGCTCTTCAGCCAACAGGCCCATAAAATCCACAAAACTGGCAGCATAGGTCACATGGTTTCCTAATCCGAAGATGGCAACTGCTTTCCCACTGAAGTTTCCTTTACTAACTTCGGGCAGAAAAATTCCCCAATCAGTTTTTGTTATACTGGCATCCCATGTTTCTTTCCCAACAGTTGATATACCGAAGATAATCTTGTCAAAACGTTCAAAATCGGCAGCTGTTGCCGTTCTCACATGTACCATCTCCACTTTATCCTTGCCAATTTTTTCGCAGATCAAGTCTGCTACCCTATTGACCGATCCTTTCAGGGGGCCGAAGAATAATCCTATTTTACTCATAATTATATCGATTTAGCTTTAGCAATATACTCATTGATTGTGTATAGCGACCTCACCACGTTTATATTCCCCTAAAATTGCAAGGCTCGAAACACTTTTAAGTACCTGATGAATGGCGCGTTCGTAATTCTCCAGTGATTCCCATTCAATATCAACATGAAAGGTATATTCATTGGGCTTGCCAATAATAGGTACCGACTGTATCTTGGTCAGGTTAATCCGGTACTCTGCAAAAGTATTTAACACCCTTGCAAGGGAACCGTAGAAATGGCCAACTTCAAAACAAATGGAGGCTTTATTTGCAGTTTCGCTTGGGATTCCATGTTTTGAAAGCATCAGGAAACGCGTATAGTTCTTTTTGTTGGTTTCAATCCCACTTTCCAGAATATTGAGGCCGTATAACTGTGATGAACGAAGATTTCCAATGGCAGCGGCTTTACCTGGCTTTTCTTCAGAAATAAACTTTGCAGAAGCTGCAGTGTCACTCATTTCATGTAGTTCAACATTTGGATAATACTTTTCAAGGTATTCGACACATTGCTTCAGTGCAATGGGGTGGGAATAGATATCGGTTATGTCATCTTTGACAACACCAACCCATGACATCAGGTTCATCTGAATATGGATATAAATTTCACCAATAATCTTAAGATGATAATCCCTGATTAGCTGGTAGTTATTCAATAAACTGCCGGCTATTGAATTTTCAATGGCCATGGCTGCATAATCCACAGAATCATTGTCGATCACCTCACAAACCCTGGCAAATGATTTACATTCGACTATCTCAAGATCCTCTTCAAAATAGCTGTTAACCGCATCTTCATGAAAAGAACCTCTTATACCTTGTATTGCTATTTTCTTCATCTTTCAAATCAATTCTTCACGGCATTCCAGCCGCATCCTCTTAAAATCAGCCTAAATACAGCCGAAAACGTAACAAATCATTCTCAAAGATAAGAATAATCCAAAATCATGATCCAGGATACCTTGAATTCACGGAATTCAAACATGCCACATTGGGGTTACAAAATGATAAATCGGGAAACTACAAAGAATTTGTAACTAGAGGATATACTTATCATCTTTAGCCAGCAATTCATCTTTTCGCTCTTCAAGGACACGAAGGCATCGTTCAATATCGGTCGGACGAATTACAATGACAGCAGAATTTTCGTTCATTGAAAATGCATAGATGTATTCGATAAAAATATTATCCTCGCTTAAAATGGTCAGCAACCTTGAAAGTGCTCCCGGTTTATTGGGACTGGTCAATATTATAACGGGAGTAATCTGAACCGAAAAGTGGTGATCCTTCAATAAGCTCAAGGCCTTGTCAGGATCGGGCACTATCATCCTGAGAACGCCAAAATCAGAACTGTCGGCAATGCTGAAAGCCGAAATATTAATTCCGTTATCGCCAAGTATCCGGGTAACTTCATTCAGTCGGCCCGACTTATTCTCCAGAAAAACCGAAACCTGTTTGGTTATCATTATCCTATAATTTACGGTTATCAATCACTCTTTTGGCCTTCCCTGCAGTCCTTTCAATGGTTCTGGGTTCAACCAGTTTTACATCCACTGAAACACCCAGCGTGCTTTGAATATTGCTGGTTATTTTTTTCCGCAGTGCTTCCAACATTTTGATCTCGTCTGAGAAAAATTGTTCCTGCACCTCCACCAGCAACCTTAAAGTATCCAGGTTCCCTTCCCTCTCGACAATTAAAAGATAATGTGGTTCGGTTTCACTCATTTCCAGTAATATGCTCTCTATTTGTGAAGGAAAAACATTCACCCCTCTTATAATAAGCATGTCATCGCTTCTTCCTTTGCACTTTTCCATACGTACCAGGGTACGGCCGCAAGCACACTTTTCATAATTGAGTTTTGTCAGATCGCGGGTTCGGTAACGAAGAAGTGGAATCCCTTCCTTGGTAACAGTTGAAAAAACAAGTTCTCCCAGTTCTCCGGGAGCCAAAGGCAGCAGGGTTTCAGGATCAATGATCTCCGGTATAAAATGATCTTCATTGATATGCATCCCAGTTTGGCACTCGCATTCGCATGAAACACCGGGACCAATCACCTCACTAAGTCCATAGATATCGATGGCTTTTATATTAAGTTTACCTTCGATCTCTTTTCTCATATTTTCACTCCAGGGCTCGGCGCCAAAGATGCCAGTCTTAAGTTGTAAATCATGGGGTGATATCCCCATATCGTGCATCACCTCTGCCAAATGAAGGGCATAAGATGGGGTGCATGCTATAACGGTTGTACCAAAATCCTGCATGAGCTGAATTTGCTTTTGTGTATTGCCACCTGATATCGGGATGACTGTGGCACCAAGGTTCTCGGTACCATAATGAATTCCCAGTCCACCCGTAAAAAGCCCATAACCATAGGCAACCTGAACAACATCATGCCTCTGCACTCCAGCCATTACAAGGGTTCGGGTCACAACCTCAGCCCATGTTTGTAAATCCTTCCGCGTATATCCAACTACCGTCGGGCGGCCGGTTGTCCCTGAGGAAGCATGTACCCTTACAATTTCACTCATTGGAACCGTAAACATCCCGAATGGATAGTAGTTCCGAAGGTCTTCCTTTGTTGTGAAAGGCAATTTGCTTATATCGTCAACACTTTGTATATCAGCGGGTATCAAGCCTTCCTTTTGCATTTTATTACGATAACCCGGCACATTGTGGTAAATTCTCTGAATGGTTTCGGTCAGTCTTGCCGACTGAATCGCTTTCATTTCTTCCCGGGTTGCACACTCTATCGTTTCATTCCAGATCATATACTGTATTTCATTTTACAACGTACCCGGCAATAGTTGAGAATCCAGATACCCCTTCTCAGATACCATTTGTGTCAGGCATGTGAGAAATTCCAAAAATAACCGATTTTAGAGCAAAATGTCTACATAATTTACAAATTGATATTAAATCCGGGTAATTTATTTTGATTATAAATCCAACACATCCAGACAAGCACAAGCACCCCTAAAAATATATTTAACCACCACAAATGGATTCCCTTCTCCTGACTAAAAATAACGACCAATGAATGACTTATTTCTATTGATGATAAGGAAACCAAATACGCAAAATAATATTCAATATTGTAACAATTGGTACACATATTCCCGTATATTATTCAAAACTTGCATCAACTTAAAACCAAATAACTATGCTCAAACAGATACTGCCACCTCCCAAGTGGCGTTTTCCGGTTATGATCATAATAGGAATATTTATTGGTCTGGCTGCATTTACCGTTTATCTTTCAAAAGCCCATTCCTATTTGTCAGACAGTCCGCAAACCTGCGTAAACTGCCACATCATGTCTCCCCAATATGCCACGTGGAGTCACAGTTCGCACAGGGAAGTAACCCACTGCAATGACTGTCATGTGCCCCAGAACAATGTTTTCAATAAATATTATTTCAAGGCAATGGATGGTTTAAGGCATTCCACGATGTTCACCCTAAAGCTTGAACCCCAGGTGATCCGGATAAAATCAGCCGGGGCAAAAGCTGTTCAAAATAATTGTATCCGATGCCATGAAGACCTTTTGGTTGATCCCAAACTGGAAGCGAGCGTGGCCATGTACAGGGCGGTCAAGGAAGGTCGCCGCTGCATCGAATGCCATAGGGAAGTTCCTCATGGTCGTGTCAACTCACTCTCCAGTGTTCCATTTGCAAGGGTACCAATTCCAGAAAGCCCGGTTCCCGTTTGGCTAAAAAACCTGATCAAAAACAACTAAATAAAACCGAATATGAAAAGTATTTCCGAATTGACTGAAAAGAAGCCAGCAATGGCGTGGCTCATTTTTATTGCCACCATAGTGGTCGTATTTTTACTAGGTCTTCTCGCCTCGACCATTATCGAGCGCAGGGCAGAAACCGTTTTCACGAATGTTCCACTGAAGGAAATCAATGATTTCGAACCCAGAAATGAAGTTTGGGAACAGAACTTCCCACGACAGTTCCAATCCTATTATGGTACAGCTGACACATCATTTAGAAGCAAGCATGGAGGCAACGCGATGGTCGACATGCTGGAAGTTGAACCTGAACTTGTAGTTTTATGGGCAGGATATCTGTTTTCAAGAGATTACAACCAAGGCCGTGGACACTTCTATGCCATTGAGGATGTTTACAACACCCTTCGTGTCGGAGCCCCAATGACCCCGGAGGCTGGTCCTCAACCCAGCACTTGCTGGACATGTAAAAGTCCCGATGTACCCAGGGTCATGAATGAAATCGGCGTCGCACAATTCTATTCTAAAACCTGGGCAGAACTGGGACCTGAAATTGTAAATCCCATCGGTTGTGCCGACTGCCACGACTCCAAAACAGCCAACCTGCATATTTCACGTCCTGCATTGATTGAAGCATTTGAAAGACAGGGAAAAGATGTGACCAAAGCTTCCTATCAGGAAATGAGAAGTTTGGTTTGTGCCCAATGCCATGTTGAATATTATTTCAATAAGAAAAAAGTCGAAGGAGCCCAATATTTAACTTTCCCATGGGATGAAGGAATGACAGTGGAAGCAATGGAAGAGTATTACGACAACATTGAATTTGCAGACTGGACACATACGTTGAGTAAAACACCGATGCTTAAAGCACAGCACCCTGACTATGAGGTTTTTATGCTTGGCATTCATGCCCAAAGGGGAGTCAGTTGTGCTGACTGCCATATGCCTTATGTTTCAGAAGGCGGACAAAAATTTACTAACCACAAAATGCAATCCCCTCTAAACAACATCTCTGCTTCATGCCAGGTTTGCCATCGTGAAGAAACAGCCACACTGGTACAGAATGTTTATGAAAGACAAGACAAGGTTCTTGAAGGCCGTCATGAGTTGGCCAAAATGCTCGTTCGCGCACACCTTGAAGCACAAAAAGCCTGGGAATTGGGAGCCACTGAAGAGCAAATGAAAGACATCCTCACAGGAATCCGTCATGCCCAATGGCGCTGGGATTTCGTTGCTGCCAGCCATGGTGGTTCTTTCCATGCACCCATTGAAATGTCCAGAATAGTATCAACCGGCTTAACCAGAATTTCTGAAACCCGCACCAAACTTGCAAGGCTACTGACATCATTGGGATTCAGTGAAGAAATTCCTTATCCAGATATCAGTACCAAAGCAAAGGCACAAGCTCTCATTGGACTTGAAATGGATAAATACAATGAAGAAAAATCTGTCTTCCTGAAAGAGATTGTTCCTGCATGGAAAACAAAAGCTGCCGAAAGGGAAGCAAGCTGGAATTAAACAATCTTTCAATGGGAAATAACATCAAATCATGAAAAAGAATCTGATTCAATTCACGCTTCTGATTTTTGCAATGCTCATCACGCCAGCCTTGTATGCCCAATTCTCCCTGTCCGGCGAATTCAGACCAAGAACGGAAATCAGCCATGGTTATGGAACGCTCGCCGCCGATGATCAAAAGGCTTCTACCTTTACATCGCAACGGACCAGGCTCAATTTCCAGTATAACAATGAGTTTGTACGTACTATGGTAATGATTCAGGATATCCGGCTCTGGGGGAACCAGCCACAACTTGTTGAAAACCAGGAAAAAGCTGTTTCCCTTCACCAAGGATGGGCAGAAGTTCTTTTCACGAAGGAATTTTCCTTAAAAGCAGGTCGTCAGGAACTTAATTACGACGATCAAAGAATCTTCGGAAATGTTGGATGGACCCAGCAGGCACGTTCTCACGACCTCGCATTGCTGAAATATGAAGGTAATTTCAAATTTCACTTGGGAGTTGCCCACAACGAAAACAACAACAGGCGTAACAATCTATACGACGGCCCCGATGCCTACAAGGATTTGCAGTTCTTCTGGATCAGCGATTCATGGGAAAAATCCTCCATAAGTCTCCTATTCCTGAACAATGGGGTGCCCATTACAATAGGTGGAGAACAAGAAAACAGGTATTCACAAACCTTCGGTGGTCACTTTAGGTATCAGCCTGAAAAAATGCAATTTTCAGCTAACCTTTATGGACAGTCGGGCAAGGATGCTCTGGAAAGAGAAATTAATGCCTTAAATTTCATGGTTGAAGCATCTTTTAAAGCTAATCCAACCGCATCAGCCACCTTTGGTTATGAATACCTATCAGGTAATGATCTCTCGCCAGAACCTGGAAAAAATAAGGCATTCAACCCGCTTTACGGCACCAACCATAAGTTTAATGGGTTTATGGACTATTTCTATGTTGGAGGACAACATATCAACAGTGTCGGGTTACAAGATGCCTACTTCAAATGGGCCTGCAGTCGTTTTAAGAACGTTCAGTGGAATCTTCATTTACATTATTTTGCAGCATCGGGTGAAATGAATCTTTCAGATGCAAAATCCTATCTTGGCACTGAAATTGATTTTGATCTGACCTATAGCATAAATCCATTTTCAAAACTAACCTTTGGATATTCGCATCTATTGGCAGGAGAAAGCATGTCGTTAATTAAATCCACGGGTACCCATGAAAGCACGAATAATTGGGCTTACCTAATGCTATCAGTAACACCAAAATTCTACTAGACTACTAAAACATCTTTTTATTATTTATTATCTTTGTCCGCTGAAAACCCGGAGTTGGAAAATCCTGATTCCGGGTTTATCATACCTGCCGTTTTATGGTGGAAAATTTTACCCTAAGTCTGGATAAAATTACAAATCAATTATTTTGGTGATCTTATAATGAAGAAAGCAAAGCTGATCAGATTATTTAAAAAATTTCACAAGTGGCCCGGAATTGTAATTTCCTTCTTCGCAATTATATATGCACTATCCGGAATAGTGCTCAATCATAGGGAAACCTTTTCATCATTTGACATTCCGAGAAAACTTATGCCTCCTGGCTACCAATATAAAAACTGGAATCTTGCCGCTGTCAGGGGATCTCTTGAAATCGGGAATGATTCTATATTGATATACGGCAATATTGGGATTTGGCTCACCAACAATCAATTTGATCAATTCGAGGATTTCAATCATGGTTTTCCGAAAGGCATTGACAAACGAAAAATATATTCACTTAAACCAATGGGCTCCCAAGTGGTTGCTGCCACCCATTTTGGTCTCTATGTTACAGATAAAAACGAGGTAAGCTGGAATAAAATTCCACTTCCGGTTAAGGAGGAAAGAGTTGCAGACCTGACCCTAAAAGACGACACGCTCATAATTTTAACCAGAAATCATATGGTTAAAACAGGAGATCTTCATAATATGCACCCTATCAAATTGCCTGTCCCGATAGGATATGAAGGCAAAATTGGATTGTTCAACACTTTATGGGAATTACACAGCGGCGAGTTATTTGGAATGGCGGGCAGACTGTTTGTTGATTTGTTAGGCATTGTCATTATTTGGCTATCCGTTTCAGGCCTTCTACATTTCTTTTACCCAAAATGGATCAAACGGAGAAAAGAAAAGAAAATATCGTCTCAAAGGCTGGTCTCGGCAAAAAGATGGAATCTTCATTGGCACAACGTGATCGGCTATCTTGCGATTATATTTTTAATAATCAACACGATTGCCGGTATGTTTTTACGACCACCCCTGCTGATTCCAATTGCCAGCAAAAAAGTCGGAATTATACCCTATACGCATCTCGACAATAACAATGCATGGCATGATAAACTGCGAAGGATCCACTGGAATGATTCACTAAACATATACTTACTTTCAACCTCCGAAGGATTTTACCTTCTTGACGAAAGTCTTTCACAGCCACCGGTAGCAACAGTTAATCAACCCCCTGTAAGCGTCATGGGACTAAACGTCCTTGAACCCATTTCTCCTGACACATACTTATTGGGATCTTTTACCGGAATGTATGCATGGAATATACGCAGCGGAGCCCTGATTGACTTTATAACAGGCAAGCCAGCAACGTTGGCTAACCCCGCTGGCAGACCTATCGGGGCCCATATGGTTGCCGGATGGATAAAATCCAGTGAAGCAGGGGCATTCTGGTTTGACTATAATCATGGTGCAACTGCGTTAAGCCCTCACACCACGTTTCCTCAAATGTCCGCAGAAATGGTAACAAAAACACCGACATCCTGGTGGAATGCAGCGCTGGAAATCCACACTGGTCGCATTTTCGAGCATCTGATCGGTCCCTTTTATATACTGATAGTTCCTCTAGTCGGACTTTGCATTCTTATTGTTCTAATAAGTGGATTCTTTATCTGGTGGATGGCATACCGAAAGAATACTCCAAAAAGTTTACAAAAAAATCATATTCACAAATAGCAAATCAGAGTTTTTTGTATTAATCTTGTATGTATGAAAATTATGATGCCAAATACCACCGTTTGTTGTTGCTGTGATTTCCAAAAACCGCAAATGGAAGGATAATGGGCTGATTAAGAAAATATTTTGTGTAAACAACCGAAAAGGCCTTCCATTGTGGAAGGCCTTTTTTAATTTTAATCCAAAATCTTTGAACAATGAAATTAAACAACATGCTGGAAGCTATCGGGAATACGCCTCATCTGCGCATTAACCGGTTATACCCTGAGGGGTATGAAGTTTGGGCCAAATTGGAACGCTCTAACCCGGGAGGGAGTATTAAAGACCGAATTGCATTGGCTATGGTCGAAGATGCTGAAGCCAGGGGAATAATTGGTCCCGGAAGTACCATAATCGAGCCCACATCGGGCAATACCGGGATAGGACTGGGAATGGTTGCCTCAGTCAAAGGGTACAGGCTCATTTTAACTATGCCCGAGTCAATGTCGGTTGAACGCAGGAGAATTCTTTCCGCTTATGGAGCAGAGTTGGTTCTTACTCCGAGGGAACTGGGAATGAAGGGAGCAATCGCGAAGGCAAGGGAACTTTCTGACGAGATAAGTAATTCATGGATTCCCATGCAATTTGAAAACCAGGCAAATGCCGACACTCACTCTAAGAATACAGCAGTTGAAATACTAGCGGACTTTCCTGACGGATTTGATTACCTGATAACCGGAGTTGGTACCGGAGGCCACATCACAGGTGTGTCACGCATCCTTAAACAGAAATTTCCACAACTAAAGGTTTATGCCGTTGAACCCCTGGCGTCCCCTGTCATAAGTGGAGGAAGTCCAGGCCCACACCCAATTCAGGGAATTGGGGCGGGTTTTATTCCTGCCATCCTCAATACCAAATTACTCGATGGTACTATTCAGATTGAGAAGGAGGAAGCATATGAGTATGCAAAGAAAGCGGCACGGATGGAAGGTTTGTTTGCTGGTATTTCAACAGGTGCCTCATTGGCAGCAGTGGCAAAAAAAATACCCGATATGAAAAAAGGATCTAAAATATTGACTTTCAATTATGACACAGGGGAAAGATATTTGTCGGTCGAAGGTCTTTTCTAACAATATATACCCAATAAATGAAAATACTCATTCAAAATTCATTGCGGCAGATAAAACCCAATGAATTCTTGAATGAGTGCTTCCATTCATTATCTCAAATTCTCTTACCTGAATTCATGCTTATCAATCTTTGAGGCAGTGAATATCAGGGGTAATTTATCCTTACTGAACGGACTGCCATCGAAACCTCCAAAAAGTTGAATATCCTTAAGTCCAGCTACATCCATAAGCAGTGTAAGGTCGGCACTTCCTATACCAAGTAATTCAGTCTGGTTGTCAATCACTTCCCCACTCTGCTTTAATGTCAAACGAGTTTTGAAATCAATTTCCCGGGTTCCTTCCTCATAAATGTAATGTCGCTCAAACATGACCGAAGGAGTATCAATTAAAGGAAGAGTTGCCGGGCGCTCAGCAAAGATCTTATCATAGTTCAAAATCTGTAGCATAAATTTTCCGCCGGGTTTCAAAACAGTCAATACACCACTAAAGAAATCCCTCATTTGCATCGGGTTCATCAAATGTACCAAAGTATTTCCCAAACAAACCACCCCATCAAATTTGGAACGGCCAAACAAACGGGCAATATGAAGCATATTTGCCCACAGATAGGTAACATTTTCGTGATATCTCTTTTCTCTGGCATCGGCCAAAAGACTTTTGTTGAGATCAATCGCTGTAACTTTGGCATCAAGTTGTGCCAATTGAAATGCCAGCTCGCCTGACGCACATCCAACGTCCAGAATCGTTTTCCCATGCAGCGGTCCCATCATTTGCTCCATCAGCGATACTTGAGAAGGATTAAAAGGAAAAATTTCGCTGTAATACGCAGCGATAGAAGTGTAAAATTTATCCTGCAAACTGTTTGTAATGATCATGGCATTATGGTTTTTCGATTCGTATTCGTGCATCAACCGCAAAAATTCTGTTACCGTCGCCAAGTAATGGATTGATATCCATTTCCTTTATCTCGGTAGCAAATCGTAACAGACTTGAAAGGCGAACAATAATTTCTGCAAAGTAACGGATATTTACTCCACGTTTACCACGATAGCCTTGTAATATTTTAAATGATTTCAAGTTCTGGATCATCGACATCGCTTCCTCCATCGTTAATGGGGCGAGTCCCGAAGTGACATCCTTCATTACCTCAACATATATGCCCCCTAAACCACAAAGAATCACATGGCCGAACCTGGGCTCATACTTGGCTCCGATAAACAGTTCAGTTCCAAAAGCCATTTGACCAACAAGCACGGCAGTCGCTTCGGGTATCTTCATTAAGTGCTGGTATTCCTTCGTCACGCTTACTTCGTTCCTTACGTTGAGAACCACTCCACCGACATCTGTTTTGTGAATCGGACCAACCACCTTCATGACAAGCGGGAATCCAATTTGCCGGGCAGCTTCTAGGGCTTCGGTCTCAGTGTGTGCAACAATTTCCTTTACTGCAGGAATGCCTGCAGCCTTGAATAAATCATGAATGACGCCTGGAGGTTGGAAACCCGGATCGGCATTGTCAACGATTCTTCTGATAGATGAAATATCAACACCGTCCAGAAATATCTTTTCTTCCGAAGGGGCTGGCGTATTCATCACTTTGGTTAGCGCCCGTCCCAGCAACACTTCATCCGGGAAATTTACATTCCCTTCCGACAAAAAATATGCAACATCTTCCTTGACTTCAAGTAATGAGGGAAGTATTGGGTATATCGGTTTATTGCAAATCTGCATTTTTTGGTTGATCAGCTGAAACACCTCCCTGACAGGGTATAGACCAGAACTACCGTATATGACAGCCATTCCGTCAACATCAAAGTCATTTTCACATGCATCAATGATGGCTCCCAACTGTTCAGCCGTTCCAGTGGCAAGGAAATCAATAGGATTTTCAACAGATGATCCGGCAAAGAGTTTGTCACGCAATTCCTTCTTTGCCTGTGACTCTTTGATTTCGGGGATGTAAAGCCCTCCATCTTCCAATGCATCTGTCAACATTACACCAGGGCCACCAGCATGCGTAATTATCGCTATTTTTCGATCTTTCAGCTCTTTGCATAGAAAAACATTTCCAACCGTTACCAACTCCTCACGTCCATAACACCTGACAATTCCAGCTTTTCGGAAAAGTGCTTCAACTGCTGCATCTGAACTGACCATCGCTCCTGTGTGAGATTGTGCCGCCCGGGTTCCGGCAGTCGAACTCCCTGCCTTGATACCAGCTATCCGGCATCCTTTCTTGATCAGGGATGAACAATGATGGAGAAGCTTATCCGGATTTCCAATTGTCTCCATATAGAGTAGCTTGACCCTCGGACTCGTTGATGGATCAAAAGTTTCATCCAAATAGGCAAGGACATCCTCCACGCTTGTTTGGGCACTGTTTCCAACAGACCAAACACTCGAAAATCGCAACCCTTTGGGAATTCCGGATTCCATAATAAAGACAGCGGTCGCTCCTGAGCCTGAAATAAAATCACAACCTTGATTCCATAACTTCGGAACCGGTGATGTAAAAACGCTTGCATGTTCAGTAGTAATGATCCCTATACAATTGGGACCGATCAGTGTCCCTCCCACTGAATTCACAACATTCACCAATTCCAGTTCAAGCTTTTTTCCCTCCGGCCCTGATTCCGAAAATCCGGCACTTATAACAATAAATGCCCTGGCACCCTTCTCTTCAGCCAGAATTTTTGCAGCCTGGACACAAAATTTAGCAGGAATGGCCAGAATTGCCAGATCAACCTCAGGCAAGTCTTTTACATCGGCATAACATCTTAAACCCTGAATTTCTGTCTCTTTCGGGTTGACTACATATAAAGAACCTGAGAAACGATGCTCTATAAGGTTTTTCAAAAGCTTTCCTCCTGGCTTTGAAACATGGTTGGAACCTCCGATAACGGCAATGCTCGACGGGGATAGAAGTTTACTATTTATCATGTCTTAGATTCAGTTATGGTTACAAAGTTAAGGATTGCCACCAACAGCGATCATGATATTTTTCATCCTAACAGACATCATTTTCCTTAACAAAAAGGAATGTGTAGATTTGTCAGAAATCTGGACAAATGCCTGAGAAAGACATTCAAAAAATCGGAGTATTACTTTCGTTTCAAAAAAGCGACACCTTTCTGATTACCAGTGCGCTAACGCTTTGCAGCAAGTTTGGTAAAGATCTGATAATCATTGGCATTGACAAGGGTGATGGAATTTCGGATGAATCTTATCACATCATTCAAAGAGAATTGGCCGTGGTGAAAGATAATTTTCCGGATTGCCATCCAACATTTCAAATTTTAAAGAAGCCAGGTAATCAATTGCCTCGAATCCTTGCCGATGATCTCGAGGTTATTCTTCTGGTTGCCGGCAGATCCAGATTCCGTGACCTCGACCGCCCGCTGAGATCAAGTCCTATCCCATTCCTTTTCCTTGATGATCATTCAGATCGGCTTTCCTCTTTTAAAAGAGTATTGGTTCCTGTTGATATGAGAAAACAAAATAAAGGTTCACTCCTGTGGTCGGCTTATTTTGGAAGGCACCTTCAATCGGAAGTAATTGCCATTGGTGCAAACGACAAAAGCAAGGATGCCCGAAAAAGCGTCACCGCCCACTTGCTATCGTTTAAAAATCATTTAACGAAAACCGGCGTAGTACATAAAATCTATAAAGGAAGCAAAAGCAGTTTGGCTGTTCAGCAGGAAGCCTTTGAAACTGCGCAGGAACTTGGCGCTGACCTTCTGATCCTTCTGGGAAGTTCATATGTAACATGGCTTGATTTGATGATTGGATTACCAGAAGAGAAAATATTGAAAAAGGCGAAAGATCTGCCCGTGTTGATTGTCAATCCCAAACGAGACAACTACTTATTATGCGAGTAAAGATGCCTTCATCCAGTTCTAACTTTTTCCGGTGTTTCCGTTATATTTAGGAGACTAAAATACAGCAATCATAAACAGCTATCTGATGAAAAGAGCCTTGACCTTCCTATTCTTACTGGCTACCATGGTTTCATGGTCGCAGAAGCCAGAAATCGACCTGTTATTCGAAGGTATAGGTGACAACAGGGAATTTTCGAGCAGAAGAAACATCTCAAAAACCATACTGGGTGCAAGGGGAGCTTTCGAAATCGGATCAAGCATCGAAGAACATAAATTCAGGGTCGGGATTAGTCACCTGTTGGAATTTGGAAGCCCGATTAATGGTCAAAAGCCATTGCTGATTTTATACTACCAGATGGATAGGCCCAATACCACATTTCATTTCGGGAGCTTTCCAAGAAACGGG
Organism: Bacteroidota bacterium; assembly: GCA_023428545.1. The sequence goes on along the minus strand of JAEYXH010000013.1, from coordinate 8,859 downwards.
CTGGTTAATTTCCCTTTGGCTATGCTATCTGATACACTTTTGTATTATCGGCCCAACATTGAAGGGCTGAGGGGTGAAATCCGGTGGAATAATGGTTCTCAGAATGCATGGGTGGACTGGACTGGCAGACAGGGTTTAGGAGTCAGGGAAGCATTCACTGCAGCCACCTCAGGAAAAATCGGATGGAATCAGTTTTTCGTACAAAATCATCTTCTGCTCAACCATTTGGCTCACAGTGCAAACCGAACCCCAGAGGAGCATGTTAATGACAACCTGGGATATTCCTTAATGGTTGGGTACCAAATCACGGAAAATGAAAACCTCGCAATTAATTTCAAGGCTGGCATACTGGGATCGGTTTATCGGGAACGATCGGTCACCGACGGCTTTATAAATGCAGAAAGTCTTCTGGCTGAAGCCTATGTCAGATATAAAAACTTTGCCCTCCGTAACGTGGTACACTCCGGAGAAGGTCATACTTTCCTTTCGGGGGACCCATTTTATCGTCTCGACAATTACATTCGAACTGATATTCTTTGGTACTTCATCAGGCATCGCAATGTTTCAGGCCGTTTTAACCTATCATTTCACCTAATTGATGGCAAAGACCTGGACCAATCACAGCAGATTTCAATCATTTATAAAATACCTTCTGATTAATTATCTTAGAAAAAAAGGGAATAGAACAGACTATAAGTCATTTCCATTCCCAATTGAATTATTCTTCAAAACCTGATCAATGGCCCTTGGCAGCTACCTGATCAGTTCCATTTCATTTAGAAGGTAACCCGCGCCGGCAAACTTGTCGATAATGAATAAGGCATAACGCATATCTAGTGCAATGTTGCGGCATTGTTCAGGATCAAACATGATATCGCTCATTGTACCTTCCCAACATCTGTCAAAGTTAATCCCAATCAAATGCCCCTCCCCATTAATTACGGGACTACCGGAGTTTCCTCCTGTAGTATGGTTAGATGCAACAAAGCAAACGGGTAACTCCCCATTGTCGGAATAGGTGCCATAATCCTTGGTATGGAAAAGCTCTTTCAGCCTGGCAGGAACATCATAGTCAAAGATTTCAGGATTATCCTTTTCCATGATTCCTTCCAGTGTTGTGTAGTGCTTAAAAACAACTCCATCGTTGGGTTGATATCCTTCAACGCGACCATAAGCTACCCTTAAAGTGGAATTCGCATCCGGATAAAACATCTGACCTTCCTTCATTTCCATGATTCCAGCCATATAAGGTTTCATCCTTGTTTCAATATCATCTTCAATTACTCTTAGTGATGGATTAACCTGGGTATCATAGAAGGATCGTAGTGCAACAAATAATGCAAAAACCGGATCCTTCGACAGGGCTTTCATTTTTTTGACGGATCCACTATCTATCAGTGAATAAACCTTGGCAGGGTCAGCCAACATGGATTTCCGATATAACTTTAGCAATTGCTCAGGTGTAGAATTTTTTGAAATTACCGTTGCGAGTTCGGTTGGTTGGAACGAAGCAGGTAATTTGCCCAGAGCTGGTAGCAGGGAAACGAACAGTTCTTCATCGACTGGCTGGTGGTAATCCTTATAAAATCCCTCAACCATCCGTTTGACTGATAACCTGGCATTTTCAGGTATCTCGCCTTTGTCGTTTGCCTGCCTTAACAACACCTGTAGGTAACTTGATAAAGTGAACAACTCAACACCACTCCAGGCAATTTCGGCATAATAATCAGAGGCCTTTGCCAATGGTGCATATTGCTCATATAATTCTTGAAATTTTTCAAGAAGTAGACTAAACTCATTCTCCCATCGGCCTTTATTCTCTGCCCACGCCTTAAAGTCGCGTTCAAACTCTCTTTTTTTGTCAATTGCTGACAGTCGGTCGATCCCCAGATTTTCTCCTTGCCATTTCTTCCATGCATTGGAAACACCTGCATGTTTTGAGGCGTACTGTATCCTGACTTTGGGATCACCGGCCATATGCCGGCCCATGATATCAAGTTTCGTGTCACGGATGGCAATTCGATCCGGGTTCCTTTGTTCGCGGATTAACTTCACTGCATCCGAAGTCAGATACTGCGTAGTCCTTCCGGGATAGCCAAATACCATGGTGAAATCTTCCGGATCAACACCTTTCAGGCTTATCGGAAAAAACTTTTTAGGCTTATACGGTACATTATCTTTTGAATATGGGGCAGGTTCATTATCGTTATTGGCGTATATACGAAAAAGTGAAAAATCCCCTGTATGTCTTGGCCACATCCAGTTATCGGTATCTCCTCCGAATTTCCCTATTGACGATGGAGGGGCACCAACCAGCCTGACATCTGTATAAACTTTGTATACATGCAGAAAATATTGGTTACCGTAAAAAAAAGGCCTGACTGAAGCCCGGAATTTCCCATCCGCCTGGGCTGACTTTTCAAGTTCGGAAATGTTCTTGTTAATTAATTTTTGCTGTTCGCCAGGATCCTGAACATTCTCAGTTCCTACAAAAACCTTTGATGTTACATCTTCCATCCTTTCAAGAAAGCTTACACTGAGTCCTGCGTTGGGAAGCTCTTCTTCACGGCTTTTTGCCCAAAAACCATGTGTTAAATAATCATTTTCCACAGAGCTGTGCATTTGGATCTGTCTGTAACCACAATGATGATTTGTAATCAGTAACCCTTCTCCGGAAATTAACTCACCGGTACATCCTCCACCAAAAAGCACGACGGCATCTTTCATGCTTGCATTGTTGACATCATAAATATCAGAGGCTGTCAACTTAAATCCCATTTGTTGCATCTCTTCAAGGTTGTACTTCTCCAAAAGTAGCGGCACCCACATTCCTTCACGTGCCTGTAACCCTGAAAGTGATAAAAGAACGATTGCAAGAATCAGTTTAAATTGTCTCATAAATCGATATTTTGCTGATAAAGCACCAAATATACTGAATTCAACAAAACCGGTTCATGATCAATGACAGGTGAATACGAGGAAAATGCATTTATATTGTTGAATTATCAAGTTAATAACTGACTCCTGGTTCTCAAAAAAAAGCCCGGCAAAAAAGCTGGGCTGTTATTCAAAGAATTTTGTGAAATCTATTTAAATATCTCCTCTTCTTTCTGATATCCCTCGGATACGACAGTCAATTTCAGGTTCTGCTTATTGACAACAACCCCGTTGAAAAGATAGGAAGGGACCAGTTTGTTTCCATTGGAAACAGTTTGGAATGATCGTTCACACTCCTCTCCATTACCTAGTTTCATTGCAATTTCAGCAGCAGCGGTGGCCATTTTCTCAATTGGCTTATATACGGTACAGGTTTGGTTCCCTTTAACAATCTCCTGAAGATTGGCAAGGTCAGCATCCATGCCAGCTACCAGCACATTCCCGGCAATGCCGGCTTCATCCAGAGCTTTTATTACTCCGATGGCTATGGCATCATTTCCTGCAATAAACGCATCGGGCTGTGAGTCAGGCCTAACAAGGAAATCCTTGGCAATTGCATAACCTTCATCCTCTTCCCAACGTTCAGTAAATGTATTCAAAACAACATTAACGTCACCCTTTTCTATAAGTGGTGCAAGTACATTCATATGACCAAGATAAAGGAATTGGCTGTTGTGGTCACTTTTTGCGCCCCCGATCAAGGCAAACTTCCCTTCAGGTTTTATTGTGGTCAGATAGGACGCCTGGAGTTCACCTATTTCAACATTATCAGTTGATACATAGTAATCCAGGTCGCAATTAAGAATCAGTCGGTCGTATGAAATGACCGGTACGTTCTTTTTATGGGCCTCTTCAACAATTTGAGCAGCAGCAAACTGATCAACAGGTACAACTACCAGTACGCTCACACCTTCGGCAAGCAATTTCTGTGCCTGTTCCAGTTGTGTTTCCGCTACATTTCCGGCTTCAACAACTGTAACAGTTCCTCCGAGTTCCCGAACTTTATTCACAAAGAAATCACGGTCACTCTCCCAACGTTCCTTGTCGAGCGCATGCAGCATAAAACCAACAGAAACAGGCTTTGGATTCTGGCATGTAATTGAAACAAGGGCGATGAGTAAGATTAGAAAGAATCTGGCCACAAATTTCATAACTTCAAAAGTTTTGATTTATCCTTAATTTACGAAACTTGGCCTTTATATGTTTTCTAAATGACGATATAATTACCTGCTTTTCAACAGATTTTAAAACATGTCTTAAAATCGGAAAATTTCTTCAACCAGTTTTTGTACCGGCATACCAACTACATTGAAAAATGATCCATCAATCCTTACTACACCCATCAAACCAATCCACTCCTGGATACCATATGCTCCCGCTTTATCAAAGGGTTGAAAAACATCGACATAATAATCAATCTCGTCTTCAGATAATTCCTTGAACTCAACCTGTGTTACATCAGAAAAGACGACCTGCTTTCTTAATGAAGTAAGACACATCCCCGTAATCACCTGATGAATTTTACCGGAAAGTATCTTCAGCATTTCTCTGGCGTGTTCCTTGTCGCCTGGTTTACCAAGTACCTGTTTGCCTATACATACGATGGTATCTGCTGTAATTAGCAAATCCTTATCACCCAAAACAGATTTGAAAGGGATAGCCTTCTGTCTGGCGAGATAAATTGGAATGTCAACTACTCTTATTTCTGGTGGATATTCCTCAGGAGTATCAGCCGTCCAAACTTCAAATGGCAACGACAAGTCCCTGAGCATTTGCTGGCGTCTGGGCGAACCTGAAGCCAGGATATACCTGTATTCGGGAAACCAATTCATCAATATGCCTGCTTTTCAGTTAGGTTATCGTTGAACCACTTACCTTGGGCACGCATGACCTGCTCGATCACATCCCTCACACAACCATCTCCTCCTTTGTGATCTGATATATACCTTGAAATTAGTTTTATTTCAGGAACTGCATCCGATGGACAAGCTGATATTCCAACTTGACGCATCACGGCGTGGTCAACCAAATCGTCACCCATGAAAAGAATCTCATTTGGTGAAATACCTGTCTTTTTCATAAAATCCTGGAGAACCCGGGTTTTATCACTAACATTGTCATAGTAGTGGGTAATCCCAAGTTTCAGGTGTCTTTTCCTTACCCTTTTCTGGCCACCCCCAGTGATGACTCCGATTTCGATTCCATTAAGCAATGCATGGCGTATTGCAAATCCATCCTTTACATTGGCAGTTCTCATTGGATCACCATTTTTGTCAAGAGGTGAAGTATCGGATGACAGAACTCCGTCCACATCCAGTAAAATAGCTTTTATCTGTTTCAGATCATCTTTAAAAAACGACATTCTTTTATTTTTTGTGAAAGGTAGAAATATGTTGTGATATACGCTCGTAAAGTAATCTTAAACTGGCATCATACTCCAGGGATTGTAGGTGCTTCTCAACGATATTTCGGTCATTCCTAACTGCCGGCCCAGTCTGAGCTTCCTTGGGGTTAAGGGTAAGTGCCTTTTCAAATGTTTCCCTGATAAGGGTTTCCAGATATTCGAATCCAAATCCTGATTTTTCCAAGATCCCTTCGGCAACTGCATACATATGATTGACAAAATTGCAGGCAAATACTGCAGCCATATGAAGTTGCATTCTCTGGCCACTGGTTGCCACTCTAACGCAATTACTTATACTTTCTGCGATACGTAAGATTTCCATCTCCGTAACAGCATCCGAAGATTCTATAAAAACCGGTATTTCTGCGAGATTCACGTCCCTCGACTTAGAAAAGGTTTGAAGTGGGTATATAACACCATAATTGTTTGAAAATGGCGCCAGAATCGAAATATTCAGACTGCCAGAGCAATGCAAAAGTAGCTTGTCCTTTAGTCCAGATTGATCGAGAAAATCAGCAAGAACAGAATCCTTTAATGCGAGAAAATAAAAATCGGCCTCTTGGTTCAGCATATCGGGGTCGGTTGTCCACTCAGTTGAGAGGCCATCTGCCAACAATCTGGCAGACTCCTCAGTCCGACTGAATACCTGTAATATTTCAAATCCCTGGCTAGCCAGTCTTTTGGAAATATGGGTTGCTACGTTACCGGCCCCCACTATTACAACAGTTAAGCTCATTATTCAGATTTTCACCAAAAATAATGAGCTTATCATCAAATAAAAAGATAAATCTAGCCAATACTTAATTTATATCGTTCTTCAACTTTTGTCCAGTTGACGATATTCCAGAAATTGTCCACGTATTCAGCCCGACGATTTTGATAATGAAGGTAATAAGCGTGTTCCCAAACGTCAAGGCCCAAAATTGGGATACCTTTTTGCTCAACAACATCCATCAGGGGATTATCCTGATTTGGGGTAGAAGACACAAAAAGCTTTCCTTCAGAATTAACCGATAACCAAGCCCATCCACTTCCAAATCGCGTTTTTGCAGCATTGGCAAACTGACCCGAAAATTCTTCAAAACTTCCAAAATCCTTTTCAATGGCACTTTTGAACTCACCTGACATTTCAACTTTTTCAGGTGTCAGTGACTCCCAAAATAAAGAATGGTTATAAAAGCCTCCTCCGTTATTCCTAACACCTTCAGATTGAGAACTGATACTGGCCATGATCTGCTCCATCGGAGTCTTGAGCATATCCGTTCCGTCAGCTGCCTTCATGAAATTATCGAAATACGCCTTATGATGTTTCGTATAATGAATCTCCATGGTCATGGCATCGATGTAAGGTTCCAGAGCATCAAATGAATAACCCAGTTCGGGGAAAACATGACCTGCAAATACTTTCGTTTCGGAGGCACATGAGCTAAGTGCACCCATCAAAGGGACAGCTGCAGCAACAGTTCCCACTGTCAATATGAAATTTCTTCTATGCATACCTTTTAATATTTTATTCTGTTTTAAGAACAACGCACAGGAGAAAATGTTTGATTCTTCATAAAAAGACTTTGACAAATGACTGACTGATATCGAATACTTTAGGCAGAAAAGCAAATGCTTTACATCAAGGTTATCATTGAAAAATGCCATCAATAATTTTACAGAGGACATACGCAGTAGGCGCTATCCTAATCACTCATAAAACTGATTCATGTGGTATAAATACAACCCTTTGTCAAACAAGTTTCTTCAAAGAAGATTTCAGGTCATCAGGCGAATTCCAAAGGAAAAAGCAATAAAAGAAAGTAAAAAATGACAATCCCATATGCGTCTCCAGATTCGAATCACCGAGATTTGCAAATGCAATCATTAGAAGGAATAGTGTAAATAACGAGTTTTTCCGATGATTTAACCAAAGGAAAGGGGCAAGTACTGCCATAAAAATCCATAGAAATCCAACCCATCCAAACTTTACTAAATAATTTAAATACTGGTTATGGGAGGTAGCCCGCTTATCATTGTCCAGATTTGACCGCATCTGGTCATAAACACGGTTATACTCGGCTTTTGAATTGCCAGTTCCGATACCAAACCATGGGTTTTCCCTAACCAAAACCATTGAAGCCTTCAGAAATTCTATTCGTTGCGCCAATGACTTTGCATTTGGATCATCTGAACGCCAGTATGCGTCCAATTCCCAAATGGTTTCGTAAATCCTTGGATAAAGAGAAAAAAATCTTCGTTTGAATTTGTAATTTGTCAATCCCTTTTCAACCTGCCTGATATCATCATCGCTCAGTTTCGAAAGACCAACACTATCCTTCCTTAAACCAAGGCTTGACATATAACGGAAAAGAGTAATATGAAGCGGAAAACCATTTAGTTTTTCATCATAACCTTTTAAGCTTCTCTTGCTCCACTCGCGACGCAATTCATCATGGCTGACATAGATAAAAACAAGATTCCCGTTTTCCCTTGCCTGGTCATTGAAATCATGGAAATAAAGATTTCCAGACTGTGTATATTTATCAAGGGCAATAGAATTAATTTCCTCAAAATCGTAATAATCATTTACAACACGGACAACATAAAGAATTGGGATGGCCACTATCAAAAAAGCCCCAATAAACAAAAAGGTTCTTTGCAATCGATTAGGCAAATGAAGCAGGTAATAAACAAGAAATATAAATAAAGTAACCGCGAATGCGATAATTGCGAGAAGTGATTGGGCCACCATAAGAAAAACCAGCAACCAAAGCAGAATGAAGAGTTGCGACCAATAAATCGCGAGACCATTCCTGAATGTTCTATTTATGAAGAAATAGCCCAATATAAAGATGGATAGAATGACCTGAAAGGAAAACCGGATATGTGAGACATAGGATACCTTTCTGTTACTAAAAACATCTGAAAAATCAAATAATACAAGCTTTCCCGTGCTTATCAGACTGGAAATAAAAACAGCAAGGACGAATGAAAGCAGAACAATATAACTTCTTTTTGCAGTTAATGGAGGCGATAAATAAAAAGCCAAAGGAACTATCAACCAGAAAATGGTCTTTCTGAGCTCGTAAATCCCCATATCGAGATCGTCACAAGCCAAAAGCCATACAACGTAAACAAAGAATATAGAAATCAGAAATAGCAAAGGGAAAATGCTACGGAGTTTCACTGAAGGATGATTCCATGATCCCAAAACCAATGCCTGAAGCAAAAGAGCTCCGGTAAGTATAGAAACCATGGCCTCAGAAAAAGGGAAACAAATAGCGGTAACCAGAACAGTTACAAAGAAGATATTTTCCCTATATACATTGACAGAAGCAGGCACCCGTTAATAATTAGATGAAAGAATCACTGAATAAACGAAGATACCGGGAATTATTATGGATGTTATAGACCAATTTATCAACAACCAAACTTTAACAGGACACAAAGCACTATAAAACAAGAAACCCCGGCTCATAAGAACCGGGGTTTAAAAAGTAAGGCGACGTCCTACTCTCCCACCGTAGCAGTAC
>JAEYXH010000003.1 GCA_023428545.1 Bacteroidota bacterium | reverse complement strand
AAAGAATCTGGAGTGCTGAAAGATAATGAATTGGTTTTTGCCGTGCCGAGTGGCAATTTTGGAAATCTTACTGCCGGACTTTTTGCCCGGGAAATGGGATTGCCGGTCTCCCGTTTTCTTGCCGCAAACAACGAGAACGATGTGGTATACCAATATCTGCAAACAGGAGAATATTTACCTAAATCTTCGGTAGAAACATTGGCCAATGCCATGGATGTGGGAGCCCCCAGTAATTTTGCCCGAATCCTGGATATGTATGGGCAATCCCATGACAGAATTTCATCGATCATGAAAGGATATCGCTTCTCAGACGAGGAGATTACCGGGATTATCAGAAGAGTTTATGAAGAAACCGGATACCTTCTTGATCCTCATGGCGCATGTGGTTTTGCTGCCCTGGAACAAAACCTTGCAGGCAATGAAGCCGGAGTTTTTCTTGAAACAGCCCATCCCGCAAAATTCTTGGATACCATGGAAAAAATTGCGGGAGAAGGTATAGTGACCTTGCCCGAAGCCCTCAGGAAGTTTCAACAGGGCAAGAAGGAGGCAGTACCTATGTCTTCTGATTTTAGTGATTTTCGTAATTGGTTGGTTAACAGATTGATGTGTTCTTAAAGATCGCTAAAGGGCGTTAGGATTAGATTTTCCTGAAGCAAGCTTTTCAGTGTTGTGTTTTTATCTGTTTTACTTGTTTTACAATGCGATTTCCACTAATGTTATCTGAATTTTAAGAAACATGTTTTAGAACATATATTTAGTATGCCTTTCTTTGAAGTAATGTTTCTCAGGCATATCTTTGTCACGGTTTTAGTTTCATAGGTTTAGGTTTGATTAGTTTTATTGGTTTAGTTAGTTTAGTTAGTAAGAAGGGCGGATGTTGATCCGTCCTTTTTTTTATGTCAAAACTTTAGAAAAAAATTAATAAATCGGTTTCACTTTGGTGGTTTTTTATCTGGAAAGTAATAATGTTACGTAAATCTTAAAAAATGTTATAAAACAGTCTTTGATGACCGGAGGCTTATTCAAAAATTTAAAAAGTCATTATCTTTGTCACGGTTTTAGTTTCATAGGTTTAGGTTTGATTAGTTTTATTGGTTTAGTTAGTTTAGTTAGTAAGAAGGGCGGATGTTGATCCGTCCTTTTTTTATATAAAAAAAATGGCTGCTATCAGGCAGCCATTTTTTGTAACATGTTATTGAAATCAATTTATTATTTCTTTGCCAGCAAGTCGCGGATTTCAGTAAGAAGGGTTTCTTCTTTTGTAGGTCCGGGAGGAGGTGGAGGCGGGGCTGCTTCTTTTTTCTTCTTCGTTGAGTTGATTCCCTTGATCACCATGAAAATGGCAAATGCAACGATAATGAAATCAACTAAAGTATTGATGAAGGAACCGTAATTAAGCGTAACCGCTTCAACTTCTTCGGTTGCAGCTTTCAATACTACCTTCAAGTCCGAAAAATCGGCACCTCCCATCAGGACACCGATAGGTGGCATTATCACGTCATTTACGAAAGAGGTGACAATTTTGCCAAATGCACCACCGATGACGACTGCAACAGCCAGGTCAACGACATTGCCTTTCATGGCAAATTCCTTAAATTCTTTCAGCATGCTCATAACATATGTTTTAATTAGATGAATAACCCTATAAAATTAATAGATATTTCTAATTTTTAATTTTTTAAGTCTATTAATACAGGTTGGTATTTCTGAAAAACATATCTGTAAGCTTAATAATCTGAAAATGAGATTCGCACTTAATTCCTGTTTGTCACCTTACCTGATCCGGCAATGCTGGTGTCGAGGTTAGGATTACCTCCGTAATACACATTGCCTGACCCTGCAATGCGTGCATACAGGTCACCGTTGGTGTGAATGCTGCAATTGCCTGATCCCATGATTTTGATGTTTACTGTGCTGGCTTCATAATCGGCAGCTTTTATATTGCCGGAGCCTGAAATGGTTCCTTCAAATTCCTGGGCAACTTTTCCACCTCCAAGTAAAATGTCACCTGAACCGGAAATATTGGCTTTAACTTTCTCGGAATTCAGTTCCGGGATGTTTATATTGCCACTTCCACTAACAGTAAGGTCCATAATTCTCGAAGTGACCGGAGTTTTGGCAATGATATCACCCGATCCGGAGATGCCAAGCGCAATTACTTCAGGAACAGTTACATAAATATCTATATTGCCGGGCCTGAAGTTCCGGGAAAACAGATTGGAAGTCCTGAAACGGATTACCAGTGTACGGCCTGAAACCTCGGTTATGAGTTCATCCAATGTAGATTGTGAAGCTTCAATTTCCACACTCTGGGCGTCTCCTTGTTTAAGGTGCAGCGTGCCTGAAACCCTCAGGCTGATTTCTGAAAAGACAGGTACCTTGCGGGTTTCACTTTGGGCTGGGCTGACGTAGGCAGTCAAAAGAAATAGGGATCCAAGAAGGATCGCGAACATTGATTTTGTTTTCATATCTGTTTTATTTAAAAAATTGCACAATTCAGTAAAACCGAATTTTGGTTAAGACGCAACTTGCCTGCCAAAGTTGCACGATCTCAAAATTTTTGAGACAATTTTCCGTAAAAAACTGGAAATTATCGAAGATTAGATTGTACCTGCAATCAGATGATCATGTTTATCTGCTGTAATAAGGAATTCAGGCAACTGCACAGCCATTAAATATCCATATCGGACAAACCTTCCGGTAGCGACAAAATCAATGTCTTTTCCTGACGATTGATGTCGATAACCAAGTCGGGATGAAAGGGGACCAGTTGAGAAGTTTTGTTTTTATCCACAGATAACACAACATTGCCGGCATAATCGTTTACTTCAGTTACTACGCCCAGATATCCCATATATTCATCAGTAACGGAATATCCAACCCAAGCGGAATTCTCCTCAACCAGAATTTCTTCTTGTCCTTCCATCTTCTCGATCCAGACGGATTTACCGCAAAGTTTTTTTGCAGCAGGTTTATCCTCGATCCATTCCAGGTCCACTATTGCAGTCTTGGATGAAGTGATCCTTATTCCATCCTCTATCACAAACCACGGTACAAGAATACCATCAGATTCAACAAAAAGAACAAGGGATTCTTCAACCCATTCCTCAAGGCCTTCATTAAACTGGAGTACCAAGCTTCCGGAAATTCCATGTGGTTTCTGGAAATAACCTATATTTTGACAGTTTTCTTTTGATATGCTATGCATGTGGTTACAATATGGACACAACAAATGTAATGACAAAAGGGCAATAAAAAAGCCATCCCGGCAAGGGATGGCTTCCATATCTTGTTGAAAAATCAATTCAACATTAAGCCTCGGTGTTTTCTTCGGTGGCTTCGGGAGCAGCTTCTTCGGTAACTTCAGGAGCGGCTTCTTCTACGGCTTCTTCAGATGTTTCGTCTTCAACCTTGGCATTTGCTGCTGCAGCTTCAGCGGCAAGGGCTGACGTTTTGGCTGCAATGGCGGCCGCACGTTCCTCGTTCACTTTTGCTTCAGCTTCAAGCTGTTGTTTACGGGCTTTGTCTGCCTCGGTAGAAAGTGAATTTTTCTTTGATTGAATTTTGGATTCCTTTTCAGTCATCCATGCATCAAATTTGCGTTCAGCTTCCTCTTCAGTCATTGCGCCTTTTTTAACGCCACCAGCGAGGTGTTTTTTGTAGAGCACACCCTTGTACGACAGTATTGCACGTACGGTGTCAGTGGGTTGTGCGCCTTTTTCAAGCCAATCGAAGGCTTTGTCAAAATCGAGATCTATAGTAGCAGGATTAGTGTTGGGATTGTATGAGCCAATCCTTTCAATGTACCTGCCATCTCGTGGCGCCCTGCTATTTGCTACCACAATGTGGTAGAAAGCATACCTTTTGCGGCCATGCCGCGCTAATCTCATTTTTACTGACATAAATCTTTAGAATTATTTTCTGAAAATGTGGCGCAAAGATAATGTTTTTATTTTCTTTTCAAGTACGCAGAATATGAACATCTTAAATAAATTCAGGATGATTTTGTATTGTTGGCGCAACTTTTGTCGTTCTATTCCATCTATGTATACAAGTTAAATGATCAAAATAAAACAGATAGTCATGAAAATGAGTTTTTTTAAATCAGCTTTGGCTGTTGTTTCTTCTGCCTTGCTGGTCTCTGCGTGTGTAAGTACCGAACCTGACACAACCGGGTTTGGTGATGCCTATATACTCACTGAAATTGTGGATGGCGACACCTTGAAAGGCCTTGGATTGCATGCATTTTCCTATTCAGAATTCACTTCCGTGAATGTTGAACATTCTGGTGCGGGAGGGCAGACCTATGTGTTGGAGCCTTACATGGGTTATAGCCAGGATTATGTATGGACAACCCCTTTAAATGAGTATTCCGAATCACTTCCTGCAGCTGGGGATTATGCATTTAATGCAACATTCCGTAATGGTGATGTCAAGACGTTTTACGATAAATTGTATGCTACAGTGGTTTATCCACCTGCCATGACCGAATGTGAAATGAATGCCAGCACAAGGGAGATCGAACTTAAATGGAATAAGGTTTCCAATGCTGATTCCTACAATGTCAAGTTATTAAATGATGAAGGGGACATTCTTTTTGTATCAAGAGTTTATAATAACCTGACCGAAGAATATCGTTTCAGCAAAAACACCGACGGATGGCAGTCCGCTTCCTATCCTGCTAATGGTGACAGTGTCGTGGTTGAGTTGGTCGCTTACCTTCTTGAACCTGCAACAATGTCAAATGACCTTCAATGTATAGGCAAATCCAAGAAGACAATTGTCTGGAAGGATTAATTTTTAAATCCCTGGTTAATGATCTGGCAAAAAGAGATTACGCTTCCACCCTTTAAACGTGGATTCCACCTGATAACCAGGTTGGTTGCCGGGCATTTACCGGTTCTTCCTGAAACTGGATTGCTCAATATACTGATCCAGCATACATCTGCAGCCATTACACTGAACGAAAATGCGGATCCTACTGTAAGGGAAGACTTTGAGCGTTTTATGAATGTTCTGGTACCCGAAAACCATCCATTGTATGAACACACCGACGAAGGCCCCGATGATATGCCGGCACATCTGAAGGCCAGCCTGATTGGGAGTACCTTGACCATCCCGATCACAAATGGCAGGTTGAACCTTGGGACCTGGCAGGGAATTTATTTGTGTGAGTTCAGAAACAATGGTGGATCGAGACGTCTTGTATTGACAGTTTATGGCTGATTCCGGAAGGTTGCAAAAGTAGGGAAGTTAGGTCAGTTGTTTGTTGAATTATTATAAATTGAAAGGTGGGTGTCTTTATTGATTAAGACACCCACCTTTCTTTTATACTTCACATAAAAGCCATTTTTCAATCCTGATTTTATTTGGAAGCTAAATCAGCTTTCAAAATATTTGCCTGGCAGGGCTTTGATCTTGACTTGGCAGGGATTTGTGCCAACAGTTAAAACTGTGGACACTTTTTCGGGTTATACCCTTTAATAAATTTCGAAGGAGAAATTTTCCTATTTGATCCGGTCTGGATTTTTTCGGATAAACTCTTCCCAGTTTTTGAATTCTTTGGAAGAAGCAGGCTTTGATTGCTGGATGAAATGGCATATGGCAACCGCAACGGCATCGGTTGCGTCAAGTTCTTTTGGCAGATCGTGCAAATGGAAGATGTTTTGAAGGAAGTACGAAACCTGTTCCTTGCTGGCGCGTCCCATTCCTGTGATTGCCTGCTTGACTAAAAGCGGTGCATATTCAAAAATCGGCAAACCACGGTAAAGCGCAGCCGCCATGATGACTCCCTGGGCGCGCCCAAGTTTTAACATCGACTGGACATTCTTGCCATAGAAAGGAGCTTCGATGGCAAGGACTTCAGGTTTATATTCATCGATGATCTGTAATGCCCGTCCATGCAAATAATGCAAACGCTGGTAGTGATCGTCAAACTTCCCGGGCTTCATGATTCCCAGCGATAAAATGACAGGTTGGTTATTCGTAACCTGAACGAGTCCATACCCAGTGACAGTGGTGCCAGGGTCGATTCCCAATATCCTGATGTTTCTGTTTTGTTTCATCTGCTTTTAATATAAAATCGTTGCCAGATTATTCCGGTTATAATCAGGATTAGACCCAATGGTGTGGTAATATATATCTTTTCCTCTAAAATAATGGAAATAAAAATCAGTGAAATGAAAGGTGACAGGAAGGTCAGACTGCCCGTGCGTGCGTTGTTATGACTCATTTGCATGGCCTTCATCCAAAGAAGGTAAGTTATGCCAGCCTCGAATAAGCCAATGTAAATTGCCGCCCAAAGCGAATTTCCAACGGGAAAACTGAAGTCCGAGAAGATGGCTACATAAATCAGCAAATAGACAAAACCGAAGATGAAACTCATGAAAAGCTTAACCGCTTCGGAGCGATGGTCCTTGACATTGAGAATCCAGTAGAGAGCCCAAAGGATGGAGCTTCCAGTAGCCAGAAATACCCCGAATAAGTTTGTCTGTCGGAAACCCGACAACCCTCCCTGGGAAGAAAGAACAACAATGCCTGCAAAACTGACACCCATGGCCAAAAAGTGTTTCAGTCCGATTTTTTGTCCAAGCAACGGTACTGAAAGCAATGCCAGGGTAAGTGGCCAAATCATATTAAGAGGTTGGGCCAGCTGTGCCGGAAGTAATGAATATGCCTTGAAAAGTATCAGGTAGTAACCAAACGGGTTAAGCGCACCGGTTAACGATGAAAGCAGAAGGTCTTTGCCCGTGGTCTTGAATAGCTCACTAACCTGTCCTGCAACGATAATGTAGCCCAGTAAAAAGAGAGATGATATTCCTGCTCCGATAAGTATCAGCTGGGCATAATCAAGTTCCCGCAGCCCAATTTTAAAGGCAGTTGCGACAGTTGACCAAATCAGCACTGCAGAAAGTGCGAAAATCAGGCCTTTGTCAGATTTGTTCATTTTGAAAGTTTGAGTCAGTTAAAACAGGTCTTCTTTTGCCTCACCGGGAGCAGGGATGCCTGCATCAGGGTTTTCTCCCTGAAGGGCCCTGAACTTATCACGCGCGTCGGGAACGTAAATGCTTCCTGGATGGTCGAACATTATTTTTCGGTAGGCATCCATGGCCTGATCTTTATTGTTTAACCTGAAATTGTATGTTTCAGCCAATAAATACAGGGCGTCATCAGCCAATAGATCATAGCCGAAATCCTTCACAATCCGTTCCAGCATTTCAACGGCGAACTCCGGTTTATTCATCTTCAGGTGGATTTTTGACTTTCTGAAAAGCACATCATCAATTAAGGAGTGATATGGAAAATGCTCATCGATACTGTCGAGCGCTGCCATTGCTTCCTCATTTTTATTCCTGAAGAAAAGAAGATCGGCATTTGCAAAAAATTGTAAGGCTTTATTGATACTATCCTCTGACACATTGTTGTGAAGGAATATGGATAGCTCCATGGCATCATTGGCAGTAAGTTTTGAGGTACTGGCCTTTAATACATCCAACTGCGCTGCCGCCCAGGAAAAATTTCCCATATAGTAGCCCAATTTGGCTTTTTTTAGTTTCACCTCATCACCCAGAGTGTTATTCCGGTTCAGGTCAATTACCTGTGAATAAAGCAAAATGGCTTCGTAAGGATCTCCGGCATAAATGAATACATCAGCAAGCTCGGTTTTTATCTCACTCATTTCCTGTAACCTAAGGCCTTTTATTTCAAGGGCTGACTGAAGCAGAGTGGTGGCTTCTTCAGGTCTTTCCAGGAAGAATGCAAGCAGGTGGGCATATTCCCTGATCAGGAAAACCGATCCCGGTGTCATTCCCAATGTTTTCAACCCTTCTTCGAACCGGCCAGCCAAAAGTGCACCATATTCTTTGTCATCGGGCCTGGTGGTTGTATAAAATTGGTAATCCGAATGAAGCTTGTATATGAACGCCTGAGTCCAGGAAGGATTCTCTGTGCCTTTTAACAGAATATAATCGTATGCCGAACTTGCTTGCTCAAAATTCTGGCTGTTGATGGCCATATGTGCGAGGGCAAGAATGTGGGGTTCTTCAGCTCCGGTTCGCCGGTCAAGTGCAATATATTGACGAAGGGCAGCGGCAAATTGCCGTTCCTGGATAAAGAACCAGATAAGCAGGCGGTTGTATGCGATAACATCAGGTTCAGATTGAATTCGTTTTAGCAGAATGGTGCGGAATTCGTCCCTGAGGTTGTTCTCAATGTCGAGATACATGGCTGATGACAGACTGCTTTGAACCCTTGTTAGCTGCTTTTCATCAATTTTCACAAGTTCAAGAAGTTCGTCAAGCATTTGGCTATAATTCCTGAGATATAGATAAACCGAGGCCAGTTCGCTGTGGAATTTCTCGCCCGATATCGACTTTCTCCCCTGCATGTAAAGCTTTTCAGCCCATTCATATTCTCGCCACTGAAGAAACATGTTGGCGGTGTTAATATAACTGGCGCGGTCGGAGGGGGTGGCTTTCAACGCTTCCTGGTATCTTTCGGTTGCTTCAGAGTCATTTTTTTGAAGCTTCAGGACAGCACCCCAATGCACCAACAGGTCAGCCTGGGGGTCACGACTCTTGCGGATTTCACGTTTCAGGTCATCGATAGCCTCGTCGTAACGCTGCAACTCAGCCAGGCTCAACAGGAATAACCTGTAATAATATCTGTTTTTGCTGGTCTCATACACCTCTTTCAGGAGAGGGGCCGCTTTTTCAAATTCACGGTTATTATAGTATTGGGTTGCCAGCTGGACATTTGTCTGATCGGGAATAACCTGCGCTGAAGCAACGAAGACTATAAAAAAGGAAAATAGAGTCAACAAAAATCTGTTCATTTGTTCCAAACCGTGATATCTGCAAAAATAACACTATCGGTGGAAGAATGGTTGTATGGATTACCTGTTTATTAAATATTCCAGCATATAAAAGATGATTTAGTCTGAATTGTAAAGGCAATTCTTTTTATAAAGCTTATTTTTGCAGAAAATTTTAAGAGATGGCACACGAGCTTCATGAACGGCAGCGCTTGCCGAGATGGATGAAAATGAATATGCCCAAAGGGGAGAGTTATTCAAAGGTAAAGAACCTTGTAGAAAAGCATGGTTTGCACACCATTTGTACCAGTGGAAATTGTCCGAACATTGGTGAATGCTGGAATCGTGGGACTGCGACCTTCATGATTCTAGGTGATATCTGTACCAGACGTTGTAAGTTTTGTGCCGTGAAATCAGGACGTCCTCTTCCTCCTGATGAACTGGAGCCCGAAAAGCTGGCCGAGACAGTAAGGCTGATGGGAGTGAAGCATTGTGTGATCACTTCGGTTGACAGGGATGATTTGGATGACCAGGGTGCAGGAATCTGGGCAAGAACCATCAGGGAGGTTAAGCGTGTAAATCCCGGAACACGCATTGAGGTCCTGATCCCTGACTTCAGGGGAAATACTGAACTGATACAGCAGGTCATTGATGCACAGCCTGATGTGATATCACATAACCTCGAAACTGTTGAAAGGCTTACCCCGTTTGTTAGGTTTGCTTCAAAATACAGGCGCAGCCTTGATGTAGTCAGATATATTGCCTCGCAGGGGAAAATTGCCAAATCAGGGATTATGCTTGGTTTGGGTGAAACCCGTGAGGAGATTTTGCAGACAATGGACGACCTATTGGAAGCCGGTGCAAAAGTTATGACCATTGGTCAGTATCTGGCACCAACAGCGACCCATATGCCTGTGAAAGAATATTTTTCGCCTGAAGTTTTTGATGAGTATCGCAAAATCGGGATCCGCAAAGGCTTCCGGTTTGTGGAAAGTAGTCCGCTTGTGAGGTCTTCATACCGGGCAGAGGAACATGTCAACGCTTAAAGGGAAATATTCGGACAGGTGGCCCTGTATTCTCCGGGCCTGTATCATGATTTCATGGTAGCCTTCAGGTCTTCGATGGTCAAAATTGGCCTAATCTTTTGTCATTGTTAAAAAAGACATTCTTGTCTAAAATTAATTTGCACTTCATTTGGTCAGATAAGATTTCCTTTTATATTTGCGCTTATCATTAAAGAAGCATAGCAATGAAGCCATTCTTTTATTATATCGATTCTTCACCGGTGCCTTGTCGCTGTGGCGTTGCTATGCCGCCAGCATTGATGGCTATGCAATAGCCTTCAGGCAGTGTTCACAGGAACAGGCACTGAAGGCCACTCCACAAAAAAAACTATCCAGATTATTAATTGATTTACTCTGACCAGGAAAAAGTTCTGGTTCGTTTCACGGGTAAAAACTATTCAAAAACTGAATATATGTCTGCATGCATCGTACGCATAGAAGGGGAAATTATCGAGGACAGCGCTTCCCTTCAGCATCTGAAAAAATTTCTGGAACGTCAGGAAAAGCCTAGCTGGTTGGTTGTGTCTTCCCTGTCTGGAATCCGCAAACTGATTTCCGAATCTATCGAACAGGTCTTTTATTCCGGTGCCGAATCGGAGTATATTGCCGTCCAGTTGAATAATTTGTGGAAAAAGGTAACAGGAATCGAACCTGAGGAAGGATATGTTATTGAAACCGAAAGATTAGCCAACCTCCTGAAGGGAATTTACCTTACTGGTGACTATTCGCCTGCACTGAAGGATGCCGTTACATGCCAGGGCGAAGTGGTGACAGCCTTGTTGGTTGTCCGGATCCTGAAATCAGCAGGAATCATGGCCGAAATGGTTACACCGGCAGAAATCGGGCTGAAAGCAACAGCCGATTTTGGCAACGCGACTTATACCTCGCTTGAAGCAGGAATAATTACTTCCAGGGATGCATCCCTGGTGGGGGTGATCCCGGGATCATTCGGCGTTACAGAAACCGGAAAATTGGCCCGGACAGGTAAGTCAGCGGCTGATTACACCGCTGCCTTTATTGCAGGCGAATCCGGATCCGACAGGCTGATTCTGTGGGATGCGGCCCATCATTTTTATTCGGCCGACCGCAGGATTGTGCCAGATGCCCCCCTGATCAGTCGGTTAACTTATTCCGAAGCCAGTGAACTGGCCTATTTTGATCACTTTTCACTCCATCCGCGAACTGTTGAACCCCTTATGCGTAAGCATATACCAATCCATATATTGTGGCCTCAGAATGATTTGAACGAGCCGGCAACGATCATTAACACCGAAAACTTCATTGCCCCCAATGTCGTGAAGAGTGTAGCATGCACCGATGATATTTCCATTCTGCAGCTCAACGGTCCGGGGGTAGGGCTGAAGCCTGGCATACTTGCAAGGATTACCAGTAAACTGGCAGAGGTTTCAGTGAACATCAAGTCGGTGATTACAGCACAGGTCAGCATCAATATTCTGCTTGATGGAAAGAGCGGACGAAAGGCTGAACAGATTGCCCATGAGCTCGGCTTTACCGCGGTAAGTGATATCAAGCTGCTCGAGGATGTTTCTCTTGTCGCCATTGTTGGTCACGGAATGCAAACAAGCTTTGGGATATCTGCAAAACTTTTTGGTGCCCTTGCCGCAAATCAGGTAAATGTAATCCTTAGTGGTTCAGGTGCCTCTGATTTGGTCAGCTACATGCTGGTTGGTTCCTCCGATCGTGACAAGAGTGTCAAGGCAGTGTACGATGCCTTTTTTACGGAAAGTATTTAAAAAATAATGATAGAATTTTACTGATTACATAACCTGAAAAATGATTGATTATGACGAAGAGAAATTTAAGGTTTGAAACACTTCAGCAACATGCAGGGCAACAGCCCGATCCGGTTACCCATTCGAGGGCTGTGCCCATTTATCAGACAAGTTCGTATGTGTTTGAAAATGCAGAACATGCTGCCGACTTATTTGCGTTGAGGAAATTTGGGAACATCTATACAAGGATCATGAATCCGACTTCCGACGTTTTTGAGCAGAGAATGGCGGCGCTTGAAGGTGGAGTTGCTGCCTTGGCTGTAGCCTCTGGTCATGCTGCCCAGTTCCTTACATTGACAACCCTCCTTGACCAGGGTGATAACTTTGTGTCGTCACCCTATATTTACGGGGGGTCTTATAACCAATTCAAGGTATCCTTCAAGCGACTTGGAATTGAAGCACGACTGGCCGAAAACGTGTCAGTGGAGGCTTTTGAAAAACTTATTGACGAACGTACGAAAGCACTTTATTTTGAGTCGATCGGAAATCCGGGGTTTGTTATTCCTGATTTTGAGGCACTTAGTGCCTTGGCTAAAAAATACGATTTGCCGTTGATTGTCGACAATACCTTTGGTGGAGGCGGTTATCTGATTCGTCCAATCGAATATGGCGCTGATATCGTTGTCGAGTCGGCAACCAAATGGATTGGAGGTCATGGAACGAGTATTGGTGGTATCATCATAGATGCCGGAACCTACAACTGGGGTAATGGAAAATTCCCTGGTTTCACCGAACCATCACCCGGATATCATGGCCTTCGTTACTGGGATGTGTTCAACTTCGACAGCCCGCTGGGAAATATTGGTTTTATCATCAAGGCGCGTGTTGAAGGGTTGCGTGACTATGGTCCTGCCATCAGTCCATTTAATTCGTTTTTACTGGTCCAGGGTCTCGAAACTCTTTCCCTTCGAATGGAAAGACATATACAGAATACCCAGGCCCTTGCCGAATGGCTTGAATCACACCCTAAGGTTGAGAGTGTGAACTATCCCGGTTTGAAAAGCAATCCTTCTTACGACCTGGCTCGGAAATACCTTCCCAAAGGTGCTGGTGGTGTATTGTCCTTTATCGTGAAGGGAAGTAAGGAGAAGGCCCAGGAAGTGGTCAACAGCCTGCAGTTGGTAAGTCACCTTGCGAATGTTGGTGATGCCAAAACCTTGATCATCCAGCCATCAGTCACCACACACTCGCAGTTACCCGAGGAGGCCCAGCTTGCCGCAGGG
Source organism: Bacteroidota bacterium (assembly GCA_023428545.1). Next base: position 13,149 of record JAEYXH010000003.1, on the reverse strand, counting down.
GTTTATCCTGCCCAGCTAAGAGTTAGTGTTGGGCTGGAGCACATCGACGATATAATTGCTGATTTCGAACAGGCATTATCGAAGATTTAAATATCTCTGTTCAATGGTTCATTTCAATAGTGATATACTTTGAACCGCATTATTTGAATTAAATTTGCTGTATCCGTGATTTGCAGAAGTTCGTTTTCTGCAGATCACGGTATACGTTTTTTGAAAAGAATTCCATTTATATAACCTAATACAAAAATTCAGGTCATGCCCGTTAATATTCCCGACCAATTGCCAGCCATTGAGTTACTTAAGGAAGAAAATATTTTTGTCATGGATGCTTCAAGTGCAAGCAAGCAGGATATCAGGCCACTAAAACTTGCGATTCTCAACTTGATGCCGTTGAAGATTACCACTGAAACTGATCTCCTGAGGTTGCTCTCAAACTCTCCATTGCAATTGGAGGTCGATTTTATCAAGATCAAGGGTCACACCTCCAAAAATACCCCGGTAGAGCATATGAGGGCTTTTTACCTTGATTTTGAAACCGTCAGGGACAAGAAGTATGACGGAATGATCATAACGGGTGCTCCCGTTGAACATCTTCCATTTGAGGAGGTGACGTACTGGCGTGAGATGCAGGAAATCATGGATTGGGCAAAAAGCCATGTATTTTCAACCCTTTATATTTGCTGGGCTGCCCAGGCTGGTTTATACCATCACTACGGTGTGCCTAAATATCCTTTGGATTCAAAAATGTTTGGAGTGTTCAACCACACCGTGTCAGATGAAAAACTACCTATCTTCAGGGGCTTCGACGATGAATTCTGGGTGCCCCACTCACGGCATACCGAAATCCGCAGGGCGGACATCGAAAATGTCGCCAACCTGACCATCCTTTCCGAATCGGCTATATCAGGAGTAAACATGGTAGTAGGTAAAGGCGGACGGCAGCTATTCATAACCGGTCATCTTGAATATTCGCGCTTTACCCTCGATGGCGAATACCGTCGCGATCTGGCCAAGAATCTTCCAATCCAGATGCCGGTGAATTATTATCACGACAATGATCCTTCCCAGCCCCCGGTTATGCGCTGGAAATCGGCAGCCCATCTGCTGTTCTCCAATTGGCTCAATTATTACGTATACCAGGAAACTCCCTATAACCTTGCGGAACTCCACGAATAGGAGTATTTCCAGGTTTGAATGCAGGAGGTTAACCCATGGTTGGCCTCCTGTTTTGTTATCCATGACCATTATCACGCAACAGGTGTAAAATCCTTTCTACATTTGTGTTGTCAAAAGACAAATATTAAACCGGTAAAGCATTATGAAACAACTTATTGAATGTGTTCCGAATTTCTCGGAAGGGCGAAATCAACAAGTAATAAACCAGATTGCGGATGTGATCAGCCAGACAGAAGGAGTGAAGCTTTTGAACGTGGATCCGGGGAAGGCCACCAACCGAACCGTATATACCTTTGTCGGTGAACCTGCAGCTGTTTCCGAAGCTGCTTTTCGGGCCATTCAAGTGGCAGGAAAGCTGATTGATATGAAGAACCATCAGGGTGAGCATCCCCGCTTTGGCGCCTGCGATGTCTGTCCATTTATTCCAATAGCCAACATTTCGATGGAAGAAACAGTTGAATGGGCCCGAAAGCTGGCTGAAAGAGTTGGAAATGAGCTGGATATTCCGGTTTACTGTTATGAGTTCGCTGCCTATAAAGACGAAAGAAGATCTCTTGCCAATTGTCGTTCGGGTGAATATGAAGGGCTCAAGAAGAAGATGGAGAGCCCGCAATGGAAACCCGATTTTGGCCCATCCAATTGGAATGACCGTGTGGCAGGAACAGGCGCAACGGCGATTGGTGCCCGTAACTTTCTGGTTGCTTACAATATCAATCTAAACACTACCTCTGTGCGACGTGCAAACTCGGTCGCATTTGATGTCAGGGAAGCAGGACGGGTCTTACGCGAAGGCGATCCTGTTACCGGAAAGATCGTGGTTGACGAAAATGGTGAACCGGTCAGGGTTCCCGGAACTTTAAAGAAGGTAAGGGCTATAGGTTGGTATATTGATGAATATGGAATAGCCCAAATTTCGATGAACCTGACCGACATAACTGTCACTCCGGTACATATAGCCTTTGATGAAGTGTGCGAGAGAGCCCGGGAAAGGGGCTTAAGGGTAACTGGATCTGAGCTGATTGGACTCATCCCGCTGGAGGCCATGCTTGAGGCTGGCCGTTATTTTCTTCGAAAACAACAAAGGTCGACCGGTGTTTCCGACGCAGAACTGATCAGGATAGCGGTGAAGTCGCTTGGATTGGATGAACTGGCACCCTTTGATCCCCCAAAGCGCATCATTGAATACATGCTCGACGAGAACATAACGAAAAAACTGGTCGACAGGACTTTACGCGATCTTACCGAAGAAACTGCCTCTGAATCCCCAGCCCCGGGTGGTGGCTCTGTTTCGGCTGTGGCTGGTGCCTTGGGCGCCGCACTGGGAACAATGGTCGCCAATCTTTCAGCGCATAAGAGAGGTTGGGATAGCCGTTGGGAGGAATTTTCGGATTGGGCCGAAAAAGGTAAAACATATTACAATGCGCTTTTACACTGTGTAGATGAAGATACGGAGGCATTCAGTAAAATAATGGATGCTTTCGGATTACCCAAAAATACACCTGAGGAGAAATTGCATCGCAAAACAGCAATACAAAACGCAACGTTACACGCCATGATGGTCCCGCTGAAAGTGATGCAACTTGCGTATGAATCAATGGAAGTTATGCTGGCCATGGCCCGTGATGGAAATCCAAATTCGGCCTCTGATGCGGGGGTAGGTGCTTTATGTGCCCGTATGGCAGTCAGGGGAGCCTGGCTGAATGTCAGGATAAATGCTTCAGGACTTGACAACAAAGAACAGGCGGAAGAGATTCTATCCGAGGCGGCCGCCATTGCTGCAAAAGCTGAAATTATTGAAAAAGAGATTCTTGCAATTGTCGACGACAAGATCGGGGAATAAGTCAGGTAATTTATACTTTTATTATATTTGGGTTCAGAATCAAACTTATTTCCTATGAACAACAAATTTCTTAACCGGCGTGATTTTATCAGGACCACCGGATTGGTAGCAGCCGGGACCGGACTGGTTGGCATGTCCTCCTCTTTTGCCATGAATGCCCCGTCATCAGTGAATCCGATCCCACGTTGGAGAGGTTTTAACCTTCTCGACTACTTTAATCCAGTTCATGGCGGTGGCCGGAACAAGACCACGGAAGAGGACCTGAAGTGGATGCGGGATTGGGGGTTTGACTTTGTCAGGCTTCCGATGGCATATCCCAGTTACCTGAAAATTGACAGGACACGGAATATCACGCCTGAAGAGGTATATCATATTGACGGGGAAGTCGTCGATAAAATTGAGGAGTTGGTTTTCCTGGCCAACAAGTACAATATGCATGTCAGCCTAAACCTGCACAGGGCTCCCGGTTATTGTATCAATGCCGGTTTCCATGAGCCTTATAACCTGTGGAAGGATGAAGAAGCCCTCAAGGCGTTCTGTTTTCACTGGGAGATGTGGGCTACCCGATTCAAGAACCTTGACCGTTCGAAAATCAGTTTTGACCTGGTGAATGAACCGGCAATGCGGGAAGACATGAATGACCAGCATTCACCCGGGACAACTGTTCCGGGCGAAGTGTACCGGAAAGTGGCAAAAGCTGCTTCAGAAGCTATCAGGAAGGCCAATCCAAACCATATGGTGGTCGCCGATGGCAACAATGTCGGAAATACGGTCATACCGGAAATTATTGACCTTGATATCGCACAGAGTTGCAGGGGGTATTTTCCACACCAGATTTCTCACTATCAGGCTCCATGGGCCAATAAGTACCCAGAGCAAAATCCGGTTCCTGTATGGCCGGGAAAAATCGGTGACCGGGAATTCAGTCGCGCCGACCTTGAAAAATATTATCAACCCTGGATTGATCTTACCAAAAAAGGGGTAGGGGTTCATTGCGGTGAATGTGGCTGCTGGAGAAATACGCCCCACGATGTTTTCCTGGCATGGTTTGAAGACGTGCTTGATATCCTGACAACCGCAGGCATTGGATTTGGCATTTGGAATTTCAGGGGCGAATTCGGTATTCTTGACTCTGGTCGTAAGGATGTAGCCTATGAAGACTGGAATGGACATAAACTTGACAGAAAACTTCTGACACTGTTGCAGAAGTATTAATAGTGATTCATTTATTTTGATCGAGGCGCATGGGCAGTGATAATCCCATGCGCTTCTGTTTTTTATAATGGTCAAACTTTTTCAATCTCCGTAAACAGTGTAAATTAGTGGACTTAATACTTAAATCAAATTGTTTATGCAATATCCTATCCGTTTGTTGACAGCCATTGTGCTGTTTATCAGTTGTTCTTTTGTCTCAAAAGCAATGGAGGATGCCCGCATGATGCGATATCCCCATATTCAGCAAGACCTGGTTGCATTTGTCTATTCTGGTGATATCTGGACTGTGCCATCCATAGGGGGTGATGCAAAAAGACTCACATCACACGAAGGAATGGAACTGTTTCCAAAGATTTCTCCTGATGGAAAATGGATCGCTTTTTCCGGCGAGTATTCCGGGAGCAGGCAAATATTTGTAATGCCTGCCGAAGGTGGAGTACCAAGACAGCTTACATGGTATAATTCAGTAGGCATGATGCCGCCCCGGGGTGGCTTCGACAATGTTGTCCTTGGCTGGACTGCCGACAGCAAAAAGATCCTGGTCAGGGCAAACCGGACATCATTTGGTGACAGGAACGGGAAATACTTTTTGGTTAGTGTGGAAGGAGGTTTGGAAGAATCGCTGCCCATAGTGAACGGTGGTTTCGCGGCTATGTCGCCCGATAACAGGAAAATAGTGTTTACTCCTGTTGACCGCGAGTTCCGCACCTGGAAAAGGTATAAGGGTGGACGTGCATCGGACCTTTGGATCTATGACCTCGATAACAATACTTCTGAGCAGATCACTGATTTTCCGGGTTCCGATCAGCATCCGGTTTGGTTTGGCAATGAAATTTTCTATGCTTCTGACAGTGACCTGAAATTGAATATCTGGAAGTATAATACCCAAACAAAGGAAAGAAGCCAGGTTACATTTCATAAGGACTTTGATGTGATGTATCCATCAGGGAGCAGCGGCCAGCTTGTTTATGAGTGTGGTGGACAACTGTTTCGTCTCGATCTGATTTCAGGGCAATCCAATCGTGTCAAAGTGAATATTCATTTCGATAATCCTAACCTGGTACCCTATTACAAAAACGTAAAGGATGATATCCACAGTTTTGCCGTTTCACCGACAGGAAAGAGGGCCTTGTTTGATGCCAGGGGTGATATCTTCTCGGTGCCGGCTGAAAATGGCGTGATTGAGAACCTGACAGCCACACAAGGTGTCAGGGAGATCTATCCAACGTGGTCGCCCGACGGAAAATACATCACCTATTTCTCGGATGCCACCGGCGAGTATGAGATTTACTTGCTTGAAAACAAGAAAGGGGCAACACCCAAACAGCTGACCAAAAAATCGGCCGCATGGAAATACCAGCCTGAATGGTCACCCGACAGTAAATGGCTGGTCTATTCTGACCGTACACTCAAACTCTGGTTGGTTGACGTTGCCACGGGTAACCAAACCGAGATTGACCATGGATCGGCAAGTGAGATACGTTCCTATTCGTTTTCACCCGATTCGGAATGGATCACGTATCCAAAGGAGAGCGCCAACAGTCAGTCAGCCATATGGGTATACAATATCCCGGAAAAGCGGAAAATCCAATTGACGGATGATGTTTATTCCGATGATTCTCCTGTTTTCTCGCTATGTGGAAATTATATTTTCTTCATGTCAAACAGAGACTTTAACCTGGCATTCTCGAGTTTTGAGTTTGATTACCTTTATAACAGGGCATCCCGTCTTTATGCCATGGTTCTGAAATCAGATGGCCCAACACTTACGAAAATCAAAAACGATCAGGAACCTGTAAAAGAAAGTTCGCAGGCCGACAAGAAAAGCCCTGAAGCGGCAAAGGATGATAAGGGCAACGACAAGCCTGAGGCAAATAAGGTGAAAGTGGCCATTGATGTTGACGGAATTAACAACCGGATCTCGGCATTACCGGGTGGAGCAGGCGATTATAGGATCGTTGCTGCAGTGGATGGTGGTCTTTTGTATAATACAGGTGGAAAGCTGATGCGATATAAAGTGGAGGATGAAAAAGCCGAGGAAATCATGGACCGCGTGTCGGTTGTGGTGCCCGCAGCTGATGGCAAAACCATGATGTATCGTTCAGGAAATGATTTCGGAATTACAAAAATTGCCCCAAACCAGAAGAATGATGCCGGAAGGTTGAAACTCGAACAGATGGAAATGAAAATTGATCCCCGTAAAGAGTGGAACCAGGTTTATGCTGATGGCTGGAGAATATTCAGGGATTATTTCTATGTCGACAATCTTCACGGAGTCGATTGGAAAGAGGTAAAAACCCGTTACCAGCAACTTTTGACTTATGTAGGTCACCGGGCTGATCTCGACTATGTACTGAGTGAAATGGTTTCGGAAGCCAATGCCGGGCATGCTTATGTCGACTGGGGTGATTTCAAAAGGGTAAAAAGAGTTGACAACGGTTTGCTTGGAGCTGAACTCGAGGCTGATAAAAGTGCCGGAAGATATCGTATTTCAAAAATCTATGCCGGTGAAAACTGGAACGAATCGAGACGTTCACCCCTGACAATGCAAGGTGTTGACGTAAAAAAGGGGGACTACCTCATTAAAATCAACGGAGCAGAGGTTACATTGAATGATAACCCGTATGCCTTCCTTGAAAACACCGCTGGCCGGACCATTGAAATTACCGTAAGCGATAAACCGGATGGGAGCGGGGCCCGTACCTCACAGATTCAACCCATTTCAAGTGAACTTGAACTGAAATACCTCGACTGGGTAAATGAAAGGCGTGCAATGGTTGATAAATTGTCGAACGGCAAGATTGGGTATATCCATGTACCGAACACCGCTGTTGAAGGTAACCGGGAATTGTATAAAGGGATTTATGCCTATCACGATAAGGAAGCATTGATCATTGATGACCGGTACAATGGCGGTGGTTTCATTCCCGACAGGATGGCTGATCTTCTTGACCGGAAGACATTGGTCCATTGGCACCGCAACGGCCTTGTGCCCAATAGTGCACCTAATATTGCCCACAACGGTCCTAAGGTGATGCTGATCAACGGTTATTCATCTTCTGGTGGAGATGCGTTCCCATATTTCTTCAAGAAAATGGGACTGGGCCAACTGATCGGAACCCGTACATGGGGAGGACTGGTTGGTATATCAGGTAATGCCCGGCTTGTGGATGGTGGATATATTTCGGTGCCCCGTTTTGGAATTTTTGATGAAAGTGAAGGATGGATCATTGAAGGTATTGGCGTATATCCCGATATTGAAGTGGTTGACAGGCCCGAACAACTGGCCAAGGGAATAGATCCGGGTATTGAGAAGGCGGTTGAGGTGCTGCTCGAACAGCTAAAACAAAAACCGGCAAGAAAGGTCAATATTCCATCTCCGCCTGATCGCTCCAAATGGATTGAAAAAGACATCAAATAATTAAATCCTTGAAAAATGAAGGTAACTAACAGATTTATAGTGTTTTTTGTTTTATCTGCCACCTTGATGGTGATGGCAGGATGCTCCGGAAATCAAACAAAAGCTGATGACGAATGGATCCAGCTATTTAACGGTAAAGACCTGGAGGGTTGGACAGTAAAGATAAAAGGGTATCCTTTGGGAGAGAATTTTGGCAATACTTTCCGTGTTGAGGATAGTATCCTGAAGGTGAGGTATGACCAGTATGAGGCATATGACGAGAAATTTGCGCATCTTTTTTATAAGGATGAGTTCTCGCATTATATCCTTCGCGCCGAATACCGTTTTGTGGAAGAACAATGTCCGGGAGGTCCGGGTTGGGCTATTCGCAACAATGGCTTCATGATTCATGGACAGCGTCCTGAAACGATGGAACTTGATCAGGATTTTCCTGTCTCCATTGAGGTACAGCTTTTAGGTGGTGATGGTGAAAACCCCCGCCCAACGGCAAATGTTTGTACTCCGGGAACGAATATCGTGTTAAATGGCGAGTTGCATCTTGACCATTGCACAAATTCCACGTCGGAAACTTTTCATGGCGACCAGTGGGTTACCGTTGAAATTGAGGTACATGGTGGCGAAGTGATCAAACACTTCGTAAATGGTGTGCAGGTAATGGAATATAATGAACCTCAGCTGGATGAACGTGATGGCAGTTATTTTAAACTTCTTCCCGATAATGGAGACAAGGTTTTAAGAAAAGGGACCATCTCTATTCAGGGTGAAAGTGCTCCAACTGATTTTAGAAAGATTGAATTAAAGGTTTTGGCTGAATAGTCCTGACTTCATGTCACATTAAAGGCGCAAATGAACAAATTTCATTTGCGCCTTTTTGATGATCCACATATCAGACAAGATCAACCGAATCGTACACGACAACCTTCTCCCAGAGATGGCTGTTTTCCTCAATGAATTTAAGGTGTATTGGATGCACCTGGTAGATATCCTGACCTTCTTTCGAGTCAAAAAAAGTCATCACCGAATAGGTATAGGTATGGTCAACCACCTCACGTTCTTCTGTTGAAGCCGGAACGCCTACATGGCTGAGTTTGATGGTCTCGACTTTCAATAAATCGTCGATGGCTTTTTCAAACTGGCGACGAACTTCCGGATTCTTAGGATCTTTTAGCCAGAAAAATACATGGTGTACCAGGGTACCTTTGATTTGTAATCCTTTAGCCTCTGCCTTTCTCCCAAAAGGGTACAGGGTAGACAATGCGATTCCTGCCGTTACACGTTGGATAAATTTCCTTCTGTTATTCATGGATAAACGGTATTTATGGTTTTACGTATTTCGATGAGTCGGGTGAGAAGTCCTTCCAGTTGATCCAGTGGAAGCATATTGGCTCCATCGGACTTGGCCCTGGCCGGATCGGGGTGTGTCTCGATAAACAGGCCGTCAACACCAACCGCAACACCTGCCCTTGCAATGGTTTCAATGAGCCTCGGCCGACCACCAGTAACACCTCCCGACTGGTTGGGCTGTTGCAATGAGTGGGTAATGTCGAGAACGACAGGGCAACCGGTTTCCTGCATTTCAGGTATTCCCCTGTAATCAACTATAAGGTCAGTATAACCAAAGGAGACGCCTCTTTCGGTAAGGATAATGCAATCATTTCCACTTTCCTTCACTTTGTCGATGGCAAATCTCATTGCACCTGGAGAGAGGAACTGGCCTTTTTTGATATTGACAACCTTTCCGGTTTTAGCGGCTGCAACCAGAATGTCGGTTTGCCTGCATAAAAATGCAGGCACCTGCAATACATCCACATATTCACCAGCCATACTGGCTTCCTCTGCCGAATGAAAATCGGTGACAGTCGGAATCCCAAAAGCTTTACCTACTTTTTCAAGTATCTTAAGGGCTTTCTCATCACCAATGCCTGAGAATGAGTCAATCCTCGACCGGTTTGCTTTTCGGTAGGACCCCTTGAAGATGTATGGGATTTTAAGCTTGTCGGTGATCTGGACTATTTTTTCTGCTATAGAGAATGCCATTTCTTCCCCTTCAATTGCACAAGGCCCCGCCATCAGAAAAAAATTACCCGCATCGGTATATCTCAGTTTTTCAATTGGAACCATCATATATTGTTCTTTGGATTATGGTTTAAAACGTAAAGTTAATTTTTTTCATGAGTAGCCTTGAAGTGTATTAAGCGAGATCATACGCCAATTAAGCGATCATGTTGGGTTGCGCCTATGGTGGAACCCGATCAGAATCGTTTTCCCCACCAGGCTTTCAGGCGTTCAAGAATCTTTATTTCTGCAGGATTATTCCCTGGTTTGTAAAAGCCAGTTTTCTTAAGCTGGTCTGGTAAAAACTGCTGTTCCACAAAATTTCCGGGAAAGTCGTGTGAATATTTATATTTATCGCCATAGCCCAGTTCTTTCATTAACTGGGTAGGGGCATTTCTAATATGTAAGGGGACAGGCAAGTCGCCGGTTTTCCTGACAGTTTCCAGGGCTGCATCAATGGCAAGGTAAGCTGAGTTGCTTTTGGGAGACGTGGCAAGGTAGATGGTGCATTCCGAAAGAATTATTCTGGATTCAGGATTACCTATCTGGTGAACTGCATCAAAGCAACCTTGGGCGAGAAGAAGGGCATTGGGGTTAGCCAGTCCGATATCTTCGGCTGCCAGGATGACCAGGCGGCGGGCGATGAATTTAACATCCTCGCCACCTTCAATCATTCGTGCCAACCAATACACTGCGGCATCGGGATCACTTCCACGGACACTCTTTATGAAGGCAGAAATGATGTCATAATGCATTTCACCCATCTTGTCGTAAACAACAAGATTTTTCTGCAGGCTTTCAGTTACTTTTTGGTTGGTCAGCTCAATTTCCTCATTCGAATCGGCATTAATGCACAACTCAAGCACATTGTAAAGTTTGCGGGCATCACCTCCGGAATATCGCAACAAGGCTTCATTCTCCAGTATGGCAATTTTTTTCTTCTTTAGTTCTGTGTCTTTTGTCAGGGCAATGCTCAATAACTGCTCAAGGTGGGCTTTGTCAAGTGATTTAAGGACATATACCTGGCATCGCGAAAGAAGGGGCGTGATGACTTCGAATGAAGGATTCTCGGTGGTGGCTCCAATAAGGATGATGGTGCCAGATTCCACAGCTCCCAGGAGCGAATCCTGCTGTGATTTACTGAATCGGTGTATTTCGTCGATAAACAGGATTGGATTGGGCCGACCAAAAAATTGTTGTTTCTGGGATTTGTCGATCACCTCGCGAACATCCTTAACTCCGGAGTTTACGGCGCTCAGACTGTAAAATGGCCGGTCGAGTGTATTGGCAATAATCCTGGCAAGCGTGGTTTTACCCACTCCTGGCGGGCCCCACAAAATGATCGAGGCCATATTCCCTGATTCGATCATTTTCCGCAAAACCGCTCCTTCCCCGACAAGGTGTTCCTGTCCGATGTATTCATCGAGTGTTTTAGGCCTGAGCCTTTCTGCCAGTGGCTGATTCGTACTCATTAAAAATTATTCAGATAATGATTTGGTGAAGACATCAATATGTCTTGGTCATATCGGCATCAATAACCAATATGAAATCGGCCTTGTTTTTATGGTCGTCTGATAGTTTGGAAATGTCATCCTGCTCCACTGTGCTGAGGGTGACATATTTCATGTCAGGTTGTTTTTGTTGCAAGTACCATAGGATCCCTTCAAAGTTGTCGGTATGGTAGGTGCCGTGGAAATGGACGAAGAGATCTCCTGTCCGGTGGTTAGCCAGAATAAAATGGGCCATTGTGGCATCCTTGATGGCCTGTGCCTTTGGGAAGGTCTCACCTCTTCCTCCACCCATCATGGTGAGCATACTTTTGTACCCTGGCAGTTCGGGGTCATATGCAATGGGAAGGGGAGCAATCCAGCTTTTTTCAGCATCGGATAGCTCGTCCAGGGCTATAAAGTCGCCCCGAAACACCATGCTGGCATATCTTCGTGGGATGTTGGTGGCAACAAAGGCAACTCCTTTCGATTTGGCAAAATCAACCAGTGGCGCGTAATCGGTTTTATAATTGTTCCACAAACGAGCCAGTGAGTCAAGACCCTCGGCATCGATCCTGCCTTCCAGATAGGCGGTCAGGGCATCCTGGTTGTCAGTTTCAAACATTTCGGCCCCCATGATAAGTTCCCGCTTTTCGTGAAGATCTTTTACCAACTCCAGTTGCAGCCAATGAGCGATTGGATTGTTGTGCAGCTCGCCGAAAAGCAACATGTCTGATTTTGACGCTTCTTTCAGTAACTTCCCGTAACTGACTTTCTTGCCATTTGCAGAATAAAGCTGGTAGGCTTGTTTTTTTTGCGCTGTAGCCGACCAGGTTAAACTAAGGATCATGGCTATAATCAGGATTTTCAATTTCATGGTATTTTTTGTGTATTGGTTTCCATCACAGTCGGTGATGGCTAAAAATTACAATATCGTTTAATCACGCTGTAGGCTTCGATAAGTCCCAGTTCACCGGCTTTGGACAAATCGATGGCGCCATCTTCCATTTTGTCGAGGAATATTTTCGTTAATCCACGGTTATAATATGCCTCAGCGAATTCTGGTTCCAATTCAATGGCTTTATCGAGATCAGCCAGTGCCGATTCATAATTTTTAAGACGAAGATTTATGAAGGCGCGGTTATAATGTCCAAAGAAAAAATTAGGATTGAGTTGAAGTGTTTTCTCATAATCTGCGAGAATTTCGTCATAATCATGAATCATTTGGGTCATGGATGGTTCGGCAGGACGGTTGAGGCGGGTATTTTCAATTGCAAGGGAAAGTTGGGCGTTGAATTCGGGTAATGATTCAATGTGTTCAATCATTTTAAAACGGCAATTCCCCCTTGTAAAATAGGAGAGAGCCTCGTCACTGTTTATCTGGATTGATTTATTTAAATCTTCAAGTGATTGATTGTAATTACCAATAAGTAAATTAAATATGCCCCTGTTGAGAAGGTTGTGGCTATTTTCGCTGATTCGGATTTTCTCGTTGAAAAAGAGTACAAAATTCTCAAAAACAGTATTAAGACTTCTGTCTGTTTTATTGGTAATGGTGAGAAATGGGTTGTAATTGTTGATGCGGTTGAGTGATTCGATGGAAACACTGTAATACTGTAGCTTTTCGTAGTCGACGGAGTTTCTTTCAAACGCTGAAATCCGGAAAATGGGTTGCAGGTCAATGATGATGTTCCTGTCCTGGACGCTGATTTCTTCATTGTTAAGCTCATCCTGCCCGGGCAAGTTGCGTGAATCAGATGCAATAACATTCAATCTTCGTCTGCGCCTAAGTTCCTCTTCCCTTTCGCGTGCGGCTTCTTCAGGGGTTTTTATTGACTCAGGTTCATTGGACGGCTGGCCAGATTGGGCGGAACCACCGGATTGTTGAGAGGATGCGAGGTTTTGCTGCTGTTGGTTTTGTTGATTTGAATTGCCCTGCTGATTCTGGGTGTTTT
>JAEYXH010000011.1 GCA_023428545.1 Bacteroidota bacterium | reverse complement strand
CACTCACCTTCAGTGTAAAACTCATTTGGAGAACACCCTCTTCATCAGGGAAAAACTGGGGAAACTGCTCCATGTAACTATAAAGGTAAGGATTCATGCCGGCTGACAACACCACCGAAGATTGAAGATTGCTGGTTGCGAAACCCCGAAGGGCGGCATGGGCATCATTGTACTCCTGGGGAAGTTTTTCTTTTTTGTAATAATTCTCCTTGTCCAGCTTGGTCATGATATTCACGTCGATGCTTCCCGGAGTAAGGTGATCTTTCACCCACGCCCAGGCTTTTTTAACATCAGGCGTCTCTGATTTCAGCTGATGGAAAGCTTCCCTTATTTCTGACTTTTCGGGAAGAAGATCAATGAATTTCTCTATCTCGGCCCCTTTTTCCAAAACCGAGTGTTTCAATTCATCCCATTTTCTTTTGACTATCTCGTCGAGCACATTCAGGTATTCCCGGACCCGTGAACTACGGTAATCCAGCTCCCTGGATGAAATTTCCACATATGGTAATCCAAAACTGTTACAATAAAAGGCCCGCATCTTTTCCAACAAAAGATCATCGGCAAGAGCCACAACGGAAGATATTCCCAACGCTGCCACTTTTACAGGCGAATCAACAGTATACCCGAGTCCCATAACCGGGATATGAAATGTATGACAATTATTCATGTTATTGCTTTTTCAGGATAAACCCGCAGGTATTTTGGGTAATCCTATCCACACTTTTAAACTTTGGCCGTAAATATATGCCTTAAACAGTCAGGACAAACCCGTTTTCTGCATATATTAACCAGTACCAAAAGCCTCATTAAAATTTACGCACTGATCATCAACATTTTAATCTCAAAACATTATCATTCAAATAATTGTACTATTCGTTCAAAAAAACACAAAATTCGGAATAACCTCAAGTTGCCTTGAAAATACGATAAAAATGAAGCTGAAACTTTAAAAAATATGCATAAATCTATATATTTAAAAGCGATTTGTAAACCAAAAATCCGCTCAACTTTTGATCAATTCAAATGTTGTACAGGCAGGGAGTAGTATGTAAAATAAATAATAAAATCTATCAATATGTTCGATTTAGACCTCATACAAAAGGTTTATGCCGGTTTACCTGAAAGGGTCGCCAAAGCCCGAAAGACAATTAACCGACCGCTTAGTTACGCTGAAAAGATTCTTTATTCGCACCTCTTCGACAATCATAACGTAGAGGCATTCGCACGTGGAAAATCCTATGTTGATTTTGCCCCCGATCGCGTAGCCATGCAGGATGCGACTGCACAAATGGCGCTGTTGCAGTTCATGAACGCCGGCAAACGCACGACGGCAGTCCCGTCGACCGTGCATTGTGACCATTTGATACTGGCACACAACAACGGAAAAGCCGACCTTGCGGCATCGCTTAACAACAATAAGGAAGTTTTTGATTTCCTGGAATCCGTCAGTGATAAATATGGTATCGGATTCTGGAAACCCGGAGCCGGGATTATCCACCAGGTAGTTCTTGAGAATTATGCCTTCCCCGGTGGGATGATGATCGGAACCGATTCACATACGCCCAATGCGGGAGGCCTTGGAATGCTCGCCATTGGGGTCGGTGGTGCCGACGCAGTGGATGTCATGGCAGGCATGGCATGGGAACTTAAAATGCCCAAACTTATCGGCGTGAAATTAACCGGGAAACTGAATGGATGGACAGCTCCCAAGGACATCATCCTGAAAGTTGCCGGTATTCTCACCGTGAAGGGTGGAACAGGATACATCATCGAATACTTCGGTGATGGAGCACAGTCATTGTCGGCTACGGGTAAAGGAACCATTTGCAACATGGGTGCCGAAGTTGGGGCCACCACCTCGTTATTTGCCTATGATGAATCGATGCAACGGTATCTGGAAGCAACCGGAAGAGGTGAAGTGGTAAAAGCAGCCGCACCGGTTAAGCATGAGCTGACCGGGGATCCTGAGGTCTATGCCGAACCTGAAAAATATTTCGACCAGGTAATTGAGATCAATCTTTCTGAACTTGAGCCGCATGTTAACGGGCCATTCACCCCTGACCGTGCCACGCCGATTTCAAAACTGGGTGAAGAAGCCAAGGCCAACGGATGGCCAATGGATGTATCGGTTGGACTGATTGGCAGCTGCACCAATTCATCGTATGAAGACATCAGCAGGGCAGCCTCCATTGCCCAACAGGCTGTTGACAAAGGGTTGAAAACCCAATCGGAATTCACGATCACCCCCGGCTCGGAACAAGTAAGATATACCATTGAAAGAGATGGCTTTATTGACATATTCAACCAGATCGGCGGCAATGTATTCGCGAATGCCTGCGGACCCTGCATTGGCCAGTGGTCGCGCCCCGGAGCCGAAAAGGGTGAAAAGAACACGATCGTTCACTCCTTTAACCGGAACTTCTCGAAACGTGCCGACGGGAATCCCAACACGCATGCCTTTGTAACCTCCCCTGAACTGGTTACAGCCCTTGCCATTGCCGGCAGATTGGATTTTAATCCCCTGACCGACACCCTGACCAATGAAAAAGGGGAACAGGTTAAACTTGATCCACCATCGGGATTTGAACTTCCTCCCCAGGGATTTGATGTCAGGGATGCCGGGTATGAGGCACCTGCTGCCGACTCGAGCGGCATTGAAGTCATCATTGACCCCCAGTCGAATCGTCTCGAAAAACTGAGTCCGTTTGAACCATGGGACGGCAAAAACATTACTGGGGCAAAGCTCCTGATCAAGGCTTACGGGAAATGTACCACTGACCATATATCCATGGCAGGACCGTGGCTCAGGTATCGCGGCCACCTCGACAACATCTCGAACAACTTGCTGATCGGTGCCGTGAATGCATTCAATGAGGCTACCAACAAAGTCAAAAACACGCTGACCGGTGAATACGGCGAAGTTCCCGCAGTGCAGCGTGCATACAAAGCTGCAGGCGTTCCAACTATCGTGGTTGGTGACCACAATTACGGGGAAGGATCCTCAAGGGAACATGCAGCCATGGAACCCCGCCATCTGGGCGTCCGGGCAGTATTGGTCAAGTCATTTGCCCGTATACACGAAACCAACCTGAAAAAACAGGGCATGCTTGCACTGACTTTTGCCAAAGAGACCGACTATGATAAAATCATGGAGGACGACACCTTCAATTTCATTGACCTGGAAAGCTTTTCAGCAGGCAAACCATTGACCCTGGAGGTAGTGCACAAGGATGGCTCAAAAGACATCATCATAGCCAACCATACTTACAATGACCAGCAGATTGAATGGTTCAAGGCTGGCTCAGCCCTCAACCTGATCAGTAAAAACAATGCTTAAATATTTAATTTCATGCAAAAAATAAAAGTAATCAACCCCGTCGTCGAACTGGACGGAGATGAGATGACCCGCGTCATCTGGAAATTTATCAAGGAGAAACTGATTTTACCCTATCTTGATGTAGACCTGAAATATTACGATTTGGGTATCGAACACCGTGATGCCACCAATGACCAGGTTACGGTAGACGCTGCGCACGCAATCAAAAAATACGGGGTTGGCGTGAAATGTGCCACAATTACTCCCGACGAAGCCAGGGTTGAGGAATTTGGACTCAAACACATGTGGAAATCTCCCAATGGCACCATCCGTAATATACTCGATGGTACTGTTTTCCGTGAGCCCATTATTATTAATAATGTACCACGCCTGGTACCAGGCTGGAAAAAACCCATATGCATCGGGCGTCATGCCTTCGGTGACCAATACAGGGCTACCGACTTTGTAACCAAGGGAAAAGGAAAACTCACCATAACCTTTACCCCTGATGACGGAAGCGCACCAATCTCGCATGAAGTATACCATTTCCAGGGCGACGGTGTGGCGCTGGCCATGTACAACCATGACGAATCGATCCGCGGATTTGCACGTGCCTGCATGAACCAGGCGCTCGACAAAAAATGGCCGTTGTACATGTCAACCAAGAATACCATCCTGAAAAAATATGATGGCCGGTTCAAGGATATTTTCCAGGAAATATTTGAAGCCGAGTTCAGCGAAAAATTCAAGGAGGCCGGAATTACCTACGAACACAGGCTGATTGACGATATGGTTGCCGCTGCCATGAAATGGGAAGGCGGATTTGTATGGGCTTGCAAAAATTATGACGGTGACGTTCAAAGCGACACTGTTGCCCAGGGATTTGGTTCATTGGGACTGATGACGTCGACCCTGATTACGCCCGACGGACATACCATGGAAGCCGAGGCGGCACATGGAACGGTAACCCGTCATTACAGAATGCACCAGCAGGGAAAACCGACATCAACCAACCCGATTGCCTCCATTTTTGCATGGACCAGAGGCTTGGCTTTCCGGGGAAAACTTGACAACACTCCCGACCTGATCCGGTTTGCCGAAACTCTTGAAACGGTTTGTATCGAAACCGTGGAGAGTGGAAAAATGACAAAGGACCTTGCCCTGATCGTCTACGGTGAAGACCTTAAGCCGGAACACTACCTGACAACGGAACAATTTCTTGAGGCGCTTAACGAAAACCTTAAGGCGAAACTGACGTAGCAGATGCATATGAGAATTTACGGAATCACATCGATTATAACCACGTAATGAAGGCAGATAAAATTATAATGACAGGTGACAAACTGCAGGTACCCAACTTTCCGGTGATCCCATTTATCGAAGGGGATGGGATCGGGAAAGATATCATGGGGCCTTCACAAAGGGTGATTGATGCTGCTGTATTTAAGTCATACGGCGATTCCAGAAAAATAGAATGGAAGGAAGTTTTGGCTGGTGAAAAGGCATATCTTCAGACCGGCCAATGGCTCCCCGAAGAAACCCTTGAAGCTTTCCGTAATTACCTGATAGGCATCAAAGGCCCCCTGGCAACACCAGTGGGTGGTGGAATCAGGTCGCTCAACGTAGCGCTTCGCCAAACGCTCGACCTGTTTGTCTGCCTGCGTCCGGTACGTTGGTTCAAGGGAGTCCCCTCTCCTGTCAGATACCCCCACCTTGTCGATATGCACATTTTCAGGGAAAACACTGAAGATATCTATGCCGGAATCGAATTCATGACCGGAAGTCCTGAAGCAACAAAACTGATGAATTTCATGAGGGACGAACTGGGGATTACCGACCAGGTCAGATTCCCCGAAAATTCATCATTTGGGGTAAAACCCATCTCGAAGGAAGGATCGGAAAGACTGATCCATGCAGCCATCAGTTATGCCATTGACAGACAGTTGCCATCGGTTACCCTGGTACATAAAGGGAACATCATGAAATTCACCGAAGGGGCTTTCAAGAATTACGGTTATGACCTGGCAGAGAAGGATTTCGGCGAAAAGGTATTCACGTGGCGGACTTACGAAAGGATTCGTTCGGAAAAAAGCAGTTTGGATGCCGACAAAGCCCTGGAAGAAGCCAGGAAAGAGGGTAAAGTGATCATTAAGGATGTGATTACCGACGCTTTCCTTCAGGAATCACTTCTTCGTCCATACGACTACTCGGTGATTGCCACCATGAACCTGAACGGAGACTATATCTCGGATCAGCTGGCAGCCATGGTCGGGGGAATTGGCATTTCCCCGGGGGCCAACATCAATTACCACAACGGATATGCCATATTCGAGGCTACACACGGTACAGCGCCTGCCATCGCCGGTACAGGAAAAGCCAATCCCGGCTCACTGATTCTTTCGGGGGTCATGATGCTTGAATATATGGGGTGGAACAAAGCAGCCGAGCACGTATATGATGCCATGGACCACACCTTTGCCAAACGCAGGGTCACCTCCGACCTGCATGCACAGATGGAAGGGGCAACGCTGCTTTCAACTTCGGAATTTGCCGATGAAATTATCCGAAACATGCACTAAAAAATAATGAATCATAAATCATAAATCAAAATGGAATACATTAAGAACCGATTTTTTCAAAAAGCCAGCAATTGTGTCAGCGAATATCAAAGAATCAGGAAAGAACATGGCGATAAGGTGATAGCCCAGGTAACCATCGATCAGGTACTTTCAGGCCAGAAGGGCATACCGGCACTTGTTTGCGATACCTCCAACCTCGATGCCAATGAAGGTATCCGTTTCAGAGGGTACTCCCTGCCGGAACTAAGGCAGAAGCTCCCGAAACTTACCCCTGAGGGAGAACCGCTTCCTGAGGGATTATTCCTGCTGATGCTCCTCGGTGAAATACCTGAAAAGGATGACGTGATGAACATCTCAAGGGACTGGGCAACCCGCGCTCACGTGCCCCAGCATGTTTTCGACGTGATTGATGCCATACCGAAAACTGCCCGTCCGATGACCATGTTCAGTTCAGCCATACTTTCAATGGCTACCGAATCGGTTTTCCAGAAAGCTTACAGGGCCGGAGTTCATAAAAAATTCTACTGGGATTTCATGTACGAGGATGTCATGAACCTGATCGCCAAGCTTCCCCGTGTTGCTGCCTATATATACAGAAGGTTATACCACAATGGCCATCATATTGAACCCAACCCGAATCTCGACTGGGCGGGTAACCTGGCTTACATGATGGGATTCGATTCCCTGGAAGTTAAAAGATTGCTGCGTCTGTATATGGTTATCCATGCCGACCATGAAGGAGGTAACGTTTCGGCGCACACCGTACATTTGGTGGGTTCAGCCCTGAGTAACGCATATTATGCTTTCTCTGCCGGCATGAACGGTCTTGCAGGGCCACTTCACGGATTTGCAAACCAGGAAGTAATTCACTGGATGTTTGAAATGATCGAGAACTTAGGGACCGATGAGCCCACTGACGAACAGATTGCGGGTTACATCGAGAAGACACTAAAAGAAGGACGTGTCGTTCCGGGATATGGACATGCAGTATTGAGGATCACTGATCCAAGATTTACGGTTCAGCAGGAGTTTGCCGACAAGTATGTGAAGAACGACAAGTTGATTAACCTTGCCAATGCCATGTACAGGGTTGCACCCCCCATCCTTGAAGCAACCGGCAAGATCAAGAACCCATGGCCAAATGTGGATGCCTATAGTGGAGCTCTTTTACACCACTATGGAATACAGGAGTATAATTTCTATACGGTTCTCTTTGGGGTATCCCGTTCATTGGGTGTACTTGCCCAGCTGGTTCTCGACAGGCTTTATGGAATGCCGATTGAGCGCCCCAGCTCACATCCTCTCTCATGGTACAAATTCAAGGCTGAAGGCAATACGGAAGGTTGCTGATCTTGAAATGAAATATTTTTACCCTGACAGGAATCAATCTCCTGTCAGGGTTTATTTTTTTAACCCCGGTCAGGGGTTTTTTATTGCGTTTATTCAGAATTAATTAAAATAACCTAATTAACAGTGCTTCAACCCTTCCAACCCACATCCACACAAGGAAGCAGCATTATGGATAAAATTTGGTTGCCGGACACTGGATATTTCCTAATTTTGAATGATTATAAACAAACTATTGTCATGGAAGTAGAAATATTGGCAAGAATCCAGTTTGCATTTACCATCGCGTTTCACTACATCTATCCGCCCCTCAGCATTGGATTGGGCCTGATCATGGTAATCATGGAAGGATTGTATCTCCGCACCGGCAACAAAGAGTATGAAACCCTGGCAAGGTTCTGGACCAAAATCTTTGCCCTCACTTTTGGAATCGGGGTAGCCACAGGCATTGTCATGGAATTTGAATTCGGCACCAATTGGGCAACTTACTCCAGATACGTAGGCGATGTCTTTGGAAGTGCCCTGGCTGCCGAAGGGATCTTTGCCTTTGCCCTCGAGAGTGGATTCCTTGGGGTCCTGTTATTTGGCTGGAACCGGGTCAAACCCTGGGTTCACATGGTATCGACCGTGGGAGTTTTCCTGGGCTCCATGTTTTCGGCAATCTGGATCGTGGTAGCCAATAGCTGGCAGCAGACGCCAACAGGGTACCATGTGGTTGGAGAAGGCATGAATGCGCGGGCCGAGATTACCGATTTCTGGGCCATGGTGTTTAATCCATCCAGTGTCGACCGCATCATCCATGTATGGCAGGGGGCATTCCTTGCCGGGGCTTTCCTGATCCTGAGCGTTCACGCCTATTACCTGATCAGGGGAAGATATGTCGACATCTCGAAAAAAGCATTCACCATCGCCCTGGCCGTTGCCACCATCTTCTCACTGACACAGCTGGTTTCAGGACATAGCTCGGCCAATGTCGTGGCAGAACACCAACCGGCAAAACTGGCAGCAATGGAAGGACACTTTGAAGCCTCGGCACCGGCTGACATGTATGTTTTCGGCTGGGTCGACAAAGAAAACCAGAAAGTGATTGGACTGAGGGTACCCGGAGGCTTAAGCTTCCTGCTCCACAATAATTTTGACACCCCGGTTACCGGATTGAATGCCTTCCCACTGGAGGACCAGCCCGGACAAGTTAATGCCGTGTTCCAGTTTTACCACATCATGGTCGCCATCGGGATGTATTTGATTGGTCTTACCCTGTTTGCCTCATTTATGTGGTGGCGCAAAAAACTCTTCGAAACAAAATGGCTGCTCTGGGTATTTGTATTCTCCGTAATTCTGCCCCAGATAGCAAACCAGGCAGGATGGTTTGCAGCCGAAATGGGCAGGCAACCCTGGGTGGTCTATGGTCTTCTCAGGACCAGCGATGCGCTCTCCAAGACCGTAACGGCCAACCAGGTGCTCTTCTCGCTTATCTTGTTTATGCTCATATATGCCCTTTTGCTTGTCCTGTTCCTATACCTGCTGAACAAGAAAATCAAGCACGGGCCCTACGACGAGCACAACACCGAAACCCGGCCTTTTCAGGAAGAAGTATCTGACGCAGTAATCAATTAAAAAACACCCAATGGAGACAATATTCGGATTGGATTATCCCACATTATGGTTTTTGGTCGTAGGCGGACTTTTTTCCGGTTATGCCATACTCGATGGATTCGATTTCGGGGCAGGCGCCTGGCACCTGTTTTTTAACAAGGAAGAGAGCCGGCGAATTGCCCTGAATGCGGTTGGTCCGGTATGGGATGGCAACGAGGTATGGCTTGTAATTGGCGGGGGCGCCCTTTTTGCAGGATTCCCGGTTATGTATGCCACGCTTTTTTCAGCCATGTACGTGCCCTTCATGCTCTTTTTGGTTTTCATTATCTTCAGGGCTGTATCGATTGAATTCAGAAGCAAGGAAGAGATGAAATGGTGGCGGAAATCGTGGGACGTTGCCTATAGTATCTCCAGCATCATGCTTCCTTTTCTGTTAGGGGTGGTGCTTGGAAATGTCCTGCAGGGACTTCCGCTGGATAAGGACTTCCACTATGTGGGAGGCCCCTTTTTCGAGTTCCTGAATCCCTATTCCCTGATGGTTGGCGTCACCACTCTTGCACTCATGATGACGCATGGGGCCATCTATTTACTCCTGAAGACTGAAGGAAGGTTATATGCGAAGCTGACCATCCTCTTAAGAAGCGGAATCATTTTCTTCATCGTCACCTTTACAATTACCACATTATATACATTGATATATATCCCTCATCTATCGGATGAATTCAAGAATAACCCCGAACTCTTTATTGTGCCGGTATTGATGTTCCTGAGTATTGCCAATCTGCCCCGACTGGCTCACAAAAAAAAGTATGGGCAGGCATTTATTTTTTCTTCGATCACCATCAGTTTACTATTGATCCTGGTTGCCATTGAACTTTATCCTACCCTGCTCTTGTCAACCCTTGATCCTGCCAATTCCATTACCGTTTACAACGCGGCCTCGTCCGAAAAATCACTGGGCATCATGTTAACCATAACGGCTATTGGCGGACCGCTGGTATTGATATACATGTTCTTTGTATACCGCACATTCAGGGGAAAAGTAAAACTTGATGAAACCAGTTATTAGGATTTTCGACTGAAATTACCTTGTGTGTAAGCCAATGTCACCCCAAAAGATTTAATCTCCAAAAACGAAAGAAAACATGAAAACAGGATGGAACATCAAACAACCGGCCAACCATTCAGGCAGGGTCGCCATTGTAACCGGCGCCAATGCAGGCATCGGATTTGAGACTGCTCTTCAGCTGGCAGGGAAAGGCTTTGAAGTGATCATGGCAGCCAGAAGCTCGTCGAGGGCAACCGAAGCCATTTCCAGAATCACGGGCACCTACCCGGAGGCAAAACTGAAATACCTTCACCTGGATCTTGGCAGTATGCAAAGTGTGAGAAAATTCGCCTCTGAATTTTCGGCCCAACATGATCGCTTCGATCTGCTCATCAACAATGCAGGAGTGATGATCCCGGCATTTGACCGAACCGAAGATGGATTTGAAAGCCAGTTGGGAATCAACTACCTGGGACATTTTCTGCTCACCGGCTTATTGTTTCCCAAAATGCGTGACGTATCCGGATCCAGGGTCATATCACTCAGCAGTATCGCGCACCGTTTTGGATCCAACCTTTTCGAAGAAAAGCATTTCAGGGGTTCACTCAACAAATCCAGGTCATACAGCCAGAGCAAACTGGCATGCCTCATATTTGCCAATGAGCTGCAACGAAGGCTTGAAGCGACCGGTGCCCAAACCAGGTCAATGGCTGCCCATCCCGGAGTCTCTTCCACCAATCTGGGACGTGATATGTCACCTGTAATGAGATTTGCTTTCCCGAAAATCGGCCAGACTTCAGAACAGGGTGCGCTTCCCGTGCTGATGGCGGCACTCGATCCACAACTTCAGGGAGGTGAATATTGCGGCCCCGATGGCTTTTATGGATGGCGGGGGCGACCAGAGATCACCACCTCAACCAGTCTGTCGAAAAACAAGGAAGTTGCCACCAGGCTTTGGAGTATTTCGGAAAGACTTACCGGAGTATCCTTCCCTTGATTTGCTTTTAGGAAAATTGAATCAGATCATTTTCGGCACCAGCTGGAATGCCAGTTTTCCCGATCGGGCTTCAATCTCCTTCCACGATTTGACCGGAAAATCAATACCTACCGTTGAGCAAGTGGGCATATCGCCATGAAAGTTATCCGTCAGCCGGGATACGAAATACGATATCCCGGGATTATGACCGAATACAAACAGGGTGGATAGGCTCTCATCTGCGGATTGAAGAAAGTCCAGGAAATCACCGGTGGTGAATTCCATGTATAAACCAGGTTCCTTTTGAATTTCATCGATCGGGAATGCCAGGTTCCCGGCAAAAATGGCAGCGGTTTGCAATGCCCTGTTGGCGGGACTCGAAATAATCAGGTCAGGGATTACCTGACGGGAATTGAGCAGCAAACTGACTTTATGGGCATCAGTCCTGCCCCTGTCTGTCAGATCTCTCGAAAAATCATCTTCGTATCCGTAAGGGACGGCTTTTGCATGACGAACAAGCACGATTCGTTTCATATTTCGACTTTTATCTGTTAAAAATAGCGTATTTTGGTGCCTTTTCGTCGAATCATCTCAAAATTCATGAAACGAATTGGTCTTCTTTCCGACACCCATGGCTTTGTGCCGCACCAGGTTCTGGATTTTTTCAAGGATGTGGATGAGATTTGGCATGCCGGAGATATCGGGGATCTTGGTCTTGCCGACCAATTGGCTGCATTTAAGCCACTTCGGGCAGTATCAGGAAACATCGACGGACATGAAACAAGAATTACCTGGCCCAACAACCAGCGGTTCATGTGTGAGGAAGTGGATGTCTGGATCACGCACATAGGAGGGTATCCCGGGAATTACGACAAGTCAGTCCGGGCCGAAATCGTGGCCCATCCCCCGAAGCTGTTTATTTCAGGCCATTCACATATACTGAAAGTGATATACGACAAAAAGCTTGACCTATTGCACCTGAATCCCGGAGCCGCAGGATATAAGGGCTTTCATAAACTTGCCACCGCCATGCGGTTTACCATTGATGGACACGACATCCGGGATATGGAAATTTGGCAGGCTGAAAGAAGCGAACTGGTTCCGGACAAAACAATTGACGATAAATGATCACGAATGCTGTAGGAGGGCAGCCGTCCACTGGTTCCTCACCCGCTTTTCAAGGAATATCAGTCCCAGACCTTCAGCCGACTTCAAAATATCAGCCAGATCCGATTCATAAAAACCACTGATCACGATAAGGGCACCCGGCTTCATGACTTTCTGGTATGCCGGAAGATCGGACAAAATGATATTCTTCTGGATGTTCGCCAGGATCACGTCATATTTCTCCTGGCCTAGCAGGCTTGCATCACCACGCACCACCTTTATCTGCGGAACCTTGTTCAATACGCTGTTCTCAACAACAGCTTCATAAGCCCAGTGATCGATGTCTATTGCGGTAATTCTTTCAGCACCCAGGTGTCCGGCAAGGATGGCAAGTATGCCGGTTCCGCAACCCATATCGAGGACCGCTTTCCCGCGAAAATCAATCCCGAGCATGAACTCCATTACCTGTGAGGTGGTTTCATGGTTACCGGTCCCAAAGGCCATATTGGGCTCAATGATGATTTCATGCGCACATGCAGGATATTGGGTATGAAAGGGTGCCCTTACCACCACCTGGTCCCCGATTACCAAAGGCTTGAAATAGTTTTTCTCCCATTCCTCGTTCCAGTTTTGTGCCTCAATCTCTTCGCTATCGCAGGTCAGCTGGAAATCTCCCGAAAATTGCTCCAGCAATGAATCAAGAAACAAGGCCGAAAAATGTTCTTTGGGAATGTAAGCTTCAAAGCCCTGTTCGCTCTCCACAAAGGTTTCGTATCCGGCATTGGCCATCTCTGACATCACGACGTCACGCATCCACTCCTCGGCGGGAGTGATCGCAACCACAACTTTGATTGTATTCACTTGTAATTGATTTTTATTTGATTCAGTTATACCCGAAAAAGGCTGTCGAATTGAAAGTAATTTTCTTTCCCTGAAGCCACGGTACAAACATACAAACTCCATGGTGAAACAGCCTCATTTTTTTCGGGCGATCTTCGTGGGCCCAAAACGATACCACATATAAACTCTTTTCAACGACAAGCCAGGTCCCATGCCCATTATTGGTATTTGCAATCAATTTACATACTATTACCATTCCTTCGCCATATGGCTATGGTAAAACAATGGTGAAAGACTGGAGAAACTATGGTGAAACCAATAATGGGCATAAGACTTGTTCATACCCGACGGAGCAGTTCAGGGGGTAGTTCAGGGGGTGTCACCAACCATTGTTTCATGCAAAGAGGGTGGCTCATAAAATGAACCACCCTCTTTCAGTTGATATTTCTATCAGGTTAGCTAAGCCCTGAAGCCATTGACGATAGCAAGGAAGCTATTGGCATCTAACGCAGCACCACCAATCAGTCCTCCGTCAACATCCGGGTTGGCAAACAATTCTTTTGCATTGGAAGCGTTACAGCTACCACCATAGAGGATGGAAGTCGCCTCGGCCACTTCCTTGCCAAACTTTTCGGCGATGGCCGAGCGGAGGAAAGCATGCATTTCCTGAGCCTGTGCTGAGGAAGCGGTTTTTCCGGTACCAATTGCCCAAATAGGTTCATATGCAATTACCAGTTTGCGGAAATCCTCTTCACTGAGTTGGAAAATCGTTTCTTCAAACTGCTTTTTGACATAGTCATTTTGTGTTCCGGCTTCGCGGATAGCCAATGGTTCACCACAGCAATAAATGGGAGTAAGTCCGTTTGCCAGAGCCAGGGCAAGTTTCTTGTTCAGCGATGCGCTGGTTTCGCCATAATATTCACGACGCTCTGAGTGACCCAGAATAACGTAGTCGGCTCCGGTAGACTTTACCATTTCGGCAGAAATTTCTCCGGTATAGGCACCTTTGGGTTCGGCAGCACAGTTTTGTGCACCCACTTTTACCCGGGCTCCATCAACAACCCCAACCACTCCGGTGATATGGACAAAGGGAGGACAAACAACTACCTGAACTTCAGGATCGCCTGATTCCTTTACTTTTGCCATCACATCTTTTGCCAGCTCAAGACCAGCCTGGACGGTGGTATTGCACTTCCAGTTACCTGCTACAATTTTCTTTCTCATCGTGTTGAATTTTATCTGTTTTTTTCGAAATATTTCTTGAGACCAAAAGTAAGATCGATGATCCTAATTTAATTGTCACACAGACCATAAAAACCTGATCTTAACTATTTTTTCAGGAATCGTGTCGTAAATTCCTCAGGTGTAGGGATCGCATTCCTCGAAAACTTGGCCACAATGGTTCCTTCCTTCAAAACCAATAAACCGGGATTTGACCTGACCATGGTTTTCAGGTCGATTTCATCGGCATGGAAGAATTCATAAGGGGCACCTGTTTCCACCGAAAAACGGGTGCAATCCTCAAACAAGGATGAAGTCAGGCAAATGAAGGAATATCCTTCATTGGTCGCCCAGGTTGCAAGATCATTGATTTTATCCTGGTTCTTCCTCGCTGATTTATTGATATCGTAGGCAACCAGCATGAAAACATAGTTTTCGTCGTACAGGAAGAAATCATAGATGTTATCGCCCTCCGGTGTTTCCACAACAAAATTCTTGATTGGCGGGGTGTATCCTTTACTGATCAGGCGGGGCTCTTCCATGCTGTCGAATACCCAGTTCAGGGTATCGTTCCAGGGATAATTCTCCTCGGTAAACTTTTCAACCGCCCCGGTATTCTTGTTTTTGTAGTAAAAGATATTCTCATATACATCCTGGGGAGCATCTTCAGGGACCATCATTGCATCGGGGATATTCACGCCAACCTTATAGGGCCTGAAATCTATGGCAGGTTCATGGTATGCTGAGTAACCGACTATCCCGACATACGCGAGAATAAACAGGTAACCGGCTCCATGGCATATACTTTTAGAGAAAGGTTTTAACTTCTTTCGCCAGAGAAAAACGATGATTGCAAGAATAATCAGCACCACATTCTTATAAAATGTTGCCCAGTTGGAAATAACCAGGGCATCGCCAAAGCAACCACAGTCAGTCACCGGATTCTTGACGGCGATCCACAAAGTCAACGGAGTAAAGAAGGCCATGAAGATCAATGCTCCCCAGCTGAACAATCTCACGTTCATTGCAAAGAGCAGTGTCACACCAATCAGGAATTCAGCGAATGAAAGCAACATCCCCAAAGGAAAAGCCGACCAATCCAGGAATTCGAGGCCCATTACCTTGAAATAGTCAATGAACTTATATGCAGATCCCCAGGGATCAATTCCCTTTACAAATCCTGAAAAAATGAAAGTAATCCCTACCAGTATCCTGGCAATGTGCGCTACAATCTTCATTATAAATTATTTATATTATTTAAAATCGGTCTTAATGAGGGCGAACATGGCATAGTTTACCATATCCAGATAATTGGCATCGATCCCTTCAGATACCAGGGTTTTCCCTTTGTTATCCTCTATCTGTTTGGTCCGTTTGATCTTCATCAGGATCAGGTCGGTATAGCTGCTGATGCGCATGCTGCGCCAGGCTTCTTCGTAGTCGTGGTTTTTGGCCTGCATCAGCTCCAGGGCCTTATTGAAATACTGGTCATAAAGTTCGGCGGCTGCTTCCGGGTCAATTTCATCCTCTGAGGTTCCCAGGCTTAACTGGATCAATCCAATGATCGAATAATTGACGATACCGATAAATTCGTTCCTTGGATCTTCATCCACTTTCATCACGCCCTTATCTTCAATGCTGCGGATCCGACGGGCCTTAATGTATATCTGGTCAGTGATTGATTCGGGACGAAGGATTCTCCAGGCAGTGCCATAGTCTTTCATCTTGTTATTGAAAACCTCACGGCATACAGCCATAACCTGCTGATATTGCTGAATTGTCTGATCCATTCTTTCGTATCTTAAAAGGCATAAAAATAGGAAAAAATGACTATTTTGAGGGGTTTTATTTTACATTTGCAACTAATTAGTATATAACGAACAAAGGATTACCATATGCTAATCACACAATCAGCAGGGAATTTTCTTAAACGCAAGCACACCATTAATATCGGGGATGGCATTTTAGACCTCTCCGTCCCATGCATTATGGGAATAATTAATCTGACTCCCGATTCTTTCTACGATGGAGGTACACTTAAAAATGAATCTGATGTACTTGAAAGGGTGGAATCCATGCTGGATGATGGAGCGTCCATCATTGATATTGGTGCAGTTTCGACCCGTCCCGGGGCCAGCCAAACAACCACAAAGGATGAATTGGAACGGTTGCTTCCCCACGCCAAAGCGATCAGGTCGCATTTCCCTGACGTGGCACTCTCGGTCGACACCTGCCGGGCATGGGTTGCCGACATGATAGTTGGTGAGATCGGACCGGTCATCATCAATGACATTTCGGGAGGAACAATGGACCCCAACATGTTTGAAACCATTGGCAGGTTGCAGGTACCATATATTCTTTGCCATATCCAGGGAACCCCTGAAACAATGCAGGACAATCCATTTTACCAGGATGTGGTCAGGGAAGTATCGTCATCTCTCAGTGAAGGCGTGAGGAGGTTAGCCAAGTATGGCGCTACCGAAATCATGATCGATCCCGGATTTGGCTTCGGTAAAAACCTTGACCACAATTATAAATTACTCAACCGCCTCGATTCCCTCAAGGTATTCCAACTGCCGGTAGTGGTCGGGCTAAGCCGCAAATCCATGGTTTACAGGGCACTTGACACCGATCCTGAAAATGCCCTGAACGGCACCACCGTCGTCAATACCATGGCATTGTTGGGGGGGGCCGATATTCTGCGTGTTCACGATGTGAAGGAAGCTGTGGATGCATTACGAATCTTTCTGCAATTGAAAGAATCATTATAACTTTGGACATTCCTTTGCGAATAGGAATTTTTGCCTGGTTGAATTTCATTTGGAATATTCAATCGTTAACACATTTTAATGCCGCAGCCTGATGCTCTCTTTTATCCATATCCGGTTTCTTGACATCATCGATATTTTCCTTGTAGCTCTTTTGCTATACCAGGTATACAGGCTGATCAAGGGAACGGTGGCATTCAACATCGTCATTGGATTCTTTTTGGTCTACCTGATGTGGGTGATCGTCAGGTCGCTTGGAATGGAGCTCCTGAGTTCGATCATAGGCCAGTTTATTGGCGTCGGAGTGCTTGCACTGATCATCGTATTCCATCCTGAAATCAGGAGATTCCTTCTATATATTGGCAGCCACAACCACCTTATCCGGCTACTCTCACTTGACAAATTGTTTCATTTCGGGAAAACGACAACCGATTCGGGCATTGTTCCTGAATTGGCAAAAACAGCCTTTTTCTTTTCAAGGACACTGACAGGTGCCATCATGGTAATCACACGAAGGTCAGAGCTGGCTGAACAAATTGCCACCGGTGAACTGATTAACGCCAGAATAAGCCAACCACTTCTTTCAACAATATTTTTCAAGAACACTCCCCTTCATGACGGGGCAGTAATCATCAAAAACAACCAAATTGTGGCCGCAGGGTGCATTCTTCCCCTTACACACAAGGAGGTTGACAAAAGCATGGGACTTCGCCACAGGGCGGCCATCGGCATCACCGAAGCCTCAGATGCCATTGCCTTGGTAATCTCAGAGGAAACGGGAAAGGTATCAGTCGTTGACAGCGGAAATATCACCCGGATACCTGATAAGGACACGCTGATCCAGTTACTGGGCAGTTATCTCAGTGACTCAGAAACGGCGCAGGGATCTTCAAAGTAGGGAAGCTTTTCATGGCAAGGTTTACATGATTTCGTTAATTAACTCCAACACCTGAAAGGAAACCAATTTCAGGATGATCCATTTCCACGCAATAATCAATTTCAATGAACAGAATTTGTGAACTTTTCTCGATCCGCTATCCAATAATTCAGGGCGGAATGGTTTGGTGCTCGGGCTGGCGTCTGGCTTCAGCGGTAAGTGAAGCCGGAGGCCTTGGGCTTATCGGTGCAGGATCCATGCATCCGGAAACCCTTCGTGAACACATCCGCAAAACACGGCATGCCACCAACAGGCCATTTGGCGTGAATGTCCCCCTGCTTTACCCGGAATTGGATACCATTATGCAAATCATAGCCGAAGAGAAGGTACCGATCGTGTTTACCTCAGCCGGCAGTCCGGCAAAATGGACCCGCTGGATGAAAGATCGGGGCATCATTGTTGCCCATGTTGTTTCAGGATCCCAGTTCGCTGTCAAATGCGAGCAGGCAGGCGTCGATGCCATTGTGGCCGAAGGATTTGAGGCCGGAGGCCACAACGGGCGCGATGAAACCACCACCATGGCATTGATTCCTTCGGTAAGAAAGGCGACCTCCCTGCCCCTGATTGCGGCGGGCGGAATTGCTGGTGGCAGGGCAATTGCGGCCGGCATGGCACTTGGTGCAGAAGGCGTCCAGATAGGGTCGCTGTTCGCCGTATCAGAAGAATCGTCGGCTCATCCTGAATTTAAGCAGTTGATAACCTCCCTGAAAGAAGGTGACACCAAACTTGCACTAAAAAAGCTGGCCCCAGTAAGGTTGATCAAAAACAAATTTTTTGAAACGATCAATGAGGCTGAACAAAACGGGGCATCAAAAGAAGAATTGTCATTAATTCTCGGAAAAGGCAGGGCCAGGAAAGGTATCTTCGAAGGTGACCTCGATGAAGGTGAACTTGAAATCGGGCAGGCTTCAGCCACGATAGACAAGATTGAGCCGGTTTCAACCATCATGGAACGACTCATCACCGAATACAACGAAATTATCGGTAAACTTTCGCCTTTATAGTTTATTTTCCGACATCATGGTTTAGGGCAGTCAGGGAAAATTCCGCCCTGACCCATTTCCTATTTTCTTCGCAGTATAACCATGGTGGCACCATACCCATACTCACGGAACGATGCATCCTGAAAATCGTATTTTTTGTAGCGGTTCGACAACTCGCGCCGCAACTCATTCTTAAGGGTCCCTTGTCCGACCCCATGGATGAATACGATCCTTTTGGTCCCGTTTTGGATGGCACTTTCCATTTCGAACCTGAAACGGTCCATTTGAATATCCAGTAGTTCTTTGGGCTCCATGTTCTGGGTGTCATCCAATAGTTCCTGAATATGCAAGTCAACTTCCTTTAGTTCGGGCGTCTCCTTTTTGTGGACTTCAGGTTTGGCCAAATCACCACTCTCCTGCAATATCTTAGGGGCACTGAAATCATGCTGTTTCAGCTTTTCAATTTCCTTCGCAAGTTCTTTTTCGGTCAGGTTGATCAGGTAAGCCCTCGAAGTGAAATAGGCATTTCCGGTAAATGAAGTCTCTTTATAAAACTTGACCGGGTTCACCTTCAATGTTTTAACTACCGCTTCAAGAAGTTCTCTTCCGCTATTTTCAAAGGGAAGAATTTGAATTCCAAAATCAGGGAAACTGCTGAAATCGTCATGCGTAAAACCTTTCAGGGGCACAGTACTGTATGGCCCAAGCCGTCCCGATTTCTCAGACACATAATACCCACCGGAAAGCAGGGAAAAATGATACAACACCGTTTTTGCACTGTCATTTACAAGCCATGCCTTGATCTCGCCCGACAAGGGCATGGAAGGGACTTCAGGGACAAATGCCACAAAAAAGGCCCCACCCTGTACGGCAGGTTTTCCGTATGAGGAGGCAAAAAGTGGCTGACTTTCTTTCTTCGGCTTTCTTGTTTCGGGGGTTTCACTGGTCACTTTACGTGAAACCGAAGGAATGGACGGAGCAGATGTACTTTTCTCAAAGCGCTCATCCTTAACCAATTCAGTGATCAGGCATGGCACTTCAAAACCTTCGTCATCTTCAACATTCACTACCTTCTTACTTACAAAGCCCGTTACTTTGCCGCCACCTTTCGCATTGAGAAATTTGACCTTATCTCCTATTTTCAACATTGTTCATTTTTTTTGCAAAGCTATCATTTAAAATAAAATCATAGTTTTAACTTTTCGCAATTACACCCATCCAATAGAGAGTAACAAGTAATAAATAATTCAAATCGATCAGGTAATGAGTGCTTTTCGGATAGGATTTTTGGGGGCAGGCGGTATAGCGCGTGCCCATGTTTATGCCCTGCAATCGCTTAAATTTTATTATAATTCCGCCCCGGGGATTTCCCTTTCATCGGTTTGTTCCCGAAATGCCGAAAGCCGCGGGTCATTTGCAAAGACTTACGGATTTAACAAGTCGGAAGGGTTTGAGGAGTTCAGGAGGAACCACGAAATCGATACGGTTTTTATACTGGGGCCCAACAACACCCATTTCGAACATTTCAAAACGGCACTGGAGATGCCGTCGGTCAAGAGAATCTATCTCGAAAAGCCTGTGTGTTCAAGTTTGGCAGAAGAACTTGAAATGGCAAAATTGGCTGCTTCGTCAGACAAGCTGATACAGGTAGGATTTCAGTACCTGCAGACCCCTGCCGTCAGGGAAGCACTCTCGTTCTGGAAATCGGGACTACTGGGAAAGCCGATCCATTTCGACCTGAAGTACTACCACGGCGACTATCTTCAAAAATCTTACCGTGATAAACGCGTCACACGACTCACCCCTGCACCCGATGGCGGTGCCATGGCCGATCTGGGATCGCATGGCATCAGCCTGTTAACCGCATTTCTCGGGAATGGCCTCAGACTGAACCATGCCATTCAGTCTGGTGAGTTTCCGGGTGTTCCGGCAGGATCCGACCTGTTTAGTTCCATTTCGCTGACTGACCTCAAGACCATGGCAGCCGGACATATGTCGGCGAGCCGGATAAGCTCAGGATCAGGAGATCTGGTCAGCCTTGAAATTTATGCCGAAAAAGGGATGTTGCGCTATTCTTCACAAACCTCCGAATACTTTGAATACTATACTGAATCATCGGGGACCTGGACAAAAAGGATAATCGGAAGCAATTACAATGGAATCACTTCGTTCCCTTCAGGGCATGTGCCGGCCGGGTGGCTCCGATCGCTTGTCCATGCCCATTACTTGTTTCTTGGAGGGAACGACACCAAAGCATTTATCCCTGGATTGGATCACGGACTTGAAGTACAAAGACTCGTACGTGAAACCGCCCAACATCTTGAAAATTACCGAAACAGTTTAACCAGTATGTAAAGCGTTGATAATTTATCTTCACCTTTAGCCATCTGGAACCGGAGAGAGAAGCCCGGCAAAAAAGATACTTATTCATAATACAACCATAAAAATGAAACAAAGAAGTAGTGGAATTCTCCTCCATATAACTTCAGTGCCGGGCAGGGAGGGAATCGGCACCTTGGGAAGCCACGCCATGAAATGGATTGATTTTCTCAAGCTGAGCCATCAATCGGTTTGGCAAATCCTTCCATTAGGCCCAGTAGGGTATGCCCACTCCCCTTACCTGTGTTATTCAGCCTTTGCCGGGAATCCACTGATGATTGACCTGCAAAACCTGGTCGAGGAAGGATTACTGGAGGAAAGTCAGTTAAAAGGACTCCCCCGGTTCGACATAAGACAGGTTGAATTTGATCGGATCGAAAAATGGAAAACCCCGACACTTCGCAAGGCTTTTGAAAAATTCAGGGAAATCAAAATCCAATTCACCCATGATTACCTTAGATTTATGGATGAAAATGGCTGGTGGGTGAACGATTATTCCCTTTTTATGTCGGCTAAGTTTCATTTTGGAGGAATTTCGTGGCAGGGATGGCCAGATGAGCTAAAATTCAGGACACCCGAAGGCATGGAGAAATACAGGAAAAAACTGGCTGATGAAATTGAATACAGGCTCTTCGAGCAATTTATATTCTTTCGTCAATGGTCAAGGATTCATGCCTATGCCAAATCACAGGGCATTAAAATCTTTGGGGATATGCCCCTGTATGTGGCAGGCGACAGTGCCGATGTGTGGGCCAATACGGGAATATTTATGCTGGATGAAAAACTGGAACCTACACATGTTGGAGGCGTTCCTCCGGATTATTTCAGTGAAACCGGCCAGCTTTGGGGAAACCCCGTATTCAATTGGCAAGCCCTGAAAGAACAGAATTACCACTGGTGGATGGCACGTATCCATTTTAACCTGAGAATGTTTGACCTGGTTAGAATCGACCACTTCAGGGGACTTGAGTCGTTTTGGGCAATCCCGGCAGGTTCAGAAAATGCCATATCGGGTGAATGGATGCCTGCCCAGGGTCATGAAATGCTTTCGCTCCTTAAGAGCCAGATTGGTGAATTGCCCCTGATTGCCGAAGACCTCGGGATCATTACGCCCGCAGTGGATAAACTGAGGACAAGCTTCAAACTGCCGGGGATGAAGGTATTGCAGTTTGCCTTTACAACCGGCCCGGAGAATGATTACCTGCCCCACAATTACGACCAGAACTATCTGGTTTACACAGGGACACACGACAACGACACCAGTTGGGCATGGTATCATGCCGCGGACAAGGACGAAAAAAAACTGGCGCATGAATATCTCAGGTTATATGACCGGAAACCGGTTGAGGCGCTTATAGAAATGGCCTGGGCATCGGTGGCATATATGGCGGTAATTCCCCTTCAGGATCTGTTAGGCCTTGGAGCCGAAGCAAGGATGAACATCCCCGGACTGGCAAGCGGAAATTGGGGATGGCGTTTCAGGTGGGACCAGATCAGGGGCAGACACCAGAAATTCCTGGTTGAAATCAACCGAAAATACCACCGTAACGGAATAAAGGAATAGCCTTTAGATTAACAGCATTGAAGAACCGCCTGCATGAACTGGTCGGGTTGTTCGGCATGCAGCCAGTGGCCGGCATCCGGAATATCAATGATCTGGGCATCGGGATAAATCCTGCGGATGGACGGAATAACTTCATCCTTGATATAAGGAGACTTGAGTCCCCGGATAAATACGACGGGATATACCGTTATTGGCAGGCGATCCTCAAAATACTTTTCATTGCCTCCTTCCACAATCTCCTCAAGATAATTGTAGAGAGCCTCAACATTTAGCCTCCAGTGAAGCTTTTTGGTTTTGGCCTGAACTGCAACATTTTTCAGCAGGAACTGAATGATATCCGGACTGCCAATCTTCTCAGCCAGGCTATCCGCGACATCCTGTCGTGTCTTTACAAAATCAAAATTGATTTCCATCATGGCCATGAGGATGGTGCGGTGGAGATGATACTGGCTTTCGTCGCCCAGACGCAGGTAGTCAACAGGGGCAATATCGGCCACCACCAGCTTTTCAACCCTCTCGGGGTAATCGGCAGCAAACAGCATACAAACCTTTCCACCCATGCTGTGACCTAATAAAACGGCCTTATCGATGTGATGGTCATCAAAAAACCGGGCCAAATCGTCGACCATACCCTGGTAGGTATGTTCAGGATGGTGGGGCGACCGTCCATGATTGCGGAGATCTATGGCATAAACCAGGTGATGATCTGACAGGCGTTTTGATATGGCCAGCCAGTTATCTGACGACCCATACAAACCATGCACTATTACAATTGGGGAGCCCTCCCCTTCTTTCCTGTAATGAAGTTTCATTTATTTAAGACAGTCAAGGTATTTCTGAATGGCGTTTTCAAGCCCCAGGTACAAGGCATCGGCAATCAAGGCATGGCCAATTGACACCTCCTTGATTTCAGGAATCATTTGGACCAGATATTTGAGGTTCTCAAGACTCAGGTCGTGACCGGCATTTATTCCAAGACCACAGGCAGTGGCTACGTTTGCGGCAATCACGAAAGGCTTTACGGCCGCTTCCCTGTTCACGGGGTATTGGGAAGCATAAGGCTCGGTATACAATTCAATCCTGTCGGTACCCGTCAGGGCTGCACCCTCCACCAGGGATTGATCAGGATCCACAAAAAGGGAGGTTCGTATACCCGATTCTTTCAGCCGGGCAACCACCTCGGTAAGGAAAGATTTGTGGGTGATGGTATCCCATCCATGATCCGAAGTAATCTGCCCGGGGGCATCAGGGACCAATGTCACTTGATCGGCATTCACCGATGTTACAAGCTTCAGGAAATCTTCAGTCGGATAGCCTTCGATATTAAATTCGGTAACGATTACAGGTTTCAAATCCAGTACATCCTGCCTTCGGATATGACGTTCGTCGGGCCGGGGATGCACCGTTATTCCCTGTGCCCCAAACCTCTGGCAATCAATGGCTGCCTTTACAACATCAGGGATGATTCCCCCCCTTGCATTACGCAATGTTGCTATTTTGTTTATATTTACGCTCAATCTGGTCATAGACGTAATTTTTATGCCGCAAGTTACGATTTTTACGCCATTGATTAAAGACTTCTAAAATCTCAAAAAATTGCGAGCAAAAGAACTGATAACCAATAATGTTCCGGTTTTAAAACCTGAAGACACCGGTCAGACTGCCCTCAACTGGATGGACATGCTTAAGGTATCACACCTCCCTGTAGTAAAGGAAGAGGAATACCTCGGGCTGATCTCCGACAAGATAATCTACGACCTGAATCTTACTGAAGAAACCATTGATAAACAGGTACTTCAGCTACATTCCCCCCACATCCATGAGGATAAACACATTTTTGAAGCTGCTTCAGTGATGTATAATCTGGGTTTGACGGTACTACCGGTATTGAACCAGGCAAATGGCTATGTTGGAACTATTACCCTAATCGACATTTGGAAAGGCATTGCCAGCCTGCTCAGCCTTAACGAACCAGGAGGCATCATTATCCTGAATATCCCGGAGCATAGCTTTTCCCTGACGGAAATAAGCCAGATAGTAGAGAGCAACGACACCAAAGTCCTAAGTCTGGTTACCCACAAACCCGTCGGATCGGAAATGCTGAATATTACGCTGAAGCTTGACAAACTTGATCTTTCGGGAGTAATCCAGACATTCGAGAGATACAGTTACCAAGTGGCGTCGGTATTCATGGATGATTCCCTTCTCCATGATCTTTACGAAGACAGGCTCGAACAGTTTTTACGTTATCTCAATATCTAACCAAAAGCTTCCAGCATGAAGGTAGCAGTATTCGGGACAAATATTTCACCCGATTTTATACCGGTTTTGCAGCATTTCTTCAGGTTTCTGGCCGGGAATGCCATACCGGTTCATATTTACCGCCCATTCTTCGACCATCTGGTAACCGACATGAACTTCACACCCAAGGTTTCAGACTATTTCAATTCACATGAGGACTTTGATGGCTCGGTGGATTATATTTTCAGCATAGGTGGTGACGGAACCTTTTTGCAATCTTTCCTTAACACTCGAAACTACCATATACCCCTGGTGGGTGTGAACAGCGGCCGTCTTGGATTTCTGGCCGATATATCACAGGAATTCCTGATCGATGCGATGACCGACATCATGGAAGGCAAATACTGCACCATGGAACGGTCACTTCTGGAAGTTAAGCTTTCGGGTGCTCCGGATTTTGAGTTTAATTACGGCCTCAACGAGATGACCGTACTCAAAACCGACAGTTCATCGATGATTAACATACATGCCAGCATCAACGGGGTTTTTCTAAACTCGATCTGGGCCGATGGCATGATCGTAGCCACTCCAACGGGTTCAACAGCCTATTCCCTGAGTGTGGGGGGACCCATTTTGTCGCCCGATTCCGAGAATTTCGTCATTAATGCCATTGCTCCCCATAACCTGACGGTGAGACCCATCGTTGTCCCCGACACCTGTATTCTTGACCTTCAGGTTGAGGGAAGGGGGACACAATATCTCACTTCGCTTGACTCCAGATCGGTGATTGTCGACCACTCAACAACGATCAGGGTAAAAAAGGCAGATTTCAAACTTAAAACCCTTCACCTGCACGACCAGACATTTTACCAAACACTGCGGAATAAACTGATGTGGGGAATCGACAAACGAAACTGATAAATTCTTATGGCTTAACAATTTTTAACCGCAGTTAGGGTTTTATAATAGCATTCAGGTACTGTTTTTTTTAAATTATATTACTTTTGTACCTCTTCTGAACAGGCATGTTCAGAATATTTTTTTAAGTAGTTCATTGATTTAATGTAAGTTACACAGATAAAAACCCAAAGTTGATCGGGATTTCTTACCTGAGGTGTAAGGTCAGATTTAATTGGATTTCATTGCATTCTGAATGACTTACCATCCTGTAAATGAATATCATACCGAATCGTACCTGACTCGTATTTGTAGATGAAATGATTTGTCCAATGAGGAGATTTTTTTTATTGATAACCGGATTGATCCTGTCGTTTTCAGCACTTGCCCAGAAAACGGCCGATATCGGAATCTGGGGGGGCGGTTCAGGATATATGGGCGATTTGGAAAATACGTCGTTGAATGACTTTACCTTTCCAACCATCGGTGCATATTTCAGGTATAATTTCCATGAAAGGATGGGCGTC
This sequence comes from Bacteroidota bacterium, assembly GCA_023428545.1. The sequence goes on along the minus strand of JAEYXH010000011.1, from coordinate 125,774 downwards.
AGGGCCATGTTACTTACAGGTAACATGGAAGCAAAAGGAACCATCCAAAATCAGGACTGGGAATTCGCAAAGAATGTCCGTGACGTTTCAATTCAGGCTGAGATCAATTTCCTCAGATATTCGACCGGAAACCGTAAGGCAGCATTTTCGACCTATCTGACCGGGGGAATTGGCCTGATGAATTACCGTTACGACTATGACCCGGTTTTTATGACATCCATCACGCCTAATCACAATAAAGGCACTGATGAGGAGACCAGGAATGTTTTTGCGCCTTCGCTGCCTTTCGGGATGGGGTTTAAGTTTAACGTGGGGAAAAGGCTTGGATTGGGAGTCGAATACCAGATGCGAAAGCTGCTGGATGACAGGCTTGACGACCTGGATGACCCATTGGCCCATTTCAACGATGCCGGTGTCGAAGTAACCTACAGGGATCAATTACATAACAATGACTGGGCAGGATTTCTTGGGTTACATATCACCTACAAGATATTCCTCGGAAAAGTGCCCTGTCCTGCGTATGATTAAAGAATTAAATGAAAGTGTCTTTAAAGGAACAAATCAATACAGAAAAACTGCCTAAGCACATTGCCATCATCATGGACGGTAATGGACGCTGGGCTGCACGACACGGCAGTGCCCGGATATTCGGGCACGAACATGGTGTTGAAGCCGTAAGGTCGGTTATTGAAGGTGCCGGAGAAATTGGGGTGCAATACCTTACTCTTTACGCTTTCTCAACCGAAAACTGGTCGAGACCACAAGCAGAAGTTGACGGATTGATGAGCCTTCTGGTTCATGCAATAGATGCGGAAACTGTCAACCTGATGAAAAACAATGTTCGTCTCGGGGTGATTGGTTGTCAGGAAATGCTGCCCGAAAATGTCAGGGCAAAATTAAATGGCTGCATCAACAAGCTAAAAGACAATACCGGACTTACCGTAATGCTTGCCATCAGCTACAGTTCGAAGTGGGAAATTCTGGAAGCCGTAAAAAGAATTACCCAAGACGCAGCCTTACAGAAGATTACACCGTCACAAATAACAAACGAACTTTTTGACACGTATCTGTCGACTGCTGGCTTACCCGAACCGGAATTGCTTATCCGCACCAGTGGTGAATACAGGTTAAGTAATTTCCTGCTGTGGCAGATTGCCTATTCTGAATTGTACTTTACAGAAACATTATGGCCCGATTTTCGAAAAGAAAATCTATTCGAAGCCATCATTGATTACCAAAACAGAGAAAGACGGTTTGGAATGACAAGTGAACAAATAGTTGGTTAAAACAAGTGACAGGAATGCGCAAAAATATACTCATCTTCATCATTACTTTTCTGGCTCTCACGCCATTGGTTTCTGCACAAATCGCAGATTCAACCAATTTCTCAATTTATTACTCAAGTCCTCAAAAACTCATCATTTCAGGAGTCGATGTGGCTGGTATCCGCTATCTGGATCACGACGTATTGATCCAACTTTCAGGACTCACTCCAGGAAGGGAAATTGAAGTTCCAGGAACCGAAATCACATCAGCGATCAAAAAATTATGGGAGCAAGGATTATTTTCCGATGTGAAGGTAACGGCAACCAAGGTAGTAGGTAACAGGGTTTGGCTTGAGATTTACCTGCAGGAACGGCCCAGGATGTCGGAAGTCAACTATTACGGGGTCACAAAATCTGAAAAGGATGACATTACCGGTAAGGTTTTACTTCTTAAAGGAAGCCAGATCACCGACAACCAGATAAATAATGCACAAAGACTGATTCGTAACATATTCCTTGAAAAAGGATTTCTCAATACCGATGTCAACATAGTCCAAAGAGATGATACCACCCAGACGAACAGTGTCATCCTCGATATATATGTAGACAAAAAGGAGAAGGTCAGGGTGCAGAATGTCATCATCCATGGCAACAAAGAGGTCAGTGAAGCATTGCTCGAACGGGCAATGAAGAAAACCAACGCCAAAAAGCTTCGCAATTTCTTCAGGACCAAAAAGTTTCTCGATGACAAATTTGCTGAGGACAAGGTAAACCTGGTCAAAAAATATAACGAAAAGGGATATCGCGATGCCGTTATCGTCAGGGATACCGTATATCCTGCCGAAGAGGAAAACCGGGTAAATGTGGAAATTTGGCTGGAAGAGGGTAATAAGTATTACTTCCGCGATGTAAAATGGATCGGGAACACAGTTTACCCTGCCGAATACCTGACCAATGTACTGGGGATAAAAAAAGGTGACGTTTTCGACCAGAAGCTCCTCGATAAACGTTTGACCACCGATGATGATGCCGTTTCGAATGTATATCTCGACAATGGATACCTGTTCTTCCAGCTTGACCCTGTAGAGGTAAATGTAACCCAGGACTCAATCGACTTCGAAATGAGGATTCTGGAAGGGAAGCAAGCCACCATCAAGAATATTGGAATTGCGGGTAACACCAAAACACACGAACATGTCGCCCGACGTGAACTCTATACCTATCCGGGTGACCTGTTCAGCAAGACAAACATTATCCGTTCCATCAGGGAACTTTCGCAGCTTGGCCATTTTGACCCTGAAGCCATTGTGCCCGATGTGGTACCTTCCCAGGAAGACGGAACAGTCGATATCAATTATAAGCTTCAGGAAAAAGCCAATGACCAGGTTGAACTGTCAGGTGGCTGGGGTGCCGGGATGTTTGTAGGGTCAGTTGGTTTGAAATTTGCCAACTTCTCGGCCCGAAACATTTTCAACAAGGAAGCATGGAGGCCGTTGCCAACCGGTGACGGACAAACACTCAGCCTTCGTTACCAGACGAGCGGGCAATATTACAAAACAGTCAGCCTGTCGTTTATTGAACCCTGGCTGGGAGGCAAGAAACCAAACTCGTTTTCATCGTCGCTCTCCTATTCACGAATTAATTATAGCGCCAACAAATACATGCAGAACTACTATAGCGGCTATGGTGGTGGCTATGGTGGTTATGGCGGTTATCCATATGGAGGAGGGTATGGCGGTTATCCATACGGTGGATATGGTGGTTATGGCGGATACGGAGGTTATGGGGGCTATGGCGGTTATGGCAGCTCCTATCCTTACGGAAGTTATTATCCGACCTACTCATACAACTATGCCGCAGAAAACCAGAATTCTGAAGATGACCAGATATGGGAAACCCTGGCTGTCGCGATGGGATACGGATATCGTATGAAGTGGCCTGATGACTTCTTCTCGGTTTATCACGAGTTGTCGTTCGAACATTACCGCCTTCAGAACATGGGAAGTTATTTCTTCTTCCTTGCGGATGAAAACGGACAGGTAAACGGCACATTCCGGAATACCAGCTTTAAAACCACATTTAGCAGAAATTCGGTCGACAACCCGTTGTATTCAAGAAGTGGTTCACAATTTTCATTGGCATTGAAGGTCACGCCGCCTTTCTCGGCATTCACGGGAAAAGATTATAACGATCCTGAAATGCCCAATTCAGAGAAATATAAGTGGATCGAATACCACAAATGGTTATTTAAGGGACAGGCCTACAACGCACTTTCAAGAAACCGCAACCTGGTGCTTCGCACCGCATTCGAAATGGGATTTCTGGGATACTATAATAAAAATGTACTGTCGCCCTTCGAAGGATTTATCGTGGGAGGTTCCGGCATGTCGGGATACAATATTTATGGCACCGATTACGTGGCACTCCGCGGATACCGCGACTTCAGCCTGAGCCGCGACAGGAATGGATCAAAGATGTATTCCAAGTTTACCATGGAACTCCGATATCCGGTAACACTGAAACCCAGTGCTACCATTTATGCGCTGACATTCGTGGAAGCCGGTAATACTGACAACAGTTTCCAGACCTTCAACCCCTATAAGCTTTACCGTTCAGCCGGTGTTGGCGTCAGGATCTTCCTGCCCATGTTTGGCCTGATGGGAATTGACTGGGGGTATGGATTTGACCAGGTTCCTTGGTCGAGCGATGCCAGCGGAGGCAATTTCCATTTCGTAATTGGCCAACAATTCTAATCATTTGAATTTTTGGCGCAGAATTTGTCTTTCACAAACCTGAATATAAAAACAAAAGAACAGGCCATGAAAAAGTTGATATTGCTAATTGGATTTGCAGTGGTCTTCTCGACTGCCGCAATCGCACAGAAATTTGCATTTATTGATTCTGACTACATCCTCGAAAACATACCTGCCTTCAATGCTGCCCAGGAACAGCTGGACCAGCTGTCACAGCAGTATCAGAAAGAACTCGAATCGATGTACGCCGAAATCGAAAAAATGTACACGGATTTCCAGGCTGAAAGTGTCTTGCTATCAGCCGACATGAAGAGAAAGAGGGAAGATGTGATCATTTCCCGTGAAAAAGAGTACAAGGATCTGCAAAGAAAGTACTTCGGTCCAAACGGAGATCTTTTCAAAAGGCGCCAGACTTTGGTCCAGCCAATCCAGGATGATGTTTTCAACGCAGTCCAGGAGATTGCCAATGAAGGCAGCTATGCCGTGATCTTTGACAAAGCAGGAGGTACAACCATGTTGTTTACCAACCCCAGATTCGATCTGAGCGACCAGGTCCTGCAAAAACTTGGTTATAAGAATTAATTTCTATATTTGTCCAAAAAATTAAAAATCGTACATTGATTATGAGAAACTTATCGAAATTTGTTGCTGTTATATCATTTATTCTGATTGCAGGAACTGCCTTCGGACAGGAAGCCAAATTTGGCCACATCGATCTTCAGGCTCTGATTCAGGTGATGCCGGAAAGAACTGCGGCCGAGGCTGATTATACCAAACAGGTTCAGGAGCTGGAAGACCAACTGGGTACCATGCAGAAAGAATTGGAGAGTAAATATTCAGAATATATCACCAAGAGAGATTCATTGTCAGAAATCGTCCGTTCTGCTCGCGAAAACGACATCCAGGAACTTCAGCAGAGAATCCAGAACTTCCAGATGGTTGCACAACAGCAGCTTCAGCAGAAACAGAATGAAATGCTCCGCCCGATTTTCGAAAAGGCACAAACTGCCGTTGGTGAAGTGGGCAAGGAAAAAGGCCTCATTTATGTCTTTGATGTCAGTGGCGAACTTGGGACTGTCCTTTACAAATCCAATGAAAGCCTTGATGTAATGCCTCTGGTTAAACAGAAACTGGGTATTCAATAAGCAAACGATAAATTTATATTCTACAACCGCCTCCTTCAGGCGGTTGTTTTTTTTTGTGCCATACTATCCTGTTCCATCGAATGCAAAATATTTTTGATGTGTCTTTATAAGGCCTGTATTGTATTCGGGAATAAAATATGTCTTATAACACTTTCATGCCATGGAATTAGAATTTTGCTTAAATTCAACCTCAGTAGATCATAGTTAAAACAAACATATGCAAAGTTCTAATACATTAGTTCACAGGGACACAGACCATATATACAAGGATGTGAACCTGTTTGAGGTAGCATGGGAAGTATGCAATCAAGTGGGAGGAATCTATACTGTTATCCGTTCTAAGGTACCTTCAGTCATACAAAAAACAGGAAAAGACAATTATTTCCTTCTTGGCCCCTACATTGAAAACCAGGCTGCAGCTGCATTTGACCCCTATTCAGATTATTCAGGACCAGTTGGACAAACGGTTCTGCGTATGCGTGAACTTGGATACGACGTCCATTACGGACAGTGGATTGTTTCGGGACGCCCTACGGTGGTTCTTTTCAATCCTTACTCCATTTATAACAAATTGGGAGAAATCAAATACTTCATCTGGGAACATCACCACATAGCCCTGCCTGATAACGATGGGCTCCTGAACCAGGTAGCGTCATTCGGGTACCAGGTGAAAGAGTTTTTCAGGATCTATTGTGAGATGGGCGGATGCGACCGGGAGAATCTCGTTCACTTCCACGAGTGGATGGCAGGACTTCCAATCCCAGGAATCCGTCACGACGGGCTTAACCTGAAAACGGTTTTCACTACCCATGCCACCCTTTTGGGCCGGTATCTGGCGATGAATGACAATAAGTTCTACGACCACCTGCCGTTTTACGACTGGGAAAAAGAAGCCAATTTCTTCAACGTCCGTCCCATCGTGGATATTGAGCGGGCTGCCGCTCACGGTTGCCACGTTTTCACAACCGTCAGCCATGTTACGGCCAAGGAGTGTAAATATTTACTGGGACGAGAACCCGAAGTGATCCTGCCGAATGGCCTCAACATCGAAAGATTTGAGGCACTACACCAGATCCAAAACTTACATGCCGATTTCAAAGGCAAGATCCACGATTTTATAATGGGTCATTTCTTCCAGAGTTACTCCTTTGACCTCGACAAGACCATCTATTTTTTCACCTCAGGCAGATATGAATACCATAACAAGGGATACGACATCACCCTTGAAGCGCTTGCCCGTCTTAACTGGAAAATGCAATATGCAGGTATTGACCGTACCGTAGTGTGCTTTTTCATAACAAAACAGCCCTTCTATTCGTTCAATCCCGAAGTTTTGGAAGCCAAAGCACAGATAGAAGATATTCGAAGAGCATGTGAGGAAATTCAGGTTCAGGTGGGCGACAGACTCTATAAAAACATTACGTCAGCCTCGGGACCATACCAGTTCCCCAATCTTTCAGACCTTGTCGAAGACTACAATCGACTTAAGCTCAGAAGGTTTGTACAGGGATGGAAATCAAAGGAACTACCAAAGGTTGTTACGCATAACCTGGTGGATGACCATAAAGATGATATCCTTAATTTCCTGAGAACCGCAAACCTTGTAAACAACCAGCACGATAAGGTGAAAGTGGTTTACCATCCTGATTTCGTAACTGCTTCGAATCCGCTCTTTAAAATGGATTACAGCCAGTTCGTAAGAGGTTGTCATTTAGGCATATTCCCAAGTTATTACGAACCCTGGGGCTATACTCCGCTTGAGAGCCTTGCCAGTGGTATACCTTCGGTAACCAGTGACTTGTCAGGATTTGGCGACTATGTCATGAATAATTTCCCGGATGCGGAAAAGGCCGGAATGTTTGTTGTGGAAAGGAAGGAAAAGGACTTCAACCAAAGTGCAGCCCAATTGGCTGATATCCTGTTCAGGTTTGTACAGCTGAACCGCAGGGAAAGGATCACGCTACGCAACCATTGTGAGGCTGCCTCTCCGCATTTCGACTGGCAAAATCTTGGAAGGTTCTATGACAGGGCGTATGAATTGGCACTTAACAGATAATTCCAGTCAATAGATGATTCATTTTTCCGATTCCCCTATCGGGGTTTTCGACTCAGGATATGGAGGACTGACCATCCTGAAGGAGCTAAAAAAACAACTTCCGGAATACGATTACCTGTATCTGGGAGACAATGCCCGGACACCATACGGCACACGCTCCTTCAGGGTGGTTTATGAATATACCCTGCAGTCGGTGAAGTACCTGTTCAGCCAGGGATGCCAGTTGGTGATCCTGGCATGCAACACCGCTTCAGCCAAGGCGCTTCGCACCATCCAGCAAAAAGACCTCCCTTTGATCGCTCCCGACCGACGAGTCCTGGGCGTTATCAGGCCATGTGTCGAGAAGGTTGCAGACATAACAAACAACGGACATGTGGGCGTTTTGGGAACACCGGGAACGGTATCTTCATTGTCATATCCCGTAGAGCTCGAAAAATGGGGTAGCGGTAAAATATTATCGACTGTGCAGGAAGCCTGTCCCATGTGGGTCCCGCTGGTCGAAAACAATGAATTGGGAAATCCGGGAACCGACTATTTTGTCAGCAAGAACATCCGGAATCTCCTGGACAAAGACCCTCAACTTGACACGATAATACTGGGGTGCACCCATTATCCTTTGTTGATGGAAAACATCAGGAAATCGATACCCGATATAGGGATTCAGGTCATCGACCAGGGGCCTGTTGTTGCAGAGAAACTCACTGATTATCTGGTCCGTCACCCGGAACTTGAATCCAGGCTTTCGAAAGGTGGAGACATACGATACCTGACCACGGAAACCGCTGAAATCTTTGAAGCAAAAGCCGGGCTGTTTACGGGGTATCCTATACAAGCAGAAACTGTCCAGCTCTAAAACCAAAAGGATTCGGAACCGGACAGTTTTGAATATATAATGTCTTTTATGCCTGGGTGACCTTTTTCATGAAGTCGATGTGATTGTCCATCACTTCAAGATACCTGATCTGCGCCAGTGTGCGTACCTTATTATGTCCTTTATAGGCAGTTTTGTAGTAGGTATCTCCATTCAAATAATCGGCCAAAAACCTTATTGCCTGCTCCCAAACCATGTACTGGCATGAGTAAGCCAGGTTATCACGCTCAATCTCTGTAAGGAAACTTTGGCTTTCTGAAATATAACCTTCGGCAAAAGCCTTATAATAGTCCTGGTTAAAATCGATCTTGTCCAGGTCGGGTTCATCCTCCGGTGCAGTATTTCCCAAGGTCCGTATCGCATCTCCAAAATCAAACAAAACACTGCCCGGCATAACGGTATCAAGATCGATTACGCATAGAATCTGGTCGTCCTTGTCAAACAGCACATTATTGATTTTTGTATCGTTGTGTGTAATTCGCAAGGGCATTTCACCTGAATCCAACCATTCCTGCAAGCGAAGCATTTCAGTGGCACGGCCCATCATTTTATCGATTTCCGTTTGCATCTCCCCTACCCGGCCAGCCGCATCGGCTGCAACGGCTTCCTGGAATTGCCGGTATCGGAGTTTGCCATTGTGGAAGCCCGGAATGGTCTCAATCAATAATTTCCCGTCGAGGTCGGATAACTGGCTTTGGAAGGCACCAAAGGCCTTGCCGGCAGTAAAAGCCTGCCCCGGCTTTTTCACTTCCTCAACACCAAAACTATCTTTAATAAAGAGAAACAGCGTCCAGTAATTCCCATCGGCATCCTTAACAAAGTATTGGTTTGAAGGATCGGAGATATAAGTCATGACCCGCCTGTCGGTATCGGGAATGCCAGCGGCAAGCAATCTTTTGCGAATATGGTTGGTTACCAGCACGATGTTATTCATCATGCCTTGTATATCCTTAAATATCAAGTGATTCTTACGTTGGAGTATAAAAGGGCCAGATGGGGTATTGAGCAGGTAAGTATCATTGATATGCCCATGTCCAAATGCTTTCCAATCCGTTATTTGTAAAGGTATCCCAAATGATTTGACGATTGATTCGATTTTATTCTGATTCATGCCGTATGGTTGGTAATTATAAATTGGTTCTTCTGATAACTCTCTCAATTAATTGCTATTCCCACAATTTCCGGGGATATACGCCACTTTCAATCAAAGAAAGTATTTGGGCCTGGGCATCGGGTTTGTCTTCCCGGTAAGTTACCCCAAACCAGGGAGCATCACAAGCCAGTACTTTTGTTGCGATTTTGCCCGACAGGATATTCTCGTTGATCAGCAATGGAATGAAATATTCTGATTTCAGTTCATGACCTCTTTCCTCCAGAAACCTGCTAAAACCATCATTCAGATAATTGAAAACATTTGGTTTAAGACCCCAGAAATTCATGGATACAGGTGTATTTTCAGCAAGCGGGAACCGTCCTTCAGGCTCATAGTAATGAATGCCATCAGCATCCCTCTGGATTTTTGTCCTTTCCACAACCGAAGTTAGATAACCATTTTCATCAGTCATACATACCCCTCTTGAAACGGTACCAAAAGGTGACAGCGTGTTGGCCACACGGTAACCGATCATGGAATATTCTGATGGATCATCGGAGGAGTTAAGAAAATCAGCCATTACCTGGTATGACTCCCGTCCATAAAAATCATCGGCATTGATCACTGCCATAGGTTCATTGACAACCCCTGATGCCATCATCACCGCATGGGCAGTGCCCCATGGCTTTTCACGTTCAGGATTGAGCGTAAATCCGGCAGGGATCTTATCAAGCGACTGGTAGACATACTCGGTTTGGATTCTTCCTTTTAGCCTTGGCTCGAAACGAGCCTTGAATTCCTCAGCAAAATCAGTCCGGATAATAAATACCACTTTGCCAAAACCAGCCCGGATGGCATCATATAAGGAATAATCGATGATGGCTTCACCATTTGGCCCCAATTCATCAAGCTGCTTCAGCCCACCGTATCGGCTGCCCATTCCGGCAGCAAGTATCACTAATGTAGGTTTCATTGAAATTCAGTATTTTATTGTGATGTTTTAAGATATCTCAAGGATCATGTTATCTTGGATGCAGATGCGAATTTAGCCAATTTTTACATTGGCACAGGCAAATAATGGCCAATTACATCCTTTGACCAGGTATGTATCAGTCAAAACACATCCCCAAAGATTATTCCTTATACCAGGATGCATATTTTATGTATGCCTTTGAAATGCGATTGATTTCTCCCTCCAGTAATTCGGGACCGATGTCTTTTACCTTTTTTGCGGGAACTCCGGCATAGACAGTACCTGACTCCACCCGTGTACCTTTTGTAACTACCGAACCGGCAGCTACCAGGGAATTGCTTTCCACAACCGCATCATCGAGCACCACGGCATTGATTCCGATCATTACGTTATCCTGAAGAGTACAGCCATGAACCGTCACGTTATGCGCAATGGTAACGTGATTGCCAATGTTGGTGGGTGATTTCTGGTAGGTAGCATGAATGACGGCACCATCCTGGATATTTGTATCATGACCTATCCTGATGGAATGTACATCACCCCTGATCACAGCATTGTACCATATACTGCAGTTATCGCCGATTTCAACGTCACCAATAATGACTGCGGTTTCGGCCAGAAAACAGTTTTTTCCAATTATGGGTGTCTTTCCGTTCAGTGATTTAATGAGTGCCATTATCTGTAATAGTTTTAAATTATGGCAAAGATAGGAAAAGCGGTAAAGAAATTCCCCGGTCATTTTCGAGGTGTTAAATATTGGTTATTTTTGCGAGTACCCGACATCCGTATTTACATAAATCCGTCCTGCCGGGATAAGGTATTTTAATCAAATCCTAAAAGAAAATACATTTAAAACAAACTATTACTCCATGAAGGAAGCAAAAGTTATAGAACTTGATGAAGTGGCGATCAGGTTTTCGGGTGATTCAGGAGATGGTATGCAGTTGACAGGGACTTTATTTTCCGACGCATCAGCTCTTCTTGGTAATGATATCAGTACTTTCCCCGATTATCCCTCTGAAATACGGGCACCGCAGGGTACCGTCGGGGGTGTATCAGGGTTTCAGGTCCAATTTGGAAGAAAGGCTATTCATACGCCTGGTGATTTCGCCCATGTTCTTGTGGCCATGAACCCGGCAGCAGTAAAAGCCAACGCGAAGTTTATGAATCCGGGCGGAATGATCATCTTTGACAGTGATGCCTTTAATGACAAGAATTTCAAGAAGGCAGGGTTAGTCACAGACGATCCGTTTACCGAATGTAACCTACTTGATTACAATAAAATACCGGTACCGATCACGACATTGACCCAGGAAAGTCTTCGTGATCTCGGATTGGATAACAAGAGTATCCTACGCAGTAAAAACATGTTGGCTCTTGGTCTCGTGTGCTGGATCTTTAACCGGCCGCTCGATTACATCGAGGAGTACCTGAAGACCAAGTTTGCGAAGAAACCATTGGTTGTCGAGTCAAATCTCAGGGTATTGCATGCTGGGTTCAACTACGGAAGTAACCTGCAGCATACCACACCGCAATACATGGTAAATCCGGCAGCGATTGAACCGGGAGTTTACCGAAACATCAACGGGAACCAGGCAACAGGTTGGGGTTTGATTGCCGCTGCAGAGAAGGCTGGACTCGAATTGTTTGTCGGCTCGTATCCCATCACCCCGGCCACGGAAATATTACAAACTTTGGCCGAACGGAAAGATTTGGGAGTCAAGTCATTCCAGGCCGAGGATGAAATTGCAGGGATCGCTACAGCCATTGGAGCCGCATTTGCCGGAGATCTTGCCGTGACAACGACGTCAGGGCCTGGTTTTGCCCTTAAGTCTGAAGCAATCGGGCTTGCAGTCATGGCTGAACTTCCCCTGGTCATTGTTAATGTGCAGAGGGGCGGTCCATCAACCGGGCTCCCAACAAAAACGGAACAGTCTGATCTTCTTCAGGCCCTGTACGGACGAAACGGAGAAAGTCCTGTTGTTATTCTGGCTGCAAGCACTCCATCCGATTGTTTCTGGTATGCATTCAAGGCAGCAAAAATCGCTTTGGAAAGAATGGTTCCCGTGGTTCTCCTGACTGATGGCTTCCTTGGGAACGGCAGCGAACCCTGGAAACTTCCTTCCATGGAGGAACTTCCTGAAATTAAGCCACGGTTTGCAAAAGATGCCAGTACTTTCAAACCTTATCGCAGGGATGAGGAAACATTGGCCAGAGAATGGGCTTTCCCCGGAATGGCAGGATTCCAGCACCGAATTGGTGGATTGGAAAAGAATGTTGCCGGGACTGTCAGCCACGACCCAGAAAACCACCAGAAAAACACAGAAATCCGCAAGGCAAAGGTTGACAGGGTGGTATCAATGATCCCGGAACTGGAAGTTTGCGGTGACGACAGCGGTGATGTTTTGCTAGTCGGCTGGGGCGGAACATACGGTCACTTGCTAAGTGCACTCAGGGAACTGAGGCTGGAAGGCAAGAATGTGAGCCTGGCCCACTTTAACTACATCATGCCGCTCCCGTCAAATGTCAGGGAAGTGTTCAGCCGTTTCAAAAAGATAATTGTCTGTGAACTGAATTTGGGACAGTTTGCCAGTTACCTGCGCGACAAGGAACCTGGATTTACTTACCATCAATACAACAAGGTACAAGGTCTCCCATTCACAGTCAAAGAGTTGAAAAGTGCCGTAACTAAACTTCTGGAGGAATAATCATGAATGAAATAAAATATACCGTCAAGGACTTTAAAAGCGAAAATGAGGTTCGCTGGTGTCCGGGCTGTGGTGACTATGCCATTATGAATGCAGTGCAGAGAACCATGGCCGAAATGAATGTAACTCATGAACAGTATGCCGTAATTTCGGGAATCGGTTGTTCCTCGAGATTCCCTTACTACATGAGCACCTATGGCTTCCATACCATACACGGTAGGGCAACAGCTATCGCAAGTGGGGTAAAGTGTGCCAATCCAAGCCTGAATGTATGGGTAATTACGGGTGATGGCGATGGCATGGCTATCGGGGGAAACCATTTTATCCACCTGATCAGAAGGAACATTGATTTGAATGTCATCCTGTTCAACAATAAAATATATGGACTGACCAAGGGTCAGTATTCTCCAACAACCGACAGGGGATTCAAGACAAAAACCTCCCCCTTTGGCACCATCGAGGAGCCTTTTGTTCCAGGACAGCTGGTGATAGGGGCACGGGGAAACTTTTTTGCCCGAACCATCGACACCAACCTGAAACTTAGCCAGGAAGTATTTATGGAGGCTGCCAAACATGAGGGAACATCCGTAGTGGAGGTACTTCAGAACTGTGTTATCTTCAACGATGGGGTTCATAACCAAATCACTGACTCGGAACACAAGCTCGAACGGCAACTCGTCCTGCGCCATGGTGAACCCATGATTTTTGGCAACGACCAAAACAAAGGCCTCATGTCGGTGAAAGGAAAACTGAAAGTGGTGACTATCGGAGAAAACGGCATTACCCTGGATGACATTTTGGTCCATGATGCCCATGACCCCGACCCATCACTGCATCTGGCTTTGGTGAACATGCATTTACCCGATTTCCCGGTTGTATTCGGTGTTATCCGCGATGTGGTAGCCCCTGTTTATGACCAGGAGATGGTAAAACAAATCGATGCAGTAAAACAATCAAGCCGCATCAAAGATGTGGATGGCATGCTCCATTCGGGAAATACCTGGGTAGTGGAAGGAAACGGGAGTGGAAATTTTGATGGTGAACTGTGTAAAAAGCGCATATAGTAAAACTATATTCATAGAGAAGGCTGTTTCGGTTCCCGGGACAGCCTTTTTCTTTTTAGAAAAGGACAAATTATCGCATTAACTGGTTCACCACGATTAATCAGGGTGAAAAAAAGGCCTGTAAAAAACCGGAAAGCCTGAAAAAAAGCTAATTTTCAACAAAATATTTATGCCATGAACATCGAGGATATCCATCTCTCCGACATATTTAAAAAGAGAAAAACTGACCGTGACATCTTTCACGAACTCATGCCTTATAAAGTAAAGGAGGTTCTGCTCATTGCCACCATTTACGACTCCTATTCCATTGTCAAGGAAGGTCAGATCTTCGATAAGATATTTGGGGAATATTTACAGCTAAACCTCTACGCAGCCCCGCGATTCACCAGTGTAAGCACCATGGAGGAAGCCCTTCAGGTCCTGGTCAATCACACATTCGACATTGTCATTATCATGGCGGGCCTCGACAAGGAAACGCCCCTGAAAACGGCACAATCAATCCATAACAATAAACCAAACATTCCCATTTTATTACTGGCAAACAACAATGCCGACCTGAAATATTTCCAGAAAGAGGGCAACAAACTGGATTTTTTTGACAGGACATTTGTCTGGAACGGAAATTCCAATGTCTTCCTGGCAATGATTAAGTACATCGAGGATAAGAAAAACCTGGAACCTGACACGCGTCTGGGGAATGTCAGGGTCGTTCTCCTGGTCGAGGACAGCATCCAATACTACTCGAGGTATCTTCCCATGTTATATGCAACCATCATGACCCAGACACAAAATCTGGTGGAAGATGACTCCGCGGAAGAGTTAAACAAGATCCTTAAAATGCGGGCCCGCCCTAAGGTAATCCTTGTGAGCACCTATGAGGAGGCGGTTGAGGTAATCAGGAACTATAGAGATTATATCCTGTGCGTGATTTCTGATGTGAAATTTGAAAAGAACAATGTCTCAGATGAAAATGCCGGTGTTGACCTTTTGAAATATGTCAACAAGGTCATGCATTTTCCCATTCCATTGTTACTTCAATCACATGACATCAGCAATGCAGAAAGGGCCCATGATGTGGGTGCCGACTTTATCGACAAAAATTCGGATAGCCTGGCCATGGACATCCTGAATTTTCTTTATCGCCGACTGGGTTTTGGAAATTTCGTCTTTAAAGACATTGACGGAACTCCCCTTATGGAAGCCCGAAACCTGCAGGAATTCGAGGAAATGTTCAGGATAATACCTGATTCCGTACTCGACTATCACGGCCGACGGAACTCATTCAGCACCTGGCTTATGGCAAGAGGTGAGATCAACATGGCAGAACGATTGAAACCTTACCAAACAGAAGATTTTGGAAGCCCTGATGACTTGCGGCAGTTCTGCCTTGATGTATTCAGGGAAGTACGACTCAAGAAATTGCAGGGAAGAATCATCAAATTTGATCCCGGACTGGTTTCTTCCAACCGGTTTGTAATGCGCATTGGAAAAGGTTCCCTCGGAGGAAAGGGACGCGGCATGGCATTTATGTCAAACTTTATTGAGAACATCGACTTCTCGCGTATCATTCCCGGCATGTCAATCCGCATTCCTGCCACCACGATCCTGGGATCAAATGAATTTGACCGTTTTATTGAATCCAACAACCTGTATGAGACAATATACAGCACCTACGATTACGAGAATATCCGAAACCAGTTTCTCGAGGCGTGGTTCGACGAGGACATAAACCAGCGCCTGATGGAGTACCTCCAGTTAATGAAAATGCCTCTTGCCATCCGTTCATCCGGACTTTTTGAGGACTCATTGCTCCGGCCATTTTCGGGGGTATATTCAACCTTTCTGATACCCAACAACCATCCCGACATCAATGTAAGATTCGAGCAACTCGTCACAGCGATCAAACTGGTCTATGTAAGTATCTTTACCGAGTCTTCCCAAATGTACTTCGATGCAATCGACTACAAAATTGAGGAAGAGAAAATGGCTGTTATCATTCAGGAGGTCGTTGGCCATGAGTACAACACACGCTTTTATCCCCATATATCGGGGATAGCCCAATCATACAACTATTACCCCGTCGCTTATATGGAACCAGAGGATGGCTTTTCAGTAACGGCAGTCGGACTGGGAATGTACGTGGCCGGAGGAGAGAATGCTTATCGTTTCTGCCCAAAATACCCTGCCCTGAACAACACCTCACTTTCGGCCCAGATAAGGGAGTCGCAACGCCATTTCTATGCGATCGACATGACACGGACAACCTTTGATTTGGTGCAGGAAGGTGAGCTGGCTGCGGTAAAACGCTATCGGGTCAAGGAGGCAGAAGGTGATGGCACGCTGGAAATGTGTGTATCGACCTACCATATGGAAAATGAGGAACTGGTACCTGGAATGCCCATGCCTGGTTCACGCGTGGTTGATTTCAGCAACATATTAAAATACAATGCCATACCACTGGCAGAAACACTTCAGTTATTGCTGAGGTTGTTCAGGGAAGCCATGGGAACACCGGTTGAAATGGAATACTCGATCGATTTGAAGCCTGGAGCCAACGGACTACCCACCTTTTATCTTTTACAGATTAAACCTTTGATCAGGGCTGAGGAAGAGGTATCGATCGAGGCGGAACACCTCGACAGGGATAAAATGATCATGTACGCTGAAAGAGGGATGGGCAATGGAAAGATTGACAACATCAGGGATGTTATCTACGTTGAACCCCACCAATTCAGCAATATGATTACCAAAGAGATCGCCCACGAGATTAGTGAATACAACAAATATTTTGAAGAGCATCAGCAAGACTATTTGCTGATTGGCCCCGGGAGATGGGGTTCTAATGATCATTTTACCGGCATTCCGGTCTATTGGGCAGGAATTTCAAGGGCCCGGATCATCGTTGAAATTGGATTGCACAATTTCCCACTGGAAGGTTCACTGGGTTCTCATTTCTTTCACAACGTCACTTCAATGAATGTCGGCTATTTCTGCATACCGCATAATTCAAACAACTCCTTTATCAACATGGAGATACTCGAAAAACAGGAATTGATAAGAAATACCGGATACATCCGTCATATACGTTTTGAAAATCCTTTAACCATATTAATGGACGGAAGGAAACGCCAGGCCGTAATTCGTTTCAATGAGGAACACCAAGACTAAATACCTGCAGGATTCCATATCTCATAAGCCCGTAAAGCCTGAATAACCAGCATTTCGTGACCGTTTTTAACCTGCGCGTGACGGTTCAGGCCTTCCTGAAGGAATGAAGTAATGGGAGGATTATAAACCAGGTCATACAACAAATGACGATCAGTTATCCAACGGTATGGAATATCTGGTTTTGCAGTGGTATCAGGATAAGTACCCAGAGGGGTGGTATTGATCAGGACGGTATGCTCCTCCATCATTTCTTTCGTGATTGCAGCATAGCCCAGGCCATTTTCCTCACTCCGTGAAACCAGCGTATTTGCAATCCCCAGTTGCCCGAGGGCATATACTACTGCCTTCGATGCCCCTCCGGTACCCAATACAAGCGCTTTCTGGTGATGAGGCTTTAAAAGTGGCTTCAAACTGGAACCAAAGCCGTACTCGTCAGTATTAAAACCTTTCAAGATGGGTTTTAATCCTGAAGATCGTTGAATCAGGACCGTGTTTACTGCACCGATTTTCAAGGCAACCTCATCGAGTTCATCCAAAAATGGAATGATGGCTGTTTTATAAGGAATGGTCACATTCAGGCCAACCAGGTCAGTATACTTGAGAATCAGCTCTTCGACTAAATCTATGGAGGGAATTTCAAAATTCAGGTATTGTTCAGTCTTGCCCTCTCTGGCAAATTTTTCGGTAAAAAAGGTACGCGAAAATGAATGCCCTAAAGGAAAACCAACCAAACCATACGTTCTCATGCCTTTTCCTTTTTGTTTCCGGTAAACCCTTCAATCACAAAGATAAGTACAAATCCTGTCAAGGCCAGAACTAGAGCACCTGCCAGAAGTGATGGCTTATTGCTGACGACCTCATAGGTTCCGGGCAGAACATTCTCTTCGATTAAAGGTCTGACCACCCCATGTCGGTCGGTAAAAGTTTCAACCACCTGTTTCCAGGGCCAAACCTTATTCAATGAACCAACCATAAAACCTGCCAATAATCCGATGGTCAGGTCGTGGTATTTTTTGAAAAGCCAGGATAGAAAATTTGAAAAAAGGATAATGCTGATACCGGCACCCAGAAGAAAAACCAGAATAACCGGAATATTAAAGTCACTGACTGCCTGCAGGATAAAGCGGTACATCCCAAGCAGCACAAGAATAAAGCTACCACTTATGCCAGGCAGGATCATGGCGCATATGGCTATTGCGCCCGAGAGAAAAATAAATCCGTAGGTCGTGTTGGCCTCGGCAGGTGTCAATATTGTAATCACATAGGCGATTACCGCACCCACAACTGAAATCAGGACTACGCCGGCATTCCATTTCTTGACATATCTCACCACATAGATTGCCGAAGCCACAATCAGTCCAAAGAAAAAGGACCACACCAGCACCGGATAGCTTTCCAGAAGGTACTCCATCAATTTGGCCAGTGAAAGGATGCTGATAAAGATACCCGCCACGAGACTAACCAGGAAATTACCATTGATGGCTGTCCAGAACTCACGTATTTTTCCTCGTAACAAAAGTTTTAATGAAGCTGGGTTTATCGACTTGATCGAGTTGATCAGTTCTTCATAAATTCCGGTAATGAATGCGATGGTGCCACCCGAAACTCCCGGTATCACATCAGCAGCTCCCATTGCCATCCCCCGAAGGGTAATCATCAAATAATCCTTTAAAGATCTCATAAAAGAAGACTTAAAACTAAACCCGCGTATACTTCCGATAACGCGGGTCTAAAATAATATTTGTAATGCCTTTAATCCTGGAATGCCTTTTTGCATGAAGCCATCCCTATTTATGTGGTTTGTATGCCTTTATAAGTCGACGAACCGAGTCATTCTGGGCAGCTTTAGGGAAAACTTCAAATAAACCCTTATGGAGATTGAAATCCAATTTAAGGGCCGTTTCCAACTGTCCAACCGCTTCCGATTCATAATTACGCTCCAACAAGTAAGCTGCAAGGTGGTATTTAAGGATGGCGCTGTTAATGTTGTGGCGGTTTCCTTTTTTGAGAATCCCGATGGCATCATCCACCTTACCCCTGCTGTGAAGGAATTCGGCATAATAGATCCATAGCTCCAGATTGGCCGGATCAAGTGCGGTGGCACGTTTAAATGCTGCCCGGGCTTCTCCTTCCTGGTTAAGTTCAGCCAATACCCTACCCAACGAAAACCAGTAATCGGGATTATCCCCTTCGATTTCCAATGCGTTTTTGATCATTCGAATGCTTTCCTGGTGATTCCTTTCCATCCAGTAGATGAGCCCTGATGAGAACCAGGCTATGTCATTCAACGGATTTTGGGCGGCTGCCTTTTGGTAGAACCGGAGAGCCATTTTATTGCGCCCCATATTCAGGTAACATTCACCGATATAACAAAATGCATCATCGTTGTCGGGATCGAGCTTCAGGTACTCCCTATAGGTGGCAATGGCCTCCTTGTAGCGTTCGAGATTTGCCAAAGAATTTGCCTTGTTGAAAAGTGCCTGAAACAGGGTATTGCTCAGCACCAGCGTATAATCATATGCCTCAATAGCCTTTGCGTAATCAGCCGTTCTGTTGTAGGCGATTCCCAGGTTAAACCATACTGAAGCATTAAACGGATCAATATCAAGGTAGAGATTATAATAATGAATACTATTCTCTGGCGATCCCAGCTGGTCATGAAAATAGCCCAAATCATACAAGACCATTTCATTGTCAGGATTATGCTGGAATGCCCTTTCTAAATAACCGACAGCTCTTCTTTGGTCGCCATAAGAGATGAAGGATGACCCGATATGGTATAAAATATCATCGGCATCCTGACCTGCTAGCTGAATGGCTTTTTCGAAATTATCGGCTGCTTCCTCTTCCTCTTCCAGAATCAGAAGGGCAGCACCCTTGAGGAGAAAAACTTCCGCATTCTGACTATCCAGCAGCACAATCGTCTGAAGTTCGGATAATGCCGTATTTGCATCACCATTATTGATCAGTGACTGAACAAGCCTGATACGCAATGACAAAGCACCCGGATGGATATCCAGGGCATGCTGCAATGCAGTCTCAGCCATATCGAAATCGCCTTCACTGATCAGATAATCAATGATATCATCAAAATCATTGACATCGAAATAACCAGGTCGGCCATTTTCCAACGATTCCCTGAACCGTTGTAAAATCTCGAACGCATCAGATTGTTCCTTATAATTACTGTCGAAGTCTCTCATATATCAAATATGCCGCAAAGTTATAAAAAGAGATGATATAAATTACGGGTTACTGATGTTGGTCCCGCAACAGATCATTGACGGTCTTTACCGGATTAAATGTTTCAACCGGAACCTCCACGAAAAGCGTATTCCAATCACTCATCGCCCCATTCCATAACCCGGGTAACTCTAGTGCCTTGAGCGCTTTCCCGTCTTTCGACTTGGTGGAAATGAAACCGGTGAGAGGGTCGGTAAACTGCATCAGGTCGTACTTTTCGCCTTTATAATTTTTTAACCCACAAACAAGATCTACCGGATTAAAGTGAGTTGCATGCTTTGCAATTTTCGCCTGTATGGGGTTTCCATGATCAATCTGGACACCTTCCGCGATCTGAAGGGAGACGGTTCCGTCACTGTTTCTGGCCCAAAATGGTCCACCGCCGGGTTCACCCTCGTTTCTAACCATCCCGCAAACGCGAATCGGACGATTATATTTTTCCTTCAAATAATGATACAGCTCCTCTTTCTCTGTATAATATTGGTTCTCGGCAGGCTTGACATTCAAGGTATTTTCAAGGAAGTTGGCAGCTTCGGCCAGAAATCCACTTTCCAGCGCTGTCGGATGTTTTTCATTCAGCTGTTGCTGGTATTCAAAGATATGCTTCTGATATGAAAGAAGCACACCGGCTAAGGCCTTCTTATAGGTATAAGTTATGGGCTTAAGCCGGTCGGGAACCACGTTGTCGATATTCTTGATAAAAACAAGGTCGTTATCCAGGTCATTCAGGTTCGATAACAAGGCACCATGCCCTCCCGGCCTAAACAACAATAAACCATCTTTCTCGCGGAAAGGTTCATTGTCGGGGGTTACCGCAATGGTATCTGTTGAAGGCTTCTGTTCACTAAAAGAGATGTCAAGTACAACGCCCGTTTCCTTTTCGAACTCGGGCCTTACCAACTCAAGAAGGCTCTCAAATCCTGACCGATGTTCAGGCGATACCGTAAAATGAAGCCTGACTAAACCTTGGTTATCTTTGGCATAAACTGCCCCTTCGGCCAGGTGTTCTTCAAAAGGAGTCCTCGAATAGCCGGCATATTGGTGAAACTTGAGCAAACCTTTCGGAAGGTTGCCGTAATTGAGCCCTTCGCTTGCAAGAAGGCATTTCAGGACATTGAGCAGGTTAGCCTGCATATGATTGCGCTTCAGTGCTGCACTCAAATCATCATAAAATGCGAAATCATCGATTCTTTCCATGAACTCCCGTACATCCTTTGACGAGGAGAATACCTCCGCTTCAGGCTTTCCAGCCCAAAGGTCATCCATGGCCGAGAAGAGTGCCTTGAACATACGGCTGGCAGCTCCGGAAGCCGGGACAAATTTCAGGATCGAAATGCCTTCCAGCGTCCTATGTTCAAATATTTCAACGAATTTGTCAATCTCTTTGTGGTCGAGTTGCAATATGCCGTTGCCAACCGAAGCAGCCTCTACAACCTGCAGATACGGGAAACCCGAACGAAAACTTTCAATCTGTTTCACTACCTCCCCGAGAAGACTTCCGCGACTGGCAATCTGTAACTCATCTTGTTTTGAAAACATATCAGTGAATTTTTGTATTAAAAATAGTCCTTTTTACTGACCAAATGCCCGATTAGGCATGAATTACGGGTAAAGTTTTCAAATGAGTTTTCAACATTGGCCACTGATGGCCTGTTTTAGAATTAATTACCTTTGCCGCTCGCAAAAGTATCTGTCATTATGCAACAATATACTTGGGGGCATTCCCGTCGTTTCAATGATTTCCCCACCCATTTCAGGAGATTATTCAACCAAAGGGTACAAAAGATATCCATTGATGCAGGCTTTACCTGTCCCAACCGCGACGGCAAACTGGGGAAAGGCGGATGCACCTATTGCAACAACGACTCTTTCAATCCCACATTTTGCGACCAGGAAAAGAGCATTACCCAACAAATAAGCGACGGGATCTCATTTTTCGAGGCCAAATACCCCGACATGAAGTACCTGGCCTATTTCCAGTCGTACAGCAATACCTACGGCCAGCTGGATCATCTGAAAAACCTGTATCAGGAAGCCCTTTCCTATCCGGGGATGATGGGACTGGTAATTGCCACCCGCCCCGATTGCATATACCCTGATCTTCTGGAATATCTTTCAAGGCTGTCGGAACAAATGTATGTCATGTTGGAATACGGGGTTGAATCACACCTGAACTCCACACTTGAAAAAATCAACAGGGGACATACCTTTGAAACATCGGTAAAAGCGTTTGAAGATACGGCTCGCTTTGGAATCAGGACCTGCGCACACCTGATCCTGGGTCTTCCGGGTGAGACCACAGAGGACATGATGGAACAGGCACGCATTATTTCACAATTGCCTGTTGAAAACCTCAAACTGCACCAACTGCAAATTCACAGGGGGACTGTCATGGGTGCCCAATATCGAAAAAACCCAGAAAAATTTCATCTATTTACTGCGGATGAATATACCGAACTGGTTACGGATTACCTCGAACTACTGAACCCTGCAATCGTGGTCGAACGATTTATAAGCCAGTCCCCACCCGATCTTCTCATTGCACCAAAATGGGGATTGAAAAATTTTGAATTTGTTGCAAAGGTCGAAAAAAGGCTAAAAGAGAGAAACACCTGGCAAGGCAGGTTATATGGCCAGTAATTCCGAATATTCCAAAATAACCCGATCCATACTCCCCGAATAAACATGGGACAATCAGACGTTGGCCCCAAATACCCGCTTCAGCAATTCAGTGACACGGGCAACAGGATCGGTTCTGATCAGCTTTTCCTGTTCGGCTATCTTGATAAATAAACCATCCAGGGCCTTGCCGGTGAGATACTCATCCAGACGGATATTCACAGGCGTCAGCCCGGCCAACTGCCCCAACGTTGTATTGGCCACCTTGTTCCACTCCCCTGTCAGTTTATTCCAACTCTCGGTCGTTGACACATTCGCAACCAATTTCTTGTCGAGCGATGCCCTGATTTTCGGTTGGTATAGCTGAAACAACTGGTCTGAACTAGATCTCCTGAGGTATTGTGTAGCGGCATCATCTTCACCTTTCAGAATCGACAATCCATCGGAGATGCTCATCCCGGTGATACTTCCCAGAAATATCGGACCTGCTTCCCTGGCGGCATCCTCGGCTGCCCTGTTGATTCTTAAGATGACATCTTCCACCAATTTATCACCTCCCGGAATTCTTGAGATGTTCTTGGTAATCACTTCGGCTTCAGGGGGAAGGAGTATCCGTATCAACTGATCCCTGTAATAACCGTCTGTTTTCGACACGCGGGCTACGGTGGAGTCAGTACCAACCGAAAGCGCCTGCTTCAGTCCGGCAATTATTTCGGTATTTGTAAGCGGGACCTCTCCCACGGTGGCGGTAACCACCTGCATCAGTTCAGCACACGACGACAGTCCGGCTATCAGTAATGCAGCAATAAATATTCTTACTTTTTTCATCACGGATCTTGTTTTAGTATAAGGATAAATCAGGACTTAGTTTTCCTGGAAGGTGTAATCATCTTCTCAGGCCCCTCCTTTTGGGTGGCAAAATCAAACAGCTTATTGACCAGGTCGTTTCGACCAATCGATTTTAATTCGTTCAGTATTGAGCGACGGAATTCCCGCTTGTACCAGAAGAAAAACTGTCGCTGGTTCTGTTTCTCATCAGAATTCCGTGCGGTATAAACTTTCTCCATAGTATAGGGATGGTATCCCGAATAATAAATCTCCGTTGCCAAAGTCATGGGTGTTGGGGTAAAATCCTGCACCTGCTCAAGCCTGAAGTTCATCTGTTTGGTTTTAATGGCCAGGTCAGCCATATCCTCTGATTTACTTCCCGGATGACTGCTGATGAAATAAGGTATCAGCTGTTGGTTCAGATGCTCTTCATTATTGATCTTGGCAAACTCCTTGGTTAACTCTTCAAACAGCCGGAAGGGAGGTTTCCTCATAAACTTCAATACCTCATCGGATGTGTGTTCGGGAGCCACTTTCAGTCTTCCCGAAACATGATGCTTGATCACCTCCCGCAAATATTGCCGGTTAGCCTTATCTGTCTCTTCCCTGCCTGTCTTTTCAAGAATCATGTCATAACGGATTCCACTCCCCACAAAAGCTTTTTTCACGTTTGGATGGCTTCTCACTTTTTTATAAAGGTCCATCATGGGCTGGTGATTGGTATCCAGGTTTTTACAGATAGTCGGGAATATGCAGGAAGGTCTTTTGCATTTCTTGCATATCTCTTCATGGATTCCCTTCATCTTGTACATATTGGCCGAAGGTCCGCCAAGATCTGAAATATATCCCTTATAATCAGGCATCTGCGTGACCTTTTCAACCTCTTTCATGACTGACTCCTCACTGCGGCTCGAAATAAACTTTCCCTGGTGGGCTGAAATGGTGCAGAAGGTACAGCCCCCAAAACAACCCCTGTGTATATTGATGGAGTGCCTGATCATATCGTAGGCCGGAATGGCACCCTTGCCGCTATATCGGGGATGTGGAAGTCTTGTGTATGGAAGGTCGTAAACCCTGTCAACTTCCTTTTCACTTAAAGGGGGCCACGGCGGATTTATCACAACCTGCCGGTCGCCGATATGCTGTATCAGCATTTTGGCTTCCATTTTGTTTGACTCCTCCTCGATGTGCATAAAATTGCGCGAATAGGTTTTTTTGTCCTCCAAACAAGCTTCATGTGAAGCAAGTTCCAGAACATCCCATTTTTTCTGGGTAGCAAAAGTCTCACCCTTGCCGGTCAGGAACGCAGTCTGTGGAAGATTGGTCAGCTTGTTGACCTGGACTCCTCGCTGGCTAAGTTTCACAAATTCACCGAGTGACTTTTCGGCCATCCCGTAAAACAGGAGGTCAGCACCTGAATCCACCAGTATGGAGGGCATCAGCTTGTCGGACCAGTAATCATAGTGGGTAACCCTTCTGAGCGAGGCTTCTATACCTCCAATAATCAGCGGAATATCCGGATAGAGATCTTTAATGATCCGGGAATAAACGATCGTTGCATAGTCGGGTCGGGAACCTGCCTTTCCACCGGGGGTATAGGCATCATCCGACCGTCGGCGCCGGCCAGCGGTATAATGGTTCACCATCGAATCCATGTTTCCCCCAGTAATAGCAAAGAAGAGGTTGGGGCGTCCAAGCTTTTTGAAATCCCTCAGGTCATCCTGCCAGTTAGGTTGGGGAACAATGGCAACCCGAAGGCCCTCAGCCTCCAGTAATCTTCCGATCACAGCCATTCCAAAGGATGGATGATCCACATAGGCATCACCTGAAAAAAGGATGACATCTGCCGAATCCCATCCCCTTTTTTCCATTTCCTTTCTGGATGTCGGCAACCACTCATTAATATCGTATGTCCGGTTCATATGGGGTTAAACAAAGTTATGACCTGCATGGTTCTTCTCTCAGGCAATTTTACTACTTTCATCGAGGCAAAATTAACCGTATTTATGACTATTCCTTTAAAATAGCCATAATCAGCCGGTAGCCAAAATTTTCGAAACCAAAAACTACAAATTATCGATGGAATTGGTAAAACCCAGCGACCTCGTTAAAGCCAACCCCACACTCAATTTTTTCGGAGGAGAGTTTTTTGCCCGAATCCTGATGTATATCCTGAAATTCCAAAAGCTGAACAGAATCTATGCAAGAATTCACCAGAAGAAAGGGATTGACTTTATCAACGAGGTAATCAGTCAGCTTGACCTGAAGGTTGATTATGACCCTAATGAGGTCAAAAGGATTCCGTCGGAAGGGCCAGCCATCATTGTGGCCAATCATCCATTGGGAGGCTTCGATGGCCTTTTACTGATAAAGTTGGCTTTGGAGGTACGAAGTGACGTAAAAATCTTTGCCGGACCTCTTCTCAGAAAAATTGAAGCAGTTTCGGATTATTTTATCGAACGGGATCCTTTCTCCCTGGAGACAAGTAATTCCCAGATGATTTTCAGTGGATTAAGGGAATCGATATCCCATATCCAGAATGGCGGCATCCTCTGTATTTTTCCGGCTAAGGAAGCAAGTGTGATCGACGGACAGTTTACCGTGAACGATGGAATCTGGCGATATCCTGTCGTCAAATTCATCCGGAAAATGGGAGCGCCGGTCATACCGGTCCTATTCCAACCCAATTACAGCCGACTGTTCAAAATCCTTTGCCAGATACACCCTGCGCTGAAAAATATGCGGTTGCCCTCTGAATTGTTTAACCAGAAAAACAAAAAGATCAATATCCGCATTGGTAATCCCATCCGAAAATCTGACCAGGAAAAATTTTGTGACGTATACCAGTTTGGCCGTTACCTGAGGGCCAAAACCTATGGCATGGCCACATCCCGCGAGGTGAAGCGCTTCTTCAACTATACACTGATTCCGCCCCAGGCACCCGAAACCATCATTGAGCCTGTTGGCAAGGAACTTCTATTAAAGGATATACAGAACATCAAGCATGACTACCTGCTCTTCAGATTAAAGGAATATTCCGTTTTTTGCGCACCGTCAGCCGAGATTCCATCCATTCTCACCGAAATCGGCAGGCTCAGGGAAATCACCTTCCGCGAGGTGGGTGAAGGTTCAAACCGCAGCATTGATTTGGATGAATTTGACATCTATTACAACCAGCTGTTTATCTGGGACGAGGAGGAAGAAAGACTTGTGGGAGCCTATCGCATCGGGTTGGGCAATGAAATCATGCAACATTATGGCCCCCGGGGATTTTATCTCCACACACTATTCAGGCTAGATCCCGAATTGAATGATTTCCTTAACCAGTCGCTCGAATTGGGCAGATCGTTTGTCATAAAGGAATATCAAAGAAAACCCATGCCCTTGTTCCTCCTCTGGAAAGGAATTCTATATTTTATCCTGAAAAATCCTGAATATCGCTACCTGACCGGACCGGTAAGCATCAGCAACAACTACTCAAAAATATCGAAAGAGCTGATCATTAAGTTTATTCTGGCCAACCATTTCGACTGGCAGGTTGCCAAAATGGTCAGACCCAGAAACTCCTATAAATTCAGGACTGAAAACCCTGATTTGAAAGTGTTGATGGACACAATGGAAAAGGACATCAACAGGCTCGACAAAATCATTGGCGACGTGGATGCCTTCAATTCAGGACTACCGGTGCTCATCAAGAAATACATCAAGCTCAATGCACGTATAGCAGGATTCAACGTCGACCCGCTCTTTAACAATTGCCTCGACGGACTGATTGTTCTCGATATCTTTGATGTTCCCAAAAACATCATCGAATCGTTATCGAAGGAAGTGAATGATGGCACCTTGCTTGAAAGATTCTATTCCAACAGAGAATAAGGACTTCAAAGAAAATTTCTGTCCAGAAATTCCTGGAATTTTTCCTTGTATTGATCACTGACCGGTATGTAAACCTTCCCGAAAACGATGCGGCTTCTATCCACCTGGTTTATCTGTGCCAGATTGACGATATAAGATCGGTGAACACGCATGAAATTCAGTGAAGGCAACTTTTCCTCCATCACCTTCAGTGAGCTGAGCGAAAGAACAGGTTTATCCTCGTTTTTCAAATAAACCTTGATGTAATCCTTTAAACCCTCGACATAGAGAATATCGTCGAAATTGATACGCCTGATCTTATATTCCGATTTCAGGAACAGAAAATTGTCTTTGGCTTCAACAATGACAGTCGCTGTGGATGTTTCTGAAGTAATACGCTTTCTGGCTCTACCTGCCGATTCAAGAAACTCTTCATAGCTAAAAGGCTTCAGGAGGTAATCGACTGCTTCGAGCTTGAATCCCTCTACCGCATATTGTGAGTAGGCGGTAGTGAATATGATGCGGGTCTCGCTGTCAACCATACGGGCAAATTCGGTACCCAGCAATCCGGGCATCTGTATGTCAAGAAAGATCAGGTCGACTTTATGGGTGTTTAAGAATTCGGAGGCTTCCAAAGGATTCTCGAATGATCCAATGAGTTCAAGGAAAGGTGTTTTCCTTATATAGTCAGAAACCAACTTCAAGGCCAGTGGCTCATCATCAATTGCAACGACATTCAACTTCATAGGAGAATTATTATAGCTAAAATTCCTGCCATACAGAACATGACACATTAAAAATATATGACCCGACAAATGCAAAAATCACTTCAGGTTTTCTCACAAGAATTTCCCTGTCATCATTCAGACACCTGCTCACGAGGTTTGGATGGTCAGCCCCACACGAAACTCCTTACCCTCATTCACGACGTCTAGTTGATAATGGTCAGGGAAGAGCAACCTTAATCTCTTTTGGACATTTTCAAGCCCGATACCCGAATGCTGGCCATCGTCAGGTGAACTACTGTCGCCCAGGCTGTTGACACATTCAAACCGCAACCCATTGTCAAGTGCCTCCATGCGAATATGGATAAACGAAGGGCTTGAATAGCTGACTCCATGCTTAAAGGCATTCTCAATGAAAGGGATGAACAGCAAAGGCGGAATATGGATATCCTGGAACTTTTCCGGAAAATCGACCTTTAATTCCACTCTTGAACTCAACCGAAGCTTCATCAAATCGATGTAGTTCTTCATGAAATCAATTTCATGGCTCAGCAAGGTACGTCCAACTTCCGATTCATACAACAGGTAACGCATCAGTTTTGAAAGTTTCAACACCGATTCCTGGGCCATGTTTGTATCCATTCCGATCAAGGAATAGATGTTATTCAACGTATTGAAAAAGAAATGGGGGCTCACCTGGTTTTTCAAAAAGGCCAACTCGGAATCCAGTTTTTGCTTTTCCAGTTCCTTGCGCTTTTTTTCATTCATTTCGAGACGGTTGAAAACAGCCAGGCCCAGCGAAAATCCAACCAGCAGGACTGAAGTGAAAAAGAAATTGACGAACCTGAAAATCATCATCGAAGGTATCACTTTTCGATCGCGTTCAAGAAAGCGCTTGACAGTTTCCGCATTCCCAGATTCTACGGTAAATTTCCTGAACATATAGGCGTCAATCTGCCACAGGATAATATAAACCAGTAATATCAGCAATGTAACCAGCAAAAAATATCCAAGCTTCTTCTGGTTGAAGAAGAATCGGGGTGCCAGGTAAAAATAATTAACGTAAAAGATCACGCCAAAAGCAACGGCGTTGGTATAGAAGTGCCCAAGCCGCCCAAGGTTTCCATCACCATAAACAAACAGTACGAAAACCGGAATGATAATGAAAATGCTCCAGGCCAGTATGTGGAGCAGGATCTGCAGACGCTTTCCCGAAAAATAATTTGGACGCATAGGATGGTTTTGATATTCAAAGATATGAAAATTCGAAAGGTAGGATTTATACTCCCTTACCACTGACAAGATTCAACAACAACGATTGATTCATATCAGGGCAGAAATGGAAGAAAAGCCCGATCACCTGTAAATCAAATTGTGTCATCATTGCAATTTCATCTTTATCAGGTCAAAAGTACAATGACAGGTTCGGGATGAAAAATGAAACAGACCAACCGTACGCTTTTGTCTCTGTTTAGCGGTATTTCACCGACGACAACCCGGGTTGAAATGAATGACACGGAATCAGGGATAATTAATGATCCCCTGGTTTACCGAAGATAAAGGTTGCTGTCGCCATAACTCAAAAACCGGAAGTCGTTGCGGAGGGCATATTCATATACATTTCGCCAGTCGGTTCCGATAAAAGCGCCCACCAACAGCAGCAGGGTACTCTGGGGCTGGTGGAAATTGGTCACCATCCCATCGATGATCCGGAATTGGTAACCCGGGACAATGATAATGGAAGTTGAAAAGGATAATTGTCCGGCCTGCATCTGGTCCATCCGATGCAAAATATTTTTTAACGACTGCTCAAGCGTCACCATTGACGTTTCGTGGTATGGCTCCCACTGGTAAACATGCATAGCCGCATCTTCAGCCATTTGGGGTAATTTGGCCCCAAGCCAGTACAAACTCTCAAGCGAGCGCACCGAGGTGGTCCCTACCGCAATCACCTTCCCTTTGCGATTCAAAAGGTCAAGGACAAATTCGCGGGTTATCACCACGGTTTCGGTATGCATTTGATGGTCGGCGATTGTATCTGACTTCACAGGCTGAAAAGTTCCTGCCCCGACATGCAAGGTTAATTCAGCACTTTTGACCCGTCGCTTCAAAAGCCTGGCCATTACCCCATCGGTAAAATGAAGCCCTGCGGTTGGTGCTGCCACCGATCCATCAATCTTGGCATACATCGTCTGGTACCGTTGGCTATCACTGGCCTCCGCCTCCCTGTTCAGGTATGGCGGGATTGGTATATTTCCGGCATACTCGATGATCTCGGCAAAATGGACAGGCTTGTCCCAGCTGAATTGAATGATGAAGGCATTGCCTGACCGTTTGATCATCCGGGCTGTAAGTATAACGACCTCATCGCCAACTATAACCTTCTTTTCAAGGATACCCTGTTTCCACTTTTTGGCATTCCCCACAAGACATTTCCATTCAACCATCCCCGTTTCCTGGAACGACAACTGATAATCGGAAGGGATATGGGGTTCCAGACAGAATATTTCAATGCGGGCACCGGTTTCCCTCCTGAAAAATAGCCGGGCATGAATTACCCTGGTATTATTGAACACCAGCAGCGACTCCTCAGGAATAAAATCAGGGATTTCCGAGAAAATACCCTCGGTAATCTCTCCTTTGTCCCATAAAAGCAAGCGGGATTGATCCCTTTCCGATAAAGGGAAAAGGGCAATTTTTTCCTCAGGGAGTTCATAAGTGAACTCCAAAACAGAAATATGGGGAATTGCAGTCAATCGAATAATTTAAAAATTTTCGCCATCCCGGGAAACAACCTATTTGAGTGTTTCCAAAATATCCACGAGATGCTTCCAGAATTTTTCGGTTGTTTCGATATTGATCCTTTCACTCGGGGAGTGAGCCCCCTTGATGGTGGGGCCTATCGAGATCATGTCAAGACCCTGATACTTCTGAAGGAACAATCCACACTCAAGTCCGGCATGGATGGACCTGACGATGGGTTCGACATCAAATAACCGGCGATATGATTCGACCGCCACTTTGAGGATCGCGGAATCAGGATTGGGAGTCCAGCCCGGGTAACCGTCAGAATGCTCGACGGTAGCCCCGGCCAAGCGGAAGGTTGCCTCAACCATATTGGCTGCAAGCTGTTTCCTGCTCTCGATTTCACTGCGCTGGCTGGTTGTGACAATAATCTCATTAAATGGCAGGAATTTCACCGATGCCAGATTGGTTGAAGTCTCGACCATCCCGGGCATTCGCGGGCTCATTTCCAATACTCCGTGCGGACAGGCAACCAAAGCGTTAAGGAGGTTCCTCGCAGTGGAATGGTTCATCACCTGGTAAGGAGTTTCAGTCGGCGTAATATACATTTCCAGGTCCGGTTCGGTTTTTTGGTATTCCTCACGGACGGCTTTCTCGAACTGCTCGAAATCTGATTGGAACTGGTCCCTGTGTGATGCCGGGATAACAAGCCATGCAACCGCTTCGCGTGCGATGGCATTTCTCAGGTTTCCCCCGTCAAAATCAACCAGGGCGACTTGTAATGAATTAAACTCCTGGTATAGGAACCGGGCCAGAATTTTGTTGGCATTACCCAATCCCTTGTGTATATCGTCTCCCGAATGGCCACCGGTAAGTCCGCTCACCTTCACCTTAAAGGCGAATGATCCAAACGGGGTTTGCTCCTTGGTATACCTGAAAGTTGCAATGGTATCAATTCCACCGGCGCAACCTATAAAAATTTCCCCTTCATCTTCCGAATCGAGATTTAGCAAGATTTTTCCGTTAAAAAAGCCACTTTTTAAAGCGAATGCACCGGTCAGCCCAGTCTCTTCATCAACGGTAAACAAGCATTCGATGGGTCCGTGTTGAATATCGCTGGCAGCGAGCAAAGCTAATTGGGCGGCAATTCCAATCCCGTCATCAGCCCCCAGGGTTGTACCGTTTGCCGTAATCCATTCATCACCCACAATGGCTTCAATCGATTCATTTTCAAAGTCAAACTCCTTATCTGAATTCTTTTCACAGACCATATCCATGTGGGTCTGCAAAACAACGACAGGAACATTTTCCTTTCCTGGGTATGCGGGCTTTCTGATCAAAACATTGCCCACTTCATCCATGGTGGCCTGAAGGTTATTTTTTGTGGCGAAGTCGAGAAGATACTGTATGATCTTCTCTTCCTTTTTTGATGGACGGGGAACCTTTATTATTTCTTCAAAATATTTCCATACCGGTTCCGGATTCAATTGAGAAAGCAGCTTCATTCTATCCAAATTTAAACGCCAAATATGCAAAAAAAAGTAAGAGATGCCAATTCGACAAGAATGTAAAGGTACCTTAAAATAGAAACCATATGATAATCACTGTTTAATATTGTGGAAAAAGGAAAACAATCATGGCTTATCGGGCACCTGACCAGAATTATTCATTCCAGTCAATTAGTAATCAATTAATTAATTTGTGCCCTAAATCTTTTCCAACGCCAAAAATACATCGGTCAACCTATTGGGATATCCGGTGAAAGATTGTTTTTTTACACAAAAATACATGAGCATGGAATCCATCAGGGAGATATACAAAATTGGCCATGGGCCTTCGAGCAGCCATACCATGGGTCCGCGCAAGGCGGCAGGCAGGTTTCGCATGAACCATCCTGATGCAGCAAGTTACAGGGTCACACTCTATGGAAGTCTGGCTGCTACCGGAAAAGGTCACCTGACCGACAAGGCCATCCTGGATGAATTGGGTGAAGATCGATGCACTATTGTCTGGGAAAGCAAGACTTTCCTCCCGGTACATCCCAATGGCATGAAATTCGAGGCACTTGACCACAACAAAAAACCCACAGCAGAGTGGATTGCATACAGTATCGGAGGTGGAACGATCATTGACAACACCACTGTCAGGGAAACCAGGGAAGTGTATCCCCACCAGACCATGAAGGAGATCCTGGACTTTTGCCATCTTAACGGAATGAAGCTCTGGCAATATGTTGAGCAAATGGAAGGACCCGAAATATGGACCTATCTTGACGAAATCTGGGAAGTGATGCAGGATAGCATACGCCGTGGGCTAAAAGAGGATGGCATATTGCCGGGTGAGCTAAAATTGGAACGAAAATCACACAATTTCAAACTACAAGCCGAAAACTATTCCGGACCATTTCGCAAAAGGATTAATATTTTTGCATTCGCACTGGCAGTTTCGGAAGAAAACGCATCCGGGGGAAAAATTGTCACCGCTCCTACATGTGGCGCCAGCGGTGTTGTTCCGGCGGTACTCTACTACTTCAAAAAAGTGTACAAGAAAGAAAAAGACGCCCTATTAAAGGCCCTTGCAACGGCAGGACTGATCGGCAATCTTGTAAAAACCAACGCCTCCATTTCGGGGGCAGAGGTGGGATGCCAGGGTGAAATAGGCACTGCCTGCGCCATGGCTTCAGGTGCGGCGACGCAAATGATGGGAGGAACAAATTTCCATATCGAATATTCGGCCGAAATGGGACTTGAACACCACCTTGGACTGACGTGTGACCCTGTGGCCGGTCTGGTCCAGATCCCATGCATTGAAAGAAATGCATTTGCGGCACAAAGGGCACTGGCACACAATACCTTTGCCATGATGGGTGACGGGCGTCACCGCATAAGTTTCGACGAAGTGGTAAAAACGATGTATGAAACGGGAGTCAGTCTTCAAAGCAAATACAGGGAAACATCAGAAGGAGGGCTGGCACTGCACGCCGCTTTGCCACGCTGCTGATCGGACCACCGCTTTTTCGGCAGCATAAATAAAACATTCGTCCAAAAAGTGTCACCATTCAAAAATCTTTCGCCACTAAAATACTGAATGGCAGATATTTTGTTTTTGAAACAAATTATGTGCACCGCATCGCTTGGAGAATTGGGATATAAAAGCTATTTTTGAGATAGAAACAGACGTTCTTTGAACCAAAAATATAGTCCGCATTAATTCAAAAGTTGGTAAACTCAACAGTAAACTTTTAAACGAGAAAGCTTTTCGTTGTAATGACAGGCCTGGTAGTTCCGATTCGTCGGGATGAGTCTTCGGACCGTTGGAAGTTTGAGCAACGAGGCACTCAAATCCTGTTAATCGGGGTTTTACGCAATTCGAATTAGTGCGGATTTTTTTTGCCCTTTCGCAAGGTTCCCGAAATCAGGTAAAACACCAGCAACCCCGACATAAACATGGAGATCCTACCCAGGTAATCACCATACTTCACATAGAATGTCAGTTTATCATTCAGTTTTACAATTGACTTTTCGACAGCCTCGGTCCACCAGGGTGTGCTAGCCAGTATTTCACCCCGCAGGCCAATAACTCCCGATATTCCGGTATTGGCAGCCCTCGCAATGTAACGCCTGGTTTCAATGGCCCGCAATCTCGAAAATGCGAAATGCTGACGATATCCGGGGGTATTTTTCCACCATCCGTCATTGGTTACTATGGTGATGAATCCGGCTCCCTGCTGCACAAATTTGGAGAGGTATCCACCAAAAACCGATTCATAACAAATTACCGGGGCGATCAGGTCCCCATTGGGAGCCTTGAAATTTTCAGGCTCGTCCTGGATCCCGAGGCTGCCGGTAGTCCCCCCCAGGTTGATGATGAACTTATTCAGAAAACCCAGGTAGCGGCTAAACGGCATTTTTTCGACCCCGCTTACCAATATCGACTTGTGATAGGTTTGTATACCCCCTGTTGAAGAAGCAAACAAGGCGGTGTTATAGCGATCGAATGAGTAGCTTCCATCTCTCGAATCACGGGCAGTTGAGGTCTTGTTCTCCCCATTGTGGTATATTCTGTAAGTTGAGGCACCAATGATCAATGCCCTGTTGGACTTTCCTTCCGTCAACAACCTTAGCTGGTGGATTGCCGGGTAAGTCTCAAGCTGCTCCTCATCCCAATCTTGTTCAAAAACCGTCTCAGGGCCTATGACATAATCCACGTTATCCTGCAAACCCGACTCAGCCAACCTGATAAATTTCATCAGTTTATCATTCACTGCCCCTTCATCAAAGGTCTCCGAATAAGGATCTATATTTGGCTGAACCAGAAGTACCGTCCGGGTTTCCCCATCATCCCCGACCTGGTTATAGATCAGGTGTGACACTAAAATCGGGACGGACAAAAAAAGCACAACAACAGCCAGGGGGATAATAGCAGGCCTGAAAGATTGGGACGACAATACCCGCCCAAGGCTCGTAAACAACAAAATATTGACAACCAACACCCAAAGACTTCCACCAAGGACACCGGTAAATTCGTACCACTGCACCAGCATAATATTGTTGGCAAATCCGTTACCGAGGGTAAGCCATGGCCATTCGATATCCCAATGGAAATGGAAAAACTCAAAAGTCAGCCAAAAAGCCACCCACCCGATGTATCCGACCGAACCCGTCGAATTTTTTCTTAAAAGATGGGCCAACCAGGCTACAACCGACATCAGCAGGGAGTTTGCCAAAATGGCCAGCAGTGCCCCCATGGCTGTAGCATGCACAATCCACCAGGTTGTCAGTGAATTCCAAATAAGAAACGCCAGAAAAGCATAAGCCCAAAAATGAATGCTTTTCACCTTGTCACCCAAAGAAAGATAATAGGAATCGATTGCCAGCAAAGGAATCCACGCGACAAAGAGGATCCATCCGGGAAATCCAAGCCAGGGAAGGCTTAACATCACCCCCGACACCAATGCCGCAATCAAACGCATTGTTTTGCTCATAATGCTTTTTGTTGTGAAGACTTCAGACCTGAACGCTTTCCTGATCCCTCACGGAACACGAAGTCCAGCTTTCCGACCATGAGTCCACCATAATGGGCTTGGTTCACGATGGTCATTTCTCCTGCCTTGTTCCTGACTTGCAGGGGTTCTTCCAGCAAACTGTGGGTATGGCCCCCGATAATAACGTCGGTGTAGAAGAGTTCGGGCGCCAGGGTTACATCGCTGATTTTATCGTCCCTGTATTGCAGGCCCAAATGCGACAAACAAACCACCAGGTCACACTTTTTCTCCAGGGCAAGAAATTTTTCCATCTCCAGTGCAACGGGAAGAGCATCGTTATACCTGACTGCTCCGTGCTGTTTCTCGTTTACAAGGCCACTTAGCTCGATTCCCAGTCCATAGATCCCGATGCGGAGCCCAGACTTCTTGAATATCTTATATCGCGGAAATTTACCCGCAAGGATGGTATTGGAGAAATCGTAGTTTGAATTGATCAGCGGGAAACCGGCATTTGGCAGCGGATCCCGAAGTCCCTCCAGCCCATTGTCAAACTCATGGTTGCCGATTGTGCCTGCATCATATCCAATTTCTGTCATCATTTTGAGCATGATGTCTCCCTTGAAAAAATTAAAATAGGGAGTACCCTGGTAAAAGTCACCGGCATCAAGCAATAACAGGTTCGGGTTTTCAAGCCTGCACGCATTGGCGAATCCGGCAACACGCGCCAGTCCGGCTCTTCCGGCATACCTTGGATGATTTGCATCGAAAGGCTCGATCTGGGAATGCAGGTCATTGGTATGCAATAACGTAAGTGTCAGCAGGTCATTTTTGGCGAAGCTCTGCAACGGGGCCAAGCCGGCTGCAAGTCCGGCAGACCCGGCAGCCAGGTTTTTGATGAAGATCCTTCTATTCATTGGTGATCCTCCCATCCAATTCTGGCTGAATGATTTGCCCTGCCAGGTGATTTCGTTTCATATGCCTTATCATCACATCCCTTATTTTTTCTCCCGTATTAATTCTTTTGACTGCATTTTTCAGCATACTGTAATTATCGCCACCATCGGCAACATAATCACTTGTAGCCAGGCAATAGGTTTCATCAGCCTTCAATTCACCGTTACCGATCTTAACTGCAGATGCCTTTTCACCCGAAATGACAAACCGGGCACCCCCAATGCAGTCGCCACCAATTGAGGCAACATAGTCAAGAAAAGCCTGCATATCCGAACCTTTCAACTCCAGTAACACAAGCTCATTTTCAAATGGCATCAATTCAAATACTTTCCTGACGGTAATGTCCCCTTCAGGAAAACCGGTACGAATTCCGCCATAATTCAGGAAAGAGACATCAGGGGAAACGTTGGATTTATTGTCGGAAGCTACACGTTTGCTCTCATCCAGCATAAGGTCGGCAAGGTAATTGGTAAGCTTGCTCTCAGGTTTTCCTTTGACAAGATTTTCGGTGGTTCTTCCAATCACAATGTCCATTTCCTGGTCAAGCTGCATTTTGAAGGGAAGATAAAGTGAGGTAATCCGTTCATCTGCAGCCATGTTATCGGCCGATACCACATGATTGGACATTTCAGATGATTGCATCTGAAACACCTGATTACACGACATCAAGGTCAGGGAAATCAGGGTTATTAACAAAGATCTTTTAATAGATTGGGGCATAAACCAAGTGAGATTTAATTTCTTAATGCTATTTTTAGCGCAATATCCGATATAAAACAAGTCAAAGATTCACATTTTGTTCAAATTTCCGAAAACATTGATGATAAAAATTATCGCCATTCACATTTTACTGTTTTTGGGTTTCACATCTTTTGCTCAATCGGAGAATAAGGAAGTGGTTGCCAAAAATGGGGACGGAATCTACACTCTCTTAAAGAGAAATGGATTACAGCCATCTGATATACATACATTTATTGAACTTAACCAAAGTAAACTCGGACCCAATAATTCACTGATCGCCGGACGAAAATACAAACTTCCTTTACCGGGAAGCCAACCAATGATTGTGCAGGGTACTGACCAGCAAGACTACAAAATATTTGGCGAGCGTTACCGAAATGTTGAGATCAGAAGCCAAAAGCTGAAAGGTGCCACGTATTACCTGAAATCGGGACATGGCGGGCCTGACCCGGGAGCGATCGGAAAGTACCAGAACCACTCCTTATGTGAGGATGAATATGCTTATGATGTTATCATGCGGCTTGGAAGGAACCTGATTGAACAGGGCGCCACTGTTCATTTCATTGTCATTGACCCGAACGACGGGATCAGGGATGACATGTTTCTGAAACCCGACAAGGATGAGGTATGCTATCCAAACCTGAAGATTCCGCTTAACCAGGTGCAGCGCCTGAAACAAAGAACCGAGGCCATAAACCGGCTTTACAACCAAAATAAGGGCGGATTTCACAGGATGCTTTCCATCCACATTGATGCCCGGAGCAAAGGCGAAAACATTGATGTTTTCTTTTACCACGATGAAAGAAGTCAAACAGGTTTGCGCACTGCCAACATCCTGAAGAAGACTTTTCAGTCGAAATATCGCCAGCACCAACCCACCCGGGGTTATCGGGGCACCGTTTCAAACAGGAACTTGTATGTGGTCCGCAACTCAATTCCCGTTTCGGTATACATCGAATTGGGAAATATCCATCACTCCCGCGACCAGCAACGTGTTTTAACACCCGCCAACAGGCAGGCCCTTGCCAATTGGCTGACTGAAGGATTGATCGAAGACTTCGAATCCAATAAATAGCATTAAAGGGATATTTTTATCCCAAATTGTGGTATATTTGATCAAAACTGACGGATATGGCCACAGCTCCTCGACATCAGTATAATGAGATGGACAGTATCTACCTGAACGACTTATACCGTCAGGTCGTCGAAACTGTCAAACAGCTGCCAAAGTCAAGAATTACCGTACTTCGTTTGAAAGTTTTTATTCTACCACTTATTTACATTTTAATGTATTTGATGGCGATTACCCAATCCGAACGACCCGGATTTTTCTACTTGCTATACGCCCTCATGGGCATCTGGGTGGTGGTCATCTTTATAAATCTTATTCACGAGGCATGTCATGGGAATATTTTCACCAAGTCACGACACAACCAGTTGGTATACTACATTTTTGACTTTTTAGGAGCCAACAGTTACATTTGGAAACAGCGTCATCTGATCTTGCATCACCGATTTCCCAATACCAATGGCTGGGACGCTGATATTGAGCAAAAGGGTCCGGTTTCTGTCTTCCCCTATGAGCCCATCAAAAGCTATCAACGATTTCAGCATTTATATGTATTCTTCCTATACCCGCTTTTCATGCTCAACTGGTTGTTTGTCAGAGATTTTCGCGACTACACTTCAAAAAGTCGAATCATCCGCAAAAGCATTAAGATACCAACAACAGAAATTTACAAGCTTATCTTTTTTAAAAGCTTCTATCTTTTCATGATCGTCGGCATCCCTTGGCTGCTTGCCGGTTTTCCATTGTGGCAGGCTCTTATGGGCTTCCTTATACTGACAATCGTGGGAAGTCTGGCGGCCATGTTTGTTTTGTTAACGCCGCACATCAATACAGGAAATGTTTTCCCGCATCCCGACGAACAGGGAACCTTACCCTTTTCATGGCTTAGGCACCAGCTATCATGCACCAATGACATCAGCGCAACCAACTGGATTACCAGACATTTACTCGGGAACTTCAACTACCACGTCGCACATCACATCTTCCCCAAAATCAGCAGCGTTTACGCCCCTGAAGTAACCCAGGTTCTGGAAAGATACGCTCATTCACACAATCTCCCTTACCGGTCGGTTTCACTTGGAACATCATTCCGGATGCATTACCAGTTAATCAAAAACAACGCGATGCGTTGGCAGGATATTGAACTTTAAATCGACTCAAATGGCTGGTCAAATTGGATTTGCAGATCTCCATTGCCATCCCAACCTGAAAACCTTCGGGCATTCTTTCGACGATTGCTCCCCAAATGAAAAATGCAGCGTTTGGTATTATGATCCTCCCGGAAAGCTGAAAAAAATTTTGAACTCATTAACCGGAATAACAAGGTTTTCACAATCGGATTTTACCACGCTTAGCAAAGGCGGAGCGAAGGTGATTGTTGCTTCATTGTATCCGTTTGAGAGAGGCTTTTTTATAAATGCCGCGGGCAAGGGAAGAGTATCGGCCTATTTAAGTAACCTGATTACAGGCATTGGCTATAACCGTATCAGATATCTCCAGAATAACTTCAATTATTTCGAAGATTTGGAGAATGAATACCATTTCTTACAGAAAAGCCGGACAGATCACAGGATCGAAGAGACTAATTATCAGTGGGTACTGGCTTCAGACTGGAATGATGTCCAGCGGATCATACAAACTGAAAACAAAATCGCCGTTATACTGAGCATTGAGGGAGCCCATGTTTTTAACACGGGGTTGGGTGATTTTGAAGTGGAGGTATCTGAAAATGAGGTATTGGATAACATACGAAGGGTAAAAAACTGGCAACACCCTCCTGCCTTT
Organism: Bacteroidota bacterium; assembly: GCA_023428545.1. The sequence goes on along the minus strand of JAEYXH010000011.1, from coordinate 85,130 downwards.
ATCACATTTGCCCATAATTTTGACAATGACCTATGCGGCCATGCGCAAAGTTTGGAGCCGATTAAACGATTTGTTGACCAAAACAGCAGGCTAAATGAGGGATTCTCTCCACTTGGTCTCAAGGTTCTTTTCGAATTATTGTCGACTGATAACGGCAGGCCCATTTATATCGACATCAAACATATGAGCTTGCAGTCACGCAAAGAGTATTTCAATTATCTGAACCGAGAATTTGGTGACAAACAGCCCCCGACAATAGTCAGTCATGGTGCTGTAAATGGAATGACTTACAATCAGGATAAAGGCTTGACAGCCAACTCCATCTTTTATCCATCAGACATCAATTTTTATGATGAAGAAATCATTCAGATTGGCAAATATGGTGGTTTGTTCGCGATTCAATTTGATGCCCGCAGAATTGCAAAAGCCAATTTCGTAAAGAAACATTTGAAAGATATCTGGAAAGACCAGCAACCCTTGAAATCAGCCCAAATGATCTGGCATCAAATTCGGCACATGGCTGAAGTACTTGACAAAAATGGAATCTATGCTTGGGGAACAGCCTGCATCGGAAGTGATTACGACGGAACCATCGATCCTTTGCCTGGAATCTGGACGGCAGAGCATTTCACAAAACTTTCGAAACCGCTTGTGGCTGAAGCTTCCTTTTATCTTAATAACCACCCCCCGCTAAAAATGGATGAAAACCGAAATGTTACTCCCGAGGAGATTATTGACGGATTCTTCCTGAACAATTCTCTCAGGTTTTTTAAGAATTATTTTTGAAAAGTGTGAAAACTCCATGTATTATCAGGACCATTGATCTCCATGCAAAAATGAGTTTGTTACTTTTTTATTGGCACGAAGTAATATTAGCGACAGCTCTTCGACATATTATATACAATTACTAAAAATCAACCACTATGAAAATGAAATTCAACCCGACTGGTCTTCGTATGCTCCTGACCTTTGCAGCAGCCTTTTTGACCCTTGCGTTAACTGCACAGGATTTGTCAGGAAACTGGAAGCTGAACACCTCGAAAAGTAAGCTGAATGCTGAATTCAGCATGGCACCAGGAGAGGTCATAATCAAACATGACGGCAACAATCTTTCCATTGAAAGGCACCATGAATTTCAGGGACAAGCCTTCACCGTGAATGACAAATTCACGCTCGACGGGAAAGAATGCATCAATGAAGGTTTCCAGGGAACGAAGAAAAAATCGACTGCAAGCTGGTCGGACGACAAAAAAACACTGACCATCAAATCATCGCTCGACATGGGTGATGGAGGTATTGTTAAAACCACCGAAACCCTCACGCTGGAGGCTGGCATCCTTACCATGGTGTCGTCAGCAAGCTCTGACTGGGGAGACTTCTCGGAAACCCAGGTATTTGAGAAAAAGTAGACCCACATAACCTTTATTTTTGGCCATCAAACAGGGAATAATTATGCCGTGCCGCCATCGTTTGCCAGTGAAACATGAATTTCGAGCACATAAACAGGCTGGTAAAAAGAAAAGCCGGATGTGGAATAAATCCATCCGGCTTTTCTTTTTTTTCTGGCAAATCAATCTTGTACTGAAACTCAAGGTCTCTTCAAAACTACAGTGTATGCCGTTGAATTGAATAAAGATCTTTCCTTCGGTCTTTCAGGTTTCTTACACTGCCCAAATTGTGTAACTCGGTAAGCAGGTCAAGATCAACATCGGCAATGAGAATCATCTCGGTATTTGGGGTCGCTTCTGATTTCACCCCGTTGGTAGGAAACGGAAAATCGCAGGGAGTGAACACCATAGACTGGGCATACTGGATATCCATATTATGAACTTTCGGTAAGTTGCCCACACTGCCCGCAATGGCGACAAAGCATTCATTTTCAATGGCTCTGGCCTGTGCACAGTGTCTCACCCGACTAAATCCGTTCTGAGTGTCGGTCAGGAATGGCACAAACAATATCTCCATCCCTTCGTCGGCCAACATTCTCGGCAATTCAGGGAATTCGACATCATAGCAGATCAAAATCCCTATTTTCCCGCAGTCCGTATCGTAGGTCCTGAGCTCCTGCCCTCCTTTCATTCCCCAAACTTTCGCCTCATCGGGAGTGACATGAAGTTTTTCAAAACGATCGACAGATCCATCCCTGCGGCAAAGATAGCCTGCATTATACAGTGAGTCATCGATCACTTCGGGCATGCTTCCGGTAATGATATTGATATTATAGGAAATAGCGAGTTTAGAGAACTCCTGGACAATGATTTCGGTGAAGGCTGCAAGTTTTCGAATGGCCTTAGGCTCACTGAGGTTGTTAAACTCGGCCATGAGCGGGGCATTAAAAAATTCGGGAAAGAGTGCAAAATCACTTTTATACCCGCTGAGTGCATCAACAAAATACTCGGCCTGCTGCATTAACTCTTCCACATTCCGGTATGGCCTCATCTGCCACTGGACCAATCCTACCCTAACTTCACGCTTGATCGTGCCAGCCTTTACTGAAGGCTTTTCGTAGTAGATATTTTCCCATTTCATCAGGACAGCATACTCGTGCGATACCTGATCGCCCTCGAGGTACCCCTTCAGTATCCGCACCGGATGAAAATCATTGAAAAGCTGAAAATTAAAGACGGGATCGTGGATTTCGCGGTCGCGAACCTTCTCAATGTACTGACGGGGAGTCAATTCATGGGCATATTTGTGATAATTTGGAATCCTCCCACCAAACATGATGGCTTTCAGATTCATTTTTTCGCATAACTCCTTGCGGTAATCGTATAGCCGTCGTCCAAGCCTCAGGTCCCTGTACTCAGGACGGATAAATACATCAATCCCATAAAGGGTATCACCATCCGGGTCATGTGTATTGAAAGTATAGTTTCCCGTGATTTCACGGTAGGTATGTTTTTCGTCGAACCGGCCTGAACGAATGATGATGGCGAATGCACAACCTGCAATCTGGCCATTGACCTTCAGTGCCACCTGTCCTTCAGGAAATATATCGATGAGTTTTCTGATTTGTGCCTCACGCCAATAACTATCTGGCATTGTCTGGTACGACAAAATCATGGTTTCCTTGATGTCAGCATAATCATTGGGCGTGATGTAGGCCAGTTCAATATTTCCAATGGACTCGAGATTTTCGGGCATATGCGTAATTTTTAAGGCTTATACATTTACAACAGAAAATTAAGAAAAATGTTAATGTATCCAAACTGACTACTTTAAAAATGAGTAACACAATCCATATTTATGTGCCTTACAGGTGCATGATACCTACCCATTCAAATCAAAACAGATACCGCAACTGGCAAAACAACATTATCCCCAGCTTATCCATTGGGTACCGAGAGGGTAATTGGATACCTATTATTTAGTTATTATCTGGATACTGCATACTGTTTTAGTATACAATAACTATACAAGAAGTATACAATTACTATTCAATATACAAACCGGTGTGGGAGTTAACGCGGATTGGTTATTAATTTCAGGAAACGAGATCACTTCCGAAAATGTGTTGTAATGGATATAAAAACAAAGGCTGTCCTTTTGGGACAGCCTCTTAACGCGCAATAATGTTAGCAAAAATTGTATTATGCAAGTTTTACATTTACGGCATTGGGTCCTCTGCGACCGGCTTCTACATCGAATGTCACTGCATCGTTGTCATTTACCTGGTCTACGAGTCCGGAAGAGTGTACAAAAACTTCCGAGCTTGATTCTGAGTCAATGATAAAACCAAAACCTTTTGTTCTATCAAAAAACTTTACTGTTCCTTTTTTCATTATTAACAAAAATTATTATTCGGCACAAAGCTAACAATTAATTCCCAATTTCAACATAAGATAAGGACTTTTGTGTCTGATTTGATTAAAATAATCTATCCACCGACAATTGGTAAACTCTCAAAGCTTTGGTGTATAAGTTTTTAAACTGCTTACAGATTCTTGGATTTATTTAACAAACTTCTTGTAATAATCAGCCTTTTCAGGATTGCTCAGGCGATTATATATGTTTGCCATATAGCCGGCATACTTCGAACCGGGATCCATCTCCCAAAGCGGATCAAAATAGGTAAGCGATTTTTTAAAGTCGGCGGTCACAACCTTCAGTGCATTCAGCAAAAACTGGTATTGGACATGGGTTTTGTTTCTGTTGTACTTGTTCATCTCAAGCTGGTAGCGCTCTTCAGCTTTTTCGTAAAATTTCACTGCGTTCCATTCGAGTGCGGCCACATGTTTTGGATTGATTTTCAGCATTGCATCGGCGATGGAATCAGTTCGGGCCTGGTTATCAGAGGCCTTGCTGTAACGAAAATACGCATCAAGGTTGGGCTCCTTGTTTCGGGCTTCCATTGAAAGCTGGTTCCAACGGGCAAATGCTTCGTTTTTATCCACCTCGAGGTAAATTTCAAACAGACGCTCATTCACATCACCAATGTTTTCATATAGGGGGTGCTTCTCTGCAAGGGTTTTAAGGTTGTTTAATTCCTTCGACAGGTTATTTTGTCCTTTATATATAGATGCCAGGTTTTGATAAACCAGGGGACTATCATAGCCTGCGGCAAGAGAATTTTCAAGCCATTCGGCTGCCAGGGCATTGTCACCGGCTGACATCGCATATCCCGATGCATTATAATATTCGTCCCCGGTAACAGTTAACTGTTGATTGACCTTGTAATCGATATAATCTTTCCATACCTGAAGTGCCATGGCGGGATCGGCAGGCATCTCGGCCGGAATCTGTGGGACCTGCCTGACAGCTGTACCGGGTCCTTTGCAGGCAGTTGCAATCACAATCAATGAAATCAATATCAGTAATGAGTTTTTCATATACTTCCAAAATTTAAATAGTCTCTTATAAGCTTTTAAAAAACAGGTTAAAATAAGGATGATCACCTCACATGCCTTTAAACGAACTTCAAGGGACCAGGTTTAAATACAATTTTATTTTATCTCCAGCATTTAAGAACCGGATTCATGACAAACGTAATTCATGCAAACATAGTTCCAAAATAAAGTAAGATCATCCATTTTTCATGGATTATATCTAATTTTATAATGCTAAAACTACCTGAAACCATGAGTGAAAAAGAAACTTACATCCTGAACGACCCCCTGACTCCTCCTTCAGAAGAGTTCATAAAACAGGTACTTGGAGAGAAGTATGAGTGGCTGCAACAGATATTCGGGCATATCAAACAAAAAAATAACCAAACCGGCGGATCGTGGAAGTATTACAATGATGCCAAACAATGGCTGTTCAGGATGATGAAAAAGAAAGACACCCTCTTCTGGATGGCTTTATTAGCCGACACGGCAAGGATCACTTTCTACTTTCCTGCGGGTGCAAGAGATACCATAACCGACAGTGAACTGCCTGATAAAATAAAAGAAATGTATTTGGAAACATTCGACAAAAAATTTCATCCCATATCGCTTACGCTCGATCAAATTGAAAATGTCGTTATCATTTGTAAGCTGGCCGACCTCAAAATGAAATAACCGGTTCATTAACTGGGTCTTCGGCAGCACCAGAATTCGAAAAACAACAATCAAACTTTCGATTTAGTACGCGTATGTGTCTCTTTTGTTAACTTTTTTCACAAAAAGAGAACTTTTACTTTCAATTTCGTTTTGCATTTCAATATAATTTTTACTTTTGCCCCCATAGGTCGGCTATAAACGTATTTCAGACCTTAATGAATTTATTTTATTGAAAATGCCTTTTCAAAGAAGGCACTGACGATTAAAAAGCATGAAATTATTTTCTACATATATTATTATTCTAGTGGTGGTCATTCTTGGTACAAGCTGAGGAGGGCACTGTTTATATGTAGAAATCAAAGGAATACAGGCCTTTCTCGGAACAGGGAAAGGCCTTTTTTATAAAGATCATTCAAATTATGAAGAACGCTTTAAGAAGTAACACATCAACTCAGGGTCGGCGAATGGCCGGAGCCAGGAGCCTCTGGAGGGCAGCCGGGATGAAGGAAGAGCATTTTGGCCGTCCGGTAATAGCCATCGTGAATTCTTTTACACAATTTGTTCCGGGTCACACCCATCTGCATGGGGTTGGTCAATATATCAAATCGATCATTGAAAAGCACGGTTGTTATGCTGCCGAATTTAATACCATAGCGGTTGACGATGGCATTGCCATGGGGCACGATGGAATGCTATATTCCCTCCCATCGCGTGATGTGATTGCCGATAGCGTTGAGTATATGTGCAATGCCCATTCGGTTGATGCCATGGTTTGCATCAGCAACTGCGACAAAATCACCCCGGGCATGCTGATGGCTGCCATGCGCCTGAACATTCCTGCCGTGTTTGTATCGGGAGGCCCCATGGAAGCAGGTGAGATTGACGGGAAATTTTACGACCTGGTGGATGCCATGGTGATGGCAGCCGAACAGGATGTAACCGACGAACAGCTCTCCGTTGTTGAGCAAAATGCCTGTCCGACCTGCGGATCATGCAGCGGCATGTTCACTGCGAACTCCATGAATTGCCTGGCCGAAGCCATTGGCCTCGCGCTCCCAGGAAACGGGACAATTGTGGCCACACACGCCAACAGGGCATTACTCTTCGAAGAAGCTGCCAACAAAATCGTTGAGGCAACCTATGCCTATTACCGCGATGGCGACGAATCGGTGCTTCCCAGAAATATAGGCACCAAAACTTCATTTGAGAATGCCATGAAACTCGACATAGCCATGGGTGGCTCGACCAATACGGTATTGCATTTGTTAGCCATTGCCTACGAAGCGGGAGTCGACTTTACCATGACCGACATTGACCGTTTATCTAAAACAACACCCAATCTTTGCAAAGTTTCACCCAATTCATCCTATCATATACAAGATGTAAACCGTGCCGGCGGAATCCTTGGCATCCTCGCCGAGATGGACCGCGGAGGACTGATTGACACTTCGGTACCAAGAATAGACGGCCGCACCTTAGAACAAGCGCTTCTTGAATATGACATCATGGGGCCGACGGTCACCGAAGATGCATTCCGCAGATATAAATCAGCGCCCGGAGGAGGCCGAAACCTGGTGATGGGTTCCCAAAACAGCGTTTATAAAAGCCTCGATAACGACAGATCCAACGGCTGCATCAGGGATATTGACCATGCCTATAACAAGGACGGTGGATTGGCTGTCCTTTACGGAAACATTGCCGAGAACGGCTGCATAGTCAAAACCGCCGGTGTTGACCCTTCTGTCTTCACCTTCAGCGGTACGGCAAAGGTTTTCAACTCACAGGACGATGCAGTCAATGGCATACTGGGTGATGCCGTCCAGCCCGGAGATGTGGTGGTAATCCGTTACGAAGGCCCCAAAGGCGGACCCGGCATGCAGGAAATGCTCTACCCCACTTCCTATATAAAATCGATGAAACTGGATAAGCAGTGTGCCCTGATTACCGATGGCCGTTTTTCGGGAGGGACATCAGGATTGTCGATCGGCCATATTTCACCCGAAGCGGCTGCCGGCGGCGCCATCGCTTTGGTGCAGGATGGGGATGTAATTGAAATTGACATTAAAACCCGCAGAATTGAATTAATGATTTCTCCGGAGGAATTATCAGAGAGACGCCGGTTTGAAAACGCCAAAGGCGCTGAAGGATGGCAACCAGGCCCAAGGAAAAGACGGGTCTCGAAAGCCCTGCAAGCATACGCCAGCATGGTATCATCGGCCGACAAAGGGGCTGTGAGGATTATCTGATGCCCTGTCAAGGAGCATAGAAGTAAAAAATAAAAAATAGTTAGAAATATAAAAATCTTGAAATATGAACAAGGAACCGATGAAAGTTACAGGCTCAGAGGCAGTGATTCTCTCCCTGTTGGAAGAAGGTGTTGAAATTATTTTTGGATATCCCGGAGGTGCCATCATGCCGATTTATGATGCACTGTATGACTATGACAAAAAGATCACCCACATACTAACCAGACATGAACAAGGGGCTGCCCATGCCGCGGAGGGATATGCCAAAATTACCGGCAAGGCGGGTGTCTGTTTTGCCACTTCAGGTCCGGGTGCCACCAACCTGATTACCGGGATCGCTGATGCCATGATCGACTCCATCCCTATGGTGTGTATAACCGGACAGGTCGCCTCCCCCCTGCTGGGGACCGACGCCTTCCAGGAATCCGATGTACTTGGTATTTCGATGCCGGTTACCAAATGGAATTACCAGATCACGACTCCGGAAGAAATTCCGGATGCCATTGCCCAGGCGTTTTACATTGCCCAATCGGGACGACCGGGCCCAGTCTTGCTCGACATTACAAAAGATGCCCAATTCGGTGAACTGGAGTTCAACTATAAAAAATGCAAAAAAATCAGAAGCTATGTCCCCGAGACACCCGTTGACCCATTCAAGGTTAAAGCGGCTTCTGAGCTGATTGACAACGCAAAAAAACCGTTGTTGCTTTTCGGACAGGGGGTCATCATTTCCAATGCGGAAGAAGAGCTGAAGAACTTCATCGAAAAGACAGGCATCCCTGCCGCGTGGACACTGCTTGGACTCTCGGCATTACCAACGTCGCATCCATTGAATGTCGGGATGCTGGGAATGCACGGGAATTATGGACCGAATGTCAAAACCAACGAAGCCGATCTGATCATCGCGGTTGGAATGAGATTCGACGACCGTGTAACCGGTAAGGTATCGGCCTATGCAAGGGATGCCAAAGTCGTCCATCTCGACATCGACCATGCAGAGATCAACAAGATCATCAAGGCAGACGTAGCCATACTTGGAGATGCCAAGAAGTCACTGAAAATGCTGACTGACAACTGTAAAAAGAATGAGCATAAAAAGTGGCTGGCAGAATTCAATAAAGCCTACGACACCGAATATGAAAAAGTGATCGATAAAGACATTAATCCCACCAAATTGGGTCTGACCATGGGTGAAGTAATTTCGAAAGTATCGGAGCAAACTAAAAATGAAGCCATATTGGTTACTGATGTAGGACAACATCAAATGGTTGCAGCCCGCTATTTCAAATTCAATCACTCGCGAAGCCTGGTCACATCAGGAGGCCTTGGAACCATGGGGTATGGTTTGCCTGCCAGCATGGGAGCCCAGCTCGCGGCACCCGATCGCACAGTTGTCGCGGTAATCGGGGATGGAGGTTTCCAGATGACCATCCAGGAGCTTGGCACCATTGCCCAGAATAAACTCCCGGTCAAGATTGTCCTGCTCAACAACAACTTCCTCGGAATGGTGCGCCAGTGGCAGCAACTATTCTTCGAAAAGAGGTATTCATTCACGGAATTGGTGAACCCCGACTTCCTGATGATCACAAAAGGATTTGGGATCAACGGGCAAAAGGTCACCTCGCGTGAAAACCTTGATGCCGCAATTAAAGAAATGGTGGAATTTGATGGGCCCTACCTGCTTGAAGTGGTGGTCGAAAAGGAAGACAATGTTTTCCCCATGGTTCCGTCGGGAGCATCGGTTTCGCACATCCTGCTTGAACCATAACCTTTGGGGTAAGTTTCACTTAAAAACAAAAAAAGACTCCGTGTCAATGGAGACGAACCATAAAAAAATATCCAAATGAAACAGGAATATAATATAACCGTTTTCTCAGAGAACCACATCGGGTTGCTTGCCAGAATCACAATTGTATTTACAAGGCGGAAAATAAACATTGAAAGTCTGACCGTTTCAGAATCGGCCATCGCTGGTGTATACAAATTCACGATTGTCATAAAGGTCAATGAAGACCAGGTCAAAAAAGTGGTGTCACAAATCGAGAAAATCGTCGATGTACTGAAAGCATTCTATCATACCAACCAGGAATTGATTTATCAGGAAATCGCCCTTTACAAGGTACCTACAGAGGCATTGTACGACAGCGACCAGATTGAAAACATAGTCAGGAACTCGGGTGCCCGGATTCTGGAGATAACCAGGGAATTTACCGTCATTGAAAAGACCGGCCACAAAGATGAAACCCAGGCGCTATTTGAACAACTGAACCAGTTTAAGGTTATGCAATTCATACGGTCGGGACGCGTGGCCCTGACCAGGGATCCCATTGAAAGACTTTCGGAATTCCTGAAAGAAAGGGATGCTTTTTTAAACAGCATGGATTGAAATAAAACTAAATCCAGCTAACTTGTCAATCATCTGAAAAATTCAAAAAAACTAAGTATTAAATCATTTAAAAGTTATACAATGGCAAAAATTAATTTTGGTGGAGTACATGAGGAAGTGGTACTCAGGGAAGAATTTCCGATTGAAAAAGCGAGAGAAGTTTTAAAAGACGAGGTAATCGCGATCATAGGCTATGGTGTGCAAGGTCCCGGGCAAAGCCTGAACCTTCGCGACAACGGCTTCAATGTCATTATCGGTCAAAGGAAAAATTCCAAAACATGGGACAAGGCAGTCAATGATGGCTGGGTTCCCGGGGAAACCCTTTTTGAGATTGAGGAAGCTTGCCAGAAAGCCACCATCATTCAATATCTACTTTCGGATGCTGCCCAGATTGCCATGTGGCCCACAGTCAAAAAGCACCTGACTGCAGGAAAAGCACTCTATTTCTCCCATGGTTTTGGGATTACCTATAGCGAGCGGACAGGCATTGTACCACCGAAAGATGTGGATGTAATCCTTATCGCACCGAAAGGATCAGGCACAAGCCTAAGAAGGCTCTTCCTTCAGGGAGCAGGGCTTAATTCAAGTTATGCCATCTATCAGGATGCCACAGGCAAGGCACGCGACAGGGTAGTCGCACTTGGAATTGGTGTTGGCTCGGGATATCTTTTCCAGACCACCTTTCAAAATGAAGTTTATTCTGACCTCACAGGTGAAAGAGGGACCCTCATGGGTGCCATCCAGGGAATTTTTGCCGCCCAATACGAAACTCTTAGGCAGAATGGCCACTCCCCTTCCGAAGCGTTCAACGAAACCGTCGAAGAACTTACCCAGAGCCTGATGCCGCTGGTTGCCGAAAATGGCATGGACTGGATGTATGCCAATTGCAGTACGACAGCACAAAGGGGAGCCCTTGACTGGTGGAAAAAATTCCGTGATGCAACCAAACCCGTCTTTGACGAACTATACAAGGAAGTGGCAAAAGGCAACGAAGCCCAGAGAAGTATCGACACCAACAGCAAGCCCGACTACCGCCAAGGTCTTGATTCAGAATTAAAGGAACTCAGGGATTCAGAAATGTGGCAGGCAGGTGCTGCCGTGCGTAAGCTGCGCCCGGGAAAATAGTTATGCACACACGTATTTAAAATGATTACAAACTGCCATTTTTTGACAACTTATCGACTTTTATATTAATATTTATACAAAAAGCAGCTCTTTTTCTTTTAATTAAAAATATTATTGTCATATTTGCATCAAAGTGTAAGTTAAATCATGAAAAGCGTAAACAATATTTCCCTTCTCGGTATTATTATTCTAATCCTATGGATGAAGAACTGAGAATGGTATATTGGTGCAACAATGAAGGATAAAAAAGGCCATTCTCAGGAAAAGAGGATGGCTTTTTTTTAACAGGTAAAAATCAATAAGAAAGATATGAGTGACAAATTGTACATTTTCGACACGACACTTCGGGACGGGGAGCAGGTTCCGGGTTGCCAGCTGAACACCATCGAAAAGATTGAAGTTGCAAAGGCATTGGAAGAATTGGGCGTTGACATCATTGAGGCCGGATTTCCCATTTCAAGTCCGGGCGACTTTGAATCCGTGGTTGAAATTTCGAAGGCGGTCACCTGGCCGACCATTTGTGCCCTCACCAGGGCGGTACAGAAAGATATTGATGTCGCTGCCGAAGCCCTGAAACACGCAAAACGGGGCAGGATCCATACCGGTATCGGGACATCATTTTTCCACATCCATTACAAACTCAATTCGAATCCTGAAGCGATTATTGAGCGGGCGGTTGAAGCCGTAAAATATGCAAAGAAGTACGTCGAAGACGTAGAGTTCTATGCCGAGGATGCCGGACGAACGGAAAACGAATACCTGGCAAGGGTGGTCGAGGCAGTCATCAAGGCAGGTGCAACTGTTGTCAACATCCCTGATACCACAGGATATACCCTTCCATTTGAATTCGGCGAAAAGATCCGCTTCCTGAAAGAGAACGTCAAAGGAATTGACAATGTGATCATTGCAACACATTGCCATAATGACCTGGGTATGGCCACAGCCAACACAATAGCAGGGATCATGAATGGTGCGCGTCAGGCAGAGGTAACCATCAACGGGATCGGTGAAAGAGCCGGCAACACTTCGCTCGAAGAGGTGGTCATGATATTGAAAAGCCGCTACCAGATTCTCGGAATCGACACCAACATCAATACCCAGAACATCTACCGGACCAGCCGTCTGGTATCCAACCTGATGAATATGCCTGTACAGCCCAATAAGGCAATCGTAGGTCGTAACGCATTTGCCCACTCATCGGGCATCCACCAGGATGGTGTACTGAAAAACCGCGAGAATTATGAAATCATGGATCCCAAAGATGTGGGCATCAATGAATCATCAATCCTTCTTACGGCACGCAGTGGCCGGGCAGCACTTAACCACAGGCTTGAACTCCTTGGGTTCAACCTCGATAAAGATAAGCTCGATAAGATTTATGATGAGTTCCTTAAGCTTGCCGACAAGAAAAAGGAAATCCGTGATGACGATATTGCCTTGCTGGTAGGTGACGCCACACGTCAGGAACGCAGGATAAAACTTGACTTTTTGCAGGTGGTAACAGGGAAGAACCTGGTTCCCATGGCAACGGTCAGGATCGATATTGCAGGAGAGAAATTTGATTCAACCGCTTCAGGCAATGGCCCTGTTGATGCCGCCATCAAGGCTGTCAAGCAAATCATCCACCGTCAGGTTACCCTCGACGAATTCCTGATACAGGCAATCACCCGGGGAAGCGATGACGTTGGAAAGGTCCATATGCAGGTCGATTATGAGGGCAATATATTCCACGGTTTCGGGGCTCATACCGATATCATTACCGCATCGGTGGAAGCATTTCTGGATGCCATCAACAAGTTGCCTGTCAAGTAGCCATATTTCAACAAATTGAGATAAATTTAATTCATACCATTTACAATGCCCATACATTGACAGACCAAAATCGGGAGTCAGGATGTATAGGAATCAATGAAAAAATTATTTAAATGTCAACAAAAACGCTTTTTGATAAAATATGGGAAAGCCACGTCGTCACGCAAGTTGAAGGTGGTCCCGATGTATTGTATATCGACCGGCACCTGGTACATGAAGTGACCAGTCCGGTGGCATTCCTCGGACTGGAGAGTCGTGGACTGAAAGTTTTCAGGCCCCAGAACACGATTGCCACACCCGACCACAACGTTCCGACCATTGACCAGCACCTGACCATCCAGGAAGATCTCTCGAGACACCAGGTTGACATGCTGACCAAAAATTGTGAAAAACATGGAATTCAATTGTGTGGGCTAAATCATCCCTGGCATGGGATTGTTCACGTAATCGGTCCGGAACTTGGAATTACGCAGCCTGGAAGGACCATCGTCTGCGGTGACAGCCACACCAGTACCCATGGGGCTTTTGGGGCCGTAGCCTTCGGGATAGGCACCTCGGAGGTGGAAATGGTACTGGCAAGCCAGTGTATTTTGCAGCCCAAGCCAAAGCGCATGAGGATCACGGTTGATGGCCAGTTGAAAAAAGGCGTGACTGCGAAAGACATCGCGTTGTATATTATTTCACAAATCACCACCAGCGGGGGGACCGGACATTTCATTGAATATGCCGGTACGGCCATCACAAGCCTTTCGATGGAAGGACGCATGACCCTTTGCAACATGAGTATCGAAAGTGGTGCCAGGGGTGGACTGATTGCCCCCGACGAAACCACCTTTGAATACATCAAGGGACGGGAGTATGCACCCAAGGGTGAAGAATGGAATAAAGCCCTCGCCTATTGGAAAAGCCTACCGACTGATGAAAATGCCGTTTTCGACACGGAATTCTTTTTTGATGCGGCTGATATTGAACCGATGATTACTTATGGAACTAATCCGGGCATGGGCACAGGTGTCACCAAGGCAATCCCTACCGGAGAAGAACTTTCAGGTTCTGACCTGCTGACATTTCAGAAATCTCTCGATTACATGGGTTACAATCCCGGAGATAAGATGTTGGGCAAGCCGATTGACTTTGTCTTCGTGGGAAGCTGCACGAATGGGCGTATTGAAGACCTTCGCGCTTTTGCGGCATTTGTTAAGGGAAAGAAAAAAGCACCCAGCGTAACTGCATGGATTGTGCCCGGATCCAAACAGGTGGAAAGGGCTGCGAGGGAGGAAGGCCTGGTGGACATCCTGACCGAGGCCGGATTCAAATTCAGGCAACCCGGTTGTTCAGCATGCCTGGCCATGAACGATGACAAAATCCCGGAAGGGAAGTATGCCGTCTCGACATCCAACCGCAACTTTGAAGGCCGCCAGGGACCGGGAGCACGAACCCTCCTTGCCAGTCCGCTTACGGCAGCTGCCGCAGCCATCACAGGTGTGGTCACAGATCCACGTGAACTGATGGAGGCATGACTATCGACCGATGTGACCACCACACGGTAAGTTTGATGCCAGAATCGGCCAAACACCCGTGAAATCACATAATCGAAAAAGAATTAAATAAAAAGCATCAAACCCATCGAAACCTACGAGGGTTTAATTCATGAATGTTCTGATTAAAAAACAAAAAATGGCCTACGATAAATTTTCAACACTGGTATCGACCGCAATTCCATTGCAGGTTGAAAATGTGGATACAGACCAGATCATCCCTGCCCGCTTTTTAAAAGCGGTTGAACGCAAAGGATTTGGAGACAACCTGTTCAGGGATTGGCGTTACGACAGGCAAAACCAGCCCAAACCCGACTTTGTGCTTAACAATCCCACTTATTCGGGCAAAATCCTCATAGCAGGCAAGAATTTTGGAAGTGGCTCCAGTCGTGAACATGCGGCATGGGCGCTCTATGATTACGGATTTCGTGTAGTGATCAGCAGCTTTTTTGCTGACATCTTCAAGAACAATGCATTAAATAACGGATTGCTCCCCGTTGTGGTGACACCCGGATTCCTCCAGAAACTTCTCGACACGGTCGAACAAAATCCCGGTGCTGAATTCAAGGTTGACCTGATGAGCCAAAGCATAGTCAACCTCTCTTCGGGCGAATCCGAGACTTTCGAGATCAATCCCTACAAAAAGCATTGCCTGCTCAACGGATTGGATGACATTGACTATCTGGTCAGCCTAAAGGATGAGATAGCAGAATTTGAAAAGACAAAACAATGACAGGACAAAAAGTAAACGTCAGCGACCAGTGTGTAACCATCATGGACACCACGCTCCGCGACGGAGAACAAACATCGGGTGTCGCATTCAGTGAAACTGAAAAGGTAAGCGTAGCCCGCATTTTATTGGAAGATGTCGGGGTCGACCGAATTGAGGTTGCCTCAGCCAGGGTATCTGCAGGAGAATTCCAGGGAGCAAAAAAAATCCTGTCCTGGGCAAATGACCGGGGATATGGCCACAGGGTCGAAATTCTTGGTTTTGTTGACGGTGACATTTCCCTCAACTGGATCAAAGATGCAGGAGGCAAAGTCATTAATTTACTCTGCAAAGGATCATTCAAGCATGTCACCCAGCAACTCAGGAAAACACCCGAGCAACACATCGATGACATTCGTGGCGTAATCATGAAAGCCAGAGAAATGGGTATTGATGTTAACATCTATCTTGAAGATTGGTCAAACGGGATGCGTCATTCACGCGATTATGTCCATTTCATGGTTTCCTCTCTTCAGAAAGAGCCGGTAAAACGAATCATGCTGCCCGATACACTCGGAATTCTAGATCCGGATGAAACATACGACTTTTGCAAGGAGATGATTGAAACCTATCCTGATGTGGTTTTTGATTTTCACGCCCACAATGATTACGACCTGGCGATTGCCAACGTCTTTCATGCCATCAAGGCAGGCATCCGTTGCGTGCACACAACAGTGAACGGATTGGGGGAAAGAGCAGGAAACGCACCATTATCCAGTGTTGTGGCCACAGTCAAGGACCACCTGAAAATGAAGACCAATGTCAGGGAAGAAATGCTGAATCGCATCTCCAGGGTTGTCGAATCCTTTTCAGGAATCCGGATACCAACCAACAAACCACTGATCGGGGAATTTGTATTCACCCAATGCAGTGGAATCCATGCTGACGGTGACAACAAGAATAATCTCTACTTCAACGAGTTACTTCCAGAGAGATTTGGCAGGATCCGCAAATATGCACTGGGTAAAACCTCAGGAAAAGCCAACATCAGGAAGAATCTTGAAGACATTGGCATTGAACTGGACCCTGAGTCCCTGAAAAAAGTCACCGATCGAATCATTGATCTTGGTGACCGAAAAGAAAATGTAACGACTGAGGATCTTCCCTACATAGTGGCTGATGTGCTTAGCACGCAGTCAGTGGATGAAAAAATTCATATCAAGAATTACTCCATCACCCACGCCATGGGATTAAAACCCGTGGCAACCCTCAGCATCCAGATAGGCGATGGACTTTATGAGGCACATGATGCAGGAGACGGACAGTACGATGCTTTCATGAGGGCACTTCGCAAGATTTACAAAAAGCTGGGGAAACCCCTACCCCAGCTGATCGATTATACCGTGACCATTCCCCCTGGAGGAAGAACAGATGCACTGGTTGAAACCGTCATTACCTGGCAAAACGGGCGTGAATTCAAGACACGCGGTCTGGATCCTGACCAAACAGCGGCAGCCATCAAAGCCACCCTCAAAATGCTCAATATTGTCGAGAATGATTATACTAGTTTAAACGCATAACAATATTTCAAGATATGGATTTTAAAATCGCAGTCCTGCCCGGAGACGGAATCGGGCCAGAAATCATAGAACAGGCAATCAAAGTTGTCAAAGCAGTCAGCAGGAAATTCGACCACAAACCTGAATTCACCTTCGCGCTGACCGGCGCAGCTGCCATTGACCAAACTGGCGATCCCTATCCACCTGAGACCCATGAACTGTGCCTTCAGTCGGATGCCGTCCTGTTCGGGGCCATAGGAGATCCCCGGTTTGACAACAATCCCAAAGCCCCTGTCAGGCCTGAGCAAGGGTTGCTTCGGATGAGAAAGCAACTGGGGCTATACGCCAACATCCGACCCGTTGAAACTTTCCCTTCTCTGTTGCATAAATCCCCGTTGCGCCGTGACCTGGTTGAAGGAGCAGATTTCGTTTGCATCAGGGAACTCACCGGTGGTATTTATTTCGGCGAAAAAGGCAGAAAAGACAACGGAAACACCGCATTCGACACCTGCACCTATACGCGTGAGGAAATTGTCAGAATTCTCAAACTGGCCTATGAATTTGCAGGCAAAAGAAACCGGAAACTTACCGTTGTGGATAAAGCCAATGTTCTGGAAAGTTCGCGTCTTTGGAGGGAAGTGGCACAGGAACTGGCACCACAGTATCCAGACATTGAGACCGACTATATGTTCGTTGACAATGCAGCCATGCAGATCATCCAGTGGCCTAAGAAATTCGATGTACTGGTGACGGAGAATATGTTTGGGGATATACTTACCGATGAAGCCAGTGTCATCACAGGATCACTCGGACTGCTTCCTTCGGCCTCGATTGGATTACACACTTCCGTATTTGAACCAATACATGGCTCATATCCTCAAGCGGCAGGTAAAAATATTGCCAATCCAATTGCAACCATCCTTTCGGCTGCCATGATGTTTGAATATGCCTTTAACCTGAAAGAAGAAGGCCAAATCATTCGGCAGGCAGTTGCGGCATCCCTTGAAGCAGGTTATGCCACGGTTGACATTGTGGAGAATAATCCCCGGTCGACATCGGATGTAGGCGACTGGATCGCCAGTTGGATTGACGAAAACTGATTACAACATGACAACTTTCCTGATGCTGCTCCTGTCAGTGCAGGTGACCAAACAAAAGGTCTCCGGAAAACATCAGGAAAGTTTTCTGTTTTTGGGAAGTATAAAAAAGGGATTTAGAAAAATAACCAGGAACATTACCGAAAAAATAAACTCATAGAGTTCCCCGGCCTTTACAAGGTTGATCATATTCACTATCCCCATAAAAACCAGCCAGATTACAACGTAAGTCCATCGTGCCAGTGGAACCTGAAAATCACCCAATAATCGATTGACCCAGGAAAGTTTACTTGCCAATGGTCGGAGCAATAACAGGTAAATGGCCAATACCCCGAACAGCATCTGTGAAAACACGAGCATATTCACCTTAACCCCACCGATGACAAGATTATGCAGATTCATCTCGTTCTGGATATTCTTCTCTGCGAAAAATCCGGGTGTTTCAATTTCAAAGATTCTCTGACCCCAGCTGATTTCCTCTCCAGCCCCAAAGAAAAACAGGAAAGCGACAACCGACCAGGTAATCATCGGTTTCCAGGCCTTAACCCGATAATGACCAATAGACCTGTAAACACCAACGGCACTGGAGCCTAGAAGAAACAGGGCCGTAAGGTTCTCCACCAATCCGTCTTCCCTTAGCCACTCCATGAAAGCTTCCTGCCCTTTTCCAGCCATCAACAGACCATAGCCGGTAAAAAACAGAAGCAATGAAAATCCAACGATTTCGACATATCTGGTAAAATGCTTATTCATATCCGATTTTTGAATTCATGGCGAAAATAACATTTTCCCCTGAATTGCTGAAGTCGCAAAAATCGTTCATCTTTGCATGAATCAAATCCAGATTCTGCAAATTTTATAGGGAAAGATCTACTGCTAATACAAAATTATGACAGATAAGAAGCTATGGATAATTCTGGGATTATTCTTCGCCATAACAATTGCGGCAAGTTTTGGCACTTCCCTGACCATGAATTCGGCAAAATATGCCCAGGTCAGCCGTGAAATCGTTGAGAGTGGTGACTGGATTAACCTGACCATTGCAGGAGAGGCTTATGACCAGAAACCACCACTAATGTTTTGGGCAGGGGCTATGATGTACCGGATATTCGGGGTATCCGATTTTTCTTTCAAGTTGGCTGTTTTACTATTGTCACTACCCGGAATTATTGCGACATACCTGCTAACGAAATTGTTATACAACAAAAAAACTGCAGCCTATGCCACTGTTTTCTGGGTTTTAAGTCTGGGATATATCTATTTCCATAATGATCCCCATACCGACACAGCATTATCTTCGATGGTTATGCTTGCCATCTGGCTGCTTGTCAGGTATTTTGAAAAAGGAAACTTCCTTTATTATATTGGGGGAATCATCTCCGTGGGATTGGCCATGTTGGCCAAAGGACCGGTTGGGATGGTCATTCCGGCGATGGCCATAGGGGCCCAACTGATTGGGCACCGGCGGTGGAAAGACATTTTCCACTGGCAATGGCTGGTGGCTGTCCCATTGTTGTTGCTCGCAATCACACCAGCCTTGATTGGACTATATAACCAGTTTGGGATGGAAGGAATCAAATTCTATTTCTGGACGAATAACGTTGGAAGGATTACTGGAAGCTACCAGGGCACCAATACCGATCCAGTATTTTACCTCCATACGGCATTGTATGTCCTGGCACCCGTCTCTGTATTGGCTTATTTCGGATTCGGACAAAAAATCGCGGCGTTCATTTCCGGTATAAGAAATAAGGTCATGGATACCGAACTATATACCATGGGGGGAATTCTACCTTACATATTGGTCCTATCCATGGCAAAAATGAAGAATCCACACTATATGCTGGCCATCTCCCCTCTTATGATGATACTTGCAGCTAATTTCCTTCAGCGATATTTATCAGAAGAAGTCAAACCAGCCATTTTTAAAACAATCCGAACACTCCATTACATTATTGGAATAGCTTTCTGGATATTGATTGGTCTTTTTGTTTTCTGGATTTATCCTGAAGACAAGCTTATCTATTGGTTATTATTAGGATTGTTCCTGACAGCCGTGGCCTGGGTTGCAATCCGACAAACCTCTTTTAACAAAGAATTTGGAATACTGGCCTTTTCATTTACCGCATTCCTGTTTAGCCTGTTCTTTAGCTTTTATCCGCACATGAAAACCTATCATGCGCCATACCAAGCAATTGAAATCATAAATGAAGAAACAGGCAATATGGAACAAATTCACCTATTCTTACCTGAAGGAAAGTATTGGGAACTTTTCTATTATTGCAAGAATGTCGGAACCTATTATGAAACGGTTGATGAGATTGATCAGTTAATGTCAGAAACAGGAGATTGGATATTTACAGGAACCAAGGGACTCAAACTTATTTTGGATCGCAAACCTGACACGAGAGTCATTGAATTCAATCACCGACAGATTGCACAGCAGACTCCCGCGTTTTTGAATCCAAAAACCAGGGCATCAAAGCTCAGTAAGTTATACCTGGTAAAACTTCCAAATGAGGGTAATCGCTAAGCATGAATAAAAATATCGGAAAACTGAAAACCATCATTTCAAGCAAAACGCATGAACAAATCATATTATCCTGAACTAAAGGATATTGCCAGGGCAAAGCTCAATCTCAGGGGCGTGGTGGACGATTCGCCACTTCAGGAAAACCGAAACCTGAGCGAGCGCTATCATGCCCGTATTCTTTTGAAAAGGGAAGACTTGCTGGCTGTCAGGTCCTACAAACTTAGGGGAGCATACAATAAGATGGTTTCACTGACGGCAGAAGAAAGAGGCCAGGGTGTTGTTTGCGCAAGTGCCGGAAATCATGCCCAGGGAGTTGCCTATGCCTGTCAGGCCTTGGGAATTAAAGGGAAAATCTACATGCCAGCCACCACTCCCCGTCAAAAGATTACCCAGGTAAGAATGTTTGGCAGGGAAAATATCGAAATTGTTTTGAAAGGTGACACTTTCGATGAATCAAATTCAGCTGCACTTTCTGACAGCCGTAAAACAGGAAAGTGCTTCATTCATCCCTTTGACGACCCCCTCATCATTGAAGGCCAAGGCACTGTTGGACTGGAGATATTGCAGCAGTCGGGTCAACCGATTGACTTTCTCTTTGTACCTATCGGTGGCGGTGGACTCATTTCGGGAGTGGGTGCATACTTCCGGGAAATGAGTCCGGCCACCCGGATTGTCGGGGTGGAACCAGCCGGAGCCCCTTCCATGAAAAAATCGCTCGAGACCGGGAAGTTGGTTTCACTTGAGGAGATCGACAAATTTGTGGATGGTGCCGCTGTGCAAACACCCGGAAAACTGACTTTTGAAATCTGCAAGAAAGTGACCCATGAGATTGTTCTCGTTCACGAAGGAAAAATATGTACCAAAATACTTGAGCTCTATAACCAGGACGCCATTGTGGTGGAACCGGCCGGAGCCCTGGCAATTGCAGCGCTTGATCATTATGCTGACCAGATCAGGGGGAAAACAGTGGTTTGTATTGTTTCTGGCAGCAACAATGACATAACCCGCACAGAGGATATCAAGGAAAGGTCACTATTATATGAAGGACTGAAACACTATTTTATTGTCAGGTTCCCGCAAAGGGCCGGTGCTTTGAGAATCTTCACAGACCAGGTACTGGGACCGACTGATGACATCACCTTTTTTGAATATCGCAAAAAAACCAACCGTGAAAACGGACCGGCAGTCATTGGTATAGAACTTCAAAACAAGGATGACTTTAACGGACTGATCCAAAGGCTCGACAAACATGGATTCATATATGAATACCTGAATGACAGACCAGACCTGTTCCAGATACTTATCTGAAATGGCATTTGAAGATTTTTAAAAAAGGTAAGGTTTGTGTTGGCTGTCTAGAAAGTCCTGAACCAATCCTGAAAATACTGACCAACCCATGGCACTGGTTTCATTTCGCCACTGATTGACCAGATCAGGCTCATCAACCAAAATACAAAAACAAGGATGCCGCCAACAAAGGAAACCAGCCACCCAATTATCGGGAATCCATTGAACAATCCCACTGCCAGTCCGGCCAGCAGCAACCCAAGGTTCTGCCGGATATAATAACTGGCATATTCCTCCTTATCATTCAGGTTCACTACGAAGGAGATAACCCAGCCAATAAAAAAGATATGGGAAACGATCGCTTTTACTTTTGCATTCATGTAAGTTCAATTTATAGGAACATTCAAATGTACGGATTTTTGGAAGTATGAAACAAGTCAATATTCAGCATTCTTAAAATTTCGGGAATGAATTGAAAATCCCGACAGAATCAATACGCAAACAAGACATTCTTCTAAAGAAAAAACAGCGCCACTCCCCCAACAGCGATAAAGGCACCCACAATTTCTTTCCAGTTTGGTTTCTCCTTAAAGAGAAAAATTGCAGGAGGGATGATCAGCACAGGAACAATGGCCATCAAGGTTGCCGCGATTCCTGCTTGGGTATTTTGGATGGCAAGCAGTGAAAAGGATACTCCCAGAAATGGTCCAAAAACTGACCCCAGGGTAATTCTCTTCATCGCTGAGGTATTTCTCATAGCCTCTCCCACTTTCCTCCATCGCTTCATGATAAAGAATAAAATGGTGAATCCGGCAATTCCCGCCATGACTCTTATCTGGGAAGAAGCGAATGCATCATATTCACCCATCCCCTTCTTACTCAGAATCAGTCCGGCTGCCTGACCCACGGCACCTCCAAAAGCCAGCAAAACACCCTGCAACGAATAGGCAGAGGTAAGTCTTGGCAATCGGGAGCTCCCGTTCGACTTGGATCTTTTAAGGATCACCACACTGATTCCTGCGATGGTTATAGCCATTCCCAGCCAGTTCATGGGAGTAAGTACTTCCCCGAGCATTAACCAGCCAATAAGGGCTGTAATGGGCGGAGCGAAGGCCATGATAAGCATTGACACGCGGGCGCCAACAACCACGAAAGCCTGAAAGAGCAAAAGATCTCCGATCACAAATCCTACAAGACCTGACAAACTCAGCCAAAGCCATCGTTCAAGACCTGCATCCCAGGGAAGGAACATTCCCCGTGTAATCTTCAGGTAAACCGCATAAATCAGAAATGCGATCAACAACCGTATGAGGTTGACCGACAATGAGCCTACTTTTTTTCCTGCCGATTCAAATGAAAGACTTGTCACCGTCCAAAAAACGGCTGTCAGCAAAGCTGCAAATTCACCAAAAAAGCTCATCGGGGCACCTCCATGTCACTCAGATGAAGATCGAGTGCTCGTACGGAAATTTGAATTTCCCTGACAGAAAGTGCCAGTGACGTAATAAGCAGGATCAGTGCGATCCCGAAAATGATTTCGGCAGAAGTCTGCCACTCGACGTAAATCAGGAACATGCAGAGAACACACAACAAAAGACTTGTAATTCCGAGGATCTGCATTGATCGCGTAAGGTAAAGCCGCTTTCTGAGATTATTAATCTGGCCAAGCAAAAGCTGGCTGGGATCCACCTTAAACTGCGAATGTAATCCTCGTACAACAGAGGCATAAGCCAGAAAACGATTTGTGTAGGCCAGCAATATCAGGGATATGGCAGAAAACAACAAAGCCGGTGTAGTTAAGGTCAATTCTTCCATAAAGAGCAAGTAAATGTGTTTTGACAACCTTCAAATTAACCATTTAATACTGAAAAAAGTTCCTTACGGCATGCGAAAGGAACTTTTTTCAATGAACTCAATGAACTTCCGTATTATGGCAGAAGCTCAGCGATTTTATCTCTCAAGGCCTGCTCCCTCAAATTCCTGGCAACAATTTTTCCTTGTTTGTCAACCAGAAAGTTTGCCGGGATGGCATTCACGCTATAGAGCGCTGCAGGCTCACTTTGCCAGAATTTCAGGTCAGAAACATGGGGCCAGGTAAGTTTATCGTCTTCAATGGCCTTCACCCATTCTTCCTTTGTGCGATCAAGGGAAACACCAAAGACGCTAAATCCCTTATCCTTGTAGTCGTTAAAAACAGCCACTACATTTGGATTCTCCATCCTGCAGGGGCCGCACCATGCAGCCCAGAAATCAATAAGGGTATATTCATTTTGGGCATACACTTCAGACAATCTGATTGGGTTACCGTCAGGATCGTTTGCCACGAAGTCGGGAGCGGTCATTCCAACGGCAACTTGTTTCAGTTTAACAAGTCTTTCAGCAATTGCGGCAACAGCGGGTGTGGCAACGATTTTCGGATCAAGGCTGCTGATAAGTGTTTCCAGCTCTTCAGGCTCGCGACTCTGCTGTACCTGTTGGAGCATCATGGGTACCACATAAGAGGCAGGATTATTTTTGATGAAATCAATCATTTTGTTTTCCTGTTCCGTAAAGATGGCCTGCACTTCAGTCATAATGGCGGCAGCATTGGTATCACCCTGCTGGACGGCCATCTGGTATTCCTGGTACTTTGCCATACCCTTTTCGCTGTCAGCATCAAGTACAGTCTTGATTGACTGATATTCGTCGTTTACTGGCGAACCGGTCACTTTCAGGTTACGGAGTGAATCAATGTGCCCTGTAACTTTCATCCGGGCATTCTCGACAAAAAGAAAACCTCTCTGATTCTGGTTGTCAACATTCAGGTAGTAAACTTCAGGAATATCAACAGTTCCTTCCAGCACAGCCTTACCATTTTCAACCCGGGCAGAATCTTTCACAACAAACTGACCTCCTTCACGCTGCTCAAGCAAAACAAGGTCATTGGCACCTTCAATGGCCACTTCAATTTTATATCCACTCTGCTGGGAGCATGACCAACCCAACAGTAATAATCCAATCACCAGAATATTTCTCATAATACAATTCATTTATCATTTAACAAGGTGCGAAATTAGTAAAAGTGAAAGAACTTTGGCATATAAGGATAAAAATTAAAAGTAAGTGAAGGAATTCCTACCAATCAGAATTATTCGATTCCAACCACATCTTTCGACTGCAAAAATCGGGTACCTTTTTCATGAACAGCAAAAACAGCACGGCCTGACGGATCGGCATTACCCCTGAAAGAAGCATCCCATGCCAGTGCTTCACCTGTGCTGCAGGCTATGGAAGGAACTGACGGCACACACGCAGCAGCTGTGTCGGATGGAAAGTGCTCAGCGAAAATGGTGCGATATACATATTCTTCCTTCGACAAAGGCGTATTGACAGGAAATCTGAACTTCGCATTCCCCAGCATTTCATCCGAGACCTGTTGTGAGGCAATCTGTTTCAGGGTATCTATCCAGCCATACCCCACCCCGTCGGAAAACTGTTCCTTTTGACGCCAGGCAATACTTTCGGGGAGGTAGTCCTCGAATGCTTTGCGTAAAATCCATTTTTCGATTTTTCCGTTTCCGGCCATTTTATCTGCAGGATTCAGGCGCATGGCCACATCCATGAATTCCTTGTCAAGGAAGGGAACCCTTCCCTCAACCCCCCAGGCAGCCAGTGACTTGTTGGCCCTCAGACAATCGTACAGATGCAACCGGCTAAGCTTCCTTACGGTCTCCTTATGAAACTCTTCAGCGTTTGGGGCTTTGTGAAAGTAGAGGTATCCACCAAAGATTTCATCCGCACCTTCACCAGTCAGTACCATTTTGATTCCCATTGAACGTATTACCCTTGCAAGCAGGTACATCGGGGTCGAGGCCCTGATGGTAGTCACGTCATAAGTTTCGAGATGATATATGACATCCCGTATTGCATCCAGACCCTCCTGGATGGTATAATGAATCTCATGGTGGACGGTACCTATCCAATCGGCAGCCTTTCTCGCTGCTATAAGATCAGGTGATCCATCAAGTCCAATAGCGAAGGAATGAAGCTGGGGCCACCATGCAGGTTGCTGATCACCAGTTTCAACCCGCATGGCAGCATATTTTTTTGCAATGGCAGAGGTAATGGACGAATCAAGTCCCCCTGAAAGTAAAACACCATAGGGTACATCAGACATCAACTGACGGTGAACGGCTGATTCAAGGGCTTCGCGCAACTCGGAAATTGAGGACGAATTATCTTTCACATTTTCATATTCGGTCCATTCCCGCTGAAACCACTTAATTAATTCTTTCCCTGAACTTGTCATATAATGTCCGGGAGGAAACTCCTGGATTTTCCGGCAAACTCCTTCTAACGCTTTCAATTCTGAGGCGACATAAAAGGTTCCATGCTCATCCCAACCCATGTAAAGCGGGATAATTCCAATGTGGTCCCGTGCAATCATCCAGGAATCAGTATTTTCATCATACAGAGCGAAGGCAAAAATTCCGTTCAGCTGATCGAGGAAATCAACACCCTTTTCAAGGTATAACGGTATAATCACCTCGCAATCAGACTGGGTTACAAAGCTGTATTTACCTTGAAAGGATTGGCGAATCTCGCTGTGATTATAAATCTCCCCATTCACTGCCAGAATGATTTTTTTATCTGATGAGTACAAGGGCTGTCCTCCTGAGGCCGGATCGACAATGGATAATCTTTCATGAGCCATTGCAACCTTGTCACCATAATATAGACCCGACCAATCGGGACCCCGATGCCTTAGTTTGCCAGACATCTTTAAAATTTGTTGTCGAAATCCCGACTCCTTTGTTTTCAAATCGAATGCACATACAATTCCACACATCTGCTGACTATTTAATCGTTATGTGACAAAAATAGTCTTTTTGTCATTGCAATTACATTTTCAGTATCTTTTTTCTTGTTTATTTAATTTATTATTTCTTTTTATTTATATTATGCAATATTTTATACCTTTTTAATATTCAACACCCATTATTAGAATACAATTTGTATCTGCATTACTTGACATCAGAAAACAGGTAAATCATCAAAAATTAATCAATTCACAGATACGAAAAAAAAATACGGTTGACTACCAAACGCAATCCACCGTATAATAAATTATTACCATCTGGCAAAAGGACCAAACAGTAGTTATTTCATATAATTAGACATTGAACCTAAAATGCATGATATCTCCATCTTTTACCAGGTAGTCCTTACCTTCGATTGAAATCTTCCCGGCATCACGACATGCACTTTCGGATCCCAGCCTGACATAGTCATCATATTTAATTACCTCAGCCCTGATGAATCCTCTTTCAAAGTCGGTATGGATAATTCCTGCAGTCTGCGGAGCTTTCATTCCCCGTTTGAAAGTCCAGGCCCGGCTCTCATCCTTCCCAGTGGTAAAAAATGTCTGCAGATTAAGGAGTTTATAGGCTGAATGAATCAGTTTATTGACTCCAGGCTCATCAAGACCCATCTCCTCCAGGAAAAGTTGTTTTTCCTCATAGGTTTCCAACTCTGCAATATCTGCCTCAGTTGCAGCAGCAACCATCAACATTTCCGCTTCTTCGTCTGCAATGGCCGCCTTGACAGCCTCAACATACTTATTTCCCTTTTTGGCTGAAGCTTCATCGACATTGCACACGTAAAGAACCGGCTTATTTGTTAAAAGATAGAGCTCCTTCACCAATTTTGTATCTTCTTCGTGAAACTGGATTGTACGGACAGATTTACCCTGAAGGAGAGTTTCCCTGATTTGGATGGTTAGCTCATACAGACGTTTCGCCTTATGATCGCCCCCGTGACGGGCTTGCTTTTCAATTTTATCAAAACGATTCTCAACAGTTTCAAGGTCTTTCAGCTGAAGTTCAATATCGATGATTTCCTTGTCCCGTACCGGATCAATTGATCCGTCAACATGAACAATGTTATCATTGTCGAAACAGCGCAGCACATGGATAATGGCATCTGTTTCACGAATATTTGCGAGAAACTGGTTCCCCAACCCTTCTCCCTTTGATGCACCTTTTACCAACCCTGCGATATCCACAATTTCAACCGTGGTAGGAACAATGCGTGCAGGATTATCGATTTCGGCCAGTTTGATCAATCGTTCGTCAGGGACAGTGATGATACCTACATTAGGTTCGATCGTGCAGAACGGGAAATTTGCCGACTGGGCCCTTGCGCTCGACAAGCAATTGAAGAGTGTTGATTTACCAACGTTGGGTAATCCTACGATACCACATTTTAATGCCATGTTATATATATTCAAATTTGAGGTGCAAAGTTAATTCTTTCAGGCGCTTTAGAAACATACCGACAAAAAATCGTGATGTCCGTGATTCTCAAGAATGTGAATATCCTGCTTATAAAAAGTGACTAGATCGGATTAAAGAACATTTGAATTCATTATTTTTGCTTAAAATCTTTCTAAATCAAATGTTACTAAAAAATATCTCAGTTGACTGTGTAATTTTTGGCTTCGACGGGGAGAAACTAAATGTTCTCCTGTGGCAGGCTGACCCCAAATTACTGACACAAGTCCTTCAGGAAAAAGAGAATTACCAGGAAATTCGAATCTTATACGACACGCACCCATCGTTATCCAATGACCAAACCTGGGGATTAATTGGTGCACACGCTCCGGAGGAGGTTGGACTTGATGAATTTGCCCATGACATAACTATCTCAAGTACAGGATTAACCAATGTATACCTTAAGCAATTCCATACATTTGGTATTGCTTCCAGAGTTCCTTATTTCAGGGTAATCACAGTAGGTTATTACGCCTTGATCAATCCTGAATACCACGATTTGCGGCAATCGGCATTAACCAAGAAAATGCAGTGGTTCAATATCAATGAACTCCCTGCACTCTGTTTCGACCACAAATCAATAATCGCTGAAGCGCTCAATCACCTGAGGGAATCAGTCCAATATCACCCTGTAGGGTTCCACCTCCTACCCGAAAAATTCACGCTTACTGAACTTCAAACCATGTATGAAGTAATACTTGGGCAGAAACTTGACATTCGGAATTTCAGAAAGAAGATTCTCAACATGGATCTTTTGAAAGACTCCGGTGAAAAGCAGGCAAATGTTCCTCACAGGGCTGCCAGGTTATACAGCTTTGACCAGCGCAATTATGAAAGACTTATTAAAGAAGGATTGAATTTCAGGATCTGAGTTTCCCCATTAAACTTTCGGACATGATCAATAGTCTATTCTAAAAACTAATATGCACATTTCTGACCAGGAAATCATGAGCAGGCTCAAATCCTCAAATGAGAGGGACAGAGCCTTTCAATTGCTGGTTACGAAATATCAGGAACGACTGTACTGGCATATTCGGAAAATAGTTCTTAATCATGACGATTCAGACGATGTTCTCCAAAATACTTTTTTGAAAATCTGGAGAAACATTGACAGTTTCAGGGAGGAATCTTCACTTTTCACATGGCTGTATCGAATTGCAACCAACGAAGCACTCACATACCTCAACCAGTTAAAACGTAAAAGCGCCACTTCAATGAACGAGGTGAGTGATTATTTGCAGCAAAATCTGGAAGCAGATGAGTACTTTGACGGCGACGACATCCAGCTGAAATTGCAGAATGCCATTCTAACGCTACCCGAAAAGCAAAGACTGGTTTTTAATATGAGATATTTCGATGAGATGCCTTACCAGGAAATGTCAGAAATATTGGACACCTCGGTTGGAGCCCTCAAAGCATCGTACCATCATGCAGCAAAAAAAGTGGAAGAGTACCTTAACAATATTGAATAAGTCATATATTAAACCTTTGATAATCTTTAAAGTCAAATTGAAAAACAATATCATGTACAAGCAGGAAGATACACCCAAAAAGCTTTCAGAAATAAGGAAAGAGAATCCATTCAGGGTTCCCGGGAATTATTTTGAGGACTTTCAGGCCAGGATACAACTGCGAATTGAGCAGGAAATGCAGCCTGAAATGAAGAAGCCGGCTAAGGTTATTGAACTTCTCAAACCTGCATTGAGCCTTGCAGCCTCATTTGCTGCTGTTTTCATGATCGTATACCTTCCGATCAGCTCTATCCAAAAAAGACAACTTGCCAGTGATTCACCATCCACTGAAGTACAAATTGAAACTGACGATTACACTTATCTGATTGAAGACATGGATGAAAACACATTTTTCGCCTTGTTCAACAATGGAGATTCTGATGAAATTCCTGCTGACGAATCAATTACCGAATACCTGGCAGCCAATTACAGTGACTATGATATTTTTATGGAGACACAAAAATAAGATTCAATGAAAAAATTAATGTTGTTATCAATATTCTTTTGCCTGATTGCCTATTCATCGGTCGGACAAAAACCAAAATCAGACTTTGACCACTTTAAAAGTCAGAAGATTGCATTTATCACTGAGAAACTTAATTTATCTCCAAAAGAAGCACAGGAGTTCTGGCCAGTGTACAATCAATATGAGGTTGAAAGGATGGCAATACAGAAATCCAGAAAAGAATTGGAGATAAAAACCCGGGACGAAAATATCCAACTCTCTGATCAGGAAATCATTCGTATCACCCGAAGTTTCTCTGAAACATTTAAAAAGGAAGCTGAATTAGGTGCCACTTACAATGAAAAGTACCTGAAGATTTTACCTCCACAGAAAGTTCTGCAACTATACAGGGCTGAGAACCAGTTCAGGGCCCATATGTTTGAACAACTCAGAAAAAAACGCTCAGAATGACACAAATCGTCCGGTTTCCAAAAACCGGATGGTTCTGTTGATTCCTTCATACATCAATGTATCTTCGGTAACAAATTCGACCCTGGTGCGGTATTGCGCAACAAGATCTTCAAGAATGGGTGAAGTTTGCTTTGGTCGACGAAATTCAAGGGCTTGTGCCGAATTGTACAATTCAATAGCCAGAATTCTCAAAACATTGTCAGAAACCCTCAATACCTTGGTAGCGGCATTTGCCCCCATGCTTACATGATCTTCCTGTTCATTTGACGAAGGGATTGAATCAACCGACGCAGGTGTGCATAACTGCTTATTCTGGCTTACAATTGACGCAGCAGCATACTGTGGTATCATAAAGCCTGAGTTCAAGCCTGGGTTTGCCACCAAAAATTCAGGCAAACCTCGCTCTCCGGAGATTAGCCTATAGGTCCTTCTCTCAGAAATACTTCCAAGTTCTGATAGCGCTATAGCCAAAAAATCAAGAGATAAAGCCAGGGGTTCACCGTGAAAATTACCACCAGAAACAATTTTGTCATCATCCGGGAAAACGGTTGGATTATCGGTGACGGAGTTAATTTCGGTTTCAACAACCCTTGCGACATATTTAACTGCATCCTTCACGGCACCGTGAACCTGAGGGATACACCGAAATGAATATGGATCCTGTATGTGCTTTTTACTTTGGGCCATCAACTCACTGCCAGTCAACAGATTTCTGAAATTACGGGCTGTCACTATCTGGCCATCATGTGGTCTTAACAGATGTATATTCTCAAGGAAAGGTTCAATGAGGCCGTCGAATGCATCCAATGACAGAGCCCCAATAACATCAGAATGCCTGATCAACTGAAAGGCCTTAAGAAGAGTGACAACGGCATAAGAACTCATAAACTGGGTTCCGTTAAGTAGTGCAAGCCCTTCCTTTGCTTCAAGCCTAATTGGCTCCCATCCAAAAATTGAAAGCACCTCTGCTGAACTTTTCCTTTTCCCATCATGCCATACCTCACCATGTCCCAAAAGGGGGAGAAATAGCATTGCAAGCGGGGCAAGATCGCCACTGGCACCCAAGGATCCTTGCTCACAAACAACAGGGATTATTTGATGGTTGAAAAGATCAAGAATCCGCTGGACGGTAGACAACTGCACCGCTGAGTGGCCTTTTGAAAGGGCATGTGCCTTCAACAGGAGCATTAGACGGACAACATCGTGTGGAGCTTCCGGCCCAATACTGCAGGCATGCGAAAGCACAAGGTTCTCCTGCAATTTACTTAGATCATCTTTCGAAATCTCTATGTCGCACAATGCACCAAATCCTGTTGTGATTCCATATAAAGGGCTGGTGCTTTCAGAAATTTTTCGATCAAGATAATCCTTGCTCTTTTGAATCAAGGCAATGGACTCCTCTGACAATTCGAGCTGGAGGTTGTTTTCCAGTATTTTTTCAATTACCTCGTATGTTAGCGGGGCTGGAGAAATTTTAAATGTTGCTGTCTTCATTATTTCACTTATATGTCGCCATAAAAGTGAAATAAGATTTATCCATCGCAAAGGACTTTTGTCAGCTCCTCAACCGAAACCATCTTTTGATCGCCACTTACCATATCTTTCATGGTAAACATATTTGCTGAAATTTCAGCTTCGCCCACAAGAACAACATATGGGATGTTCTTTCGATTCGCGTAATTGAATTGCTTTTTCATTTTGTCGGCATCCGGATATATCTCGACATTTATCCCCTTCTTTCTCAGGGCATTAAGCATGGGTAAGATATATGCCTCTTCAACACTACCAAAGTTTACAAACAATGCCCGGGGTGACTCCATGCTTTCACTTGGAAAAAGGTCAAGATGATCCAGAACATCATAAATCCGTTCAGCACCAAATGATATGCCTACACCCGAAACACCCGGCATCCCAAAGATTCCAGTCAGGTCATCATACCTTCCACCACCACAAATACTTCCGATATTCACATCGATTGCCTTCACCTCGAAAATAGCACCTGTGTAATAGTTCAGACCACGGGCAAGCGTAAGATCCAACTCAGCCATTTTAGATAGCCCAAACGATTCGATATACCCGAAAAGTTTGCGGAGTTCAGCAACCCCTTTCAATCCAGTTTCAGAATCAGACAAAATGGTAGTGAGCTTATCCAGTTTCTCGTTTGTATTTCCGTCAAGCAAAAGAATGGGTTTCAGACGGCGGATCGATTCCTCAGATACACCTTTACCCGAAAGTTCATCGGTAACTTTTTCAAGCCCTATTTTTTCCATTTTATCGATTGCAACCGTGATGTCGGTCAAACGATCCATTTGTCCAATAATTTCGGAAATACCCGCCAATACTTTTCGGTTATTGATTTTGACAACAGCGCGGATACTTAGCCGGCGGAACACGTCGTCGATGATCTGCACCAATTCAGCCTCATTAAGTAAACTGTCGCTTCCGATAACATCCACGTCACACTGATAGAACTCCCGGTATCTTCCCTTCTGAGGTCTGTCGGCACGCCATACAGGTTGAATCTGGTATCTCTTAAAAGGGAAGGTAATTTCATTCCTGTGTTGCACGACAAATCGCGCAAAGGGAACAGTCAAATCGTAACGAAGGCCCTTCTCTGAAATGTACCCGGAAAGTCTGGAAGAATCAGTCATTCCCTCAAATTCAGAAGG
Source organism: Bacteroidota bacterium (assembly GCA_023428545.1). Next base: position 51,948 of record JAEYXH010000011.1, on the reverse strand, counting down.
AATTCCAGATAGAAAGTCACCTGAATTCAATATTCTAAACAACAATTTATCTCCTTCCTCGCCATATTTTCCCAGCAGGGTCGATAGGTTTTCCATGGCTGGCGTTTCAATTGGCTGGAAGCCATATAGCCGGAATACATTGCGGATGGTATCAAAAATAAAATTACGCTTGGCCATCTCGACCGGTGTAAAATCACGTGTTCCCTTGGGAATGGAAGGTTTCTGAGCCATATATGTGAAATTTGAAAATCAAATTAAGATTAATCGTGGCAAAAGTACAATTTTCTTATTCAGTCTGAGAAAAGGTTAAATGCAAAAGAAATGGTTTAAGGATCTAATCACACGAACTTGATACTACAAAAAAATAAAAAAAGAAATTGCATGATATTTCATCCATGCAGATAACTGATGTTGATCTTATTAGCGGCCAGTGAAAGGCAGTTGCAGGATCAAAGAATTCTTGCCACTTTTACGACATAAAAATTTAAAATAATGGATAGCAACAAGAAAGAAGGAAGATACCAGAGATTATATGACCAGTTAGCGGAATTGGTAAAGAAGAGCAATGACCAACAGGCTCGAATGGCAACTATTGTTGCTGTGCTGCATCATAAAATGGAATACTTTTTTTGGACAGGATTTTACCTTTTAAAGGAGGACGAATTAACAGTTAATATATACCAGGGACCTGTTGCCTGTCAAATACTGGAAAAAAACAAAGGCGTTTGCTGGGCTGGGATCAATAAACGTGAAACAGTGATAGTGGAAGATGTTCATACTTTCCCCGGGCACATCGCTTGTGACTCTCGTTCACAGTCAGAAATTGTAATTCCCTTTTTGGATAAGGATGGAAACATCATAGGGGTCCTTGATGTCGATTCAAAGGACAAAAATTCATTTGACAACACCGATGGGTATTGGTTGGAAAGAATATTAAAACTAGTTTACAGTTAAATCTATAGATTACACATAGAAAAGGCTGCCTCAAAAGAGACAGCCTTTTTTTATGGGATATAAGAATCTTATTCCTTTGAGTCGCTGGCTTCAGCAGTTTGGGCAGCGTCATCAGCAGCAGGAGCCTCAGCTTCTTTGGGAGCGGTAACTTCCTTAGTGGCTTTAGCCTTTGGAGCAACAGCTTCTGCTGCTTCGGCTTTTTTGGTACCACCTCTGCGTGAACGTTTTTTCTTGCCCTTTTTGGAATCATCGGCTGCAGCGAGCATCGCTTCATTAAAGTCTACCAATTCCATCATGCACATCTCGGCATTATCCCCTAACCGATTTCCGGTACGAAGAATGCGTGTATATCCTCCCGGACGATCAGCAACCTTCACGGAAACATTACGGAACAATTCAGATACAGCCTCTTTGCTTTGCAAATAGCTAAAAACTACACGGCGTGCATGAGTGGTATCGTCCTTTGATTTTGTAATCAGAGGTTCCACATAAATACGCAGTGCCTTAGCTTTAGCTACAGTTGTATTGATCCTTTTGTGCAGGATCAGAGAGGCAGCCATATTGGAAAGCAAAGCCTGCCTGTGGGCACTTTTCCGTCCTAAATGATTAAATTTTTTATTATGTCTCATTGTAATTAATCCTTGTCTAATTTGTACTTAGCTATATCCATCCCGAAGTTTAATCCCATTCCCAGCAAAAGGTCATCCAACTCGGTCAGAGATTTCTTGCCAAAATTACGGAACTTCAAAAGGTCATTACGGTTGTACTGAACGAGTTCACCCAGTGTATCAACATCTGCAGCCTTTAAACAATTTAAAGCTCGTACAGACAAGTCAAGATCAACCAGTTTTGTCTTAAGAAGCTGACGCATATGAAGGATTTCCTCATCGAACTCTTCATTGGCGAATTTCTCATCCGAATCGAGAGTGATCTTTTCATCGGAGAACAACAAGAAATGATAGATCAAGATTTTTGCAGCCTCTTTAAGGGCATCTTTTGGCTGGATTGAACCGTCGGTGGTTATCTCCAGAAGCAGCTTCTCGTAGTCGGTTTTTTGCTCAACACGAAAATTTTCAACTGAATATTTAACCTTTTCGATAGGTGTATAAATTGAATCCACCGGAATAACTCCGAATTCAGCTTCAGCAGAACGATTTTCGGCAGCGGGAACATAACCGCGTCCTTTACTTATCGTGATTTCCATCTGAAACTTCACATCGGGTTCCATCTTACAGATGATCAGGTTAGGATTCAAAACACTAAACCCGGTCATAAACTTATTGATATCTCCAGCAGTGAATTCTTCCTGTCCATGGAGGGCGATTGTAACCTTTTCAAATTCCACATCCTCAACTTCGCGTTTAAAACGCACCTGTTTAAGATTCAAAATTATATCGGTTACGTCTTCAATGACACCCTTAATGGTAGAAAACTCATGGTCTACACCTTCAATTTTCACCGTAGTGATGGCAAACCCTTCAAGAGAGGATAATAGTATCCTGCGAAGAGCGTTGCCTATTGTAATACCATAGCCAGGCTCCAGTGGCCGAAATTCGAATTTGCCGAATTTTTCACCGGATTCAATCATTACAACCTTGTCAGGTTTTTGGAACGCTAATATTGCCATAATAACCTTTTGTAATAAATTACTATTTGGAGTACAACTCAACGATAAGTTGTTCCTTAATGTTTTCAGGAATGTCCTCGCGTTCAGGCCTGTTGAGGAATTTACCCACCATTTGTGAGTCTTCCCATTGCAACCAGCCAAAGCGATTGTGTCTGCGAGAGTGTAATGATTCAGTGATAATTTCAAGTGATTTTGATTTTTCACGAACTCCGACTATATCTCCGGGTTTCAGAATGTATGAAGCGATGTTCACCAACTCCCCATTCACCAGAATATGACGGTGTGTTACCAACTGACGGGCAGCAGCTCTTGTTTTAGCTATACCCAAGCGGAAAACCACATTGTCAAGACGTGATTCGAGAAGCTGTAACAATACATCACCCGTTTTTCCGGTTGAGGCAGCAGCTTTCTTGAACAGTCCACGGAACTGGCGCTCCAACAAACCATAGGTATACTTGGCTTTCTGCTTTTCTTTCAACTGAAGTCCATATTCAGACTTCTTCCTCCTTTTTGCATTTAATCCATGCATTCCAGGAGGATAATTCTTGTGTTCGAAAGCTTTGTCGGGTCCGTAAATGGGCTCTCCAAATTTTCGTGCAATTTTAGACTTTGGTCCTCTATATCTAGCCATTACTAATTCGTTTTAAAATTATACACGTCTTCTTTTGGGTGGTCTGCAACCATTGTGCGGCATAGGAGTAACATCCATAATTTCAGTTACCTGGATACCGCTGTTTGCAACAGCTCTGATCGCAGATTCACGACCATTACCTGGTCCTTTAACGAAAGCTTTCACTTTCCTTAATCCAAGATCGTATGCAGTTTTTGCACATTCTTCGGCAGCAACCTGAGCCGCATAAGGAGTATTCTTTTTAGAGCCACGGAAGCCTTTCTTTCCGGCCGAAGACCAACTAATGACTTCGCCGTTCATATTGGTAAGGGTAACAATAATGTTGTTGAATGACGAGTGAACATGAAGCATACCATTCGCTTCAACAATAACAACCCTTTTTTTACTTGTTCCAGCTTTTTTTGCCATAATTCAAAATCCTTATTTAGTGGCTTTTTTCTTGTTTGCAACGGTCTTCTTCTTACCCTTGCGTGTACGTGCATTATTCTTTGTAGATTGGCCCCTTACCGGCAAACCGATACGGTGACGGATCCCCCGATAGCAACCAATATCCATCAGTCGTTTGATGTTAAGCTGAACTTCACTACGAAGCTCGCCTTCCACTTTATAGCTTTCGGTAATTATCTGACGAACGTTACCAAACTGTTCGTCGTTCCATTCTTGAACTTTAAGGTCTTTGTCAACTCCAGCTTTATCAAGGATTTTATTCGCACTACTTCTTCCAATACCAAAAATGTATGTCAGAGCGATCTCTCCTCTTTTATTGTCAGGAATATCAACACCTACTAATCGTGCCATAGTAATTCTTTTTGTTAATGTTTATCCTTGACGTTGTTTATACTTGGGATTCTTTTTATTAATCACATATAAGCGCCCTTTTCTGCGAACAATTTTACAGTCAGCGCTTCTTTTTTTAATAGATGTCCGCGTTTTCATTGTATCAATCTTTAATTTTTGTACCTGAATGTTATTCTTCCTTTGGTCAGGTCATAGGGAGACATCTCCAGCTTGACCTTATCCCCGGGCAATATCTTTATATAATGCATACGCATCTTACCAGATATATGCGCAGTGATCACATGCCCATTTTCCAATTCAACCCTAAACATTGCGTTAGACAATGCTTCGATAATGGTTCCGTCTTGTTCTATGGATGGCTGTTTTGCCATAATTTTTCTAAAATTTTAATACATTGTTTGACCACCGCCGGTACGTCCCTTTATACGGCCTGATTTCATCAGTCCATCATAATGACGCATCAGAAGATGACTTTCTATCTGTTGCAGAGTATCCAGAATAACACCCACAAGAATCAACAAAGAAGTTCCGCCATAAAAGTAGGCGAACTGAGTATTGATTCCCATTAACATCGCAAATGCCGGAAGAATTGTAACAATTCCCAGAAAAATAGACCCGGGTAGTGTGATTCTTGACATTACGGTATCCAGAAACTCAACAGTTTTCTTTCCCGGTTTGACACCAGGGATAAATCCACCGTTTTTCTTCATGTCTTCGGCCATCTGTACCGGGTTTACTGTAATTGCAGTATAAAAATAGGTAAATGCAATAACAAGGATAAACTGCGTAAAGTTATACCAAAAGCCGGTATGGTTGGTAAATGCAGCCGCAAAATTTCCGAGACTTTCAGAGGTAGCGAAACCAGCAAGTGTAATAGGTACAAACATGATTGCCTGGGCAAAAATGATTGGCATAACACCAGCAGCATTCACTTTTAGGGGGATATACTGACGAACACCACCATATTGTTTGTTTCCGACAATACGTTTAGCGTACTGAACCGGGATACGGCGGGTACCCTGAACCAGAAGGATCGTTCCTGCAAAGACCAGGAACAGCAGAACGAACTCAATCAAGAACATTACCATCCCACCTCCTTGTTGGTTCAGTCGTGATGCAAACTCTGCAAAGACTGAAAAAGGAAGACGGGCGATAATACCGATCATAATGATCAATGATATTCCGTTACCAATCCCCTTATCTGTAATACGTTCCCCAAGCCACATAACGAACATTGAGCCTGCAGTCAGAATAATGGTAGATGTTACGGTGAACATCGTACCTGTGACGGCAAACGCACTTTCAGGAAGCTGGAAACTAAGGTTGGCCAGATAAGCTGGAGACTGGAAGATAAGAATAGCCACTGTCAAATAACGGGTAATCTGATTGATCTTACGACGTCCCGATTCACCCTCCTTCTGTAATCTCTGAAAGTAGGGAACCGCGATTCCCAACAATTGGATTACAATAGAGGCCGAAATATAGGGCATTATCCCTAAAGCAAAAATAGAAGCATTCGAAAATGCACCTCCCGAAAACATATCCAGCAATCCTAACAACCCATCGGATGTCTGGTCTTTGAGCTGCCCAAGCTGGGCAGGATCGATTCCTGGAAGGGAAACATACGAACCCAAACGGTAGATCAGCACAAACAGAAGAGTTGTACCGATACGATTCCGTAAGTCTTCAATTTTATAGATGTTTTTTAGGGTTTCGATAAATCGTTTCATCAGGTCTAGAGTATTTCAGTTTTTCCTTCTAATTTTTCGATTGCCTCTTTGGCACTTTGCGAAAAAGCATTGGCCTTAACATCCAGCTTTAGTGACAGAGTCCCGCCACCAAGAATTTTAACCTTATCGTTCTTGGATGTAATACCTGCTTCAACGAAGACCCGAAGATCAATGGCAGAAAGATTTCTGGCCTCGGCTAGCTGCTGAAGAACATCCAGATTAATTGCTTTGTATTCAACCCTGTTCATATTTTTGAAACCAAACTTGGGAACAATACGTTGCAAAGGCATCTGGCCGCCTTCAAAACCGACTTTTCTGGAATAACCTGATCTAGATTTTGCACCTTTGTGACCACGGGCAGAGGTTCCTCCACGGCCCGAGCCTTGTCCTCTTCCTAACCGCTTGTTCGCTCTGGTTGATCCCTTCGCAGGTTGTATATTACTTAAATCCATAGTCATCGAATTTTTTTAGTTATTTGACTTCTTCCACAGTTATTAAATGCCGCATTTTGGCTACCATTCCCATAATCTCCGGGCTATTGTCGTGTTCGACGGTTTGAAGTCTTTTACGTAAGCCCAAAGCGGCGAGAATGGCTTTCTGATGTTTGGTAGTACCAATACTACTTCTAACCTGCGTTATTCTAATTCTTGCCATAACTGTCTATCCTTTAAATACTTTATCTAATGTTACACCACGGTGTTGTGCCACTGTGTAGGCATCCCTAAGTTCGAGAAGAGCAGCCATTGTTGCCTTTACCAGGTTGTGAGGGTTAGATGAACCCTGCGATTTAGCAAGGATATCATGGATACCAACACTTTCCAGTACAGCACGCATAGCACCTCCAGCCTTCACTCCAGTACCAGACCGTGCGGGTTTCAGAAGTACTTTTGCACCACCAAACTTGGCTTCTTGCTCATGGGGAATGGTTCCCTTATATACCGGAACTTTCACCAGGTTCTTTTTGGCAGCATCCACACCTTTGGCAATTGCAGCCGTTACTTCACTGGCCTTTCCAAGTCCCCAACCTACAATGCCATTCTCGTTGCCGACAACAACAATTGCTGAAAAGGTAAAAGTACGCCCCCCTTTAGTTACTTTGGTAACCCTGTTAATGGCAACCAATCTGTCTTTCAAATCCAGATCGCTTGTTTTAATATTTCTGATATTTCCTGCCATATTAATTAGAATTTAAGGCCACCTTCACGGGCAGCGTCAGCCAATTGTTTTACTCTACCATGATATAAATAACCGTTACGGTCGAATACTACGTTCTCGATTCCAGCTGATTTGGCTTTTTCGGCAATAAGTTTACCTACTAAAGCAGCTTTTTCAGCTTTCGTTCCGGCGGCATCGACCAGGGATTTGTCCCTTGAAGAGGCGGCTACCAGGGTTACACCCTGCAAATCATCAATCAGTTGAACAGAAATCTGCTTATTGCTGCGAAATACATTCATACGTGGCCTGTCAGCAGTTCCGGTTACTACTTTACGAATGCGATTTTTTATTCTTAATCGTCTTTCTAACTTCGTTAAAGACATAACTTTACATTTTTACTTTTTAACACCAGCGGCTTTTCCAGCTTTACGTCTCAGCTGTTCGCCAACAAACTTAATACCTTTGCCTTTATAGGGTTCGGGTGCACGGAACGAACGGATCTTTGCTGCCACCTGACCAATCAATTGTTTATCAATTGATTTAAGAAGGATAAACGGGTTGCTCCGCTTTTCAGCTTTAACTTCCATTTTGACCTCCGGGGGAAGCTGGATATAGGTATGGTGTGAATATCCCAAAACAAGGTCAATCACATTATTCGGCAGAGCCTCAGCCCTAAACCCAACACCTACAAGTTCCATATTCAGTTCGTATCCTTTGGTTACACCAACAACCATATTGTTAACCAGTGAACGGTATAAACCGTGCATAGCCCGGTGATTTTTCTGGTCACTCGGCCTGGCAAAGGTTATGGTATTATTCTCGATACTAACGGTGATGTCTTTATTCACCTGTTGGCTCAGTTCTCCTAAAGGTCCTTTTACTGTTACGATATTATCGTCATTTAATTTAACCTGAACTCCTGCAGGAATTTCAATGGGTAGTTTTCCTATCCTTGACATGGTTTTCCTCCTATTAATATACGTAACATAAAACTTCACCTCCAACACCCATTTCTCTGGCTTCCTTATCAGTTATCACACCTTTGGAAGTAGAAATAATGGCAACGCCAAGGCCATTAAGAACCCTGGGTACGCTGGTAGAATCACAATATTGCCTTAAACCCGGTTTACTCACCCTTTCCAGGGCTTTGATCGCTGAGGCTTTGGTTTCGGGATTATATTTCAAGGCAATTTTAATATTGCCCTGATAGTTCACTTCGTCCTCAAATTTGTAGTTAAGGATATAACCTTTATCCTTCAGGATTTTGGTCATTTCCTTTTTCAAATTGGAGGCAGGGATATCTACAACCCGGTGATTGGCCTTGATGGCATTTCTTAACCGCGTCAGATAATCTGCTATAGGATCTGTAACTTTACTCATTTCTCTCTAAATTATTACAATTACCAACTTGCTTTTTTTACACCGGGGATCAGACCAGAAGAAGCCATCTCCCGGAAATTAATCCTGCTGATTCCAAACTGGCGCATATATCCCTTGGGACGTCCGGTAAGTTTGCAACGATTGTGCAACCTAACCTTAGACGAGTTCTTAGGAAGTTTCTGCAATCCGATGAAGTCACCCTCCTCTTTGAGTTTTGCTCTTTTCTCGGCATACTTTTCAACCAGTCGGGCGCGTTTTACTTCGCGCGCTTTCATTGACTCTTTTGCCATAACTTAGTTCTTTTTTAAGTTTTTGAATGGTAAACCGATTTCCCTGAGCAGGGCAAAACCTTCTTCATCGGTGTTGGCGGTTGTAACAAAAGTGATGTTCATCCCGTTGATTTTATTCACTTTATCAATATTGATTTCAGGGAATATAATCTGTTCCGGAACTCCCAATGTATAGTTACCTCTTCCATCCATTTTACCCTCGATACCACGGAAATCACGAATTCGTGGTAAAGCGACTGAAATTAAACGGTCGAGAAATTCGTACATCCGGTCGCGACGCAAAGTAACGCGCACGCCGATAGGCATTTTCTTTCTCAGCTTGAAATTGGAAATATCCTTTTTTGAACGGGTTTGTACTGCCTTCTGACCTGCAATCATGGTCATTTCTTCGGTAGCTACTTCAATAATCTTTTTATCAGCTATTGAAGATCCAACACCCTGGTTCAGGACAACCTTTTCCAGCCTTGGTACCTGCATAACGGTTTTATAGCTAAACTCTTTAACCAACACAGGCACAATTTCTTCCTTATATTTCTTTTTAAGGGTAGGTACGTAAGCCATTACTTGATCTCCTCTCCAGATTTTTTGGAATAACGAACTAATTTTCCACTTTCATTCAAGCGCCTTCCAATACGGGTTGTGTTTCCAGTTTTTGGATCCACAAGCATCAGATTAGAAATATGGATGGGTGCTTCCTTTTCCACAATACCGCCCTGAGGATACTCAGTATTCGGTTTTGTGTGTTTTTTCATCATATTAACACCCTCCACAATAGCGCGATTGGTTTTGCGAATAATTTCCAGTACGCGGCCTTTTTTTCCGAGGTCGTCACCGGCTATTACCTGCACGGTATCACCTTTTTTAATGTGTAACTTTTTTTGCATGGTTCTTTTGCTTATTAAAGTACTTCAGGCGCAAGAGAAATGATTTTCATGTTATGGTCACGCAATTCACGGGCCACCGGGCCAAAAATACGTGTTCCTCTCATTTCACCAGCATTGTTCAATAAAACGACAGCATTATCATCAAAACGGATATAAGAGCCATCGTTACGACGAACTTCTTTTTTAGTACGAACCACAATCGCTTTCGAAACAGCGCCTTTTTTTACATCGCTGCCCGGGATTGCACTTTTCACTGATACAACTATGGTATCGCCGATGCGGGCGTATCTTTTGCGGGTTCCACCCAAAACACGGATACACAACACTTCCTTGGCACCACTATTGTCAGCTACATTACATCTTGTTTCCTGCTGTATCATGATTACTTAGCCCTTTCAATGATTTCAACTAATCTCCAACATTTCTTCTTGCTCAGCGGACGAGTTTCCATAATGCGCACGGTATCACCGATATTGCAGGTATTGGTATCGTCGTGTGCATAAAACTTAGTGGTTTTGTTGACAAATTTGCCATAAACCGTGTGTTTTACCTTACGGCGTTCAGCTACAACTATGGTTTTATCCATTTTGTTGCTGACGACTACGCCCACACGCTCTTTTCTAAGGTTTCTTACTGTATTCTCTTCCATAGTTGAATTAATTCTGATTTTCATTTAACTCCCTGCTGCGAAGAATAGTTTGTAACCTGGCAATATTCCTGCGTGATTCTCTGATTTTCATCGGATTATCAAGAGGAGATACTGCATGATTCAACCTCAGACGAACTAAGTTCTCCTGCTCAGTTTGTAAACGTTCAACAATCTCCTTGTTCGTTAATTCTTTAATTTCAGACGTTTTCATCCTTCAAATTTTAACTTATTCGACATAATCACGTCTTACGACGAACTTGGTAGTAACCGGCAGTTTCTGTGCTGCCAGGCGCAGAGCTTCTTTAGCCATTTCAAATGGTACACCATCGGCTTCAATAATGATTCGTCCGGGTGTAATCGGGGCTACAAAAGCTTCGGGAGCACCTTTACCTTTACCCATACGTACTTCCGCAGGCTTCTTGGTAATAGGTTTGTCAGGGAAGATTCTGATCCAGATCTGACCCTGACGTTGCATATGACGGGTTACCGCGACCCTGGCAGATTCAATCTGACGGCCGGTAATCCATGCTTCTTCCAATGATTTTATTCCAAAAGAACCGAAAGCAAGCTGGTTGCCGCGATTGGCATTACCTTTCATCTTACCCTTCTGTACTCTTCTGAATTTTACTCTTTTAGGCTGTAACATCTCTTACAATTCTAGCGTGTTAGCACTATTTTCTTCTTTTTCTATTACCAGCACCTTTCGGGGCACCACCTGTACGCTGCTGCTTTGAGCCTACATTTGGTGAAAGGTCACGGTTACCATATACCATACCTTTGCAGATCCAGACCTTAACACCGATCAAACCGGTCTTGGTCAAACCTTCTGCTAACGCATAATCAATGTCAGCACGGAGGGTATGCAAAGGTGTACGGCCGTCTTTATACATTTCTGACCGTGCCATCTCGGCACCATTCAAACGACCTGACACAAGCACCTTGATTCCTTCAGCTCCCATTCTCATGGTTGATGCGATAGCCATTTTTACGGCACGACGGTAAGCAATTTTACCTTCAATTTGACGTGCAATATTGGCGGCCACGATCTGAGCATCCAACTCAGGTCTCTTGATTTCGAAAATGTTGATCTGTACTTCTTTACTGGTAATCTTTTTCAGCTCTTCCTTCAGTTTGTCAACTTCCTGTCCGCCTTTACCAATAATAATACCCGGGCGTGAGGTGTGGACGGTGATGGTAATAAGCTTCAAAGTACGCTCAATGATAATCTTGGAGACACTGGCTTTAGATAAACGTGCGTTCAAATACTCACGAATTCTCTGGTCTTCCACCAGTTTGTCACCGTAATTATCACCACCAAACCAGTTGGAATCCCACCCTTTGATGAAACCCAGACGATTTGAAATCGGATTTACTTTTTGTCCCATGTATTATTAATTAAGATTTTCAACAACACCTTCATTCTTTTTGTCCACGTAAATTGTCACATGGTTGGAACGTTTCCTGATACGATGCGCGCGACCCTGTGGAGCCGGGCGTAATCTTTTCAGGATCCTTCCTGAATCAACCATGATTCTGCTTACAACCAGTGTGTTTTCCTCGAGTCTTACACCTTCATTCTTAGCCTGCCAGTTGGCAACGGCTGAAAGGAGTAATTTTTCCACCCTATTCGAAGCTTCTTTGGACGAAAATTTCAGTACATCTAATGCCTTGTTCACTTCCATTCCACGAATCATATCGGCCACAAGCCTCATTTTTCGTGGTGAAGTGGGGCAATCTTTCAAAACAGCAAAATATTGTTGCTTTTTTTCTTCTTTACGTTTTTCAGCTGCTAATCTTTTTCTGGCACCCATTGGTCTTTAATTTTTAAAATTACAAATGGCTCAATGCCTATTTCCTGTTACCAGCATGTCCCCTGTAAGTACGTGTCGGAGCAAACTCGCCGAGGCGATGCCCTACCATATTTTCGGTAATATAAACCGGAATGAATTTATTCCCGTTATGTACCGCAACTGTGTGGCCGACAAAATCAGGAGAAATGACTGATGCTCTGGCCCAGGTTTTCACCACTGTCTTTTTGCTGGATTCATTCATTGCCAGAATTTTCTTCTCCAGCTTGTATGCGATGAAAGGGCCCTTTTTTAACGAACGACTCATGCTAATTTCCTTTTAATTATTTCTTCCTGCGTTCCAGAATGTACCTATTGGATGATTTCTTCGGAGTACGGGTTTTATAGCCTTTGGCCAATAAGCCCTTCCTTGAACGGGGATGTCCTCCAGAAGCACGACCTTCACCACCACCCATCGGGTGATCAACCGGGTTCATCACGACACCACGAACTCTCGGACGACGTCCAAGCCAACGTGAGCGACCTGCTTTACCTGATTTTTCAATGTTGTGGTCAGTGTTACCAACGATACCTACCGTAGCACGGCAAGTATTCAGTATCATACGAATTTCGCCGGAAGGAAGCTTTAAAGTAGCATACTTGCCTTCCCGAGAGGTCAATTGAGCATAGGTTCCTGCACTACGTGCCATAACACCCCCCTGTCCAGGTTGTAGCTCAATGTTGTGAACAAGGGTGCCGAGTGGTATTTCTGATAAGGGCAATGTATTCCCAATTTCAGGATCTATACCGCTGCCGCTGATTACCTTCTGACCCACGCGCAACCCGTTGGGAGCCAAAACGTAACGTTTTTCATTGTCTTCATAAATCAGAAGAGCAATATTGGCAGTACGGTTCGGATCGTACTGAATGGAATCGACAGTCGCAGAAATTCCGTCTTTGTTTCTTTTGAAATCAATAATACGGTATTTCCGCTTGTGTCCCCCACCTATATACCTCATTGTCATGCGGCCCTGGTTATTTCGACCACCAGTCTTCCGCAGGGGCTCTAACAATGATTTCTCAGGCGTAGAAGCAGTAATGGCGTCAAAAGCACTGATAATCTTATGCCTCTGACCCGGAGTTACTGGATTAAATTTTCTTACTGCCATTTTTCAATTATATATTACTGTAAAAATCAATAGTATCTCCCTCTACAAGTGTAACAATTGCTTTCTTGTAGATATTAGTTCTACCGGCAATTACTCCGGCCTTGGTGTATCTCGATTTTTTCTTTCCACCATAAATCATGGTATTTACCGTATCCACCGAAACACCATAAAGGCTTTCAATGGCAGCTTTGATTTGCTGCTTGGTAGCCTTCTTGTCGACGACAAAACCGAAACGGTTATAGCGTTCGCTTAATCCCGTCATTTTTTCGGTTACTATGGGCCTTATAAGTATATTCATCTTATTATGGTCTTAAATCTTAAATACTTCTTCAATTTTCTCAATTGAAGCTTCCAAAATAACAAGTGATTTCGCGTTGAGAATCTGATATGTTGTTAATTCTGAAGCAGTTACAACTGAAACGCCCTGTAAATTTCTGGAGGACAAATATAGATTTTTATTTTCTTCCGGTAAAACGAAAAGTGACTTTTTATCAGATATTTTCAGATTATTGGTAATGGCTACCAGTTCCTTGGTTTTCGGAGCTGACAGATCAAAATTCTCAAGTACCAAAATACTGTTGTCAAGTGCCTTATAAGTCAATGCTGATTTACGGGCTAATTGTTTTACTTTTTTGTTAAGTTTAAATCCATAATTGCGTGGACGCGGACCGAATACACGGCCTCCTCCTACAAATACCGGAGAGGTGATTGCACCAGCACGGGCAGTACCAGTACCCTTTTGCTTTTTGATCTTTTTTGTACTTCCTGCAATTTCACCTCTCTCTTTGCTCTTATGAGTTCCCTGCCTTTGATTAGCCAGATATTGTTTAACATCCAGGTATACGGCATGATCATTGGGTTCAATTCCGAAGATCTGTTCATCTAATGATACAGTCCGGCCGGTCTCTGTTCCTTTAATATTTAATACACTTAATTCCATTGCTTCCTGATTGAAATGTAAGAACCTTTAGGCCCCGGAATAGAACCTTTCAGAATGATAAGGTTTTGTTCGGGAATTACTTTTAATACCAACAGGTTTTCAATGGTAACCTTGTCACCACCCATACGACCTGCCATACGAAGGCCTTTGAAAACCCTGGACGGATAAGAAGATGCACCGAGCGAGCCAGGTGCCCTACCCCGGTTGTGCTGACCATGCGTTCTTTGACCTACACCACCGAATCCATGTCTTCTAACAACACCTTGAAATCCTTTACCCTTTGACAAGCCATCAACATCAACGTAATCATTTTCGTGAAAGATGTCAACTGTGATTACATCACCCAGGTTGTAATTTTCCTTGAAAGTGTCCTTAAATTCTGTAATTTTCTTCTTAGGTGCGGTTCCGGCTTTTTTGCAATGTCCAAACTCAGCTTTGGTGGCGCTTTTCTCACGCTTCTCATCAAAACCAAGCTGTAGTGCATGGTAGCCGTCATTCTCAACGGTCTTTACCTGTGTTACAACACAAGGACCGGCTTCAACAACAGTGCATGGGATGTTTTTCCCCTCAACACTGAATACGGATGTCATTCCGATTTTTTTTCCAATAATACCAGCCATTTTTTGACTACTTTTTTAATGAATATCAAACTTTAATTTCTACCTCAACGCCACTGGGTAATTCCAGTTTCATAAGAGCGTCGATGGTCTTTGCCGTAGAACTGTAAATGTCGATCAGCCTCTTGTATGACGACAACTGAAACTGTTCCCTTGATTTTTTATTAACAAAGGTTGAACGCAAAACCGTAAAAACCCTGCGGTGAGTAGGAAGCGGTATTGGGCCGCTAACGACTGCTCCGGTAGATTTAACCGTTTTAACGATCTTTTCAGCAGACTTGTCAACAAGATTGTGATCGTACGATTGCAGTTTAATCCTGATTTTTTGACTCATAATGAGAATTGATTAATTTTTTATAATAAGTCTGTTCTTCCTTTAATATCAGCAAGAACTTTCTCGGCAAGGCTGCGTGGTACTTCTTCATAATGGCTGAATTCCATTGAAGAAGTTGCACGGCCTGATGAGAGTGTTCTCAATACGGTAACATAACCAAATTGCTCCGATAGTGGAACTCTGGCATGAATTACCCTGGCTCCTGCCTTGGATTCCATATCACTGACATGACCCCTGCGACGGTTAAGGTCACCAATGATATCACCCATATATTCATCAGGAGTTACAATCTCCAGCTTCATAATAGGCTCAAGCAGTTTTGGTGAAGCTTTTGATGCTGCAGAGCGGAAAGCCTGCTTGGCGCAAATCTCGAATGACAGCTGGTCAGAGTCAACTGCGTGAAATGATCCATCTAAAAGGGTAACTTTCAGACTGTCGAGCGGATAACCCGCCAGAGGCCCATTTGTAAGAGATTCCTTGAAACCTTTCTCAACTGAAGGAATATATTCCCTTGGGATGTTTCCACCTTTAACCTGATCTATAAACTGTAATCCGGTTACTCCTTCATCTGCGGGTTCAATGCGAACCGAGATGTCGGCAAATTTACCGCGTCCTCCAGTCTGCTTTTTGAAAACTTCGCGAAGATCAACAGGTTTGGTAATGGCTTCCTTATAGGCAACCTGCGGTGCTCCCTGGTTACACTCAACCTTGAATTCCCGCTTGAGACGGTCTACAATGATCTCAAGATGAAGTTCACCCATACCACGTATCACGGTTTGTCCCGAATCCGGGTCACTTTGTACCCTGAAGGTGGGATCTTCCTCAGCCAATTTGGCTAAGCCGTTACCAAGCTTATCTAAATCCTTTTGTGATTTCGGTTCGACAGCTATACCAATTACCGGCTCAGGGAATACCATACTTTCCAGTTCGATAGGATGATCGATGGCACAAAGGGTATCACCGGTACGGATATCCTTGAAACCAACAGCGGCACAGATATCACCTGCTTCAATCACATCTTTTGGATTCTGCTTATTGGAATGCATTTGATACAAGCGTGAAATACGTTCCTTTTTGCCGGTACGACTGTTCAAAACAGACATACCTGACTCGATTTTACCTGAGTAGACACGTATATAACACAATCTTCCAACAAATGGATCCGTGGCTATTTTAAATGCCAGGGCAGCGAGAGGTTCATCTGAGTCAGGTTTACGTTCAATCCTGACATCCTTGTCTCCTGGTTCGTTACCAACTACGGCTTCAACATCAAGCGGACAAGGCAGATATGCGCATACAGCATTCAGAAGACGCTGTATTCCTTTATTTTTAAACGCTGAACCACACATCATGGGAACGATGTTTCCACTTATGGTGGCTTTACGAATTACGGCATGAATTTCTTCAGGTGTAATGGAATCGGGATCATCAAAATAGCGCTCAAGAAGTGCATCGTCATGTGAAGCTGCCTCTTCCATAAGTTTATCCCGCCATTCTTCAGCCTGTTCAACCAGCTCAGCAGGAATTTCCTCGATAACGAACTGAGTCCCCTGACCATCATCAAACCAACGGATGGCTTTCATGATAATCAGGTCAATTACACCTTCAAAGGTTTCTTCAGCACCGATAGGTATAACGATTGGAACCGGATTGGCTTTAAGCTTTTCACGGATATCATTGTATACCCTGAAAAAATCAGCTCCCTGGCGGTCCATTTTGTTCACGAATGCGATAATCGGCACACCATATTTTCCAGCTTGTCTCCAAACAGTTTCAGATTGGGCTTCAACACCGGCAACAGCACAGAAAAGTGCTACTGCTCCGTCGAGAACCCTAAGCGACCTTTCAACCTCAACAGTAAAGTCGACGTGTCCGGGAGTATCAATTACGTTAATCTTATGTTCCTGGTCATTATACTTCCAGAAAGTAGTAGTGGCAGCTGATGTAATGGTAATACCTCTCTCCTGTTCCTGTTCCATCCAGTCCATGGTGGCAGCACCGTCATGAACTTCACCTAAACGGTGTGTCAGACCTGTGTAATAAAGTATACGTTCGGAAGTCGTGGTTTTACCGGCATCAATATGTGCCATGATCCCTATGTTGCGGGTATATTTCAGATCTTGCTTGGCCATTCTTTATAATTACTTGTTTCTAATCCTTTACTATCTATAAACTAAACCTGAGAATGACTACTAAAACCTGAAATGTGCAAAAGCACGGTTTGCTTCAGCCATGCGGTGGGTATCTTCTTTCTTTTTGTATGCTCCACCTTCCTGATTATACGCTGCAACAATTTCGGCAGCCAGTTTGTCGGCCATAGATTTACCAGAACGTTTCGCCGCAAAAAGGATCAGGTTTTTGATACTGATGGCTACTTTACGTTCGTTTCTGATTTCCATGGGGACCTGGAAGTTGGCACCTCCAACACGGCGGCTCTTTACCTCAACCTGGGGAGTAACATTTTCAAGCGCTTTTTTCCAGACATCAAGTGCCGGAACTTCGTCGTTTTTCATTTTTGCGCCAACGAGATCGAGTGTATCATAAAAAATGGAATATGCAATTGACTTCTTTCCATCTTTCATCAGGTCATTTACAAACCTTGTCACCAAAACATCGTTGAATCGCGGATCAGGCAAAATATGCCTCTTCTTTGGTTTTGACTTTCTCATCTTTAAAATTTTTAGTGTTATTTAAATTGGCTGCCCACAGGCGGTGTCTTCAGCGCATCTCCGGAAGACATTAGAGAGATGCTCCTTACTCAACCAAACCACTAAGCAAATAACTTAAATGAACGAATGAATTACTTTTTCTTTGCAGGAGCTGCTGCTTTGCCTGCCTTTGGTCTCTTCGCGCCATATTTGGAACGACGCTGTAGACGTCCTTCCACACCGGCTGTATCAAGAGCACCACGCACCAGGTGATAACGTACACCGGGAAGGTCCTTCACTCTACCACCACGCACAAGTACGATGGAGTGTTCCTGAAGGTTGTGTCCTTCGCCTGGAATGTATGCGTTTACTTCTTTACCGTTAGTCAGACGAACCCTGGCTACCTTACGCATAGCTGAATTCGGCTTTTTCGGAGTTGTAGTATAAACACGCACGCACACCCCACGACGCTGAGGACATGAATCTAAAGCCGGAGATTTACTCTTGTCGACTTTACTTTGTCTTCCTTTCCTAACTAACTGTTGAATCGTTGGCATAAATACCTGTTTTTTCTTCGTTATAAATATTAAAATTTCTAAAAATGGACTGCAAAAGTATTCATTTTTATTGAATCTCAATGGTTTTCAAAGCCAAAAAACATATTCCGGCTTTTAAAACGGCACGCAAAAGTACAAATTTTAGGTTAACATTTATAGAGGGGGTAAAAAAATCACAAAAAAAATGATCTAAAACTCAAATAATATCAATTAGTTAAGATTCTTTCCCTTACCAGTGAGCTTAAGGGTTGCACCAGTCTTTCGATCAGTTTACGGTCTTTTGTGATGATCTCTGCGCTTCCTGCCATCTCCTGGTTAAAACTCAGGTCAATTCCATAATTGGTTGTTAAACCTGAAGGAAGTGAAATCTCTGCAGTGTAGACTAACCCAGCTTCAGTTTGCACGGGCACAAGAGATATCATTTTCACCTGGCCATCAAGCATTCCATACTCCAAATGGGGATAATTTTCCAATTTAATTTTCACTTTCTGACCAATTTCAACCTTTCCGGATCCAGCAGCCGGAATCTCCACTCTACCAATGATATTATTGCTCTCATGTGGCACAACAGTAAAAACAGGAGTACCTTCCAGAACTTGCTGGTTTTCACTCCAGATTCTTGTAAATGTGACATTCCCCGCAATCGGTGTCTGCATCACAAATGCCAGCTTCCATGCAGCTATCTCATTTATGACATTGTTATACTTTTCCAACAGTCCCGACATAAGACGGTTGATCTGCTCTCCCTTTTCCGTTTGCAATTCCGTAATCTGCCGCTGCATCTGGCTTATTTCATTCCGGGTTTGTGTAATATTGGCAATGGATGTGCGATGGTTCAGTTCATTATTCAGGAACACCGACTGAGATTTTTCCAGTTCACTTTCGGGAATGACTTTCTGGCGGGCAAGTTCAGCATCACGATCATACTGCCGTTTACTAAGTTCCATCTGATCATCTAGTATCCTGGCCTGATTAACCAATTGCTGCAGATATTTTTCCTGATCGGCCATCTTCCTTCTTAAGGTTTCAACACGAGCCATAAACACATCATACCTGTAAAAAGTATTGATTTCGGCCGCCTGGGTTACAAATGCAGCCCAGGCAGGTTGTACCTGGCCAAGTAAGAGGTTGTCATCAATCTGCATATTGGCAAATACTGAAGGATTACTAAAATAGCCTCTTAACGAATCGAGATGCCTGCCAAGTGTAAAGACATCCTCATAATAAGCCGGGTTCTCAAGTATAGCAAGAATGGTTCCCTCCGAAACGCCCTGCTGGTCTTTAACCAGGAGGTGACTTATTCTACCGCTTGCCCGTGCCGCAATTGTAGCCGGTGGATTTTCAGAAACAATGGTAACCTTGCCAACGATGATATCCGGATATTTAAAAATAAAGCTCCCTGCCAGAAGAATGAATACCACAACCGAAATCATCCCCACTCCCCGGCGGATAATCCATCCCGGAGGTGTTCCAAGGATATCCTGGACCTCTTCGCTTCTGATTTCAATGTTTTGTTCCTCGTTCATAATGATACTATCCTCCCAATTCAAGCTGGTTCTTTACCAGTTGATAATAGGCGCCTCTGTAGGCGGTAAGTTCCTCATGTGTTCCTGTCTCCGTGATCTTTCCGCCTTCAAGGACAACTATCTGGTCTGCATTCCTGACTGTGCTGAGCCTGTGTGCCACAACCACAACTGTCTTCCCCTTATAAAATCCGTTTAAATTCTCCAGGATGACCTTTTCGTTATTGGCATCCAGCGCATTGGTTGCCTCATCGAAAAAGATAAAGGGGGGATTTTTGTAAATCGCCCTGGCAATCAATATCCTCTGCTTCTGTCCTTGACTTAGACCGCTGCCTTCTTGTCCAATCTTGGTGTTATAACGAAGTGGAAGAGATTCTATCATTTCACGGATATGGGCCATTTCAACCGCAAATTGTAATCGATCCTTATCCAGAGAGGTCTCACCCACGGCAATATTGTTTGCAATTGTATCTGAGAAGATAAATCCATCTTGCATTACAACGCCACAATTACTTCTCCACCAATCCATTGAATATTGTGAAAGGTCCACACCTCCGAGCCTTATCATACCCTCATTGGGGGAGTAAAAACCAAGTAAAAGCTTTATCAACGTTGTCTTTCCACTTCCACTCGGCCCAACAATTGCCGTTATTTTGTTATTCGGTATAATCAATTGAATCTGATCAAGTATTTTTGGTGACCGCGGACCTTCGTAATGGAAAGTTACCTGATCAAACTGGATATCTCTCTCTTGAGGTAATTCTCTTGCCAAAACGGCTCCTGAAGGCTCTTCGTCCTCCCTGTTATGAATTTCGACCAGGCGATCAAGACTGATTCGTGCATCCTGGGCTGCCGTGACAAAGGCAATAAAATCCTGGATAGGAGCATTTAACTGTCCGATAATAAACTGAACTGCAACCAGCATCCCAAGCGTCATTTCTCCTTCCAGTACCAACTTGGCGGCCACGAAAATGATCAGAATGTTTTTAACCTGGTTAATAAATACTGACCCGCCCTGCTGATTTTGATGCAGCATCAGGGCCTTGACACTCACCTTAAACAGACGGGCCTGAATACGCTCCCATTCCCAGCGTTTTTGCTTTTCACAATTATTCAGTTTGATTTCCTGCATACCCGTTATCAGCTGGTAAAGATTGCTCTGGTTGGATGCGGCAATTTCAAACCGACGGTTATCTAGAACCCTGCGTTTTTTCATAAACAGAAAAATCCATCCGGCGTATACAGCACTGCCTGTATAAAAAATGGCAAGAATGGTCCAGCTATACCATGCCAATACAAAACTGTAGATTATGAACATAAATATGCCAAAAGACATATTTATCACGTTTGAGGTCAGGAAAAGCTGGATTCTCTGGTTATCGTCAATGCGCTGCCTGAGATCACCAATCAGCTTGGTCTCAAAGAATCGCATGGGAAGTTTCATCAATTTGATGAGAAAATCGGAAATAAGGGCAATACTGATTCGGGCACTCACATGGAGCATAATCCAACTTCTTATAAATCCGACGGCCGTTTGACTTACCATCAAAACCAATTGGGCAATGAGTACCAAAACAATAAATGAAAGATCAGTCGTGGTGATCCCGACATCAACAATCGCCTGTGTCAGAAATGGAAAAAGGAGACTGAGAATACTTCCTGTCAGGAAACCCAGAATCAGCTGGATGATTAACTTACGATAAGGTCTTAGGTAAGGAAACAGAAATCCAAATCCCGCCTTGTTGTCAGTTTCCCCGTCTTCTTTGTAAAACTCGGGCGTTGGCTCCAGTAAAAGTGCAATTCCCGCAGGCTGATCCTGGACAACCGTTGAAGCCCAATGCCTTTTGATGTCGCTTTCATCGAATTCAACAAGTCCTGTCGCCGGATCACTTATCAAATATTTTTTCCCTCCACTTCTGCTTCCATTCCTGATCTTGTATAAAACCACAAAATGATTCTGATCCCAGTGAAGAATGGCCGGGAGTGGAATCTGCTCCAACTGTCCGAGGGAAAGTCGAGCCCCTTGGGACCTGAATCCGGTCTTTTCAGCAGCATCGCTCAGTGACAACAACGAAACCCCTTCCCTGGTCTGGAACGACAGATCCCTTAATGTATTCATCGGGATCAGTTTCCCATAATACTTTGCGATAATCCTCAAACATGTAGGACCACAATCCATCAGGTCAGCCTGCAAAAAATGTGGAAATCTTGCCATCATTTTACAAATTTGAAAGAAAAAAACGGCAAACAGCCTACCTTAAAGCCTATATTTTATCTATCTGACTGACAGGAAATCAATTATACACGTGTTTTTATTCACAACCCATTCCATCGAGCTGTTTTCAATTGTTAACAAAGCCTTTCAAAAATTGATTTTTATGATTCTGCCAGAAAAAGTCTTGGAACAATTTGCCAATTTCTCAGTTTAAAATAGTATTATGCTTTCATTTGGATCAGGGTTTTACCCTAAGCAATTAACAGCAAATTTTGGAAAAACATCTTATGCAAAAGGAAAAGAGAACTGTTATGTCAAAGGTCCTCAGATGGATCGAGATTGGAGGGAATGCACTACCTCACCCCGCAACGTTATTTGGTGGGCTTGCAGTATTGGTACTTATATTTTCATGGATTGGAGGGTACCTGTTTGACTGGGTAGCTACCCACCCGGCAACAGGTGAAACTATCCACGCAGTCAATCTTCTGTCAAAAGAAGGTTTCCACAGGATCCTGCTCGAAATGGTAGAGAATTACACGGGTTTTGCACCTCTTGGGATTGTGATGGTTGCCCTTCTTGGTATCGGGATTGCCGAAAGCAGCGGCCTCATTAGTGCAGCCATCCGATTGCTTGTGCTCAAATCGCCTCGTGGTATCATTACTTTTGTTATAGTATTGGCAGGCATTATAAGCAACACTGCATCTGATCTGGGATATGTACTCATTATTCCCATGGGTGCTGTAATTTTTCATTCAGTAGGAAGGCATCCCATTGCCGGATTGGCAGCTGCGTTCGCAGGTGTTTCAGGAGGATTTAGTGCCAACCTGCTGATAGGAACCATTGATCCGCTTTTGGCTGGACTGTCAACAGAAGCTGCAAGAATTATAGATCCCGAGTACTATGTACTCCCAACCGCAAATTATTACTTTATGGCTGTATCCACCTTTATTATAGCCATAGCCGGCACCTGGGTCACCAACAGGTTTGTTGAACCAAGGCTAGGAAAATACAAAGGCAGTGTCCCTCCTGAAACTATCGAAAAATTGTCCAGCGTTGAGCGTAAAGCACTCATCTGGACAATTGTTACGGCTTTTGCCTGGCTTGCCATTCTGGTTGCCGGGCTTCTTCCCGAACAAGGGTTTCTGAGAGGACCCGAAAATTCGGTACTTCGTTCGCCTGTTCTGAAAGGATTCATTGGGGTGCTTTTCCTGATGGCAGCATCTTTAGGAATAGTTTACGGATTTATCACCGGGAAATTCAAAAATGATTCGGACGTTGTTAAAGGCATGGTTTCCAATTTTAAAACTCTCGCAACCTTTTTGGTACTGGTCTTTTTTGCCGCCCAGTTTGTCGCTTATTTTAAATGGAGTAACCTTGGCCTGATTATCGCAATTGACGGTGCGCAAATCCTCCAGGAAATGGATATGGGAATGGTACCCTTATTAATATTATTTATACTTCTTTCAGGCTTTATTAATCTCTTCATGGGCAGTGCATCAGCCAAATGGGCGATACTCGGACCAGTCTTCATTCCAATGTTTATGCTGTTGGGATATTCTCCTGAACTGTCACAGGCGGTCTTCAGGGTGGGCGATAGTGTCACCAACATTATTTCGCCGATGATGAGTTTCTTTGCCTTGATACTTGTCTATTTTGAAAAATATGACGATAAAGCCGGGATTGGCACACTCATTTCAACAATGATTCCCTATACGGTAGTATTTTTTATTGCATGGACAGCACTCCTGATTGGTTGGACTTTGCTGGAAATTCCATTAGGGCCAGGATCGGGAATCTTTTATCCTGCACGCTAAGTCTTCCGAAACTTTTCATCAGATTTAATATTAACATAAAAGCCGGAATTTGATCCGGCTTTTTTTTATCGTAAAAACACACCCCTGGCTTACCTGTTAAAAAAACTTACGGAGAATGTTCAAAAACATAGCCCCGGGTCATAACATAACCACTCCACAAAATTACTTATGACTTATTATCAATACTTTAACTCTACTTTTTTCCAATTTTTCAATACTTAAACGGAGGGTCAGCAATATTTAAATTGACTTGCGTGTTAACAAATTATTACTATTTTTGGGCTCCTTCGAAATCAAAAATTTCCAGGAAGTAGTTATTTACTAAAAACCAATAATAACATGAAAGTTTATAAAACTGAGCAAATTCGGAACATTGCCCTCTTAGGTAATGCTGGCAGTGGAAAAACCACCCTCGCAGAGGCCATGCTGCTTGAGGGTGGAGTAATTAACCGCCGGGGAGAAGTAACCTCAAAAAATACCGTATCTGACTATACCCCAATCGAGCAGGAATATGGCAACTCAGTGTATTCAACGGTATTGTATGCTGAGTATTATGATCGTAAGATCAACATTCTGGATACACCCGGAATGGACGACCTGAACGGCCAGACCGTCCCTGCCCTGAACGTGTCAGACATGGCACTGATTATGATCAATTCTTCAAGCGGTATAGAAGCCGGAACAGAAGCAGCAGCCCGGAACGCTGAAGCTAATCACTCCCCGGTTGTTTTCATATTCAACCAGCTGGATCACGAAAACGCAAATTTCGATCACGCTCTTGACCGCTGCAAAAGCACTTTTGGAAATAAAGTAACTGTCGTTCAGTATCCTGTCGAAACCGGTCCCGGATTCAACAGCATAGTTGACGTATTAAAAATGAAATTGTACCGCTATGGAAAAGATGGCGGACAACCAGAAATTCTGGACATCCCGGCTTCCGAAAAGGAAAAAGCCGAAGAGTTGCATAATGCCTTGGTTGAGATGGCTGCTGAAAATGAAGAATCACTCATGGAACTTTATTTTGAGCAGGGATCACTTTCTGAGGATGAAATCCGCAAAGGTATGCGGCTGGGTATCGTCCAACGCGACCTTTTCCCGGTCTTTTGCGTTTGTGCAAAGAAAAATATTGGCGTATCAAGGCTGATGGAATTCATCGTGAATGTAGGTCCATCACCCAATTGTATGCCACAGAAACCGATAGTTGCAGGGAAAGAGGTCAAATTATCTGAAACCGATGCGCCGGCTCTGTTTGTTTTCAAAACATCTGTTGAATCACATGTAGGTGAAATCACCTACTTCAAGGTCATGTCGGGAAAAATTGCAGAAGGTACCGACCTGACAAACACCAACAACAGCTCAAAAGAACGGCTTTCCCAGTTATTTGTATCGGCCGGGAAAAACCGTGTAAAAGTTCCGGAACTTATCGCAGGTGACATTGGCTGTTCCGTGAAACTGAAAGACACAAAATTCAACCATACCCTAACCACAAAGGAATCAGGCACACAATTCGAACCGATGAAATTTCCTTCACCACGTCACAGGGTTGCAGTGAAAGCTGTCAATGAATCCGACGACGAAAAAGTGGGTGAAGTCCTCAACAGGGTAAAATACGAGGATCCTTCTTTCATCGTTGAATACTCAAAAGAACTACGTCAGCTAATCGTTCACAGTCAGGGTGAGTATCATATGAATATCCTGAAATGGTATTTCGACAATCTTTACAAAATTGACGTCGAATTTAAGGAACCAAGAATCCCCTACCGTGAAACCATCACCAAACCGGCCCAGGCTGATTATCGTCACAAGAAACAGTCGGGAGGTGCAGGACAGTTCGGTGAGGTTCACATGATCATTGAACCATATGAAGATGGTGTTGCCCCAAAAGGGCTGTTCCTTCTCGATGGCAAGGAATACAAATTGTCGGTTCGCGACGTACAGGAGCATAATCTTTCATGGGGTGGGAAACTTTTATATATCAACTGTATCGTTGGAGGTTCAATTGATTCAAGATTTATGCCTGCCATTCTGAAAGGTATCATGGAAAAAATTGAGCAGGGTCCGTTAACGGGTTCCTATGCGCGTGATATCATCGTTTATGTATATGACGGTAAAATGCACCCGGTCGACTCCAATGAAATTTCATTCAAACTTGCTGGCCGAAATGCATTCAGCCAGGCCTTCAAAAAAGCGAATCCCAAAATCCTCGAGCCCATTTATGATCTTGAAGTATGGGTACCAGGAGAAAGGATGGGAGATGTCATGAGTGACCTTCAGGGCCGTCGGGCACTGATCATGGGCATGGGTTCTGAAAAAGGTTTTGAAAAAATATCGGCTCGTGTTCCTTTGAAGGAAATGAATAAATATGCCACCTCACTTAGTTCGGTTACCGGTGGCCGCGGGTTATTCAAAATGACCTACAATTCGTACGAGAAAGTGCCAGCCGATGTGCAGGATGACCTCCTCAAGGCATATGAAGCTGAGCAAGACGAAGAATAAGAATATTTCTAATCCATTTTCTATAAAACTAAACTATCTGAAAGCCCTGGTCCGTGAGGCCCGGGGCTTTTTCTTTAACAGCAATAAAATCATTGAAAATGGCAATTCGCTAATCCTTGCCCCTGTATAAATGGAAGAAGCCCTTTGCCCATCGCTTTTGTCCATCCCTGCCCCTCCCTTCCACAACATAGAAATAGACCCCGGGACTTGCATACCTTCCGCCAATGGTTCCATCCCAGGCTGATACAGTCCAAGTGTTTCTAAAGCCCTGCACATTCGAATTTTCATACACATGAACGGTCCGGCCCCATCGGTTAAAGATCGATATCTTTACCTCCTGCATTGACCAGAATTTAACGACGAAATTGTCATTTACCCCATCGCCGTTAGGCGTAAATACGTTCGGGGCAGCAATATAGGAGGTATCAACCACAATGTGGGTTTCCAGATAGGCCGTATCGGTGCAGGTATAAAGCTCCGAAGTCTTTTTCGAAACCAACTTGACCATGTATATCCCGGAGTTTTCATAAACATAAATTGGACTGTGATCATAGGCGATTTCTTTAATACTGTCGACCGGTGTGGTACTGCCTTGCGAAATCTGCTTTATTTCGTCCAGGTCTTTAAAGAAATACCACTCATACCCATCACTATCCCCATTCTCTGATTGGTTTGTGAAAACAACCTCCAATGGAGCCTCCCCCGTCATCGGATCGGCAGAAAACACAGCCTTGGTTACTATGGAGTAATACATGACCGGCAGTGCCGTTTCGCAGCCAAATCGATCCGATACCACCAAAACATATTCAGTATCGATGGTAGGTGGATTATATATGGTTGGATTCAGATTGCGGCTCACAACGCTCTCACCTTCCCTCCATTCCACCTCGTAACCTGAATCTAACGGAACAGGAACACCTGTATTCAGGTCATAATAGGTTGATGAAGGCGGAGAAACCACAGCTTCTAAACTAAAAAAGTCACAATTGCTTTCATTCACACCCCCTTCAAGCGAGTATGAATGATTGAAAACCCAACCCCTGTATACTTCTTGTCCCGAAGCAGAAACAACTGTGACCTTGTATCCTCCATCGACAAGCTGGATAATGGCTGATTGGTTCCTTGAAGATGTTTCGTTGAAATAGGATTCAAATTCACCCGATTGCGAATTGTATATTTCCCATGAAAAAGTCTTTTCTCCTGTCATTGTGGTGCTAACCTGCAATGAACCATCAGATCCACAAAATATAAATATCGGGTCGTTGGGTGTGGCTTGCGGATATTGGGTAAGCTCACTATATGCGGAGCCAGGAGCGGTAAGCTGAGAAAAAGATTTGCCAAAAGTGAAACCCGTCAACAAAATGACAAGCATCGACAATCGTAACATATAGGTCATGTAATCTGATTAAATCCGGAAATTAATTATTACAATATTAACGTATAAATTCCATTAAATTGCCCCGACAAAGATAAAAAACCAGCTGGATGGTTGAAGGGATTTCTTTGCATGGCTACTTCATTAGGAATTAAATTTGCAATAAAAACCCGAAAATTTCAAATAGGGCTTTCTGATAAATTAACCATCGATTTTGTATGTATCGTAAGAACACTTTGTATTTTTACGGACTCATTTTGAAACATAAAACAGTGTCAGAATACCTTAGCAAGCTTAATAGCGCTCAGTATGAAGCAGTTGTAACAACCGATGGCCCAACTTTAATCGTGGCAGGAGCCGGATCAGGGAAAACCCGTGTTCTTACTTATCGTATAGCCCATCTTCTAAAGCAAGGCGTAATGCCATCTTCCATTCTGGCCCTTACATTCACCAACAAGGCAGCCAGAGAAATGAAGGAGCGTATTTCATCACTGGTTGGAATGGAGAGGGCAAAGTATCTTTGGATGGGAACCTTCCATTCAATCTTTGCGAGAATCCTGAGATTTGAACATGAAGCCCTTGGTTTTCCATCTGATTTTACAATTTATGATGCAGCTGACTCAAAGAGTCTGCTTAAAACGATCATAAAGGATTTTGGTCTTGATGACAAAATTTATAAACCGGGGGTTGTCTCCAGTAGGATATCAATGGCTAAAAACAACCTGGTCACTCCTCAGATATATGCTTCAGCCAATGAGATCCGCGAATATGACAAAAGCATCAGTATGCCTCGCATTAGCGAGGTTTATAAGGAATATTTCAAAAGGTGCAGGGTAAGCAATGCCATGGACTTTGATGACCTCTTGCTGAAAACCAATTTGCTGTTCCGCGATCGCCCTGATATTCTTTCCAGGTACCAGCAGAAATTTAATTACTTATTGGTCGACGAGTACCAGGATACGAACTATACCCAGTATCTGATCATAAAAAAACTGGCCGAGATACACAACAATATCTGCGTCGTGGGCGACGATGCACAAAGCATTTATTCCTTCAGGGGCGCCCGTATTGAAAACATCCTCAACTTCCAGAAGGATTATCCCCAACATAAGGTTTTCAAACTTGAGCAGAATTATAGGTCTACACAGAACATTGTAAACGGTGCCAACAGTATCATTGCCAAGAACCAGAGACAGTTGCATAAAACAATTTTCTCCGAAAACGACCCGGGTTCACGCATCAGGATAAGAGAGGCCATAACCGATACGGAAGAGGGATATATTGTCGCCAGCACAATTTCTGAAAGTCAGCTTCGCGATCACTACCAATTCAAGGATTTTGCCATCCTCTACCGCACCAATGCCCAGTCAAGGGTTTTTGAAGAGACTCTTAGGAGAAGAAACATTCCCTATAAAATCTATGGTGGCCTTTCTTTCTATCAAAGGAAGGAGATCAAGGACCTTCTGGCCTATTTCCGGTTGGTGATCAATCCTGCAGATAATGAAGCCTTAAAACGTATCATCAACTATCCGCCAAGGGGTATTGGTCAAACTACGCTGACAAAACTGGAGAAATTGTCATCTGAAACGGAGCAAGATATCTATAAAGTAATAAGCGGACTACCCGACGTTAATCCTGCCGGATTCAACAAAGGGACTATTGACAAATTAACCGGTTTTATTCTCCAGATGGATTCCTTCAGGGCCGAATCCATACATTCTGAAGCCTACGATTTGGCGCGAAAAATCGCCCAGGTGACTGGCATCCTGAAGGACCTCTACAGCGACAAATCCCCGGAAGGACTAAGCCGGTATCAAAACATCGAAGAGATGTTGAATGCCATTCAGGAATTTACCATAACTGCAAAAGAGGAAGGCCGCCCGGGAGGTTTGGGTGAATACCTGCAGGATGTGGCTCTTCTTACCGATCAGGACAACGACAAGGAGGAAGACCGGAATAAGGTTACCCTGATGACCGTCCACTCTGCTAAAGGACTGGAATTCAAAAATGTTTTTGTTGTTGGACTTGAAGAAAATCTCTTCCCCAGCAACCAGAGCGGATCATTTATTCCCCGTGAAGCCCTGGAGGAGGAACGACGACTTTTCTATGTTGCGGTTACACGGGCGGAAGAAAATGTATACCTGACCTATGCCGGCCAAAGATTCAAATGGGGAAAACTTGAATTTTGCCGACCAAGCTCCTTCCTGTTCGAAATCGATAATCAATATGTCGAAAGGCAGGAAAGGAATCAGGAAACAAGCCGCAATTCATCTAAACCAGACAATCAGGAACCCTGGAGAAAAACAACCACCCGTTCAACCTTCCCGGAACCCGGCCCTATTTCGCCGACACTCAGAAACAACCTCAACCAAAAACTGACACGGATACAGCAAGGCTCCCCAAATTCAAATTCCTTTGAAGGCGATGACCCGCAAAAGATCCTGCCGGGCATGAAAGTTGAACATCAAAGATTTGGACCCGGCAAAGTACTCCATATTGAAGGTACCTTTCCTGACCTGAAGGCTACAATCTTCTTTCACAATGCCGGACAGAAACAGTTGTTACTGCGCTTTGCAAAACTTAAAATCATACAATAACACCACACAATTTCATAAAGCAGACATTGGGAAGAGTCTAAAGTGACCTGCTTCACCAAATTGCGTTTTACCTTTTGCAGAAGAACTGTAAATCACTAACTTTGTAGCCGCTTACCCCTATTTGAAAAAATTATACATTTTGCTGACATGAACACGAATCACGATTCAAAAGATTACAATACAAGCCGCAAAAAACTGCCATTGCCCGAATATGGCCGTAATGTGCAGAATATGGTTAACCTGATTCTCGCCATTGAAGACAAAGATACCCGCAACAAGGCTGCAAAGTCAATCATCGATGTAATGGGTAGCCTGTATCCATACCTTAGGGATGTGCCCGACTTCAAACACAAATTATGGGACCATCTTGCAATCATGGCTGATTTTGAACTGGATATTGACTATCCCTATGACCCGCCATCCCGGGATATTCTTACCGAAAAACCGAATCAGGTTCCCTATCCACATACCAAGATAAAATTCCGCTACTACGGTAAAACCATTGAAATGATGATTGAAAAGGCAATGGAATTTGAGGATGGGCCGGAAAAAGACGTGCTGATATACCAATTGGCCAATCACATGAAAAAATCATACCTGAGTTACAACAAGGAATATGTGGATGATGTAATTATTTTCCAGGATTTGGCCAACCTCTCCAATGGCAAGCTCACTCTAGCCGACCAGGAATTGGCCGATGTTAAGGCAATACCCCAAAAACAAAATTACCAAAAACAGAAAACCCAGAAAAAAGGGAACCAGCAAAAAAGACACAAATAGATTTTAGTCGTTCCCTCAGAGCATAAGGATATCATACTGTATAATCTGTCAAGAATATAACCGGATGGCTACTTTTATTGTTGAAGGAAAAAACAGGCTCTCAGGATCTTTGGAACCCCAGGGTGCAAAAAATGAAGCCTTACAGGTAATCTGTGCTACACTTTTAACTGACAAGGACGTTGTCATCAGGAACATTCCTGAAATAAGGGATGTAAAAATGCTGATTACGCTCCTTAAAAGTATTGGAGTTGAAGTCAGCAGGATATCCAGGGGCGAATATCTCTTCAATGCGGCAAATGTAAAGACTAACCATCTGGAATCAGATGATTTCTTTGAGAAAGCGGCCAGCCTGCGTGGTTCAATCATGATTATTGGCCCCTTGCTTGCACGCTTTGGAACAGGTGTGATTCCCCAGCCGGGTGGCGACAAGATTGGACGAAGAAGGGTTGACACTCATTTTATCGGATTTGAAAAACTGGGCGCATCCTTTGAATTTGACAGTCAAAGAAAATTCTTCAGGGTGTCTGCGAAAAAACTGAAAGGGAGTTATATGCTCCTCGAGGAAGCTTCGGTAACAGGCACAGCAAATATCATCATGGCCGCCGTATTGGCCGAAGGCACGACAACCATCTACAACGCTGCATGTGAACCGTATATCCAGCAATTGTGCAGGATGTTGAACAGCATGGGAGCACAAATTTCGGGCATTGGATCAAACCTCTTGACAATAAAAGGGGTGACCTCACTCAAGGGCTGCAACCACGTGATCCTTCCCGACATGATCGAGGTGGGTAGTTTTATTGGATTGGCTGCCATGACAGCATCGGAAATTACCATAAAAAATGTTGGTTATGAACATCTTGGCATCATTCCGATAAGCTTTGAAAGGATGGGTATCAAATTGGTACAACAAGGAGACGACCTGTTCATTCCGGCCAATGAAACATACGAGATCGAAAACTACATTGATGGTTCCATTCTCACAATCGCTGATGCTCCCTGGCCCGGATTAACCCCTGACTTACTGAGCGTTTTCCTTGTCGTCGCGACTCAGGCAAAGGGGAGTGTCCTGATTCACCAGAAAATGTTCGAAAGCAGACTCTTTTTCGTAGATAAGCTAATCGACATGGGCGCGCAGATTATTTTATGTGATCCCCATCGCGCAACGGTTATCGGACTCAACCACTCACACTCCCTTCGAGCCACAAAAATGACTTCTCCTGATATCCGCGCGGGAATCGCCTTGCTTATAGCTGCTATGTCAGCCACCGGAACAAGCAAAATCGACAATATCGACCAAATTGACCGTGGATATGAAAACATCGATGAAAGGCTTAACCGAATCGGGGCTAAAATTATCAGGCAATGATTTCAGCAAACTTTCAGGCAAGAAAATTGTTAGGTTAGCGTTATTGAATCGTTCAAATGCTGATCTGAATTATATCCATTGAAAGATTTTCGGCATCAGAAGTTTATAAAAACCTAAAAGAAACATTTTATTATTATCCAATGAAAAAGACATCCTCACTTTTAGTCTTGTTCCTGTTTATCGGTGCTATGGCTTATGCACAACCGGCAAAGCCTGTCTTGGGAACCGAAATAGGTAATCTTGCTCCCGAAATCTCTGAGAAATCAAAC
The DNA here is from genome assembly GCA_023428545.1 of Bacteroidota bacterium. The sequence continues at coordinate 19,360 of JAEYXH010000011.1, read as the reverse complement.
ACCGGAAAGCAGATAAAATTATCTGACACCAGGGGAAAGCTTGTACTGATTGATTTTTGGGCTTCATGGTGCGGCCCCTGCCGAAGGGAAAACCCCACTGTTGTGGCTGCCTATAATAAATACAAAGAAACACGCTTTACCAATGGCAAAGGGTTTGTTGTATTTAACGTATCTCTTGACAGGGATGAAACTTCATGGAAGAAGGGCATAGAAACCGACAAACTGGAATGGCCTTACCATGTCAGCGACCTGAAAGGATGGTATTCAAAACACGCTGCAGTATATGGCGTCAGGCAAATTCCTACAAATTTCCTGATCGACGGAAACGGCGTCATCATTGCACGTAACCTGAGAGGTCCGGCATTGGAAGCTACACTTGAAAAATACACTAAAAAATAACGCTGCACCCTAGGTCCAAAATGACCAGGGAATACACACCACAAGGCAACAGTAACAAATTGACATTTTCTCTGCGCGGGAGAATGTCAATTTGTCTTTTTAAATGCTTTGGCAATGTATTTGGAAAGAAGTTCAACGCATAAAAAGAACAAACATGACTGACAAAAAGAATAATGGCGAACAAATTCACGAGGAAGATCTGCCAAAAAGTGAACAACCAGTGACCGATACGGTAGCTGATGAAGTCAAGGATAATGAAGTGAATGAAGAAAGCGACAAGCATAAATCATCCAAAAAAGGCAAAAAGGATAAACACCAGGAGCAAATTGAAGAGCTGGGATCAAAACTTGTTGAAATCTCAGACCGTCATCTTCGGCTTCAGGCAGAATTTGACAATTACAGAAAACGCACCTTAAAAGAGAAGGCCGAACTGATCAAGTCGGGCGGGGAATCCGTTTTAACGGGAATACTTCCGATAATTGATGATTTCGACAGGGCATTGGCAACTATGACCGAGATTCCTGAAGAGGATCATGCAAAAATCGGTTTTCTGTTAATCTTCTCGAAATTCAAGGATTTTTTGAAAGTCAATGGCGTTTCAGAAATTGACGCCGCCGGAAAAGATTTTGATGTCGACCTCCACGAGGCTATCACCAAGATTCCGGCACCAACCCCTGAACTTAAAGGAAAAATTGTTGATGTAATTCAAAAAGGATATCTGCTAAATGGTAAGGTTATTCGGTTTGCAAAAGTGGTTATAGGTGAATAATACCGATAAAATGGCAAAAAGAGATTATTACGAGATATTGGAAGTAAGCAAGAACGCTACACCTGAAGAGATTAAAAAAGCCTATCGTAAAAAGGCGATCCAATATCATCCCGATAAAAACCCGGGTGATAAAGAATCAGAAGAGAAATTCAAGGAGGCTGCAGAAGCTTATGAAGTATTGAGTAATCCTGAAAAGAAACAGCGATATGACCAGTTCGGACATGCAGGCATGGGCAATTCGGGTGGCTTCAGCGGCCAAGGAATGTCAATGGATGACATCTTCTCCATGTTCGGCGATGTTTTCGGGGATACATTTGGTGGATTCGGTGGTTTTGGAGGTTTCGGCGGTAATCGAGGCGGACGTTCCCGAAGGGTTAACCGTGGTTCCGACCTAAGGGTCAAGGTAAATCTATCCTTGAAAGATATTGCGTTTGGTGTCGAGAAAAAAATCAAGGTAAAAAAATATGTACCCTGTACCCATTGTAACGGTACAGGTGCAAAGGACGGTTCGTCATACACAAACTGTAGCACTTGCCATGGCAGTGGTCATGTAACCAGGATTGCAAACACCCTTTTAGGGCAGATGCAAACAACCACCAGTTGTCCGACATGCCAGGGCGAAGGCCAGTCAATTACCAATAAATGCGTTCACTGCAACGGCGAGGGGGTAGTCAGGGATGAAGAAATCATTTCTATTCGCATTCCTGCCGGTGTTGGTGAAGGCATGCAACTCAATGTATCTGGTAAAGGAAATGCAGGCCGCCGGGGTGGCGTAAATGGCGACTTGCTGGTGATTATTGAAGAGGAAGACCATCCGGAATTGATCAGGGAAAATAACAATTTGATCTATAATCTCTATCTGTCCTTCCCAGGAATTACCCTTGGTACAACTGCCGAAATCCCAACCATTGAAGGCAAGGTAAAGGTAAAAATCGACCCCGGAACGCAACCGGAAAAGGTACTGCGACTCAGAGGCAAGGGCTTGCCCGATGTCAACGGGTATGGCAAGGGCGACTTACTGGTCAAGGTGCATGTCTGGATTCCCCAGAAACTCTCGTCAGAAGAAAAGAAAATATTGGAAAAACTCCAGGAATCCCCCGGATTCAGGGAAGTGCCGGGTGAAGCGGAAAAGAGTTTCTTCGAAAAAATGAGAGACATATTCTAGTACAACTACGTTTCAGGACAAAGGGTGTTGCAGATAGAAAAAAATTATGCATTTTTAGAAAATAATCCAATAAAATTTCTTGACACATGAAACGTATCCTATTTATTATTATCGCTGCATCCATCAGTATGCTCGCATCTGGCAGTGAACTCGAGAAACTAGTCGGAACGTGGGATTACACTGCATCCTATGCTGCTCCCGGTTATGACAAAGGCCAACTGGTATTTTTTGAAAAGGAAGGCAAAACTGCCGGACAAGTAAAAATCTCAGGTTACGCCATTGACATGAAAAATCTAAAATATTCTGAAGGCACTTATAGTTTCATTGTAACCATCGATTACCAGGACATTCCTGTTTCATTCAAACTGGAAGGCGATAAACTTACCGGGAAGGCTTCTTCTCCGGATGGGGATTTGCCAATCGAAGCAAAAAAAGTAGCTCAACCCAAAGAATAAAATCCAATTCATCGAAGTTCTCGCAAGAAATAAGAAAGCTTCATTCGTAATCCGGATGAAGCTTTTTTATTATCTAAAATGAATTTTGCAGTCACTTATTTTCGTGGCAATTTAATCACCTCGCTTCCAGCCAGCAAAAATGCTCCTGTACCATACACTTCCCAACTATCAGCACTGAAGTTTTTCCGTGGATCGGCACCAATTGGCTGTACCCAACCCACACGGCCATCGGGCTGTATCAGGGAGTTCAGTCCTGCCCAGGCTTTTCTGATAACGGGAAGATAAGTATCCCTGTCAAGAATGCCCTCATTAATTCCCCAGGCCAACGCATAACAATAAAATCCTGAACCACTGGCCTCTCCTCCCGGATACGATTCCGGATCAAGCAAACTGGCTCTCCACAATCCGTCTGGTTGCTGTAAACCTGCAACCCTGGCTGCCATTTCCCGAAAGTTTTGAAGATAAAAGGATCGCTTAGGGTAATCGGCCGGAAGCTCTTGCAGAACACGGGCCAGTCCGGCCAACACCCATCCGTTGCCTCTCGACCAGAATATCTTATTCCCGTTATCTTCCTTGAGGGTTTCAATTCCCGGCTCATTCCATTTATACCGGATATCCCGCGCGTATAAATGCTCCTCCTGGTCGTACAGCAACTCATGGCATTCTTCAAATAGCCTGTCGTTTAACGCAAACCATTGAGGATCTTCCAGTATGTTACCGAGTTTCACAAGGGCTGGAGGTGCCATAAATAAAGCATCACACCACCACCACGTAATTTTCTCAATATCTTTTGGCGTGTAGGGAGTATCACGAAACTTCTCCATCGCTTCAATAAAGGGTTGGATCATTTGCCGGTCACCCGTTTCCCTGTACAAGTCAAGGTAAGTCTGACAAATGACATGGTCATCGGCATGATGCAGGCGTGGACCCGGCTTCCACATGTTCTCCTCCCCCATTTGAAGCATTGCCTTATACATGGTTTTGGATTTGGTGGTTTCCCACCCTGCAAACAGTCCGGCATAAAAGGCACCATTGGTCCAGTCATACAGGGCATGTTTTGGGTTTTGCAACTGCCACTCCGCTGCCTTGTTCATGGCTTTCTTTATATATTTAGGCTGAAATATCGCAAAATCAGGATTCCTTTTTGCATTTACGCTCCCAACGGTAAGCACCATTAAAATCATCAATAGGTTTATCGATCTCATACTATCAGTAGTTATTGAATGAATTTCTTACATGTATGGAAAATCATGGTTCTTGCCTGACTTAATAAAAAATACTGCCCTTTTTATGCGCAGGCTTGCATACTAGGGATGCAACCGAACAGGGCGCACCACCATGATGCCCGTGTTTGATTTCCCCTTCGACAGGTACTCCTTTAACGTCAATGGATCAAGTACAACCTTTTCTGCCGCTGAACTGGCATGGATAAAGGATAGACGTTGCTTTTCACGGGAAGCAATAACCACATGGGTTACATCCAGTCCCTTCACACTTGTGGCGATGCCGATGATATCGCCGTCCTGAATTGAATGCTCATATTTATCAAAATCAGCGATTGGAATATACCAGCGCTTCGTATCCGAGACTTTCCCCTCGTAACTTTTCAGCTGAGGCACTAACTCAGGATGGGATTTCAAAACCGGGTAACTGGCAGGATGATCACCCATAAATCCCACTTTGGTAGTCAGTTCCGGAGCCTTGATACTCCTTGCGACATCAACGACATATCCTTTACGTACGTTATTGTCAATCCATTCGCTGAAATAATGAAGTCGCGATATGTAACCTGATCGAACACCATCCCTGTATCTGATACGTTCCAATTCGCGACTAAAAGTATCGAAAGATGGTTGATCAGAAAGTATTGTATGAACCAATGCAAGACAATTCTCGGCATACGTAGTACAATCGAGTTCACGTAAATTGATCACCATTTTCTCGTCAGGACCTGTTTCCAACGTATGCGCCACATAGGGAGTTTCCAGAAAGGTAAGTGCAACATCCTTTAAAAGCTTACCTGGATCCGATTTATCTGCCTCCTTGAAATCCTTGAGGATCCTCTCAACAATGGCTATATCATCGGAATTTACAACCCGTTCCTGCCCTGAAACAGGGAAATATGCAATAAAAAATGCAACAAGGGAAAGTACGCGGATCAGTTTCATGGAAATGGAATTTAAAATCATAATTCAGATCCCGTAAGATACTAAATGATAGGGCACATAAAATATTGATCGAAAAAAATAACGGTTTACATTACACAAATCCTGATTCACAAATATTTAAGTAAAGCTCAAACGTGTTTTAAGCCACCCATTTCAAATTGGCCCGACACATAAAAATCAGAAAAAGTGATTTGAAATCCGGTTTCTTCCAGACTTCTACCCGGCAGTTCTTTATTGGATCACAGAACGAAACCTTCCATAATTTTTACATACAAGGAAAAAGCAGTTTCTATTTCGGACCTCAATATATACTCATTCGCCGTATGGGAACGGGCCGAATCACCCGGTCCCATTTTAACCGATGGCCAGGGCATGATAGCCTGGTCAGAAGTTGTGGGCGAACCATACATGGGTATTCCCAATTCTTTAACCCTGATGGCAAAAGGGTGATCGGCAGGAATGCCCGAAGAATTCAACCGGAATGAACGAGGCTTGACTTCTGATCGGATCAAATCCGAAATAAGGGTAAAAAGTTCATGGTTTGTGTAACACTCGTTGGTCCTCACATCGAGTACAAAATGGCAAATATCGGGAACAACATTATGCTGGGTACCTGCCTCTATCTGCGTAGCAGTAACCTTCACCCGCCCCAATACATCCGAGACCATCTCAAAATTATAGTCGCGTAGTTTTCTGATATCGTCCAATGCAATATAGAGTGCATTTTCGCCCTCTTCACGCGCGGCATGGCCCGATTTCCCATGTGCATAGCAATCAAGCACAAGCAAACCCCGCTCTGCAACAGCCACTTCCATTCGGGTAGGTTCTCCCACAATCGCGAAGTCAATGGGAGGAAGAAAAGCTTTAATTGATTCAAATCCATCAGGGCCCGAATTTTCCTCCTCAGCCGTTGCTGCATACACAAGGTTCCAGGGGATATCCTTGCCGTTCATGAAATGCATAAACACTGCCATTAGCACAACCAAAGGAGCTCCCGCGTCATTGCTTCCAAGACCGGTGATACGATCCCCTTCCTCGATGGCCCCAAATGGGTCAACCGTCCACCCCGGAACCGGCTTAACGGTATCGATGTGTGAATTCAAAAGAATGGTAGGTTTCAATGGATCAATACCAGGCCGGATCACCCATGTATTGTTCTTGTGTGTTTGGAAATTTATATTTCTCTCATGCAGGAATTGACGGATTATGCCGGCAACATCCGATTCGTTTTTGCTGAAAGAAGGAGTTCTGATCAACCTGATCAGGAGTTGGATATAATCATTCATAATCGCAAGCATTAAACTTACAAATAAAATGAATTAAAACGGATCATGAAAAGACTGACTGACGACGAAAGTCAAATTCAATCATCCGCCGAATCATTGAATGGAATCCTCATAACAACAAAGAGGCACCAGGAAACTGGCGCCTCTTTCAAACTTATTGGTTCTGATTGATTAAAAAAGACCTATCTCAATGGTTGGGCTCATGCCATCCGGTAACGATACTCCGGAAATTTTTCAATGGGCTCTTCCCAATGGAAGCAGCATAGAGATGAACAAGAAGGAAAACAAAAATCAAGAAACCTAATCCGGCATGAAAAATAGCGGTCAGAAACACCCCACTGAGATTATATACTTTTTCGACTATAAACTCGGGAAACAACAAACCAATTCCAGATGCTATCACCAAAGGAACAAGCAGATACATGACAAAGAAATAGGCAAATTTTTGCATGGGATTGAACTTGCGCTTTTCGCTGAGCGGAAAAGGTGGCTGCTGGTTCTTAAACATCCCAAATGCATAATATAAACCCTGACGGGTAAGACGGTCAAATAATCCTTTGGTCTTCAACCTATAAAAACGGTAGTTATTAAAAAACAAGTTACCGAAAACAAAAAACAGGTAATTGGCAGCAAGAATGATTCCGGTTACATTATGCAAAGTCACCAACAAGGCAAAATCAAGTAAATCGCCATGGATGGCATAATGCATAAAAAAACCGGTCAAGATGAGAATCAATATTCCCAAGGCATTGATGGCATGCCAGATGCGAAGCCAGACTGGATAGAAATATAATCTTTTTTCAGACATGACACTTACTTTTTTAAGATAACCCTGAATGCGATGTGAACTGAGATTCCGATTACCATTAATGCAATGACTCCAATGGTAAGATACTTAAAAAGCGGAACCTGGTTTGCACCAATGATGTAGGCCTGATTACTCTGAATGGATGAGAAAAATCCCTGGTCTTCGCGTGACTGGATGTTCTCGTAACGATAGAGCGTGGCCTGAAGCATGGTATTGGCAGAGTGGCATTCAGCACACTTTTTCACGGCATTCTCTTTGGGTTGGATATTATGGGAGACCATCAGGTCTTGGTTAAACTCACTATGGCAATCAATACAGCGTACACTTCTGAAATGAAGTTCCTGGTTGGGAAGCCATTCGTGTACTAAGTTAAGATTGGGGAATTCGGCATTGGTAGAGAGGCTGTACTGGGCAGGATTTGAGTGGCATGTAAGACACATCTGATTATCGATACTAACGATCTCTCCAACGGTTGAACTGGTCCTGGCAGCATTCTGGTAGTAATGCTGGTCGTGACATTTACTGCAGGTAAAGAGGTCACCAGCCCTCTGGAAGTGGACACTCTTCTGAAACTCTTCATCAATTTTCTCAAACTGGTACTGTTCGTAGTGGGGATCACCACCATGACAGTCAAGGCAGGTGGCCATCGGTTCCAGCTTAAGCTCGTGCATGTGCGGATACGTTTCGTAATCCATTGAATGGCAATCGGTACAGGCAAATGTTTTATGAACACCGCTCATAAACATGACCGAATCGATTACCAGATGCGGGTTCATCAGCCTTTTTTCGTCCTGACCCGACCAATCGTTAAAAAAGGAATAGGTTTGTTTGCTGTGACAGCTGAGACAGACCTGGTTCTCCTCCCTCATGGCATTCTCCTGAGCCGAGACATGCGACATCACCAGCAGGCCTGCAATAAAACATAAAAATCCCTTTAGGTTCAGCATTTTACATCAATTTGGTTAAAAAAAAATACGCATCGATCCGAATAAACGGATTCGATGCGTATTGCAAATAGATTTATTTCATTGTCCTGATCAGGTTGACAACAGCCCAACGCTCTTCTTCGTCAGTAATTTTACTTTCGAAGTTTGGCATTTCGCCACGGCCAACAAACGACATGTAATAAATATCACCGTCGGTATGTGCCTGGAAATCAGTTGCACTGAAATCACCTGGGAAAGTTTTCATGCTGGCGGCTTTTGGGCCATCACCTTTACCAAGGTTACCATGGCATGAGCGGCAGTGTTTTGCCCAAGCGGCTTTTCCAAGACGTTCAAGGCTGGCATCACCCTTAACCGGGTTCTTTTTGGCTTTGTACTCGGCAGGAATTTTCCAGGCTTCACCCTTTTTCTGCTGAGGTGCACTTACAAATGACATGAGAACAACACCAAGAACCAGTGCTGCTAATGTGAAAACGAGATTTTTTGCTTTCATAGTTTTTAATTTAAAAAATGACTAAAAATTCCAAAGACGTGTGATGGTAAAGCCCAATGCGAAACTATCCCAACCCGGTTTATTCAGATTATGCATCATCATATCCTGTGGAACAATTCCATCAGCTGTACCAGCATAAATATGGAACGCGTGTGTACTGGTGGCAATCTCCCAACCAATCGAAATATTGGGTTCGGGGTGATTGATCCATTCACGCTGTTCTGAAATATCTTTAATTTTCAGGGGCACATCATAGTTAAAAATAATTGATGACTGCGGAGAAAAATTGACCCTACCGTTAAAGTGAAGACCAATCTTATCGTGGTCACCATCCCAAACTACCATATTGTAGTGTGAGAAGCTGGCGCCAGCCTGAAGAGAAACCGCTTCACCAAATTTACGGCTGATGATCAATTGGGAAAAATAGGAAAGGCGATCCTGGAAGTTTACTGAATGAGGAAGTGTTGGGCCTTTGGTGCCAACAACCTGTCCGGTTCCGAATGCACTTTCGTTGCGGCCGTCGATGGCCATTACTCCATACAATGCTACGGCAACAGGTATGGTATTTCTCCGGGTCTGTTCAACAATGGTCCACTTGGCATTAAAATCGGTATACATGTTCTTTTTGGTACCGCCCACACCTATCTGGAAGTTTTTGAATGGTACATAATTGACTCCAAGACGGATGTTGGCTCCCGGAGCATAGATACCCCAAAGATCAGAACGGCCGTTTTGCACATTTCCGAATTTATGCTGTATAACGTATTCCAGGGTTTTCACCGAAGGAATGTATGTGGTTTGGTTATCAAGAAGCAATCCACTGGCGAAAGGAGCCCTAACTGGCCGGTCTTTCTCCTGAACTTCTTCATCCTGGGCAAAAACACCCAGATTAAACAAACCTGCCAGAATAAGATATAATATCGCTTTTTTCATTTTATCCGATTTAACCATGGTTAATTGTTTTTAGCTCCCTGCTGTATCCATCCAAGAATCAGGGCAGCCTCAGAGGCAGTGTAGGTTTTGTGCCTGTGAGTAGTTCCGGCAGGTGCAGGAACCTTATAAATACCACTTTCGGCAGGAGTTGCAGTATTAATATACTTACTGGTATTGATTGCGGCATATGAACTTCCGGAAACCAGGTTTGGAGGCGTGGCACCGGCTTTGTGACATCCTACGCAACCTGCATTGAATATGGGCTGAATCTGCTGGGCATAGCTGATTTCAGGTCCTGAGGGATCAACTGGTGGTGCTTCCTCTTCAAGAATGAAATCATACTTACAACCTGCGAGTGCCAATATCAGGAAAATTAAGATGACCGATATATTTATTTTTTTCATAAAATTCTTGTTTTTGATGTTAGCCATGAACTCTTAGCTATGATCACATGGAAGGTATTACAAACCTGATACCAAACTGTGAATACTGGATTGTTAAAAGACTTCCCCAAGTCAGGGAAGTCTTTTAGTTAATATCTCTTAGTTCAGAGCTTCAATTGAATTCTTGAGCAGAGCTTTGGCATAAGCCGGGTTGTGGATACCACCACTATGGTCGCCATATAGAAGACGATAGTTGAACAACGCACCTGCAACATCAATCGGCACGGTTGTCTGAGGATTAGGCTCGAGTGATCCGGATGCAGTTACGCGCATGGCTCCTTTCTCAACCAGTTTTTCTCCCAGCTCGTTAAAGAGTTCATAGTACTCAGCTTTTGCAGCCTGAATTGCCTCAGCAGTATTAATTCCGGCATGGCAGCTTGAACAAGCAGACGGCCCTACATTCCAGGTGTGACCACCTACAGTACCGTTGGTGCTGTCATGCATGTGGCATGAGTTGCAGGATGCGGCAGTACGGTGCGGGTGTGATCCTGCGCCGGGAATGGCAGTGGAAGCCTGGGCAAAATTGTAACCCCAGATACCTTCAACAACAACTGCCTGAGTACTGTAGTGAGGACCGAAACGGTTATTAGCGATATAGAAATTACCTTCCGCATCGGCAATCGGTGCAGATTCACGCGGCTGGTGGCAGTCAATACAAATGTTTGAAGCTCCCATGTCAATTTCTACAGAACCAGTTAAATCCATATAGGGTTTGAGAGGATCAGTCAGTCGAAGTGCATAATCAGGACCGTCATTGGCAAAATCAAAAGTCTGGTGTGAAGTGTGGCAAGTCGCACAGGTAAATGGTTCACCTTTGTCCAAGTTAGCAGGCAAATCCCTTACGCCAAGCGTTTTTGCAGCAACAAAACCATTGCCTGAGTGACAGGTTGCACAACCTGAACGTGCACCGGCGTAAGCCACATTAGGGCCTTCACCGTGTACTGAATTGTCAAACTGAGTTGAAATTAATGCTTTATTGGTTTGGTTATGACAAGCAATGCAACTGGCCGTACCATCAACGCCGTTCTGGCCATTGGTACCATCCACACCGTCTTTCCCGTCTAAACCTGGTAATCCCATTGGTCCTTCTTTTACACAGGAAGTCATCATAAGTGCTCCGGCAAATAAAAAGAGGACGATAGCCTTGAATAAATTCTTTGTTCCCATAATTGATGGATTAGGTTTGTTAATACGAGTGTAATTGTTATCGTTCATAATAAAAAATTATACTATTATCTCTGTGGCAAAAATACACACCCACGTGAATTAGGCCCTAAGAAGTAGTATGATATATGAGAATGAAACGACTCGTAATAATCAAGCAAAGAGATGCGGCAGATAATAAAAAGCATTGACAAATGTCAATCAGCCATTGCGACTAATCTCTTCAAGCGACTCTTCATCAATTATTTCCATGAATTTACCTTCTTGAGTGATCAGTCCGGAGGTCTTGAACTCCTTTAAAATACGGACAAAACTCTCTTTTGTCATGGCCGACATTTCTGCCAGTTCCTGCCGACTGAACGGAAGTAAAAACGGATTGGAATGAAATACCTGATGCCTCAGATACAATAATGTATCAGCTACTCTTCCCGGCATATATTTTTGGGTCAGGTTCACAAGAGTATTAAACATATGATTGTTCAGCTGATGGTAATGGTTGATCAGGCTGAGTGCAAAAATGCTGTTTGATGAGAATAGTTCCAAAATGTTGTCGGAGTTTATGAAACAACATTCCACATCGGTTACTGCAGTGACCGTGTAAGGCCGGTGTGTTTCACTGGCAAATACCCCACTCGTGAGGATGCCGGTATCTTTCATCACCTTCAATATCAAGTTCTTGTCTTTCGATCCTTCAACGTACACTTTGACAATCCCCTTTCGCAGACATACAATATTCGTCGATAAGGTATTTTGCTTTAAGATGGTTTCGCCAGGCCTGAAACGAACGTTATATTTGTTACTCACCAACCTTTCCAATTCTGCTCGTGATAAGGTCTTAAACAGCAATCCGTTATTTCTGTCAAAACATGAAACACAACAATCATCCTTGCAATGCTGACAGCTCTTCTCTGTTATAACTGGTTTCTCTAAAATTTCGGTAATCAAACTCACTGGTCGTAATTTTTCAAATGCCTTTCGCCTTCTTTTTCGACCGTAAATATATAGAAATAATCATATCAACATGGGTATATACGTTGATAAGAAAGGGAATTACAGTCTCCCAAAAGCATGTGACCAAAACTGAAATCCATAAAAATTCCTTGATTTACAGGCTAAAAGATCCTAAATTACCAAAACTCTGCCCTACCAGAATTTTCTATTTTTTTTGATAGTGTACTTCAAAAAGAATGTGGATCCCCAAACCTGATACCATGATCTATTATCATTTACCGAATTATCGTTGATGTATTGCCCCGGTTCATGTCAACTTATTGCCGACCGCATATATTTTTCATACAAACCCCAATCATTCCCCATAGGGACATGCAAAATTATTGCAAAACATATGCAGAATATATGGAACAACCAATAAGTTGGTCGGGACTTGATTAAGATGGGCAATTAGCTTTGAGGGGATTAGGAGATTAGCTTCAATAAAATATTTAAATAAAAAGAGGCTGTCTGACTATTAAGACAACCTCTATAATTTCACAAAACATCTGAATAATTACAATCTTTATACAGGGACTTTCCGGAGTGCCTTAAAAAAGTTAAAACTTTCTTTCCTGACCGGATCAAAGAAATAATAGGCACCCGTTATCCGGCATATATCCTGGATCTCGTCATAAATGGCTTCGAGCGATTTCTTACCTTCATCCTCAATTAATGAGGCATCGGAAACTATTTCAAAGCACTCGTGAAATTTCTCCAGCATTTTTGCATCCTCTATCAGCCTTTCCAGTATATGGGGATCCAATCCTTTTTCAGTGATCCTTCCCTGTAGCGATGGAGTAAGGTTGGCCGCAAATTCCCTGATGAAGTTGAACATGCTGACATGGTCCCCGTTTTTGGCATCACTGAAATAATCGGTATATCCCAGTTTATCAAAAACTTCCTTAATGAAGGCCGGATCCTCTTTAAAATCAACCCTGACAGAAGCCCTGACCAGAGCCAGATCGGTAAGTGCCGAGATAATCATCTCTCGCCAGTCCCTGATTTTTTCGGAGTGCAAATGCCCTTCTTCACTGAAATGTTTGTCCATCACTTCCTGGATACGTTTTTTGAGATTCTTGGCATAATCAACCGACCAGGAAGCCCTAAGGTGTGAAAGCTCAAATATATTCTCGGCAAAGGCCTGGGCTATTGAACGACAGGCCATGAGTGTCGCCGCACTTGCCAAACAAAGGTTTTTCTGTTGCATATTGGTTTATTATTTTGGATGGTTGAGAAAGTAGTTCCAGGCTGATAAGAACTTGAACATCATATCCCCTGATGAAAACCATGGGAATTCCATACTTTTCCTTTGGGGATGGTCTGTTATTTCGATATGAAATTACGAACATTTGGGATCTCAATGTATGTTAAAGAACTACTTTTTTCATGTTATGCAATCATGTTTTATGACAAGAATCTGCACTTCAAACGATCATAAACAACTGATATGAAAACTCTTGGTATTTTAAAAAAAAACCTTCATGCTTCTGCAACCGGGTCGCCAGCTGTCAGAACCATGAAGGTTAAACGTTATTTGGATGAGCTACGCCAGTCTATTGATGACGACGTTTCAGTTCGGCTGCCAGATCCTCAATCCGATAGCCCTTATGTGTCAATAATACCATTAGGTGATACAATAGATCGGCACCTTCATACAGTAAATTCTGGTCATCGTCAGCCATGGCGCCAATCACGGTTTCAACCGCTTCCTCTCCCACTTTCTGGGCAATCTTCCGGGTTCCCTCCCTGAATAACCGGGTTGTGTAGGAACCTTCGGGCATTTCGGCTTTTCGCTCTTCAATCAGGTCTTGAAGGTACTCCAGGAAACTCAGTTCATTTTCCGAATTGGATTCATCCCAGCAAGTGTCAGCTCCTGTATGGCAAGTCGGTCCATCGGGATTCACTTTTACCAGCAGTGTGTCATTGTCGCAGTCGGCTGAAATGCTAACCACATTCAGGTAATTTCCACTCTCTTCACCCTTGGTCCACAACCGGTTCTTGGTCCGGCTAAAAAAAGTAACCCTTCCTGATTCCTCAGTGATCTTCACGGCTTCCTCATTCATGAATCCCAGCATCAGGACCACCTGCGTCGTATTATCCTGTATGATGGCCGGAACAAGTCCGTTCAGTTTTTCAAAATCCAGTTCCATATCTATTTTCTTTTGTTAAAATTCCCATATATTGAAATGCCCCAAAAATCCTGCTTACTCATTCGCTGATGTTTACAGGCTTCGGTTTTACATCCTGACAACGATATTACGCTCGCCAAGGAATCGCTTTAAATCGGGAATCGCAATTTCCCTGAAGTGAAATATACTGGCTGCCAGTCCCGCATCAGCCTTGCCTTTGGTGAAGACCTCTTCAAAATGCTCCATTTTACCGGCACCGCCTGAGGCTATGATTGGTATTCTCAGGCTTTCCGATAATCGTGCAAGTTCATGGCAGGCAAAACCATTCTTGGTGCCATCATGGTTCATTGATGTAAAAAGAATTTCTCCTGCCCCGCGGCTTTCACCTTCTTTGGCCCACGTAAACAATTCAAATTCGGTAGGTATTCTGCCGCCATTCACGGTAACCACCCAGTTTCCGGCCTCATCGCCCCTGGCATCAATGGCCAGTACGACGAACTGGCTTCCGAAGTGAAGAGCCAGGTCATCAATCAATCGGGGATTCCTGACGGCCGAAGAATTGATGCTGATTTTGTCGGCACCGGCATCCAGCAAGGCGCCTGCATCACTGAGCTCACTGATACCACCCCCAACGGTAAACGGAATATTGATTTCACGGGCTATCCGCCTTACCAGATCCTTGAAAGTTTTACGGCCTTCATGGGTGGCGGTGATATCCAGAAAAACCAATTCATCTGCTCCCTGCTCTGCATAGAGGGCTCCCAATTCAACCGGATCGCCTACATTGCGTATGTTGACGAAATTCACTCCCTTGACGGTTTGGCCGTCTTTGATGTCGAGGCAAGGTATAATTCTTTTGGCAAGCATGCGATTATCTTTTCTGATCTTCTGGTTTCACGACTGCAAAGATAATGTTTGCATCCATGGTTCTCCCCAAATCAAAACAAACCTGACCAAAGGAGAAAAAAATTAAAACCCGTAATTTCAAATACTGGCACATCAGGAAACCTGGCCCATGTATTTCCCAAGCTCTTTCAGTGTGACTTTCCCTTCATAGATGGCCTTTCCGGTTATCACTGCCGGAACGCTGTTTTCGGCCAGTTTCAGGATATCATCCATGCAGGAAATGCCACCGCTTGCAATCAGGTATAAATCGGGGAATTCCCTCAGGATTTCATTGTAAAGGTCATAAGATGGTCCTGCCAGCATCCCGTCCATTCGGATATCAGTCGAGATGGCCTTACGTACACCTTTTTCCATATACCCCTTTAAAAAAGGCAATATATCCCGCGACGACTCTTCCTGCCATCCGCTGACGGCAATCCTGCCATCCCTAACATCGGCCCCGAGTATGATCCGCTCAGATCCAAAGGTTTGAAGCCAGTTAAGGAAAGTTTCGGGATCAGTAACGGCAATACTTCCGCCGGTAACCATTGCTGCCCCGCTTTCAAAGGCAATCCTCAGGTCATTGTCACTTTTTAATCCACCCCCAAAATCGATGGTCAGGCTGGTTTTCGACGCAATGGTTTCCAGCACTTTATAATTCACGATCTGCTTCTGGCGGGCTCCGTCCAGATCAACCAGGTGCAATCTTTGCAGGCCGGCATCTTCAAACATCTGAGCCACCTCCAGCGGATTTTCGTTATAGACCTTCTTGCTGTCGTAATTGCCCTGGCTCAGCCTGACACATTTTCCACCAATAATGTCAATGGCGGGTATAATTTCTATCTTCCCCATTACATCGATTCCAATATCATTTTCAAAACTGCCTGGGCTGACCATTCCCTGTTGGCTGCCTCCTGGATGACAATGGACGCAGGACTGTCAATCACTTCATCGGTCACTATCATGTTTCGCCTCACCGGCAAACAATGCATAAAACGGGCCTGGTTGGTCAGGGCCATTTTCCGGGCATCCACTGTCCAATTCATATCCTTGCTCAGAATCTTGCCATAATCATTGTAGGAGGCCCAGTTCTTTGCATAAATAAAATCTGCCCCCTCAAAGGCTTTATCCTGGTTGTATTCCACTTTCAGGTCGCCCATGAATTCGGGTGCCAGTTCATATCCTTCTGGATGGGTCACCACAAGGTCATAATCGGCCCTTCGCATCCACTCCACAAAAGAATTGGGAACTGCCTGTGGCAATGCCCGGGGGTGGGGTGCCCAGGTCAGTACGACCTTCGGCCTGGGTTTCTTCTTAAACTCCTCAATGGTCATCAGGTCGGCAAAACTCTGCAACGGATGCCTGGTGGCTGCTTCCATGCTCACAACAGGAACGTCCGCATATTCGATAAACTGGTTCAGAATTTTCTCACTGTAGTCAAATTCCTTATTCTCAAACCTGGCAAACGACCGCACTCCGATGATGTCGCAATATTCCCCTATTACCGGAATCGCTTCACGCAGGTGCTCGGGTTTGTCCCCGTCCATCACCACACCCAGCTCTGATTCAAGCTTCCACCCGTCCTCGTTGACGTTCAAGACCATGGTATTCATTCCAAGGTTCATGGCTGCCTTTTGTGTGCTCAGGCGGGTACGCAGACTGGAATTGAAAAATATCAGGACCATGGTCTTGTTTTTTCCCAGATGGGAATAGGCGAATGGATTCTTCTTTACCTCGAAGGCATTTTCCAATGCTTTTTTTAAGTCAACTACATCATTGACCGATGTGAAATGTCTCATATCTTAACTTTATTTTTTTTCTTAAATGTTGTATAAGGATATGGCCGGGATTTACTTTGGCCTTACCTGCCCGCTACCTTCCACGATCCATTTATAGGAGGTCAGCTCCTGCAGAGCCATTGGCCCCCTGGCATGCAACTTCTGCGTGCTGATCCCGATCTCGGCTCCCAATCCAAATTGAGCACCATCGGTAAAGGCGGTCGATGCATTGGAATATACGGCGGCCGCATCAACCATTAGCTGAAACTTCCGTATTGCTTTAGTGTCTTCTGAGACAATGGCTTCACTGTGGCGTGAGCTGTAGCGGGCTATGTGGTCAATCGCCTCGTCTATGTCACCTACTGTTTTTACCGACATTTTGAGGGAAAGGAATTCTGTCCCGAAGGATTCCTCAGTTGCAGGCTGCAAAAGATGGGCCGGATAGCTGTTTTGAAGCTGATTGAAGGATTCGGGATCCGCATAAATGATCACCTCGTCACCAGCCAGCTTTTGGGTCAGGACAGGCAAAGCCGATAGTCTTTCACGGTGGATGACAAGGCAGTCGAGGGCATTACAAACCGAAGGCCTGCGGGTTTTTGCATTGAAAACTATCCCGGCTCCTTTCATGGAATCTCCTGCTTTGTCAAAGTAGGTATGGCATATGCCTGCGCCAGTTTCGATGACGGGAATCGATGAGTTTTGCCTCACAAAATCGATCAATCCCTGACTGCCTCTGGGTATGATAAGGTCAATATAGCCATGGGCATGCATCATTTCCTGGGTCTCCTCCCTGCCGGCAGGCAGAAGGGCTACCACATCCGGCGATACCTCATGGCGTTCAAGCACTTCATGGATGATTTCCACGATGGCCGTATTGGAATCAATGGCATCCGACCCTCCCTTGAGTACGCAGGCGTTGCCCGACTTCAGGCAAAGTGAAAACACATCGAAGGTGACATTGGGCCGGGCCTCATAAATGATGCCAATCACTCCAAAAGGCACGGTCACCTTCCTGATCTTCAATCCGTTGGACCTTTCCATTTCAGCAAGGACCTTACCCACCGGGTTATCCAGGCCAGCCACGTTACGCATATCCTGGGCAATACCTTCAATCCTCTCTTCAGTCAGCTTCAGACGGTCGTATCGGGGATCTGCCGTATCCATGCGATCCAGGTCTTTCCGGTTCGCCGCAAGAATTATTGAAGTCCGCGAAACTGCAGTATCGGCAAGATCCGTCAGGATGGAGATGATTTGTTCGCTTTCAAGCAGGTTCAGGCTTTTCGATGTCCGAAGCGTCTTTTCCAGCTGTGCTTGTATTTTCATGATTTTTGTTTTTGACAAGATTTGATCCTTACTTCCCGTTCTCGATATAAAGATAGTCATAATGGATCAATGGTTTCTGACGCTTTGCTGTGAGCTCTTTCTCCCATCGGTCAGAGCCATAACTGGCTTTGCCGATACCAATGGGATGGTTGTCCTCATCCATGATTTTCAACAGGTCACCAGCCTTGAATTCTCCCGAAATTGCCACCACGCCAACAGGAAGCAGGCTCACCGCCTTTTCTGACAGAAGTGCGGCTGCGGCACCATGGTTAACCGTGATCACGGCTTTTGCAAAACTGTCTGAATAAGCCATCCAGTTCTTGATCCCTTTCACGGATTCGGGATCAGGTTTGAAAAAGGTATGGGGAACCGATTTTGCGGAATCAAGCAGGTCGGTCAATATGTTCTCTCTTCCCCCGTTGGCCACATGAACGGCAATCCCGCTGTTGGCTACTTTTCGGGCGATCCGCAGCTTGGTGAGCATTCCTCCCCTTCCGAAGCCCGACATCTGCCCGCTGACATGGATATGTTCGTCATCGAGATCATCGCTGATTTCGGTGATCATTTCTGCCCCGGGCTGTCCGGGATCACTGGTATACACGCCATCCACGTTCGACAGGATGATCAGGGCGTCCGAATGTGCCAGCGTGGCCATCAGCCCCGAAAGTTCATCATTGTCGGTAAACATCAGTTCCGTGATCGAGATGGTGTCGTTTTCGTTCACGATGGGGACAACCCGGTTCTCAAGCAGGGTACCTATGCAGTTTTTCATATTCAGGTAATGCGCCCTGCTCGAAAAGTTTTCCTTGGTGGTAAGCACCTGGGCGCAAATCATTCCATGCTCCCTGAAAAAGTCGGAATACCGGTTGATCAGCTTCACCTGTCCGAGTGCAGCCCAAAGCTGCCTCGATGAGACGGCATCATATTTACGGGAAGGCATCAGGACCGATTTTCCGGATGCTACAGCCCCTGACGAAACCAGGATTATCTCAACACCTGCTTTGTGCAAAACAGCGATCTGGTCGACCAAATGGGCTATTCGGGCCACATTCAGTGTACCGTCGGGTTTGGTCAGTACATTGCTGCCGACCTTGATGGTTATTTTCTTGTAACGGAGATGCATTAACCCGGATTTTCCAGTTTCTCTACCTTTTTATAGGACGCTAACAGCCCCTGAATGACACTGGCACTGAATCCTTTGTTTTCCATTTCGTTCAAACCGGTA
>JAEYXH010000002.1 GCA_023428545.1 Bacteroidota bacterium | reverse complement strand
GAGCAATTGTGGAAGTACGAAGCCGGGTTGGTTGACCGTTTTGGTAAACTGCCACCCGAAAGCCAGGAATTGATTAATATTGTAAGGCTCCGTTGGATGGCAATTGATTCGGGAATTGATAAAATTATCCTCAAGAACCAAAAAATGATCTGTTACTTTCCTGCCGATCAGAAATCACAATATTACCAGTCGGAAGCATTTAGTAAAGTCCTTCAGTACGTTCAGAAACATCCCCGGAAATGTCGAATGAAAGAGGAAGGAAAGCTTACACTTACCTTTGATTCAATACTTTCGGTCAGTGAGGCTGCTGGCCTTTTGAGGGATCTTCAGCAGTCATATTGAAATTCACCCGATGGGATTATAAAAGCGTTATCTTTGCATCTAAAAATATAGATAATTAGATATGATGCATAATGTTGGTAAAACAGACCGTATAATCCGGGCAATTTTGGCAATCATCCTGGCCATTCTTTATATAACAAAAACGCTCGAAGGTACTTGGGGTGACGTCGCCCTGGCACTGGCAATCCTTTTGGGAATCACTTCACTGCGTCGCTGCTGCCCGCTTTACGCCCTGCTTGGTTTTGGTACCTGTGGAATTGAAACTCAAGCTACCGATACCAAAATCAAAACCGGGAAATTTGACCTTGATGGTTCAGCTAAGCCTTAAATTCCTGATCAGGCTGTAAGCGAATCCATAAGCTGTTAACATGTATACAGGAATGATAAATACTACCGGAATAATATTCTGGCCCAGTATACCCATATAGATTATTTTGGCTGTCAGTGACGTCATAAGTATTGAGAGAAAGACCAGGTAAACGATTCCAAGGAGAATTCCAGATCCATGTCTTTGGTATAGCAACCATCCTGATACTATCGACAAAGGCAACAACAGCGCAAGATCAAAACCCTGTACAATCATGGTGGTATTGTGATCTAAACCTTCAGGATAAATGGTGCCGTCGATGAGGGGAGGAATAATCCTTCCCAGCCATAAAATGCTTATGGCTAAGCCGTTGAATATTAGAAAAGAACCTGCTGATTTCACGGGAGCCTGATGTTTGAGCTGTCCGGGAAAATCAACCTGCCCGAGTGATAACATACTTAATGTCAGGCTTGTGGCTGTGGAGCCCAGTAAGATTACATATACGAGGAATAGGTAACTGTAGGTTCCCATGGCCAGATAAAACAGGTATGTGACAAAAAGATAAGAGATGACCCCGGTAAAAACCATTCTGCCCCTTTGGGAGCCTTTCAGTGAAAAGGCCAGCGAAACGATAAGGACAGGCACCGCAAGAAACAGGGTAACAAAATCCTGTGCAATTCCCTGGGGGGCCAATTCGGCTGACATATAGCTGTAAACCCCCTTCCCGTAAATCTGTACCGTTTCTCCATGGATGGATTTGTACTCAAACGGTCCGGGGCCTTCTTTTGAAAAAATACCTGTAGCGGCAGCAATACTTGCCAGCACTGCAATTGTCATTGTCAACAGGATATTGAATGCTCTGTGTCTCATGAAATATTTTGTTGATTTGTTGGTAAAGTTGTCTTGGCGGTTTTTATCATGGTAAAGATTATCAATTCTATATTGTATACCGGATTACGTTCGCCTATAAAACATAAGGCAAAAGTAAAATATTTGTTTATTATTAACCCAAGCCATAAGCGCAAATGTTTTAATTGGCTTTATATTTGCACTGTATGCGTTATAACCTTTTAAAAATCTGCATCCTATGAGAAGATATTTTGTTTCGGTGATGGGAACCATCCTGTGTTTGGCCATTTTGGTGGCAGTCCCGGTTCAGAATGCGGTTGCCCAGTCACGATTAAAGATTGTGGAGATCAAGGATGGGGTCAAAACCGAAAAAGAAGTCATGTTGCCGGATACAGTTCACGATGCGCAGGTATTCAGAGGTGAAATTTCCCGATTGATTTCTTCGCAAAAGGATGGGAACATCCTTTCCGATGAATTATTCCTGACCGGAAAACCTGACTCGATAAAAAGGATGATCATAGTGACGAGCGATGGGAATGACACGGGCGAACGTGTAAGTGAAATGGTCAGGGTTTTTGAATATAGAAATGATTCAAACGAATACAGGACTGCCATGCGCAGGCCTCGTTACCAAAGGGGTTTCCCCGTTTTGCCTCCTCCTGGTAAACGTCCGCTTGTTCGCCCGTATAGGAGTGACCGGAGTAATGTCATCCGGCTGGATGATCCTACAATACTGACATTCAAAAAGAAGAATCTTCGCAACGGACGGGAAAAGATCACCATCATCCGGAAAAAGAATCTGGATGCCCCATCGGTACAAACTGGAGAATTTGTTGATCCTAACGGGAATGTTATCCGCATAGACCGGCGTGAAAGGATCGGCGAACTTGAAATAAAGGATCGCGAATCACGGCAGAATAAGGAAATAATTGAATTGGACCTTCGAAAATAACGCAGGGTAATTCAGTATTCAAAGTCAGATTTGCTCCCAGCCTTCCCGGTAGTTATGCCGCACCCATTCCTCGACCATACTTACAGCCGGGATTTCGGAGAACTCCCTGTTAAATTTTGGATGGCCGTTGATGATTTCAAAGTTGTCTTTCGACATGACCCGGAGCATATCGGTATGGCTGATATTGGTGAACCTCATGGTTTTTCCATCCCATTGTAATTTCCGGTCGAGGCTTTGCAATCTTACAGCCAATACACCGGCAAGGACGGTTTCTGTCAAAGGGCCAGCATATCCAAAATGCGAGGATGCCTCCAGCCTGGTTTCCTTGCTTTCCTTGCAAGCCCTGATCCAATCCTGCTCATGGCCTCCCTGCATGGCATTGCTGATTCTTCGGAGGGTTTTCTGGGGTGGTGTGAATGATTCCATCATACGGGTCGGCAATAGTTGTGGGTTTTTGGCATAGGTTCCACACATGATTTTTCCCTTGGTACCATGAAAGATACATCCTCCGTCAGCATCACCCATTGCTTCACCGGGCAGAAGTTCGTCAGGCCGCGGCGGCATCATCCCTCCATCATACCAATGTACGGTAACTTCAGGCATAGCCACCTTTGGCAGGTTGTCGCGGCGGGGAAACTCAAATATTACAAATTCTGCATTGGGTGCTGACTCAAATGATACGGGGGTAGATGATCCCTGAACTGTAACCGGAGACTCAAGTTTCAAAGCCATAAATACCGGGTCAAGAATATGACATGCCATATCGCCCAGCGCTCCGGTGCCAAAATCCCACCAGCCACGCCAGTTCCATGGGGTGTATATTTCATGGTAAGGCCTGTATGATGCTGTACCGATAAACAGGTTCCAGTCAAGGTCTTTGGGTTCCCTCATGTTTTTTGTCGGACGCTGAAGCCCTTGTGGCCATATCGGCCGGTTTGTCCATGTGTCAACATGGGTAACCTCTCCAATGGTACCTGCCCATATCCACTCGCAGATCTGTCTGATGCCCTCATCAGAATTCCCCTGGTTGCCCATTTGGGTTGCAACGCCATAGGTTTTTGCAGTTTCCGCCATCACCCTTGCTTCGTAAATGCTGTGTGATAGTGGTTTCTGGACATATACATGATAACCGTTACGCATAGCCATGACAGCTGGAAGCGCATGTGAATGATCGGGAGTTGCAATCATGACCGCATCAATATCTTTCTGCTGTTCAAACATCACGCGGTAATCCTTATATTGCTTTGCCCTCGACCATGCCTTAAATGAACTTTTGCCTGCATAGTCCCAGTCCACATCGCAAAGTGCGACAATATTCTCTGTTTCCATGTTCTTGAGGTTGTTATACCCCATGCCTCCTACACCAATCCCCGCGATATTCAGTTTTGAGCTGGGTGGCTTGTGTCCCAATCCTGCAATGACATGACTTGGTAAAATGGTCATCCCGGCAAAAGCGGTTGCTGTCGCCGAAATAAACTGTCGTCGGTTCACACTATGCTGTGTTTTGTCTTTGTCCATGGCTTTCAATTTACCGATAGAGGTATACAGGGGCTGAAAGTATGAAAAAAAACATCTTTTTGCAACCAGGATCGGGTAATGGCACGCTGTTTCCATATGCTGTCAAAATACTGGTGTACAAACGTGAAAAAAGGCTGCATGCAAGCATATTGCTTTACATACAGCCTTTTGGTAAAGAGTTAATATTGATAGGACACTTTATCTGGCCTTTGCAAAGAGCGCAGGAAAATCCGGCTATCCTTTGCCTTGGTCGATCAAGGTTCTGTCAGTAAATCTATGCAGGCATTTCGGGCAGCGACCAAGGCTTCCTGTAGGTGTGCTTAATCAATTCAGCCGCAAAATCCTGTGCGGAAACGGGTTCAGTCCAGTCTTTCTTGAAAGTTGGATGTCCGTCATTGATTTCAAAGCCATCTTTAACGACAGTCCTGATTTTTTCGTCAGCACCGATATTGGTGAATTTCATGTTCACTCCATCCCATTCCAGTTCTTTGTTGAGACTCTGGAGACGGACGGCGAGTACACCCATTACTACCATTTCGTTGAATGGACCTGCTTCGCTGAAATCGGAAGCTGTTTTTACGCGGCTATCAGGACTTTCCTTACATGCGCGGATCCAATCCTGTTCGTGTCCACCGTTAGTGGCCTTGTCAATTCTTCTGCGGAATTTGGGAGCTTCAGGCACTCTTCCTGATAATAACCATGGATTCACGCCATAGCAACCACAGATCAACTTGTCTTTGGTTCCGTGGAAAATGACACCACCACCCTGGTCGTTCATGTTTCTTCCTGCAGGCCATCCTTCTGGTTTATTTGGCTGGAGACCTCCATCGTACCATGTGACTTCAACTGGAGGAAGAACTGCATTTTTCTTCATGCCTTTCCATGCAGTCTTGGGAGCCCTGCCGGGGAAGGTCAGTTTTACCATCTGTGCATTGGGTGCGCAGTCGTTCAACAATAGGGTGGAACTACCCTGGGCTTTCGTTGGATAACCTAATTCAAGACCAACGAATACGGGATGTAAGATGTGGCAAGCCATGTCACCAAGGGCGCCTGTGCCAAAATCCCACCAGCCACGCCAGTTCCAGGGAGTATATAATTCATGGTAAGGACGCATAGGGGCAGGTCCGATAAAGAGATCCCAGTCAAGGGAGTCAGGTACCCACATGCCGGGTTCAGGCCGGTTCAGTCCTTGTGGCCAGATTGGGCGGTCAGTGAAAGCTTCAACCTTGGTCACTTCACCGATTTCACCATTGGCCAACCATTCACATACTAGGTTAACACCTTCGCCTGATGAACCCTGGTTACCCATTTGTGTGGCAACCTTGTATTTGTCAGCCAGTTTGGTAAGCAACCTTGATTCATATACAGTATGTGTCAAAGGTTTTTGAACATACACGTGCTTGCCCATTTCCATTGCATATGCTGCAGTAATGGCATGGGTGTGGTCAGCAGTGGCTACAATAACTGCATCGATGGATTTACCCATCTCATCGTACATTTTTCTCCAGTCCTTGTAGGTTTTTGCATTTGGATAGGTGTCAAATACCCTCTTGCTGTATTTCCAGTCAACATCGCAAAGACCAACGATGTTTTCAGTAGCAGAGTTTCTGAGGTTACTTGCACCCATACCACCAACACCGATACAGGCAATATTCAGCTTGTCACTTGGTGCTTTGTGGCCCAGTCCGGCGATGACATTGCTGGGGAGAATGGTAATTCCAGCGGCTGCGGCTGCAGTTGTACCCAGAAATGCCCTGCGGGATACACTGCTTTGTTCTGATTTTTTGTTCATAGTAATAAGATTGAGTTAATATACTACATCTATGTATGCATAAATTTTATTTAAGAGCCATAAATATAAGGATAAAAAGCCTTGAATGGATTAGCTTAACGTTTCTTCAAAATGAAATTTTTATGTGGGGTCAATCGTGGGGAAATGCCAGTATATGGCTATCTGTTTGAATTTTGGCAAATTATGCTGTTATTATCCGGATTTTCAGTGGATACCATGATTATTAATTTGCGGTAATGAAGTGCGGAAATATGTTTGAACCGCTTCTGGCTGGAGATTGGCCGCCAGGTGATTTCGATAATGGCCTGAAAATTTCGCGAATTTCCCAATTACGATAAAAGAGGCTGTATCATTTAGTGAAACAGCCTCTTTTATGTTTTATGATGGGGCTATGGTAATGTTGTTATTACCCTACCCATACTGCACCGGTTCTGTAATTCTGCATATATTGTATAGTTCTTGTATAGATCTTCTGTATTTTTTATTACACAATATACACAGAATAACTATACAATATATGGAGAAAGTCAAAACCGGTATAGGCTTTGGTCTGTGTTTGTGTAACCCCACCTGATTCGATTTCTACATGGATATATCAGGATATCCTCTATCAGAAGTCCATGTCCATACGGCCTCCACCCTGGTCACCGCCTTCGCCGTTCATGTCACCCTGGCCCCGGTCCTGTTTATAGTTGTTGATCTTATAGCTGAGAGTGAGCTGCAAGACCTGCGACTCACGCTTCATCCTGAATTTGTTGGAAAAGTTTGGACCGTAGGACATGTTCTCGAATTGGGAGGTTCCAAAAATGTCTCTTAAACTGAGTGTAGCTGAAAGTTTCTTGTCGAAAAATTCCTGACGGTACGATATATTGGAGAAGAACATTCCTTTTGATTCACCCTGCGCCTGTACCGATGGGCCCCTGTAAAATGCCATCAGCTGCACTCTGCTTTCCGGTGCCAGCCTGAAGCTTCCATTCATGCGCAAAGAATAGTTGTTGCTCTCCCTGTCTATGCTCTCACCATTCAATTCTCCATTGATGCGGTAATTGAAGTAACTTACGCTACTGTTTAACTGAAACCATTTGGCAATATTGAAATTACCCATTACCTCGGCACCCAATGAGTGATCACGGTTAATATTCTCTGAAGTGAGATATATGATTCCATTATCCCTGAGTTCCTGAACCATGCTGATCAGGTTATTGGTTGTACGATAAAAGGTCTCTGCCGAGATGAATGATTTCCCAAATCTTTGCATGATTCCGAGTTCAATTGAACTGGTATATTCTGGTTTTAATGCTGGATTACCCTGCCTGATGGTGTATTGGTTCATGTAATTTGGAAATGGATCCAAATCCCGACCTGAAGGGCGGTTAATTCTTCGACTGTAACTTGTCATGATCTGTGTCGACTCAGAAGCATCGAATGACAAGTGGGCTGTTGGAAAAAGATCGAAACGGTCGATCGTGACAGGCTCATCTGCCTTCTCATGGTCAATTTCACGGAAAGTATATTCTCCACGAAGCCCCGCCATATATTGCAGTATACTCATTTTACCACCCAGCGTAACATAACCGGCATGAATATCGCGTCTGAAATCCATGGAGCTGGTATACAGAGGATTGTTTATCCAACTTGAAGTTTCAGGATCATAATTTGAGAAGTTAAAATCTTCTTGTTCCCTGTCGAGAGTCGATTGCATTCCGGCCTCAAATTTGCCACCTGATGACAACGGCCTGACGTAGTCTAGTTTAAATCGGAATTCACTTTCATCTTCTGTTTCAGTGGACTGGATTCTGTCAATGAATCCAAGATTGCCCTGGTAACTTGAATTGGTCAGGTATTCATCCTGATTTTCCTGGTCGTCACCGGTCCGTTCAGAATAGTAAAGTAAAAGATCTAATTTATGAAGTCCTGATTCATCAAATTTTTGTTGGAAACTTAAATTTGAGCTGAACTGGTTTCCTTCTCTTCCCGAAAGATTGTCATTGATTATAAACCTCTCGGTTGTTCCCGGCATCGAATATTCGTGGAGTTTTGACAGGCCTCCATTGTCATTGCCATATTCCCCACCTGTCAAAGATAGCGTAAGTGTGGCTCTGTCGGTAAGAAAAAAATCAGCACCTCCCCTGATATTGAATCCTCTGCGTTCCATATCACGTCTGCCTTCAGTAATGATGAAATTCGTGGTGTCATTCTGAAATGTCTGCCTTTCCGAAAATATTTCCCCAAATGAGTTATTGTTGTTCCAATCTGTCCCAAAGAACAGGTTTGTTTTCCGGGTCCTGTAATTCAGGTTAAGGTCGGTCCGGTATTTATTACCCGTTCCGACCATTGCATTCAGTATTCCGTTGAATCCTGAAAGGACGTTCTTTTTCATTACTACATTGATGATTCCTGCCATCCCGTCTGGTTCATATTTGGCTGATGGGTTTGTAATGATTTCAATGTTGTCGATAGCCGAAGCAGGTAGTTGCCGCAGGGCGTCACTTCCTGACAATACACTTGGTTTTCCATCGATCAGTACCGTAAAACTGGATGAGCCTCTGAGAGAGACATTTCCGTCAATGTCAACCTCGACTGATGGTGTATTTTCCAGTACATCAATAGCGGTTCCTCCGGCGGCATTAATATCCTGGTCAACATTGATGACCTTCTTGTCGATTTTGTATTCGATTCTCTGTCGGTCAGCGACTACATTTACATCACCGATTGTCAGTGAAGATGCGGTTAATGTTATTTCACCAATATCAACAACCTGGTTGGTAGGTGCTATCCGTATGTCAGAATGAGAGCTTTTTTCGTATCCTATAAATATGGCTTCGGCATAATACTCACCAAAACCCAATCCTTCAATTTCGAAGTGCCCTTTTTCATTGGTGATACCTCCTGTTACCAAGGAGGAATCCCTTTTACTGTATACCGCAATGTTTGCATACTCCATTGGAGACTGCGAATCGGCA
Organism: Bacteroidota bacterium; assembly: GCA_023428545.1. The sequence goes on along the minus strand of JAEYXH010000002.1, from coordinate 5,113 downwards.
TCCATGATAATTCCCTTGATTCTGCCCGACCTGACTTCACTTTCATTGGCAACAGGTGCGGGCTGTGCCCAGGATAAACTATATAACGTACCAAATATGACCAGAAATAATATCTTCTTCATTTGTCTAACTATTTTCAAGATTAATTCAACATATAATAAGACATAAATATCCTAAAATAGTTTAATCTCAAAAATGTTATTTCCATGTTAACGAATGCCTCTATATGGTAAGTGTCATTATATCAGACTAATATGTTTTTCCTTTACCGTCGGTCATAGGCACAAATCTTACCGGCATCACATTTTTCTGTTTGATTTTTCCCTGATGTTTTTCGAGAAGGTAAAGATATTGTACGCTGTTTTGCCGTCCAACCGGAATAATCATCCTGCCTCCTTCGGCAAGTTGCTCTTCTAACAGGGGAGGTATTGAGGCAGGCGAACATGTTACAAGAATGGCGTCGAAAGGGGCATTCTCTTGCCAACCGGCATATCCATCTCCTGTTTTCAGGTGGATGTTCTTGTAACCCAGGTTTTCGAGGGTGGCTTTGGCTCTCTGTGCAAGCGTTTCATTAACTTCAATCGAATATACCTCAATCTCCAATTCAGCAAGAATTGCCGCCTGATATCCTGAGCCAGTACCGATTTCAAGTACTTTTTCATTTGGCCCGACCCCGAGAACCTCGGTCATGTATGCCACTATATATGGCTGTGAAATGGTTTGCCCTTCCCCGATCGGGATGGGTTGGTCGGCATAGGAGTATCTTCTGTACTCTACAGGCACAAAAGCTTCCCGGGGCACGATTTTGAACGCCTCCAGTATTTTTGTATCTGAGATACCCCTATTCTGAAGTTGGAAGCGAACCATTTCCTCCCGTTGATGAAATAAGGTTCCCTGCGGATTTTCGGTTTCCGATGTATTGAAGATTGTTGACATTAACATGAAGATAACAAATGACATATCCTGAACTTATCCATTTTAAAGGATGATACGTTTGTTAAGTCCTTAAGGTTAGATATTTATGTTTGGTTTCCCTGTCGATTTGAGTCATATTGGACAAGTCATGAATGAATGCGTAGTCTATTTCTTAAATATTTCTATTCCAGCGAATAACAGGTATTATGGATGTATTACATTTGCACCAGATTTTTCAACCAAATACAGGTTTTATACAATGAAAAAATTAGTGATTCTGATTGCATTTACAGGCTTGTTTGCCTGCCAGCAACAAAAAAATGAAATAAACCGTCTGGGTATGGTCAGGGATAGCCTTTCTGCTGTCACTTCCGAAAAGGATCAGGCCATTATGGATTTTCTGTCATCCTTCAACGAGATACAGGAGAACCTGGATTCCATAAAAGCCCTGGAAAAATTGATAACGGTTGCCAGCCAGCAACCGGGAGAACTTCAGGGTGACCGGAAACAGCAAATTCTTGAAGATATTGCTCTTTTAAATCAACTGATTCAAAAGAATAAAGAATTGAACAGTTCCTTGCAACGAAGGTTGAATTCAGCAAATTCAAAGGTTGGTGAATTACAGGGTATGGTTACGGAATTTGAAAGGATGGTTTCAAATCTTAACAGTCAGGTTGAACAAAAGAACATCGAGATTTCACAACTTACACAGAATGTGGAAAAGTTAAATATCGATGTTAGCCAGCTTTCCTCACAGGTTCAGGAAGTTACGCGTACGGTGGAGGAGAAAACGCGTATTATAGATGATCAGACGGTTGCCATGAACAAGGTTTATTATGCCATGGGCACCGTCAGGGAGCTTACCGACAATAATATACTTGAGAAATCAGGTGGTGTTTTGGGTGTGGGCCGGACATTAAAAATTAGAAGGGACTTTAACCGTGACTATTTTACCACAACTGACATGAGGGGATTCACTTACCTTCCCCTGATGGCAAAGAAGGCTAAAATAATATCGGTACATCCTTCAGAATCATTCAGGATTTCAGGTGAGAAGACCGCAGATACATTATTCATCAATAATCCGCAAGAGTTCTGGAAAGCATCCAAATATCTGCTGATTGTAATTGATTAGGATTATCAGGGCTCAAAGATAAGCCGCTTTCCACGGCTTTCTTCAACGATATGTCCCTGTTGCCAAACAAGATTGCCATTGACAAAGGTATGCGTTACCTGGTGCGTGAAAACAGTGCCTTCAAAAGGTGACCAGCCGCACTTATAGAGCAGGTTTCCAGGGGCAACAGTCCTTGTTTTCCCGGGATCAACCAAAACTAAGTCAGCATAATATCCTTCACGGATATATCCCCTTCGGGAGATCCTGAAAAGATCGGCCGGGGCGTGACACATTTTTTCAATTACCTTTTCTGTCGGAAGGATTCCTTTTCGGCTAAGCTCAAGCATCGCAACCAGTGAGTGCTGGACCATCGGCCCTCCGGAGGGGGATTTGAAGTAGGTGTTGCTTTTTTCTTCCAGGGTGTGCGGTGCATGATCTGTTGCAACCACATCGATCTTTCCCGAAAGCAGGGCATCCCGTAAGGCTTCCCTGTCGTTGGTTGTCTTGATTGACGGATTCCACTTGATGCGATTACCAAGGGTGATGTAATCATGCTCATCAAACCAAAGATGGTGCACGCATGCCTCGGCCGTTATTCGTTTACCTGAAACCTTGCCAGGTGCGAAAAGAATCATTTCTTTAGCTGTTGAAAGATGCAGGACATGTAACCTGGTATGATATTTCGATGCCAGTTCCACTGCCTTTGATGAGGACTTATAACAGGCTTCATCGTTGCGGATATGGGCATGTCTTGATGGCGGAACGTTTTCCCCATATCTGTTTTTTGCTATTTCCGTTCTTTCCCTGATGGTGCCTTCATCCTCACAATGGGTGGCAACCAGGGTAGGAGCATGCCTGAAAATTTCTGACAGGGTAACATCATCGTCAACCAGCATATTGCCAGTTGAAGATCCCATGAAAACCTTTATTCCACAAACCTTTGATGGATCTGTTTTCATGACTTCAGCAAGATTGTTGTTGGTGGCACCCATATAAAAAGAGAAATTACATATTGAAACTACGGCTGCCCTTTCGTATTTTTCTTCCAGCAGATCCTGTGTGATTGCTTGTGGGATTGTGTTGGGCATCTCCATAAAAGAGGTTATTCCTCCGGCTGCGGCAGCCCTGCTTTCACTGGTAATGTCTCCTTTATGGGTTAATCCTGGTTCCCTGAAATGAACCTGATCGTCGATTGCTCCCGGTATCAGATATAATCCTTTGGCCTCAAATACCTGAATGTTGCTGATATCGAGTGACATGGGTAACACATGGGGGTATATTTTCTCGATTATTTCCCCGTTGATCAATACGCTTCCCTGGAATTTTAGTCCCTCGTTAATGATCGTTGCATCTTTGATCAGCCTTTTCATAATTGTGCCTTTTATACAAATTTACTTTTTTCTGGGTTGTCTGTGATGGATTCCTCAAAAAACAAGCACAATATTATATGGTTTCCGATCATCGAAAACCAACAGGTCAGATTGGGTCGATCACAGATTAGTGAATTTGTGACATCATAAATCTTCCTGAAGGAATACTTAAGAGATGTTTAATTGGCCTTCCTGTAATTCCTGAAGAAGCTGTGAAGCTTCATTTTCATTACTCCCCAGAGTGCTTCATTGAAAATGCCGCCGCTCATTTTTGATGTTCCTTCTCGTCGGTCGGTAAATATGATGGGGACTTCAACGATATTGAAACCCATTTTGAAGGCGGTGAATTTCATTTCGATCTGGAATCCATAACCTTTTAGCCGAATTTGATCAAACGGAATTGATTCGAGAACAATTCTTCTGTAGCATTTAAAGCCGGCGGTAGTATCCATGACCTTCATGCCGGTGATTAATCTCACATATACTGAAGCGAAATAGGACATTAAAACACGACCGAGAGGCCAGTTTATGACATTTATGCCAGAAATATACCTTGATCCAATGGCAAGGTCAGCTCCCGACAGAACTGCTGTATACAGTTTTTCAAGATCATTGGGATCGTGCGAAAAATCGCAGTCCATCTCAAAAATGAATTCATACCCATGATCGATTGCCCATTTAAATCCCGCGATGTAGGCAGTTCCCAAACCAAGCTTGCCCTGTCGTTGAACCATATGTAGCTTATCAGGGAATTCAGTCTGAAGTCGTTTTACGATGCCCGCAGTACCATCAGGAGAATTGTCATCAATGATCAGTAAGTGAAATTCGGTTTCCAGCGAAAACACCTTCCGAATCATCTTTTCGGCGTTTTCCTTTTCATTATAAGTAGGTATGATTACGAGATTCTTCGACACGATTATTATTTTTTATAAAAGCGAATGTACACTTTTTTAAATTGATAGGCTTAAATATGGGCTTTTAATCCAGATCTTCTTCCATTTTCGGCCTCAGATCTGACATGTCAAAAAAAGTTTTGCCACTTCACACGAACTGATTCAGTGCCATATTTTAATATTCCTAGTATGGCTTAATGTAAATGGTTCATATTCGTAAGTTGGGTTGTGATATGATACATTGATGCAGGTAATCTTTATTTAAAGTGTAGGTTGTCAGTCGTTAAGCTATCTGTAATTAAGATTGAGGTATCCACTGTCTATTGCGATATTGGGGCCACCGATAGTGATATTTATGCTTAATGTATTGAAAAACAGTTTTATGGACTAGGAAACAGTGCTATTTCCTGACCATGCTATAGTTTTAACGCCACACTTATGAACATCCTGATATTAATAACCCGGATTTGTCAAACAAGAGTCAATGATAGTTCGGATAAGGTTATTGATTGGGTAATTTGCCTTAAAGGAGTTGACAATCAGCAATATCGGTGTGGTTGCGGATTTAATGGTATTTTTGCGCTACTGAAAATGTAACCCGAATGTTAATTCAGCGTAAAAGAAATTCTTGTTATTCTTTTAAAGTTTTTGCGCGCTGATGTTCACGGCTTTACTGATTTTTGTTGCAAGAAAATGAAGTTTTTTTCGTTTTAGTGTTTGCAGGAATAAAAAGCTTGTCTACATTTGCAGCCGCGAAAACGAAGTTCTAAAGGTAATTGAAAGGCGAAGCATAAAGCTTGAAAAGGGGTGCAGGTTGAAGC
>JAEYXH010000018.1 GCA_023428545.1 Bacteroidota bacterium | reverse complement strand
GTTATTAACCTGATAGTCAATAGATTATCAGGTTTTTTGTTTTATTCGGGGACACATACGGGACACTTTGTATAAAACGGCCTGTTATCAAACAAAAAAAGGGACATCAATTTGACATCCCTCTTTTCAAAAAAAAAGTATAATACTATCTTTGGTTGTGTGGCAATATTACCAGGTTGCCTGGATAATCTTCCAGTAACTCAATTGGTATTTCTGTCAGCATACTGGAATCAGTAAAGAATTTCCCATTTGATGAAATTACGACCATAGCATTATTCGGCATAAACACACCTTTCCGAATGACCATTTCACCGTTCATGATCTTTTGCAGAAAATCAACCTTTTGTTCCCGTTGCAAATCCTCAATTTTCATAACTGTTACTTATTAGCGTATTCAATATTTGATCGATGTCATTGTCGGATAAATTTTCCGGATTAAAAGTCATATTAAAATTTCCCTCTGTCGGCCTGGGGATAACAAACGATATCAGTTTTAGAAATGTTTGGACACGTTGTGCGGGTTCCATTTTCATAAAGTCCCGACGTATCTGTGGCCAGTATTTTGTCAAAAAATCAGAAATTTCCAGTTTGGTAAATGCCTGGACTTTATTCTTTGATCCCTTTGGCCGACCTTGTTTATTTCCAGTTTCCCCAGGTTTATACTTTGCCATGATCCTGTAATTTTCCTGTAAAATATTATTTCAGTTGGGAATGTGCATTTCGTTTTTCGGCAATGCGCTGTATATTGGTTAAGGCATCGGTTCCAGGATTTGATGAATAGTTCGTGTCGTTCTTTTGGGATGACTGTAAATTGTCTGTTTGGGTTCTTTGCCTGGCAATGATAGGTGTTACCAAATAGCCATTTTTAATGAAAAACGGATCAGGCACGAACACTTGTTTCACGGAATCAAATTCGGTTAATCCTCGAATGGTAAACCGATCTTTGTTTTCATCGGGTGCAAGTCTTGCTATCGATTCAATTAATAAACACAGTTTCTTGACCTGTTCAAGTCGTTCTTTCTCGGTTGGGTTTTCTGCCTTAAATCGGTAGTTCGATTTAAGTTTGTCCACCTCCTGATCCAAGATTGTAATTTCATCCCCTTTGATTAAAAAACATTGCAGATTCAATCTGTCTTGAAAGTTAGCAAACTCAATGTATTCAGAAAAACGATTCAGTTTTTCCAGGATCAATGACATATCAGGGATTTTGTCTGACAACATTTCTTTCAGTTTGTCATCTGCGATTTCACCAAATAACGGGGACTTTTGCAGAATAGGTTTCATCAATTCGGTTTCTACATTCTGTCGGATTGGATTCCTGTTCTTATCCAGGAAAGAATCAACCATGTCAATGGTTAACGGTTGTGATGTTCGTTGTTTCCATTGTTCCAAAATTTCAGATAAAATTTGTTTCGTTTGATTGATCCCATTGTCAATCTGTCCACAATAAAAAGTCTGTTCGTAAAAAAAATCATTTTTCATTTGTTTAAATTTTTTGTTTATCAATTTCCTATCAATGCAAGTTTATCCGGCCTGATCAATTCACGGGTCGGAAATAGTTTATATCCTTTGTTCTCAATGCGACGGTAACTGGTTTTTGTGTTGTTCCTGGGGTTGTTGTGTGGGTTTCTGTCACGGTTGCGTAGTTGGTGTGCGATTTCATCAAAGAATTTTTCAATCGGCGAAAGTTCATTTTTCCTTAACCATTTCTTTGTTAAAACAGGGAATAGTGTGTTCTGATAGATTTCGGGTTTGTGGTCATGATACCACTTGACACCCTTTGCCGATAGATACTTTGAATGGGGTTTTTGTATATCAGGCAAAACAAGGTTTGTTGTCTGACAGGTTCGGACAGAATAACTCTTTATTGTAGGGTTAATTTGTCCGTCCAGGGGTTTGTTTTGCTCTTTATGAAAACTGGTTAATTTGTCCGGATCGTTTAATGATTTCCATTTGCGAACGATCCTTTCTTCGAGCATCGATTTTATACGATTGGTTCCCGCAATTTCTGCAAACCTGTTCATTTTTTCATGTTTGCGCCGACGGTCAATAGTTTGCCAAAACTCTGCAAAACATCCCAAACTGAATAGTTCACGGCCTTGCAAGTCGGTTATTTTGTCCGGTTTGATATTGGGATCATAAACCAATATCCCAGTTAAAACATCTAACAAAATAGTTAAAAACGTATCGTATATCTTGGGATTGCAAAGATCAGCCAGGGATAATTTATCAATCCCATATCGTTTTAAAAATTCGGTTTTCAGGATTTTTATTTCAAATCGTAACAAATGAAAAGACAATCCATATTGCATTGATTTGTTATACACCTTAATTGCGAATTGTTGCGTTTCGGCAATTTTCCCAAAACCTTTTCCTGTGACTCTTAACCTTTCAAACGATGTGTTGCGGTAAAGAACGAAACATTTGATTAACCTGGTTGGATCAGATTCCATAGGGACATTTACACCTATTTCAAGAAAGTTAATCTGACTTGTTTCAGGATCAAAACTGAATGTTTCCGATAATTCATGAATGGTTGCTCGAATGTCTGATAAATGATAATCAGGCCAATTTTCCCCGTTAAACCAGTATTTATGCAATGATCCTTTCAATCCACAGTTCGATCCCCTGATAATGAATTGCAATCCCTTGAAATGGGCAATTTGAGCCCTATTTAGCGTTTCCCCTGTATGACCTACATTGGATAGCGGAAACGTCAAAAGTCCGTTATTTTTGAGATAAACGGTGTCTGTGGACAGATTATGTATTTTCAGAAAGTCAATCATTCCCGAAAATTTTTCATGTCCTGGTTGATTTCAGATTGCAGGTAATATATTTCCCGTCCAATCGTGTGATAACGTAACTTTCCCGATTTGCGATATTTGGCTAAACTCTGTCGGGATTTTCCCAGGATTTCACACGCCAGTCTTTCCGATATCGGCTTCTCATCGGGTTTGACATTGGATAGAATGTGTGTTGCGGTGTCGGTTGCGATTCGTTGTGCAAACTCTGTTAGCATTTCCGGTGTCATAATGACCTGGATGTTTGCACCTGGCTTAATCTGTTCAAATAATTCGATCATGTCTTTACTTATTTGCTGTAAAGTAAAAACATGATTATCTGACTGATTATCTTTTATTTACCTATCTAATAGGCTAATTTGAATCAATTTTTAGGTAACAGGTTTTCAACGGTTTTTATATAAAACTCATTCCCCTGATTTATTTGTAGGTTGTCGGGTTCAGGTAAAACACCATATAAAACGGTTAATCTTCCTAAAAACAAATGCAAGTGCCGTCCTGATTTAAACACATGATCCGGGATTTTACTTTTTAAGTAGTTGTGAAAACATGAAACAAATAGCCTGGCCAGTTGTGTTTTTTGTGGTTGTCCCCTTTTAGGTTTGGTTTCATCCAGGTAGTTCTTGACAGTTTCGATAATCATTATTTTTTCATGTTGCGGTAATTGGTTCCAGTTCGGTTTTTTCAAAGTTGATGTTACTTTGTTGAAAATGGTTTGTTTGACATCATGCAACAATGATTGACTTTCAATCCTGTGTCCCTGGATATATAGTGTTTTCGTTTCCTTAATGTTTCTGAATTTTGCAGACACCAAACTATCAAAAACGGTAAACAGTTCCCGCACATCTTTGACAATGGTCACATAATCATTTCTACTAAAGTCCCGCCGAATATTCACTTGGTCGGATAACAAGAACACAGAGAATAAATCATTTTCAAAACCTATTAAATCATTTTCCTGGCAAATGGACATGATTCCATTATAGATAGGCAGAAACTCTTTTGTTAGTGGATCAGTCTGCAAATCAAATTCCAGTTGATCAAACAACATTGAATTTTCAAACCCTGGGAATCTTTCCCCGAAATAGGTTTGTAGTTCTGAAATGTCAATTCTTATGATCATGCAGATTTGGTTTTAACCAGTTCAAGTTTCCCGATTTGATCAACGGAATGTGTCTTTCCCATGTTCTGCCGTAACGCCGATTTATCTTTGTCAATGTAACGTTTCAAAGTTTTGTAGTCTGTATGTCCCGTTATTTGCATAACCTGATTAACAGGCAGATTGTAAACATTTAGCAAAATTGAAACACACGTTCGACGTCCCATGTGTGAGGATATGATTTCATGAACTGGTTGTTCAAACATGATTTCTTTGTTCCCCTGATATCGTGTCAATTTCACGATCCGGTTTAGTTCTGCTTTGGACGCCGAAATTTTCACATATTCGTTAAATTTCTGATTGGTCAACAATGGTAATTCAAAATCATATTTTTTCAAGATATCCAATGCAGGGGATGAATAACCGACAAATGGAATTTCGGTTTCTTTACCAGTTTTATATGCCTTAAATATCCATGTGTCCCCGATAATATCAGACTTTTTGAAATTCTCTATGTCCGACCACCTTTGACCTGTAAATGCCAAAAAACAAAACAAATCCCTGATTCGACCCAAATGTGGTTCGTCCTTAAAATCATGTTCGTAAAACTGTTTCAATTCATAGATTGTCAATGCAGACAAATCCAAATTTTTGTCCCTTTTTGCCGTAAACCCTGAATTTTGGAAAATGGTGTTTTTGTGAAATTCACGTTCATAAGACCATTTCAGGAAATTCTTAAAATTCTCAATAACCTTTGCTGTGGTATCGTCACGAAAACCTTTCCCCTTTGATAATGGATTATCAATTTCATATTGCAGATATTGTCTGAATTTGTCAAAGAAAATAAGTGTGACATTCTCAAACCCGAAATTCTTTTTGTAGTAAAGTGTTACAAAATTTTCCAGTATCTTCTTTGTTGTATTGAATTTCTGAATGGTTCTTGGGTGCAAATCCCTTTTTTTAATTTCCAAGTATTCATCATAAACCTGAAAGAACGACAATTCATTGTCTGTAAATCGGGGTAAATGTTTCTTTTGGATAAATGCCTGGAAATATTCTTTGATCTGTTCAAATGTTGCCCCAGGATGTAAATTCATTATTCGGTTGTATTCGTCACGAACAGATTTTTCAAGTTTTGAAAGTCGATCATTAAAATCATTTGCACCTGTTACTTGTGTTTTCATCCTTTGCCTGTCAAAATCCCAATACATTGGCAAAACGGACAAATCAGTTTTCACCTTAAACCGATGTTTGGCATCAAACCCGATGATCATGTAAACTGTCGTTTGATCCTGATTTAAATATGGCCGGATGTCTGCACCTGATTTGATACGTTTTTTGTTTTCGTCGGTCAAATCTTTGCGGTATGGTTCACGTAAAACGAAACTGAAATTTGCCATGATTATGTGGTTTTTATGGGTTTTTACTCATTTGGGGACACATACGGGACACATTTTGCGTATATGATTGTATTACAGTTACTAATGTCACATTTTTTGGGGACATATACGGGACACTTTGTGTAAACAGGCATATATATTAGATTTACATTGTTGTAAACTGATTGGACAAATATAGACTTTCATAAATTGATTATCAACATTTTATGAAATATATTTTTAAACTATTTTTACATCGTTGTTAACATGAAAATATCAAAAGTAGCGGTGTCCCCGCTACTACAAGCCGGTTTTATGCCGGCTTTTTTGTTTCTTGCAACCTGTCATCCGTAATCTGTCGGATTCCCTTTTTTTCAAACAACATTCTTGTTTTCGGGTATTCCCGGTGTCGTTTTATCTACGGAATCTTTGCGTACCACCAGTTAGAAGATACGGCAGCAAAAATGAACCCTTATAATTGTGGCCGTCGGAATAAGGAATAGCGTATTGCTATCCGGGAATCCCATTGGATTTATTGCGGGCCAGGTCAAACCAGCTGCTATCCTCTTGATAACCTTCCACCAAGCGGGTTTGGGCCTCAAATTCAAAACTACCCATGATGGCAGTCATTTCCTGCTGTAACAATTCAACCGCATTGTTAATCAGATCCTTGCGAAATCCTTTTTCCCCCAGGTTGATTACCATTTCCGTGCTGACCAGCCTTCCCAGGATTTGTCCAAGCTCCACCTGTTTACGCTGGGGCAGGTTCAGGTTGAGTTCAAAATCAAACATCTTCCGCAGCTTTCCGGCTGACTTTCGGGTAAGCTCAAAACTGCTCAGGAATTTGAACAGATTGGTTTCACGGGCCTTTTTCATCATTTTTACCAGTTGCTCCGTGATCTGGGCGTAGAGGATATCATTCGACCCTTCGAATATCTGGAACGGACGGGAATCGGTGATTCCCCTGCCCGCAATATGGCTCAGCTTGTACGCTTGGGCACCTACCAATTGGGTTGCCGACTGGGCAGCCTCCTGCATGTGGTCGGTGATGACCGTTTTGATGGAATTGGCTTCAAAGCCCGAAGTTGCCAAATCGTTTTCGATACCAGCCCGGGCACTGCTGTGCACACACATGGCAGAGCACACGGTGTACGAAGCCTGCAGCCGCGAAAGACGGTGCTGTACCTGGTCGTATGAGAGAAGGCTCCGGCCTCCAATATTGCGTTGGGTGGTGTGCGCGATCGATTCATCGAGCATTCTTTGGATAAAACCCATGGCCATACCGGGAAACTGCAGACGGCTCCGGTGCAACAGGTCAAGCATCATTTTCACACCCGTGGTTTCGGGCACCAGCCGGTGATTTTCGGGGACGGTCAGGTTGATACGATTCCGGCCATAGGGAATCTGGTACAGACCCAGGTTCTCATAAACTTCCTCCACCACAATCTGCTGGCCCTCCCTGGTTACATCGCACACGAAGAAATCGATATCCCGTTTCAGGTCACCCGAATCACTCATCTCGCGGGCAGTGAGCAGCCAGAATTCGGCCCATCCGGTGAGTCCGGCCCAATGTTTGGTTCCCTGAAGGTGGTAGCCATCTTGCACGGAGCGGTATGAAGTCTGCATGTTCAGGGCATCACTCCCATAGCCAGGTTCGGTGATCATGAGTCCACCCATGTTTTGTTGGTACAGAAAACGGTCGAACACAGGTTGCTTGATTTCAGGCTGGCCATATTTTGCCAAAGGCTGGATGAACAGAGCAGAGTTAATGCCCATGGTAAGGGAAAGAGCCAGGGATTCGTAGGAAGCGGCAGCCAAAAGCGCCAGGTTCTCTTCAATCTTGCCGCCACGGCCACCAAATTCTGACGGAATTGCCGACGACAGAGGATTTAGATTCATGATCTCCCGCAACACAAAAGGAGGCAGTCCGCGGGTTATGGCCATACGGTTGATATCGGCCCGATCGTAAAAAACACTTTTCATGACCGACTTGAAACGGTCCAGAAAATCGTCAAATGACTGGTTATTGTAATTGGTGCGGAAAACATTTCCCGCAAAGTCTTCACCTCCTGATGTATTCATATAATATACCACTATTAAGATTAAAGGGTCCTAAATTACACATTGGTTTTCTTATTACCAATATTTCGTCAGTTAAGGAGAAAATCATAAGTCTCAGCATTACGATTTACCAAATTAAGCAAATGAGGATTGCCCTATCGGTATCATCCTGTCATAATATTTTCGATGTGAAACATTAAGAAATCAATTCTAATAGCGAATTGAAGTAATTTAATTATCAAACTTGAACACCAGTTATTACGATACAAGAGGCTTCATTAAGCCAAATAAATGATTCCCTACTTGGGAGCTATACTGATCTGGTAAAACGAAAATTATCTTAAAACATTCTTTCAAACTATCTTTTCATTGCCCCGGATGATAAAATGATTCAAGTCAAACTGAATTAAAGGCAAATCCCGGAGGGAAAGCCATCATGAAAGTGACTTTTCCTCCAGGATTTTATTCATTAACGGGCCGCTTCAACCCATTATACTTTCGAAGGACTTTATTCAGGCATATCCGTCCTAAAGGGCGCAGCTGGCAATCCGGCACTGTTCATCAGGTTGGCGCCTTCGGGATTGTCGCTCCAGGCGTACCTCACCGCAACCGGATCAGAAACTGCCAGACTGCTGACAATGACCTTCCTCTTCCGGACATTGGCATCGGCCCATACAAATTTGCCATCGTTGCCTGCTATGGCAAATTGTTTCGGTTGACCTTCCCCCCTGATTCGGAGCCCTTTTCCCACATGCTTGAAAGTGACTTCTATCTTGTTCCCCTTTCTTTTCATGGATTTATAGAGCGGTCCTGAGTAAATGATATTTTTCTCACCATAGGCGACCTTGCGGGCTGCCAGGCCAAGCCGGTAACCCACATCCTTTTTGTTCAGCGGGTGAATGTCATTCCATTCCCCTATATCAATGGCCACCACCATGCCTGTGGCCGGCAGCTTCAGGGCATTGGCCTGGGCTTCCCTGATCAGGGCCCAGTTACTTTCTGATGGCTCGGCCCTGGGTTGCATGAAATTGGGGAGCTGCACAAACAGGAAAGGGAAATCTCCTTGTCCCATTTTCGAACGCCAATCCCTGATCAGGGCGGTAAACAGTGCCTCATAATCAGCGGGCCGGCCGGCATTGGATTCACCCTGGTACCAGATGGCTCCCTTGACGGTGTAATTCAGCAAGGGATGAATCATGGTATTAAACAAGCCTACCGGGACATTATTGAAAAACGTCCGGCCCGGAAGGGGCTCCATCTTCGCCCCCATCCTGAATTTCCAGTCACCTGTGAGGTCTATTACCTCATCACCTGCAATCAGCTCGTATGATTTATCCCTGACAAATCCGCCCCTGCCTGTTTCATTGACCACCCTGACCGTTACCTGGTTGGCACCCTCTTTTAAAACTCCGGCCGGGATGGCATATCGTCTGGGAGGATACTGGTATCCTGTTGTGCCCACGAATTGGCCATTGATAAACACCGAGTCGGAATCGACAATGCAGCCCAGGATAATGGTGGCAGGCAAATTTGCGGCCTGCCGGGATAGTTGTACCTCCTTTCGGAACCAAAACACCCCGTTAACGAAACCTGTCTTGCCTTCGGCCCAAAAGCCTGGCACCGACATGGTTTCCCAGTTGGAATCATCAATTCCCGGATTATTCCACTTCCCGGCAGGATCGTGGTATCCCTGGTCTCCGGCAACCAGTCTCTTATTCCATGCATTGATCCGGTCCTGGTCAGCATCCTGCACCGACCTGATGTATCCGGGTTCCTGGTGCTTTTGGTAAACTGAGGCATATTCTGGAAACTGCCGGATTCCCTCTTCGCTGATCCATGCTTCCACGGGAGAACCGCCGTAAGCACTGTTGATGAGTCCCACCGGCACCCCATATTTTTCAAAAAGATTCAAAGCAAAGAAATAGGCTGTAGCCGAAAAATCAAGGACACTCTCCGGATCGGCTTTCACCCAGTTTCCGCTCTTCAAATCATCTTGCGGCCTGTCGAAGGCATATTGTCGCGGCACATAAAAATGCCGGATCATGCTGTTGGTGGATGAAGCGATGACTTCGGGATATACCCAGCTGACCCTTCGCATGGGCAGTTCCATGTTCGACTGGCCCGAGCAGAGCCAAACGTCGCCAACCAAAATATCCTTGATGGTCAATTTATTCTTCCCTGAAAGTCTCATTTCATGGGGACCTCCATGGGGCAGCGGAGGCATTTTTATCTCCCACCGGCCATCCTTGTCTGTCACTACCTCGAAACCGGATCCCGCAAATTCAACACTAATTTGTTCGCCAGGCGATGCCCATCCCCAAATGGTGAGCTCCATGTCGCGCTGCAGCACCATGCCGTCGCTGATCAACCTTGGCAGCCTGATCTGGCCAAAGGCTACGTTTGCCAGTAACAATATCGCGATCAGTGAAAGTAGAAATCCAGGTCTTTTCATGTATCCAATTCTTTTTCGGTTAGTCTCAACCTCATCAAGCGACAAGGTTAACATGACATAACGGGTTGGATCAGGACCCACCTTGAAATAATCAGGGTCTTTCCCATTTCACGCTAAGCCAATCACCCCTAAAAATATGAATTTTATGTCCAGAAAGGGTTATTGTATATTGGATAATATTCATAAAACGAATGGATGATTAACTGGAAGCTTAAAAAGTGACCAACAGGTTCTTTAAGCCTGACAAAAGCAAAAACCCACTCCCCCTTGAAGGGAAGTGGGTTTTTCAATACTATCCGATGCAGTTATTTAAGTCTATCCTGATCTTTCAGTTCTTCTTCCTCATCTTCACCTTTGGTAGCTTTCTTGAATTCGCGCATACCTTTTCCTACACCTTTCATTAATTCCGGAATTTTGCGTCCGCCGAAAAGTAAGACAACAATGATGAGTATGATGATAATCTCCT
Organism: Bacteroidota bacterium; assembly: GCA_023428545.1. The sequence goes on along the minus strand of JAEYXH010000018.1, from coordinate 8,326 downwards.
GTGGTCCGATAAAGCCTGCCAAAACAAATAAGTTCATAATGGTTTGTTTTTAATTTCCAGCAAAAATAGTTTTTTTTTGACTCTAATACCCGAAGAAACTTACTTTTTGCTGCCCTCGCGGTTTATTTAAAAAGTTTTATGACATCGTTGGCATTTGCAAACAACACCAGTCCCAACAAAATCACCATTCCGGCAATCTGGGCATATTCCATGAATTTCTCACCTGGTTTCCGGCCCGAAATCATTTCAAAGAAAAGGAACATCACATGTCCTCCGTCGAGGGCCGGGATAGGCAATAAGTTCATGATAGCCAGGATGATGGATATAAAAGCCGTCATCAGCCAAAAGGCTTCCCAGTTCCAGGTACCCGGAAATATGCTGCCAATGGTGATGAAACCTCCCAGTGATTCATAAGCCTTCGTTTCGGGCATCAGGAACAGCTTAAACTGCTTCAGGTAATCCTTGGTTGTCTGCACGCCTTTGGATATTCCGGCCGGTATCGAGGCAAACAATCCATAACGGATGGTTTTCAATTCAAACACGTCGGTTAACTGGTGTTTGTTGGCAATCCCGATGATGCCTTCCTGTCCGAGCTGTACCGTATATTCGTTGGGTTGACCATTGCGAAGTACCCCGACCTGGATGTTTTCCCCCTTTTTGGAGGCCACGTAAGTCTGGAATTCATCCCACCAGGCAAATTCTTGTCCATCAATGGAAACAATTTTGTCATCCATCAGCAACCCGGCCTTCTCGCCCGGTGACTCCTTGGCAAAACCACCAATGGTAAATTCAAATGGGTAACGGGGGGCAAAAACTCCTTTCGATTTCAGCAACAAGGCAAAATCCTCGGTAGTGATGGGGATATCCATTTTTTGTCCATCCCTTTCAACCTGCACCGAACTGGCATGATCCAGCACGATGGTAGGCACAATTTTGGAAAAATCCTCAATTTTATTGTTATCGACCGACAGTATCTTATCGCCGTTCTTGAAACCAAGCTGTTCGCCGGTATCACCGACCACCACCCCGTACTTCACGTTATCGCTGGGAAGGTATTGCTCACCCCACACATACAAAACACCGGCATAAACGATAATGGCAAACAGAAAATTCATGGCCACGCCACCCACCATGATCAGCAGTCGCTGCCAGGCCGGCTTTGACCTGAATTCCCAGGGCTGCGGAGGTAACTTCATGGCCTCCTTGTCCATCGATTCGTCAATCATTCCCGAAATTTTCACATATCCGCCCAGCGGAACCCAACCTATTCCGTATTCGGTATCACCCTTTTTGACTTTAAAGAGGGAGAACCAGGGGTCGAAGAAAAGATAGAATTTTTCGACGCGGGTCTTGAAGAGCCGGGCAAACATATAATGTCCGAACTCGTGTAAAACAACCAATATTGATAAGCTCAAAATAAGCTGAGCAGCCTTGACAAGTACTTGTTCCATTGAAACTATTTTCTGTATTTCTGATTAATGATCATTTTCGATTAACAATTCAGTCATCCTTCTGGTTTCCGAATTTGTGGCAATATAGTCGTCGAGCGTCGGATCAGGCAGAAATTCAGCCTTTTCCATTATTTCCCCGATGATTTCGGGCATTCGGGTAAAACCAATCCTTTTCTGCAGGAAGGCACTGACAACCACCTCATTGGCAGCATTCATGATGCAGGGCATATTCCCACCCAATCTTATCGCCTCATAGGCCAGTGCAAGATTACGAAAATTCTCCATATCAGGTTTCTCGAAGGTCAAACTGGGATAGTTCAGGAAGCTGAACCTGGGGAAGTCGTTGGGGATGCGGTTTGGGAAGCCCAATGCATACTGGATTGGCAAACGCATATCGGGAAGGCCTAACTGTGCCTTGATGGAGCCGTCCTGAAACTGGACCAGGGAATGAATGATTGACTGTGGGTGCACAATCACCTCAATATTGTCGGGCGACAAGCCAAATAACCATCGGGCTTCGATCATCTCAAAACCTTTGTTCATCAGCGTTGCCGAGTCGATGGTGATTTTCGCCCCCATATCCCAGTTGGGATGGGCAAGGGCATCGCCGGGCCCCATGTGAATCAGTTCCTCCCTCTTTTTTCCACGAAAAGGGCCACCCGAGCATGTCAGGATAATTTTTTCGGCGGGATTCATGAATTCACCCGTCAGGCATTGGAAGATGGCCGAATGTTCCGAATCGACGGGCAGTATATCCACACGCTTTTCCAAGGCCAGTCGCGTGAGAAGGTCACCGGCAACCACCAGGGTTTCCTTGTTTGCCAGGGCAATATTCTTCCCTGACTCCACTGCCCTGATCGTCGGCAAGAGTCCGCTATAGCCCACCATGGCTGTCAGAACCATATCAATGGTATCCATTTGCACCACCTGGTGGATGGCATCCTCCCCTGCATATACCTTAACCGGCAGGTTTTGGAGGGCTGTCTTCACCTCATCATACTTTTGCGGATTTCCGATGACAACCACATTGGGAAGGAATTCCCTGGTCTGTTTGATAAGCAAATCCGTGTTGTTCAATGCCGTGAGAACCTCAACCTCAAAGAGATCGGGATTTTTTGATATCACGTCCAGCGACTGCGTGCCTATCGAACCAGTGGAACCAAGAATGGCAATTCGTTTTTTCATCAGAATCAGAATACGATATAATTTTCGGGATCTATTGCTTTACCTTCATGCCACAACTCGAAGTGAAGATGGGGACCCGTGGTCAGCTCCCCCGTATTCCCCATAATGGATATGGCCTCGCCCCCATTTACCTTGTCACCGGTTTTTTTCAATAACGACGCATTGTGCTTGTAAGCCGAAACCAGGTTATTTCCATGCTGTATGTATAGAACATATCCTGTATCCAGAGTCCAGCCGGCAAATAAAACGGTCCCCCCCAACACAGCCGATACCCTCGAATTGGCCTGGCTAACCAGGTCGATGCCAAAATGCGATTTGGAAGCATCAAATTTCTGGGTGATCAATCCTTTGACCGGCAGGTAAAAATGAAGGTTACCCAGGTTACCCATGGGACTCTGGTTCCCTTGCAGCGAAAGACTTAAACGCTCCTCAAGGATTTTATCCTGGAAAATGGAATCCTGGTTTAACGGTTTCAGTTCCTTCCTTTCGGCGTGCGTGGTGGTATCGGTCTCCATCGAAAAATCAGGTGGTTCCTCACCACGCATGATGGCATTGATTGTCTGAAAGAAACGGTCGCGGGTCTCCAGCTCAAGCTCAAGGGAATCGGCACGCAGGGCACTTCGGATCAGCATTTCGCGATACTCTTCCTTGGGGTAGCCGGGAATGTATTCCCTTAATTGCGTGCCAGCGATGAGGAAAATGACAAAGACGACAATGGCCGCAGATACGAGGCTGGTGAGGGTAAATACTTTCATTCGGGTGAGTTTCATCGACCACACCGACTGAAAAGTGGTATCATTGTATATGATGAGCCTGTAACGGTTCTTTAATTTTTCGACTATCTTTTTTCTGAAATCGCCTGCAACCATCTGATTTTTATTGAGGAGGCACAAAATTAGCAAGAAATAAAATAATTCATGCCTTTTAGACTTTTTTAACCTCCCTGAATGGGTATGCCAATTGGACCGGGCATTACGCGTAAAAGTCTTATTGGAAAGTCACGGGATAACAGATCCGTGTATGCCATGCAGATGAATCCGTGCTGTTGCTTTCATAAATCTCCATGGGAGGGCCGGCCAATTCAAAACCGCGGTGCCTTATCCAATCCTGCAGGAAACCGTGACCTTCTTCAAGACGTGAGAAGTCGCCTTCAAATTCAAGCATCACACATTCCTTTTCGTCAAAAACACCCCCTGCTATACTGTCCTGTCCCGAAACCTCAAACGCAACCGGTAATCCGCATTCAACATCCACCCTTTCCTCGCCTACTGAATGGTAAATGGCATAGGGACTTCCGGTTACATCAACCTTCATCTCCACTGCTGCCGCCAGCAGACGGTCATAGAGCACCGACATGGTTTCGCTCAGCGAATCATAGGGAATCTGACGCCGGATACTGATAAAAGGGAATGACTCAATCAGTCCGGGCTCTGCCAGCATGATTGATTGTTCTTCCCATAATTCGGCAGCATCCTTAAGTCCCCGCAGCGATTTTTTTATATCCGAAACGGCTTTCTGCCTGAAAAACAGGGTGCGCCAACCGTCATGTTTGAAGCCCGTACTCCATGAAACCAGTGATTTTCCTTCAGATTCCCGAATATCGACATGATGAACGGTAAACGGACCTGCATGATTATCGATAGCAACCTCCACCATCTGGTGAGGCTGGGATTTCACGATGACAGCCATAAATTCTCCTTCGGCTGATGTAAAACTGACCTGCGCTCCAGCGCCCACCCCTCCATTGCCAAACCTCGCCTCATCAGGAGATTGCTTCTGGTGCCAGGCCGACCATAACTGCCAGTTCCTGAAATCATTCAACTGGGCATAAACGATCCGCGGAGAGGCATTCACCTCCAGTGTTGCCGAAGCCGATCCCGTTTCCGGCAATAATCCGGGCACCAGCAAGGCCAGCAAAACAAAAGCTACAGCTGCAAGTACCAAAATCCATTTTTTTGTCATCTTTTCTCCCCCTTATGCTTTTATAAACATTCGAAATCCTTGATCTAACAAAGATAAGCAAACCTTAGCCACACCCTCCTTATTCCGGCATCACCAAAGCCATTTGTCATGAAAACCGGCAGCCAAATCAAAATTGTTCGAATAAATGCCGGAAACGTCAAAAAAAACAACACTTTATGATTTTTTTATTTGGTACTCGCAAAGCCAAAAGTTAATTTCGCATCTTTCATATTGTACGCAATACAAAAGCGTAAACTATAGTAATTTATAATCAATCATTACATGAAAAAACTACTCTTATTTTTGGTCCTGGCCATTTTACTGGCTCCGGCCACCAGGGCTGATGAAGGGATGTGGCTTCCCGCCCTCATTCACAAACTGAATATCAAAGACATGCAGAAAACCGGCTTAAAGCTTTCTGCAGAAGACATTTACAGTATCAACAACAGCAGCCTGAAAGATGCCATCGTTTCCATCGGGGGATGTACCGCCGAGATGATTTCTCCCGAAGGGCTGATGCTGACTAACCACCACTGTGCTTACAGTGATATCCAGAGACATTCGTCTGTAGAGCATGATTACCTCCAGGACGGCTTTTGGGCAAAAACCAGGGAAGAGGAACTTCCCAACCCTTCGAAAATTGCCAGGTTCCTGATTTCCACAGAAGATGTTACCGAAAAGGTACTTGCTGAAGTGGATGACAATATGAGTTTTCAACAGAAGCAGCAAGCCATCAGCCAGGTGTCGGCCAAGCTCGAGAAGGAAGCCATCGGCGATACCCACTATCAGGCACAGGTTCGCAGTTTCCTCGAATCAAACCAGTATTATCTCTTTGTTTACGAGACCTTCCGCGATGTACGCCTGGTGGGAGCCCCACCACAGTCATTGGGTAAATTCGGTGGCGACACCGACAACTGGATGTGGCCCCGCCATACCGCCGACTTCTCGATATATAGGGTTTATACAGGCCCCGACGGCAAACCAGCTCCATATTCAAAGGACAATGTGCCGCTGAAGCCACGTCATTTCCTCCCCATATCCATCAAGGGTGTGAAAGACAACGATTATGCCATGGTGATGGGATATCCCGGAACCACCAACCGATACAAAACTTCAACTGAAGTCCAGTATACCATGGATGTCACCAACAGCGTGCGTATCGATGTTCGCGCCAAAAAACTGGATATCATCAAGGCTTACATGGAAACCAGCCAGAAAGCCCGCATCCAGTATGCCAACAAACACGCAGGCAGCTCAAACTATTACAAATACAGCATTGGCCAAAACCAGGGGTTGAACAATCTCAATGTTATTGCCAAGAAAAAAGCCATTGAGGAAGAGTTCTCCAAATGGGTGGCCTCATCTCCACAGCGTAATGCCAAATATGGGAAAGCACTTGACATGATCAGGGGTGCTTACGAAAATGTGGAAGACGAAACAGCACAGCAATATCTTGCCGAGGCACTGCTCCAGGGACCTGAGATTTTTATGTTTGCCTATCGTCTCAGGGCATTGTACAATTTACTGGACAAGCCTGCCGAAAACAAAGACCGTATCGACCAGATCGTGGCTAATGTAAAGGAATCACTCCCCGGCTTCTTCAAGGATTACGATGCGGAAACAGACCGTAAACTGACTGCCACCCTTACTGAGCTTTATGCCAACAGGGTGGGTCCCCGTTTCCAACCTCCTTTCATCAAAACCATCCAGACCAAATACAAAGGCAACTTCGACAAGTACGCATCCAGGGTTTTTGAAAAGACCATGTTTGCCGATGAGGCAAAACTGAACGAATTCCTGAAGAATCCGACTAAAAAAGCGCTTGACAAGGATCTTGCCTTCCAGGCCGGCGGAGAAATATTTGACCTGCTCAGGATGATCAGTGAAGAGACCCAAAAATCGGCCGAACAGTTGGCCGAAGGCCGCCATCTTTTGGTAGCCGGACTGATGGAAATGCAACCTGATAGAGTTTTCTATCCCGATGCCAATTCAACCATGCGTTTGACATATGGTACGGTGGGTAGTTACTATCCCCGGGATGGCGTTCTTTACAAGGAAACCACGACCGTTGAGGGTTACATCGAAAAAGAAATTCCGAATGATGATGAGTTTCATGTGCCAGCGCGCATGAAAGAACTGATCCAGGCAAAGGATTTCGGTCGTTATGCCGACGAAAACGGGGACCTGATTGCATGTTTTATCAGCAATAATGACATTACCGGTGGCAACTCAGGATCTCCTGTCATCAATGCCAACGGCGAATTGATTGGTTGTGCCTTCGATGGTAACTGGGAAGCCATGAGTGGCGACCTGGCTTTTGAGCCTGAAATACAGAGAACCATCAGTGTCGACATTCGCTTTGTACTTTGGGTTGTCGACAAATATGCCGGCGCAACCCACCTTATTGACGAAATGACCATCGTGGAGTAACCATTGGTTCTCCAAATTACGTTACTTTACATCGCCAGGAAGGACCAGGTCCGGATAACATCAGAATTTTCCTGAATTATCCGAAGACCAATCCCTTCCCGGCGATGTTTTTTATATTCATTTAATTCCATACAGTTTCCGGGATCCCATTCAAGCAATGGATTTTGGGGAAATTTCAGGATAGGAAAATGTTAAAACGATACATCGTTGGATGAGTAAACCAAAAATCATAATATATACGGATGGAGCCGCCAGGGGAAACCCGGGTCCGGGAGGATATGGGATCGTTCTAATCTCAGGGCCGCACCGGAAGGAAATGTCGGGAGGTTTCAGGCATACCACCAACAACCGCATGGAACTCCTTGCCGTCATCATCGCGCTTGAAGCGCTGAAAATAGAAGGATCGGAAGTGACGGTTTACACCGACTCGAGGTATGTGGCCGATGCCGTTACCAAAGGCTGGGTTTTTTCGTGGGTAACCAAAAGATTCAAAGGCAAAAAGAATTCAGATTTATGGTTGCGGTTTCTGGAAATCTACAAGAAACACCAGGTAAAGTTTGTCTGGGTAAAAGGTCATAACGACAACCCTTTAAACGAACGCTGCGACCAATTGGCGGTCGCAGCTTCAATGGAATCAGCCTTACCAACAGATGAAGGCTATATACTGGAATAAAAATTAGTTGCGCTTCTGTATGCTCCCTCCCGAAGATGTGGAAACACTGGTAGTCAGGGGATTCCCAAAATAAAAGATATTTCCTCCACTGCTGGCATGTCCCGAAAGTTCTTTCAGGGAGGTGATCCAAACATTGGAACCGCTTGACACTTTTATATCTGATATCTCTGCCTTCAGGTCTTCGGCTTTCAGGTTACTGCCCGATGATGTCCGGGCAACAAAATCCCTGGTCAGGCCCGACAAATAAATATTTGCACCTGAAGATGCGTTTGCTTCGATACTTTTTCCTTCAATATCCATATGAAAATTGCTGCCTGCCGATGCGCTGATATCGAGGTCATCAACAACCAGCCGGCCATTGGTATATATATTGCTTCCTGCGGTGCCTTCAATATTGCTGATATGATTCGTGGTAATCACAACTTTTTTGGAGGATGAACTCCAAATGTTGGCCAAAGACCTGACTTCCAAACGGCCACCAATCACCTGTGTTTCGATAACTTCCATCAGGTTTTTGTCGGCCACCACCTTAACTTTCTGTTCTGTACCCTGTTCGAAGTAAACATTCATACCACTGGTAACATATACTTCGTCGAAATCATCCAACGGGCGTACCTCTTCCACC
>JAEYXH010000001.1 GCA_023428545.1 Bacteroidota bacterium | reverse complement strand
TCCCAGCCTCATTATGGAATTCCGTGATATGTACTTTTCAAGTTTCAAATCTTCCTTGTTTGGCGGACGCAAATATAAAAAATGTGATGAGAGATAACAAGATAGCCTGAAAAAAACATCAACTATCCCAAACGGGTGGCTATTCCGTATCTTTCTCTTGCGGCAAGCTTTTTTCAAAAAGCACCAATTCCAATTTACCATAGTCGATGATGGCCTGGTGAGATAACAGGAAGTCACTGCCGATCAGGCCACAGATCTCCCTGGCGGTAACATGGTAATACAGCTTATTGATATGGGAAAGGTCAATCAAGGCTACCTGCAAGGCAGGATGCCGATACTCACCAATTAAAAAGGGACTCAATTCACCCAGGGTCGTCTCGAGCCGACCTTCACCGATCCCAGCCGACTGAATCTGGATTGTATCGTCCATGCTGACAGGTGCATAAAGTTCTTTCAATGATTCGTCGAAAACCGTCTTTGAGGCACCCGAATCAATGATCCACATACCTTCCCTTCCATCATCAAAGCGGGTGGTGACCGTCAGGTGGTAATTCTGGTCTTCAAGTTCGACCAACTCAAGAGGTATGACATGTTTCATCAAATGAGATTTAAGGAAATCGAGTGCAAAGCTAATGCAAATACCCGGAAGATTTCAAATTCACATCCTCACCCAGACCCGAAAAACAAAAGCGGATGATCCGCTTTGAACCATCCGCTTTATTATCAGGTATTATACTATGATTAAAACCCCGGAATTACAGAATATTCATTCCATCCAGGATTTCCATGATCTTTTTGACGGCTTTCGCTGAATTATTCAAAAGTTCCTTTTCACCTTCATTCAGGGAAACTTCCACTACCTGCTCAACCCCGTTTTTGCCAAGCTTAACCGGTACACCCACGAACATGTCGCTTAATCCGTATTCGCCTTCGAGTTTCACGCAGCAAGGGAAAATCCTTTTCTGGTCGAGAACAATGGCTTCAACCATCTGTGCGGCAGCCGATCCAGGAGCATACCAGGCAGAAGTGCCCATCAGGTTAACAAGTTCTCCACCACCATTAATGGTCCTTTTTACAATCGCATCCAGTCGATCCTGGTCAATCAGTTCGGTAACCGGGATACCCGAGACGGTGGTATAGCGGGGCAATGGAACCATGGTATCACCATGGCCACCCATCAGCAGCGCCTGAATATCACGGGGCGATACATCCAACGCTTCAGCAAGGAAAGCACGGTAGCGGGCAGTATCAAGGATACCAGCCATACCCATCACACGTGTTTTTGGAAGCTTGGCACTGGCATATGCGGCATACGTCATCACGTCGAGCGGATTGGATACAACGATAATAATGGTATTCGGACTGTATTTAACTACGTTTTCAGTTACACTCTTGACAATTCCCGCGTTGATTGAAATTAAGTCATCCCGGCTCATTCCGGGTTTCCTGGGCACACCTGAAGTGATCACGACCACATCCGATCCTGCAGTTTTTGAGTAATCGTTGGTTGAACCGATCAACCGGGTATCATAATAATTGACTGGGGCAGTCTGCCATAAATCAAGCGATTTCCCCTCAGAGACGCCTTCCTTGATATCCACAAGAACCACTTCCTGTACAATATTCTTCTGTGCAATTACCTGGGCGCAGGTTGCCCCCACATTGCCGGCTCCGACTACTGTTACTTTCATGAATGAGATTTTTTTAATTTGAAACTATTAATATAACCAATTTATTTTCAGTTTGTTTACTGATGTACGACAAAGATAAATGTTTTTCCCGACCGTACATCGAACTGTGACTTTGGTCACACCGGATTAACATTTTGGTAAACCATTTAGCCATTTTGTTCGAAAAAGTGATTGACAAACTGAAGAAATGTTGAATTATGCAACAGTTTCATGAATGGTATGCCTCATCCAGGAAGCGTTTTTATGATACTCCTACAGGCTCCGATTTCTAAAAATTAAGTAGCTCTTTCAAGTTCTTATATCCTGTTTTGCTAACCTTGAGTTTGGTCTTGTCGTGAAGAATTACCACATACGACTCTTTCTCATACTGTTGCAATTGTTCAATCTGGTCGACCTTGACTATATAAGATCTGTGAATTCGCGCAAAATGATGAGGATTCAGCGATGTTTCAAAGAATCGCATTGTTTTCTGCTTTGTATATCGTCCGTCCTTGGCATAAATAAGTACATAATCGTCAAGTGATTCAATGTACCTGATCTGGTCGACCGGAATGATGTGGATTTTATGACGGTCTTTGACAACCACACGGTCGAGATACTCTTCTTTTGGAAAGTTGGTGATCTTCTCAACCACATCTTCATGATCCGATTGCATGTCAAGTCTCTCCCTGACCTTTTCAACTGCCGCAAGAAGCCGATCCTTTGGAAATGGTTTCAGGAGATAATCGGCAGCATTGAATTCAAATGCTTTCAGGGCATATTGGTCGTAAGCAGTGCAGAAAATAATTTCGGGATGGTGGTCAAGCAACTCCAGCATCTCGAATCCGGTTATTTTTGGCATTTGGATATCGAGAAACACCAGGTCAGGTTTCAACTCATTGATGGCTTTTACACCTTCGAATCCATTCTCACATTCACACAGCACCTCGATATCTTCTCTCTCTTTTAGGTATGAACGAAGCAGACTTCTTGCAAGTTCTTCATCTTCAACAATAATAGTTCTGATTTTTTCCATGACGAATTAGGTTCAATTTTGTGGAATGGTCAATGTGACCTTAAATACTTTTTTATCATCTGTAATTCTCAACAATCCGGCGTTTCCGTAAATAATCTCCAGTCTTTCACGAATATTGCGCAAACCGATACCTTCCCCCTTTTTGCTGGCGACATTCGGATCATATCCATTTTCGATAGTTACCTCCAGAAAGTTGCCATTGCACTTTGCCGTTGTGACAATTTCAACCGGTTCGGTAGCTTCATATACCCCATATTTTATGGCGTTCTCATAAATAGGTTGCAGTATCATATTTGGCAGGTTTCCTTCAAAACATTTTTCATCTACATTGAAGATAGGTTGCAACTTGCTGCCAAACCGAACTTTTTCAATGGCCAGGTAAAGTTTGTTGTTATCCAGTTCCGTTCCGAATTTCACTTTTTCATTCTGACCATGCCGAAGCGAATAACGCATCAGTGTTGAAAGGTTGATTACCATCTCCTGGGCTTTTGGCGGATCAGAAATGGTAAGCGATGAGATACTGTTAAGGCTGTTAAACAGAAAATGGGGATTGATCTGTGATTTCAGTGCATGAAGTTCGGCCTCCTTTATAAGCGACTTAAGCTCACCTTCCCGTTTCACTTTTTCCTTGAAATTCTGGTAATAGATGATCATCATGAACAGAAGCACAAAGAAAACGTACAACAGATAGCCACTCAAAAGCCTTGCCGGAAGCGACATTCGCAAATAATCGGCCAGGTCGGCCGAAATCAGGTTAATGATGACAGTTGTAAGATACGACCAGATGATAATCATCACGGTAGCTGCCAGCAGATGAAAGAAAACCAGTTGCCACCACCGGTAGGTCTCCAGAGAGTTGTACTTTACAACAAACCAGATATTAAGTCCTAGAACGGCAAACAAGCCATACTGCACATAGGTGTACAGGAAGGCCAGTTCGATTTCCATATTATAGTAATTCCACTGGACAAGTGCCTCAGTAGTGGCAATCAGCAACCAAAACGAGAAATAAAAGGCCAGTAATCTGATCTGAGTTAACAACGGATGTTTCATGCAGGTAGGTTTTATTTGGAATCCAACATTCCGTTGCCGCCTTAGAAATTCTTGATCTCAATTCCTCCAAATGCGGTAAATCCCCTGAATACAATGGTCTTGGAGAGTTCACGATGATCAGGAACCACATTGCCCCGTTTATCGGTGAAGGCACCGAAAATCGTGGAAACTTCATTTTTTACAGCCCAATCTGGCGGTATTTTGAAGGTATTTCCTCCAAAAACACTGACACAATCAACCACTGCACCATCCAAAGATAACTTGGCAACTCTCATATCGTATTCCGACCCTCCGAAAATGGCTGTGCTTTTGCCTCCAATTAAGTTCTGTGAGTTTATAACGATTTCCCTTCCTCCGAAGACAACAAAATCATCAAAATAATCCAATTGTAAATCAGCCGTATCCGGGAGCACCTCAGGCTTCCTCTTGTGCCTCATGATTAAGATCACACCCAGGGTTATCAGCATAACGGGCCATGCAAGGCGCTTCAACTTCCACGGCACATCAATCACTTCGGGGACCATAAAAACACCGCCAATCAGTATCAGTACCCAACCGGCAACCTCATTCCCGTTGATCAGTGAAAATATACCAATAATCACAAGGAGCATCTGCCACGAAATCAGGATCTCCCGAAGAACGGGAGGAATAATCCCCAACTGTTGCAGAATCCAAACACCTCCAATGGCAATCAGAATGACGCCAAACAATAATCTCTTGTTAGTCTGAATATTCGCTTCCATGATATTATATTGTCTTATTATTTTTCAGAACGATGAAAGTAACACAAATAATCAGGCGACTCGCCTGATTATCAGATAGACTCCGGTGAACAACATTGCCATCGGGAAGAACAGGGAAAAGGGAAAACCCGGGATGACAAATATTTTCGGGATGAGGAAGACGACTCCCAAAGCAACCAGAATCCATCCACCAGATCGTTTTCCGGAAACCAGAATCAAGCCGGCAACCATCATGAGCATCGGCCAGGAGAAAATAATCCGGCCAACCTTGCTGTATATCCATTTAAAGGGAGCAAAAAGTTGCTCGAGCTGCAGGTCAAAGCCCATTTCTTTCAATGCCCAGATCGAACCAAGAACAATCATGACAATTGCAAAAAACAGGGTTGATCCATCATTTTTCTTTTCAGTAGCCATTTGAGTAAAGTAATTATTTATCCCAAATGTATGATTCTTTTGATATTCGACTGCACGTTGTATCGGCCAAATTAGGGGATTCGTCGGTAAAAGCTGGCAGCGAGTGTAAAAATGAACCCCTTTATAAAAGTATTGGGATTTACCTGCAAAAAGGAATCCTGTATCGAAGCGGTTATATGTCCACTTTAGGTTTCACCATAGTTTCTCCAGTCTTTTACCATACTTTTACCATTTTCATATGGCGAAACTATGGTGTTAGTATGATAAATGAATCCAAATAGTAAAAGGGGATATAGAACCCGGCATAGGGTTTTAACTAATTTCCCGGGGAATCCATGATGGGCTTAACTGCATTCAAAAAAAAAGCCGTATCAGAAATGATACAGCTTTTTACCAGCCTGCCCATAGCACAGGCCCTATTTTTTCAAGTTTTCAGTTGCCCAATTTGAATATCAGGCACCTTTGGATTTCTCTTTTGACCAGGCATCCTTCAGCAGGACAGTCCGGTTAAAAACCATTTTTTCAGTATTGCTGTCGGGATCTACGTTAAAATAGCCCAGTCGTTCAAATTGAAAATGCGAAAGCTGAGCAGCCCCTTTCACAGAGGGTTCAACAAAACACTTAGGCATAACCACCAATGATTCTGGATTTAAGAATTCCTTGAAATCCCTTTCCTTGTCACCGGCAGGATCCTCCACGGTAAACAGACGATCGTAAAGCCTGACTTCTGCCTCGATGGCATGAGGAACAGAAACCCAATGGATGGTAGATTTTACCTTTCGACCATCGGGAGAGTTTCCACCCCTGGATTCGGGGTCATAGGTACAGTGAACCTCTGTGACATTCCCCTCTTGGTCCTTTACTACACCAGTGCAGGTTACGAAGTAGGCATACCTGAGCCTGACTTCCCTGCCGGGTGATAACCTGAAGAATTTATTCGGCGGATTCTCCATGAAATCATCCTGCTCGATATAAATTTCACGGGAAAAGGGCACTTTTCTGGTTCCTGCATCCTGGTCCTCGGGATTATTGATGGCATCCATCTCCTCGGTTTGTCCTTCAGGATAATTGGTGATGACCACCTTAAGAGGATTAATGACACCCATCACCCGCAACGCTGTTTTGTTGAGGTCTTCCCTGACACTGTGTTCAAGCAGTGTAACATCGCTGGTCCCTTCAACCTTGGTAACCCCAACCCTGTCGGCAAAATTCCGGATGGAGGCGGGCGTATATCCCCTTCGTCTCAGGCCTGATATGGTGGGCATCCTGGGATCATCCCACCCACTGACATATTTATCCTTTACCAGTTCGAGCAGTTTTCGTTTGCTCATAACCGTGTAAGTTAAATTGAGTCTCGCAAACTCAATTTGCCTGGGACGGTAATCGGAGTCTCTCAATTGATCAACAAACCAGTCATACAGTGGACGATGCACCTCGAATTCAAGCGTGCATACCGAATGTGTAATCCCTTCCCAGTAATCGCATTGCCCGTGGGCAAAATCGTATAGCGGATAGATAACCCACTTGTCACCTGTGCGGTGATGCGGGGTTTTCATTATGCGATAAAGAATGGGATCCCTCATGTGCATATTTGGTGAGGACATATCAATCTTTGCCCGCAGAACCCTTGATCCTTCATCAAACTCACCATTCTTCATTCCCTCAAAAAGAATCAGGTTTTCCTCAGTTGAACGGTTACGATAAGGGCTTTCCGTTCCCGGACGCGTGGGAGATCCTTTCTGCTCACTGATGGTCTCGGCATCCTGGTCATCAACATAGGCCTTGCCTTCCCTGATGAGTTTCACTGCAAAATCATAGAGGTTCTGGAAAAAATCGGAGGCATAATATAGCCTGTCGCCCCAATCGAACCCCAACCATCTTACATCCTCCATGATCGACTTCACATATTCATCCTCTTCCTTCTCAGGATTGGTATCATCGAAGCGCAAGTTAGTCAGGCCCCCAAATTTTTGGGCAATCCCAAAATTCAGGCAAATTGATTTGGCGTGCCCGATATGTAAATAGCCATTTGGCTCGGGAGGGAAACGTGTAAGCACCCTTCCGCTATTTTTTCCTTCGGCGATATCCTTTTCAACCAACTGGTGAATGAAATTTGCCTTAGGGGTAACCTCTTTGTTGTTTGCTGAGATGTCAGTCATAACTAGTCTTTTAACAGCCCTTACAGGATCATAAAGGCCGATGCCTTCGTCCTTGAAAAACAGGCCGGAAAATAAATACTTGATTTACAATAAGGGCACAAAGTTAAAAAATGATTGGCGCTACCTATTGACCTGATTTAAAAATATGTCGCACTCAACAAATTCTTAATTTCGCAGAAACAGAAAGGTACAAAATGAATCAGAAGGTTAAAATCGAACTGGAAAACATGAAGTTTTACGCCTACCATGGCCATTATGAAATTGAACAACTGGTAGGCAATCATTTTATGGTGCAATTAATGGTTGAATCGGATAACACCAGGGCAACTGAGACCGACCGGTTGAAAGATGCGCTCGATTACCAGTTGCTCTACCGGATTGTAAAGGAGGAAATGGAAATCCCCTCCCACCTGCTTGAACATGTTGCAAAGCGGATATGCGACAGGGTTGGCCGCGAATTTGAAACGGTTACCGGACTGAGAATCAAGATTTCAAAACTCAATCCTCCTTTGGGTGGCGAAATGCAACAGGTAAGTATCACCCTGGAAAGGTAAAAAGTGAAGAAAACGGGGGCTTGCGAAATCAAAAAAATATTTACCTTTGCACACCTGTTGAAAGAAAGTTCTTGTCGAATTGATAAATAACGATTGAGTATATCGGGAATCCGGTTCCTTGGCCGAGTGGCTAGGCAACGGTCTGCAAAACCGTGTACGGCGGTTCGAGTCCGCCAGGAACCTCGAACAAAAATTGAACCCCTTGTAAAAACTTTTACAAGGGGTTTTTTAATTATCGGTTGTGACAATTACACAATTCCGTCTGGCCACACAAATTTGAATGTACATGCATGGCCCGGCACCATTACTATTCGTACCAGCTATACTCGTAATTTAACTCGTAATGCTGACCGGGTGAACGACCTGCCCCGTGCACAAATACCATACTGGCAACCGGATGCTTGTGTTCTCCCAACTGATGCTCCACAACGACAACCTTATCGCCATCCTGGTTTACTTCTTCGTAGCCCAAACCGTTGCCCTGGTCATCGTAAAAGAAATGTTTTTCATGTCGACGCAAACTGTTTTCCTCCACAGTCTGTATCACACGTCCGTTCTCGTCTTCCTCGAACCAGGTGGTTTCAACCAGTTCATCTTCCTCATCATAAATTTTTTCTGAAACTTTCCGCCCGTCTTCGTTGTATTCAACCATCAATTTGAAATATTCGCCAGTCTCGTTATCATTGCGGATTTGCATGGTTACCTGTCCCTTATCGTTATACCCAAACTCCTCGCTGACCACAGGGTTATCCTCCCCGTCTGCAATCACATGGTTCACAAGCTGTTCTCCCTTATATTCAAAAACCTCGCGCAACTCGGTTTCACCATCTTCATCCACGGTAACTTTTTCAACGAGTTTCCCTGAATCATCATAGGCATAATCGGTTGTGTCCTTGCTACCATCGATGTAATGCTTGAATTCCTTGCATACTTTACCCTGTTCATCGTATTCGTATGTATTTTCTTCTGCCGGCTCAGGTTCTCCGGTGTAATATATTTCATGTACCAGACGGCCATTTGCGTCATATTCATATACGGTTTTTTCCACTATAACTCCTGAAGCCGAATAGGAACATTGCATGGTTACCCGACTTTCGGTATCATAGTCGGTTTGACTGGCCAGATAGGGGACCGATTGCATCTGGCCCTGGCCTATTCCTACATTGACAAGGTCGGTTCGGTATACTAGGGTACTTTTTCTGTTTGCCATAACGAATTATTAAATGAACAGACAAATCTAATGATTGAAGATCATTTCACCTATTATCGTGCAGGCCTCAACAAAGATTTCTGTTACATTTGGACAGAAAAACTGAATATCATGACTAAAACCGTATTGGTTAAGAAGCATTCCGGTGAAAAACAACCATTCTCGAAGGAAAAATTCACTGAATCCATTGTCAGGGCAGGAGCAACCCGGGATATCGCCCGGGAAGTAACTGACGAAGTAATGTCAAACCTTTACAATGGCATATCTACACGGGAAATTTACAAAAATGCCTTCCAGATCCTCAGGCATAAAATGAGATCACTGGCCGCACGTTATAGCCTGAAAAGTGCCCTGCTTGAACTGGGTCCGAGCGGATATCCTTTTGAAAAATTTGTCGGGGAGATATTCAGGAAAGAGGGTTTTGAGGTAAAAACCGGACAAACCATCTTTGGAAAATGCATCCAGCACGAAGTGGATGTGGTTGCCGAAAAGGAGAACCTTACCATCATGGTTGAATGCAAGTACGGGAACGAACAAAACAAGATCAGTGGAGTACAG
The DNA here is from genome assembly GCA_023428545.1 of Bacteroidota bacterium. The sequence continues at coordinate 43,407 of JAEYXH010000001.1, read as the reverse complement.
GTGCCTTTATATGTAAACTCAAGATTTAACGACATAAAAAGCGTTTGGGCACAGGAAGAAAGAAACCACGGTAAGGAGTTTCAGGGTTGGATTGTCACCAATACCCGCTTCAGCACCGATGCCGAAATATACGGAACCTGTGCAGGCCTTCGTCTGGTTAGCTGGGGATTCCCTGACAAAGGCAACCTGCGGGAGATTGTTGAATCAAAAGCGCTTTTCCCGGTAACGGCAATTACCACGCTAAACAAAAAAGAAAGACAGTACCTTCTTGAGAAAGGCATTATTCTGGCCGAACAGCTGTTGGGCAGATATGATCTTCTGGAACCGTTTGAATTTGGTTCACGAAAAAAAGAATCAGTCATCAAGGAGATTGAAGCCCTGTCTGCGGTCGGTAAAATCCTCTGACAGAAGTTTTACATCTCTTTCCTGCCTTTCGCTGAAAAAAAGACCGGTAAATATGAAAATGTCAGGTTATTGGAAACTTTTGTACCTGAATGCTTGTTTAGTTTTCAAAAAATTTATTCCTTGCACCCATTAAAATGAGTTATGAAACAAATTTACACAATCTGGTCATGGTGGCAATTCCTGCTTTTCAAGTAAGGAGCTACCGGCTTTTTGGGTAAATTCAAAGGATACTTAAGCCTGCTTCTTACAAGGAAGCAGGCTTTTTTAAATCAAAAAATCAAAACAGATGAACAAAATGAAATTTTGGTGGTGGCGCAGAAACTTGATACAATATCCGTGTTGAGCCACAGCGTCTGTTTCATAAAAATGGCGGCTTACCGGATGAGGTAGGCCGCCATTTTTTTACACACCAGATATAATGATAAGAGAGAAATAAAAATACGATATGGAAAAAATGAATTTTTACCCACAGGTCCGGAAAATTTTGGCCGACACCGTTACCCCGGTCAGTGTATACCTAAGACTCAGGACGCTTTATCCCAAGTCGATCCTTTTGGAAAGCTCTGACTACCACGGACATGAAAATGCCCACTCATTTATCTGTTTTGATCCCGTTGCCTGCTTTTCGGCCGACAATGGCGTAGTAACCATCGAACACGCCGGGCACCCTAAAACATCAATGCCCATCACTGAAGACCGCCCCCTGCACGAACTGCTCGACGAGTTTTACCATTCTTTCCAGATTAATGGAGAAAAGGGTGAATTGCCTGCCAGCGGATTGTTCGGATACATGAACTTCGATGCTGTAAAGTATTTTGAGAAAATCGACCTGAAGTCACCTGTCAGTGAAGAATATAAAATTCCGGAAGTCAGGTATTGTTTTTACAAATATGTGATTGCCATCGACCACCACAAAAACATGATTCAAATGGTCGAGAACCTTGGAGAAGGTGAAAGCTCGCAGCTCGACTACATCCACCATCTCCTTGTGAACCTTAACTTTATGTCCTCAGGGTTTTCGACCAGGGGCGAGGAGACATCCAACATAACTGACGAGGAATACAGGGCAATGGTCAGTAAGGGCAAGGAACACTGTCATCGCGGTGATGTCTTTCAGGTAGTGCTGGCCCGTCAATACGCGCAAGAGTTTGATGGTGACGACTTTAATGTTTACCGGTCGTTGCGTTCGGTAAACCCATCTCCCTATCTCTTCTACTTTGATTACGGCACCTACCGGATCTTTGGTTCAAGCCCGGAAGCCCAGATAAGGATCGTCAACAATAAAGCATATATCCACCCCATCGCCGGCACATTCCGCAGAACCGGCAATGATGAGCAGGACAAGGAACTAGCTGAAAAGCTTTGCCTTGACCCAAAGGAAAATGCCGAGCATGTCATGCTGGTCGATCTGGCACGAAATGACCTGAGCAGGAACGCCACCAACGTAAAAGTGGAAACTTACCGTGAGGTGCAATTCTATTCGCATGTCATTCATTTGGTATCGCAGGTATCAGGCGACTTACCCAAAGACGTCAACATGATCAGGGTGCTGGGAGAATCATTCCCGGCAGGAACACTTTCGGGTGCCCCGAAACATCGTGCCATGCAACTGATTGACACCTATGAAAACCAGGGACGAAGTTTTTACGGAGGTTGCATCGGGTATATGGGATTCGACGGTTCTTTGAACCATGCCATCATCATCCGGTCATTCCTGAGCAAGAACCATAAACTGTTTTACCAGGCAGGTGCGGGAGTAGTCATGGACTCGGTTGAAGAAAACGAATTGCAGGAAGTGAACAACAAGCTGGCTGCCTTGAAAAAAGCGGTCGTTATGGCCAATGGAATCAAATAAGAAGTCAGGAACTGTGATCAGATTAAAAAGCAAAATATGAAAATAATTATCATCGACAACTACGATTCGTTTACCTATAACCTGGTACATGCCATCCGAAAGATTTCGGGTGAGGATGTCAAGGTCGTCAGAAACGATGAAGTGACCCTGGAGGAGCTGGAAGAGTATGACAAAATTGTACTTTCACCCGGGCCGGGTTTACCTTCTGAATCAGGACTGCTCATTCCGGTAATCAGGGAATTCGCTTCCCGTAAGAGCATTTTGGGTGTTTGCCTGGGGCATCAGGCCATAGGAGAGGTATTTGGAGGTAAATTGCTGAATATGAATAAAGTGTTACATGGGATTGCCACCCCTGTCAATGTTATAAGCCGTTCGACCACCCTATTTGACGGAATGCCCGATCAGTTTGAGGCTGGTCGGTACCACTCATGGATTGTTGACAACGATGGTTTCCCTGAATGCCTTGAAATCACCTCAGTTGATAATGAAAACCGCATTATGTCGCTGCGCCATAAAGAGTTTCAGGTTGAAGGAGTACAATTCCATCCTGAATCGGTCCTGACTCCCCTGGGGGAAAAACTGATCGAAAACTGGTTGTATAAATGAATGAATTCTCATGAAAGAAACACTTGAATATTTATACGGAGGCGGAAAACTGAGCCGTACGGAAGCTGAAGAAGTCCTTATAAAAATCGGCAAAAACAGTTACTCCGAAATCGAGATTTCATCTTTTCTGACCGTATTCCTGATGCGGAAAATTGAACCGACCGAACTGGCAGGATTCAGGGATGCCTTGCTCAGGTTATGTCTTCCGGTCGACCTTTCGGAATACGATACCATTGACGTATGCGGCACAGGGGGGGATGGCAAAAACACCTTTAATATTTCCACCATCAGCTCATTTATCCTTGCGGGGGCGGGCATCAAAGTCTCCAAGCACGGCAACTTCGGGGTATCAAGTCCCGTGGGCTCTTCCAACATTCTCGAATACTTTGGATATCGGTTCAGCAACGATTCATCCAAGGCACGCAATGAAATTGAGTCGGCAGGCATCACCTACCTTCACGCCCCGCTTTTCCATCCTGCCATGAAATATGTGGCCCCGGTAAGGAAGGCCCTGCGGACCAAAACATTCTTCAACATGCTGGGGCCCATGATCAACCCCGCATTTCCGAAGTATCAGCTGGTTGGGGTATATTCACCCGAGGTCCAGTCGTTGTACGACCAGGTATACAGGCAGTCAAACCAGCAATACATGATTTTGCACGGCCTCGATGGATACGATGAAATATCGTTGACAGGCGAGGTAAAAGTGGTTACTTTTGCCCGTGAAGAAATGATCAATGCCGCAACTTTCAAATTCGACAAGGTGCAACAGGAAGATTTGAACGGGGGCGAATCCACGGATGACGCTGCCACCATTTTCACGAATATCCTGAAAAATGAATCCACATTCCATCAAAAGAATGTGGTATTGGCCAATTCAGCGGCTGCGATCCGTTGTATCAATCCCGGGAAAGACTGGGATGAATGCCTCGACATGGCCCGTGAATCGCTCGACAGCGGAAAGGCGCTTCAGTCGTTTAACCGTTTAATTTCAATGCAGTCATGAATATTCTGGATAAAATTGTAGAAACCAAGCGCAATGAACTGGTTACCCTGAAGCGTACCATACCGGAGAGCCTGTTACGTGACAAGGCCCACTTTCACAGGACATGCAATTCATTGAAAAGTGCTTTACTTGAGCGAACCGGTCCGGGAATCATCGCGGAATTCAAACAAAAATCCCCATCCAAAGGAATAATTAACAGCGAAGCCACGGTTGAGACCGTTACCCGGGGATATGCGACAGCCGGGGCAGTTGGGTTATCAGTCCTCACTGACGAGGTATATTTTGGAGGCAACCTTGGCAACCTCGAAAAAGCGAGAGCCGCCAATCCGGGCATCCCTATACTGCGAAAGGATTTCATGGTTGATACATACCAGGTTACCGAGGCGAAAGCATCGGGTGCTGATGTAATCCTGCTGATTGCAGCTTGTCTTGAAAAGGAGAAAATCCATGACCTGGCACATATGGCCAAAGAACTTGGCCTTGAAATTCTTTTGGAAATTCACGGCGAAGACGAACTTGAAAAAATTTCTCCCCTTGTCGACATGGTAGGTGTCAATAACCGTAACCTGAAGACCTTTGAGGTTGACCTGGGGATTTCCGAAAAACTCTCGACCCAAATTCCCGGGCGTTACCTGAAAATTACCGAAAGCGGAATTGCCGGTTCAGGGGATATTCTTCACTTGTTCAATTTTGGATACAAAGGATTTTTGACCGGCGAAACTTTCATGAAAACCAGCGACCCTGCCAAAGCCTGCCAGGCACTGATCAGTGAGATCAACTTTGAAACGGGCGGACGATAGCGTATGAAAGGCAGATTCCACATAAAAGTCTGTGGCATGAAAGAGCCCCACAACCGCGAAAGGCTGGAAACCTTGCCGGTCGATATCTTCGGTTTCATTTTCCATCCATCCTCTCCCAGATATGTTGGAAACCTGGAAGAGAATATGATCGATCAATTGGCAGCCACCACCAAAAAAAAGGCAGGTGTTTTTGTAAATGCCCCGCTGGAAACGATAATTACCTTTCAAAAACGTTTTGGACTGACCCATGTACAATTGCATGGCGATGAATCACCCGAATACTGCCAGAGGTCCGGAGCCCTTGGATTACAGGTCATCAAAGTTTTCAGGATCAAATCAAAATCAGATCTGTCATCTATCAATGAGTATAAAGGAACAGCCAATTATTTTCTGCTCGACACCCGGTCAGATCAGCCCGGAGGAACCGGAAAGAAGTTCGATTGGCGAATTTTGGATGCTTACCGTAACGATACACCCTTTTTCCTGAGTGGTGGCATTGGACCCGACGATGCAAAAGCCATTCTGGAAATTGATCATCCTGCCCTGTTTGGTCTTGATCTCAACAGTGGATTCGAGACTCGACCGGGGCTCAAGGATCCCGAAAAACTTTCCCGCTTTTTAGATCAGCTTATACAATAAAAAAAGGGCATTAACTGCCCTTTTAAAATAATTTGTAGCCTCACCGCGACTCGAACGCGAATTTGAAGTTTAGGAAACTTCCGTTCTATCCCTTGAACTATGAGGCCATTGAAATGGTGTGCAAAAATAGGAAATATCAAAATTAAATCAAGAAAATCCAACAAATAATCACTGATAATCTTTCTTCATGTAACCATACAGTTAGGTTTTCGTACCTAAATATGATTTTTCCCTTCGTTGTGAACTTAAAACTTAATGGGTTGATTGATTGTGATAGACGTAAGGCAAAGATCGTTTCTTTTTGACTTTCAGGCGGAAAGCGGTGGCACAATCTTCCACCGCTTTTTTTCAAAAAGCAAGTGAGCGCTCCAGAATAGCGGATCGCCCTCCCGCCTTTTCCTATTTCTTTTAATTATTCGAGGTAGGTATAGCCATACAATCCGGAACGGTAGTTCGAAAGGAATTCTTTTCCTTCTTCCGTCGTAATTTTACCGGATTTCACTGAAGCGGCAGCCCACGTTTCGACAGTTCTTACCAGTTTCTTGGCGTTATACTGGACATAATCGAGCACTTCGGCAACCGTCTCCCCATCAATCACCTGGTCAATTTCATAACCCTTATCGGATACGGAGATATGTACAGCATTGGTATCACCAAACAGGTTATGCAGGTCACCCAGGATTTCCTGGTAGGCCCCAACAAGGAATACCCCGATATAGTATGATTCTTTTGACTTCAATGAATGGACTGGCAGGTAATATGAAAGATTTCTGGTCGAAATGAAGTTATCGATTTTGCCATCCGAGTCACAGGTAATATCCTGCAGGGTGGCCGACCTGTCGGGCTTTTCATCGAGTCGCTGTATGGGTATGATCGGGAAGATCTGGTCAATTGCCCAGGAATCGGGCAGTGACTGGAAGAGCGAAAAATTACAGAAAAACTTGTCCGACAACAATTTCGGAAGAGTCACCAATTCCTCGGGCACATGTTTCAGTTTGCTGGTCATTTGGTTGATATCACGGGCTATTGACCAGAAGAGCCTTTCGATCTGGGCACGGGTTTTCAGGTCGACGAGACCAAGACTAAAAAGGTCGAGTGCTTCTTCCCTTATTTGCTGTGCATCATGCCATGTTTCGTACATTCGGGGTTGGTTGAGCTGTTCCCAGGCTTCATAAAGTTCGCGTACCAACTCATGGTCGTCTTCCGCAACCTCTGTCTCCTCATCCCATTGCGGAAGTGAGGTAGATTCAAGCACCTCAAAAATAAGCACTGAATGGTGGGCAGTCAGCGACCGCCCCGATTCGGTAATGATATTGGGGTGTGGAATGTTATTCTTGTTAGCTGCATCCACCATGGTCGCGGTGGCATCATTGACGTATTCCTGTATACTGTAGTTCACGCTGCTTTCGCTGTTGGAGGAACGGGTACCGTCGTAATCAACTCCCAAACCCCCGCCTATGTCCACAAATTCAACCTTGAAACCGGCCAGGTGCATCTGCACATAAAACTGGGCCGCTTCACGCAGGGCGATCTTGATCCTCCTGATTTTGTTGACCTGGCTTCCGATGTGGAAATGGAGCAAACGAAGGCATTTTTTCAATCCGCTTTTTTCAAGGTAGTCCATCGCCTGCAGCAACTCGCTCGAAGTCAGCCCAAATTTGCTGACATCGCCTCCCGAATCTTCCCATTTGCCGCTTCCTGAACTGGCAAGTTTTACACGGATACCAATATTCGGACTGATTTTCAGTCGTTTGGCAATCTTGGCAATCAACTTTAGCTCATTGAGTTTTTCAACCACGATAAATATGTGGCGCCCCATTTTTTGGGCCAGCAATGCCAATTCAATGTAACTTTCGTCTTTATATCCGTTACAGATAATCAATGAATCGCTGTCGGTATTGATGGCAATCACGGCATGGAGTTCTGGCTTCGAACCGGCTTCCAGCCCGATGTTGAATTTCTTGCCATGACCGACAATCTCTTCCACCACCTGGCGCATCTGGTTTACCTTGATGGGATAGATGATAAAATTTTGCGCTTTGTAATCGTATTCCTCGGCAGCAATCTTAAAGCATGAATTCATTTTTTCAATCCTGCTGTCCAGGATGTCCGGAAACCTTACAAGCAAAGGCGTAGATACATCCCGCAACTGCAACTCTTCCACGAGTTCCCTGAGATCAACTTCCACCCCGTTCTTCCTTGGTGTCACCACAACATTTCCTTTGTCATTAATGGAGAAATAATTAATCCCCCAGCCATGGATGTTGTAAAGTTCTGCAGAATCCTCGATGCGCCATTTTCTCATTCCGAAAATAATTAATGATTGTTACTGATTTTGACTCCAACGCAAAATGCGAATCGGCAAAATTACATAAAAATGTATTTAAAAGGTATTTTTACCTCATCTAACACCCTGTTTTGGCAGCATGTTAAGGCAGGAATTCAGTATTTGGGCGTTGCCCATCCTTTTATCGACACAATTGACACTTAAAATTGAGTAATTTTACCGTTGAAAATATCTTTTAAATGACAAAAATAAGGGTAACCAAAAGGTTCCATTTTGAGATGGCACATGCCCTGCATGGATACGAAGGATTATGCCGGAATATTCACGGGCACTCTTACAACCTGGAAATTACCATTTCAGGAAATGTTTTCAGAAACCCCGGAGATCCTAAAGACGGAATGGTCATGGACTTTCATGAGCTTAAGATGCTTGTAAAAACCCATATCACCGAAAAACTTGACCATTCCCTGATGGTAAACCGGTTGATTGACCCGCAACACCTGGAGGCGTTAAAGCTGACAACATCCCGTATCATGGTTGTTGATTTCCAGCCGACTACCGAAAATATTCTTCAATACATCGCCGATATACTAAAACCTCTATTACCCAAAGGGGTAACATTGTACAGCATCAGGTTGTATGAGACAATCACTTCGTTCGCCGAATGGTTTGCATCAGATAACCCCTAATTGAGAAACTATGTCCGACAATCCAAAAAAGCTTTACCTAATTGATGCCTATGCCCTGATTTACAGGAGCTATTTTGCCTTTATCCGGAACCCAAGGTTTAACAGCAAAGGGGTCAACACTTCTGCAGCCCTTGGTTTTGCAAATACGCTTGTTCAATTGCTTGAAAACGATAAGCCCGAATATATCGGTGTGGTTTTCGACATGTCGAAACCGACATTCAGGCACGAGCTTTTTCCGGAATACAAGGCAAACCGCCAGGAAATGCCGGAAGACCTGCGCAAATCGATACCCTATATACGTAAACTGATTGAGGCCTTCCGCATACCGATTATTGAAATGGAAGGATTTGAAGCAGACGACATCATCGGGACATTGGCCCAAAAAGCGTCTTCAGAAGGATTTACCACTTTCATGATGACCCCCGACAAGGATTATGCGCAATTGGTGACCGATTCAATCCTGATGTACAAACCGGGAAAATCGGGCAACGACAATGAAGTCTGGGGGATCGATGAGGTGAAGCAAAATTTCGGGATCGAATCACCCTTGCAGGTGATAGACATCCTGGGATTAATGGGTGATTCGGCAGACAATATCCCGGGTTGTCCCGGAATCGGTCCAAAAAATGCACAAAAGCTGATTAGTGACTTTGGAAGCATTGACGGCATTTACCAAAACCTGGATCAATTAAAGGGGAAACAGAAAGAAAACCTGGAAACTTTCGAGGATCAGGTAAGGCTCTCGAGACATTTGGCAACCATTGTACTGGACGTTCCGATCGACTTTGAGGAGACTGCCTTAAAAATGGATGAGCCCGACCATTCATCCCTGAAATCCCTGTTTGAGGATCTTGAATTCAGGCAACTGAGCGACCGGCTCAAGCTGAATGAATCCCCTGCTGCACCGGCAAGCGCAGCTACCCAGGGAACCCTTTTCTCCTTTGACGAACCTGCCCCACAGGGTGTTGTTTCAAAAAAAACAGATTCAATCGACACCACCCCGCATCAGTATTACCTGGTTGAAAATGAATTGCAGAGGGCCAGTCTGCGTGCCGAGCTTTCGGTTCAATCCGAATTTTGTTTCGACACTGAAACCACCGGGCTCGATCCACACTCGGCCGACCTCGTATGCCTCTCATTTGCTTTCAGGAAACATGAAGCATTCTGTGTCCTGCTGCCCAACAAAAGGGATAAGGTGATAGAAATACTGGAGGAATTCAGGGCGGTTTTCGAGGATGAACGAATCATGAAAATAGGCCAGAATATCAAGTATGACCTGTTGATGCTGAAGCAATACGGATTTGGGGTAAAGGGAAAACTTTTTGATACGATGCTGGCCCATTACCTGATACAGCCTGAGATAAAACACAATCTCGATTATTTATGCGAGATCTACCTGAATTATGAGAAGATCCCGACAGAATCACTGATCGGGGCAAAAGGCAGGAACCAGTTGACGATGAGGTCGGCCGAGCCCACTAAACTGATGGATTATGCCTGTGAAGACGCCGACCTCACGCTTCAGCTTAAAGACGTCCTGGCCACTGAACTGGAACAACATGGACTGACTTCCCTTTTTGAAAGCCTTGAAATGCCCCTTGTTCCTGTACTGACGGATATGGAGATGGAAGGAGTCAAACTGGATCCTGAGTCGCTGAACCAGTACGCCGGAGAATTGCGTGAACAGATAATCAAACTTGAGAAAGAAATCATTGTCCTGGCAGGTGAAGAGTTCAACGTATCGTCACCCAAACAGTTGGGAGAGATCCTGTTTGAAAAGCTTAAGATCGACCCCAATGCCAGGTTGACCAAGACAAAACAGTATTCAACCAACGAGGAAGTACTCCAGCAACTCTTACATAAGCATCCCATTGTCGGAAAGGTATTGGAATACCGGGGACTGAAAAAATTACTCAACACTTATGTCGAAACCCTGCCACTGTTGATCAATCCCCGAACAGGTAAAATCCATACATCATACAATCAGGCTGTAACGGCCACTGGCAGGCTGAGTTCGAACAATCCCAATCTTCAGAACATCCCGATCAGGGATGAAAATGGAAGGGAAATCAGGAAGTCTTTTATTCCTTCCGATGAAAATCACCTGTTCCTGTCGGCCGACTATTCCCAGATCGAGCTCCGGATCATGGCAGCCCTGAGCAAAGATGGGCAAATGCTGGAAGCCTTTCGCAACAACCAGGATATCCATGCCATCACGGCCGCAAAAATCTATAAAGTGGACGTAGGGGAAGTAACCTCTGATATGAGGCGCAAAGCCAAAACAGCCAACTTTGGAATCATTTACGGCATTTCGGCCTTCGGATTGTCACAAAGGCTGAACATATCACGCTCCGAGGCAAAAGAGCTGATTGACGGGTATTTTGAGAATTTCCCCCAGGTTAAGGAATACATGGATCAGTCGATTGACAAGGCCCGCAAAACGGGGTTTGTGGAGACCATCATGGGCAGGCGACGTTACCTTTCGGATATCAATTCAAACAATGCGGTAGTTAGGGGAATGGCCGAAAGAAACGCCATCAATGCCCCGATCCAGGGATCTGCGGCCGATATCATCAAATTAGCCATGATCTCAATCCACCAGGCCTTCCTCGATAGGGGTCTTCACTCACGCATGGTGCTCCAGGTGCATGACGAATTGAATTTTGACGTGGTGACTGCAGAGCTTCCTGAAGTTGAACAAATCGTTAAACAAAAAATGGAATCAGCTGTTCAATTGGAAGTTCCGCTCACGATCGAAATGAAATCGGCAAAAAACTGGCTGGATGCACACTAACTCACAGGAAAGAATCAGAACAGAAGAAGACTACAGGGAAGCCCTCGAGAGGTTTCTGGAGATTATCGAAGCCCCGGATGGCACACCCGAGGCAGAAGAGCTGGTGGAGCTGATCAGGAGCCTTGAAAGCTATGAGCAGGAAAACTGTACCTGATCATCACCACATGCCAATTGCCAAAAAATCACTGACATTACGCTTTAAAAATCGTTATCTTTGCGGCCGTCAATCGCTGTGAGAATAATAACAATGACAGAATCACCAGGACCAGGTCAAATTGCACCCATTTACTATCAGGCATTTTCAGGGGCCGAACCGGGAGAAAGCATTGGTCAACAGATGCAACGACCGGTGAACCAAACCATGGCGGGTTCAGGTAATCAGCAAACCACTACCAGAATAAACAGGCTTCAGCAAAGACAATGGCAGCAACGCGAACACAACAAGGTTTTTATTGAAGGAACCCATTACCTTGAAACAAAGACCATCTCAGCCCTGACTACCACCGAACCTGAAGTCAAACTTGAGCTGCCATCACGAAAAACGGAAACAGCCGGTAACGACTGGTTTGCTTTTGTCTTCCTGGGGTCATTGGTATTACTGGCCATTGTAAGGTCCTCGTTTGGGAACTACCTGATCAACCTGTTTCAGAGCATGATCAATTATTCCACCGCATCACGCATGTTCAGGGAGAGAAATGCCGCCCTGACCCGGGGATCATTTATTCTCAACACGTTCAGCTACATGATCATCGGGTTGTTCTTTTTTCAGGTTACGCAAACTTTCTTTGCCCAGCCTCCCATTGGAAAATTCTGGCTTTTCCTGATCATACAGGGCTCCATCATTGTAATAGTTTTTTCAAAAAAGCTGGTATACCTGACTACCGGATTTGTTATTGAAAACCTTTCTGACACGTCGGAATTTTTATATCATTTCGATATTCATTTAAAAATTTCTGGAATTCTTTTGCTGCCGGTGGTTGCACTGATTGCCTGGTCACCAGCAGGGTCACCCCACAACTATATGGTTGCAGGCCTGACAATAATTTCAATTTTGTATATTTTTTTGCTCTGGCGAGGGACAATCATTTTCTTAAAAAAACAATTTTCTATTTTTTATCTCTTTTTATACCTTTGTACCCTCGAAATTTTACCCTTGCTGATCTTACTGAAGATAATTTCGGCATGAAAATTTAGAATTGTGAATTTTAAAAAATAAGGCATTGAAAATCAAAACCATTTTAATATCACAACCTGAGCCTGGAACAGTAAAATCACCCTATTCCGAGCTCATTGAAAACACCAATGTTAAGATTGATTTTCGGCCTTTTATTCAGGTCGAAGGAGTTTCGGCCAAGGAATTCAGACAGACCCGCATACACATTCTTGACCACACGGCAGTCATTTTTAACAGCAGAACCTCCATTGACCACTTTTTCAGAATTGCACAAGAGCTTCGGACCGCCATTCCGGATACCATGAAATACTTCTGCATTTCAGAAGCTACTGCCTTCTATCTCCAAAAATACATTGTTTACCGGAAGAGGAAGATTTTTTATGGTAATGGAACCATGAATGACCTGCTCGACATTATGAAGAAACACAAGGACGAGATGTACCTGTTACCTCTCTCCGACATTCACAGCCAGGAAATTCCTCGTATGCTCGACAAGGGCGGATACAAATACACTTCTGCCATCCTGTACCGGACTGTCAGCAGCGACCTATCTGACCTGAAGGAGGTCAACTACGATATCATCGTATTTTTCAGCCCATCAGGAATCAAGTCCCTGTTTCAGAATTTCCCTGACTTCAAACAGAATGACACAAAGATTGCCTCGTTTGGGGCAAATACCGCCCAGGCTGTCAGGGATGCAGGACTGACACTCAACATTGAAGCACCCACCCCGGAGGCTCCATCAATGACCATGGCACTTGAACAGTTCATTAAAAACGCCAACAAAGTAAAATAACGGGTAAAACCACCTATATTTGAAAGCCGGGACTTCCGGCTTTTTTTTCATTATATGAACCAGATCCGGCATACCTTTCCTCCTGAAGAACGTCTGAAGGGAGTCCGGGAAATCTCAGGGCTCTTTACGGAAGGCCAAAGCTTTTTGGTTTATCCGGTCAAGGTTGTTTGGAAATTAACCGACAGCCACCAGAACGTGCCAGTGCGGGCGGCTTTCTCTGTCAGCAAGAAAAACTTCAAAAAGGCGGTGCATCGCAATATCCTTAAAAGAAGAATGAAGGAAGCCTATCGTCTTCAAAAACACCAGCTCGTTATGGCTGCCGGAGAAAAAAAAATGATTTGTATGTTTGTATTTATCGCCAGGGAAGAACTGCCTTACCCGGTAATTGAAAAAAGCATAACGACGGCCATAAGCAGGCTTGGCCGGAATCTGAGGCAGGCAACCATGTAATGAACCAAATCAATAAAATATGAAACTGAAGAGAATAATTGTCATACTAATGACTTCCTGGCTGATATTCCAGGCCGGGGCCCAACCTGTCAGAAATGAATTACTGGTACCCGATATCGATGGTTATCATACCCTGAAATGTGATTTTCACATGCATACCGTTTTCTCCGACGGAGATGTGTGGCCCTTGACAAGGGTTTCTGAAGCATGGAGGGAGGGCCTGGATGCCATCGCCATCACAGATCATCTGGAATATACCCCACATAAGGAATATATACCCGTCAGTCATGAGGCACCGTATAAGATTGCGAAAGGCCCTGCCGACCAGGCTGGCATTATCCTGATTAAGGGAACCGAAATAACCAAATCGATGCCTCCCGGCCATTTCAATGCACTTTTTATTGACCAGGCAACACCCATACACAATGATGATTACAAACAAGCCCTTAGGGAAGCCAAACAACAGGGAGCCTTCATTATCTGGAACCACCCGGGATGGAAAGCACAGGCACCCGATGGGCCCAAATGGATGGATGAACATCAGGAATTATATGAAGAAAAGCTCTTCAATGGAATCGAGGTGATAAACTATAACGAATGGTATCCTGAAGTCCTGGACTGGGCAGCGGATAAAAACCTCACCATCTTCAGCAATTCCGATATCCATGAACCCATGTCCGATTATCTTCTGCAGAACAATGCTGACCGCCGGCCAATCACGTTGGTATTTGCAAAGGAAAGAACTCCGGAAAGCATTCACGAAGCCTTGCTGGCCGGAAGAACTGCCGGATGGTTCAGGGAATACCTTTTTGCAAATGAAGAGATCCTGAAGCAATTGCTGGAGCAAAGTATTGACGTGAGTATCACCGGAAAAAATGAAAAGAATATCACTTACAAGATAAGGAATCACACTGACCTGGTGTTTAATCTGCATTTCCCCGTTGCAGGAAGCGACAAGCTTCTTCCTGGCCGTTCGGCCATTCTGATTACACTTCCCGCCAAAGAAAATCATGACCAGGTGACTTTGAAAAATTTGCTCTCCCGATCCGAAAAGCCCTTGAAGGCACAATTGTCATCGCTGATGAAACATTGATACAAATCTGATAAAATGGAATTCCCCAAACTGTCAGCCATTGAAGAACTTCTGATCAAGGCAGGATCGGCCATACTGGAGGTTTATGAAAGTGACCATTTCGGTGAAACCACGAAAAGCGACCTTTCTCCGGTAACGCGAGCCGACCAGATTTCAAGTTCCGTCATCAATGCCGGACTGGCAGCCATTCACCCAGGAATACCCGTGATTGATGAGGAGAATTCAATTCCTTCTTATGAAGAACGCAAACAATGGACCCGCTTTTTTATGCTGGATCCACTGGACGGTACCCGCGAATTTATTAAACAAAATGGCGAATTCTGTATCAATCTGGCATACCTCGAGAACAACCTTCCGGTTTGTTCCTGGATATACAGTCCAGTCAGCCGCTCGGGATGGTATGCCATCAAAGGAAGGGGAATCTTCAGCTTTGGACATATTGAGCCACTTGAACCGTCACCTGAAAGCCAGAAACCATGTGACCCTGTAATCCTGATAGCGAGCAGATCGCACCCTTCGCCTCGAGGCCAGCAGATTCTGCGGAAAATCAAGGAAAACTTCAATATCGAGATGGTCCGGTTAGGCAGCGCCCTGAAGCAGGTTGAAATTGCCCTGGGAAGGGCCGATGTCTATATCCATGGAAGTGGTTGTTCGGAATGGGACACGGCAGCAGGCCACCTCATGGTCGAGGAGTATGGAGGGATTGTTGAACAGTGGGACTTATCCGGCCCATTGAAATACAACAAACCACAGATGAAAAACCCGCCCTTCATGATGTTCTCCAAAAGATGCCAAAACTCTGAATTTGTGGAATTTATAAAAAATTTTCTGCATTCCGGAACCTGATATTAACACCCTGACTGATGCCAACTGTGCCTGGCAGGTGAATTTGTGTAAAACTTCCCCACCCATAACCAACACATTTATTGGGGATTAAGTAATTTAGCCTTGAAAATAAAAACTGAAACAATGAAAAGGATAGTATTTTTCGTATTGGTCATCGGGGTTGCCTTTGCCTCGTGTAAGTCATCCAGGAAGGCAGCTTCCACCTCATTTGAACCTGCAGTGGAACAAACATCCACAACCGCCGCTCCGAAAGTTTTCCAGGTACCCGAGGTTAAAGAAACACCTGCCCCTACGAATGACCAACCTATTTCGGTCCGTAAGGAATCCTTTACTTTCACCCAGGCTGAAGATCAAAATTCAAATAGCTATTTCATTATTGTAGGATCCTTCAGCAGCATGGAAAATGCAAAGAATTTCAGGCAAACACTCATGTCGGAAGGTTTTACCCCCATTGTAGTGCAAAGCGAAACCGGTTATTACAGGGTCACTGTCGATTCTTTTACCAGTGAAGCTCCGGCTCGTACCCGACTGCTGCAAATCAGGCAGGATTTTCCGAAATACAATGATGCCTGGTTGCTCATCAAAAATTAGGAATTGAGTCCCAATTAAATCGATTATTTTATATACTTAAAGGTGGAATGATAAATTCCACCTTTATTGTTTTTATGAAATCGCAACTGAACCCGTGTCAGATTCTATCCAAATCAATTTACATTTGTAATGTTTCTAAAGTAAAATTTACCAATACTGCATGAAAATGGAGAAATCAAAAGAAGAGAAGCAAATCATGCTCGACCAGCGATATATGAAAATGGCTGCCATATGGTCACAAAACAGCTATTGTAAGCGACGCCAGGTAGGGGCATTGCTCGTAAAAGACAAAATGATCATTTCTGATGGATATAATGGTACCCCTTCGGGATTTGAAAATAATTGTGAAGACGAAAACAATCAGACCAAACCATACGTTTTACATGCCGAGGCCAATGCCATAACCAAGGTTGCCAAATCGGGCAACAGCAGTGCAGATGCCACCATGTATGTTACTTCCTCACCTTGTTTGGAATGTGCCAAACTGATTATACAGGCTGGCATTCGAAGGGTAGTGTACACCGAAAATTATCGCTCGGCCGATGGCATCAACCTTTTGCGCAGAGCGGGCATTGAGGTTACCAATGTTGAAATTGATTTATCCAATTTAAAGGAACAAAATGTTTAGAAAACATCCGGCATTTATCCCACTCATACTGGCAGTCACGCTGGTGGCAGGCCTGCTTCTGGGCAATTTGCTCAACAGGAAAAGCCAACCTGAATACCGGCCCATGAGAACAGCTTCAGCCAATAAGCTTTCCACCATTCTGGAGCTTGTCCAACAAGCATATGTCGACAGTGTCGATACCCGCGAGATCATTGAAAGTACAATTCCCGAGATGCTTGAAAACCTGGATCCGCACAGCACCTATATTCCAGCCAGAGATATGCAGGGGGTTGAAGAGGAAATGCAGGGAAATTTTTCTGGTATTGGAGTCCAGTTCTCCATCCAGGAAGATACAGTGGTGGTAATCGAAGTGTTATCGGGTGGGCCTTCCCAAAAATTGGGACTGATGGCAGGCGACCGGATTGTAATGGTGAATGACAGTACCATTGCCGGCGTTGGAATCCAAAATGAACAGGTGTTGAAATTGTTGCGTGGTCAGAAAGGGACAAAAGTGAAGGTGAGCAATCTCCGCAAAGGCTATTCCGAACTGTTCGACTTCGAAATCATCAGGGGTGACATACCCATCTACAGCGTGGATGTTACATACATGATCGACCAGGAGACTGGTTTCATCAAAATCAGCAGGTTTGCCGAACAAACCTATCGTGAGTTCATGGAAGGAATGGCACATCTCGACAGTGCCGGTGCAAAAAAGGTAATAATTGACCTTCGGAGTAATCCCGGCGGCTACCTGACTGCCGTAATCCGGATGGTCGACGAATTACTTGCAAAAGATGAACCCATCCTGATTACAAGGGGTAAATCACAACCTGAAAAAGTTTATAATTCTTCGGGAAGAAACAGCTTTGCCAATATGAAAGTATTTGTCCTGATTGATGAATTCTCAGCATCGGCCAGTGAAATTTTCGCGGGTGCGCTCCAGGATAATGACCGAGGCATTGTCATCGGACGACGCTCGTTCGGCAAGGGACTGGTTCAGGAACAGGTACCCTTTACCGACGGCTCCGCAGTCAGGCTGACCGTTGCAAGATATTACACCCCAAGCGGAAGATCGATTCAGAAACCATACAACAATGGCAACGAGAAATACAACGAAGACATCTTCGAGCGTATGGTACACGGTGAGTTCCTCGACCAGGACAGCATCCGTTTTGCCGATTCACTGAAATACTACACACGCAGTGGCCGCGTGGTTTATGGCGGAGGAGGCATCATGCCCGACATCTTTGTGCCTGCCGATACGGCCGGAAGATCAGAGTACTTCAATAAGGTGGCACAGAGAGGGTTGGTTTACCAATATGCTTTCCAATATACCGACCAATATCGCGACCAGCTGAAACGGTTCATCACCGTTGGCGAAATGGAAAAGTGGCTCGACAGGCAAAACCTGATGGACGGTTTCGTCAAATATGCTGCAGGCAAAGGGGTTCCAGCAAATCAGGCAGGACTAAGAATATCAGGACAAATCATCGAGACACAGCTAAAAGCCTATATCGCCAGAAATATCCTGGGCGAAGAGGGCTTCTATCCGATCATACAGCAAATTGATAAAACCTTGCTGAAGGCAATAGAGGTAAGTCGGCAAAACTTGCTGGTCGAAAACCTTAAATAACCTTATTTAGATAATTCAAGCATCCTGAAGATAGGTGCCTGTGCCGCCTTGATTACCTCTTCACTGAGAATGACCTCAGGCAATTCGTGCTTCAGGCAGATATAGAGCTTCTGCATCGAATTCAACTTCATGTAAGAGCAATCGTTGCATCCGCAGGTTGAATCGACTGAAGGCGCAGGGATGAAGATCTTGTCGGGACATGCCCTGGTCATCTGGTGCAGGATTCCGGCTTCTGTAGCCACAATGAATTTCTTCGAAGGACTGCTTTGCACACGGTTCAGCAATGCCGTGGTAGAACCAATAAAGTCGGCCAGGATCAGGACAGGCTTTTCACATTCCGGATGGGCTATAAATTCGGCATCCGGATGGGCATCCATCAACTCAGCAATTTTTTCAACCGAATATTTCTCGTGAACCATGCAGGCTCCATCCCACAAAACCATCTCACGGCCTGTCAGGTTATTGATGTAGTTACCCAGATTCTTGTCAGGGGCAAAAATCAGGGGCTGGTCTTTAGGGAAGCTCTCCACAATCTTCACGGCATTGGCCGAGGTACAGATCACATCGGTCATTGTTTTGAGCTCAGCCGTACAGTTGATATAGGAAATCACTTTATGGTCGGGATATTTGGCCTTGAATTCCGCGAATTTTTCAGCAGGGGCTGAATCTGCCAGTGAACAACCGGCTTTGAGATCGGGTAACAGAACCTTTTTGGAAGGATTGATAATTTTGGCCGTCTCAGCCATGAAGTGTACACCAACAAAAACAATGATGTCGGCATCGGTGGAAGCAGCCGCCTGGGCAAGTCCCAGACTGTCGCCAACATGGTCGGCTATATCCTGAAGGTCCCCTTCCACATAATAATGGCTCAGGATCACTGCATTCTTCTCCTTCTTTAACCGGTTGATCTCATCCACCAGTTTGATATTGGGATCTACTTTTTCATCAATAAATCCCTTTTCCTGAAGCATTTGGGCAAATTTTTCCATCTCTCAGAATTCATCAATTGCACGACAAAATTATAAATTCGTATCTGAAATTCGGGTATTTTTCATGAAACGTTTATCAGTTACCCGCAAAAACAGGCACACAAAAACGGTACCACATTGAATATGTGAATATTAAAACACCATCATCCTCTTTTAAAAAAATTGGATATCGTCCCATTATCGGAACGGATAATACAAAAATTCATCAGGCTTCTGACATATACAATCCTGTTTGAGGTAGCCAACCTTAGGGCAACACAAAAGAAGCTGAATTTCCGCCCATGTTCCAATCAGCGTCATTACCTTCCACATAAACTTTAAACCCTGAGCGGATCTGTGAAACAGGAACAGAGAAAGTGATTTTTCCTGACCTGTCGGTTTGCAGGTCTGGATTCCACAGCAGCGTTGTCCGCATGTCCTTCCCCGATTTGCCCTGCAATGATGTTGTGGACAGAAAAACACGTGGAATCCTGAAACCATCCTGGTACAGCACTTCCTGTACAGGTCCCGGGACATTTGCACCCAGGGTTTCAACACCTTTCTTGGTGACAATCTCGATAACACCCACATTGTTGAATCCCGTATATTTTTGAATGTCCATGGGATCAAGGGAGATGTTGATGGTTTCGACATCCTGCGGATTTATGGTATTCAGAATATCGGCCTGCGTGCCCATTTTCTGTCCGTCGAGTACAATAAGTGCTCCTGACTGGTTATTGATGGAGTTGATGGTGCCCGGAAAAACAATTTGTCCGCTACTTAGCGAATAAGGTTTGATCGCCTTGATCACCTCCATCAGGCTGGTGGCAGTTTGTAACAGAGTTTTGTAAGAATCGCTCTTGACCCGGGCAGGACCCGGCTGATAAGGCCTGACATTGGACGGGGCCTTGGTGAAAACATCCTTGTTCTTCTCAAAATATCCCGGACTTTGTCCTCTCATTCCCAATCCTGCAGGCTGAATGCAATTCATGCGAGCCACCCTTTCACCAATCCTTTCGGCCATTGAAGGTTCCAGCGAAATATCGAAGCCTGACCTGCCTCTGGAATCTGTTACATTGATATTGAAATCACTGATATGCACCGGATTTACCGCGGGGAAAAGAAAGTTCCCCTGTTCATCGGCCACCGCAGTGTACATTTGCATGTCACGACTGTTCATCATGGTGAGGGAGGCACCTCCTACCGGGTCTCCCCTCTTGGTGGTAACTTTTCCCCTGATTCCCTTCATCGCCAGGAATGCATCAGGATCAGAACCCACCGATCCCTGAAGAATTTCATCCCAGTTGAATCTTTTCAGCTCATTGGCGATAAGAATATAGTCGATTGCCATATTGAGGTTAGCCTGGTTATTTAATAATTTGGCCATATCCGGCACATGGTTTTTCAATTCACCGTTGAACATTAAACTGGTTTGCATGGTCTGATCGGGTGAGGCGAACCGGGTTTCATCAGAAATGGTGAGGGCAAGCGAAGCAGGCACCGGTGCATTGGCTCCATTGGTAGTCGACACGGTAATCCTGACCTGTTGGTTTTCGACAACAGGGTCGACCGCGACACTCAACTGGTTCTTTACCGGAGTATAGATCAGTCGGGAGGCCAGTACCTTCCCTGATGGATCAAATGCAGTAATCATCTGGATACCGGGATCAAAATCAGCCACCGGGATTTTCACGCGGGCCGACCGGGTCAGTTGGAAGCTGGCTGCCCAAACCATATTGAATTTCTCGGTTACGGCAAGCGCCACCTGCCTGGGAGTGTCATCGGGCGCAAAAAGGTCGATGTACACCGCTTCCTGGTCAGTCTGGGCAACAGCCAAGGCAATTTTGTCGCTGGTTTGTCCGGGAAGGGTGAAGGTCTGGCCTTTCCCATAGTCACTGGTGATAACCATGCTGTAAGATTTCCCGGGCTCCATGCGGAATGGAAAAACACCAAAGCCCTTAACCAGCGTAGATGCCTTTGAAACCACGGCCCCATCAGAATCAAGGATATCAGCTTCCAGATCTATGGCATTACCCCCCTGGTGAGTGGCATAAAAGCCCATTTTGGCGACAGCTCCGGCCACAACATTTCCTCCCTCAGGATAAAATGTGACTTTTACTGAGTCGGCATCCGTCTTAAGGGCATATTTGTACATCCAAAGATTTTTGGGATGGCTAAGCGTAAGGATTACCGGTTCATTCCCGGTTAACGCAGGCAGGTCGGCCTCAATCAAGGCTGAACCTTTGTCGGAACGAAGCTTTCCTGAGGCAATCGTTTTTCCCTTATGATCGAGTGCATAATCGAAAGAAAATCTGTCGACAGATGAACCGTCATGGCCTGCAACTTTCAGCGATATGGCAGCCTTCGTGCCGGCAGCATATATCTTTTCAGGTGTAGCCAGAGATACCACCGGTTCCGAATCGTAGGCCTGGTCAATATAAATGGTCTTTACAAATGCTTCCTGAGGATCGAGGTGCAGGGGAGAAAAGGCGGCCAGGTAATAAACACCCAGTGGCAGGATTTCAGGAACTTTGAGATCGCCCGCTGTCTGCGGCAGGCCGGTCTTGTAGCGGTCACCGGTAATAAATTTTCCGCTTGCATCATATAGGTTGACATTGATCTCCCCTCCAAGATTACGGGCATCAAAACCTGTACGACTGATAGCAGTGGCATTGAACCAGATGATTTCTCCGGGAGTGTATACATCTTTGTCGGTCATGACGTAAACTTTCTCCAGTGGAAGAGCTTCCATGCCCGCAGGCAATCTTCCCGAAATCTGATCGAGGATCTGAACATTTTCCTGGGCAAAGACCCCACAAAACATAAAAGCAAACAGTAAGGCAAAAAAGGTACGCATGGTTTTTATTTTTAGTCGTTGGTTGTATTTGATTCAACAGGAGTCAGAAAGCGTTTGAGGGCATGCTCGAGGTCTTCATCCGGCTTGATGATATTGTAGTTCTCCCAGAACTTTTCATCATAGTCAACAGTCATTTCAGCAAATATATCATGGATTGTAAAAAGTTCTTTCCCCGGAAAACGTTTAAGGTCGGTATTCCTGATTTGGGTGACCAACAATTCAGAAACACTTTCAAAAACAGAATTTACCCGATCCCCGCGGCTCCTGACACGAAATGCCACGATGGCCTTAGCTGAGTGAAGATAGGTTCTTTGATTATAAACCTGATAATCCACTATATATTCAACTTTTAATGGCTTCACCCGAAACCCCCGGGGTTTTCTTCTTATAAGGTTCTCCTCAGCCTTGCCGAGCCCATAGTTGTCGAGACTGAATCTGGCATAAAGCAGGGCGTAACTTTCGCGGTCGACATACATTTCACCCTTGAAAAGGGGATATGAGATGCCCTTCTCGGGTCTGAAGGAGATAACATAAACCGGATGGTCCTGGTACCAGATGACATCAGTGATTGAATACCGGTACAGGTGCTGAAACTCTTGATCCAAAAAGGTTTCATGGGTTTTCACGGCATCCAGTTTGGTGATGGTATAGGGCCCTCCCTGGAGTTTGAAATTCACCCAGTTGAAAGGCTTGATATCGGGGCTGCGCCTGGCTTTAAGCAGGCGCACCCTGTCCTCCCTGAATTCATCATCGTAGGGAGCTTTCAGGACTTCCACCACAGCTTCAGACACTGAAATATAATCTTCGTCCTGTTTCACCGTTTCACGGTAAAAACCCGTGTACAGCCGTGACGAAAGTGCATAATTTCTTCTGATGTTTTCACGTAACCCCTCGAGAATCTCCTCAACCGATATGGCCCTGACCCTTACTTCCCTAATTCTCATGGTGACTGGCCTCAATTGTATGGATCCATTTTCAAGGAGCTGTTGGTGGGCCAGGGTGCCTGTAGCATAACCTACAAAACTGAAAGTCACAGAATCCTGCCAATAGGGCTCAGGTATCTTAAAAACGTATTCGCCATCCTGGTTGGTGATGGTACCGAAGGGATGGCCTTTTACTGAAATACTCACATAAGACAGGGGCTCGCGGGTAACCAGGTCGGTAACTTTCCCCTGGATGAAGGCATATTTTACCCCGTCCGGTTCAGGGTCTCCCGGGATAGTGTCATTATTGTGCTCCTCAAGTGAAGTAATGATAATGTAGTCCTCCTTTTCCACAAAACTGAATTCCCCATGGGGAAAGAGGATCTTCAGGATACCGATCAATGGCTCGCGATCCTTGTTGACCGTGACCGTTCGTTCGGCATTGACCAAGGAGGCATCATAGGAAAAGAAGATTTGATCCTGGTTGGTAATCTGGCGCAAGACATTGGCAATGGATGTGCTGTCTGCATGAACGGATATAATCCTGTTCAAAACAGAATCCTGCTGCTGTCTCCCTGAGGTTCCCAGGGAGACCAGCAGCAGGAACATAAGGCCTGCCATCCTTGCGGATAAGATCATTAAATTTCGCTTTTCAGTTCAAATGAGGTGCGGAGCTCTTCACCATCGCGCAGCACCTTGACTTTTACCTTACGATTTTCCCTGCTTTGCAGCAAAAGATTTATATCGTTGAGTGACATTGAATTATGATTGTTATTGTTGATCGATATTATCTGGTCATTTTCTTTCAGGCCAGCCAGCCATGCAGGAGAGTTTTCCTGGATGGAAGATATGGTAAATATAGGTAATCCGGGCATCGGATTTATTACTTCCATCCCACTCATATTGTAATTAAAGGCTTCCTTCACAAGTGGCGTGCGGGTTAAGGTCAGTCTCGAGTTCCGGTAATCGATGGTAACAACGAACCGACGCAGGATTTCAGCCCCCAGGGTACCATTCCTGTCGTTGGCAGAAATCAGCTGGAGAATGAGTTCATCTTCAGGGAAGGCAACGATTGGTTTTGGAAGAACCAGGGGTCCTACCCAAATGGCGTCAATCCTGCCTTTGGTTCCAAACAGGTCGCCTGAAAGGCCACGGCCCAGGAAACTATCCATGCGGCGCTCCGGGATTTTGATACGGTCGTCCGACTTTTCAGCCAGCCACAATGCATCACTGGCACCGGTATCAACCAGCAGGCGGACAGGCACTTCGGTCAGGTCTTCCATCACTATGCTGGTATGGATATAAGGCTTGTTGTTATCGATATCGAGAGGTAAAATGATATCTCTTTCCCGATCCCTGTATTTATAATGTTCAGGACGGTACAATGTCAGGCTTTCCCGCTGGTAATCAATTTTTACGATATAATCCTTAAACAGGTTGAATCCGATCAGTCCATGCACAGGAATACCCAGGATGTGGCTGATCTGGAAGTTTTCATCGATAATCATTTGCACTTCCTGGTTTCGGGCAACCATTCCATCAATTTTCATGGTATTAGACCCCGATCGGTAGGCAGTAAGTGTTTGTCCTTCACCCAGGCCTTTCACTTCGACGGGAGTCAGATAATTGAGGTTCAGCTTATTGACAAACGGAAGCTCGGTAATGATGGGATATCGAACCCCGGTATCCAGGATGAAATTCAGGGTGTCGGAGTTGTTGATGGTGACCGGGATGATGATCAGGTTGCTGGCCGATTTAAACTTGATGGTTATCGACTTGGCTTTGGGGTTCTCAATCATAAATCCCCGGTTGACCCCAAAATCGCGGGCAGTGCGCTCATAATCAACCGATTCTTCCAATGGCACATATTCCCTGACAACCATCAGGTTACCTTCAATTTCAAAAATCAGGTAGAAATCATTCATCAGTTTATCAAGTACGAACTTGATGGGCTTGTTGGAGATGTTCAGGCTGATCTTCTTGTCGGCGACCAATCTTGCATTGTAGGAGTAATCGATATTGAGGTATTTACAGATTTTCTCAATAACATCTGAGAGAGGCTCATTTTCAGCATATATACTTATATTCTGGTCAAGAGCGGTAGCGGTTTTCGGTTCCTGGGCATTGCCACTGAACGGGATCAGGGTCATCATCAGGAAAAATGCCATGATGGCAAAAGCAGATGTTTTTAGTGTTTTCATGACTTTCAGGCATTAATTGTTGGCACGCTGCGTTAAATAATAGTGACTCTTACTTTGGGTAAGGTCGAGCTGGAAGGTCAGCCTGATCACATCGAGTATAAATTCAACCGGTTGTTGATCAAAGCTGGCCGTTAACATTAGGTTTCCAATGGACGGGTCAGAGAGGCTGACCTCAACAAAATAGACCTTCTCAAGAAGTTGAACAACTTCAGCAAGAGGGGTTTCATTGAACTCGAAGCGATGGGTTCTCCAGGCGGAAACGTTGGGGTCGGTATTGACCCTTTTAAACAGGGAACCATCACGGGAGAGATAAGTACCTTTTTCACCCGGATCGAGAAGGAGATTATCAGCCACCTGGGTTTCACTGCCAGAGGAGGTAACCTGTACCTTACCCGATTCAACAACAACTTCAACGAGGGTATCGCCCGGATAGGCCAATACATTGAAGGAAGTACCCAAAACCCTGATCCGTGCATTGCCGGCGGTGATGATGAACGGATGGGCAGCATCGGGAACTACATCAAAAAACGCCTCGCCTGAAACACTCACCTCCCTCGAGTTTCCGGAAAACTCGCGGGGATAGGTCAGTTTCGACTGGCTGTTCAAGGTTACCACGGTACCATCGGGTAATACCACCTGATCAAGGACCTGTCGTTGCCCCGACCTCACCTCGGTAAAAACCGAAGGCTGATGGTTCCTGAAACCCAGGTAATACCCGGCAATGCCAAGAGACAAGGCAATCAACAGGGATGCCGCAACTTTGAGCAATCTGCCGGCAAAAACTCCCCGTGGGGATTCCGGTTGTAAGGAAAGCACCTTTGCCGACTCATCCAATCTACGCTCAAGGCCTGACCAGGCCATAGAGGTATCATACCTCTGTATTCCAAGCCAATGCCCGACACTTTCCATTGTGCGTCGGGATTCATCCAGTACGGCCTTGTTGTCGCCCGACTGGCCAGCCCAGGCTTCAATTTCCTGCCGTTCCTGCTCATTAGCCTCACCTGTGAGGTATTTGGCTATCAGCTCGTCTATTGGATTCCCTATTTCGCTTTTTGTTTCCATTGTATCGGTATGACAGCTTGCCGGTTAAAAACCCTTAATGCCTGATGAATTATTTTTGAAAAACATGAAAAACATGAAAACCCTTTTGCACTTTTCCCTCATGAAACGAAGTGCCAATCCCATTTGTGTTTCCACTGTCTTGACGGAAATCTGCAGTCGGGTGGCAATTTCCTGGTATTTTAGTCCCTCCTGGCGACTAAGCAAAAATATCTCCCGACGCTTATCGGGAAGTGCGGAAATCGCCGATGCTATGGCCTCCGATCTTTCCTCTTCCAGAAAATAATTCTCTTCAGCCGCATCCTCTATAATGGCATCCCTGATTTTTTTTGCATGATTTTGCCTGACTTTCTCATGCATGATCAGGTTAATGCATTGGTTACGCACCGACCGGAACAAATAACTGCGCAAGGAGGCCGAAACCGCCAGATGCTCCCTCTTCTCCCAGATACGTACAAATAAGTCCTGTACAACCTCCTCCGACTGGTCGTGATCTCCCACGAAATGCGATGCATAATGGCACAGGGATGGATAGAAGGCCTCAAAAATATCCTTCAGTGCATCCTTGTCACTGTTTTTGAGCCGCATAAGTATGTCCTTCTCGTCGAATTTTTCCATGCAAAAGATAGTCACGGTGGGTTGGTACAGGAGTATAAATGTATGAAAAATGTGAATGAAGCCACAGGATGGGTTTGTCAAAAGCATGAATGCCTGCAATTGAAGGAACCTGGCATTGACCGTCTAACCGTCAGGTCAAAAAATTATGGCATCGATTACAGAATTCTGAAATAATTATTAGTTTTGCATCGCTTCAAACGCCCGGGTGGCGGAATTGGTAGACGCGCTGGACTCAAAATCCAGTGTCAGCAATGACGTGCGGGTTCGAGTCCCGCCCCGGGCACAAAAAAATCCAGACATCTGATTATCAGACATCTGGATTTTTTAATTTTTCATGTTTACCGAAAGATCATAGGAACAAACTCCGACAGGTAAACCCTCCAGTTGGTCCAGGTATGGCCACCCTCACTTTCCCGATAGATGTATGGCATTTTCATCTGGTCGAGTTTTGCCCTGTAATCCGATACATGCTTATACAGGAAATCGGTCTTGCCAATGGCAATCCAGTAAAGCTTGTATCCATTGGCCATCTGCTTCTGCAATGTTTCGTCGAAGTTTTCGTAAACTTTCGACTGAACCCTCGGATCGGGCATGATGGCAGGCGAGAAAAGCCCTATATAATCAAAAGTTTCAGGGTAGTATCTCGAAATATGCAAAGAATGGTAACCTCCCATGGAGAGACCCGCAATGGCACGTCCCCCTTTTTCGGGAATGGTACGGTATTGCTGATCCACAAACCTGATCACATCAATAAAAGTTTGTTCCATGGTACCGTCCATCGTATTGGGCAACTGCATCGTAGGTTTGTAAAAACCGAGGGATGATTCACCGGGGGCTGCTTCCTGGGCAACGTTTCCGTTGGTCATAACAACAATCATGGGTTTGGCTTTACCCTGGGCAATCAGGTTATCAAGGATCTGTGAAGTCCGGCCAAGGGCAATCCAGGCCTCCTCGTCACCCCCCATGCCATGCAACAGATATAAAACCGGGTATTTCGCAGATCCGGTTTCATAACCCGGAGGGGTATAAATGGTTACCCTGCGCATTTTGTCCAATCCGGGCGATTCATACCACCGGCGGGTAACTGTTCCATGCGGGACATTATTCACGCTGTACAGGTCACCGACGCCACCCTTGGTGATAAACACATTGGTCACCGATGCCACATCCCTGATCAGGTAAACATTGTTCGGATCGGTGGTTCGCAGGCCATCTACCGAAAATGAATAGCCAAACAAATCAGATTTCAGCGGGTCGGTGGTGTACGACCATAAACCGTTTTCGTCCTTGGTCATTACAACTGAACCCGGGGTCCAGCCTTCACCCGGCATCCAGTCGCCCATCAGTTTCACCTCAGAGGCTTCGGGGGCCATAAAGCGAAAAGTTACGCGATTATCGTCATGCACTTCGGGCGATACAATATTTTGACCGCCAAACAACGCTTGCTGCCCAAATGACAACAGGGCCGAAAATATCAGCAAGGCCAGGGTAATAAAGTGTCTCTTTCTCATAGTTAAAGGATTTTTGATTCAAGAATATTGGTATCGGAAATTGTTTTGAATTACGAAATTAGGAAATCTGAAAGAATCCAGTCGGATAAAAGATCCAAATATTCGTACTACCCACCAAACAGCCAGGCAAAAAGCTGTTCGTTGGAAAATTAGCGGGATTCATTCATAAAAATCATTTGCTCAAAAATAAATTACAATAATTCTAAATTATTATTTACGCAAAGTTGCTTATTTCTGTATAAATCAGTAACTTTAATATCCCCAAAAAAAGCGAGACAAATGAAACCACTGAACCCAAGATACCGGTCTGTAACTCATCCAATGCTTGTTGTTTCTATGTTACCCTCACATGAATTCACAATGCAGAGTTTTGATCCTTGAAAGCTATCCGCTTTTCAGCAGGGGAATCAGGCTCCTTCTTGAAAATGACAAAGAGTTCGATGTCATTGGTGAAGCCCGTGAAATCGATGATTTTAAAGTTTTACTGACAACCACCCGCCCCGATCTTGTCGTGATGGATACCTGCCATTGCGAACAGGGTGGCACGCAGATTTTAAAAAAAGCCAGTTCCTGGCTGAAAAAAACTCCGGTTTTTATTATCGCCAACCAGAATTTTTCCATTTGTTTTCAGGATTATTTGCGACTAGGCGTGAAAGGAATTGTACTGAATAACGCATCCCCTGAAGAGCTATTGAATGCACTTAAAAAAGTATGTAAAGGCACCGACCATTTCCCGGTGAGAAACCTGGATAAATTCGGGGTTTCGGAAACTTTGACCACACCGGAACTTGAATTAATTGCCGCGAAGAAATCACTTACCGACCGGGAATATATGATACTTCGGCATATCAGCAGTGGGATGTCATACAAACAAATAGGACAAAAGTTGTATATCAGTCCACGGACCGTGGAATCGCACAAAAGAAACATTCTGGCAAAACTGGGGCTTAAGACTACGGCCGAGCTGATAAAATACTCCATGCAATATAACATCAACTAAAAACGGTCAGTTCATATACATGGATGCCCATCGTCCATATCCGGGAAATGATCGTTTCTTGCTTGCCCTTTTTTACATGAACCATTATAAAAATGGGTGAAATCCCGTTAGGATTTATGCCCCTGAAAAGTCGTAAATTCATAGAAGAATTAAGTCGCATTGAGTACGTTTTTGATTAAGCTTTTTCCTGTTTGCTCACCCCGCTTTCGGGAAAAAAACAAACCAATCGCAGAGTAGAAGGATTTTGAAGCACTCCTTACTAATGGATGTGCAGTAAGAAGGTGATTCCTGGATGTACGAACATCGGTCTGGATGATCCTAAGCCCTGTAATTATGAAATAGATCTGTTGGTTTACCAGGCAAAAGGAGGGTAAGGAGCAGTAATTCAACAGTCCCGTGAAGCCGCACCTGATTCAGGAGCGGCTTCTTTTTTATTCCGGGACATGCCAATCCACGATACAATCTTTGCCAAAGCCCCAAACAAGTCCCAATCAAGTTATCTGTTTCTGCGTATATGCTACGTATCTTCTGCATATATTCTATATTTTTCAATAGACAATATATGGAGAAGATATGGAGAAAATATGGAGAAGTACTGGGTTTGGCCTGAATGGATCAAGGTTCGAAACGGCAGTTTATCTTCAGGTAAAAAATACGGGATTTTACGGATGGTTTTTTATGCATAATCGTCCTAACTTACTTCTCATATTTATCAAGTCGCTTTGATTAATACAAGTCGTTTTTGTTAAGCTATTTCCTGATTGTTAGCCCCGCTTCCAGGAAAACAACAGACCAATCGTTGACTATAGAAGTACTGCCAGCTCCTTACCGGGAGGCTTTGTGAGGGTGATTCGAGGATATATGAAACGCAAGTTTTATTAAATGATCCTAAAATCACGTGATCATGAAAAAGAACTACACCGATTCTTTCAAGAAACTCTGGCGGTTATTGCTAACCATCATGTTTCTGACTCTTTGTTGTGGCTTTTGGGCCAATGCACAGGACTGTCAGCCTGAGGATATCATTTGTATTGATGGAAGGGCTATGGACTGGATAATTCTAGATGCAAATCCAACTAATCCAACTTACATCCATGAAGCTGACCCCTATGACGGCCTGGATGACCAGTTTACAACGGGTGCATCTGACGAACTTTTCGCACTCAAGGCCTGGACATTCAGTCAGGTGAAAAACAAGAACAACATTTGCAATGGTGCTGCCGTTTTAATTGGCACCAAACTCTATTTTGCCGGTGACCGTCTGACTACAAACGGGGATGCACAAATTGGCTTTTGGTTTTTCCAGGAAGGAACCGCACCAATGGGTGTGGGTACCCCGGGAGACAAGGGATATTTCGAGCCCCTGCCTGCCATTGGTGATATCCTGGTTCTTGCCAACTTTGTTAACGGAGGTAGAATTGCCGACGTGATTGTTTACAGCATAGAAAGTTATAATCATGATGGTGGAGGCAACATTACCAGTTGGAATTTCATTGAACTAACCGGCACTGATGCCTATGCAGCCCAAAACAATGATCAGGAGTGTCTGGTTCCGGGAGGATGGCATTATCCAACACCAACCTATCCTCTTAATGCATTTTATGAAGGATATGTTGATCTTGCCGACCTGGAGTTAGATAATCCAGAACTGAATCTCTGTTTTGGAAGCTTTATGCTTGAAACACGATCTTCAGCCTCATTAACCGCTTCACTCGATGACTTTGTAGGAGGTGCCTTCAGCACTAAACCAGTAATTGCAACAGAAGATGGATATGTTTGCGAACCCGGAGGAGAAGTTACATTATGTGTTGTGGCGCCCGGAGAGGAAGAACTTCCAAGTGACCTGACTTTCCAATGGTATTATGATTCTGAACTGACACAACCCGTAACAGGTGAAGGCAACTATGGAAAAGAACTCTGCCTGATTGTTGAAATAACAGAAGAAACCACATATTGGGTCGTCGCCACCAATAACATTGGATGCTTAAGTGAAACAGCGATGGCTACAGGACGTCTGTATCCTTCTCCAAGCTGTCTTATCGAAGGAAGTTTGGAAGTTTGTCCGGGTGGTGAATTTATATATTCAGCCCCGGCCGACATGGCAAGCTACCTATGGACAATTACGGGCAATGCGACCATTGTAGGGGCAGACAACATGCAAACGGTTACCATTGAAACCGGCGAAAACTGTGAAGATTTTACTCTGACATTAAATATTACAGATGCAAATGGCTGCCATAGTAATTGTCAACTACCGGTTAATGTGAAGGATGATCAAAAACCTGTGTTAACCAATTGTCCAACGGAAGCCGTTGACCTGGGCTGTAACCCGGACCCACAAGAATATTCGCCAAATCTGGTTCCTGACTGGACGGACAATTGTGGAATTAAAAATGCAGGTGCGCGCGAAGGCACTCCCGTGGCAGATGCAGAAGGCTGTGGATGGAGTGTAACCCATGTTTATTATGCCATTGATTATTGTGACAATGAAGAAACATGTGAGCAGACGTTAACCTGGAAGGTCGATACCGAACTGCCGGTTATCAGTACTCTGGATCAAAGCGGTGACCTCGGCTGTAACCCAACCGTAGAAGCTCCTACTTTCACCGGACTGGACAACTGCGATGGCGTATTCGAACCCGAAGTCTCAACTCTCGGACCAGTTGAACCAGAAGATGCCTGCGGATTGTGGGAACAGACCTGGACCGCAAACTATACCGATGATTGCGACAACGAAGCTCTCCCGGTTAGCATTAAATATACCTGGAAGGTAGATACCGAACTGCCGGTTATCAGTACACTAAATGAAAGCGGCGACCTCGGTTGTAACCCAATCGTAGAAGCTCCTACTTTCAACGGACTCGACAACTGCGATGGCGAATTTGAACCAGAAGTCTCAACTCTCGGACCAGTTGAACCAGAAGATGCATGCGGATTGTGGGAACAGACCTGGACAGCAAACTATACCGATGATTGCGACAACGAAGCTATCCCGGTCAGCATTAAATATACCTGGAAGGTCGATACCGAAGCACCACAGCCACTGGAACCACTTGCAGACATAACTTTTGAATGCAATGTCCCGATCATTGTTCCTGAACCTATATTCATGGACAACTGTGACGGCGAAGTTCCTTATGATTGTGAAATAACCGGATATCCGGATGCCGAATGCGCAACCTTTGAATTCCCGGTTGGTACTACGGAAATCTGCTTTACCGCCATCGATGAATGTCTGAACCCGACAACCATCTGTATCGACATTACAGTGAAGCCATGTGAAGAATTCTGTACCTATACACAGGGATTCTATGGAAGCCAGAAGGGCACCGCATGTAATCTGGAAGAATCAGTTCGTGGTGAAGTCTTCACTGCAGGCCTGATTGCCCAGGGTGATCTGACCATTGGATATGGCAGCAACAAGGTTGTATTCAAAAGTACATATCCTACAGATGTTGCCAAGATAATCCAGACCATACTGCCGGGTGGCAAATCAAGTTATGCTCTTAACGGAACTTGTGAAGTGTTAAGTACAATCCCTGATTGTATGAAATCATACCTGACCAAACAGAAGACCATTAACAACCAACTGTTTGCACAAACACTGGTATTGGGCCTGAATATGCGGATCAAGGATGGATTTGGCGATGTTCCTCTGGAAGCCGGCAAGTGGCTGGTTACACAGAAAAAGCTGTATTGCATGGAAGAATCAGGTGGTGTTGAAATGGTTTGCACCCCGGTTCTAACTGAAGTAGAACCTTACGAATTCGTTTGCAACCAAATGGAGATCGACCCATACTGGTATTATATGATTCCCGAAGGAGTCCTCTGCTACATGGCCGAAAACGGATACGACATGACCATTGGAGGGTTGTTTGAACTGGCCAACATGGCATTGGGTGGTGCTGAAACCGATATGATGTGTGGTGAAATGAAAGTCACCCTCGATCACATCGCCAGTGCTGTTGACATGATCAATAACGCATTCGATGAATGCCGGATACTGGTTGGCAACCTCGATGAAAAAATCATGTGTCCTGACCAGTGCACTGAATTCCGTTCAGCTATCGCCTCCGGTCTTGAAGAATCTGAACTCAAGGTATACCCGAATCCGTTCACGACTGTTGTCAACTTCGAGTTTGTATCGGCAAAAGATGCTGATGCCCGACTTGAAATCTACGACATGATTGGACAGAAGATTACCACACTGCTCGACCGCAAGGTTGAAAAGGGTGTCCTCAACAGGATCGAATTCCGTCCTGATGTGGCTCCCGGAATGCTGATCTACAGACTGACCATGGACGGAAAGGTTACCAACGGCACCATGATCTTCAATAAACAATAGCTGTAGTCCTTCATATATAGGAAGAACGTCATCATCCGTTTGTAAAACCCATTACCCGGAAGATTGATTTGTTCACTTAGTAACTTGGTTGCCGCTCCTTTTACCGGGAGCGGCTTCCTTTTATACCTTCCGGCAGTTCGTGTTTAAGCATCAGGTGAATATGGCGGTCAACATCTGATTTGCAGTCAAAATCAAACGCTGTAAAGATCCAGGGATACACCGAAAATTCAAATATTCCGGAACAAACAACAACTCAATTTTTTGCCAAAAAATGCATTTACAGGAAAACTATTTTAATTTTGTTTGTTTATAGATTAAATTATTCATTTCAAACAACTCATTCTAATGGCTCAAGTGAAGGGAAAAGTGATTCAGGTAATTGGCCCGGTGGTGGACGTCAGTTTTGAAAATGCGGGAGGAGAAATGCCCACCATTTATGATGCCCTGGAGATTGTCAGGGAATCGGGTAACCTGACCATTGAATGCCAGCAACATATTGGTGAAAACTCGATCCGGTGCATCGCAATGGACGCCACCGATGGAATTCGCCGGGGCATGGAGGTTATCCCTACCGGAAATCCCATAATCATGCCGAAAGGGCAGGCGGCCCTCGGTAGGTTGCTTAACGTGATCGGCCATCCTGTCGACGGATTGGATGAAATTCCACGCGACGGCCGTCCAATCCACAATGACCCTCCCAAATATGAGGATCTTTCCACTGAGTCGGAAGTTCTTTTTACCGGAATCAAGGTGATCGACCTGATTGAACCTTATGCAAAAGGTGGAAAAATTGGCCTGTTTGGTGGTGCTGGGGTTGGAAAAACCGTACTAATCCAGGAACTTATCAACAACATCGCTTTGGCACACAGCGGGTTGTCTGTATTTGCAGGGGTTGGTGAAAGAACACGTGAAGGAAATGACTTGTTGCGCGAAATGATCGAAGCCAATATCGTCAATTACGGCGAAGAATTTAAAGCTTCCATGGAAGCTGGCGGTTGGGACCTTTCCAAAGTCGACCCAAAGGCTATCAAGGATTCAAAACTTGCGCTGGTTTTTGGCCAGATGAATGAACCTCCGGGAGCCCGTGCCAGGGTTGCCCTTTCCGGACTGACCATCGCCGAAAGCCTTCGGGATGGAGATGGCGAAGGCACTGGAGGACGGGATATCCTCTTCTTCGTCGACAATGTATTCCGATTTACACAGGCAGGATCTGAAGTATCGGCTCTCTTGGGCAGGATGCCTTCGGCCGTGGGTTACCAGCCCACCCTGGCATCTGAAATGGGAATCATGCAGGAAAGGATCACCTCCACAAAATATGGTTCCATCACATCGGTTCAGGCGGTGTATGTGCCTGCCGATGACCTTACCGACCCGGCACCGGCAACCACTTTCAGCCACCTGGATGCCACAACGGTACTCAGCCGTAAGATTGCCGAGTTGGGAATTTATCCGGCCATTGACCCCCTCGATTCCACCTCCAGGATATTATCGCCCGATATCGTGGGTGAAGAACACTATGCCTGCGCCCAAAGGGTGATGCAAATCCTGCAGCGCTATAAGGAACTTCAGGATATTATCGCCATCCTGGGCATGGAAGAGCTTTCGGAAGAAGATAAACTGGTGGTTCACCGGGCACGCCGGGTCCAGCGCTTCCTGTCGCAACCATTCTTTGTGGCAGAACAATTCACGGGCCTCAAGGGAGAATTGGTTGAAATACAGGATATCATCAAAGGATTTAACATGATACTCGACGGCGAGGTGGATAAATATCCGGAAGCGGCCTTTAATCTGGTTGGAACTATCGAACAAGCCATCGAGAAAGGTGAACGCATGCTTTCAGAAAAGTAAGCCCTTGCTTTTCAACATTAAAAAACTGAAAAATCAATCATGATACTCGAGATAGTTTCACCTGAGAAAATACTCTTCAGCGGAGATGTGAAGCTGGTCCAGGTACCTGGCAGCAAAAGTCCGTTTGTCATGCTGGATAACCATGCACCGATCCTGTCGATGCTTCAGGAAGGCACGCTTCGCATAGTGGAATCCAGTGGACGTGAGCGTAATTTTGAGATTTCAGGTGGCATTGTGGAGAACAACCACAACAAACTCGTCGCCCTGGTAGAAATGAAAAATATTGCCCCGTAAAGCGTAACCCGGCACAAACTGAACCTGCAGCCCTGCAGCATCGCAAAATGCAACAGGAATGAAAACCAGATTTCTGATCATACGATTCAGCTCCATTGGGGATATCATCCTGACCACCCCTGTTGTCAGGGGCTTAAAACAGCAGGTTGAAAATTCGGAAATCCATTTCGTCACCAAAGCCCGCTATGCATCCCTGTTAAGGGCAAATCCATGGATTGACCATATTCATGTACTCGATGACAAAATCACGCCACTACTCGAAACCCTCGAAAAAGCGGAAATCGATTATATCATCGATCTGCACCATAACATCAGGAGCGGACAGGTAAAAAGAAGGCTGAATGTGCCCACTTTTTCTTTTAGCAAACTCAATCTGGAAAAGTGGCTTATGGTGAATTTCAAGATCAACCGGCTGCCCGAAATGCATATTGTTGAACGGTACCTGGAAACCGTAAAGGTATTTGACATTGTCAATGACGGAAAGGGTCTGGATTACTTTATACCCGAAGGCGAGGGATTTGACTTACGGCAACTTCCACAGGAATTCGCCGCCGGATACATCGCATTTGTCATAGGAGGGACTTATGGCACCAAACGACTGCCCGAGGCCACCATCCTGTCGATCTGCCGCGGCATTCCCTATCCGGTAGTCCTGTTGGGCGGACACCATGAAGAGGAAACAGGAAAACGCATCGCCGGACAATTCAACGGCCGCGTTGTAAGCCTTGCGGGTAAAACCACCATCAACCAATCGGCCTGCCTTATAAAATCGGCAGAATTGGTGCTGACCAATGATACTGGCCTGATGCATATTGCCGCCGCATTCCGTAAAAAGATTCTTTCGTTCTGGGGAAATACCATTCCAGAGTTTGGCATGTCGCCGTATCAACCTGATCCTGTATCGGTCATGCTTCAGGTAAACGGACTGAAGTGCCGCCCCTGCTCAAAACTGGGTTTCGACAAGTGTCCAAAAAAACATTTTCGCTGCATGAACGACATCCCGTCCGATGAGGCAGTGCAATGGATCATGCAGCATTTTAGAGCAGGCCGGGCTGACTGAATGCCTCACGCAAACGGTCGAGGGCTTCGGCCAAAATGCTTCTTGGACAACCAATGTTAATTCGCATAAAACCATCGCCACCCGTT
The DNA here is from genome assembly GCA_023428545.1 of Bacteroidota bacterium. The sequence continues at coordinate 6,366 of JAEYXH010000001.1, read as the reverse complement.
CCAAACCTGCCCCCATTATTCAGGCCTGTTTTGGCATGCTCCACGATAAACTTGTTCAGCTGCTTGTCTTTCATCCCATAGGCCCTGAAATCGAGCCAGACCAGGAAAGTGGCTTCAGGCCTCATGACCCTGACCAGCGGAAGATTTTTTTCGAAATATTCTTCCAGAAAAAGGTAATTATCCTGCACATACCCCATCATTTGCCCAAGCCACCCATCACCATGGGTATAGGCAGCCTCCAGGGCAACCGCGCCGGGGATGTTTCCCATATTGATATGTAAAGTCTGCATCAGCTTGTCAAACTTCTTTCTGATTTCAGGGTTTGGGATAATGACCACCGAAGTGGAGAGTCCGGCAACGTTGAAAGTCTTGCTGGGGGCCATGCAAATGACCGAATTTTGGGCTGCAGATTCGGAAACCATGGCATACGGTGTATGTACCTGTCCGTCGAACAACAGGTCGGCATGGATTTCGTCTGAGACCATCAAAATATTGTTACGGTCACAAATTTGCGCCAATGCCTCCAGTTCCTCCCTTTTCCAGACCATGCCCCCCGGATTATGCGGACTGCAGAGGAGCATCATGCGGGTTTTGTTGTCAATTTTGGATTCAAGGTCGTCCAGGTCGAAATAATAGCGGCCGTTCTCCAGCTTCAGGGGATTTTCCACAAGCCGTCTTTTCACTCCCCTGACACTCTCAAAAAAGGGAAAATAGACGGGAGGCTGCACAATCACTTTGTCGCCCGGATTTGTATGTGCCAAAACGGAGGCCGTGATGGCCGACACCACACCAGGACTGAAAGTGATCCATTCCCTGTCGATGGTCCAGTTATGCCGGCGCTTTACCCAATCGACCACCGACTGAAAGAAACCTTCACTTCGATAGGTATATCCCAGAACATCATGTTCGAGTCGCTTTCGGATGGCATCCATGATAAAATCAGGCACCCTGAAATCCATATCCGCAACCCACACAGGCAATATATCAGACGACCCGAAGAAAGGTTCGAGCAGGTCGTGTTTGATACAATCGGTTCCCTTGCGGTCAATCAATTCATCAAAATCATATTTTTTGGTCATATCACCCTATAATTAAATCTTGCTCTTCTTGAAATTTTAAATTCAAATGTCATGTCTCTCCAGTAAAAGACCCTCCTGGGTCCTGACAGCTTTCAGGATGAATTTGAATCGGTCGGGAGCCAGGCAAAGGTCAAAATCGGCTGAAGGAGCCCATTGCTGGCTTGCCTCTTCAAAGAACCGGGCACCTGAGCCCTGGCGGATGGTAGCACGCATTGCCTCAAAGTCAGACTCGATTCCAAGTAAGCGGTCTCTGATAAATTCGGCGCAGAGTGTATCCTCATCGGTAGGATACTGGCATGCATACCCCATACAAACCAGTGATACAGTTTCCGGTTTCTTCATTCGGATATACCTGACAATGGCTCCGGCATTGACAAAGCTGCCGGTAAGGATCTCATCGGCCAAAACCGCATTCACGATTCCCTGTGTCCCTGAACTGGTGGTATGGATCATCGGACGGCCTTTAAGTTCGGCGGATAAAAGCAATGCAGGTGAATTTCCAAAATCGAAACCCTCCGGTGGGCGTTCATTGCGTTCGCCGACCAGCAGTGCTTCCGGATTTTTCTCCTTTAGTGCATAAGCCTCTTCAATATTTCCGACAGGATAAATCGGTCCGACCCCCTTGTTTACGGCATAACAGGCAGTCGAAAACGCCCTGAACACATCAATGATAACCGTTAGCCCCCTGGCTTGACGTGCACCCTCCAATAATTGCAGAATCTGGATTTCCATGACAAAAATGCGAAGATAGTAAGTTTTCATCAGAGGAATAACCGGGAAGGCGGGGTTACCGGGAAACTCATTCATGCCAAGTCCACATATAAATGAAAGAATTTGGACATGCTACCCCCGGGCAACCGAAATCTTTGTCAAACATAGACGCACCAAGGCTTCCAGCTCTCCCAACCATGAAAAGTAAACCATGGATTTGTTAACTATGTGTTATATAACATGTTTTTGGGGCACTCCAAAAGTATGTTTTATAACATGTTTTTAAAAACTCCCTACCTTTGTCCCGAAAACAATCACAAAATAGAAACAGTTATGAAAACAATTGGAACATTTGTACTGGCCCTGGTAGCTGTTGTTACCAGCGCCGTTGAGAAGCCGAGACTGGATGTATATCCCATTTCAGCCGACAGGGCGGTTGTTGCTTTGATCAATGAAAGTCCTGCACAAATCGAGGTTAGCGTTAAATCAGAAGAAGGAAGGATCGTTTACTACAAGCAATCAATGCAGAACACTGCTGATTACCGTAAAATTTACGATTTCTCAGCCCTCGAAAACGGTCTGTATGAAATTTCATTCAAAGTCAACAGCACCTTGGTAAAACGCAACATTGAAGTCGTGAACGGCTCTTTGAAGGTTGGTGCCTCAGAACTTCGTTTTGATCCATTTTTCCTGGTTGACGGCAACATGCTGAAAGTATCGTACCTCAACTTCGATCAGAACAACCTGAAACTTATCTTCATGAAAGACAGGAATATCGTATACGAAACCACCTTGGGCAGGGAATTCAGCACCACGAAAGGTTTTGACATTTCCAAGCTTGAAAGCGGACGTTACGATGTTATTCTCGCTGATGGAAGCAACGATTATAGCTTTACGTTAGAGAAATAATATACATCAGGAAGAAGTGTTTAAAATGGCTCCGGTTTTCGGGGCCATTTTTTTTGTCATTAACCCAGACATCTTGAGAATTGCCGATATAATTGTAACTTTTGCGGGTGATCACAAACAAATAAGCCATACCGATTAAACCTTACCGTGAAAACTCGGTCATATTTTGGCGTCAATATTTTAAAGCATTCAAGGTGGAAATAAAAATCGAAAATCTCAACAAGATATACGGAGGCGGGAAATGGGCTCTCAAAGATATTGACCTGACAATTCCAAACGGGATGTTCGGGCTTCTTGGTCCCAACGGAGCCGGTAAGTCGACACTGATGCGCATACTGGTGACGCTGATGAAACCAAGTAGCGGCAAGGTAACCATTGATGGACTGGACCTGATGAAAAACCGCAAGGAAATTCGGGCCATGCTTGGATACCTTCCACAGGACTTCCGTTTTTTTGCCAAGCTTAAAACCTGGGAATTCCTTGATTACACCGCCAGGCTTGCCGGAATGAAAAGCAGGAGTGTCAGGCATGAGGCCGTTGACAGGATGCTGGAAGAAGTGGGACTGTTTGAAGCCCGCGACCGCAATGCCAACCGATTGTCGGGTGGTATGAAAAGACGTTTGGGAATTGCGCAGGCACTGATCAACGATCCTAAAATCATCATTGTTGATGAACCTACCACCGGCCTCGACCCTGAAGAAAGAATACGGTTCAGGAACCTGCTCTCCCGTATCAGTTCCCGCGACGTAATCATTATCCTTTCGACCCATATCGTTGGGGATATTTCCAGCACCTGTGAAAACGTGGCATTGCTGAACAAAGGCACGCTTGCATTTACCGGATCGCCCGAAGGACTGACCAAAGAAGCGGCAGGGAAAGTCTGGCTGATCCAGGCCACCGAAAAGGAATACCTCGAAATCAACGACAAATACCCGGTGATTTCCACCATCCCTTCCGAAAAAGGCTGGGAACTTCAGGTAGTTGCCGATGACATAAACGGATATTATGGCCACCAGATTGACCCCAACCTGGAGCACGCCTATGTATATTTCATGGAGAAAAATCTTAACCAGTGGTCTATGGCCTGATAAAACCCAGACGAACATGATTTCATTTCACAACATTCAATCCATAGCCAAGTACGAACGTAAAACCCTGTTCAGAAGCTGGTTCTTTCGAATTTTCGGTGTATTGTCAATTGTGGTGCTCTTTGGCATGAATTTCGGCATGGTATCAGATGGAGGCGGTTCGCAGTATATCTTTCGTGCGATTCCCTCAGCCATTCCCTATTTCAACCTGCTGATCCTGAATGTCGCCCAGGCGATTATTGCCGTATTCCTGGCATCCGACTTCCTTAAGCGAGACAAAAAACTCGATACAACCGAGGTAATTTACATGCGATCCATGACCAATGGGGAATATGTGATCGGTAAAACCCTCGGTAACATGCAGGTTTTTATGGTCCTGAACTTTGCGATTCTTGGAATAGCACTCATATTCAACCTCATTGCCGATAACACCAGCGTTCCGATCCTTTCCTACCTGATCTATCTTCTTCTGATCAGTATACCCACCCTGGTATATATCATGGGGCTTTCCTTCCTGTTAATGAGCCTGATCCGAAACCAGGCAGTGACCTTTGTTGTCATTCTTGGTTATATCGGCATTACCCTCTTCCTGGTAAAGGATAACTATTATTACCTGTTCGATTACATGTCGTTCAACATTCCCATGCTGAAATCCGAAATTGTAGGATTTGGCAACCTTGAAAGCATCATCGCACACAGGGGTATCTATTTCAGTCTGGGTAGCGGGTTTATCCTGTTGACCATCTTCCTATTGAAGCGTTTGCCCCAGTCTGAATCCATGACGTGGTTTTCATTGCTTTTCGGTGTAATCTTCATATCAGCAGGTGGTTATCTGGCTTACCTCCATGTTAACAAATTTTTGACGCAGGAGCGGCATCGCGTGGAAGCCGTTGAGCTTAACAACCGCTATGCCTCGGTGCCATCAGCCGATCCGGTCACTCATCACATCAGCCTGACTCACCAAAACGATCAAATTGAAGCCATTTCCAAGCTGGAATTGGTCAATAACCATGCGGTTGCGCTTGACTCACTCATACTGCACCTGAATCCGGGATTGGTCACTTCAACAATGAAACTGAACAACCAGGAGGTGGATTTCAGGAGGGAAAACCAGCTGTTGATTGTACCGCTTCCCGCTGCACTTGCACCTTCGGGCACTGTACAGCTGGAAATCAGCTATGCAGGCAACATTGATGAAACCTATTGTTTCCTGGACATCGACAATGAAACGCGAAAACAAAAGTTTGGCGAATTTGTCATCAATGTCGACAAACGGCATGCCTTTATCACACCGGAATATGCACTTCTCACACCTGAAGCAAACTGGTATCCCGAAACAGGTGTCAGTTACAGTTCAAGCAACTTTGGCTGGAATCACACCTACTTTACCGATTTCAAGCTTGAAGTGGCCACCGACACAGCTTTGCAAGCTGTTTCCCAGGGAACTTTCGAAAAAACAGCTCCCGGAAAATATATTTTCACGAACGATCAGCCATTGACACAGATCTCATTGGCAATCGGACATTACGAGTACAAAAACATTAATGCCGCCAACATCGATTTTGGCATATGGCATATAAAAGGACACGATAATTTTAGCGACTCGTTCACCGAAATTAAGGATACGATACCTTCACTGATCGAGGAACGGCTTCGCGACTTCCAGCGAACCTATAGTTTGTCATATCCATTTAAGCGTTTTACCATTGTCGAGGTGCCGGCACAATTCAAGCCTTATCAACGTACATGGTCGCCTGCACAGGAAACGGTGCAGCCCGAACAGGTATTGATTCAGGAAAAGGGATACCTGATCAGGGACTTTGACTTTAAAAACCAGCCAAAAAACATCAGGCGCTGGAGTGACAGGGGAGGTGAAAGCCTTACCGATAAAGATGTCAAGATAAGGATGTTATATAATGTGGCCGGTAATTTCACCCGTGAAGGCGGAAGGCCCAACTTTTCGATGCAGGCAGGTGGTAATGTGGAAATATCAGAAACCAGCAATCCTCACTTCATCTTTCCACAGTTATACTATTTCAGAAACCATCTCCGTTCCAACAGGTGGCCAGTAGCTAATATGGTACTGGAAGCCTACCTGAAAAGCCAGTCGAACGACATGGGCAACAACTGGATGCGTAACATGACCGGCATGAGCGAGGATGAAATGGCCAGTCTGGCATTGCAGGACCGCAGTCTTGAAGCCCTCTTGAATGATGTGGAACAGCGAAAGTTGGCCGACAACCTGGTCAAGTTGAAAGGAGATGTACTGTTTACCACCATCCAGTCAAATGCAGGAGAAGCAGAATTCTCAGCAATGCTTCGGAACCTGTTGCAGCAAAACCAATTCGATATCATAAAATTTACTGATTTTGACAGCATCCTTGCTGCCCAATACAATATTTCGCTGACACCCATCATGAATGACTGGTTCAGCGAAGTCAAACTTCCCGGATATCTGTTCTCCCCCATAACAGCTGTTAACACAAAAGCCGGTGACCAGATCAGTACCATGGTTTCCTTCAGTGCAAGCAACACCAGTACGGTTGATGGAGTCGTGAAACTCTCCTTCAGGCAGGGAG
>JAEYXH010000006.1 GCA_023428545.1 Bacteroidota bacterium | reverse complement strand
ATTGAAACCAAAATAGATAAATTGGAAGATAAAAAGGCAGATAAAGAAACAATTCAATTAATATTTACTACTATTAATAGGATTGAGGACAAACTGGATAAAATACACGATTTTGTAAATTAGTATGTTGAAAGAATTGTTGAGTAATAGTGATAATGTAAGCAGTAACCGGACAATTACCATAATTACCTTTGCTTTTATGCTGGGTGTTATGGTTCTTGGTCTGGTGTTTAAATTAGATATTGAAATACTAAAGGTAGTTCTGGAGTATTCCCTTTATCTGTTTGTGGCTTCCATCTCTTTGAAGTCTGTTGAGAAGGTTGCAGCACGGTTGAAGGGCAAAGATTAAATCTAGATAGGGTTATATGGAAAATAAGTGTGAATATATGGGTATGCCCCGATATCAGGCTTTCCGCTCAGCCAGGACATTCAAGCACCATGAGGAGGAAATCTTTGAAGAACTTTACCAACACTGGCTGGAGGATGAAAACAGATTTATCCAGGAATCCAGACGTTTCTCTGAGCAATTAAATGAATTGCTCCAAACCGAGAAGGAATTCTCAATTCACGACACAGACTATGCATGGGACATGACTGCTATGAACCCGGATGAACTTTCTGAGAAAAACCCGGACAGCCAAAAACAATAATTTATTTTTTGACAGGCACTATGTATTCCATTGTAGAATAGAAATCTTTCAAAATTGATTGTTGGTCGAAAAACTCCCAAACACCTATCAACCTCTTGTTTTCAGGTTGCTCCACCCAACCTTCCTGATAATAGACAGGAGCAGATATTTCCCTGTAATTAGCCCATGCCGGATTCTTTACTATTGCAACGGCTGCCATATCAAACAAGGCGCGAGAAGGCTCTTCACCATGTAATTCGATATGCTCAAAAAGGTTAACTGAATAATCACCAAAACAGTCAAAGGCCCCACCATGTCTCCCTGTCACAGGTTGACTTATTTTTGGTCCTTTGCCTGGCATTTTTGTTCTGATCTCTTCAAGACTTGCCCTAACGGCATCCGTACCTGTATTATTGCCATATCGTACAGTAACCATCTCGAATGGAACATTCAAAGAAAGTATGTAATTCAGGGAAGGTATATCATTTTCCAGATTATACTCGCCAGCATCCGGATAATTTGAACCAAGCCAAACAATACGAATTTTGCTTGCAATCGATGGATCTATAAGCAGTGCAAGTGCCACATTTGTAAGTTTGCCGACAGGCAGCAAGACTAATTTCCCATTGGCTGTGGCATTTGCCTGTTCGATGATAAACTTAACAGCCTCCATTCCGTCATATTTTTCGGATGACAGCGAGGTACGTATTTCTTCAAAAGAACCATTTGCACCTTTGATCAAAGGAATTTTATCGAAATGATTGCAAAGGCGCATAACTCTTTCAGCCTCCTTGTATTGTTCATCAATATTGCCGCCATTGAATGTAGTATTTACAGTAATGCCCACAACATCGAATGCATCTCCATTAAATAAAAGGTATGCCAAGGCATGCTGGTCGTCAAGCTCATTATTGGCATCAGTATCAAAAAGAACCCGGATTCGTTGATCTTGGTTCGATTCAAAAGTCTGATCCAATTGTTTATTTGTCACATACGATGTTAGCCACCTCTCCTCTGCGATACTTTGCAAAGAGAAAGCAATCATTAGAAGAGACACACAAACTCTTACGAACAAATATTTCATTTTGTATATTTTATAAAAATTAAACAATGGCATAAAAAGTAAAAAAATCATCCTGAGCCTAAATAGCATACGATGATTCATTTTACACCCTAAAGGTAATTATCCATACAATTTTAAACCACCAGCTTGCAGATAATTTTAATTCAATTTTTGAATAGTAACGGTACTATTATTCCTCATTTAGGGCAACGAATCAGAAGCAGAAACATTTTCTATCTTTAATGGACTTAAATAATACTGCAACATTACCATATGAAAAAACAATCCTTAGAAATTACCAGAATCTTTCCGTCGGAACCATACGACATTAAAAGCCTTTCAACCAGTCTTGAAAATCAGTGTGAACCCCATGCTATTTCAAATATAAATTGGCTATCCTATCCATATTGCCCAGAAGTTAAATTTCGGATTGCTCATTGGGCTGACCAGATAATTTTAAAGTTTGATGTACGTGAACAATCGGTCAGGGCAGTTGAAACCCGCATCAATGGCGATGTTTATAAAGACAGTTGCGTTGAATTCTTCATTTCATTGGATGGAAAATACTATTATAATTTCGAGTTTAACTGTATCGGAACAATCCATGTAGCCCATGGAGAAGGCAGGCACAACCGGAAATTGCTCCCGGAAGATGTAATCAAAAAGATATCAGTGGAATCCACCTTGGGAAATCTCCCTTTCGAAACACGACTGGGTGACATTTCATGGTCACTGACCAGCATAATTCCTTCCACAAGCTTCATCCATGATTCCGGATTCAAGCTCAAAGGTAAAACTGCCAGTGCCAACTTTTACAAGTGTGGCGATGAATTACCCGTGCCTCACTTTGTCACATGGGCTCCGATTGGGACACCACAACCGGATTACCACCGGCCTGAATATTTTGGGGAAATCATTATTGATGATTAAACTAACGTTACAATCTTGGATCGCGGTAATCCTGCTGTCATAAATAGGGTGATTGCGATCATGAATAAACCAGATCAAATCAAACATAGATGATTACGCTCATCATAGCCATCCTGATCCTTATATCAGGGTATGTTTTTTATGGTCGTTACATGGAACGGGTTTTTGGCACTGATCAGCAAAGAGCCACACCTGCGATAACAATGCCCGATGGGGTCGACTACATTCCCATGGCATGGCCGAAAATATTCTTGATCCAGTTTTTGAACATTGCGGGCCTCGGACCAATTTTTGGGGCAGTTGCCGGTGCAATGTGGGGACCCGTAGCCTACCTTTGGATCATACTTGGCTCAGTATTCGGAGGTGCAGTCCATGATTATTTTTCGGGAATGCTGTCAATCCAGCACAAGGGACTAAGCATTACCGAGATAGTCGGTATATATATAGGAAATGGGGTAAAACAATTCATGCGGGGATTTACCGTATTTCTAATGGTATTGGTGGGAGCGGTTTTTGTGATTGGTCCGGCAAAAATTTTATCAGGACTCTTCCCCCATTTTGGCACGATGGCTTTTTGGGTATCTTCAGTTTTTGTTTATTACATTTTTGCTACGCTCCTGCCTATCGATAAAATTATAGGACGAATCTATCCAATATTTGGGTTTGCCCTTTTCTTTATGGCCATTAGCCTTTTTATATCCCTTTTCATTAATGACTTTAAAATACCGGAACTCACGCCCGACAATCTTAGGAATTTTCATTCAGGCGGCGAAAAATTTCCAATCTTCCCTATGCTTTTTATCACCATAGCCTGTGGAGCGATATCCGGGTTTCATGCGACACAATCGCCCATGATGGCAAGGTGTATTACCAATGAAATGCATGGACGTAGGGTTTTTTACGGCGCCATGATTACCGAAGGACTCGTTGCCATGATTTGGGCAACCATTAGCATGAGCTTTTTTGGGGGAATTGGGGAATTAAATAATATCATGAACGCGCATCAGGGCAATGCAGCCTGGGTGGTCAATGAGATTTCCAACTCACTACTGGGAAAATTTGGTGGATTTTTGGCGCTGCTTGGAGTCGTGGCTGCCCCTATAACTTCAGGCGATACCGCTTTCAGAAGTGCCCGACTGATCGTTGCTGACTTTCTGAAGTTAAAACAAAACCCTTTATTTAACAGGCTTCTTATAAGTATTCCATTATTTGCAGCAGGGTACCTGATCACCAAGATTAATTTTGACATCATTTGGAGGTATTTTGCCTGGTCAAACCAAACCCTTGCCACCATTGTACTTTGGACTATTACCGTTTATCTGGTTTTAAATGGTAAAAACTTTTGGATTACCCTGATACCTGCTCTTTTCATGACTGCGGTGATAACAACCTACCTGTTTTTCTCTCCGGAAGGGTTTTCATTGAATATGCAAATATCTTTAACTATTGGTTTTTCGGCAACACTGCTATCCGTAATTTTCTTCTGGGTATTCAGTCGGCAGGTTAACAATCGAAAAAATCGTGTCACTTGAAGTACTTCCTTGTATTCCGATAGAAAAATCCTTTTGGTTCAATTTGTTTCACAAGTTCCATGATAACTTATTGACATGGATATTTTGGGATCTGAAAGTATGAGATATTATTATCAATCTTTCAGGTGAACATCAATTACTTTTATATTTTCGTGCCAACATTTTGCAATTTAATATGATGATGAAACTAAGCAGGGTTAATGGCATTCGGATATTCATTTTCCTTGGGGCCATGGTCTTGTTTCTCTCTTTTAATGGTCAGCTTCATCTATTTGACTGGGATGAGATCAATTTTGCCGAGTCGGCCAGGGAAATGATAACCACTGGTGACTATGCCACCGTCATGATCAACTTTGAACCCTTTTGGGAGAAGCCTCCACTTTTTATATGGATGCAGGTCATTTCCATGAAATTATTTGGAATAAATGAATTCGCGGCACGATTTCCGAATGCCATTTGCGGAATGCTAACTCTTTTGTTCTTATTTGAGGTTGGACGCAGACACTTTGGTTTCAAATTCGGGTGGATTTGGGCTTTGGTTTATGCAAGTTCATTTCTTCCTTTCTTTTATTTCAAGTCGGGCATAATCGATCCCTGGTTTAACTTGTTTATCTACGGATCGATATATACACTGATCCGATACACAGACAACCAATTTAATGGCAACAGGACCATCTTAACCCTTATTGGAGGAATACTGCTTGGCCTGGCTATCCTCACCAAAGGTCCGGCGGGTGTTCTGATCGCAGTGCTTACGCTTACCATCTTCCTGGTTGTCAATCGCTTCAGGACAATAATATACTTAAAACATGTTGTTATTTTTTCGCTTGCCACAATTCTGACCGGAGGCTCGTGGTTCCTCCATCAGCTCCTTACTGGAAATGGAAAGATAATTGTTGATTTCATTGAATACCAAATCAGGCTGTTCAGCACAGAAGGTGCCGGCCATGGAGGATTTTTTCTGTACCACTTTGTCGTCGTATTAATCGGTGTATTCCCGGCCTCATTGTTTGCCATACCATCCTTGAAGGTTAAAAAAAATATTTTGCCTGTACAAAAACATGACGTCATTTGGAACATCGTAATTATGATGACCGTCCTTCTACTCTTTACAATTGTAAAAACCAAGATAGTTCATTACTCATCACTGGCATACTTCCCGGTTTCATTTTTGGCAGCAATTCATATTCACAACCTCATTGATTCCCGTAAGAGCGCAAGCAAAATTATGACTGTCGGATTAGGGATCATCGTTTTTGTCTACTTGTCAATCCTGATTTTTCTGTCTAATCTTGATGTTATTAAAACCTACCTACTTGATAACGATCTGATAAAAGATTCCTTTGCGAAGGCCAACCTGGAGGCAAAGGGTGGATGGTCAAGGCTGGAGTGGTTATCGGGTATTACCTTGGCATTCGGATATCTGGGCTTCCTTTGGTTCAGGAAGCGTTCACAAACACAAAAGGCGATATTAAGTTTGTTGGGTGGCAGCATGTTATATATATACCTCAGCATGATCCTGATTATACCCAAAATTGAGTCCTATTCACAGGCATCATTAATTAAATTTTGTAAATCAACCGATCCTGAAAAAAGTTATGTTGAAACCATAGGATTTAAAAGTTATGCACCTTTATTTTACGGAAGGAGAATTCCACCATCGTTTCCTGACATTTCAGACCTATCCAACCCTATCGCAATCCCTGAAGATCGCGAACTGTTCATTGTGATGAAAATTACCAGAAAACTGCAATATCTGGAGAAATACCCTCAACTTGAATATCTCTACGAAAAGAACGGATATGTATTTACCAAATATAATCCTGATAAGCCATTGGCAAATGAAAAATGATGCAATAAGTCTTCCAGGAACTCTGAAGATTAGAGATTTAAGGACCCATTATATGCAATAATGGAAGTGTAGAATAAATGTATATTTGAAAGTCAGTAGTTCCATTGCAATAACGCCTGTGTCCCAGGTGGAGTAATCATTAAAACTGATCAAATATGATGGTCGATATTATTGAGGTTAATTCCCGAAAACTTCTTCACGATTTCATCTATCTACCCTCATATATCCATGCTAACCATGAAAACTGGGTTCCTCCGATTTATATGGATGAATGGGACTACTTCGATCCAAAAAAAAACGATTCATTTTCTCATTGTGATACTATCCTGCTGTTGGCATTTCAAGGCAAACGCCCAATAGGAAGGATTATGGGAATTATCCACCGATCCTATAACCTTAAGCATAATGAAAAACATGCGAGATTTGCTTATCTGGAAACGGAAAATAATCCGATAATTTATAATGAACTGATGAACTCTGTTAAGGATTGGGCTAATTCAAAAGGAATGACTCACCTTGTAGGTCCTTTAGGTTTTTCGGATAAGGATCCCCAAGGGTTTATGATTGAGGGGTATAATGAGCCAATATCCATAGCAACCAACTGTAACCAGCCATACATGGTTGACTTGACTATGAATTATGGATTCCAGGCAAAGCTGGATCTCGTAGTATATAAAATCCCCGTGCCTGAAACACAACCAGAATTAATCACAAAGATTGAAGAAAGATTCAGAAATCGAAAGACCGACCTTAAAGTAGTGGAATTTAATTCCAGACGAAAGGTCAGGCATTATATTCATCCTGTACTTACTCTTGTCAACCAGACTTTTACAGATATTTACGGCTTTATTCCATTTACTTCACGCGAAATGGATGAAATGGCTAACCGTTACCTATACCTTATCAACCCTGAATTTATAAAAATCATAGTGAACGGGAAGAATGACGTAATTGCATTTGTTTTGGGAATGTCAGACCTAAGTGAAGGGTTTCGGAAAAGTCGAGGGAAACTTTTGCCGTTTGGATTTATTCAATTGTTGATGGCAGGTAAAAAATCGACTCAATTAAACCTGTTACTTGGAGCAATACACCCCGACTATCAAGGGCGTGGCCTTGACATGTTAATGGGGGCGCGTTTGATTGAATCGGCCCGTAAAAACGGGAAAAAAGTAATGGACTCCCATTTGGAACTTGAAACAAACCTGAAAGTCAGGGCCGAAATGGAACGTATGGGAGGCAAAGTCTACAAAAGATACCGAATCTTCATTAAGGAGCTATAAAGTTTATGGCTCCTTAATGAAGTAAATATAAAATGATTTTTCCGGATTCAAATAAAGTCCCAAATCACAATTTGATATATTTCAAAAACTCATCACGAGTTGCCCTGTCTTTGAATTTTCCTGAATACTCGGCAGTTACGGTGCTACTATGGTCATCCTGGATTCCCCGGCAAGACACACACATATGTTTTGCATCAATTACCACTGCAATATCATCGGTATTCAGTGCTTTCTTTAGCTCATTGGCAATCTGCACTGTCAAACGCTCTTGTACCTGTGGTCTTCTGGCAAAGTAATCGACAATTCGGTTAATTTTTGATAATCCAATTACAACACCATTTGATACGTACCCTACATGAGCTCTTCCTACTATGGGCAGAAAATGATGCTCACAAAAGGATTGAACCTGTATCTCCTTTTCAACCAGCATTTCACCATATTTAAACTTGTTGTCAAATACTGAAATCTTTGGTTTGTTTTCAGGGTTCAGTCCATAAAAGATCTCCTTTACATACATTTTTGCAACTCTGTGAGGAGTCCCCCTTAAACTGTCGTCAGTCAAATCCATGCCGAGGGTCGTAAGGATTTCATGGAATTTTTCCTCAATAATGGCTACTTTTTCTGCATCACTGAGTTTAAATGCATCTGTACGCAAGGGAGTATCAATGGATGTTGCTACGTGCATGTCACCGATGTCTGAGACATTATTTACAGAACCATTGACATAACCTTTGTGGCCATTGTGATGTCCATTCAGTTTTTCACTCATTAGCCCATTACCATTCACTCCTATAAAAATTGGTTTTTCATTCATGACTTTTGGAATTATAGCATTAAAACATACCGAAAGGAATTTTGTTTAAGTATCAGGTATTATTTTTTAAACAATAAAAAATTTCAGGACAGTAAATGGTCATGATTCCCGAACAAGAAACAATACAAATTGCTAAGTTTGCAGCTAATATTAAAACTTAGTTCCGTGAAAAAACCATTACTCTTATTGGTCCTTGCAGGCTTCATAATATCCTGCAGCCAAACCGAAAACAAACAGAATATGAATCCATTTTTTGAAGTTTACAACACCCCATTTGAAGTTCCACCGTTTGACAAGATTCAAATAGAACATTATATGCCGGCATTCGAAGAGGGCATGAAGAAACACAGTGCAGAAATTGAATCCATTACGAACAACTCTGATCTTCCCACTTTCAGTAATACAATAGAGGCTTTTGAAGCCAGTGGTGACCTCCTTACAAGAGTCTCCCTGGTGTTCTTCAATGTTAAGGAAGCCAATACCAATACCGAAATGGATAACATTGCGGAGGAGGTAGCACCCAAATTATCCCAGCATCATGATGCAATTTACCTGAATGAAATTTTGTTTAACCAGGTAAAAGCTGTTTACGATAACAGGGAGACATTGGGACTGAATCCTGAACAGGACCGTCTACTGAAAGAAACCTATAAAAGTTTTGTCCGCGGTGGCGCCAACCTGGAGGCCGATAAAAAAGAAGAACTAAAAAAGATCAATGAGCAACTTTCTCTTCTTGAGCTGAAATTCAGCCAGAATATGCTGGCAGAAACCAATAATTTCAAGCTTATACTTGATTCAGAAGAAGATCTCGCTGGACTGCCGGAGTCAGTGGTCAATGCCGCGGCCGAGGAAGCCAAAAATGCGGGACAAGAAGGCAAATGGCTTTTCACCCTTCATAAGCCGTCATGGATTCCTTTCCTTACATATTCAGAAAGAAGAGACCTGCGTGAAAAGCTTTACAAGGCTATGTTCAATCGATCCAATAACAACAACGAATACGACAATAAAGCACTTATCGGGCAATTTGTTAACCTGAGAATCCGCAAGGCACAACTGATGGGATTTAACAGTTGGGCAGAATTTGTTTTAGATGACAACATGGCCAAAACACCTGCCAATGTATATGATTTGTTATGGAAGGTTTGGGAACCCGGATTAATTCGCGCCAAAGAGGAAGCCAATGATATGCAGGCAATGATCAATCGCGAAGGTGGAGACTTCAAACTCGAAAGCTGGGATTGGTGGTATTATGCAGAAAAAGTCAGGAAGGAGAAATTTGACCTTGATGAAGAACAACTCAGGCCCTATTTCGAACTGAACAACGTCAGGGATGGCATGTTTGCAGTGGCCAATAAGCTTTTTGGATTAAATTTCACCTTATTGAACGACATGCCAGTATTCCATCCTGAGTGTGAAGTCTTTGAAGTAAAAGACAGCGACGGATCACATATTGGGGTTCTTTATATGGACTATTACCCAAGGGCAAGCAAAAGCGGTGGGGCCTGGATGACAAACTACCGTGAGCAAAGCGTCAAGAATGGAGAAGAAATCAGACCGGTAGTTTCCATCACCTGCAATTTCTCAAAACCCACCGGAGGTAAACCCGCACTACTTTCTTATGATGAGGTTGAAACTCTTTATCATGAGTTTGGTCACGGTCTTCATGGACTTTTGTCAAAATGTACCTACCAATCATTGGCAGGCACCAATGTGGCTCGCGATTTCGTTGAGCTTCCCTCCCAGATTATGGAACACTGGGCTGCGGAACCCGAAGTGCTTGCCATGTATGCCCGCCACTATGAAACAGGAGAATCCATTCCTCAGGAACTTGTTGACAAAATACAGAAAGCCAGCAAATTCAACCAGGGTTTCATAACAACAGAATTCATTGCTGCAGCAATACTTGACATGGATTATCATACCCTTACCGAAGAAAAAGAAATCGATGTTCAAGCCTTTGAGGAAGAATCAATGAAGAAAGCAGGTTTGATCAATGAAATTATTCCTCGTTACAAATCAACCTATTTCTCCCATGCCTTTCCTGGAGGATACTCCAGTGGTTATTACAGCTATTTATGGGCCGAAGTCTTGGATGCGGATGCATTTGAGGCCTTCAAGGAAACTGGGGACATTTTCAACCCCGAAGTTGCCAAGTCATTCCGCGGAAATGTTCTGGAACGAGGTGGCACAGAAGAGCCCATGAAACTATATCTGCAATTCAGGGGAAAAGAACCCGGAATTGAAGCATTATTAAAAAACCGAGGGCTTTTATAGCTTACACGACCTTGAAAATGTCCGGCTCGATTCAACCCCAGCCGGACATTTTTTTCCTACCTTTATCAAATTAAAATTTTACCATATGCCTAAGGTCATCCTATTGTTCATCCTTCTGCAATTTTTGGTCAGTACGGGATTTGGTCAGAATAGTACCCGGAAATATGCCCTAGCAATTCATGGAGGCGCTGGAGTCATGTCAAAAGAACGAATGTCGGAAGACATGCAAAAAAGATATATTGATCAGCTCGACAGGGCATTAAACATAGGCGATTCAGTATTGAATGCAGGTGGTTCAAGTCGGGATGCTGTCGTAAAAGTCATCACATATCTCGAGGATTGTCCACTTTTCAATGCCGGTAAAGGCGCAGTCTTGACAAGCGAAGGCAAATCTGAACTGGATGCGTCCATTATGGATGGTAAAACCTTGAATGCCGGAGCCATTGCAGGTGTTACTGATATTAAGAACCCGATACAGGCCGCCATTAAGGTAATGGAAGAATCGGAACATGTCATGCTTTCTGGCAATGGAGCTTCCGAATTTGCCAGAAGTAAAGGATTGATCATGGTGAAGAACAGTTACTTTAAAACCAAAGAAAGGTTAGATTCCTTTCGCAACCTGAAGCAAAGGGAGAAAGATGAAGCCAGGATCGACAAACATGGAACAGTTGGATGTGTAGCCCTTGATATTGATGGAAACATTTGTGCCGGTACATCGACTGGTGGCATGATGAACAAGCGGTTTGGCCGGATAGGAGACTCACCAATTATAGGTGCAGGGACCTGGGCTGATAACCAAACATGTGCCGTTTCATGCACTGGTCACGGTGAATATTTCATCAGGCTTACCGTTGCCCGTGATATTGCAGCCCATATGGAATATCAAAACCTCTCCCTGGAAGAGGCTGGCACAACTGTCCTTGAAAAACTGACAAAGATGGGCGGAACTGGAGGATTCATCGCAATTGATCAATCAGGCAATGTCATCATGCCTTTCAACACTTCTGGAATGTTTCGCGGATATGTAAAATCTGATGGAGAGAAAGAAATAGCCATTTTTCGACCTGAATGAATACTGACTTTAGAAAATCATCAATTTGACAGCTTGCAGATATTCAATTCTGAATGGTTAAATATCCGGACAAAAGGTACACTTTTAAACTTCAGATGCACAATAGATTAAATTATTGACAGGAAAATATTTATAACCTATGCGATTTCTTTATCCTGCATTTTTGTTTGCTTTACTTGCCATTATCATCCCGATATTGATTCATCTCTTCAGTTTCAGAAAATTTACGACTGTATATTTTAGCAACGTTAATTATCTTAAAAATATCAAGAGGGAATCAAAACGAAAATCACAGTTAAAACATCTGTTGATGTTACTTGCCAGAATTATGGCAATAACTTGTCTCGTTTTTCTCTTTGCACAACCATATATCCCCCCTGATAACCAGGAACAAAAAACAAACACTGGCATTGTCAATATTTATATTGACAATTCGTTTAGCATGAATGCATTATCATCGAAGGGTCAATTAGTTGAAGTTGCGCGGAATAAAGCCCTCGAAATTGTTGACACTTATCCTCCTGACACCCGGTTCAGATTGTTGACAAATGATCTTCAGCCCAGACACCAGCATTATTTCAATAAGGAACAATTGATTCAACAGATTACCGAGGTTAGGATTTCACCCCGATCAGTCCCACTCTCCCGTATATATAACAGGTTCTATGATCCCACGGTAAGCCAAGATGCCAGGTCAATGGATAACACTTTTATGATCAGTGATTTTCAGCACATTACAAGTGATTTTGAAAATATCCGTCGGGATATTTCTTCCACTACCTACCTGATGCCAATAAGGCCTGAAAAAATCACAAATCTATACATCGACTCCTGCTGGATGGAGATTCCGGCACATAAACCAGGTCAGGAAGAATTACTCCATGTAAGAATCCGTAACCATTCAGATGAATCTTACCAAAATCTTCCTGTCAAACTATTTTTGAATGATACAATAAAAGCATTGGCAAATTTCAGTATTGAAGCCAGAGGCGAGCAGGTGGTTGAACTTAAATATTTGAATCTGAACCCTGGAATACAAACTGGAAAGGTAGAAATATCAGACTATCCCATTACTCATGATAATACCTATTTTATCTCATACAATGTTGAACGACAGTTAAGTGCATTGGCAATTTACGGGGATACCCAATCAGGTTATGGCGGCATTCGCTATCTTAGGGCTTTATTTGATGAGGATCCGTATGTCCGTTTCGAGGAAATGAATGTCGATAACCTTACCATTAGTAAGCTGGAGGAGTTTAACACCATTTTCCTGATCAATATTAGCGAAATCGGTTCCGGATTAATGAATGAACTTCAAAGAATAACTGAGAATGGTACTTCAGTTGTTTTTTTTCCTGAAAACACTGGTAGCATTGACAATTATAATCAGTTCTTATCACGATTTTCATCCAGTACATTCACCCACTTTGATACTGCAAGAGTTGAATTAGGTGGTCTTGAATGGGAACATCCCATTTATTCACAAGTCTTTCGGGAACGGGATGATAAAATGGCTTTCCCGAAAATCTCAGGAAGCTTTAGATTTTCTTCGGCCACAAAAATTTCAGAAACTCCGCTACTTTGGTTTAGGAGCGGACAGAAAGCATTATCTGTTCAGTCATCTGAGAATGGTAGTCTCTTCATTTTCAGCTTTCCACTTTCGAGTTCAAATGAGGAATTCGCCCGCCACATTCTGTTTGCGCCAACGCTATATAGTTTGGTCATCAACAGTGTACCCCGTCAAAAAATTTCTTACACAATTGGCCGTGAACCCTCTGCTCACGTAAAGAACTTATCTGGATTGGACCTGTCAAAATTCTCAATCATTTTAAAAGATGATCCATTGAATTTCATACCTGAATTCACATCCTCAGGAGCAAACCAGATAAGGATTAACCTTAACGACTTCTTCGCAAGTGCCGGACATTACATGATAAATTACGGAGATACCGTTGTATCATCCATATCTTTGAATTATGACCGGGCAGAATCGTCTTCAGTTTATTTCACTACCAATGAACTTAAAACCCTTACCGAAGAGTTCCCTGCCGATCAGTTCATTGTGATGGAAAACACTGAACAAAGATTTTCGGAAATATTCGAAGAGATCAGTACCGGCAAAAAACTATGGAAGCTATTCCTGGTACTTTCCATTCTTTTCATTTTGGCAGAAGCTTTAATCGCCCGGCTTTGGAAATGATTAAAATCAGTCATTAATATTTTATGAAACAGACTGGCGGACTTTTATTTTCATGGAATAATTTGTAATTCTGTGCAAACTAAAAAAACAGACGATATGACTAAAATGACAACCCGTGAATATATTGAGCGGGAAGAAAAATTTGGCGCACACAACTATCATCCCCTGCCTGTCGTCCTTGAACGTGGAGAAGGAATTTTTGTTTGGGATGTGGAAGGAAAACAGTATTTCGATTTCCTTGCGGCTTATTCAGCCGTCAATCAGGGACATTGTCATCCAAGGATTGTCAAAGCACTTACTGATCAGGCTTCAAGCCTAGCCTTAACATCCAGGGCATTTTATAATAACATTTTAGGGGAATGGGAAGAATATATGACCCGGTTATTCGGATATGACCGGATGCTTCCTATGAATTCAGGAGCCGAAGCTGATGAAACAGCACTTAAATTATGCAGGAAATGGGCTTATAAAGTCAAGGGTATTCCCCGCAATGAAGCAAAAATTGTTGTTTGCAACGGCAATTTTCATGGACGCACAATCACCATTGTGTCTATGTCGTCTGACCCTGATTCCTACAACGATTATGGACCTTTTACTCCCGGGTTTATCAATATCCCATATAACGATATTGAAGCCCTTGAAATGGCATTGAAGGACAGGAATGTGGCCGGATTTTTGGTTGAGCCGATCCAGGCTGAAGCAGGTGTTTATGTACCGGAAGACGGGTATCTGAAAAAGGCAGCGGATCTTTGCAAAAAATACAACGTTTTATTCATTGCCGATGAAGTCCAGACCGGGCTTGCACGTACTGGAAAAATGCTGGCATGCGACCATGAGGGTGTCCGCCCCGATATTTTAGTACTTGGCAAAGCACTTTCTGGAGGCATATATCCCGTTTCATGTGTCCTTGCAGATGATGAAATAATGTTAACTATCAAACCAGGTGAACATGGCAGCACCTATGGAGGAAACCCTGTAGCGGCAGCTGTCTCCATGTCAGCGCTTGATGTTATCAAGGATGAAGACCTGGTTGGTAATGCCGAAAGAATGGGAATAATCTTCAGGGAAGAAATGCAGATGGTTAAATCTGACATGATTGCCACAGTTCGGGGCAAAGGTTTGCTTAATGCAATTGCTATACGCCCGGATGCTCCTAAAACAGCATGGCAGATATGTTTACAGATGAAGGAAAACGGTATCATTGCCAAACCAACCCACGAACACATTATCCGCTTCACTCCCCCTCTGGTGATCAATGAATCCCAACTAAGAGAAGCAATTGAACGGATAAAAAAATCGTTTAGGGAAATGGGGATATGATTTTAATCCCAATATTATAAAAAAAGCCTGCTTTTATCTAGCAGGCTTTTTTTATTTATTTTTTCAGATCTTTCTTTTTAACTACTCGATAATCCTTGGTATACGAAACGACATTTAGGCCTTCATTAACAAATCCACCTCCGGCTTGGGGTACAAAAAAATAGTTTCCTTGCACAAGATCACCCCGGTTTAAATTCAAACATTTACTAAAGTCATCACCATAATGAGCAATTGCTTTTGCAAAGAAATATGTGACATCGTATCCCTGCATACTGTATTGATTAGGTTCTGTCTTGAAATATTCTCTAAACTCCTTTACAAATTCTTTGGTCAGGCTATTCGTGTAATCGGGCCAATAAGGAGCAAGGAATTCGAGTTGTCCATCATGAAAATACTCCTGGTTGATACTTTCAAACTGTGTAAAACGATTACTGCCAACTAACACTATATCATACTTACCTGCAAGAGTATGAATATTGGACACAGCTACACTCACTTCCGCCTCATTTCCCGAAGTAAGCACCACAACATTTCGCCCTTCAGTTCGCAATGCACCAGTCAATCCAGCTATACCCGATTTATTTTTATCTACAGTTTTAATTGACAACCTCGATACATCATGTCCGTTATCCCTGACTGAAGCAAAGCGTCTTAGTTCAGATTCCACTGAATCACTTTGGTTGCCTCCTTTAACAAGTATTATATTATCACGCGAATATTCCTTAAAAATATACTCTGCTGTAATACGGTCAACCAAGCGTCGGGATGGATTCACCTGGAAAGTCCAGGGATTGTTTTTAAGATGCTCATCAGAAGATGAGAGAGGGCTGACCATTGGAATCTGCATCTTATACGAAAAATCGGCAACGATTTTTTGGTGCTCAGGATATATGGGTCCAATAATCAAATCTGCGTCATTAAACCGGCCTGAACTTACCAGACTGGAAATTTGTTGCGATCTGTTCTCTGTGTCAACAACGGTGACACTCACCTTTACTCCTTGGGCTTGAAGCCTTTGTATGGCCAAAATCGATCCTTCATAAAAATGTATGAAGTTTTCTGAGGTTCCCTGAAACCGGGTTGGGTTTTGGACATTTGCCTGTACTACCTGAATAGAATCATTTAGAAATTCATTACTCGAAGGGGTAGTAACTGGATCGGATAAATGTCCGGCATTTAGCCTGTTATTCATATCAATCATCAGGGGAAGAAACATTACAATGTCAACCGCATTCGGAGAAATTCTTCCTCTCCTGATTTTCTCACAATCTCCAGGTAATAGACTTTGGGAAAAATCATAATCCTCTTTACTTACAGCCTCCATGTCACCAGGAATAAGCCGGAGCGTATCCCCGACCAAAAGACTTCGGTAATTCAGGTAATTGTTCCATTGCTTTAATTCGTCCAGATTAACATTATAAGCCCTTATAAGGCTGTATTGTGTTTCACCGGGCTTAACTAAATGTATCAGGTACTTTTCCGTACTTGCCTGATTTGCTGATTGGCGGGGAATTCTTATCACACTGCCTGTCCGAAAAGATCCAGACAGCTCAGGATTCAGTTCTATAAGAGTTTCAGCAGACACATTGTATTTTCGAGTCAAAGAATAGAGTGTTTCGCCAGAAACTATCGTATGAGTTTCAAATTGACTACCAGATTCATTTTTGTCATCAGCCTTTGGATTGATGGCTCCGACCGGAACCTTAAGTGATTGCCCTGGTTTCAGACCACTGATATCTGGATTTAGTTGGTTCAGAACTTCAACTGTAGTACCCAGCCTCCTTGAAATTGAATACCAGGTTTCACCAGGTAAAACCACATAAGTATCAGTTGGACCGGTCGCGGTATTAACCGTTTCAACTCTAACCTCCTGTTTTATACTGGCTTTTTCATTCCACTGTGGAATCCGCAAAATATCCCGTCTTTTCAGCTGTCCCACACCCTTATTGAAGTGAAGAATTTCATCGATGGTCACTCCATATTGCCTGGAAATGGAATATAAGGTTTCTCTTCGCTTCACCTCGTGTTCAAGAAAACTTTGAGGTACCTTGGCCTCAGGAATTTCAATATCGGCAGATAGCGATTCAGACCAGGGAATAAGGAGGGAATCACCTGCCCTTAACCCATTTATCAGCTGAGGATTACTATTCAGAATATCAATAACTTCAACCTTATATTTGGCACTAATTCCATAAAGGGTTTCGCCTTGACTTACCCGGTGCTGAAGAAAGGTTTTCCCTTCTCTCTCAACAAGATTTTTCTCAGAATTTTCTTGAGAATGCACAGGAGCAGATAAAAACAACCCCATAAAAACGGAAAGAATAAACAAAATTCTACTCATTTGATCTTTTTAATAATTCCCATAATTTTTTTTGACACGACAGATAATTGCACTACTAACAAAAACTCTGTTCATTATAAAAGATACAGAAAAATTAAACGATTGTGACACTTAAACCAGCTTGAATCACCAATAGCATGAAAGCAAATTGCAAAAACTCTGCCTAAAAGTGAGCCAAAATTAATAAATCTTATTTACGCGACGGTAAAACGGTGATACTGAGATATCGAATTTTACTTTAGGGAAGCAGAATGCCTTCATGAAACCCCTTTGATTTTCCCTGTAGTTAAGGTATATTTGGGGCCTATAATTGATTCGCACATGCAGGAAAAGATTCTTATACTTGATTTTGGCTCACAGTATACACAGCTTATCGGACGCAGAATTCGGGAGCTCAATGTTTATTGCGAGATACACCCTTTTAACCATTTCCCGGCTATCGACAGTAATGTCAAGGGCGTAATACTTTCCGGTAGTCCATCATCCGTGAGGGCAAATGAAGCCTTGCATCCCGACCTAAGCCAGATCAAAGGCAAGATCCCCTTGCTTGGTATTTGCTACGGCGCACAGTATCTGGCACATTTTTATGGTGGTGAGGTTGCCCCATCTGACTCGAGGGAATATGGCCGGGCAAACCTGGGTTTTATCGACCATGATTGCATCCTTTTCAATAGCATGACAAAACACACCCAGGTATGGATGTCACACGGGGATACAATTGTCAAGCTTCCACCAAGTTATAAAGTCACTGCCTCGACCGAAGATGTCGAATTAGCTGCCTATAAAATTGAAAATGAGGATACTTGGGCAATCCAGTTCCATCCTGAAGTTTATCATACTACAGAAGGCAGTCTTCTTTTGAAAAATTTCGTTGTTGATATTTGCGGATGTCATCAGGACTGGACACCTGCCTCCTTTGTGGAATCAACTGTTCATGAACTCAAGACCAAATTGGGTAACGACAAGGTGGTCCTCGGCCTGTCGGGTGGCGTCGATTCTTCAGTGGCTGCATTGTTACTCAACCGAGCTATTGGCAAAAACCTGACATGCATTTTCGTCGATCATGGCTTATTGAGAAAAAATGAATTCGATTCCGTATTGCATTCATATGAAGACATGGGACTCAATGTGATCGGTGTAAAATCGGCCGACAAATTTTTCGCAGATCTCAAAGGCATTACCGAGCCAGAGCAAAAACGCAAAATCATTGGTCGCAACTTTATTGAAGTTTTCGACGAGGAAGCACATAAAATACAGGAAGTAAAGTGGCTTGCCCAAGGGACCATTTATCCTGACGTAATTGAGTCTGTTTCGGTGAATGGCCCATCTGCAACGATTAAATCGCACCACAATGTTGGTGGATTACCAGAAAAAATGAAGCTAAAGGTTGTGGAACCTTTACGATTACTTTTTAAAGACGAAGTACGGCGTGTTGGAAAAGCCCTCGGACTTAAGGATGAATTACTTGGCAGACATCCCTTCCCCGGACCAGGATTGGGAATCCGAATACTGGGTGAAGTAACTGAGGAAAAAGTAAAAATCCTTCAGGATGCCGATGATATTTTCATTAAAGGGCTCAAAGACTGGAACTTGTATGATAAGGTTTGGCAAGCTGGAGTCATGCTCCTCCCTGTTCAATCTGTCGGCGTAATGGGCGATGAAAGAACCTACGAAAACACCATAGCACTGAGAGCTGTCACCTCAACCGATGGGATGACTGCAGACTGGGTACATCTTCCTTACGATTTTATGGCAAAAATGAGCAATGAAATCATCAATCGGGTCAAGGGTGTCAACCGGGTTGTTTACGATATCAGTTCAAAACCACCGGCAACCATCGAATGGGAATAAAACTTTTATCAACAACAGATCAGTCAATGTAATTTATTATTCGAAAAGATTTATTTGTGCAACAAGTGTAAAATCTGGCACAGCTTTTGAATTTTCATCAGGTGCATAGAGAACCCAACATATACAAATCTTATTCTTTTTACCACTTGGTTCTTGATGCACAAAAAACGATAAACACTGATTGTCAGGACTCTATTCTGTATCGGTCATTAATCGGCGTTCACAGAAGTTATTAATGCTCATTAAATTTTGGGGAGATGAAAATGAATACAATGATAAAAAGCTTTTACATCCTGGCGATAGTCCTTGGACTAGCATCAACGGCATATGCCCAAACACCTGTTGCGGCACAAAACGCACAGGAAAACAGCCAGAAATTTGCCCGTTTGCTTAGGCTGGTCGAGTCATATTATGTCGATTCGACAAATATTGGCAACTTAACGGAGAAAGCTATTACTTCTCTTTTACAGGACCTTGATCCACATTCAGTGTACATTTCAAAAGAAGAGGTGGAAAGAATGAATGAACCTCTTCAGGGAAATTTTGAAGGAATAGGAATATCATTTAACATCCACAAGGATACTCTCTTGGTTTTATCAACCGTACCTGGTGGACCATCCGAAAAAATTGGCATATTGGCTGGTGATCGTTTCATTTTTATTGATGGCAAGAATGTTGCCGGAATTGGTATTGAAAACGAGGATGTAATGAAAATGCTAAGGGGTGAAAAAGGCACAAAAGTTGAGATTAGAGTAAAAAGAAGAAGTATTGCAGAACTACTCGACTTTACAATTATTCGGGACAAAATCCCGATTAACAGCCTGGAAGCTTCCTACATGATTGATAATGAAACCGGATATATTAAACTTAACCGTTTCGCAGCAACAACTATCGAAGAGTTTAGGACAGCCATGGCTGGACTCCAGTCCCAAAATGTAAAGAACCTTATTCTTGATCTTCGGGGCAACGGTGGAGGATACCTGAAAGCAGCCATCGATTTGGCGGATGAATTCCTTCCCGGAAACAGTTTGGTTGTTTACACAGAAGGCATAAATAATCCCAAGCGGGATTATTTGGCGACACAAGAAGGTTCATTTGAAAAAGGGAAACTGGTTGTTTTAATGAACGAGGGATCAGCATCTGCCAGCGAAATCGTTGCAGGAGCAATCCAGGACTGGGACAGGGGTGTAATCATTGGAAGGCGGTCCTTTGGCAAAGGATTGGTTCAACAACCATTTTTCCTTACCGATGGTTCAATGGTCAGACTGACTACCGCACATTACTATACGCCCAGTGGCAGAGGAATACAAAAACCATATGAAAACGGAGTGGATGATTATCGAAATGACTATCAACGAAGGCTTGAGAGTGGTGAAATGTTTAGTGCCGATAGCATCTCTTTCCCTGATTCACTAAAATTTAAAACATTGATTAATGGTAGAACTGTTTACGGAGGTGGAGGAATTATGCCTGATATTTTCGTGAGCCTCGACACATCATACCTCTATCAATATTATAACCGACTGCAGAGAAATCAAATAATCAACAATTTCTCACTTGAATATCTTGATAAAAACCGTAATTCACTTACAAAGAAATATCCTGAATTCAATCAGTTCAACCTTAAATTCAATGCATCCGACGATATGGTCGAGACCATTGTATCAACGGGAGAAAAAGAAGGAATTGACAGGGACTTGAAAAGCATCGATTTCACTCAGGAACAAATGAAAAAAGAGATTAAAGCCATCATTGCAAGGGATCTTTTTTCGAGAGACAATTTTTACCAGGTACTCAATCAAGACGATAAAACCATCATAAAGGCACTGGAATTATTTCAGGACCAGAAAATGTACCAGGATTTTCTGGTTAAAATTGATTAATCCAAATCAGGATGTCTGATAAGCTGATTGAATGGCTTTTAGCCAATTATATAGAGTTGGCAGGAGCGATTCTGGGCGTTGCTTATATTTTGTTCTCTATCAGGCAGCATATACTCACCTGGATTACAGGACTGTTAACTTCGGGTCTCTATATAGCAGTCTTTTTTCAAGCAAAACTTTATGCTGATATGGGACTTCAGTTTTACTATGTATTCATTAGCCTTTATGGTTGGTTTCTGTGGAAAAAAAAACCGCAACCTGATGAAAAACCTCTATTACATGTTACCCATACCAGCCGAAATTTTGCCTTCGTCGCGGCAATGGCAACCTGGATCATTTTCCTTGTCATAAGGTTTATTCTTTATAGATATACTGATTCAACGGTACCCAACCTGGATGCAGCAACTACTGCACTCAGTATCACTGCGACATATATGCTTGCCCGGAAGATGATTGATCACTGGATCATCTGGATAGTAGTTGATCTTGTTTCTGCTGGGTTGTATATTTACAAGGATTTGTGGGCAACAGCAATTTTGTTTTTTATATATACCATTATGGCAATCATTGGTTACAAACAATGGCGAAAAGAATTATCAATGCAATGAATTACAGCAAAAGTAGACCAAAGATTGTAGTAATAACCGGGGCTGAATCAACCGGAAAATCTGTACTAAGTGATGCTTTAGCTAAACATTACAATGCTCCTTGGTTTACGGAATTCGCAAGGGAATATGTGCAGAATCTCGATCATCAATATAAAATGGATGACGTTTTATCTATTGCAAGACTGCAGAGGGCACAGATCCATGCTGCATTGAATCTTAAGTCAGAGGTAGTTTTTTTTGACACTTGGTTAATAATCACTCAAATCTGGCTACAAGTAGTTTACAATGCCGTGCCTGATTGGATACCTGATTTACTCAGAAATGCCCCTGTCGATCTATTTTTGTTGTGCGACACTGATATTCCTTGGGAGCCTGATCCACAAAGAGAAAACGGTGGTGAAATGCGAATTCAGCTTTCAAAGATTTATCAAAGTACCATTGAAAATTATGGATTTCCTTGCCGGTTGGTTCAAGGTGAAGGTGAAATCAGAACTAAAAATGCCATAGATTTGATAAATCACTTTCTACAATAAAAAACATAGCCTACATTTATCACTATAATTTCGGTGGTGCCGTGAGGTCGGCAATATGCAGTCAATTACTCGATAAACACTTATTCAGATCAACGGTTTAATACGGTATAAATATGTACGACTTGGAATTTCACAACAGGATAGGAACCACTATACGAGAACTGTCAAATCCTGAAAACTATAACCTTGTTTGCCACGAACACATTCAAGGCGAACCTATGCCTTCAATATTTAAACTGAAAAGAATTATTGAATTGGTTCGTGAGATTATTTTTCCGGGCTATTTCGGAAGCACTTCACTACGACCCAATACAATAAAGCATTACATGGGGGTATATATTGACGAACTTTTTGATTTACTAAGTGGGGAGATTTTGGCTGGATTGTGTTTTGAATGTCACGATCAGTCAGAAGATAAACTCTCAAGGCATACCATCATGTCAAAGGAAATGGCATTGGGTTTTATCGATACTCTGCCGGAAATAAGAAGGAGGCTGGCAAACGATGTTAAGTCTACTTACATCGGTGACCCTGCGGCCCTTAGTTTTGGTGAAGTAATTTTCTGCTATCCCGGAATAAAAGCCATCACAAATTATCGGATAGCTCACCGGCTATACAAACTTGGCGTGCCATTGATCCCCAGGTATATTTCGGAAATGGCACATAGTGAAACGGGAATTGATATTCATCCCGAAGCCACCATTGGAGAGTATTTTACAATTGACCACGGCACAGGTGTTGTTATTGGATCGACTTGCATAATCGGTGATAATGTCAAAATTTATCAGGGAGTCACACTGGGTGCTAAAAGCTTTGAATTAGATGAGCACGGAAATCCTGTAAAAGGAGTACCCCGTCACCCAATCGTAGAAGATAACGTAGTTATATATGCTGGTGCTACAATACTGGGCAGAATCACCATTGGCAAAAACTCTATAATCGGTGGTAATGTATGGGTGACCAAAAACCTTCCACCAGACTCAAAAGTAGTCCAGAGCTATCCTAGAGAAAACAATTTTTTAGATGGTGCCGGCATTTAATAATTTTTAAAAAAACTATAGTGAAAAATTACACCATTACGGTTAAGACCTTAGAAGGACTGGAATCGGTTCTTGCAGAAGAAATTCGTCAGATTGGGGGAACAAACATTATTATCGGAAACCGTGCAGTATTTTTCGAGGGAGATCTGGCGATGGTTTACAGGGCGAATTACATGCTCAGGACAGCCCTTAGGGTTTTCAGGCAGATCGAGACTTTCAAATTCAATAATGTGGATGATTTTTACCTGAAATGTCTTCGGATGAAGTGGGAAGGCTTTATGAATTTAAACCAGACATTCTCCATTCAAAGCACTGTTTTTCACTCCGATATTTTCAAAAACAGCATGTTTGCTTCACTGAAAGTAAAAGATGCACTTGCTGACCGATTTCGACAACGTTTCGGGGCACGCCCTGATGTGGATACCCAGTCTCCAGATATCATTTTCAATGTACATGTCAGCAATGACCAAGCGACCATTTCGCTCGACAGTTCAGGAGAATCACTTCATAAACGAGGATATAGGCAAGTTCAGGGAGATGCTCCTCTCAGTGAAGTTTTGGCTGCCGGAATGATATTAATGACCGGCTGGGACGGAAGTACTGACTTTCTTGATCCAATGTGCGGATCAGGAACCTTGCCCATTGAAGCTGCATTAATCGCGAAGAATATACCGCCCGGAAAATTCCGTAAGACGTATAGCTTTATGTCATGGAAAGATTTTGACCCAGATTTGTTCGAACAGATAAAACTGGAGACTGAAAACAAGGAATTCACTGGAAAAATCTATGGATCAGATATACTGAATAAAAATGTACTTGCCTCACAATCCAATGCACGCTCGGCGAGGGTGTTCAATCTGATTCATTTTGAAAAGGGGAACTTTGCAGATATAAACTTGCCTATGAAGAACTCTGTTCTGGTAATGAATCCTCCTTATGGAGAGAGGCTCTCGTCTCCCGATTTAGAAAGTCTTTATACCATGATTGGCGAAAGGTTAAAACACCAATACACTTCAAACCAGGCTTGGATATTAAGTTCATCAGCAAACCTGATGAATAAAATAGGGCTTAAACCTTCGCAGAAGGTTAAACTAATGAATGGTGCACTCGAATGCACCTATCAGAAATATGAACTTTTTGAAGGAAAAAGGATTGAAAGGATTGTCAAAAAAAGATTGAGGTGAAAGAGTTTATCCACCTCTAATGACAACAAAATAGAACCAGCAACTTAATATTGAAGTATTATTGTTCGCGTGTGTCGTAAATGTCAATATCCCTGGTTCTAAGTTTTGGAACTGAATCACCACCACGGATATTATTCATTTCAGAAATAGTCAATACTTCAACACCGAATACGTTGATTTTATTATCTTTACGATTGTTGTTGCTGATAGTTTTCATTGTCTCAAGGATAAATCGTTAAACTTTTATACATTCACTCTCACATTAATATTCCTGAAATGATGAAAAGGTAACCCAAGTAAATTGAGTTTTTTTTGAAAAAAATGAAAAACAAACTACAAGGGCTTGACTACCAATCCCTTACAATAAATATTTTTTTATTACTTTTTTTAATAATTCTTACCCCAAAAGGCGTTTATAGCCAGAATAGCACTGATTTATCAAAACAAGCCGATGATTTGTACTGGATGGCAATTGATACTGCCAGATTATCCAATGATTATGAAATTGCGCTTGATTTATTGCAAAAAAGCCTCTCTGTTTCCCAGGAAATTTTTGGTTCAAGAAATCACCGTCTTGGCAGAATATATACTGCTATAGGAAACCAATACAAAAATCTATACCAAGTTGAAAATGCATATAGAAGTTATCGTATTGCTGAAGAAATGTATTTTCTAGACAGTCTTAATAATTCAATTGGGCTGGCTGGACTTTATTCAAATCTTGGAAGTTATTTCAGGGGGCAAGGCAACTATGCAGAGGCTATTCGGTATAATTTAAGATCACTTGATCTTTATAACCTTCTCTACGAAAGGGATCTGCTCACAAGTCCAGCGCAACGGAGAAATAGATTCTTTGCTGTTCTTAACCTAACAAATTCATATTATGAGTCGGATCACCTTGAAGAAGCAGTACAAGTAATTCAACAATATGCAAAACAGGCTGACCCCGAAGTAAAGTCCATGCTTGAAAGTAACCTTGCACTTATTTATTCAGATCAGGGAAAATTCGATGAGGTAAAGTCTATTATAAGGAACTTAATAACCTCATTTATTGGCATGTATGGAGTCAATGATTATAGTGTGGCTGATCAATACATTATTTTAGGGAAAGTCCTTATACAGCAAGACTTGCAAGATTCTGCAATGTTTTATTTAAATAAGGCAAAAGAGATCTATAATCAATATGATAATGTTGAAGAATATATTGTTCAAATTGATAGGCTATATGCTGACGCTTGGATGACTATGAAAGTCAACACAAAAAATGAAATTGAATTTAGAAAGCAAAAAACAAAAAATCTAAAAGAAGCAGCAAAGTATTACATGCAATGTCTAAATCGCCTTAACGACGATATAGCGCCTGGCCATATAAGATTTGACACTCTCAAAAAAAGCAAATACCAAATTATTAATCTTCAAATAATAAGACAGTTATCAAGAACATGGACACAAATAGGTCAGTTAACGATTGAAGAACCCGAAGAAAGAAAAGAATATTATGAATATGCCTTGAATGCCATGGTAGCGGCCAGTGAATTGGCGATGCACATGCGTACCAGCTTTATATCGGAAGAAAGCAAGTTGCTTTTTTCCGAATTGCAACGTGATATATTCACTCAAACCATGGAAACCGCTTATGAGCTTTATGAATTAACTGAAGAAATACAGTATTTCAATATGTCTCTGGTTAATGCAGGACGTGCCAAGTCCGCCGTATTGGTCGATAATATAGGAGAAGCTGAAGCCAGGGAGTATAGTCTGATTCCTGACAGCCTTATCAGGTTGGAAAATCTTTATAATGCCAATATTGCCTATTACCAGGAGAAACTTTTCCAAACCAGCTCAGGAGACAATCCTAACACGAGCAAAGCCAACTCATACAGAGAGCTTATTTTCAAGAATGAACAAGACAGGGATGACCTTAGGGCATTGCTTGAGAAGAATTATCCCGAATATTTTGAGCTTAAATATCAACGCAAAAACTTAAATATAAAAGACATTCAAAGATCACTCAAAAGAAACGAATCAATAATTGAGTATGTAATTACAAAGACCCCTGATTCAAATTCAGGCGATGTTTATATACTGGCAATATCAAAGGATCAACTTCTTTTTGAGAAAATCCCATACGACGAAAGTTTCATTGAAAAAATCATTACAGTCCAGCAACTGCTCTCCTATAAAGGTTTTATAAATTCGGGGCTAGCCGAATTTCGAAATTATTGTAATTACTCATATGAAGTTTACCGTAAACTGATTGAACCGATCCTTCCTGTTATTATCGGGAAAAGAGTCACCATAATTCCAGATGGTATTCTCAACTATATACCATTCGAAGCACTGATTACCCAAAAGGTCAACACTGGCAGTATACATTACCACGACCTCCCATATCTACTTCATGAATTCCCAATAAGTTACCACTATTCACAGGAACTCCTGATCAGAAATAAATCGGAGAATCGAACGTCAGGAAAAAGGGTATTGGCACTAGCACCAGACTATCAGCTTGCACAGTACCCGAATGATAATACAACCAGGCTAGCATCTATCCCGGGAACATTTGAGGAAGTTAATTTCATTAATGATTTATTGGATGCCGACACATTTGTGGGGCTTGAAGCAACTGAACAAAAATTCAGAAATATCTCCGGGGATTACGATATCCTCCACCTTGCAATGCATACGATCATTAATGACTCACTCCCAATGTTCTCAAGGTTAGCCTTTTCGCCGGTGAATCAGGACACAGGGGATGATGGATGGCTTAATACAGCCGACATATACAACCTTCAACTTAATGCCCGTATGACTGTACTAAGTGCGTGTGACACCGGCACCGGAGTACTTCGCACAGGAGAAGGAGTGATGAGTCTGGCAAGGGGATTTCTCTATGCCGGAAGCCCTACCATGGTAATGACCCTTTGGGAGGTTGAAGATAGGTCTGGTACAGAAATCATGAAGGAATTTTATAAAAACCTCAAGGCTGGGAAACCAGTTGACATTGCCCTTAGGAATGCCAAACTGGAACATATAAAACATTCTGATCCTTTTACCAGTCATCCCCATTTTTGGTTAGGATATATAAGTATTGGATTAAACGAACCAATCTTCAGGGGATATGATTACATCTTTTACATTACCCTATCAATAATCATGGTTTTGGTAATTTTTGATCAATGGTATCGAAAGAAGGGATCTAGAAAGGCCAGAGACAGATCTTTCTAATAATTGATTTCAAAGAGCGATTTTTTGAGAGAACCGAGAGTGCATTTTTGATATCCTTGCTTCCAAAACTTGAGACTTAGAGAGTGAGAATGAAAGTGAATGTAAAAAGCAACGATATCTTATGAACTACTTCTTCTACCTGGACAACTTTTTCAGCAAAATCTTGGCTTTATCCTCATAAAATCCATTCCTTGATACAATTGCATTAAGATGTTGCAATGCTCTTTCATCTTCGTTCAGATGAATCAGACATACGGCACTGAACCATTCAGCCTGTTCAATAAACAAGTTATCACCCTGTCTAATGACAGCTTCATATTCAAGAATTGCCTTTCTATGTTGTTCAAGATTCTGATAACTGGCACCAGCAAAAAAGCGGGCTGATGGTTCATCTTGATTTACCTCAATAACCTTCAGGAAACTGGCAAGCGCCGAATGATAATCACCATCATTGTAAAGGGCGAATCCCTCTGACAAATCAGAATTAATATTCATGTCATGAGTGGCAGAACGAAAAGCAGACATGGCAGCGGGTGATTCATCAAGAAGTGAATATGAAATATCATTTTGCAAAGTTGAATACCTTATCACAATTGATAATGTTATTAGTCCAACTATAACTGCTGCAGCTGCACCAAACCTTTTCAATCCATGGAAGGTTTTGCTGATTGGAAGAATCGATTTTTCTTCCCTGGTCATAACGTTTAGAGAAAGTTCCTTTAATTCCTGACGTAAACCCATTACATCTGCTTCAGCTAATGCCTGGTCGAGTTCCTTCATCAAAAGTAGCTCTGAACGAAGGTCATCGTTCTCATTCAGCTCCAGGACAAATTTCTCTTTGGAGTTTTGGTCAAGCTCGTCATAGATAAATGATTCAATTTCATCCAGACTATGGGTAAGAGATGATTCTCTCGACATGACCTCTCCAAGAATATCTCTCATTTCAATAACATCTGATTCACTCAGTGCTTCATCCAGGTCAATCAGGAGACCAATATCCCGGCTAAGTGTAGGATTAAAGGCCAGATCTTCTTCAAAATGTTCGAGAGCAGCCGCAGACATATTGCCTTCAATATAATTTTCCAAATCCTCC
This sequence comes from Bacteroidota bacterium, assembly GCA_023428545.1. Next base: position 79,260 of record JAEYXH010000006.1, on the reverse strand, counting down.
ATAGAATAAGTATGGTTATGGGAAGCTTTGGAAATTTGTCTGAGACTTGCCCTGAGATCCATAATATCCTTTTCAAGAATTGCGGATTCCATTTCCTGCCACATTTCAAAATCGATATCATTGTCATCTGCATCATCCAATTCAGAAGCAGGAGTCAATTGCTCTTTATAAATCTGATGCACTACCTCTGTGGATGCCCTGTGATGATTTTCAATGTGGATCTTGGGAAGGGATTCAAAATAATCCGCAATATCCTCAGGCAATTCATTCTCACCAATAATTGACTCCATGTCAATATCATCAGCCAGATCGAATACGGCCGATAATTTGGCAAATGATGCCTTTTGTTCTTCAACAATCGAATTAAGTTGGTGTCTGAGTAAATCTGTATCGCTGTCCAGTATGGCTTCTTCTATTTCACGAAACAAATCCAGGTCTGCGTCCTGACGGGGGTCTTCATTAAAATTCTTCATTTCTTTAGGGTTTGTTGTAGGAAAGCCGGTATTACCGACAATCCGGGTTTATGTATCATCTTCAAATAATTTCTTGTATTCAACGTCCTGCTTGATTCTTTCAACCAGCAGTTCCTTGCACTTGAACTTCCGGGTTTTAACATACTTCTCACTCTTAAATCCCATAATATGAGCAATTTGCTTAATCGGCACCTTTTCAAAAAAGAGTTGCAGAATTTTTTGGCAATCAGTACTGATACTTTTGAAATGCTTCTGATAAAGCAGGAATCTTTCATTTTTTTCCACTACTGCAACCAGGTCATCATCATACACCTCATCCTGAAAACTCAATGTGTCGTTGATTTTTTGTTTGTCAAGCTTGCGCTTTTCCAACTCTTTCAACCATAAAAACCGGCATACCGAAAACAAATAGACCTCAAAAGAACGATTTTCGAACAGAAGGTCATTTTCCTTTAATTTCCTGTAAATAATGATAATCGCTTCCTGAAATATATCATTTACATCATCTTCGTCACCACTGTTCTTACGTATAAAAGCATTTACCTTATAAAAATATTGCTTGTATATAAATGCAAGAACCACATTATCATGCCGTAAGATCCCCTTCAGGATTTGATCATCGGTATAACTCTTCATGTTCTATCTATTAATTCGTTTTTTTGCCAAAAGGTAACCCATTCATGTTCCTTTTTTTTCAATTTTTTTATCACACCTGATTAATTGACTTAAGTCCAAACACTTCAACAATCTATAGGAAATGATTTAAGTTGTCGAATTTAAAAATAATAAAGGAAAATATGTTGAATATTTGTGAGAAAAGTATTGGGGCTCAATAAAAACAAAAGGATAGATTCAACAATCTATCCTTTCTCTTTAAACTAACTAACCTAACTAAACCTAAACTTATGAAAATAAACGTACCACAAAAATACGTGGCAACAGGTTAAACTCCAAAACAAAGTTTGTTAATTCTTGTTAAAAATAACAATTGGCATTTACCCTGTATTTCCGATAATTTAATTTTCATAAAAAGCATAACAGTCTGAAAAGATCTATTTAAAAACCCAAATCAACCCTGTTTTATTGGGTAATCCTGATTTTTTCCCTAAACAACGAATTTTATAGACCAGAGATCTACTGGGGGATAAATGTATATCGAATTGTGCCTTGTTGCGGATTGGGTGCTGATTGGTCAGGATTAAAGGATGTTCGTTCTGCTGCAGCCTGGGCGTAAAGGTAAATCTGCTCATCATTAACAGATGGATTTCGTCGCGGTGTTGCACTCACTACCCTGCCCTGACGGTTCACAGATATATCAACATATACAGTACCCCCTCCCTTTGCAAGATAAATCGGAATAGGCAGTCGTAAATGGTAACGATTTTCTAACTGGTACTCAATATTACTATCGCCTGTATATATAACATTGCTGATTGAGTCAGGATTCATGCCTTCTGTCACTTCCTCTGGCATACGAATTTTTGACAGATCAGGTATTTCCTTTGAAAGTTGATTATCCACATCTTTCACTAAGTTTCTGGCATTCTCAATTTCCTGCTGATATGATTCATCAAAAAACGATTCTCGGGTAGATCTTCGACCTTCCACAGGACTTGCCGATGATGGCATATTGGTCCGTGACGATGGCTGTGATGTCATTTGCTGTGAGGAAAAGTCCTGGTCTGTTAAATCAGGCACTTCTTCCGGAAGCATTTCTTCAATCGGGAATTCAATTATTATGACCTCCTCGGTCATTTCCCTCTTCAGATCCATTTCCGCGACCAGGAATAACCCAACCAAAAAAACATGAAATCCCAGGGTCCCCATGACCCCGTATATATTTCTTTTGTATAAACGGACAATCTTGTTCATTTGACTACAAAAATAAAAATAAACACACAGTAGTTGATTAACTTCTAATTTGAGTATCCCGAAATTCAGGATTCATCAATGATCTGGCCATAGGCTCATCTATTTAGGCTAAACGAAGTATATTTAACAGATTTTAACATCTTGACATAAAACCCTTTAGGCAATAAAATCTAAATTCAGCCCTAACTGGAAGCCTTGGGGTTATAAGAAAATTAAAGTAGTCCAGTTTAAAAATGGATGTTGAAGCCGAACGTGTTACATAGATTTTTCCAAATAGTTTTGTTCCTATTACTGGGCATGGGATATGCCCCGGCCCAGCTTGCTTTACCCGATTCAACCCGATTGATCAACCCAAGAGATGAGAAATACACAAATTTTTATGATACACTGAAAGTAAGGGCTGGCAGAAAAAATATTACCCGTATTCTATATGATCTTGTTATAAGGGAGGAATCCAAAGGGAGGGATCCAAAAACACAGGCATTAAATAATTATTCAGATGCCAACGGAAAAATAATCAGGGATATTCATTTCCTCCGCCTTGATGTTTTCGGTCCATCGATTCAGGATACCTCCCGAAAAGCAAAGACATGGCTCGAAAGAACCGGAAACTTCATTCATACTCGATCCGACCTGCATAACCTTCGAAAGAACCTGATTATTAAAGCAGGTGATTTTATAGATGCAGAAACTCTCTACGAGAATGAAAGGCTCTTTCGTACGTTACCCCGTATCCGTGATGCCAGATTTATTCTCTTGCCTGACAGTCTTAATCCAGATATTGTGGATTTATTGCTGATAACACAGGACCGCTTTTCTATTGGGGTTAGTGGTGTCTTGAATGGTACCTCATCGGCCAAAGCGGAAATTTACAATCGGAACCTTTTTGGTGTTGGTCATGAAGTTTCCTTCAAATTCGTTGGTCACTTGAACAGACAACCATATATCGGGTTCGAATCATTTTATAACATTAATAACATTAATGGTAAGTTTCTCAATTTTTCAGCGGGTTATTCAAATACCTATCTGAATGAGGGTACCTTACTTCTGTTTGAAAAGCCATTGATTCTTAAAACTGACAATTTCGCCTATGGCATCAGCGCTTATTCATTTAAGCGAACCAACAGGTTACCAGGCCTTAAAAGGCAATTTCCATACGATATACCCAACTATCGACAATTAAATATTTGGGGAGCCCGAAATATCCAGCTGAATAATAAAAATAGCGGAGAAACCCAACTGACTTTTTCATCGGGTGTCCAGTTAAGGGATTTAAAAAATCATCATCATTTTACTGGCGACACTGCTTCATTTTTCTCCGACAATAAGCACTACCTGTTTGGAATTACATGGTCACAGCGAAACTATATTCCCGACCGCCTGATTTACGGCTATGGCATAACTGAGGATATTCCCATGGGATTTAAGTATGAAATGGTGGCAGGACTTGACAATCACCCTTTGGGGAAGAGGATTTACACCCACCTCTTTTTATCTAACGGTAATTTTTTCCGCAATTCTCCTGACCATTTATACTTGTATGGAGCATATAGCAGCTATTTTCGGAATGCCCAACAACAGCAAGGGATGATTGAACTTGGAATGAATTTTATATCAAGGCTTTATGCTATAGGAAATGTTAGAACAAGGCATTTTGTCCGATTCGATTATACCAAGGGAATTAAACGACTTGATCCGGAAGAATTGATGTTTGAGAAAAACGATTACATCAGGGGATTCAGTAGCGACCGCATATCAGGCACGCAACGCCTGAGCCTGAATCTTGAAAGTGTATTTTTCCAGAAAAAGGATTTTTACCGCTTCAACATCGCCTTTTTCACATTTGGTGACCTCGGTATTCTTGGAAGAGAAGGGAAAAATATCGTGAAGGAGAATTATTATGGAGGAGTCGGTGCCGGTCTTCGCCTTCACAATGAATCTCTCGTTCTTAAAACCATCCTTATAAGACTGGCCATTTATCCCAGACACCCCAAAGATGTTGGACTTTTAGGCATGTTGGTCACCGAACAAACCAAACAAACTTTCTACAATTTCCAGCCAGGACCACCTGAACCAAGAAAATATGAATAACCTATCATTAAATTAACATTGCACCTTATTTAAGTAAAATTCAGAGTATTATGTCCGATATCAAATAAATTGAATACTTTTGCGCCCTAATTTTACACTTATCTAATTTAAATGATTTTATTTAATGAAACCGGGCTTGCCCCGTCACTCCTAAAAGCTGTTGAACAATTGGGATTTGTTTCCCCAACCCCCATTCAGGAAAAAACACTTCCGCTCATCCTTAACGATCGAACAGATATTGTCGCTCTGGCGCAAACCGGAACAGGCAAAACTGCTGCCTTTGGACTACCGGTCCTTCATCAGATTGAACCATATTCCAAAAACGTTCAGGCATTGGTGTTATGTCCAACTCGCGAATTATGTCTTCAAATCACCAATGATTTAAACAATTACACCAAATACTCTCAGGGAATTCAAATAGTGCCGGTTTATGGTGGTGCCTCCATCAATGACCAGATCAGGTTGCTTGATAAAAATCCCCAGATTATCGTTGCCACTCCTGGTCGCGCTGTCGACCTGATCAATCGAAAGAAACTCAAATTAGGCAGTATCAGCTGGCTGGTTCTCGATGAAGCAGACGAAATGCTCTCAATGGGTTTCAAGGAAGATCTGGATACCATCTTGTCTGGAACTCCTTCCACCAAGCAGACCCTTTTATTTTCAGCAACCATGCCATCTGAAATCGCAAGGATTGCGAGCAAGTACATGAAAAACCCCATTGAGGTTTCTGTAGGAAAAGCCAACCAGGGTGCTGAAAATGTTTCACACGAATACTTCCTGGTTCATGCCAAAGACAGGTATGAAGCACTAAAGAGAATTGCCGATGTCAATCCCAAAATATATGGAATCGTCTTCTGCCGTACCCGTGCCGAAACAAAGGACGTTGCTGACAAACTGATCGGCGACGGATACAGTGCCGATGCCCTTCATGGTGATCTATCCCAAGAGATGAGAGATATTGTCATGAACAGGTTCCGTAACCGCCACCTTCAGATTCTGGTTGCAACCGATGTCGCTGCCCGTGGATTGGACGTGAATGATCTGACTCATGTCATTAACTACAATCTGCCGGATGATCCAGAGGTTTATATCCACAGAAGCGGCCGAACCGGAAGAGCCGGAAAGAAGGGCATCTCAATATCAATTCTTCACCTTAAGGAAAGGGGGAAATTGAAAGACATCGAAAGAATGTTGAATAAGAAAATTGAGCAGAAGCCAGTGCCATCAGGCAAGGACATTTGTGAAAAACAGCTATTCAATCTGGTCGACAAGGTTGAAAAGGTAGAAGTAAATACCCAACATATTGACGATTATCTCCAGGTGATTTATAAAAAACTGGAATGGCTTGATCGTGAAGAACTGATCAAGCATTTCGTATCTGTTGAATTCAATCGTTTTCTGGCTTCTTACGAGAATGCCCCTGACCTGAACGTCGACACCAGCAAAGGGAGTTCATCAAAAGGCAACAAATCCCGATTCGAAAATGACTCTTGGTCTGATGAACCCAGAAGCCGAAGAGGAGGAAGAGGAATGTCTGAGGGATCCGGGAAACGGGGAGGCAGAATACAATTTGCCCGCATGTTCATGAATATTGGCAAAAGCGATAGAATGGACAAAAGAACCATTATAAATATGGTTAACCAAACTCTCCCTGGAAAATCTGTAGAGATTGGTGAAATTGAAGTTCTGAGGAATTTTTCCTTCTTCGAAATTGACAATCGTTATGAACAGGATTTGCAAAGGGGATTCAGACAGATCCAGTTTAAAGGAAAACAGATTGGTCTGGAAATTGCCAAACCAAAATAACATAGTTTATAATATCATTCCATATAAAAGCCGGGGATTCAATTTTCCGGCTTTTTTATGCTGTATGCTAATCCAATAAGGTGATGATTTCTTCACGGGTTATCTCTGAAAAAGGGTTATTGGAATTAATAAACTTTTCAGCCAAGTTACTTTTTCTCTCCTTCAGTGTCTGAATCTTTTCCTCAATGGTATTCTCTGTTATGAAACGATATACAAAGACATTTTTATCCTGTCCAATCCTATGAGCTCGACTAACTGCTTGCAACTCTGCTGCAGGATTCCACCATGGATCGACAATGAACACATAATCGGCCCTAGTCAGATTCAGTCCTACACCTCCCGCCTTTAGCGAAATAAGAAATACCTTGGTTTCCGGATCTTCCTGAAACTTTTTTATTACCTCTTCCCTATTTCTGGTTCTTCCTGTCAATAGAGCATACTTCCAATTCTCTGCATCCATCTGGCGCTGCAGGATTTCCAGGTGGGTTACAAATGAGGAGAACACTAATACTTTATGATTTTCGGCAACCAAATCCTCAAGAGAACGGATTATCTCATTGAATTTTCCTGAACCGGATTCATCTTCAATATTGGCCAAAGACGGATGATTGGCCAACTGCCTCAATCTTGTAAGACCTTGAAGGATTACAATAGAGGAACCGGCTATGCCACCCTGATCGATACTCGCAAGAATCGAATTTCTAATCATGGATTTCTCTTTCTCATACACCGACTCTTGTTCAGGTGTCATTGCACAATACCTCACTTGTTCCATCAACGGTGGCAGGTCACTCGCCACTTCTGATTTGGTCCTGCGTAAAATAAAAGGCCGTATAAGAAGCTGAAGTTTATCCTCTACACTCTCTTCTGCCCTTGATTCAATTGGAGTTTGAAAATTTGCCCTAAAAAATTGATAACTACCCAACAACCCCTTATTCAGGAAGTTCATTTGAGTCCAAAGATCAGCTAAAGAATTTTCAATAGGAGTACCAGTTAACACCATCCGATGTCCAGTCCGCATCGACATAACAGCTTCATAAATTTTTGAAGTCCTGTTTTTAATATACTGGCTTTCGTCAAGAATTATCATATAAAACTGTACAGATGAAAATATCTCTCTATCAACACGAAGGGTTCCATAGGTAGTGATTAACACATCGTAACTGAGGGCATATGTTTCCAAATCACTATTCCTGCTTCGTTGTGGCCCCGCATGGATGTGCACTTTCAATGATGGAGCAAACCTGCTCATTTCGTTTACCCAATTATGAACCAAAGATGTGGGTACGACAACCAGTGTAGCTGGCTGGACATTACAGTTCAGCTTTTCATCAAATAACGAGAGTTGTAGTTTATTCTCACTTACCTCAATGATTTTCGTCCTTCTCTCCTTTCTGATTTTTAAAAGCAAAGTGAGTGTCTGAAGGGTTTTTCCCAATCCCATATCATCTGCCAGACAGCCTCCAAGGCCATTTTTTACCAATGTGAACATCCATTGGAATCCTGCCTTTTGATAGGGTCGAAGTTCTGCTTTTAATCCATCGGGAATTTCAACTGATGAGGCATTCTCAAAGCTTTTAACGATGCCTGCCAGCATATCGGGTAAAGTACTGGTTAATTGACTAGTCAGGACATTGTAAAAGTGCTTGCCGAACTGAAGTCTGTCACCGGTAACTTTTCCAAAATGAAATAACATCTTATATTTCTCAAACCATTCACTGGGTAGTATGGCAATCTCACCATTGGGAAGCTCATATTCTCTGATATTATTGAGAATGTGCTTTCTGAGTTTCAGGAATGGGAAACTGAATTCTCCCATTGTTACGTGCGAGTGAAGATCAAACCAATCATTGTTTGATTGAAGATCAAAGGAAATATCCATTTTACCTGTAAAAAAGGTAAAACCATCCAGTTTTTGAACAACAGAGATGGCCCACCTGCGTAGTAGGTATTCATTTGCCGATAACCACTCGACGTAAGAATAAATTGCAGCTGAATCATCCAACATTTTAACTTGGGACAAGTAAAACGACCCATGATCTTCAATAAGTCCGGCATTTATCAAAGCGTCTGCAACTGCATTCTCCCAATCTGGTCTCCTATGAAACCGAAAAAATGTATATGTGCCATTCTTTTCATCCAGTGTGACAACTATCTTTCTCTCGTCGCGGTATAAAAGATCTGTATTGCCGTATGAAAAATGCAAAATCAGAACAGGATCCTGTTGCAAACCCCTTTCAAGTGTAAGCGCAACCTTACTTTCTCCATAATCGTCAATAATTCTGAATCCCTCGGCTTCAACTTCCTGGTCACGCACAAGTCCAAGGACAAAATTCCGGTAGTATTTTGATTCAATTGCGCTTGGAACGGAAATATATTCGCGTGATAGAAATGGTAGAATTTTCTTTGAGTCAACCGTATCAAAAACGAGGATTCTGTTGTTAACTTGCATCACACAGGGATCATTGACAATAAATCTTACTTTTCTATTACTAATTCTTACCGGTTCCCCTTTATGATATATTTCAATTGTATAATTTGTTCCTACAGACAGTTTTTTTAATCGAAACCTGACTTTTGAATATGAATCAGAAACAACAATACGGTCTTCGTCATACAAATTTATGTAATTAACATCGCGCTCAAAAACCGGGAATGGACTCTTCATCAAGAGCTTTGCAATGGAATACATTTGTTTCTCAATGTACGGAATCACGTGCTGCTTCAAATACTCAGAAGAAACCTGACTATAGAATTCAGTACTGCTTTTGTTTCTCGAGAATTTTGCTGCAAGACGATAATCAGAACATTTACTTGCCAGACGCACAATTTCCTTCTCAACATCGGAAAATGAATAATCCAATTGATCCATATCCTCGAACCTGACTGCACTTCTCACTGAAAAGTATGACTTAAGCGGTTCAATCAGGTATGGCATAAACATAACACCAAAATGACGGTGTTCAATAAGAGCAACTATAAATATCAGGCGATTGCCGGTTTCCATATCCAAATTTTAACAACTCCCAATTCTACAAATTCAATTTTCTCACATGGGGTTTGACTTAACCGGCAAAGTAAAAGAAAAAGCTCCAAACCATGGATGCCATAAATAAGAAAGTCCGGCTAAGTATAAACTAGCCGGACCTTCATATTTTTTGATTCCAAATCAGATTTCGCGAATCCAGATATTTCTAAAACTTACAAGATCACCGTGGTCTTGCAAAGAGATTGGACCTTTTCCATGCGGTGCAACAAAGTACTCTGGCACACCGATATAGACAGTCGGCCCGCGCACTTCTGCGGCATTTTGGACAACAACTCCGTTGTGAATAACAGTGATTCTGGGTGCGACAAGATATGTCCCGTCAGCTTTAAAAACAGGAGCAGTATAGATGATGTCATAGGTCTGCCATTCTCCAGGTGCCTTACATGCATTAACCATGGGTGGGTGGTTCTTATAAATGCTCCCAGCCTGACCATTCCGGTAAGTCCTGTTGTTATAATTATCCAGCACCTGCACTTCGTAAATTCCCTGCATAAACACGCCACTATTACCACGCCCCTGGCTTTCGCCTTTCACCACTGAAGGGGATCTCCATTCGATGTGTAATTGAAAATTATCAAACTCCCTTTTTGTTTTTATGCCACCGGTGCGGGGAACAACAGTCATCGCTCCATCCTCCACTTTCCATCCGGGTTTGCCTCCATCTCTTTCATTGATCCACTCTTCTTCAAGGTCAGTTCCATCAAACAGGACAATTGCATCAGAAGGAGCATCGCCGTATCGGGATCCTGGTGTGATAACTTTCACCTCAGGCTCCCACACTTCGGTCATTTCAGGTTTCATTTCCATGGTAGGTTTCTGTTGGGCAGAAACTGCCAAAGAGCATACAGTAATCACTGCACAAATAATAACTTTTCTCATTTTTTGGTTTTTTTTAACTAGTTAATTACAAGCCCAATTCAGCAACCATGGCATCAATTCTTGCATCAATCGATGATTCGAGAAAATCGAGATCTTCGTAGGATTTTAGGGTATCATGAACCTCAAAATAGAACTTTATCTTGGGCTCTGTACCGGAAGGCCTTATTGAGATTTTAGTTCCGCCAGTAGTAAAGAATTGTAATACGTTAGATGTGGTTTTTTGGTCAATGGCAATTGTTTCGCCTGTCAATAAATTGGTCTGTACCAACAATTCAAAATCTTTAAGCAAGTGAACAGGCGTTCCACCTATTTCGCGTGGAGGATTAGTCCTGAAACGAGTCATCATCTGTTGAATTTCCTGAGCACCAGACTGACCTTTTCGGGTAACTGAAATGGTTTTTTCCCTTGAGAATCCGTACTCAAGATAGATATCCATTAACAATTCATACAATGTCTTTCCCTTACTCATGGCCCAGGTTACAATTTCAGCCATCATGGCAATGGAAGAGACAGCATCCTTATCCCTGACAAAGTCAGCTGGGAGGAAGCCAAAGCTTTCCTCTCCTCCCCCGATATATTGACGGATACCTTCATTCTCACGAATTACCTCGGCTATATACTTAAAGCCGGTATAAACATCATAATAATCAACATGATTCTTACTTGCAATCTCAGTTATCAGCTCAGTCGAAACAATTGTTTTCACGATGAACTCATTGCCTTTTAGCGTCCCGTTCTCCTTCATCTTTGTAATAATATAGTAGATAAACAGAAGCGCTGTTTGGTTACCGTTAATGATCACAAACTCTCCTTTAAGATTACGGGTGGCAACACCAAGCCTGTCACTGTCAGGATCAGTTGCCATCACTACATCAGCATTCACTTCCAAGGCTTTCTCTATGGCCATTTTCATAGCTGCAGGTTCTTCCGGGTTAGGAGATGCTACTGTTGGGAAATTTCCACTTACAACATCCTGTTCTGGAACATTAATTATATTGGTAAAACCGAAAGCACGAAGCGCCATTGGAACAATTTTTACCCCTGTCCCATGTATCGGAGTATAAACGATTTTAATGTCACGGTATTTCTTTACCAGGTCTGGAGACAATGAAATAGTTTTCACCATCTCAATGAATTTCAGATCGGTCTCTTCACCTAAACTTGTAATCAGCTCCTTGGGACCGTCAAACCGGATATTTTCGTGCTTCATCGACTTAACCAAATCAATGATCGCCGAATCATGTGGAGCAACCAACTGGGCTCCATCATCCCAGTATGCCTTATATCCGTTGTACTCAGGAGGATTATGGGAAGCTGTCAGGATAATTCCGCTTTGACAGCCATATTCCCTTATTGCATATGACATTTCGGGAGTAGGTCGTAAATCTTCGAAAAGCATCGCTCGTATGCCGTTGGCCGCAAAAATCCCAGCACAGGTCTCAGCAAATAACCGGCTGTTATTACGACAATCGTGTCCTATTACCACCTTAATTTCAGGTAAATGCGAAAACGACTCTTTTAGGTAGTCAGATAAACCCTGTGTAGCGGCACCGACGGTATAAATATTCATGCGGTTCGTTCCTGCTCCCATCACTCCCCTCAATCCACCTGTTCCAAACTCCAGATCTTTATAAAAAGAATCAATCAGTTCGGTCTTGTTTTCGTTGTCCAACATACGCTGCACCTCTTTACGGGTAGCTTCATCATAGAATGGGCTCAACCACAAACGGGCATTCGCCTCTACTTGCTTAATCAATTCGTTATTGTTCATAGTTTATTGTTTTTGAATGAGTTGAATACACTTCATTAAACTGTCACGCCAATATGGTATTTCCAGTCCGTACGTTGCTTGTATCTTTGATTTATCTAAGACGGAATAGGAAGGTCGAGGAGCGACTGTTGGAAATGCAGAAGACAAAATTGGCTCAACCTTGCATGTAATGGAAGTACACTTGTGAGTTTCAACAGCAAAATCGTACCAACTGCATACACCAAGATTAGAAAAATGATAAACCCCAGGATTCCAGCTATCATTATCTTTTATGCTAACAGAAATAATCTTCAAAATGGCCTTTGCGAGGTCTCCAGCATACGTAGGAGTACCAGTTTGATCAAACACCACTTTTAAAAGATTCCTTTCCTGACCCAGCCGGATCATTGTCTTTACGAAATTATTCCCATGAGCCGAATATAGCCAGGAAGTCCGAATAATGACGGACTCAGGAAGTTGTTTCAATACCAGTCGTTCACCTTCGAGTTTAGTCTTGCCATATACACTCTTAGGATTTGGACTGTGTGTCTCAGAATAGGGAGTATTGGAAGATCCATCAAAAACATAGTCTGTTGAAATGTGGATTAGCCGGGCTCCTGTCTGACGGCAACCCAGCGACAGATTCTCTGGTCCTAACGCATTTAAACGATAGGCAGCATCATGGTCATTCTCCGCCTTGTCAACAGCAGTATATGCAGCACAATTGACAACAAAGTCAGGCCGGCTATTCCCAAGATACTTCGAAACAGCATCCCTGTCGGTAATATCAAGGGTATCATAATCCGTCAAGTCAATCATAAGCTCTGAATAGGATGCTGACATTTCCTTCAGGCAAGTTCCCAACTGACCATATGCTCCGGTTATCATTACCTTCATTTCGCCTGATAATTAAAGTTAATATCTGCACTGTGAAACGGAAGGGCTTGAAGATCTTTAGCTGAAACCAATCCTTTATCACCTGGTATTTGCCAGTCAATAGCAAGTTCAGGATCGTCAAATCTTATGGCTCGCTCAGATTCCTTATTATAATATCCGTCACATTTGTAAGTAAATATTGCCGTGGGGCTTAATACAGAAAAACCATGCGCAAAACCATGGGGAATAAAGAGTTGTCGCTTATTCTCCGAGGAAAGCTCAATCCCAAACCATTGACCAAAATTTGGAGAACCTTTCCTGATATCAACTGCAACATCAAAGACGGCACCTGATATTACCCTAACTAGTTTAGCCTGTGCATATGGTGCAAGTTGATAGTGTAATCCTCGAATTACACCATAGGTTGAGAATGATTCATTGTCCTGCACAAAAAGGCAATCAATGCCATGATTCGCCCACTTTCCAGAATGAAAACTCTCAAAAAAATAACCCCTGGCATCAGAATAAACGTCCGGTTCAATTATCTTAAGGCCCGACAATGGGGTATCCAGAATATTCATTTTCAGAAAGATTTGATTTGATTTCCTGCCAATCTAAGCAAATACTGGCCATAAGGATTCTTTCGAAGTGGCTCGGCGAGTTCGAGCAACTGCTCTCTCGTTATAAATCCTTTTTTAAAGGCTATTTCCTCTATACAGGATATCTTAAGGCCTTGTCTTTGCTCAATAGTCGCAATATAATTGGAAGCTTGAAGAAGACTGTCAAAAGTACCTGTATCTAACCATGCAAATCCACGACCCAAAAGTTTGACGTTAAGTCGTCCTTCTTCAAGATACAGCCGGTTTAAATCAGTTATTTCAAGTTCACCTCTGGCAGAGGGTTTCAGGGATTTTGCCTTTTGAACCACATCGTTTGAGTAAAAATACAAACCAGTGACAGCATAATTTGAACGGGGATTTTCAGGTTTTTCCTCAATACTGATCACACGCCCCTCCTTATCGAATTCGACAACCCCATATCTTTCAGGATCATTCACATAATAGCCAAAAACGATGGCTCCGTCTTCTATCCTGGCAGCATCTTCAAGGATACTCCTGAAGTTGTATCCATAAAAAATATTGTCTCCCAGAATTAAGCATACACCATCGTTACCTATGAATTTATCACCCAAGATAAACGCTTGAGACAACCCGTCTGGGGAAGGTTGAATCTTATATGAAATATTGAGTCCCAACTGATTGCCATTCCCAAAAAGAGATTCATATAGATGGATATCTGTTGGGGTTGAAATAATCAGGATCTCCCTGATTCCGGCGAGCATCAATACTGACAAAGGGTAATAAATCATCGGTTTATCGTACACCGGGATTATTTGCTTAGATATACTTCGGGTAATCGGATAAAGCCGCGTACCTGCACCACCTGCTAAAATGATTCCTTTCATTGCCTTATGATATTTAATAAATTCAACATCTTATTTTGGTTTGGGGTAAAAAATGACAATTAATTTATCCTTTAATCATTTTCAATGTCCATTGAAAGTATTTGATTAAAATATTCAATGGTCCTGGAAAGTCCGTCCTTTATCTGTACAGATGGCTTCCAACCACCCAGTAGCTCTTCAGCCATGCGTATATCTGGCTGTCGTCGTAAGGGATCGTCCATGGGAAGAGGTTGATGGACAATTGGTGAAGAACTACCGGTTAAATCCTTGATTTCCTGAGCAAGCTCAATCATGGTATATTCTGAAGGATTGCCCAGATTAACAGGGCCGGTAATATGATCAGGTGTTCCCATCATCCTAACAAAACCTTCAAGAAGGTCATCAACATATTGGAAACTTCTTGTCTGCATTCCGTCACCATAAATAGTAATCGGCTCTCCCCTGAGAGCCTGTACGATAAAATTGGACACAACCCTTCCATCATTAACCTCCATACGAGGACCATAAGTATTGAAAATTCTAACAATTTTGATTTTCACTCCATTCTGCTGGTGATAATTGACAAAGAGCGACTCTGCACATCGTTTTCCTTCGTCGTAACATGAACGGATCCCGATAGGATTTACATTCCCCCAATAGGACTCAACCTGTGGATGCACATCCGGATCACCATAAACTTCGCTGGTAGATGCCTGCAAAATCTTAGCCTTTACCCTTTTGGCCATGCCAAGCATATTGATGGCACCCATTACTGATGTCTTTATGGTTTTTATAGGGTTATATTGATAATGAATAGGCGAAGCAGGACAAGCTAGGTTATATATTTCATCAACTTCAGCAAAATAGGGCATGGTAACATCATGACGCACCAATTCAAACATTGGATTACCAATCATATGCCGGATTTTTTGCTTAGACCCTGAATAAAAGTTATCGAGACAGATAACTTCATTTCCCTCTTTTAGAAGTCGCTCACACAAATGAGAACCAATAAACCCGGCTCCACCGGTTACTAATATCCTTTTCATTCCACTCATTCACTGTAATATTCAGTAGGCTTAAAACTGAAAATCAGGAATATGGTAATAAAAAACCGATCTCCTGATCTTTTGCAGGTAAAGTTCAAAAATAATAAAATCATTAGAGGAAAAAAGAGTAATCAGGCAGCATATCTCTCAAATCGGATAAAAACAATTGTCCTAAAACAAATCTTTGGGTCTTAATGTAAAAAATGTATCAAATTATTTGAAATACAAGCATTAAGTCTTAATTTTGCGGCCAATTTTCACAAGAAATAATGTCTAACTTATTAATTTTGTAACATTTACATGACTGAAATTAAGAATGAAAACCTGGAATCCCAGGAAGCCAATGCACCTGCAGAGTCTGTGCAGGCTAGCAAAACTGTAGTGAATACGGTTACCAAACAGGAAGAGGATTTTGATTGGGATAGTCTCGAATCAGGATTGGATTCCTACACCAAAAAACGCAGAAACGAGCTGGAAGACCTCTACAACAGCACTTTGAACACAGTTCAGGAAAAAGAAGTTGTTGAAGGCACTGTTATTTCCATGAACAAAAGAGAAGTTGTGGTTGACATTGGCTATAAATCAGATGGAGTTGTCAGCCTCAATGAATTCAGGTATAATCCTGAGATGAGTATTGGCGATAAGGTTGATGTATACATCGAAAGTCTGGAAGACAAAAAAGGACAGATGAACCTTTCCCACAAAAAAGCCCGTGCAATGCGTTCATGGGAGAAAATCAACCTCGCCCACGACAATGATGAAATTATCAAGGGTTACATCAAATGTCGCACAAAAGGAGGTATGATTGTTGACGCACTCGGAATCGAGGCATTCTTACCCGGATCTCAGATCGATGTCAAGCCAATTCGTGATTACGACATGTATGTTGGCAAGACTATGGAGTTCAAGGTAGTTAAGATCAACCACGAATTCCGCAACGTTGTAGTATCACACAAAGCTCTCATTGAAGCTGAACTGGAACTGCAGAAAAAAGAAATTATCTCCAAACTTGAGAAAGGCCAGGTACTTGAAGGTACTGTCAAAAACATTACCTCATATGGTGTATTTATCGACCTTGGTGGTGTAGATGGACTTATTCACATCACGGATCTCTCTTGGGGACGTATTACCCATCCTAACGAAATCGTTGAACTGGATCAAAAACTGAATGTGGTGATCCTTGATTTCGATGACGACAAAAAACGTATCGCATTGGGCCTGAAACAGCTGACTCCTCATCCATGGGATAAACTCGACCAGGATCTAAAAGTAGGTGACACGGTTAAAGGTAAAGTGGTTGTTCTTGCAGACTATGGCGCATTTGTTGAAATTGCTCCAGGTGTAGAAGGACTTATCCACGTTTCGGAAATGTCATGGAGCCAGCACCTGCGAAGTGCACAGGATTTCCTTAAAGTCAGTGATGAAGTGGAAGCCCAGATTCTTACTCTTGATCGCGATGAAAGGAAAATGTCTCTCGGCATCAAACAATTGAAAAGCGATCCATGGGAAAATATCGAAACCCGTTTTGGGCTTGGAACAAGCCATAAAGCAACTGTTCGCAATTTCACGAACTTTGGTGTTTTTGTTGAAATCGAAGAAGGTGTTGATGGCTTGATTCATATCAGCGATTTGAGTTGGACGAAAAAAATCAAACATCCTTCCGAATTTACCGGAATCGGTGAAGAAATCGAAGTTGTTGTATTGGATATTGACAAGGACAACCGTCGTCTTAGCCTCGGACATAAGCAGTTGGAGGAAAATCCCTGGGACGTTTTTGAAACCATTTTCACTCCTGACTCAATCCATGAAGGAACAATTGTTGAACTGATGGATAAAGGTGCCGTAATTGCACTTCCCTATGGAGTAGAAGGTTTTGCCACACCACGTCATCTTGTAAAAGAAGATGGCAGCCAGGTAAAAATGGAAGAAAAACTTGAATTCAAGGTTATTGAATTCAACAAATCAGCTAAAAGAATCATTGTTTCTCATTCACGTGTCTATGAAGACGAAAAACGGGGTGAAGAACAAAGCAAAAGGAAATCTGAAAACAGAACTACCAAAAAAGCGATGAAAAATGTATCTGATAATGTGGAAAAGACCACGTTAGGGGACATTTCAGAACTGGCTGATCTGAAAAAACAGATGGAAGCTGACGAAAAAAAAGATAAAAACTAGGTTGCTGTAACTAGCATTTTCGTAAATTGTATACATGACTTCATTAACAACGGATAACGGAAATTATTCACTCATTACGATCAAAGCTGTAAAGCTCGATGCCAGCAATGGTCCCGAACTGAAATCCGAATTCGTGATGTTGAATTCTAAGGGTGTAAAAAACTTCGTGGTCGATATGTCAGAATGTACATATTGTGACTCATCAGGTCTCAGGGCTCTGCTTGTTGCAAATCGTATATGTGACGATGCAATCGGAACGCTGATTCTGTTTGGATTACAACCCGATGTCGAAAATATTTTCCGCCTATCGATGCTGCACACCATGTTATTGATTGTCAATACAAAAGAAGAAGCTGAAGAGCTTTTGCTTAAAAAGGAAAGCATGTAACCATTTTATCCATGTCTTTTAAACTGACAGTATTAGGTAGTGGTTCTGCCCTACCGACATCAGAAAAATTTCCAACCGCTCATGTGCTCAATGTACATGAGCGGTTTTTTCTAATCGACTGTGGCGAAGGCACACAGATTCAACTTAGGCGTTACCGCATCAGTATAGCTAAAATAAAACACATTTTCATCTCTCACCTTCACGGTGACCATTTTTATGGTCTGATCGGCCTCATATCGACCCGAAATTTATTGGGAATCACCAGTGATCTCCACATTTATGCACATTCTGAAATAAAAAGGTTGCTTGACCCACAAATCAACTTCATGAAAGGAGAGTTGGGTTATACCATATTGTTTCATCCGCTGAATTTCAAATCGCCTCAAATAGTTTTCTCAGACAAAATGGTGGAGGTTTTATCCTTTCCCTTGCGTCATAGCATACCTGTTTGTGGATTTCTTTTTAAGGAAAAACAAGCTTTACCCAAGCTCCGGAAAGATGAGGTTGAACGACTGGATATTCCCATCAGGGAAAGGCAAGCGATCAAGGAAGGTGGAGGTTATTTGGACAGTGCCGGTCATTATCATGAACATTCAGAATTGACCATTCCCCCTCTATCTTCCCGTTCCTATGCGTATTGTACTGATACCACTCCGTTTGAACCAGCAGTGGAATTCTTCAAAGGCGCCAGTCTTTTATACCATGAGGCCACCTTCCAGTCTGACATGGAAGAATGGGCCGCCAAAACTTTTCATTCAACCGCCCAACAGGCAGGAATAATTGCACGTAAGGCCGGTGTTAACCAGCTACTGATCGGCCATTTTTCGAATCGATACGATTCAGATGAGAGCTTCCTAAACGAAGCAAGAAAGGAATTTACGGAAACCTACCTGGCCAGGGAAGGTAAAACATATCGAATCGAAATCAACAGAAACCGCTAATCATTATTCCTGGTAAAAAAACGTTTATCAAAATTCACCAGGTATAATCGTTCAACCGGTCGTGTAAAAGCAGTATACAACCAACGATAAAAATCACGATTCAACATCTCCGGAGTTAAATATCCTGTATCCACAAATACGGCTTTCCATTGCCCACCCTGTGCTTTATGACAAGTAATCGCATAGGCAAACTTTACTTGTAGTGCATTATAATACGGATCCTGCTTTATTTTCTTCCACCGCTCCCGCTTATTTTTAATCTCTTGATAATCTTCCGATACGGATAAAAAAAGCCGATTGCTATCGACCTGACTCAAGGCTGCTGTCTCTATTGTAAGTGTGTCCAACAATATATTACAGCGTACTTCCACATCATCATAATCAATAAAACGAAGGCTAACATCTGCAAAACGAAATCCATGAAGATTCTCATACCCATAGATATGCAAAACCTCTGTGATATCACCATTAGCTATAAAATCCAGGTTCTCAGTCCCTTCCGACCAAAAGTAATTGTTCTTTACAACCATGAGTAGATCACCTCTTGAAATTTCAGAGTCACGAAACAATATAGAAGATCGAATTCCGCTGTTGTATTGATTAGCTCGTTTATTTGAACGGGTAAGTACAATTGTGTCATAAATACTATAATTATCGTAACACCAATTGATCTTGTCAATCAAATCTGCCCCTGGAATTTTCTCAATATCAGAGTAATCATTAACATGTATCGAATAAAAATCAGCAATTTCATTATTCCCGATTGAAGTTCTTAAACCTGTGGCATTCTCGAGTATACCCGAGTCCTTTTCCTGACGTACAACCTCTGTCAGTTCATTTTCAATAACACTAAACCCATACTGCTCAATACTCTCGCCGCTTAATGCCGGGCTCAGGCTGATTCCGACAGGGGGCAATTGTGCTGTATCGCCAACCAGGATCAATCGACAACCGTTACCAGAATAAACATATTCCAATAAATCATCCAGGACTCTGCCAGAGCCGAAGACCGAGTTTTCCCCTGATTGATTTGAAATCATAGAAGCTTCATCCACAATAAAATATGTGGATTTGTGCAAGTTCTTATCCAACACAAAAATCCCCATCCCGTCAGCAGATGATTTCTGACGGTAAATTTTCTTATGAATAGTGTATGAGGACTTTCCGGTGTAGTTCATCAATACTTTTGCTGCCCTGCCTGTTGGAGCCAAAAGCACCGACCCAATACGAAATGCATCCAGTGTTTTTACCAATTGACTGATCATCGTAGTCTTTCCTGTACCCGCATAACCCTTTAAAATATAAACACAGTCCTCCGGCTTATTAAGTATAAAATCAGATAGACTTTCCAACATATTTATCTGACTTTCTGTAAGTTGAAATTCCAGTCCAGATGTTAATACCGAGAAAATATGATTTTTGAGCATCCCCTATAAAAAACTATAACCAACGGAAGGTAAATGATTTTTTTTTATAATTTTGCCTCAACCGAAAATAACTTACTAAAAATATAGAAATGAGAACTGTAATTCAAGTTGCGCTTTTTATTGTTGCTTTGGTTTTGGCATATTTTGTTTACAACAGTATCCAAACCCCTATAACATTTAAAAAAGAACAAGATGTGCGCTACAACCAAACCATCGAAAGACTAAAAGAAATCCGCAAAGCACAGATTGCATTCAAGGATGTACATGGTCGTTTCACAGGAAGTTGGGATACCCTGATCAATTTTGTGAAATATGATTCAGTCAGGATGGTTAAGAAAATTGGTAACCTTACCGATAGTATGGTCGAAAAGGGAATCAATGAAAGAAAAGCACTTGAACTGGGCTTGATTGTCCGTGACACACTTCGTGAAAGTGTGTTGGAATCTGTTTTTGGTCCAGGTTTTGACGCTGAGCAGCTGAAAGTTGTTCCTTTAAATGATACTACAGCATATTTTGCATTGGGTGCAACGGTGATTACAACAGGTTCAGGAATTAAAGTTCCCGTTTTTGAAGCAAAAGTCCATAACAACGTATTGCTCAGAGGACTCGACCGCCAACTTGTAATCAACCTGAATGACCAGAGACGAGTTCAAAACAGGTATCCGGGCCTTAAGGTAGGATCCTTGACCGAGACCAACAATAATGCAGGTAACTGGGAGTAATTTAAATGCAGAATTTTGTATTCAGGGATAGTAACTTTGACCTGAAAAACAGTCAACAATATTGTTTATCCATCCAGGCTGACCTGGATGGATTTTCTTTTGTAATCCGTCAAAACCAGAATAGCCAGATTGCAATAATACACACTCTCTCTTTCAAGCTCAGCCATTACGGAATTCTTGCAAGAAAAATTCAGGAATTGAGTGAAGAATATGAGTTATTGAAGGGAAACTTTGATAAGATCCAAGTTTTTTTGCCCGGATATCACCCCGGTATATTTTCTGGTGATCTTCATTACGAAAAAGAAATCAGGAATTCTTTACTGGAGAAAAAATCTTTAAAAAATCATTCCAGAACGGTAAGCAGTGTGCCAATCCTTTCCGGTTATCAGCTTTGCTGGCTGATTGATCTAACATTAAAGGAAACAATTCTGGAATATTACCCTAAAGCCGATATCAGACATTACGCGATACCGCTGTTTCATTACTTTAAGCTTATGCATAATGATGCAAACAAGGAATGGTTTTGCTATTTTTCAAAAAAGGAGATTTGCTTTTTTGGATTCAATCAAGGACAGTTTTGCTTCTTTAATGAATTTTCCTGCATTGATGAACAGGACGTTCTCTACTATCTAATGGCAATTATCAGACTTCCCGGAATGGAGAACGCAGGATTAACCATTATCGGACAAGAGGAAAAGAAGGAAATGATCCGCAAATATTGCTTAGACAATGGCATTATGGTTGTATCTCATCATCCAGAAATTCGGTTACCACAAATGGTTCATGATTCACCACCGATAGTTAATGATTTAATTCCGTTACTTATATGATGACCCCATGAGAATTGTAGGCGGGAAATATAAAGGAAGGATATTCCATCCTGGCAAAAGTTTTAAAGCAAGACCAACAACAGACTTTGCAAAGGAGAATCTTTTTAATATTCTTGAGAACCGGATTCATTGGGAAACAATTCACGCTCTCGATCTTTTTGCCGGCACGGGCAGCATCAGTTATGAACTTATAAGCAGAGGATGTGCACATGTCACATCGGTGGAAATGAACTTCAGACACTATCTTTTTATAGAGGAAATAAGAAATCAACTGGGCATTGATAATATGATGGTACGCCGGGAGGACGCATTCCGGTTTATCCAAAAGTCTACTGAAAAGTTCGACCTGATATTTGCAGATCCCCCATTCGACATGAGGGGGTTCGAAGATATTGCAGTGAAAGTATTGGAGTCAGGAATTCTCAAACCAGGAGGCATTTTTATACTTGAGCATAACAAATTCCAGGATTTCAGTCAGTTGCCTGATTTTCAGGAGATCAGGACCTATGGAAGTGTCCACTTTAGTTTCGTGAAAAAGCAGGATATCCCATAGTAATCAAATTTTGTGAAAATTAAGAAATCTGCCGATATATTTTTTGGCACCTATTGTAAAAAACAAAAGAAAACCTATCTTTGCAACGCTTTTGAAAAAGCAAAATCAAATTAAAGTTCTTCTATTTTCTGGTGCGGTAGTTCAGTTTGGTTAGAATATCGGCCTGTCACGCCGAGGGTCGCGGGTTCGAGTCCCGTCCGCACCGCAAGTAATTTATGGAGCCTCTTATTACAAGGGGCTTTTTTATTTCTACCATTTTTATAGAAATAACGACCGCATCCCTCTATATATCAGCAGAAAATCAATTTTGGATATTTAAAACATAGAATTTCCACTCATATCTTCATCTGGGTAACCATCTGAAATATACTATTGGGATAATATGGTACTGTGACTTCCACGTTGCAAAAATGGATTCAATTTATGACGGGCCTGCAACCACAATCTGTTGTGGGTCCAATTCACTTTCCCCATTCCAGCGATAGGCTGATAGCATTTTATGGGAGGTGATACACGAATCAATACAACAAAGGTTTTTCCTTATTACAAAGGGTCCTCTGCCCCGACAGTAATGACCAAAGAATAAAGGAGGTGCGTCTTCAGGATATATCTCAAATCGGGGATATATCTCCGGTGGAATGGTGTAATTCGGCAATCGAAATTTACTTTCAAATGACCAGTTTTGAAAGCTCTTTCCTTCAGGTGTTTCCCACCAACGAATCCTAAAAAAGCGATGGTTCCTTTTCCTATGATCCATGATTTTCAAATCTGGCGGAAGAATCAGGTGAACTCCACGCGTTGTTTGCAAAATAGCCTGTGACAGATCAGAATGTGGATTAAGGATCAGATCCCTGAATATTTGTTTACTGATCTTACCTTCCGGCAGATTCTCCTTTATTATGCGTATATGCGAATCGCTCCAGTATGCATGAGCTACCCTAATCCCTTCAAGCTCCAGGAAAAAAGGAAGGGTACGTAACCATTTCCGATGCTCCTTCCATTCCTGGGCATAAGGTTTAAACTCCTCGATGGTCTGTGTTACCGATAAATATCTTTTACCATGGATATCCAATAAAGGAACATCATTTTCAGGTCTGAGATGATATAGAATATTGTTAATTTCATGATTTCCAAGAACTGCCATGGCATTTCCAGCTTCTACCATTTGTCTTACGGTCCTTAAGGTTTTCCGGATCTCGGGTCCTCTGTTTGTAAAATCGCCAACAAATACAGCCTTGCGTTCCGGATGAAAGTATCCGTTAATCCCTTTCTTATATCCCAGTTTATCGAATAAATTCTTCAATATGGTTGCATGACCATGTATATCGCCAATAATATCGTACATAAATATTCTTTTCAGCTGTAATGTAATCTTCTGCTTAAAGTGATGCTCTTTGCATAATCCTTGATCGAATTCTGAATGATCCCCTTTTCCCACTTTTAATAAGTTCAATAAGGCGTTGTCCAAATTCAGTGTAATCAACCGAAATAGTGGTTAACCCTCCAACCAGTACTTCCTTAAGAATGGATTCACCAAAAGAAACCAATCCGACCTCCTCCCCGGGAAGAAATCCACTCAGGCGTATCTGCCTGATAATTTCCACCATTGAACGATCATCGGCAGTAAAAAAAGCTTCATATTGTCTGATCCGCAGATTCTCAATTTTATCAACAATTAAATGTTCCACATTTTCTTCACGGCAATAGCGTATGAATCCGTTGATTCGACCTTCAGGTTCAATTATGCCCTGATGAAGATAGACCAGCCGACAATACTTACTCAAGCTCTTGCGAACAATTTTCATCATTTCGTACATATCACTTTCACAATCCTGATAGACACAAGAAATTGATTTATGAAGGCCTTTGGAACGACCTATAACGATCAATCTCGAATAAAGGTCCTTTGTGATTAAATGTGACACATATTCATAAATCTCGGATGCCATTACATAATGGGTGTATTTCCCCAAGTGACCCGAAACCATGTTTCGTATCTTCAATAAGTTGTGATTCACAAAAAAAAGATCTGCCGAAATTTCCGAATCAAAGGACTTTATAAAAGAATTGTAAATGGAACTTGTCCTTTCGTTCAACTCTTCCAACAGCACAAACACTTTTTCTTTTATATCTATGTCGATGCTGCTAATGTAATATCCTTTCCCCTGGTAGCTACGTATTATTCCTTTGGCCTTAAGTTGGTTTAGGGCGACCATAACAGTATCCCTGTGTACATCATTCTCCAAACAGATTTGATTTATTGAAGGCAGCTTGTCACCCAATCGCAGGTGCTTCCTTTCAATAGACTGAATAATTGCGTCCATCACCTGTCTGTATTTTGGTGTAGAGCCATGAAAATGGATACGAATCCCGGGTTTGGACATTTTAGCGTAATATTTAAGTGGATGCTAATTTAACAATTAAAAAATGAGATCGTTAGAAATTCTGATTCCAAAAATTTCCTAAATTTGAAGATGCACCAGAAAGATCATGTAATTTTTACCGGCAACAAACCCAACACACCAGTAATATTCTTTATCTTAACTCATAACCGGCCTTAGGCTAATCGGGACGTTAACAGTAATTCACAAAAAACCAAATAGATGAAAACTATTATTGAACTTTTTGAAAGCAGTGTTGCCAAGTATCCCGACAATATTTATCTATGGGAAAAAAGGAATGGCAAATATGAAGGAATAACCTATCGTGAAACCCACAATGAAATATTAAAATTTGCTGCAGGATTGTTGCAACATGGGCTAAAAAAGGGCGACCGGGTTGGGTTAATCTCGGAAGGACGGAATTCATGGATTATAGGAGAACTTGGGATCTTGTATGCCGGGGGAATAAATGTGCCCTTATCAGTAAAACTAGATGCATCAAATGAATTGGCATTCAGGCTTAAACATTCCGGAGCCAGGATGTTGCTGGTATCACGAAACCAGGCTCCCAAAGCCGAAGAAATCAGGAACGATCTGCCTTCGCTGGAGAAAATAATTTATTTTGACGGCAAACCCAATAAATTGCAAGGAGATATTGATTATGACCAAGTGTTAAGGATGGGCGATGAGTTGCTTAAGGAAAACCCTGAACGGTTAACCCAAATTTGGCAGAATATCCAACCTGGCGATCTGGCAAATATCAGTTATACTTCAGGCACAACAGCTGATCCTAAGGGAATAATGTTAAGTCACCTCAATTATGCTGCAAATACTTTACAGGCCAATACCCTAATGTCAATTGACTCTACATGGCGAACTCTGGCAATACTACCATGGGATCATTCATTTGCCCATACTGCCTGTCTCTATTGTTTCATGTATAATGGTGCATCGGTGGCATCCGTCGAGCAGGGAAAAACGCCCTTGGAAACCTTACGAAATGTACCCAAAAACATAAAGGAATTCAAGCCCCATATCATGATGAGTGTACCTGCACTGGCCAAGAATTTCAGAAAAAACATCGAAGCAAGCATTCGCACCAAAGGAGAAACTACATGGAAACTTTTCAATTTTGCATTAAAGGTGGCATATCGTTATAATGCAAATGGATGGAACAGGGGCAAAGGATCCCGAATACTGCTCAAACCATTACTTTCACTCTTTGACAAAATCCTGTTCACGAAGATCAGAGATGGTTTCGGGGGTGAAATGCGATTTTTCGTCGGAGGAGGAGCTCTTCTGGATATTGAACTCCAACGGTTTTTTTATGCAATAGGTATTCCTATGTGCCAGGGATATGGATTATCGGAAGCCTCTCCGGTGATCTCCAGTAATTCACTGGCCAACATCAAATTTGGTTCTTCAGGAAAACTGGTTAAACATATGGAACTCAAGATCCTTGACGACAAAGGCATTGAATTGCCACTGGGCGAGAAGGGTGAGATTTGTATTAAAGGTGACAATGTAATGGTCGGATACTGGGACAACCCTGTCGCCACGGCCGATACACTCCGCAATGGATGGCTGCATACCGGCGATATGGGATTTATGGATTCCGACGGGTTCCTCTATGTTCTCGGCCGTTTTAAAAGCCTTTTGATCTCATCTGATGGTGAAAAGTACAGTCCTGAAGGAATCGAAGAGGCCATGGTGGATCAATCACCATACATTGACCAAGCCATGTTGCACAATAACCAAAATCCATACACTGTCGGACTACTTGTCCCTAATGCAGCATTATTGATTCGTGAAGCTGAAAAACAAGGTTTTGCCAAAGGAAGTGACGTAGCGGTTGAATTTGCATTGAAGACTCTTCAAAAAGAAATTGATGCCTACAAGAAGGGGGGCAAATTCGAAGGCCAGTTTCCTGAAAGATGGCTTCCCGCTACCATTGCGGTTTTGCCGGAGTCATTTTCTGAAGATAATGCGCTTCTTAATTCATCCATGAAAATGGTCAGGGGTAAAATCAACACCTATTTCAGTAAAGAACTTGAATACCTTTATACCCCTGAAGCAAAAAATATCTTGAATGACATAAATAAGACCGCCATGAAGAAATGGATGTAAATAATTGTTGCACTATCTATATCCACCATAATTTCATCATGGGATTTTGCATCGGTGAATTGTTTTAAATTTGTGCCGAATAAACCAAATCTTTCCCAATAGAAATA
Source organism: Bacteroidota bacterium (assembly GCA_023428545.1). The sequence goes on along the minus strand of JAEYXH010000006.1, from coordinate 52,320 downwards.
TTGAATTTACTAATCCTGACGGGAAGGTTTTGTATTGTTGAATAGTATGATAATAGAGACTTATTCATACCCTAGGGCCGCTGTCATTGGAAATCCATCTGATGGTTATTTTGGGAAAACCATAGCCTTTGTTTTTTCCAATTTTCTGGCTAAAGTACAGCTTTGGGAAACACCTGAACTTGAAGTTAAACCTGAAAGGCTTGATGTTGCCTGGTTTCAAAGTATCGATGAACTCGTGAAGGACGTATGCTTTGCAGGGTATTATGGAGGATTGCGATTACTCAAAGCTTCAATTAAGGTATTTCACGATTATTGCCGGGATAATGGTATATTACTTGATCAACGGAATTTCACGATACGGTATAGTTCCAACATTCCACTGAGGCTGGGATTGGCAGGATCAAGCGCAATCATTACGGCTTGTTTCAAAGCCCTTTTACGGTTTTACCAATTGGATATTCCACCGCAAATATTGGCAAATCTCGTCCTATCGGTTGAAACAAGGGAACTTGGGATAGCTGCCGGACTTCAGGATCGGGTAGCCCAAGCCTTTGAACATCCCATTTACATGGACTTCAATAAAGATCATATGGATCAGCACGGATTTGGAAAATATGAACCTGTGCCCAGTGATTGCCTTCCTCCCTTTTTCATAGCCTATCGCAGAAATCTATCGGAAGGAACCGAGGTTGTACACAACAATCTTCGGGCACGTTTCGAGATTGGTGATCCTGCAGTCCTTGCCGCAATGAATCGCTGGGGTGAAATCACAAATGAGTTCCTGCAGGCAATGGTAATAGGTGATTACAATACAATGCATGAGCTGATGAATGAGAATTTTGACCTTCGCAGGAAAACCATTCCCATAACCCCGGGCAATATCGAAATGGTTGAATTGGCAAGATCAACTGGAGCAAGCGCCAAATTCACCGGTTCAGGTGGAGCAATTATCGGAACCTATCGTAATGAGGAAATGTTTTTAGGATTGAAACTCCTTATGGACCAACATGAAATTGAAGTGATCAAACCCAACATCGTTATACACCCATGATTAAGAAAGCTGTAATTCCGGCCGCTGGTTATGGAACAAGATTTCTTCCGATAACCAAGTCACAGCCAAAGGAAATGATCCCTATTGTTGACACACCAGTTATCCAGTATGTAGTCGAAGAGGCAGTAGCATCGGGAATAACTGATATCCTGATGATTATAGGTAAAGGCAAAAGGGCCATTGAGGAACACTTCGACAGAAGTCTGTTCCTCGAAGAATCACTGATCGAAAAACAGAATTATGAAATGCTGGAGAAGATTAGGGGAATATCCAAAATGGCCAATATTCATTTTGTGTGGCAGAAAGAGATGAATGGATTGGGGGATGCCGTAAGATATGCAAAATACCATGTAAATAATGAACCCTTTGCTGTCCTCTTGGGTGACACCCTGGTGCAGAGTGACAGTGAACCTGTCACTCGCCAGCTAATGAATGTATTTGATCGTTACCGTGCCTCAGTGGTTGCTCTTGAAGAGGTTAAACCGGAACTGGTACATCGCTATGGTGTCATTGATGGGCACAAACTTGAAGGCAATGTTTATGTTGCATCCGACTGGATTGAAAAGCCATCAGCTGAAGAAGCACCCTCGAATTTGGCAGTAGCCAGTAGGTATATTTTCACTCCCGACATCTTCGATTACCTTGAACAGACCCCGCCGGGCATGAATAATGAAATCCAACTAACAGATGCAATGCGAAAAATGGTTCAGGATCAGGCTATGTACGGTCTCATTTTTGACGGTAAACGATATGATATAGGAAACAAAATGGGATTTCTTAAAACCAACATAATTTTCGGCCTGAAAGACGAAGAAATCGGGGAGGATTTAAAAAAATGGATGAAAACGTTTGTAAATCAGTTTTGACACTAAGCGATTAAAACAACCTTCCCTGGGGATTGGGTTCAGCATTTACGCCAGCTTCCTTCAGCATATTTTCAATAACTGGCCGACATCGCCCGCAGCTTTCCCCAGCTCCCGTCAATTCGGTTACATCGTGCAGGGAAACAGCACCATCTCTTATTGCGGATAGAATCTCCTTTTCCGTGACTAAGTTACACAAACAAACCAGTTTCCTTCCCATAACAAGAAACAGAACACTTTTTAGGGTATAATGTTTTATCGTCAGTTTAAAAACTGGTTCTCGACAAAGATTCTTACGTTTCGATAAATGTCAAAGACCACATCCCTTTTAGGAAGTGCTCCGTATATAATATCGATATATCGACCTTTGGAAAGAATCCGGAAAGAAGCTTTAAAATTGAGATCATAGACCCATGAAAGCTGCATGATTTTAATATCGTCCTGGGTTTTAAGTTCTTCACGTGTAACCGATTTACCGCTTTTTATCGTCAGGGCAACTTCTTCTGTTATTCCCTTGCCACGCGGTAAATCCCATGACATGCTATGGGTTGGTTCTCCAAAAGGATTGGCGTAATACTCTGTAAGTGAATGAAGAATATCCAACTTATCGGCATCCCTCAGGATATTGCAGAAAAGCATTTCTCGCTCATCAAGGTTTTCAGGCAATACAGCTTTATTGTGTTGATAAATGGCAACTTTAATCAATGAGGCTGTTTCCTTGTCGACCTCTTGCAAAAGATTGCCCCTCTCAAGTTCATCGATGGCTAGTGACGCATGATCGGCAGATATCGAATCATCATAGGTGTTGAATTTCAAAAGTTGAGGGAAACGACCTAGGTCATGCAACAATCCTATAATTCTTGCCAAAGCCACTTCCTCCTTGTCAAGTTGCAATGATGCGGCAATATGACCAGCTAGTTCGGAAACCCGATAGCAGTGTTGCTTTTTTAATTCCACCTTACGGGATTGTCCTTTATTCCAACCCGAATAAAACAGTAAAAACGATTCAAAAAACTGCTTGCACTTGCCATCAAATTCCACGATTGTCATCCTTCGAATGTTTTAGTTCATTGTAAAAATAGCTGGAGTAGGTCTATTTCATTTAAACTCATCAATTCAGTTATCAACGGAATAATTAACAAATTGGATTTATACCAAACACTTGATCTCGTTTCGGCAAAGTTGTTAACATTCAACCCTGTTTCAGATGGACGGGGATTTGGATTGCTGGGGTTTGATACCAAAGTATGGCAAAACGCTTTTGCAAGGTTTACAATTTCACTCGTTGGCAGAAATAATCCCATCATGGATTTTAAAGAACAACAAAGTTTTCTATTTTTGCAGGCTGTTAATGAGGTTCACTTGCTTGGCCCTATAGTTCAATGGATAGAATTTCAGATTCCGGTTCTGACGATTTGGGTTCGAATCCCGATAGGGTCACTATAAATAATATTAAATGCCTGCAATGCAGGCATTTAATATTTAAACCAGAGTTATTGGGATTATTTTCTTTCGAAAGCAACTGTTACAGTACCTCTGATGGTGATTTCTTTATTTAGAATTAAAACATACAGGTAAGAACCTTGTGGAACGAACCCTGCTCCTTCTTTGTCTCCCTTCCACCATGCATCACGGGGAAATCCCCAATATGCAAGGTTCCCATACTTTTCCTTTTTAAAAATCAACTGGCCTTGCCTGTTGAACACATTCAGGCATGCATCCGGATAATCTTCAATACCAAGAATCCGAAAATCATCATGTATTCCATCATACCCGGGAGAGAATCCTTCAGGAATAAAAAACTTCTCCCCTGGCTGGTGCTTTACGACAACCATTCCAACAAAAACATTCATACATCCAAAAGGGTCAATAACTGAAACCTTATAGAAATATGTGCCTTCAACCTTCCAATGAACTTGAATTTCAGAAGTTCCCTGCCCTTGTATAATTTCTGCCTGAGTTTGTTTACAATTTCCTGGGTTGGATATATAGTCACTGACCCTACTGGAATAAAGCTCCCAAAAGCAATAAACTCCAGGAGGAACCCTGATCTGGATTCCTGAAATCTCACCCGGAAGAATTTCATTTACACCTGCCGTTTTCGATCCCTTAAGAATCAGCGGCAGAATGATCAAAATCTTAAGCCAGGCCAAAACAGTGTAGCAAGAATATCTCACAATTCAGGTTTTCCTGCGTAATTTATTGGTTCTTGCATCCATGATTGTGATTATAAAAACCATCAGCAGTTAAGACATTAATCCTTGATTATAAATGAGATTGGATCTTCATTTGAAATAGAAGGCCGGGGTAATAAATCCTGTGTTGCCTGATCAGCAAAATTGCCTTCCGCAACGCAGGATTCATTTACATCTTCAAGATATCCATTACCATAGGCATCAACCTTGAGTGTCACGGAATTCCCGGTCAAGCCTTCATACTTGTTTTGATGAATGTCAATCCTTACAAAAATAGAGACGCCACTTGATGTGTCTGATTCCTCAGTTTTGGCCGCAATCGCAGACTCCCTAGCCATGGTCCAGTTTCCGGTAACACCAATTGCAAGGGCAACATTGGCAGTCTCTGGAGTATACCCCCAATATATGTCGGCAGTCTGCCCCTCCACCAAACCTTCAACCGAGAAATAGGGATAAAACGAATCTGTAAAATTTGCTGCTACCACCTCAAACATCAGGCTATTGATTCCATAATTCATTACCATCCGGTCAGTTCCGTAATCGTATTCCGAACTTACCGGATCAGTGGGACAATGATGCAATGACTCATTGTAAGCCAGAGGTACATACTCATTGCCAATTTTGGATACATTGGTAATATCAAGTGTAAATGCAATTACCGGACTGATCTTGAATGCCTGGATGTTTTTACCGCAAGCATCTTCGGGACCACTATAGAAAACCCCGACAAAAAGTGGACTCTTGTTTTCTGATCCATAGTCAACCTTTGATAACCCATTTGGTTTCCAAACTATTTCGATTGCCGAAGGATTCTGATCAACAGAGCTAAGTCCTAACCCTGTAGCTGATTCAATATAATCTCCACCTATAATCTCCAGATCATTCGACAAGCTACCGCCTGAAATAAATACAGGATTAGTGGTAACAAACCAGGTTGCCTGTCCCTTTTCAGGGATAAAATCCGCTTTGTAAACATAGGGTACACCGGGAACCGGATGCAATCCATCAGGACTGGAAGAACAATTTATGGGTCTGGCTAAGGTATAAGTAATTGCCTGACCCTTAGCTCCAAACGACAGGCAATATAAGATTGCCGCAAACAGGATTGATTTTTTCATAATTTGTAAAATATTTAATAGATACTAACCATTTTTCAGATTCGATGGAAGTCCCTGATAATTCAATGGATCTATCCACTTAACATGAAAGCAGTGAATTTTACGATTAATTTCAATGAAGGCTAAACAGATCGGGGCATTGTCGTACTGAGGTCATTCAGGGATACCCAGTCGACATTACAATTCCCGGACGGGAAAAGATAATGATGGGAACACTTTTGGCATCAGAGATAATCCCATGACAGTCTTCAAGCCAATATCTGATGGCATGCACTGTCATTGGACTGCCCTCAGGGCCTCCAGGCAGACATAAATCCTTAATTGATAAAGAAGGCTGGCCGGTCCCGGAGACAGGTTCTTTCGGCTCAAGCAAATCTGGGTTCGAGGGATCCTCAATAGCGGAAAACTCAATTGCCCAGTGAAGAATGAGCTCATCAACAGGACAAAGATTATCGCTCCATCCAAAAACAGTGGGATCGAGGTCGAATACCGAAAGTTCCGGACCTTGTAAAACGACATCATTATATTTTGATTCCAGTTCGATACCGAAATCACCATAACAAACAAGCTCAGGCAGTGTTTGACAGAAACGATAAGGGTCTCCAGGAACCTGAAAATCAGGAGGCGTTTGATCACCTACATTTACTGTATAGGTACATAGTAATCCCATCTCAGGAATATCACGTGCAAACACCTCGACTATAGTTGTACCGGATTCAAACAAATAAGGCATTTCTATCTCGACATTATCAACGATATAAACCATTTTAATGGGACCACACTCATTTGTCGCCTCCACTGGAAAATCCCCCAGATAAAAACCGCTGTCATTGGGCGGATAATATGTTTCTATAACCGGGCAAGCCAGAGCCATTTCGGGCGGGACATACACTTCGATTTGCCGATTGAAGCTTGATTGGCTTGATACAGTGCAACCTGTTACAGCAGAGGACCTGAAACGAATGCTGACGTAATAACGACCTGAATGATAAGGTATGATTCTATTAAAGTGAAGCTGTCCAGTCTGGCTTCCGGTTATAAACTCATCGTCAACTACAGGCCTCCAATCATTTAGACCATGGTATTTCATCCACTGATAACCGGTGACATTCTCAGGATAATTTGTATTAACTTTCCACGAAAACTCAGTCCCGGCACATAAACGTATGCTTGTTGCATTAGGAGGGTCAGTGGATGCAAGGACCCCGGTAATACGATTGATAGTCAAAACTGCTGGTTGAGAAACAACCGATAAGGATCCGTCAGATACTACAGCCCTGTATTCTGTGCCATCAGGATTAGCCGCTGTGCCAACATCTTTTATGGTGATGTACCCCGGAGAGGGGAAAGATACCTTGAGGTCACCTTCAGGGATCAGGTAAAAATCCCCTCCGGGAAGTTTTCGCTCCCAGGCAAATCGAAGATTTTCCCCACTTGCCTTGACAAAAAAAGAGATAGTACGATAATAGCATTCAGTTTGTGAAACCGGATGTATAAGAATAGTTGGCCCCTCCGTTGCAGCATAAAGAAAGGAGGTAAATGGCCAGAATGCCTGTGAAATCTGACCGGCATAGTCATTTCCTTTAACGCTTCCCGCATTATAAACAAATAGTGTAACTATAGCATAAACCAGAGGGTTATAAAGAGGATGCAAGTCGAATATTTTGATTTTCTTAGACAACATAGGTGATCAGAAATATACCCATCAAAGTTAAGTAATGTAATTTATATAATTACATATGTTTATTTTAAAAATTAATTAATTTTTTACTTGTCCACGTTTTGTCCACGCTTGAAGGAAATCATCAATATAACACTTTGATTATGTTTGTATCAAGCAATTTAGTTCTTTACATTGAAATTGAATAGATATTAGTTTAATAAAACAAAAGGGAGTTAAATGGATCTATTCACACAACAGTCTCATTCATAACACCTTAATTAATTATTTAATTAAAGAGCCTTATGAATTACCTGTCCACCAGCGACTCATGCAGTCCCGGTATAACAACCAATGAATGGAAGTGTTTTGTTGACGTTTGTAGAACCCACCATGAAACTTCGTTCGTTGGCGCGGTGATTGCATGAGTTTTATGTTATCCTCGTGACCGGCAACATCGACGCAAGCTGTAAGCTAAGTTCAATAACAAACAAAATCAAATTTTTATAACTAGTATAAACCATGTATTACAACCTACTCAAAATTCTTTTTAGTGGCAAGGATGAAATGATCCTTAAAAATTTGGAAAACCTAATTGATCTAATAGAGGGTACAGTAGATGAAATGTTTGTAAACTCATTAAACCCTTCAGGAAATTTCAGAAACTATATCCAAAAACCGGAAATTTCAGATAAGATTCTCGTTTTAAATGGAGTACTCATGATGGCGCTTTCGGATAAAACCGACATTGAAATTCCGAGAGAATACACTGCTACCTGCACACTATTAGGGTATAAAGGCCGGGAAATCATATCATACCTGAAAGGACGAATCCATTTGATACAAAAAATTATGTTGGTAAATGATTTCTTGTATGAACAACATTGCACACATAGAAATGAACAAATCATTCTAAACCGGGGAAAAGAAAACTTTTTCAGGAATTTGGATGTACGAATTCTCAGACTGCACCTGACAACCCTCTCCCTGCATTATGCACTAATCACTTAACCGAAACAAAAAAATACACTTCTATGGCATTTATTTATTTCAGCCTCTTGCTGTGTCCGAAAACAAAGTAAAGCAGGGAACCAAGGATCGGCAAAAACAGGATGATCAGTACCCACATCAATTTATCATTGCCTTCAAACTGATTGGTAACAACTAGCATCAAAGCTATCAAAGGCAGAATAAACAAAAAAGGAACAACAAAAACCATAAGAATAATAATTTCTTGCGGTCCGATAAAATTAAGTAAATGCATAAACAAGGTATTGTGTTTGTATCAGTTAGCTAATAAGCCAAAATTATTCCCTATTGACTCACATCCAAAATTAAGTTTAATTCAGGAGAATAGCAACGTCAGCAATGAACCAAAGTAATATTTTATATCATTTCATTAAGTAGTTTTCTCATTTCAACCCGAGCTTCTGGAATCGATTAAAAATGACCCTGACGCACATAATGTATGATGCAGAATTGTGCAACATTTATCCGGAACTTCTCAATAAAGCTCCGCTTTAACCCTAAACCAGTCGAAATCGGCATATCCACCTGACGTCCCTGAAGAATAACAGAATAATCCAAACCTATATCCCATAAAATGCGGTATCGAATAAACCATATCAACATTTTTGCCAATCGGCTTCCATGTGGTACCATCCAGACTATAGCTAAAAAAACCCTTATCGATGCGCTTCCTGAAATCGCAGGATGCTTTCAGGTAAATCCTATCGCCGTCAAAAGGAACCTGTTCCGACATAACCGCATCTTGTCCTTCTCCGTTAACCATCTCAACAAAGCGTACACCTCCTCTGACCCGGACTCCAACCTGCCCAAAGACTTTCTGCAAAAGTGCCAAACCTGCGAAATCACCCTCCTTAAGATTAGTGACATCGATGGCTGCCATTGCAGAACTTACCGGACCGAAAGTACGCTGGGTCAAGGTATTGCGAGCCTGTTGGAAGGAGCTTACCGGTTCTCCCGTATAGAGACGAAGGTATCCGCTCTTATCAGATAGTGACCACCGATTATTATCAGGATTGTGGTTCCACTGCCAAACCAAAGGCAAGTAGTCGCTATCATTCTGTCGATCGAATTCATCAGATGACACAATGCCTGGGATTACTCCTTTACTTTCCGGTAAATCTAACGTAACCGGAGCCTTCCCTTCGCTCCCCAGCACAGGCCATTCATCGACCCATCTAACTGGCACCAACCATGGAGTTCGGCCAACTGCACCACAGTCCTGGAACAGGTAAGCATACCATGCACCATCAGGTGTATCGATCAATCCTCCCTGCGCAACACCTTTATCCTGTAAAACAACCTTCCCCTCGTAAGGTCCAAATAAGTTATTGGAGCGATGGACAATAACAGTCCTCATGCCACCCCTGGGCCATGAGATATTAAACAAATAGTATTTACCGTTTCGTATAAACAATTGTGAACCTTCTGCATGTAATCCTACATTGTCACCCGAAGGCGCGGTAGCATTTTCAATCAGAACATGCATTGAACCATCTACCAACCCGGTTAAGTCTGGTTTAAGTTCGGCAATTTGTATCCTTCCTGCTCCCCAAATCATGAATATGCGGTCTCCCTCGAACCAAAGTGTATGGTCATGGTAAGAAGGAGCAAAAGAATGCTTCTTCCAGTCTCCGCTTTCGATGTCGCTTGACGTGTAGATATAGGTCTCATTGGTGGTCTGGGCAAAGGTTGACAAATAATAGACTCCATTATGGTATCGCAGGCTACTCGCCCAGGTTCCTTTTCCATAGGCATTTTTCCCATCGATGAGATTCAGGTCATCGACATCAGCAAGTTTATCATAGGCATAAGTTACCATCTCCCAGTTCACGAGATCCTTTGATTTCATGACAGGCACTCCCGGACTCATATGCATGGTAGTGCTACTCATATACCAGGTATCCCCTACCCTGATCATCGACATATCCGGAACATCCGCAAAAATAATTGGATTACTTGCTTTCGAAGGCTGGGCCACGACTGGCAATTTTCCAGTCGCAACAATTATCAGGATTAAAATGATTCCCAAAAATCTATTCCACATCTTTTCTTATTCTATTATTGTTGACATAGTGCTATATACACAAATATGTACCTGACTTTATTGACAATATACCGCGGCCCTTAATCGAAAACCAGACTGAATCTATTCCATCGAAAAAGAAGACGTTGTATACAATCCAATCAAGGCACCAATAAACCCACCCGCCTTGCGTGTACTGAGATTGGTTCCATCTGCATCTTCTACCAGCGTGATCCATTTCTTGCCGTTTAGACTGTACTGAAAGCTATAATCAGGGCCATCACCCATTATCCTCAGATACAGTGGCCTGTTGATCTCCTTATTACTTAATTCCCTCGTAATCAGGTTGATTTTCTCCCTCTCAATGCGGTTAACCACCAAAGAGACCTTCCCATCCACTTCAGTTTTTCCAAATACAAAATGAAAATCTTCATTCTGGAAAACCGTAAAACCTGCAAAGTCGTTTGAACCCTCTGGTTGAAACTCCAATTTGGTTTCGGCCGTGAACGTTGTATGTTGTTGACGCCTGACTATAGCCGAGGGATTCTTGCGTTCCTCGAGGGTAACTGGACGGGCAACCAGTTCCAGGCCACCTTTATGAAATGAAAATAATTCTTCCCTGGGCGTGCGAATAAACATCCATGACAAATCCAATCGACCTGAATCAAAATCATCAAGAAACTCAAAATTGCCGGTCACCTTTGAAGCCTTCTGGTCGGGCATCAGATTCGGCTTTTCGGCAACAATCGGTATCTGGGTTCCTTTTGGCAGAATTTCCGGCCATCCCTTTTTCCATTCAACAGGAAGCAGATAGGTATCCCGGCCTGTATTGGTCATGTCAAAACCATAAGGCCTAACACCCAGAAAGACCGCCCACCAATCACCATCTTCAGTCATCACAAAGTCGGCATGTCCGGCGGTGGTAATCTTATCAGGCCTGTCTTCAGGCAAATCGCGTTGTGTGAGAATAGGATTTTCGCTGTATGGCAAATACGGTCCCCAAACATCCTTACTTCGGAAAACCACTTCTGAATGATTCAGCCCCGTACCTCCTTCAGCACAAATCAGGTAGTAATATCCATTAACCTTGAAAATATGTGGAGCCTCAAGCCAAATGGGCTTGGTTTCAGGCTTCCATCCGCCACGGACAATTTCTTTGGGCTCTCCGTTTATCCGGTCGTTTTGAACATCGAAAGTATGCAAATGAATACCGCGCTGACCCTGATAATCGGCACCACCCATAGGTTCAGCACACTCAAGAATGTATCCTTTCCCGTCGTCATCAATAAAAACAGAAGGATCTATACCCCGAACTTGCGGAAGTCTTACCGGATCACTCCACCCTTTTGCGGGATCCTGTGTTTTCACATAAAAATTACCTATTCCATATGCCGAGGTGGTAATCATGTAGAAAGTCTCGTTATGTGGATTATACTGTATGGCCGGAGCAAATATTCCCTGTGAGATCTGCAAGCCGTCTACACTTAACTGGGAAGGACGGTCAAGCACATGGCCAACCTGATCCCAATTCACCAGATCATGGCTTTTGAAAATTGGAACCCCGGGGAACATGGTAAATGAGGAAGTTACCAGATAATAGGTATCGCCCTTCCGGCAGATCGAAGGATCAGGGTAGAAGCCGGCCAGTATCGGATTGAAATACTGATTTTCATGGTCGATATCTTTTTGAAACAACTTATCATTTCCTGAGTACCTGAAATACTCAAACCTGGCTTTGTTGCCCTGCCCGGTTTGCCCTGTCGAATAATAACCCATTGTTAAAATAAGGCAAAGTATGCCAACTACCTTTCTCATCGCTTGTTTGTTAAAATTGAACCTCTGAAATTTTCTATCCGAACATGTAATCTCTATGTCAGATCCTGATATTTATGACCTTATAGGTCAGAATATGAGCTGCACAAAATGATAAAGACTCGATTTCCAAAACTTAAAGTCATGCCCACCTTCATCAATGATATAAGTATGCTTGATTCCCTGTTGCTTAAGGTATTCATGGGTACGATTACTGATATTGATCAACCCATCCTGATCACCACATGAAAACCAAATAAGTTGCGGAATGCTATTCACATCCTTTATCTGTTTAATAAGTTCTTCAGGCATTCGCGTATTGGGTGCTGCCGAGAATGCCCCAACCCAGGCGAATGTATCCGGATTTCCCAAACCGAAATTAAGTGATTGACCGCCTCCCATGGATAATCCGGCAATTGCCCTTGACTCCCTGGAAGAAACGACAGGATAATTGCTTTCAACAAAGGGAATCAAATCTTTAAGAAGGTCCTCTTCAAATCTTGCGAAGGCCTCCACTTTATCTTGTGCGAAAATATTGCCTGTAGCTTTGTCATCTACCATTGCCCTTCCATTAGGCATGACGATAATCATGGTTTTGGCTTTCCCTTCAGCAACCAAACGATCCATCATCTGCTGCGGTGTCCCGTTTAGCCATTCCTTTTCATCTCCACCTATTCCATGAAGAAGATAGAGAACGGGATATTTTTTGTCGGCTGAATATCCTGGAGGTGTATATACCAAAGCTTTCCTTAAAGCGCCGACTGTTTGGGATTGGTATCGAATTGTATCGATCTTTCCTTCAGGAATACTCCCATCAGGTTGATCAAACCCCTCAGGGATTGACTGGAAGCGAGTTTGTGCTTCCATTACGCCCCCCAGCAAAAGAAGCAAGAATACGATAGTCAATGTCCGTTTCATGGTTGTTTCCTTTCATTTGGATTTATTAGTCTGCCATAAAGGTAAAAAATACTTTAATGAAAAAACCGATGAACCAAAATTCATTCATTAAAATACGCTGACAAAGTTCGATTGACGGAAAATGAAATGATATGCAGAATTGAAATTAATAGGGCATTAAGTAAAACGAAGAAAAAAATAAAACCTCGATCTTTTGACAGTACTGAAATTACCCATATTTTCACGAATTCAAAAAATACTTAATAAGGTTTCTCACGGATGAAAACCAACAGGCATTACCAGGGGCTGGATGACGCCCAGGTATCAGAAAGCAGAAAAAAGCATGGCACGAACTTATTAACCCCGTCCAAAAAAGTTTCTCCATGGAAACTTTTTATCGAGAAGTTTGAGGATCCGGTTATTCGCATGTTGCTTTTTATTGCATTGATTTCTTTGGGGGTAAGTTATGTTGAAAATGACTACACCGAAAGCATCGGGATCCTGATCGCCATATTCCTTGCTACAGGTGTGGCTTTTTGGTTTGAATACGATGCAAACCGTAAATTCAATATCCTTAGCCTCATCAACAATGAAATCCTGCACAAAGTCTACCGAAACGGGTCCGTTACCCAGGTCCCAAAGAGTGACATTGTGGTCGGTGACCTGGTAATACTGGAAACAGGGGAGGAAATCCCTGCTGATGGAACATTGCTGGGAGCTGTGTCATTACAGGTTGATGAATCGACCCTGACCGGAGAGCCCGTAACTTTAAAAACCACGGATCCCGGCTTGCACGACCATGAATCGACATACCCGGCCAACCGTCTACTGAGAAGCACCAAGGTCATGGATGGCCATGCAATCTTTGAAGTGACTGAAGTAGGCGACCTCACCGAATTCGGGAAGGTTGCCCATAGGGCAACTGAAATTTCAAATGAGGAAACTCCGCTTAACAAGCAACTGGGACAATTAGCCAAATTCATTGGAGTGGTAGGAACAGCAATCGCCATGCTTACTTTTGGGGTTCTTTTACTCAAGGAGATTGCCTTTGGAGCCTTTACCGCACTTCAACTTGGTCTCATTTTCGTTATAATTCTCTCGATGACGGTTGCCCTGACCAAAATCTGGATGGGAATACTTTTTGACTTATTAAACCTGCTTGGATTTAAACATGAAATGCCAGGTGTCGTCCGAAAAACAAGCTGGCTGGTTTGGATTCTGCTGGGTGCAATGACTTTTGTGGTGCTGATGGGCATCGGATTACTTTCTGGAATTGACATATTCGACCCCGGAGTCTGGATTGACCTGGCACTTACCGAAAAGATTCTCCATTTTTTCATGGTTTCCGTCACCCTCGTGGTTGTATCAGTGCCTGAAGGTTTGCCCATGAGCGTTACGCTGAGCCTGGCAATGAGTATGAGGAGAATGCTTGCATCAAACAACCTGGTCCGTAAAATGCATGCCGTTGAAACAATGGGGGCCACAACCGTGATTTGTACCGACAAGACGGGGACACTGACCCAGAATCGGATGAAGGTGTACGAAACTGTTTTCCCTGATAGCATCATTCATCAAGACCTTATTTCAGAAGGTATTTCCGTAAATTCGACAGCATACCTCGACTTTTCCGACCCAAATGAAACAAAGACCATTGGAAATCCAACAGAGGCTGCCTTGCTGCTCTGGTTGCACGAAAAAGGGATAGATTATCTCCCAGTCAGGGAGAATGCTATCGTAAAGGGTCATATTTCCTTTTCAACCGAACGGAAATATATGGCAACAATCATTGAATCTGTCCTAACCGAAAAGCGCGTCCTCTATGTCAAAGGTGCCCCTGAGATAGTTTTAAACATGTGTGAAACCATCGAACTTTGCCACCCGGAATCAGATATCCCCTATGGCAGGGAAGAGATCTTGCATCATTTGCTAAGATACCAGGAAAAAGCAATGAGGACACTGGGTTTTGCATATCAAATAATTGATGACAATGAGGTTCGAATCATTAACAACGAATTGGTTAATCCACGACTGGGTTTCCTGGGCTTCATGGCCATATCTGATCCCATCAGGGAAGATGTACCTCATGCCGTGGATGAATGTCTTCGGGCAGGCATCGACATCAAAATTGTCACCGGCGATACCCAAGGTACGGCAGTGGAAGTTGCCCGTCAAATCGGCATTTGGAGAGACCACGACGAGAGTGGCCAGATCATCACGGGACAGGATTTCGAAAAATTGACCGACAACGAAGCACTCACCCTGGTCAAAACGCTCAAGGTAATGTGCCGGGCAAGGCCCACCGATAAGCAGCGCCTTGTTCAGTTGCTGCAACAAAACAACGAGGTAGTGGCTGTAACGGGTGACGGCACAAACGATGCACCTGCCCTCAACCATGCACATGTCGGGCTCTCCATGGGATCAGGCACATACGTTGCCAAGGAAGCCAGTGACATCACGCTTACCGATGATTCATTCAGCAGCATAGCCTCGGCAATCATGTGGGGTCGGTCAATCTATGAAAATATCCAGCGATTCATTTTATTTCAACTGACCATTAATGTCACTGCCCTTATTATCGTTTTTATCGGGTCAGTTTTCGGAACGAACCTGCCATTGACCGTTACCCAGATGTTATGGGTAAACCTAATTATGGACACCTTTGCGGCAGCAGCCCTGGCTTCACTTCCTCCCAACAGGGAAGTAATGAATAACCATCCCCGCAAGAACGATGCTTTCATCATCAATACTGAAATGAGAAAGTCCATTCTTTATACCGGACTGAGCTTTGTGTTCATTCTCCTGGCTCTTTTGTTTTTGATAAGTTCAAATGGGGAAATCAGCCGGTATAACTTATCGGTCTATTTCACGATTTTCGTTATGCTTCAGTTCTGGAACATGTTTAATGCCAAAGCCTTCCTTTCAGGGAAGTCGGCATTCAGCAACCTGAGCAAAAGCTACGGGTTTATGCTGATTGCGCTGGTTATCCTGGCAGGACAGATAATCATCGTGCAATTCGGTGGTGATGTTTTCAGGACGATGCCCATTTCCATCAAAGACTGGATGACCATTATTGCCTCAACTTCGGTTGTCCTATGGATTGGAGAAATCGCCAGGGCGTTGAAGGCCCGAAAAACCAAGGCCTCATAATGTCAATAGACTCGTTTGGGTCAAAATTAACCGCATAAAAAAAGCCACTGCAATTTTAATATTACAGTGGCATCATTTTAATCTGTCGGGGTACCAGGATTCGAACCTGGGACCCCCTGCTCCCAAAGCAGGTGCGCTAGCCGGGCTGCGCTACACCCCGATGTTGCGGAGAGAGGGGGATTCGAACCCCCGGTACGGTTACCCGTACGGCAGTTTAGCAAACTGCTGGTTTCAGCCACTCACCCATCTCTCCAGTGACGTATTGAAATAAATCCTGAGGTTCGGCAGGTTACCTTCCGCTGCGCGGATCAGCCCCTCTCCATTCTCTCCAGTATTTTAATGAACATGCCAATCTTTTCAGGATAGCGGGTGCAAATGTATCAAATTTTTCTCTTCTTCAAAACGAAAATTTACTTTTTTGCCCTCCACATTGTCTTTTCTGTTTATACCTCACTCAACCATCCTGAGATTCAGGGAGATTGAAATATATTTTTCACTTTGGAATTCCCAGGGACATGACCTGACTTCTTCATTCAAGGCAAAGCCCAATTGCATTCTGTATTCAATATGTGATTCATTTTGGGATATTTTATGCCTTCAGCGAGATATTGACAGTTACATGGCAATTCTTGTTAATCATTTCAGTATTCGTGATGTAACTAGGGATAGTCTCAGAACAATAATAGCCTAATAAAAATTTCAAACCCTTTTCGTTGTCTTTTTGGTCCCGAATACGTAATTTCAGCATCAAAACAATTTCTCCATGGCAAAACCAAATATATCTGAATCAGGCAAACTGAAGAAATCCTTTTACGAAAAGGAACTCGAAAGACTGAATATTGAACTTGTTAAGTTGCAAAACTGGATAAAGTCAAATAAACTGAAGGTAGTGGTGATTTTCGAAGGACGTGATGCAGCTGGAAAGGGTGGCGCAATAAAAAGGATTGCCGAGCCCCTCAATCCTCGTATTTGCAGGGTTGTTGCACTTGGTATTCCGACTGAGCGCGAAAAATCACAATGGTATTTCCAAAGATATGCCCAACATCTTCCGGCTGCCGGGGAACTGGTTCTTTTCGACCGCAGCTGGTATAACCGGGCCGGTGTTGAAAAGGTGATGGGATTCTGTACCGAAGATGAATACTGGGACTTCTTAAGGTCCTGCCCGAATTTCGAAAAAATGCTGATCCGTGCAGGCATCATTCTCATTAAATACTGGTTCTCAGTCAGTGAGGAAGAACAGGAAAATCGTTTCATCAGCCGCATCAAAGATCCGGCCAAACGGTGGAAATTCAGCGACATGGACATTATAGCACGCAATAAATGGGTTGAATATTCAAAAGCCAAGGATGAAATGTTTTCCTATACCGATACCAAACAGTCGCCCTGGTATGTACTGGAAAGTGACGACAAGCGGCGGTCGCGACTGAACTGCATCCGCCATTTGCTCTCCCTGATACCTTATGAGGACATGACTATGCCACCAATTGAATTACCGCCCCGACCAAAACAATCGGGATATGTCAGGCCTCCCATTTCCGAACAGACATTTGTTCCCGATTATTACGAAGACATGGGCGGGGATGATGGAGAAGGGGATAATGACAAATAATCATTCCGACAGGCAAAAACAAAAAAAACAGGCACTCGTTCAAGGATTGCCTGCTTTTTTATTTTTGTATAGATTCCTTATTCCTTGATACCGATCAGGTCAAAGATAAAGGCATATTCCAATGCCGTATCCTTTATTCCCTGGAAACGGCCTGATGCCCCGCCATGGCCAAAATCCATGTTGATCCGGAACAATAACGGATTGGAATCGGTTTTCATGTCCCGAAGTTTTGCCACCCATTTGGCGGGCTCCCAATACTGGACCTGTGAATCATGGAACCCGGTGGTCACCAGCATGGCCGGATAGTCTTTGGCCTCTACGTTATCATAGGGCGAATAGAATAGCATATAGTGGTAGTATTCCTCATCCTTTGGATTACCCCACTCATCAAACTCACTGGTTGTCAAAGGAATCGATTCATCCAGCATGGTGGTCACCACATCAACGAACGGAACATTGGCAATCACACCTTTGTACAGGTCGGGACGCATATTTGCGACCGCTCCCATCAATAGGCCTCCTGCACTGCCCCCTTTTGCAAAGAGCTTATCTGCTGATGTATACTTCTCCTTGATCAGATGCTCGGCTGCGGAATTAAAATCGGTGAAAGTATTTATCTTCTTAAGCAATTTTCCGTCTTCATACCATCTACGGCCATAAAACTGCTCTCCCCTGATATGGGCGATCACGTATACAAATCCCCTGTCGAGCAATGGTAAAATCCTGACCCTGAAATAGGGGTCCTGGGTATAACCATAGGATCCGTACCCATATAGCAATGCAGGTTGGGTCCCATCTTTCACGAAACCTTTTTTATACACAATGCTCAGTGGTATCCTTGTCCCGTCAGCTGCCAGTGCATAATCACGAATGGTTTCATAATCTCCGGCATTAAACCCACCCAGCACTTCTTCCTGCTTTAACAAGACGCGCTCCCGGCTGTTCATGTCATAATCGAATGTCGAAACCGGTGTTGTAAGCGACGAGTACTGAAACCGGAGGGTCGATGAGACGAACTCGCGGTTGACACCAATATTGACTGTATATACCTCCTCTTCAAATGCGATGGTATGTTCTTCTCCATCCCAGGGCATGATCCGTATCTGGTTCAGCCCGCTTTTCCTCTCCTGAACGGCCATAAAATCATTAAATAAGGATACACCGGACAGATAAACATCCTCCCTGTGAGGAATCACCTCAACCCAGTTTTCTTTCGATGTGCGGTCAAGGGGGGTTTTCATCAACCTGAAATTCTGGGCATCCAGATTGGTTCTCACATAAAAGAAATCCCCTGCATGGTCTACATCATATTCCAGTCCACGCCCCCTGGCCTGGAAAACCTTGAATTCCCCATCCGGCGTATTGGCATCGAGAACCCTGAATTCCGTGGTCAGGGTACTTCCCGAACCGATGACCAGAAAACGTCCCGATTTGGTTTTTGAAATGTTTACACTGAAGGTTTCATCCTCCTCGTAGTAAACCGGGTCATCGTCTGAAACCGGAGTACCCAGTGTGTGGCGCATGATCTTTTCGGAGCGCAAGGTGGTTTCGTTTCTTACCACATAAAAAATGGTTTTGTTATCATTTCCCCAAACCACTCCTCCGGTTGTCATCGGAATCACATCGGGAAGAAGCTCACCCGTAGCCAGATTCTTGAAGTAAATCGAATAGTTTCTCCTGCTGACTGTATCAACCGAATAGGCAAGTATCTGATTGTCGGGACTGACCGACCCTCCACCAACACCATAGTAGGCGTAACCTTTGGCCATCGCATTGATGTCGAGCATTATTTCTTCTTGGGATGACCCCTTTTCCTTCCGGCAAAATAAACTGTATTCCTCACCGGGGACAGTCCGGCTATAATATTCATATCCGTTTTCGGGATAAGGCACCGATTCGTCAGACTCCTTTATCCTTGAACGTATTTCGGTGTAAAGCTTTTCCTGCAATGGTTCCGTATGCTTCATCATCGTTTTCAGATAGTGATTCTCGGCTTCAAGGTATGCAACCACTTCCGGATTTTCACGTTGGTTCATCCAGTAATAGGGATCAACACGCTTATGGCCGTGCGTTTCGATTTCATACGGTATTTTTTTTGCCACCGGGGGCTTTACAGCCTGATCTCCGGATTGGCATGAGGCAAACAATAGCATCATTGCAAAAAGAGGTGTTAATTTTCTCATAATGACCAATCATATTTTGATAAACAAAATTAACATATCAACCAGTAAATCTGTTTCGGATATGAGGAAAAAAGCATAAAAGTTTTATTCGCACCAACTGCTCATCCAATAAATATTGGCATTTTTGCGACAGACTGAGTAAATGGCTTGCATGACAAAGATTGAACTGATACTGATTGGCTATCTTGCCCTGGTAACCGGAATCGGAATCTACTCTTTTTTCAAGGTAAAAGATGCCGCCGATTACTATATATCCGGAAAAAGGGGAAGCTGGTGGCAGGTATCAGGGAGTCTTTTCGCCACGATCATGGGCGGCTCGGCCATTCTTGGGACCATTGAACTCAGCCAAAAAGCAGGTTGGTCTGCAGCATGGTTTCTACTGAGCGCTTCTGCCGGATTGTTTGTTTTATCGATGATCAGCCGAAAAATAAGTCTGCTGGGACACTATACCCTTCCCGAACTTTTATTGCGGTTTTACGGGAAAAAGGCAGAAAAAGCGGCAAGCCTGCTGATCCCAATCGCCTGGACCGGCATTATCGCCGCACAAATCATTGCCGGGGCCAAAATCCTTGACAGCCTGGATATTACCAGCTATCGCAATGGGGCATGGATCTGTGGTGCCATTTTTGTTTTTTACACCCTTGCCGGCGGACAGCTCAGTATCCTTAAAACCGACTTTGTCCAGGCATTGATCATTTTGGCAGGTATCATTACCATGTTCATTCTGCGGCTTAATCAGCCATCCATAATAACCAAATCTGCAGTACCTGATTTTAGCCTTTTTAATGATGCGTTCACTGTTGCCGATTTATTGATCCTTTTGTTGACATACAGTATTACCTTCGTGGTCGGACCGGATATCTATTCCAGGATCTTCTGTGCAAAGAACGAAAAGGTAGCCCAAAGAAGCATACTGACCGTTGCCGCCCTCCTGATTCCGATTGCCTTCATATTGACTTATCTGGGTGTTATGGCCGGAAGCCAGGTAGCGAATGGTAGCGGGTTCATCATTCCGGGGAGTTCATTCCTTCCTACCTGGGCACTTGGATTGATGGCTGCGGCCTTATTGTCGGCAGTGATGTCATCGGCAGATACCACCCTTCTAAACAGCTCCATGATCCTTTCCGAGCTATTTACAGGCAATCTCGACAAGCCGGGAACGATAAAACTGACTAGATTATTCATTGTACTTATGGGATTATTAAGCATGTTCATTGCCCTGAAAGTTACCTCTATCCTCAATGCCCTGCTGATGTCGCTCACATTCTTCTCCGGTGCATTTATCATTCCAATCATCGCTGGACTGGCAGGCTGGCCTGTAAAAAAAGACAATGTAATTATGGCAATTGCGACAGGTGGAGGAATGGCACTGGCAGGGAAAATCCTGACTGACAGCACAGGCCAAACCGAAGGATACTGGCTGATTTTGGCAGCATTTATAATCAATGCCGCAATATTGCTGGTTGGGACACGGTCTTTAAAAAGCCGCCCGTGACGATGACGGGCGGTTACACGATGTAAATCTATGCGAAAGGTCTACTGAAGTGCCTTGTTATTTGGTTTATTGAATTGGGTTTCGTCAATAAATAACCCGGTTGCGCAAAAATAACAGTAATATTATTATTTATCAGTTAAATCTACTATTTATAATACTTTTTGATAAGAAATGACAACACCTGAAGAGAATTTTACACAAAAATTGTAATTCAACTTACACTCATTGCCCTGAACAATATATCTTTTTCAACAATGCGAAATCCATCACTCAATGAACTCAAGTGCAAAAACTCTTAAATGAATCAGTGAACATGGCTATAAAAAGGATGTCCTATTCATGAAAAAATCGTTATTTTGCATACTGAAATTAATATTGTTTATCTATGGGAAAAGTATTGATCATTGGCGCCGGTGGCGTTGGAACTGTAGTGGCGCACAAGATGGCTGCACTGCCTGAAGTCTTCTCCGACATCATGCTGGCCAGCCGAACCAAATCAAAATGCGATGCCATTGCCAAAAAAATAGGTGGGAACCGCATTAAAACTGCACAGGTCGATGCCGACAATGTTCCTCAGTTAGTGGCTCTGATCCGTTCCTTTAAGCCGGATCTGGTTGTAAATGTGGCTCTTCCCTATCAGGATCTGACCATCATGGATGCTTGTCTTGAGACTGAAACCAGCTATCTCGACACTGCCAATTACGAACCCAAAGATGAAGCCAAATTTGAGTATAAATGGCAATGGGCTTACCAGGAGAGATTTAAAAACGCCGGAATAACAGCTATTCTCGGTTGTGGTTTCGATCCCGGTGTCACCAGTGTTTTCACTGCCCATGCTGCCAAACATCATTTCGATGAGATCCATTATCTCGATATCGTCGATTGCAACGCCGGAGATCATGGAAAGGCCTTTGCTACGAATTTCAATCCCGAAATCAACATTCGTGAAGTTACCCAGAAAGGTAAATATTGGGAGAATGGTAAATGGGTCGAAACCGAACCCCATGAAATCCATAAACCCCTGAACTATCCTGAAATCGGGCCAAAGGAATCTTACCTGATTTACCACGAAGAACTCGAATCGCTGGTAAAGAATTTCCCGACACTGAAACGGGCGCGTTTCTGGATGACTTTCGGACAGGAATATCTCACCCACCTAAGGGTGATCCAGAATATTGGAATGGCTGGCATTGAACCTGTCATGTATGAAGGACGGGAGATCGTACCCATCCAGTTTCTCAAGGCTGTGCTGCCCAATCCAGGAGATCTGGGCGAAAACTACAAGGGCTGGACTTCCATCGGATGTCGTATTAAAGGCTTGAAAGACGGGAAGGAAAAAACTTACTATGTATACAACAATTGCAGCCATGAAGCGGCCTATGCCGAAACCGGGACCCAGGCTGTCAGCTATACCACAGGCGTTCCTGCGATGATTGGCGCCATGATGTACCTGAAGGGACTTTGGAAAAAATCCGGCATTTACAATGTTGAGGAATTCAATCCAGATCCTTTCATGGAGGCATTAAACAAACATGGTTTGCCCTGGCATGAATTGCAGGGGGTAGACCTTGAGTTTGAATATTAACCGGGTGGAATCATTCCTTCCGAAATTTAAAATACAACATTACAAGGGGGTGCAAACAGGTCAAAGCCGACTTTGCACCCTCTTTTTATGGCATTATATCACCCGGAATAATTTTATCCTATATTTGATTACCAAAAACAAGCCACATGCTGATCACGATTGCCTTAATCATCGCCTATCTTCTGATTCCGGTCTTCCTGATTTACCTCACGCATATCTCCGATAAAATAAGAAAAGTTGGTGCAGTGGTCCTGGCCTACGCACTGGGTCTGTTATGGGGGAATATAGGAATCTTTCCCAAAGCCAGCGAAAATTATAAACGCATGAAAGTGCTTGCCGAAGGCAATCCTCTCAAGGAGGATCAGCTCATGGATGCGTTTCACAATGGCTTGATCACTACAGGCGACATTGCTCTTAACCAAATCGGTGGAATCCAGGCAAATATCATGAATGTTGCCATCGGTGTTGCCATACCCCTGATCCTGTTTTCCCTCGACCTGCGCAAATACATGAGTCTTGCCCGCGAAGCGCTGAAATCCATGTTGTTGGCAATGATATCCTTATTCACAGCCATTTTTATCGGATTTTTACTCTGGGGTGACTCCATAGCTGAAGCCAATAAGGTAGGCGGCATGCTGGTTGGTGTATACACAGGTGGCACACCGAACCTCGCAGCCATCGGCACCGCCCTCAATGTCAATTCCAACACTTACATCATGACCCATACCTATGATGTGGTATTAGGGACTGTATGTCTGGTATTCCTGATGACCATTGCCCAAAATGTTTTCAATCTTTTCCTCCCCCATTTCAGGGACGTCAAACGACACAAGGCAATCTGTGCCATCGCCAAAGAAACGGAGGGGGTCGACAATTATCTTGGCATGTTGAACAAGAAAGCTGCAATTAAGCTGATTTGGGCATTTTTGCTGGCAGTCGCCATAGTGGGAATCTCCTTTGGTGTAAGCACATTGGTTGGCAAGGAAAATCAGATGGCCGTCCTGATTCTGACCATGAGTACCCTGGGACTGGCATTTTCATTCGTCCCGGCAATCAGCAAGATTGAAAACACCTTTCAACTGGGAATGTACCTGATCATTGTATTTTCACTGGTGATAGCCTCCCAGGCCGACCTGAGCGGAATCTTTAAAAAGGAATATCTGAATATCTTTTACTTTGTGGCCATGGCCATTTTTGGATCCATGTTTATCCATGTGATTCTTTCCAAAATCTTTGGTGTTGATTCCGATACCACAATAATTACCATTACGGCATTGACATACTCTCCCCCCTTCGTGCCGGCAGTTGCGGCAGCCATTCGCAACAAGGATGTCATTGTCAGTGGAATTGCTGTAGGCTTGTTGGGGTATGCATTCGGCACCTATGCAGGCATTGGCATGGGAGAATTACTCGAAATATTCCAGAAATCTTCCATCCCCGACTTCCTGAAAAGCTGGTAGACTTTAGTATCTTCCGATCCATGTTTTTTTTTAGGAAAAATGATTATCCAACATGGATATTATGATTTATTTTCCTCAAATTTGACATATTATAAGTTGCATATCCCCAAATCAGGGCCAATTTAAATGCAATTTTATATTCTTTTCAGCAACCATTGCAATATGTCTATTGAGGTTAAGTATCATGAGCCACCCGCTGATTTGTCATGGCTGGTAAAGCAGTTTGAATCCATTGACTTTGCAGGAGACTGTGTGATTCATGACAAATTCATTCCAAGGGAAGATATATCCCTGGTATTCCATTTTGGAATACCCCCTCTTATGCTCTTGCCTGTCAGGAAATTGTTGCCACCATTCTTTATCGCGCCAGTCATCTCAAGGGCAAACCAGATGCGTCTCGACCAACCCAACCGTACCTTTATCATTACGTGTAAACCCACAGTGTTTTCCCGGATTTTTGGAATTACACTGACAACAGGTGAGTACCTTTATGTCAGCCTTCCGGAGCAACCCTTCAGCAGACTCTGGGAACAACTCATGGGAACCTCGACTGATGAGGAATGCATCCAACATTTTTCAAGGTTTCTAAAGTCTTTTCATCAGCACAAATATGTTCCCGACATTATCGATCAGGTATACGATCAAATAATCCACACAGGCAGCTTTACATCTTTACACGACATATTAGGACCCTTCAATGTCAGCGAGAGAACCATTCAGCGGAAATTCAGGTTAAGGGTTGGTGTCAGTCCAAAAAAACTGATCCGTATTAAAAGGATAAATACGTTATGGACCAAAATAAAAGAAGGACAGTCCATCGACTATCAGGATCTCGTCTACCTTGGAAACTATTTCGACCAGGCTCATTTCATCAAGGACTTTAAAGCCATAACCGGCGAAACACCCGATAAATTCTTTCATCGTGATTTGCAATTGGTAAAAATTCTGTCGGGGAAATCAGGTTTCTTTCAACCTGAATGACCGTCGCTTTTTTACTATGGAAAAAACCTTAATTGGTCTTGCTTTAAAGGATATTAACCTTAAATGACAAGAACCGATGAAAACCAGAAAACTATTAATCTTATTTGCTTCATTATTCCTGATATTATGGAGTTTACAAACTTCAGGACAGGTAAACAAGCCTAAAGAAGTGGCTAAAGAACAGGGGACCAACAGAATCAACTCTAAGATTGACCAGGGAATCGACGAAGGTTTTAATAAAGTGGAGGAAGGTATCGGCAATCTCTTTAAAAAGAAAAAGAATAAATCGGAAGAAACGGATGAGTCCGAAGAAGAAGAGGTTGACGAAGAAAATACTGAAGCTGAGGGAAATTCTGCTAACTCACCTCAAAAACAAAAACTTGAGAGTGTCACTCATTATGATTTTGTTCCCGGAGACAAAATCCTGTATTTCGAAGATTTTAGCCAGGATGCCGTCGGTGATTTCCCTGCCTTGTGGACGACCAATGGCAGTGGCGAGGTGAAAAAAGTAAATATTGCCCCTGGAAATTGGTTTCACATGAATGGCGATGATGCCGTATATTGCTATACAAAGGAGATTAATTTCCCTGATAATTTCATTGTGGAGTATGACATCATACCGGATGAAAATTTTCAGTATGGCATATGCTTGACATTGTACCAGGATAATCCTGATGACCCCAAAGAACTGAATGATGACCTTTATCCAGGATTGAGAGGATTGCATATTACGCCAACCTATGAAGGATGGGAAACAAAAGGGTATGATACCGACAAAGACTGGCTGACGGGCAAGGGTTCAAAAAATCCCATTGTAAAGGAAGAAGTGAATCATGTCATTGTATGGATACAAAAACGAAGAGTGAGGATATATCACCAGGAACAAAAAGTGCTTGATATGCCTACCAATATATATGCGGATACAAATTTCAACCGATTACTCTTTTCCGGATGGGATCGCAACTGCGCACCTTTTATCTCCAATATCAAGATTACAACCGCATCACCCGACACTCGAAGCAAACTCATCACCGAGGGCAAACTCGTCACTTACGGAATCACTTTCGATGTGAATAAAGCTGATATTAAACCTGAATCTTACGGTACCCTGAAAAGCATAGCCGATGTACTGACTGAAAACCAGGAAGTGAAAGTAAAAATCACAGGCCATACCGACAGCGATGGTGACGATGCCAAGAATCTCGATTTGTCCACAAGAAGAGCTGAATCCGTCAAGAATGAACTCATAAACGCCTTTGGAATTGAAGCTTCAAGGTTGACTACTGCAGGAGCTGGTGAAACCCAACCGATAGCAGCTAACGATACACCCGAAAACAAGGCTAAAAACAGGCGTGTCGAATTAATAAAACTTTAAACGAAAAAAGGTGTCCATTCCGATGGGCACCTTTTTCATATTATCATTTCTTTTTGAAGATTTTGCGGATCCTTTCCCAAACGGGCTCTTTATCCTCCTGAGGCGATGTTTCACCCCTTTGACGGAGGTCTTCGTCTGATGGCTTGTCCTGCCCTCTTCGGATTCCGAAGATCTCACGCAGGTCAAAGGAAGGCCTGATTTGCTCTACCCAGGGCTCCATGGCATACAATTCATTCATGACCAACGTATCGGGCCGTTCAAACTCCTGCAACCGCATGTAGGCAAATTTCCTGTCGTTATTAAGTCGCTGATAGAAACCACCCACCACCGGAAGTGCCATGTAGGCTCCCTGCCCGTATGTGAGGGTCCTGAAGTGAATTGCCGGATCGTCTGCTCCTACCCAGCAGCCTGCAACCAAGGTCGGGGTAAAACCAATAAACCAACCGTCGGCATGGTCCTGGGTCGTACCGGTCTTGCCGGCAAAATCACCGGTTACCTGATAAACCGACCGGATGGAGCGGGCAGTACCTTCGTCAACTACTCCACGCAACATCTCGATGACCAGCTTGGTGTTTTCGGGATCGATACCGGCATTGTCAGGAACAGGTTCCGAATACTCATGCAATACAACTCCGTTCCGATCCTCAATCCGCATCAGTATATGGGGTTCAACCGGCGCGCCGCCATTAACGATGGCGGCATAGGTTTTGACCATTTCGTGAAGACTCACAGTGGCAGCTCCCAATGCCAGCGAAGGATACTCCGGAAGATCTGAGGTCATTCCCAAATCGCGTGCTGTCCTGATTACATTATTTACGCCGGTCCGCATCAACACATCAACCGAAACGGTATTGACCGACCTGGACAAGGCTGCTTTCATGGTATAATAGCCACCATACTCCCCATTTGAATTGGTGGGCGACCAATTCTGGTAATCGTGGTAAACCTTCTTTTCGTTTGAGTAATAGTCAAATGGGCTGAGCCCTTCTTCGAGTGCCGCAAGATAGACCAC
The DNA here is from genome assembly GCA_023428545.1 of Bacteroidota bacterium. The sequence goes on along the minus strand of JAEYXH010000006.1, from coordinate 24,825 downwards.
AGGTTTGAAAGTTGACCCAACCTGACGCGGTGCCTTCACGTAATCGTACTTAAAAAACCGAAAGTCTATACCTCCCACCCAGGCTTTTACCTGTCCTGAATTTGCCTCCATAGCCAGGAATCCGGCGTTTAGCAGCTTAAGGTAATGCTTAACCGAATCGAGCGGGGTCATGTTCTCCGCCTTTAAACCATCCCAGGTAAAGAGCGTGGCATCAATGGGTTTTTCAAACTCTGCCTTGATTTCCTCCTCACTCTTGCCTGCAGCTTTTGCCGCCCGATATCGCTCGGTGCGTCTCATGGCACGCTCCACCACAGCCTGGTCCCTGCCCCAGGGTTCACGTCCCTGCCAATGCTGGTCAAAAACATCTTGTAGTTTTTTCATGTGTTCCGATACTGATTGGTTGGCATAGTTCTGAAGATTATAATCAAGGGTTGTATATATTTTCAGACCGTCAGTATACAGGTTATACAACTCTCCATCAGGCTTTACGTTCGTACGGCACCAAGCAGTCAGTTCGGGACGAAGGTGCTCAAGAAGATAGGGTGCCGGCCCCTGGTTATAGGTGATTCGATTGTATTTGAGACCCAGTGGCGCCTCTTTATGCTTTTCTGCCTGCGACTCATCCAGATATCCGTTCGTGGCCATACGGTCAATGACCGTATTTCGACGCTCCAGCGACCGGTCGGGGTGAATCCTAGGGTTAAAAAGCTGGTTGGCCTTCAGTATCCCTACCAGGACGGCAGCTTCTGGAACATTCAGTTCCGATGGCGCTTTACTGAAAAATCGTTCAGCGGCCACTTCAATTCCAAAAATATTCTCCCCAAAAGGAACTGTATTCAGGTACATGGTCAGGATCTCTTCCTTCGAATAGATTTTCTCGAGCCGGTAAGCAATGATGCCTTCCCTGATTTTGCTGACCGGCAATGTGAAAATTCCCAGGTCAGGACGGGGGTATAGGTTTTTAGCTATCTGCTGACTTAGGGTTGATCCACCGCCCGATTGACGGTCCATCAAAAGGATGGACTTGATAAATACCCGCATAAGAGCTACCTCATCGATCCCCCGGTGTTCGTAAAACCTCGAATCTTCGGTGGCCACCAACGCGTTTATGACGTTAGGTGATATCTCTTCATATTTTACGTCACTTCGGTTTTCCACATAGTATCGCCCAAGCAGCTTGCCATCGGCCGAGAAAACTTCCGTGGCAACCGGTGTCTTCACAAGGTTCAGTTCTTCAACCGAAGGTATCCGGCCAAATATCCCAAGATAAACGCTAATGAAAAGCAATGCCAGGGCAATGACACCCAATGCAAAAAGTTTCATCAGGATTGAAAGGAACCTGAATTTCCTCTTCCCTGTACTTCGCTTACTGGAATTTCCTTTTTGTGCCGGTGAGGATCTTAAATTCTTTTGGGCCATAATGTTACTCAATCCTGCAAAATTAATGGGTTTTCTCGTTTTTCCTTTAAATGTAACATTTTAAAACTATTTTTGCAGGCCCTTATCAACTACAATCCATCGGAATAAATTAATATTAAAATGATTACAGTTTCAGATTTAGGCATCCAGTTCGGTAAACGAATACTCTTCCAGGATGTCAACATGAAGTTTACACCGGGCAATTGTTATGGAATTATCGGTGCAAACGGTGCAGGCAAATCCACTTTCCTGAAAATGCTCAGCGGCGACATTGAATATACCAAAGGCTCTGTCTCAATGGGTCCAGGCGAAAGGCTCTCGGTACTGCGCCAGAACCATTCCGAATACAATGACTTCACGGTTCTCACCACCGTAATGATGGGCCATGCCGAACTTTGGGAAATCATGAATGAAAAAGAGGTTCTATATTCAAAAACCGATTTCACTGAAGAGGATGGACACAGGGCTTCCGAACTCGAGGAGCGGTTTGCCGATCTTGACGGATGGAATGCTGAAAGCAATGCCGCCAGTTTGCTAAGCGGACTCGGCATCAAGGAACAGAAACATCATGTATTGGTAAGTGATTTGAGCGGAAAGGAAAAAGTGAAGGTTCTTCTGGCACAGGCCTTGTTTGGCAAACCCGACAACCTGCTCCTCGATGAGCCCACCAACGACCTTGACCTTGAAACCGTCCAATGGCTCGAGAATTACCTCTCCTATTTTGACAATACGGTGCTGGTGGTATCCCACGACAGGCACTTCCTAGACTCTATCTGTACACACATCGTGGATATCGACTTTGGGAAAGTCAAATTGTTCCCCGGTAACTATTCATTCTGGTACGAATCAAGCCAATTGGCCCTGAGACAGCAGATGGCCCAGAACAAAAAGGCCGAGGAACGCAAGAAAGAACTGCAGGAGTTTATCGCCCGCTTCAGCGCCAACGTTTCTAAATCGAAACAGACCACCAGCCGTAAAAAAATGCTCGAAAAACTCAATGTCGAGGAGATTGAACCATCTACCCGAAAATATCCTGGGATTATTTTCACCCCTGAAAGGGAACCCGGAAACCAGATCCTCGAAGTGACAGGTTTGACGAAAAGCCTGAACGGCACCCTCTTATTCAATGACCTCAGTTTCTCTGTCCAGAAAAACGACAAGATCGTGTTCCTCTCGCGCGACACCAGGGCGATGACCACCTTATTCGAGATCCTGAAGGGCCATGACCAGGCCGACGAAGGAACCTTCACATGGGGACAAACCATCCTGAAAGCCTACCTTCCGCTCGAATATGACGAGCTGTTCGATAATGACATGACGCTGGTCGACTGGCTGGCCCAGTTCTCAAGCGATACCACCGAAGTCTATCTCAGGGGATTCCTTGGCAAGATGCTGTTCTCTGGTGAAGAAATATATAAAAAGGCGAGGGTGCTTTCGGGAGGCGAAAAGGTTCGCTGCATGATTGCCCGCATGATGATCCGAAATGCCAATGTCATGCTTCTTGATACGCCAACCAACCACCTCGACCTAGAATCCATCCAGGCTTTCAACAATACTTTGACCAGGTTCAAGGGAAATATCCTCATGTCGTCACATGACCATGAGTTTATCCAAACCGTCTGCAACCGGATCATTGAGATCGGCCCGAACGGGATGATCGACAAATTGATGGAATACGATGATTACATCAGCGACGAAAGGCTGAAGGAACAGCGCGACGCCCTGTACAACGATACAGAGAACTAGGAATTCTCAACCATCTGCCTAAAGGAGGAGTTCGACAAATTTATTGACGTACTCCTCCTTTTGCCTTGATTTATATTGCATGATATACCGGGGATGCTCCAAAGGCACGATGCTTCCAAAATACCCCTTTTGTTGGTTCAGTTTTTTCAGGAACTTTGTATTTTGGTTGTTTCCCAAACAAAAACAAACGTCGGTGTCAATTCCAAACTGAAGCTGCTTCTCGAGCGATTCAACAATAAAATCATAACAGGCATCCGTCAATTCCCGACTGTCGTAATAATTGTAATTGACTTCCCTCCCCTTCTCGTTTACCTTGACAAAACCCAAAGGGCACACTGCCGAAAAGTAGTATCGGCCATAAAAGGCGTCCACCCCTCCATAGGCTTCAATAAAATCATAAACGAACACCGAGGAAGGCTCATAGGTTGTGAGTCCGGGAATTTCCAGTCCGCATCTTTCTTTCAGCCTCCGGGTATCCGTAAAGGGAATCCCTGTCACTCCCGCACCAAATCGTCCCGGATTGATCCCCATGATCATCCGCCTGGGTCGTTCATCACTGTAATATTTCCGGTAAAACTGCGAAGAAGTCTTCAGTGCGAATGGATTTTCGACATAAGGGTTCATGATACGGATACCATCAGGCAAGGGTTTTAAAAACTCAAGCTGACTGTTGAAACCAATGATTTTTTCAGAGAAGAGCATATTACCTGGTGATTTTATGTCTAAAAATAGCGAATTAAATCTCATTTTCGGTACACCCATTGCGTCCTGTAAAAAATACAATTAGATTTGTATATAGACAATAAACCAAAGAAATGCATCAATAAAACAAACCATGTCATGAAAAAACGATTGATTCTTGCACTTTTAGCAATAGTTTCCGGAATGGCTATCCAGGCCAAACCAGTGCTAAAAGATATCCGAACCTCATCCGACCGGGTGATCGTGGCCTATTTTACAAGCGATGAGGTTAAGGCCGACGAAATCGACATCAGCAAGCCCGAATTATGGAAGATTGATGGCAAACCGGCCATTTCCGTCAATAAATATGTGATGCAGGCTGATGCCTGCGACCACCACATTTACCTGCAAACCGACCGGCTTGCCGAAGGCAGGGAATACAATGTTGAAACGCCCTATGGCAATGCCAGCTTCCGTTTTGGCTCAAGAGAAACCCTGTGTGAATCCATCAAAGTAAACCAGGTTGGTTACAGTGCCATGTCGAAGACCCGCTTCGGCCTGTTTACCATCTGGCAGGGAACGGGAGGCAACCTTAAGATGGAGGGAAAATTACCGGCTTATGAAGTTTTCCATGCAAAAACCGGAAAAACGGTTGCCAAAGGAAAACTGAAGGAAGCAGGCCTCGATTCGGCATCCATGGAGTTTACTTACCGTATCGACCTTTCCAAAGTGCCCGAAGGAGGCCCCTATCGTGTCTCTGTGATTGGATTTGGAACTTCGTACCCGTTTGGCGTAGGCGGTGAATTTTCCCGACAGCTGGCACACCAGCTCTTCAGGGCCCAATACCTGCAGCGTTGCGGCTGTCCCATACATGAACCGGATATCCGTCGTGAGCCCTGCCACACAACCATTTATGAAGTGGCCGGACCTATCGGGGAAGCCAATATCGTAGTCAACGGTGATGAGCCGACCTTTCTTTGCTATGGGGGGTACCATGATGCAGGGGATGCCGACCGGCGGGCCTACCATATGTCGAATCCGGTAATTAACCTGATGATTTACGAAGTGTTCCCCGAATATTTTACCGATGGACAGTATAACATCCCTGGCGACTTTGACAAGGACTATAACATCATCAATTACACCAACAACATCCCCGACATTATCGACGAAGCCGAATGGGGTACCCTTGCCTGGGAATACCTGCAAAAAGAGGATGGCAGCATCTATTTCGGAACTGAAACCAAAGGATATCCTGATCCTTTTGCCGCACCCATGGACAAGGACACGAAAAAATACGGTACGGTCAAGACCGATCCAAGGGCTACCAACACCGGGGCAGGACTCTTTCTGCACCTGGCAAGGATAATGAAACCCTATAAACCGGAAAGGGCTGCCGAACTGGCCCAAAGGGCCGACAAGGCTTTTGAATATGGTGACGAATCCATGGCGGCACCCGAAAGGCTGTATTACCACATCCAGCGCTACCTTTATTACGGGGAGGAGAAAGACCACTTAAAAATCAAGGAATTGTACACCATTGCCGATTCCATGAAAAACCACATTTTCCTGACTCCGGGGTATTCATTGAACGACAAAAATTTCGACAATCCTGCCTACATCATGTCGTATGTGGTGGAGAAAGAAAGACCTACCGACCCTATAATCGTAAGCTTCTTTAAAAAAGCTGTCGAGAATGCGGCAAACGAAAACCTCGCATGGGTAAACAAATATGTTTTTCCTGTAGGCAATCCACCGGCACGGGGTGGTTGGGGTCACAATGTCAGGCAACCCCAATATGCGGCAGCCCCCCTGCTTCATTGGCGTCTCAGTGGCGACAGAAAATATTTTGATGCAGCATCGGTTCTGATGGACTGGAAACTGGGGCTCAACCCGATGGGGATCAGCTATGTAACAGGACTTGGATCACATCAGGTTCACAACATCCATGACCGGGAAAGCGCCTACACCAAAAGCAAAGGTTGGGGACTGAAGCCAGGCATTACCGCATTTGGTCCCGGAGTGATCGGAAGAAGGAACACTGCCGTTTCGGTTCCTGCCATGGCGGACTTGCCTTACCTTCGTAAATTTACAGATGACATGGCCCTCATTTCATTTACAGAGTTTACCATCTTTGAAACCATGCATTACGATGCACTCTATACGATCTTGTCGGGTGGTGGAAAATGGAACGGGAAGGATCCTTTTCAATAAACATTGAAAGACAAAAAAAATAAAGCAGGCTTTTGGCCTGCTTTATTTTTTATACTACGCTGGAAGGCCAGATAATATTTATACCAAACCCGAGAAACCCATAAAGGCCATGGCCAGGATACCGGCCGTAATCAGGGCGATCGGGGTGCCTTTCAGCCCCTTGGGGACATTCATCAGGTCAAGATGTTCGCGGATACCTGCAAAGATGATCAGGGCAAGACCGAATCCAATTGATGTTGATATCGAGAATACGACTCCTTCAATCAGGTTAAAATTCTTCTGAATGGTCATGATCGCAACCCCGAGAATGGCACAATTGGTAGTTATCAACGGGAGAAAAATCCCCAATGCCTGATAAAGCGTCGGGCTGGCCTTTTTCAGGATGATCTCGACCAGCTGGACCAGGGCAGCAATAATCAGGATAAAAGCGATGGTCTGCAGAAACTGGATGGAAAAGGGTTCAAGTACCAGTTTTTGGATCATGTAGGTAACGATGGTGGCCAAAACCATTACAAAGGAGACTGCCCCTGCCATTCCAACTGCAGTTGACAATCTTTTGGATACCCCCAGGAACGGGCATATTCCCAGAAACTGCATCAACACGATGTTGTTGACGAGAATGGCTGATATGATGATTACAAAATAACTCATGGTGGTTCAGTTTTAAGCTTTTTTCATCTTGTTGATGATCGCGATAAGGTAACCCAACACAATAAAGGCTCCCGGAGCCAGCACAAAGAGCAGCATCACGTAATCTTCTGGGAAGATGGTGATGTTAAATATTTTTCCGCTTCCAAGTATCTCCCTGATACCGCCAAGAAGGGTCAGGGCAAAAGAGAAGCCAAGGCCCATACCCAGACCATCAAACATGGAAGACACCAGGTTGTTCTTCGAGGCAAAAGCCTCTGCCCGTCCAAGGACGATACAGTTAACCACGATCAGGGGAATAAAGAGTCCAAGGCTCTCGAACAATGCCGGGACATAGGCCTGCATCACCAGTTCGACCACGGTCACGAATGTGGCAATAATCACGATAAATGCCGGTATCCTGACCTTGTCGGGGATTTGGTTTTTCACCAGCGAGACCACAATATTGGCCATCACCAGCACAAAGGTGGTTGCCAGTCCCATACCCAATCCGTTGATGGCAGAAGAGGTTACGCCCAGCGTCGGGCACATCCCCAATAACAGCACGAACACCGGATTTTCCCTTATAAATCCTTTTGTAAAATTTTTGACTTGATCCATTGGTTTCCGTTTTTATGGGGTTGTGACAGATTGATTCAATTCAGGCAGTATCTTTTCGGCAAACCCGGCATGTGCCCGGTTCAGCGCTTCCAAAAATGCCCTCGAGGTAATCGTCGATGCGGTGATGGCATCGACTTCTCCGCCATCTTTCGAAACTTCAAGTTTGGCGGTTCCGGGGTTACGTCCGATAACGTTCTGTCCGGGCTTATCGGCATTGTTAAACCAAATGCCCATCTTTGATCCAAGTCCGGGTGTTTCTTTATGTCCCAGTACCTGGTAGCCGGTGATGTTACCCTGAAGGTCAAAGCCAACCATTACCCCAATGTGCCCCGAGAATCCATTCATGGTATAACTCTTAACGGCAACGCCAACCAGGTTACCCCCTGCATAGGCAGGGAATATTTCAAGATCTTCGGGACCCTCATCAGGATTCACCACAATGGTTTCCCTTATCTCGTCAAAACCAGGGATAACACTTTGTATCGCCTCATTCTGTGCCTTTATCCTTGCCTCTGCGATGGCATCTTCGGTCAGCACATAAACGAAACCAAGGGTTCCGGCCGCGATCAGTGCCACCAGGGTAAGGGCCAGCAGCATATTGATGAAAGTTGATTCACGCTTTGCCATTATTTTTTCCCTCCGAATCGTTTAGGTTTTACTGAATTGTTGATCAATGGCGTAAAAGCGTTCATGATCAGTATGGCAAATGATATCCCTTCGGGATAAGCCCCAAAAAGGCGTATGCTCATGGTTATCACCCCGATCCCCACGCCATAGATCAGCTGTCCTTTGCCTGTCATCGGCGACGAAACCATGTCGGTAGCCATGAAGATGGCACCCAGCATGGCGCCTCCTGTCAGCAAATGGTAGGCAGGCCCGATGTATGCTTCAGGATCGATCATCCAGAAAATGGCTGCGACCACAAACATCGAACCCAATACTGCAACCGGCGTATGCCAGGTAATCACTTTTCGCAGTAGCATATAAATACCGCCGATGATCAGCATCAGCGCAGAAATTTCACCAAGGGAGCCACCGGTTGTTCCCATCAACAGGTCTGTTGCTGCCGGCAGGTTACCTGCAATCTCGCTGATTGGCTGGCCATTCATCAATCCTTCCTTTAAAAGTCCCAGCGGGGTTGGAGCCGTAACAGCATCCACTCCACTTCCTGCAGGAGTCGGATAGCTCGTCATCTGCACTGGAAAAGAGATCAACAGGAAAACACGTCCCACCAGGGCCGGATTGAAAATATTGGTTCCGATGCCTCCAAACGACAATTTTCCAATGCCTATTGATACGAAAGCACCAATGATGATGATCCACCAGGGAAGGTTGGCCGGCACGTTAAAAGCCAGCAGCATGCCCGTTATCAGAGCCGACCCATCGGTTACCGATGGCTTAACCTTCATGACATATCGTTGCACCAGGTATTCGAAACCCACGCTTGCCGCCACGGCAATCAAGGTCACCCGCAATGCGTCGACACCAAAAACGATTACCGACCAGACCAGGGCAGGAATCATGGCCACGACGACGCGATACATGATCTTCTGCACCGAATCGTCGGTGTGCACATGCGGTGACGGAGAAACAGTTAATAAATTGCTCATTATTTGGTCAGATAAGATTCAGTTGATCTAATTTTTTCTTGCTCGGATCAGGGCTCCTACCCTGCCTTTTCCAAACCGGATATAGTCAAGGAGCGGCCGGCTCGAGGGACAGGTATAGCTACAGCTGCCACATTCGATGCAATCCATGATCCGTTCAGCTTCGGCGCGCTCCAGAAGATTCTTTTCCGCAACGGTCATCAGCAGATAGGGTTCGAGTCCCATAGGACACGCAGTTACGCAGCGTGAACAACGGATACAAGGCTTGATTTCATCGCGTCGTGCTTCCTTGCCCGGTATCATGAGTATTCCTGAAGTGCCCTTGGTGACCGGCACATCCACGTTAGCAAGGGCCTTGCCCATCATGGGCCCCCCACTGATCACCTTTCCGGTATCCTCGGGAAGACCGCCGATTGCAGCGATCAGCTCACTCACGGAGGTGCCGATCCGGACCTTTAGGTTGGCAGGGTTCGGGACAGATTTTCCCGTGATGGTCACCACCCTTTCAAACAGCGGCTTGTTTTTCTGCACTGCCTCGTAAACGGCAAATGCACTTCCGACATTGCTGACAACGCATCCCACTGCGATGGGCAGTGCCCCTGAAGGAACCTCGCGTCCGGTCGCGGCTTTTATGAGTTGTTTTTCGCCTCCTTGCGGATATTTAACCTTGAGCGGCACTACCTGGATTCCTTTGTATTGTGATGATATTTCTTTCAACAGGCTGATGGCATCGGGTTTGTTGTTTTCGATCCCGATCATTGCCTTGTCCACATTCAGCGCTTTCATCAACAGGCTTGTGCCCACCAGTATCTCATCACTTTTTTCGAGCATGAGACGATGGTCTGAGGTGAGATAGGGTTCACATTCAACCCCGTTGATCAGGAGGTATTCTGCCTTCATTCCCTTTGGCGGGACAAGTTTTACATGCGTCGGAAAAGTGGCTCCACCCAAGCCGACAATCCCGCATTCGTTGATTTTCTGTACAATGGCAGCTCCATCCAGGTCGCACTCCCTGACCAGCGTTTCCGACCGGTCGATGGTTTCGAGCCATTCATCACCCTCCACATTGATGATGATCGCCTGTTTGGGGTACCCCATTGAATCGGGGATTTTATCCAGCTTGGCCACGGTTCCCGATACCGGGGAATGGATATTGGCGGAAACAAAGCCCCCGCTTTTGGCAATCAGCTGTCCCACCATGACTTTATCACCCTTCGCAACCACAGGTATCGAAGGGGTACCGATATGTTGTGCCACAGGTATCGAAACTACCTTCGGCAATTCGGCATTACGGATGGCCTGCCCGGCAGAAAACTTATTTTCGGGAGGATGGATCCCTCCCAGCTTGAAAGTTTTTAACACGTTGATCGGTTTTATGAGGTTACTTGAGTTGATTCGGCTGGTTCTTCCTTTACGCGCCGGGGTGGAAACCCGGTCTCAATTATGGCATTGGTCGGACACACCGGCACACATTTGCGGCAGAATTTACACTTGTCGGAATCGATAAAAGCCAGGTTATTGCCCATGGTGATGGCATCGTATTCACACACCTTGAAACATTTACTGCAGCCGATACAGGCTACTTCACAGGCTTTCTTGTTGACTGGCCCCTTGTCTTCATTACGGCAGGCCACATATATTTTACGGTGTTTGGGAAGCTTCTTTCGCAACTCAAACAGGTTTTTGGGACATTCCCTGACGCAGGCACCGCAGGCGGTACACTTGTCCTCATCCACAACCGGAAGTCCGGTGACAGGGTCCATGTGAAGTGCGTCAAACTCACATACCGCGCAGCAGTCGCCACATCCCAGGCAGCCATACTGGCAATTGGTATCTCCGCTATAGGTGGCATGTATGATGGCACAGGTGGCTGCCCCATCATACGTATTGACCTTTGGACGGAATTCACAGGTCCCGTTGCATCTGAGCACGGCAACCCGCGGATCCTTTTTCACGGCTTCGAGCCCCAATATTTTGGCAACCCCGGCCATGCAGTCATTTCCACCTACCGGGCAGTAAAGATCGCTCAGGTCACCTTCCTTCACGCAGGCTTCGGCAAACGCACGGCAGCCGGCATATCCGCATCCTCCACAATTGGCTCCCGGCAGGGAACCTTCCACATCATCAATGCGCGGATCCTCATACACCTTAAACTTCTGGGCCACAAAATACAGGATCACCGCTGCTGATGACCCGATTGCCCCCAGGGTAATTACAGTGTAAATAATGGTCATATTCATATCAATCAGGTTTCTTCGAGTTCAAACGTAAAGCTTTGCTTGATTTTGTCCTTCAAAAGGTATAGCGTCAGGTAATAGGGTAACAGTACAAGCAGGGCAAGCAGGCCCGACAATATCTCGTTTCCGGTTACCGTAAAAGTGATGACAAGTGTAAGGATCAGGAGCACAAAAGGAAGCATGTAGCCCAAAAGAAGGGCCCTCATACCTGATGATTCGCGAAAAAGGACGGTAACCATCGCTCCTGGCTGATAGGTCCGTTTCCAAGTGGTTACCTCTATCTCCTTCTCCTGTATGTCGGAAACCGAGCAGGCTCCTTTGGCGTGACAGGTAGAACAGGCCGACTGATTGACGATGGAGACAATCAGTGAGGTGGATGTAACTTCTTTTACTATACCGGTGTGCCTCAACAAATCCATTTCTATACCAGCAAAGTGGCAAATCTACATAAATCCGGTATGAATTTTTATGTCAAAATCCCTTTTTTGGCCAGTTTGGCGTTATTTATAGTGAATCTAAAAATTCAGGAATAACCCACCGGACCATCATTTCTTCATTAAAAATAACGGTATCAAATGGGGTTAAGCGGCAATTCTCTTTGTTTGCCTGTTCCACTTTATTGGTCTGCCCTTAACGCGTCAACCTGATTGTCCCTTTTAATCATGTACCACGAAATCAGCCTGATCCAGACGAACCCGTTGAGCAATACCGCTGCAGTTACCCAACCGATGGTCGAAAAAGAAACTTCGGCATTTTCGGAAAGAAGGGCAGGCAACGTTGCCAACAGGGCTGTCACAAATCCGATGATGGTGCCGGCCAGCAATAATAATCCATACTCCCTGACCATCATTCCGGCAATCTTGCCTCTCCTGAATCCCAGTGCCTGCAGGATCGCCAGTTCTTGCCTGCGTTCAAGGATCGAACGGGCCAGTATGACTGCCAGGCCGATCGTACCCAAGGCCAATCCAAGTGCCCCCAATGCAAGAAAAATCGAGAGGTAGGTATTGGTCACCGAATAGAACTCTGCCAGCCGGACGGGAGCCGATTGCATCTCCCATCCAAAATCACGGAAGTGCAATGCCAGTTCATCGGCTGATTGCTTGTGATTGTCAGATCGGTCTTCAACCAAAAATACCGATGACCCGCTATGCGAAGGATAGTGCTGCAAAAACTGGTCGTTGGCAATGATGATAAATCCCTGGAATATGGAAGGAGCCAAACCTCCCACCAACCGCAATTTCAGGCTATCCCCTTTTTCAGTCTGGTAAACCAGCGTATCGCCCACTTTCATGCCCAGACCCCACTGTATGACCGTCTGGTCGGCAATGGCGGGGATCACTCCTTCGCCCAGGATTGATTCAAGGGTCATCCACGGATCCTCCTCGATCAGATCGGTTGTTTTGGTCACAAACCGGAATCTTCCGCGAAGCATTTCAGGATCTAACCCCAAAACGGCCGGATTTGATATCAGGTTCAGGTTCAGGCAGCTGGCATCATCCCCATCGACGCGGTGAAACTGGACTGCCGAAAATGAATCGGGAAGGCTTTCCGTTGCCCGTCGCTGTGCATCATTCAGGTCGAACAATACAGGCACGGAGGTCTCGGCAAAAAAGTGAAACCCGCCCGTCCCTCCTGAGGGATTCTCTGCACCGGCAAACATGTCCTGCCGGTTGGCGCCGGTCGATACCACGATAAAGGTACCCAGAGCGAACAGCATGATGATGGCCATTGAGCGGGCCTTGTTTCGGCGAAGGTTGCGCAGGATGAGCCCACCCATGGTTAAATCCTCTTCATCTGCCGGTTCTCTCTGTAACCAACGGTCAGCCATCAACATCAATCCCGGCAACAATAGTCCGCCCGATACGAAAAAGATGGCCGGATTTTGTGCCCCCCCGCCCAGAAACTGTGTTACCAGCAAAAGCAGGGCGATCGCTGGAAGCAAAATTGCCCCGTACATCTTTATGCGCATTACCCATTTCCTTTCGGGCGACTTCTCCTTGCGGTGCAGCTCCGATACTTTTTGCCGAAGGTATTTCCTGACAGGCAGGTATATGGATGCCATAAGGATGGCCCAACTAACCACCGCCCCCAAAACAAGGGTTACCGGACGAAGGTGCACGAATAGGACATCGGTCCGTATAATATCCCACCACAGGGTATTTAGGAATTGGAAAACCAGGCTGGTATACCCGACTGCCAATATGATTCCCGGGATGATCCCTGCCAGGCCAATCCATGAAGCCTCAGCAATGATCATACTGAAAATCTGGCGGTTCGTGAAGCCTAATTGCATAAGGGTTCCGGTCTGCGAACTTCGATTCTCAAGGTTTAGCCTGAACAGCAAAACGCTCAGCAGAATGGCCCCAAGCAACAGGAAAAAACTTAACCCCAGGAACAGCTGGCTGAAACTGACCCCTCCCCTGGCCGCTTCCAGTCCGCTTTCACGGGCGGCATGCACCATCATCCCGATATCCGAAGGCTGGACCTGGTCTCTGAATAACTGCATGAACTTTTCATCTGAAAGCTGGTCCCCGGGAATCCTGATCGCCGTATAATTTCCAAAACGGTTTGCCCAGATCCCAGCTGCCAGTGTTGGGGAAACAAACGCCTTGGGCAGGCCTTTGTAATCAGTCCAGTAGTCTTCATCTTTTTGCCTGATCTTTTCCAAATCGACCGGAATCCCTGCTTCCCACTCGCGGCAATGTCCGGCATCCGACAATCCCGGAAGGTTGGGCATCAGGTCTCCGTCAGCCCATGGGCCCTCCATCTCCACGATCTCCCGTACCCTTAAACTGACCTCCTTTTCTTCTAGCTGACGCAAAGGACCGATTTCAAAATATACCATCCTGATCGTATCCCCTGCCTGTGCATCCAGGTCATTGGCACACCAGCGGTTCAACACAATCTCATCGGGGCCGATTTCTTCACCAGGGATTGCCGAAACGAATGAATAGGGCGTTTCCCTGCCATTCAGTTGCAGGGCGTTCACGAAATAGGTCAGGATACTTCTTGCCCCGGGCACATCGTCGTATACATCCACCAGCGATTGTTCGAGAAAAACCCTTTCAGTCGAGATTTCCTTTTCCCCGGTGAGGGGTATGTCCCGTAAGGCAAGTCCACCATCGGCAGGCTTCAATACCCGTTCAAGCGCAATTTGTATTTCTGCAACCCCGGCCTCTTCGGAGCTTATTAGCAACCGGTTGGCTTTTCCTTCAAACTCCATCATCCGGTTCAGCCGTTCAATGGAAATAAAAACATTAAATGGGGATGATTGTGAATTTTTAAGGTTAAATAACCCCAGATCCTCTTTCCCTGCAACATGACGTACATTCACCCTGATGGATACCGAGGTTTCCGTGTCCGAAACGAAAGGGGCGTTTCGGGGGATCAGGCTGGCTTTCTCCACCCTGAGCATAAAGTTATCGCCAACATTGATCTGCAGACGGGCTGCCAGGTTTTCGCTTATCACCACATCCTGGTCGCCCAGGCTGGTAAGCATTGCCGAACCTGACACGTCAGCGAAAGTATCGTCAATGCCGGTTACCGTTACGTTGTTCACCCGGCTGGCCCCCCCGCTGGCAACGGCCATTCCGTCGAGCGTCAGCACAGGCGCAATGCGATACCCCGATTCCTGCCCGAGTTCTGATGCCAGCCCCGACCTGAAATAACGGTCATTGACGGTTACGGTATGGGTGATGTTTCCCAGCCGGTAAAAGGTAATCTTCTCGAGACTGTATGTGACTGAATCACCTATAATCAAACCACCGGTCAGGACGGCAGTGCTGATGGCCACCCCAAGTGCCACAACCATGTTTCCCCTGATATAATGGAGAAAAGTCTTGCGCACAAAGTGTAAAAAATGATTCATTTTGTCAGGGGTTGGGATTCGAGCCTGCCATTTTTCAGATGGAATACGGTATCCATTTTTGCTGCCAGCTCGGCCGAATGGGTGACGGTAATCAGGGTGATTCCCTCATCGAGGCTCAGGTTAATGAGCAGGTCGGCCAGAATGGTGGCATTCGCCTCATCGAGGGCACCTGTGGGTTCGTCGGCAAGGATCAATACAGGTTTGTTGATCATGGCCCGCACCACGGCGGTACGCTGGCATTCACCCCCCGACATCTGCGAAGGTTTCTGGTCGCGCTGCTCCCAAATGCCCGTCTTTTTCAGCAGGTGTTCTGCCCATGCCCTTTTCTCCTTGCTGGCCGAATTCCTTGCGGGCAGAAGGGGAAGCAACACATTTTCCATGAGGGTCAGCTGGGGCAGCAACAAATGTTGCTGGAACACGAATCCCAACGACTGGTTCCTGAAATGGGCAAGTTCATCGGCGTTGTATTTACTGATATCGCGATCCCCAAAGAAGATCTCTCCCGAATCAGGAAGGTCGAGAGCCCCGACCAGGTTGAGCAAGGTGGTTTTGCCTGAACCCGAAGGGCCGGCTATACAGATCCTTGAGCCCGCCTCAGCCTGCCAGCTAAGATTTTCAAGCACGGGACGAAAGGCATGGGTACCCCGAATACCATATCCCTTGCTGACATTATTCAGTTTGAGCAGCATATTGTGTTTTCTTTTCGATCATTTTCTGGTATACCCCGATCATCTCATTGGCATGGTCGTGGATGTTGAAATATTGTTCCACCCCTCTTCTGGCCTGCTGTCCGAGCTTTTGCAACTCTTCCCTGTCAGATAAAAGTCCGGCCCAGGTTTCGGCAAGGGTGGCCGGATCGTTGGGTGAATATGTTTTTCCGCCACCTGATACCTGCACGATCTCGGGGAAAGCCCCAAGGGCAGGTTGTACGATGGGAATGCCCGATGCCATCAGTTCGGGCAGGTACATGCCAAATGCTTCGCCGTTGCGCACAGGAACAGTCCCGATCACCACTTTGCGCAGGAAGGCATGGCGTCCTGCCCCTTCAAACTCTTCATGAAATACCACATCTTTGGATATTACGGCCTGTTCTATCCTTCTTTTAAGCATTTTGATATATTTCACGTCGACGCCCGTCGACCCGCCAGTAGCCACCAGCTTTACATCCTCAAAACCTGGTTTCTGCTTCAAAAGGATAAAGGCATCCACCACTATGTCAAACCCGTTCTCGTGGCACAGCCTTGAAATGTACCCGACATTCCGGGCCTTGTCAAGCGGCGGTATATATTCATATTCTGAGGGATCGACCCCCAGGTATACCGGGAAAACCTTTTCGGGAGGAAGTGACAGCCTATGGGTCATTACCTCTCCGAAATAATGGCTCACCGCGATAAACGCATCCACATCCTTTGCCTTCTCCTGCATCAGTCTCCAAACCTGGTCCTGGAAACCGGGTTTCATGGCATCGACCCAAACATCCTCATCCTGCAGGGAACAGATCACGGGCACACCCGCCTTTTCGCGGATACGCCGGGCCAATCCCAGCAACAAGGCATTAGATATGTGTATGACATCAGGCTGAAGGTTCTCGCAAATCCAGTCAACCATCCTCTCCAGTTCCTCTTTCTGTTTCCCCTCCTCACCCAGGAGCATGGAAACGGTCATCTCTTCGAGTCCCTTGGCATTGGTCGATCCGGCCATCGAAGCGGCCAGCTTCAACATGGGCTTGGTGTTCAACAATTTGTCGAACCATTTGGGGGCTTTCGCAAATATGGGATAGAGTTGCTTCAAATAGATGCTTACCGCACCGTAAAAAACGGGGGTATCACCTAAATCGTGTTCGTCGGAAAAGAGCGGCAGGTACATGGGGACCTTTACCACATCGTGCCCCTCGTTCCGTAAAGCTTCCACGAATTTACTGTCGCGCAAACAGTTACCGCAATAAAATGAACCTCCCGATCCGGGGATAATCTGGACTATTTTCATAATACTGGAATATTTATTTCTTTCCGAAACAATACACCGCACCATCAATGGCGGTAACTATGATACGATTGTTGGCAATGGCAGGGTTCCCAACAATGGCTGCCCCGAGTTCATAATTCCATTCGGGCTTCCCGGTGACCAGGTTCAGCACGAACAGGTCGCCCCGCATATTGGCCACCAGCGCTTTTGCACCGGCTATCACGGGAGAGGCCTCAACCCGGTTTCCGGTATTGAATCGCCATTGCAGTTCTCCGGTGTTTTTGTCGTAACAATAAACATGCTTGTCATGGTTTCCGGTGACAACCCGGCTACCATAAACGGCTGGAGAGGCAACAAATGGCAGCCGCGTACCCGGATCTTCCCAACGCCAGGCAATATTCCCTTTGGCCAGGTCGACCTGTGAAAATTTGCCGTCATAATCCCCAATCCAGGCTTTTGTTCCTTCAATGGCAGCCGATCCGGCCACATAGGTGGCCACATCAATTTTCCGTTCCCCATTGCCTGAGATGATATCCACCACATGAAGGAAACCGTCGCATCCGCCAAATATCGCTTTGCCGTTGCTGCATGAGGCAGCCCCGTTGATGTAATTGTCCGATTCGTATTTCCAGAGACCGATTCCGGTAGATGCGTCAACACAGTGGAGATAATAATCGTAACTCCCCACCACAAGGTAGGTCTTGTTCCCCGACTTCCACCAATTGGCTGCGCCGACAATCTGGTTCTCGGTCACATACTCCCATATCTTCTTCCCTGTCATCAGGTCAAGGGCGTAAAAGGTGCCATCCATGTTGCCTATATAGACCTTGTTGTCAAGAATAAGCGCGGCGGCTTCAATTGCATTGGGTGTTTCAAACTTCCACAGGAGTTTTCCGTCCATGCCCAGACAATAAATGTTACCATCGGCCGAGCCCACCACGATGCGATCATTGCAAACAACGGGCGAAGCCTTGATATTGTCATTGGTCTGGAAGGTCCAGAGGAGTTCGGCCTGTGTCGGGATACTGGCTGTGGAAACACCCGTGAGATTTTGGTTTCCCCTGTAACCCGACCAGCAGTTTGCCGTTTGGGTCCATCCGGCAAAAGTCATCATGAAAAATAAAAGACCAACTTGTATTTTTTTCATTATCAACACTTTAAAGATTAACATCCAGAACTTATGCCTGGTTCATCACCACGAAAAAAAATATTTCGGCCAAGCTGGCAAAAAAAAACTTACTTTTTTTTCAGTTCAATGGCACCTGTAGGACAAGCCTTGGCCACTTTCTCCCCCACTTTCTGGAGGCCCTTGTTCAGGTCTTCGTTATATGGCACCCCGACGACCACATCAAAACCCCTGCCAATAAAAGTGAATCCGAATTCCTCGGTATATTTTTCGGTTAATTTAACACAAATGCCACACTTAATGCACTTTTGGGGCTCATAAACGATTCCGTCGGTCTGGTAATGTTTGGTTATGGCCCTGCGGGGCGATGTCTGGAATCTCTTCTGTACTGCCTGGTAGTAGTCCGACCAGTCGCGAAGGCTGCAGTGGTCAATGGCCCTGCAATCGCAGTGCATGCAACGGGCAGCCTCCTCCATGGCCTGTTCGCGCGAGAAACCGGCAGCGTGCGATACGGGGAAAAGCCTCTTTCCCTGAAATGCCTCGGTCAGGTATTCCGTAAACTCAACCGGATGCAACTTCCCGAAACGTGAATTGAACTTGCGTGGTTCACCCACTACTGGTTGCCCGTTGAGGAACTGCATTACCGACCAGGCCACTTCCTTCCCTTGTCCTAGTGACCTGATGGCCAGCCGGGAGGAGCGAAGCACATTGCCTACGGCAAAAATGCCCTTTTCCGAAGTTTCATAGGTATTGTCGCTCACCTCCAGTCCCTTGGCAGTACCTTTCAACTGGTATGATTTAATAAGGTCATTGATGTTCCCTGAGGCAATGACCACCGCATCAAACGTTTTTTTCAACTCATCGAGCATGGTCCCGTCAACGCTTGTATTACCCCTGAAGGTTACCCCGGTATTCAAGATCGACTGTATCTCCTTGCGGAGCACATCTTTCGGAAGCTTTTCATCGTCGATGGCGGTCAGAAGCATGCCTCCGGGTTCTGCGGCCATGTCAAACAAGGTAGGTTCCACCCCGCCCATGCGAAGGTAATAAGCCGCTGCCAGACCGGCAGGCCCGGCACCAATTATTGCCACTTTGCGGCCGTTTAAAGGGGGTACAGGCCACGGATGGAGATCATTCTCATCGCCCACATAGCGTTTAAGCACACATATCGAAACAGCCTCATCGACAGTCCTGCGATGGCAGATCCCCTCGCAGGGGGCTGGACAAATCCTGCCCAACACTGCCGGCAGGGCAATGTCTTTTTTCACCACCCTGAGCGCCTCGGCAAATTCACCTGCAGCAATCAGCCTGTTCATCCGGGGAATGTTCATGTGGGCCGGACAGCCAATCTGGCACGGGGCTTCACAGTCGCCAACATGCTCGCTCAGAAGCAGTTCCAGGCCTGTTTTCCGGGCCTCGCTGATCTCTTCGTCATCGGTAATGATGTCCATCCCCGGCTGGGCTGTGGCCGAGCAGGAGGGCATCATGCGGCCCGAATGGTTGTCCTTGACCAGGCACAACATGCATGAATTAATGTGTTCCAGCTCGTCGTTCCAACAGAGGGCGGGCACATCAAAACCTGCCGACCGCAATGCCTTGAGAACCGAAGTACCCTCAGGCACTTCCATTTCCATGTTATTTATTTTCAGTTTGATCATCGTTCCAATTTCTTTACTAATCCCTTATCGTACCATTAATGGCCATCAGGCAACTACCGCACGTCGATGGCATCAACCGGACAAGCCTGCCGGCAGGCATCGCACTTGATGCACAGCTCATTGTCGATGGTATGCCTTTCGAGCGGGGTAAACGGGATGGCATCCACCGGGCACTTCTGGGCGCAAAGGGTACACCCGATGCACTTGTCGTTGACCGTGTATTTGATCAGTGCGGTACATTTTCCTGTAGGGCAAACACCATTCAGGTGTGCCTCATACTCTTCCCTGAAATATTTCAAGGTGCTGAACACCGGGTTGGGGGCAGTTTTCCCCAGTCCGCAAAGGCTACCCTTCTGCGTCCATTTGGCCAGCTTCTCGAGTTCGTCGATATCGCCAGGCCTCGCTTTTCCCTCGCAAAGATTATTCAGTATATCGAGCATCCTTTTGGTCCCGATCCGGCAGAAGGTACATTTACCGCACGATTCGGCCTGGGTAAAGGATAAGAAATAACGTGCAATGTCGACCATGCAATCGGTATCATCGAGTACAACCAGTCCGCCCGAGCCCATCATGGCCCCGGCCTTGGTCAGTGACTCAAAATCAATGGGTGTTTTGGCCAGGCTTGCCGGGATGCAGCCACCAGATGGGCCACCCACCTGCACGGCCTTGAACTTCCGACCATTGGCAATTCCACCCCCAATTTCATATACCACCTGGGCGACCGAAATTCCCATGGGAACCTCAATCAACCCACCGCGGGCGATCTTGCCGGCCAGGGCAAAAACCTTGGTTCCCTTGCTGTGTTCGGTACCAATCGAATTGAATTTCGCGGAGCCTTCACGAATGATATAAGGAACCTGGGCGAGGGTTTCGGTATTGTTGACCAGGGTGGGATTCCCCCATAAGCCTTTTTCTGCCGGGAACGGCGGACGTATCCTTGGGTATCCGCGTTTGCCTTCAATAGAAGCGATCAACGCCGTTTCTTCACCGCAGACAAAAGCGCCGGCACCTTCATAGATGGACACATGAAAATCAAAACCGGTGCCCAGGATGTTATAACCCAGGATGTTGGCCTCCTCGCAATGCTTGATGGCTTCCCTGATGCGCCTTACGGCCAGGGGATACTCGGCACGGATATAGAAAAATCCATGGTGTGCACCTACGGCATAGGCACCGATGATCATCCCCTCGATCACCCTGTATGGGTACGATTCAAGGAGCATCCGGTCCATGAAGGCACCGGGGTCACCCTCATCGCCATTGCATATCACATATTTTTGCTGGCTTTGGTGCCGTGCCACCAATTCCCACTTCATGCCGGTAGGGAAACCTGCGCCTCCCCTTCCCCTGATTCCGCTTTCGCGTACTTCGTGGACGACCTGTTCCGGAGTCATTTCCTTCAAGGCCCTTTGTATGGATACGAAACCACCCCTCGAACGGTATTCCTCAATATCGACCGGATTCAGGATACCCCGGTATTCGGTGGCAATCGGAATCTGTTTCCCCAGAAAGGAAACCACGGGTTTCTCACGCATATCCAGCTCATAGCGTTCCACCCCTTCCCATTTGGCATCGGTCTGTATGTATTCTGCCGTTTCCAGCAGCTGGTTTTTCAATCTCGAAAGTAATCCTTTGGGTTTGAAATGACCGGTAACGATGTCCTTCACATCTTCGGGTTTCACTTTCGAATACAAAATGGGTTCCCCCTTGTTGGGAACCACCTCCACCAGGGGCACCTGGTGACACATCCCCACGCAACCCACATGTTTCAGCTTGACTTTCACTCCGGTATTGTGTACCGTTTCCTCTATGGCCTTCCTGATATCGTCACTTCCGCTGGCCACACAGCATGATCCCAGTCCGATGCGGATTTCGCCCTGTATTTCGGTGCCGTCTGACTTGCGGTATTGTTTTTTGGTTTTGGTATTTTTCTGGATCTCGAAATCCTCGACGATCTGGTCAATCTGGTTGGTAGTGACATGGCCATAGGTCACCTGGTCGATTTGCACCACCGGAGCAAGCGTACAGCAACCCAGGCAGCTCACTTTTTCGAGAGTATATTTCCCCGAGGCGTCGGTAGTTTCCTCCTCCTTGAGCTTGAATTTGCGTTTAAATGCGTCGTAAACCTGTCCTGCCCCTTTCACGTGACAGGCAGTCCCGACGCAAATCTTGATCATGTGTTCCCCCACGGGTCTCAGCCTGAACTGGTGGTAAAAACTGGCCACGCTCATGATATCGGCCCGAGTGATTTCGGAAACCTCACTCACCCTTCGCAGCGCCTCCTCGGGAAGGAAATTGAATTCCTTCTGGATTTCCTGCAAGATGGGAATGATGGCCATTTTTTCGCGGCCTTTTTCCGATACGATACGATCTATGATCTGTAAGTCAATCGACATAATTTCCCTTGATTGAAATATTTCTACCGGGCCATTTTACCGGCCCCATCCTTTCCTACCTTCCGATACAGTAGAGCGTGTTTCCGGCCCTCACATACATCCTGCCTTCGGCAAAGGCTGGCGTGGTATGGACTCCGGCTCCCAAATCCGATTCAGCCAGCAGGTTCATTTCGCGTGCCAGCGCAAATACCTGCAGTTTTCCATCGGTATCGAAAAGGAATATTTTGTCTTCGGCAATGACCGGTGAGGAATAAAATCCCACACCACTGTCGTGCTCCCACAACATCTCCCCGGTTTTTGCGTCAAAGGCGGCCAGCACCCCGTAGCTTGTGGCCACAAAGACCATCCCTTTGGCAGCCACCGGACTTGCCACTTCCGACAGGTACATGTCATCTTTCCACACCACCTGCCCGTTGGTCGCATTCACGGCCATCAGGGTGGCATACTCCTGGGTCACGAATACCAGTCCGTCGCTGTAGGCGGGCGAAGGTCCCACCTCACCCATCAGTCCTTTGGCGTTCCATAATTCCTTGCCCGTATCAGCATCATAACCCGCGACGCTTGGGTCGGCGGCCAGGATCACCTGGTATTTACCGCCCACATTGGCCATGATCGGGCTTGCCCAAGATATTTTCACGGTACGGGCGGTTTCCCATACTGTATTGCCGGTAGCCACGTCGAGTGCCACCAGCTTTTGGCCGCGGTTATTGTCGTATTGTACGTATAGCTTTTCTTTCCATGCGATCAGCGAGGAAGAAAATCCGTAATGGTTGTCGGGAACGCCCAGGTTCCTTGCCCATACCCGATTGCCATCCATATCGAAACTGATCACGTCACCGGTGCCAAAAATGGCATAAACCCGGATTCCGTCAGTCGCCAGCGAAGGAGCGGCCAAACCGGTATCTTCGGTGGTTTTCGGGGGAGATGCAGGACTACCCTGGATATTGTCGGCCAACTTGGTCCACAATATTTTTCCCGAGTTCCGGTCTATGCAATAAACCTCCCGCTTCTGGGCATTACCGCCTGAGAGAAAGAGCCTGTTTCCCCAGATGACAGGTGAACTGTTGCCAGCAACAGGCAGATTGGTTTTCCACAGGATATTTCTACCCGATGGCCCGTCAAAGTCTGTGGGTATATTTTTATGATTCGAGACACCATTTCCGAAGGGCCCGCGGAAGGCGGGATGGTTGGCCATGACTTGCGGTGCGCCGGGCAATGCCGGAGCGGCAGCGGTTACCGTTGCGGAAACCCCTTCCTGGGCAGATATTCCCGATTCTTCAGTTGTGCCGGCAACCAGGGAATCAGTTGGCATGGCTTCAGCTCCGCCCGACACCAGGACGGGCTCTTCACCCACTTCAACCACCTCAATTCCGGCATCTTCTGCCGGAGCCTCGGTAGCCACAATCTCTTCTTTGCCAAACTGGTCGAGGTAATTTACCGAAGCAAAGGAGGCTGCCAATGCAGATACCAGTATGAAAGCCCCGGCACCAAGCAGCCATTTCATCGACAAGGCCCTGGCGGCCAATTCGTTCTCAACAACCTGCTCAGGAATCTCGATTTTCGATTTCAGGGTATAGTAATACCGCAACGCGATGGCGAAAACGACTGCTCCGAAAAGCAACAGGTAACTGCCGGTATTGATCTGCCACTGGGTATTGAAATAGGCTTTGCGTGCCAACAGGTCGAGTTGCCTGATATCCTGCTTCAGTTCGGCGTTGGAAGGCTCCTGTGCCAAACGCTCGATCAGGACTTTCATGGCAGTGCTTTCAAGCGGATCATTCTTGCTCAGCTGCCAGAAATTCAGCAGAAGCAGCAAGGCCACGGCCGTGCAAAAGATCCCGGAAATCACGGCAACGTTTGATGACAGCTTGATCTGGTCTTTGATATTCATTTTGGTCAAAATTTCTGTTTACGGGTAACCCTTCAGTCCTGTTTCCAGCAGGACCGCGACGGGTCCTGACTATTTGGTTTCAGTTGATTCACTATTGATGATGGGCACAGCCGTTTTATACTGTGGAACAGGCTTGTCGACCGGACAATAATCCATGCACCTTCCGCAGCTGTAACAATCACCCGGATTGGGCTGGTAGTCAGTACGCCGCCTGAAAATCACCTGGTTCAGCAGGGTCATGGCGATGACCAGGCCGATAAATCCACCGGCAATCATGCTGCCTGTATAGAATTTTTTACGTACGATACGGGCATCCTCCACCAGTTGTTCGAGGGTCCTGCCCTTACTCAGGAAAGTCTGCACGTCCAGGTTATCCGGATCATCCTTCACTTCGGGATGGGCAATCATCAGTTCTGCCAGGTAAACGTCCTGGTTGGCCCTCGACAAATATGCATGTGACTTGGCACCAACAAATACGCCGACCCCGACCCATACCGGCAACAAAACAGCATAGAGCAGGAACTTACGTGCTCCTGAGCGCGATCCGGTGATGGCTTTTTCCTCCGAAGGATAATCAATGGCATCAAACGGGCAACTGGTTGTACAAAGCTTGCACTGAATGCAATGCGACGGGGTGATGGTCATATGCCATCTCGAAAATTTGGATGTCCATTTCAGCAACACCCCATACGGGCAAAAAAACCGGCAATAGGGCCTGCCTACGAACATGCCCATCAGCAGGAAGGCAACCCCCAGGATCACCATGGTG
>JAEYXH010000008.1 GCA_023428545.1 Bacteroidota bacterium | reverse complement strand
GGCCATAGTCACTCAACCGAACCTGGTAAATTCCCTCCGGGACAAGATGGTTAAAGGTTTCATCCATTGTCACAAAGGTAGGCAAATTCACAGTGAACACACATTACCCCTGATTCTAAGCAAAACGCATCCGGAATCTGCTTCCGGATGCGTTAAGTTCTTATCAAGGTCTGAAGCCTCTGACCAAAGGTTATTGCATACTATTTTTTCGGCACGAATACCACATCGACTGCATCGGCACCTTTCAGGAATTCAGCCGCGAATTTACGGATATCTTCTTTTGACATTTTTGAAAGAATATCCTCATAATTCTCGGAAGCATCTGAGTTGTACTGGTTCTGGTAGTAATTGATCAGTACACCCATCCAGTAACCGTTGTTCGGTTTTGCCTGTTCCCTGTCTTTCAGCAGGTTTTTGACAACCTTGTCGAAATCCTCCTCAGTTGGGCCTTCGGCTGCAATTTTTTCCATTTCGCGATAGACAATTGATTTCAGGTGATCAGCCTTTTCGGGATCGGTATCGAAATTCATCATCACACTTTTCTGGCTCAATGGGTGTCTTTCACTGTAAGCATTGACGCTGACTCCATAGGTTCCCCCCTCTTTCTCCCTGATTTCCTCGGTATACCTCAACTGGAGTATACCCTGAAGGACTTCAAGTATCAGGTTTGATTCAGGAGAATATTCCATGGGCTTGTTGAGCGCAACGGTAACATTGGCCTTTTCGGTCTGCAATACGACAGGAATCTGTTTCCTGGTTTGGCCTTCCGGGAACCGGATCTTGTCATCCATCCAGTTTTCAGTACGGGGATCATCGGCGAGTGAACCGATATAACGGGCAGCCAATGTGCGAACACTATCTTCATCAATATTACCCACAATGAAGAAGGTGAAGTCACCAGCATCTTTAAACCTGCTGCGGTATACCTTCTCAAGCGATGACAGGCTGAACTGATCAAAAATCCCTGGAGTAACAACAAGGGTGCGTTCGCTGTAACCCGACATAATCTGCTGAAGGGAATCGCTCATAATTTTCTGTGGATTATTCGACATATTGGCAACTGCGGCCTGAAGACGCATACGCATGGCCTCGTAAGCCTCCTCCTCGAACCGGGGATGCTCAAAACTAAGGTAAAGCAATTGCAACAAAGTTTCAAAATCGCGCGGAGAGCTATTCCCCCTGAAAGTTTCAAACAGTGAGGTAAGTGAACTGTTAATCCCTACATTTTTTCCTGCCAGCATTCGCCGAAGTGCCGTGGCATCAAAATCACCCACGCCAAAGCTTCCCATAAAATTGCCCAGCATGGCAGCCGAAGCCAATTCTTCGGTATCGAGCACTGAATTGCCTCCCGGGCTGTATGCCTGAAGAATGACATTATCCTTTTGGAAATCAGCAAACTTATATACTACCTTCGCATTGTTTGACAGTGTCCATTCAACTGCCTGCAAATCTTCCAACCGACGGGTACCGACAACCGAAGCACCTTTTAACTCTTCGGTGATAAGGTTTGTGCCCAGATCCTGTTCCTCATATGGCAACAATGTGCTGTTATCAACCTCCGACATAATGGAGAAAGCTGTTTCTTCATCCAAAAGCCGGACATCTTCCTTTTCAGGACCCGTGACAATCACGACACGGTTTTCGTTTTTGACCCAGTTCCTGGCCATTTCAGAGACTTCCCCAACCGTTATTCCCGGAAGGATTTCCTGTATGTATTCCCATTCAAAATCGACACAGATTAATGGTTCACCCTGCAGGTAATGTGCCTGCATCTTTCTGATATGCTGATCATTCCGGATTTTATCCTGCTGTTTCCACTGGTTTTCCATCATGCTGATGACATTCCTTTTTGCCCTTTCCAGCTCAGGTTGGGTAAATCCATGGAGTTTAACCCGCAAAGCCTCGCCATAAATTGCTTTCAACGCTTCTTCCATCCGGTTCGGATGAGCAGTGGCATTGATGGCCAGTATGTCGTATCCCCTGGCAAAACCACCATAGCTGATACTTCCGCTCATGAACGGAGGATTTCCCCTTTGGAGGATTTCATTGATGCGGTCACTCATCATGCGGTTAAACAGGTTGGCAGCGTATGATTTTCTCAGGTACGACAAATCCTTGTTCTCAGGCTTGGCCCCTTCAAACTTGACATAGATGGCTACCGATGAAGAGGTCGCTTCCGGATCAGTGGCCTTCGTGAAGAGAGTTTCGGAATGATACGGAATGGTTATGAATTCTCTTTCCTGGGCATTCTCAACAGCCTTGATGCCTGAAAAGAGTTTGATGATTTTCTTTTCCATTTCATCCACATCAATATCGCCGGCAACCGCGATGGCCTGAAGGTCAGTCCGGTACCAGTCGTGGTAAAAACTGCGAAGCGTGGGGTAATCAAAATTCTTGATCACATCAAGATTGCCAATGACATCACGAACCGCATATTTCGAATCTTTGAAAAGTACCGGAAAAAACTGACGCTGCATCCTGAAAGATGCATTCCTCCTTGTTCTCCACTCCTCTGAAATCACCCCTCTTTCCAGGTCGATTTCCTCCTCGGTCAATAAAAGGTAATCGGACCAGTCGTGCAAAATCAGCAAACAGGTGTCGATCAGTCCGGGAGCATTTACCGGAACATCACTCAGGTTATATACCGTTTCATTTTGGGAGGTATAGGCATTGATGTTGCGGCCAAACGCCACCCCATGCTTTTCAAGTGTATTGATGATTCCCTTTCCGGGGAAATTTTTGGTCCCGTTAAAAGCCATGTGTTCCAGAAAATGTGCAAGGCCATCCTGGTTATCGTTTTCAAGAAGTGCCCCTACATTCTGGATGATATAGAAACTGGCCCTTTCTTTGGGTTCCTCATTGTGTCGGATGTAATAGGTCAGGCCATTGGCCAGTTTCCCTGTGCGTATGGCAGGATCAACAGGCGGCTGCTGGCTATAGGCAGTCGTTCCGATCAGGCTGAAACCTGTCAGGAACATTATCCACAACGCACAAATTGCAATTTTCATTTTCATCATATAGCGTAAGTTTTTACAGAAATCAGATAAATAGTCAATAAATCGGCGCAAAAATTACAAAATAAACCGTATACATCCATTGGATGGAGCTTCAGAATGCCAACATACGATCATGCCATGGAATGGAGGGAATTTTTCTTCATGGTTTTAAAATGTAAAAAATACTTTTATATTTACACAAAGAAACTGAATCCATAAAACATCAACTATGAAACAGGCTTTGTTATTGTCAGGATTGATAATCATCCTGATGTTTCAGGGGGTGAATGCCCAAAATAAGCTAACCATCGATGCCACCAGTGAGGGGCAGCCAATCAGCAAGTACATATACGGACATTTTGCAGAGCATTTAGGTCGCTGCATATACGACGGTATTTGGGTGGGAACCGACTCACCCATCCCGAACATCAACGGTTACCGGAAAGATGTTTTTGAGGCACTCAAGGAGCTCGATATACCAGTACTTCGATGGCCGGGTGGCTGCTTTGCCGATACTTACCATTGGAAAGACGGAATCGGACCCCGAAATGAAAGGCCCAAAATCAAAAACGTATTTTGGGGAGGAGTGGTCGAAGATAACAGTTTTGGCACCCACGAATTTCTCGATTTATGCGAAATGCTCGGATGTGATGCCTACATTTCGGCAAATGTGGGTAGCGGAACCGTTCAGGAAATGGTTCAATGGATCGAATATATGACCTCACCCGAAGATGTGGAAATGGCGAACCTGCGTCGCAGCAACGGAAGGGAAAAGCCATGGAATGTCCGTTTCCTGGGAATTGGCAACGAAAGCTGGGGTTGTGGCGGCAACATGACGCCCGAGTATTATTCCAATCTGCTCAGGCAGTATTCGGGGTACGCCTGGGAATATGGCAAAGACCGGCTGACCAGGGTTGGCTGTGGCGCAAACGGCAATGACTACAACTGGACCCGCGTTTTGATGGAAAATGCCGGCAGGAGCATGGATGCCTTATCGGTTCATTATTATACCATTGCCGGACCGGGTTGGAACAATAAAACAGCGGCCACCGGATTTGGGGAAGATCTCTATTTCTCGGGAATCAGGGCAGGCCTGAGGATGGATGAGCTCATCACCCGTCACAGCAACATCATGAATGACTATGATCCCGCAAAAAAAATCGGGCTTTATGTAGATGAGTGGGGTATTTGGACTGACGTAGAGCCTGGCACCAATCCCGGGTTCCTGTTCCAGCAGAACTCGATGAGGGATGCCCTGATTGCAGCCACCACATTCGACATCTTCAACCGTCATTCAGACCGCGTCAGAATGGCCAACATTGCCCAGACAGTGAACGTGCTTCAGGCGATGATCCTTACCGAAGGTGACAAAATGGTCATGACGCCCACTTATCATGTCTTCAACATGTATAAGGTACACGGTGATGCCAAATTGATGAAAAGCTCCCTGATAACCGAACCTTACAAATTTGGGGACGACTCTGTACCGGCCATTAGCCAAACAGTCAGCAAAAACGCAAACGGAAAAATCCATATGTCACTGAGCAATGTCCATCCGGGCAAAGAAATCAGGCTGACAGTCGAAATGAATGGAGCTGCCGTTAAAAAGGTCAATAAAGGAGAGATCCTGATGGCACCAAAGTACAACAGTGTCAATACCTTCGATAATCCGCAACAGGTAAAACCAGGCGAATTCAAAGGGTACAAGGTTACCGGGACGAACACCCTGGAAGTTACCCTTCCGCCGCATTCGGTCGTAACACTTGAAATGGAATAACTAATTTCTTCTAAACATTAGTCTTTGAGGGGACTGAAATGGCCACTGCCTTTCAGTCCCTTCACTGTTTTATGGTAGTTATACCGGGTTGCAGGAACTTTCGACAACTTGAAATTGATTTCCAATTCATGGCCATTCGCATAATGATATGAATTCATGGCCCTGGAGAATTCAATCTCTACACCATAGTCTCGAAAAAACTCCAGACAACTGAACATCTGCCTTCGGCTGATATTCATCCTTTTACAAAATTGTTCGGGCGATCCGGTATGATGTGCCTTGATCAAATTATTCATTAGCATCAATCGTTCAATTTGTTCTATTGCTTTCATTTTTTTGGTTTTTGGTTTAGCATCGCTTTAACAAGCATTTACAAACTGTCGCATAACCCAATTATGGATTCCAATACAGTTGATAACTCTTGGCACGTCTGCAGAAACAAAATTACGAACAAATTTTTATATTACATATGGTCATTTCGTGGACACCCTGAATTATTATTAAAAAAATTTCTGGCTAGAGGAAAATCTGCCATCGGTTGAGTACCGAGTCGTATATTGAATACTTCTTGTATAGTTATTCTATACTTATTCTATACTGACCTGCTATAGAATATCTAAAGTATATCTATTGCATATTTACGCAAAGCACCTGTCGGTCTCCTGTCGATATCCTGTTTAACTATGTGGGCCTGTCAACAAAAGTACACCGGAACGTGGCTGACCCGGCTTTTCTGCCATAAACCGATACCCTTACAGGCTGGTTGTTCATTTTAGCTGGTAAGGCATTTTCAGAACTGAAGACAATTTTCAGCAGATTATTATTAGGTTTGAAACCTATTCCGAAGTTACATCCCAATAACAAGGAAAGAGGCATAGCCTTTTGGAAGTCGTAGCATGAAAAAGCATATTTTTCAAAAACCAGATACCCTTATTCTCCTGCTGATATTGGCAGTGGCTACGGTTTTAAGATTCTACCGCATCCGGGAAATCCCATTTACCCATGATGAATTCAGCGCTCTTTTCAGGACAGGCTTTAATCATTTCAGTGATCTCATCAACCAGGGAGTGAAGATTGACGGGCACCCTGCAGGTGTGCAGGTTTTTCTCAATTACTGGGTTAAGGTGACAGGGATGACCGAATGGCTGGTAAAACTCCCCTTTTTACTGGCTGGGGTATTATCCGTTATCCTGATATACAAGATAGGATGCCGTTGGTTTAACAATACTGTCGGATTGGTGGCTGCAGCATTCCTGGCGACCCTTCAGTATCCCGTGATGTACAGCCAGATTGCCCGTCCATACGGCAGCGGCCTGTTCCTGACCCTGGCAATGGTACTTTTCTGGACAAACCTCATGCTTACACCCGAAAAGAATTTCCGGAAAAATGCCGTTCTTTTTGTTATCACGGCTTCACTAAGTACCTATAATCATCACTTTAGCCTTTTGTTTGCCTTCATTGTCGGGATTACCGGCCTATTCATGATCCCCTCAACATACAGAAACCGATATCTTTTAATGGGCCTGGCGATCATTCTTTTGTATCTGCCCCATATTGGAATCTTCTTTTATCAGCTCGGAATTGGAGGCGTTGAGGGATGGCTGGCCAAACCCGGCTATGATTTCCCGCTCAGATATCTTGCGTATATCTTCCATTTCTCCTTTTACGCCATATCTCTGGCAGCCGCCTTATTTCTGTTTGGTATCTTTCAATCAGGCAAATACCGGGTCAAAACCGGATTTTTCCTAATATCACTGCTTTGGTTCCTTATACCCCTTGCTATTGGTTTTACATATTCGATGCTGGTGAGCTCAGTGCTTCAATATTCAGTCCTTATTTTTAGTTTTCCTTATTTGCTTTTTGTGCTGTTCGGCCACATCCGTGAACAAAAGCCTTTAGTAAATCTGCTTCTGGCAGGTTCCATTCTTATCGTCAATACCCTTACCCTCATTTTTGAGAGAGACCATTACCGGGTATTTTATGATTCACCCTACGAAAAAATCGTGGCCGACTTTAAATCCATAGCCGGAAAGCCCTATTTAAAGATGATCGACTCCCATCCAAAGTTCACCCGTTATTACCTGGACAAGTATGGGGTCAGCCAACCGTTTCACTGGGATAAAACAGTTGAAAGCGAAGAGGAACTAATTGATTTCCTGAGAGTAAACTCACCTGAATACGATACGCTGTTCCTGGGCAGTCTATACTCGGTTCATCCGGTGGCCATCCCCATCATCATGGATTATTACCCTGAAATGGTCATCGAAAACAATTACATGGGGGGTAACAGCTACATTTTTGCCCGGAGTGACAAAAATTCAAAAAAGACCGTCGAACAACTCGACTTCAACCTTTCCACTCCGGCTTTTTGGTCGGGCATTGACCCAAACGGAATCATCAAGGATACAATTGTGAACGATAATTATCAATATCGTATGCATGGCCAGATGGAATGGGGCCCAACCTATACAAGGAATATAAGGGAGCTGGCAGAGGGGCAAAACGATTTTATCGACATATCGGTGGATCTTACATCAAATGATAGCCTAAATCAGGTCATACTGGTGGCATCCCTGGAGCAAGACGGCCAGGGTATCTTCTGGAATGGAAGTGATGCTTCAAAATATGGCAATAATTTACTACCGGATTCCATCCACATCAGGGCGCACATTTCCGTAAAACTATCAGACATAGACCTCAGGGGAAATGATGTCATGCTGAAGGTATTTATCTGGAATAAGGGAAGGAGAACCTTCATAGCTGACAATTTTACCATTTATTTGCGTAAAGGAAATCCAATACTTTACGGCCATATCGAAAAGATCCCGCATTCCTGGGATTGAAACAAACTCAAAGATCGATGACAAACAAGAGTTTCTCAGATACAGACAAGATTTTTCATTCGGATGGGCACCGTGTCGGACAGGACGCGGCTGACCAGGGACTGAGTCCGGAAGATATTTCAAATGGGGTCAAGACTATACAGGAATCGATGGATGAACTGAATGAAGCCATCCTGCGAAATGCAGTGACACAGGGAGTTCAGGTTGCCTGCAGCAAAGGCTGTGACTGGTGCTGTTACCAGCCCGTTTTTGCAAACAACTTTGAAATGTTGCACTTAATCAGGCACATCCGTCAAAAACTCTCAAGCACACAGATCGGGAACATCCTAAAAAAAGCTGCCGCCAAAAACCTGGCTGTATCCAATTTGTCGGAGTCGAAATTGCTCAGGCACAAAGCGGCCTGTCCACTTCTCGAAAACGGGGTTTGCACAGTTTACGAGGCTCGTCCAATGGCTTGCAGGATTTACCTTTCAACGAGCCTTGAAAGCTGCAGGCACTTCTTCAACCATCCTGGCGACAAACACAAATATCCCATGCTGCTGGAGTTTCCGCTTAGGGCTGGCAGAATGCTGAATGAGGGTTTTACGGCCGCCATGAGGCAAAACGGACAGCCCTCACGCGAATACCGCCTTGAAGAGGGATTGCTGTTGTTTCTTCAGGAGCCGGGTCTCAGTTCAGAAACGATGTCAAACTTCAACATATGATATCCCGGGCAGTATATTCGGGTCTGGAATTAACCTGTTTCGAAGTTTTTAAATTCGGGAAAGTGGTAACCTACTGAGATAGTATTCGTATTTTCGTAATTATAACACCCGGTTTAGTTATCCGGAAAGACGGCATAAATGTCAGAATTAACAGATTATCATACCCATTCGATATTATCGGATGGATCAGCCAATTATGAAGCGATGGTCCGGACAGCCATCGAAAAAGGGCTCAACGAGATCGGGTTTAGTGACCATGTTTGCCTTAAGCCGGTAACCTGGGCAATAGAGGAGATTGACCTTCCCGTAATGTCACACCAGATCATGGAAATCCGCGAGAAATATGATCACCTGATTTCGGTCAAATATGGCATTGAGCTTGATTACTTTCCGGGCAGGGAAGCAGAACTCCACAGGATCATCAACTCACTGCCTCTCGATTATGTCATTGGATCCATCCACTTCATCGGAGATTGGAATTTTGACGGTGACACCTCCCTTTATGGAAAATGGCCAAATGATGAACTGTACGCCATGTATTACCAGCTCGTCCAGCAAATGGCTGCCAGCAACCTATTTGACATCATTGGCCATCTCGATATCATCAAGAAATTTGCCATCTATCCCGAATCTGACCTGACCCATTTATACGAAGAAACCGCAAGGATCATTAAAGCTTCAGGAAGTGTTGTTGAATTAAATACGGGCGGACTTGACAGGCCTTGCACTGAATTCAATCCGGGACAGGCATGGCTCGAGATCCTGCATGCCGAATCAGTGCCGGTTACCATCACATCGGATGCCCATCACCCCGACCAGATTGCAAGACATTTTCATACGGCAGTTGATCTGCTGCACAAAATCGGTTACAACGAAATCACCACATTTACAAAAAGAAGGCGGGGGTCGCTGAAAATTTGACTATTTTCGAACTCTATTCAAGCTAAAAACACTGATTATGCCATATACTGCTTTTCGGGAAAGTTCACCCGGAACCCGTCTCCTTTTTACAGGATTCATTGTAGTGGTCATTTTCCTGATAACCCAGGTTTTAACTGCCTTTGTGGCAATTCCGGTTTTTGGATTCGACGCCCTGATGGGCATGATGGACGGTATCGACCATACCAACCCTGAATCATTGAAACTCCTGAAATTTTTCCAGATTTCCCAGACTCTGGGACTTTTTATCCTGCCGCCCCTGGTGGTGGCCTGGTTTTTCAATGGTGATATTCTGGAATACCTCAGCCTGAACCAAAAACCAACCCTCATATTATCATTGATGGTTCTTTTGCTGGTGTTGGTCATCAGCCCTTTTATCAATTTTACCGGGACTGTCAATGCGGGTATGCATTTCCCTGAATGGCTCTCAGGTGTTGAAAACTGGATGAGAAATGCTGAGGATACAGCCGAACAGCTTGTTGAAGCATTCTTGAATGTGAATGGCCTTGGGGGATTAATGTTTAACCTGTTCATGATCGCTGTTCTTCCAGCCCTGGGTGAGGAGTTGCTTTTCAGGGGAGTCATCCAAAAACTGTTTACGGGAATCAGTGGCAGCAAACATTGGGGAATCTGGCTTTCAGCTGCTCTTTTCAGTGCCCTGCACATGCAATTCTATGGATTTATCCCGCGAATGTTGCTGGGTGGAATGTTCGGTTATCTTCTCGTATGGAGCGGTACACTCTGGCTGCCAATACTGGCCCACTTTATCAACAATGCTGCCGCCGTGATTCTCATGTATATGGTCGATCATAACCACATCAGCCAGGAAGTGGAGGAGTTTGGTTTGGGTCCCGATGGATGGATGTTTGCTTTGGTAAGTCTTGTTACAGGAGGATTTGTCTTTTACGGGATCAGGCAAAGGGCTTTACAAAAACCATTTCCAGATATTCAGGCATAAAAAAAACCGGAGGATACTTCTCTCCGGTTCTGATAGCCCTCTCAGGACTGTTTATTTTTTGGATAGTCTCACAACTGTGTCCGGATTGTTCAGTACAACATAGATGGCACCATCAGGTCCAGTCGATACATCGCGCACACGACCAGCATTTTTCAGGATGGTTTCTTCATGGATAACCCGGTCGCCTGCAAGGGTCAGCAGTGTGACCTGCTCATATTTCAGGGCGCCCACCATCAATTTGTTTTCCCACTTCGGAAACATATCACCGCTGTAAAAATCAAGACCGCATACCGCCGTCGAAGGATTCCACATGAAATTGGGTTGCTCCATTCCCGGATAAGTTCGGTTATCGGTAATGGTGGTTCCATTGTAATTACGTCCGTAAGTTATCACTGGCCAACCGTAATTTTTTCCGGGTAGTATCAGATTGAGTTCATCACCCCCCATGGGGCCATGTTCGGTAGTCCACAGATGACCTGTCACCGGGTGGATGGCCATTCCCTGGATATTTCTGTTCCCCAGACTGTATAACGATGGGATGGCTTCCTCAATTTTGGCGAATGGGTTGTCCTCTGGAATGGAACCATCGGGATATATCCGGTGAACCTTTCCATTGGGAAGTTTATAATCCTGTGCCTGATCCTGGTATCCACGATCACCTATGGCAAAGTAGAGATGTCCCCATGGATCAAAAACGATACGGCATCCGTAATGGTGACGGGTTGTCCGGTAGGTCTCGGCAGGAGCTTCAAAAATAACCTGTTCGTCAGTCCAGCGATTATCGGTGATTTTCCCCCTGACCAACCTGGTCATGGCCACCGGCCTTTCGTTTCCTGCAGATTCGAGAGAGTGGGAGTATGCCAGGTAAATCCAGCCGTTTTGGGCATAATCGGGATCCGCGGCCACATCTAACAATCCACCCTGTCCTTCGTTAAGCACAGCAGGAGTGCCGGCAACAGGCTGTGATAGCATTTTCCCGTTCTTCACCACTCTCACCCTGCCCGGCTTCTCGGTAATCAGTGCCGTGTTGGCATCCAGAAAATCGATTGACCATGGAACTTCCAGTCCTTCGGCAAAAACCTCGATTTTGAGTTCATAGTCCATGGTGCCGGTTTCCCGGGCAATGGCAGGCCTTTCAACCCCGCGATCCTTTTCAACACCCCTCACATAAGCAATGATGTTGTTGATATCGGCATCACTAAGGGCATTTTCATATGCGGGCATACCCAAATGGGTGATCCCGTACTTGATATTCCGGAAAACATAGCTGTCTTCAACGCCGAATTGCCAAACACCATCGATCAGGCTCTGGGCATTTCCGCCCTGCATTTCGGAACCATGACACGAGGCGCAATATTGCTGATACAAGGTTGCTCCCCGTTCGGTGTCTCTCTGCTGGCCCATGATGGCCGATATACTGATCAGTGCTATTCCGGCCATTGCCAGGATGGCATAGCCAAATTTCATTTTAGGTACTTTCATAATCCTCCTTATTGGTTTTTTCAGTCAATTAATTTACTAAAATTTTAAATAAGATACATTCCAAACATACATCATACAGCTAATTACGCCATAATGTTCATCATCCATTGAAATTTATGGAATTTGACAGGCAGTGCAGGGGCGTTTCAAACAATTGGCCGTGACAGTCCAATTTGATTGTTTCCGTTGGATGGGTTGATTGGAGCGCTATGTTCAACCAAATGAAACACCGTTGGTCATCTTGACAGGTTGCAGGAATTGCAAACAAGCATGTTCAACCAAATTTGTTAATTTTGCTCCCTCACAAAATGAAAAGATATGAGTTTTCAGGAAACCCGGTATTTTCTTCAATCGGTCAGGACTGGCCGTACATTTCCCGACACAGGATGGCTTTTGGATGCTCCGGAAGAGACGGAACCAACGCTCATCAGGGCTGTATATGAAAATCGCCAGCTTGAGGTAAGGGATGATTTGCCGGGGCTCTACCGTTATGCAAACTGGTTGCCAGTCAGCAGGATCCTGCAGGGATCATCGGCACCGGTAACCTATCGAAGCGAAGGACTGGCGGGAAAACTGAACCTTTCAAACCTGTGGATTACCTTTAGTGGCTGGTGGCCCGAGAAAGGCGCCACCATGACGACCTGTTCATTTAAGGAGACAGAAGCCTATTCGGTGTGCGGCAGAATGACGGCCGAAAACCAGAAAGTATTGGTGGTTGCTTCGGCAGGGAATACCTCCAGGGCTTTTGCAAGGGTTTGTTCCGATAATCAGATTCCACTCCTGTTATGTGTACCTGAAGACAATCTCAATGCACTCTGGTTCGACAGTCCCATTCACGACTGCGTCAAGCTGGTTTGCACGTCAAAGGGAAGCGACTATTTCGATGCCATCCACCTGTCAAATATCGCTGCATCGGTAGATGGATTCATGGCCGAAGGCGGTGCAAAAAACGTTGCACGTCGCGATGGGATGGGCACCACGGTTCTTTCGGCAGTAACCGCCATTGGGCATATCCCTGATTTTTATTTTCAGGCTATCGGAAGTGGAACCGGGGCAATCGCTGCCTGGGAAGCCAATCAACGGTTCATTACCGACGGGAGATATGGGAAAAACAAGATGAAATTGATGGTTTCCCAAAATTCCCCCTTCATTCCAATCCATGATGCATGGAAGGCAGGTTCCAGGGCCATGCTTCCCCTGGATGACAACGAAGCTCGCAAAATGGTCGAAGAAATCGATGCCAAAGTGCTTTCTAACCGAAAACCACCCTATCCTCCGGCAGGTGGATTGTTTGACGCCCTGACCGATACAGGGGGTGATGTGCTGCTCGCCACCAACGACGAGGCACGCGAGGCTGCCAGATTATTTCTCGAGGCCGAAGGGATCGATATCCACCCGGCCGCGGCCGTTGCAACAGCCACCCTGATAAAAGCGGCAAGAGAAGGAAGAATTGACAAGGATAAAACCATCATGCTGAATATCACCGGGGGCGGAGAAAACAGGATCAACCAGGACAAAAACCTGACCTACCTCAAACCGGTTAAAATTTTCGATCCCGGAACCGAAGAGGACAAAATCAAGGAAGTAATTAAGTCGTTATTCTGATTTAGATTACTTTTCCTTAATTATGTCCTACATATTGTCATTTTATGGAATGACTTTAAGATTAAATATTTAACTTTGCCTGCAGAGCAAGA
The DNA here is from genome assembly GCA_023428545.1 of Bacteroidota bacterium. The sequence continues at coordinate 298,348 of JAEYXH010000008.1, read as the reverse complement.
ATGCCATTGCTCAAACTAAAATTTCCAAATACTTTACCAAAATGAATACAAGGATTTTTTTTCTGCTTCTGGTTCTTTCCGGATCTTTGTTATCCTGTAACCGATACAAGGATTACTCCAATGTGCCATTTGAAGAACCTGATCCCAAGCCCTGGCAAACACAGATGATATCCCAAATTAACCGGGAGAAGCCAAGGGCCCATTTCATCCCCTACACTACGGTTGAACAAGCCCGTGTCGACAGTAAGTGGCAATCGCCCCTGGTTTTGTCGCTGAATGGCCCGTGGAAATTCAATCTGGCTGAAAAACCGGCCGACCGGCCTTTCTGGTTCTTTAAGGACGACTTTGACACCCGAAAATGGGCCGAAATCGAGGTCCCTTCAAACTGGGAACGCCAGGGTTACGACTACCCAATATACACCAATGTCACCTATCCCCACGAGGCAACTCCCCCAACAATACAGGAACATTACAATCCCGTCGGGTCGTATAAAAGAACTTTCGAGGTCCCTTCAGAATGGCAGGGCAAGGAAATTTATCTGCATACAGGGGCAGTCAGCTCCAACATGAATCTCTGGATTAACGGAGAATATGTCGGTTATAGCGAAGACAGCAAAACTCCCTCCGAATTCAACATAACCAGCTATCTGAAAAATGGCAAAAACTCAGTATCCATTGAAGTTTTCCGCTGGAGTTCAGGATCTTATCTCGAAGACCAGGATTTCTGGAGGATGAGTGGCATTACCCGCGACATTTACCTTCAAGCCAGAAATCCACAGCACATTCGCGACTTCAAGGTTATATCCACCCTCGATTCAACTTATACAAACGGGATCTTATCGCTTGATGTCGAACTAAACAACCTTGCCGATTTGACTACTACACTTTTGGTTGAGGCCCAGGTTTCAGACCATGAAAACCAGGTTATGCAATTCTCCTCAACCTATGAGGTTCCGCAGGGATCATTTAAGGCCCAACTCTCGGGAAACATATCCGATGTTAAGAAATGGAGTGCCGAATACCCCAACCTGTACGAACTTTTGATTACACTCAAAACCACCGATGGGCAAATCATTGAAGTCCTGAAACAGGATGTGGGTTTCCGCACGGTCGAAGTAAAAGATGGAGTCCTTCAGATTAACGGCCAATACGTTTACCTGAAGGGAGCCAACATTCACGAACACCACGACGTTACCGGCCACGTGGTCGACGAAGCCACGATCCTCAAGGATATTGAATTGATGAAACTGAATAACCTGAATGCCGTCAGGACTTCACATTACCCACAACCCGAACTTTTTTACAAATTGTGCAACCAGTATGGTTTGTATGTGATCGATGAGGCAAATGTTGAATCGCATGGCATGGGCTATGGAGCCAATTCACTTGCCAAGGACAGCACCTGGCTCGATGCGCACATGTTCAGGACCGAAAACATGTATGAAAGGGATAAAAACCAGCCTTCTGTCATCATCTGGTCATTGGGCAACGAGGCAGGCAACGGGGTTAACTTTTACGCCACATACGATTATCTGAAAAAGGCTGATCCGACCCGCCCAACACAATACGAACGTGCCGAACAGGAACACAACACCGACATCGTGTGTCCAATGTATTGGGATATTGAATGGATGGAACGTTACGCGCAAAGCAATCCGACCCGCCCGTTAATCCAGTGCGAATATGCCCATGCCATGGGAAACAGTGTAGGTAACCTACAGGATTATTGGGACGTGATTGAAAAATATCGCGCCCTGCAGGGTGGATTTATCTGGGACTGGGTCGACCAGGGATTACTCACGACCAATGAGCAAGGGGAATCCTTCTGGGCATATGGCGGTGACTTTGGTCCCGAAAATGTGCCTTCCGACGGAAACTTCTGCCTGAACGGACTGGTGCAGCCCGATCGTACCCCCAATCCCCACCTGAAGGAAGTGAAGAAAGTATACCAGTATATTGGGTTCAAGCCGGTACAGCTTTCGAAAGGAGAGATTGCCATTGAGAACAAATATGCATTCATGAACCTGAAAGAATTTGAGTTTACTTGGGAAGTGACCGGCGACGGGAAAGTGGTTGCCTCAGGCAAACTAAACGACATCGAAGCCGCCCCGGGAGTAACTGTTCCGGTTTCGTTAAATTACCAGTTCAATGCTGCACCGGGTACAGAATACTTCCTCAACCTCAAGGCTGCACGCAAAACAGACAGCGGTTTGCTGAAATCAGGATGGGTTGCGGCTGAAGAACAATTCCTTCTTCCGGTCTCCCAACCAGCCGCTAAGGTGGCCTCAAACAGTTTCGGGGAATTGACAGTAAACGATAATGGCAGTTCTCTCAATGTTTCAGGGAATGATTTCAGTGTAACCTTTGATGCGGCTTCCGGAGTAATGACAAGCTACAAGACAGGCAATTCAGAACTGGTTCAACAAGGATTAATCCCAAATTTCTGGAGAGCCCCCATTGACAATGACCTGGGTAACCGTTTACATAAACGGAGCAAAGTGTGGAGAAAGGCTGGGGAAACCCGTAAAGTGACACGATTTGAATCACGCCAGATTAACCCGCAGACTGCCGAGGTGACAATGGAATTTGACCTGGTAAATGATAGCAATGAACCGATTGCAAAATATACTTCGGTATACACGATTTATGGATCAGGCCAGGTAAAGGTCAGTAACCATTTCAAAATGACACAGGAAAACCTTCCGGAGATTGTCAGGATGGGTATGAACCTGGTCATGCCGCGCTCATTCGACCGCATGACATGGCTGGGACGCGGACCGCACGAATCATACGCTGACAGGAAAACCAGTGCATTCGTGGGACTATACAACGGAACGGTAGCCGAACAGATGTGGGCTTACGTAAGACCCCAGGAGAATGGCAACAAAACCGATGTAAGGTGGATGGCGATCACCGATGAAGCCGGAAACGGACTCCTATTCAGTGGCAATCCAGTATTGGAGGTCAGTGCACACCACAACCTGCTGGAAGACTTTGAAAGCCTGGAAAGTGCTTTCGGACACGGTCCGGAGGTAAGCTCCAGGGCTTACAACCGCCATACGGTGGATGTAAAAACCCGCGACCTTACTTCGGTCAATATCGATTTAGGACAAATGGGCGTAGGTGGTGACAACAGCTGGGGTAAGTGGACGCACGAACAGTACCGCCTGACAGCCAAAGAATATCGTTACTCATTCATGATGACGCCAGTGAAAGCAGGGGATAATCTTGTCGAAAATGCACGGGTTGTGATTGAATGATCCACAAAATATATGTTTTGAAAAATGCGGTCCCTGATGACCGCATTTTTTTTTGTTGATCATCAAGGGTTGGGTAAAGTCCGTGATTCGCAGATATTTCTTAATTTCAGGCAATCAACAAAAAAGGTTACCATGCAAAAGATGCTAAGCGGATTGTTTGTCCTGGCCATCCTGATCGCACATCCGGTTTGGGGAAAATCACCTAAAGGAATCATAGCCAAGGGAGCCCAGTTAATCAAATTGACCGGTGGATTCAGCTTTACCGAAGGTCCGGCGGCAGACAAAAAAGGGAATGTCTATTTTACCGACCAGCCCAACAACAAAATACACGTCTGGACCACCGATAACGAACTGACAACATTCCATTCAGGGGCAGGCAGGGCAAACGGCTTGTACTTTGATGCCGACGGCAATCTGTTGTCATGCTCCGATTTGAACAACCAACTCTGGAAAATTGGCATGGATGGCCAACACACGGTCCTGGTCGCCGATTTTGAAGGCAAGTTACTCAATGGCCCCAACGACCTGTGGGTGCACCCCAATGGCAGCATCTATTTTACTGACCCACTTTATAAACGACCCTACTGGAGCCGTGATCCCGAAATGCAACAGGACGGCGAGCATGTCTATTTTTACAACCATGAAACCCAAAAGGTGACAAGGGTAACCACCGACCTTGAAAAACCCAATGGAATTATTGGCACCCCGGATGGGAAAAAACTCTATGTGGCCGACATCAAGGCAGGAAAAACCTACGTTTACGACATTGCCATTGATGGGTCCCTTCAAAACAAACAACTTTTCGCCGAAATGGGATCGGATGGAATGACCATCGACAACCAGGGGAATATTTATATAACAGGCAAGGGTGTAACAGTTTTTAATCCGAAAGGGGACAAGATTGAACACATTCCGGTTGAGGCCAACTGGACCGCAAACGTCTGTTTTGGAGGGAAAAAAATGAAGACACTTTTCATTACCGCCTCCGATGCCCTGTATTCCATTGAAATGAAGGTCAGCGGAACCCGATAAGAATTCGTGCTGACCCAAAAGACCACCTGAAAAAAATGGTACCCTGGAATTTTCTGTCCAAGGGATATTATCTTTACCGCATTACTTGTCAAATATGCGTTTACATTTCATTGCCATTGGCGGAAGTGCCATGCACAACCTGGCCATAACCCTTCACAAAAAAGGATACACCATCTCCGGATCGGACGATGAGATTTTTGAACCATCAAAAAGCAGGCTCGCAAAGTATGGCTTGTTGCCTGAAACGCAGGGTTGGTATCCTGAAAAGATCCATGAAGGACTCGATGCCATCATTTTGGGCATGCACGCCCGTAGCGATAATCCCGAACTGCTGAAAGCCAGGGAACTGAACCTGAAAATATACTCCTATCCTGAATTCCTGTATGAACAGACCAAAAACAAAACCAGGGTAGTAATCGGGGGAAGTCACGGCAAAACAACCATCACATCGATGATTATGCATGTCCTGAAAGAGAACCATATCAAGTTCGATTACATGGTTGGAGCACAGGTAGAGGGTTTTGAAACCATGACCGACCTCACGGAAGAATCCAGTCTGGCCGTATTTGAGGGTGATGAATATTTGTCGTCGCCTGATGATCCCCGGCCGAAGTTTCATCTATATCATCCACACATCGCCGTATTGAGTGGAGTTGCCTGGGATCACATCAATGTTTTTCCAACATTTGACATTTATGTAGAGCAATTCAGGGAATTTGCCAAAAGGATCGAACCCGGAGGACAACTTTTTTACTACTCAGGTGATCCTGTCCTTCAGGAGATTGCCAAAGAAATGAACCACATCACAACTGAAGGATACTCAGAGCATACCAGCGTGACTGAAGATCAGGTCACCTACCTGACCACAGGCAACCGGGAAATCAGGCTCAAGATATTTGGCAACCACAATCTCCAGAATATTTCCGCGGCAAAAAAAGTGTGCAATAGCCTTGGTTTAAGTGATGACCAATTCTATGCTTCCATAAAGGGCTTTTCAGGGGCGGCACGCAGGCTCGAACTACTGTCGGAAAACTCAACGACAGCGGTTTTCCGTGATTTTGCCCACTCCCCCTCCAAGCTGCTGGCAACCACCCGGGCAGTGAAGCAACAATACCCCGGACGAAAGTTGGTGGCTTGTATGGAACTTCACACCTTCAGTTCACTGAAAAAGGAGTTCCTGCCCCACTATAAAGGCTGTATGGAAGATGCTGACCTGGCTTTCGTATATTTCAATCCACTGACTGTCGAGCATAAAAAACTGGAACCGATAACACCAGAGATGGTCTCTCAGGGTTTCGATAAACCCGGACTGGTTGTTACTACCGACTCAAATGCATTATTCAGCGAACTGGCCTCCATGGAATGGGAAAATGCAAACCTGTTGCTGATGAGTTCAGGTACATTCGATGGAAAAGACCTTCCTGAAATTGCCCGCAAAATTACTGGAGATCCGGTAGTCTTTAAAAGAGGCGACTGGATCAAAAATCCGCAGTCGGGGTTGTAAGCCAGTTATCAGGCAAATTGCCTGATATAAATACAATTAACTATATATCAAGAGTCAACCCGGTTATTTTTCCTACACTGGCCGTGGTAAAAATTATTTTTTCTACATTAGGCACACTTTATCCCGGAGTTAGATAATCCGGAAATTTATCATTGTAGTTTTCCCAAGATGAAAAATAGAATCAGTTTCGCTGCAACCCTCCTTTCAATAATCCTCATGACGGTCAATTCAATTTCATTCGGCCAGCCAAAGAAAGTGACCGATGAAGAAGTGTATAGGATTCATGACAAAGCATTGACCGTGGATACACATTGTGACACGCCCATGAACATGGTCAGAGGTAACTTCGATATCGGCAAAAAACAAACTACAGGTAAAGTCGATCTTGTGAAGATGAAGGAGGGTGGCCTGGATGCGATGTTTTTCGCCGCCTTTGTGGGGCAAAGATCACGGACTGAGGAAAACTACCAGGAAGCCTACCAGACTGTTCACCAGATGATTGATACCATCCATTCACAGGTGGGGCGAAACCAACAATTGGCATCGGTCGCGCTGACGGCAGAAGATGCCTCAATCATCAGCAAACAGGGAAAAAGGGCCATTTACATTGGTATTGAAAACGGCTTTGCCCTTGCAAAAGACATCAGGCGCGTTGAAGAGTTTTACAACAAGGGAGCCCGTTATATCACCCTTAGCCATTCGTACCACAATGATATCTGTGATTCTTCGACCGACAGGGCAAAGCCTGAACACAACGGGCTGAGTGCATTTGGACGCGAGGTGGTCAGGGAAATGAATCGCCTGGGAATGATTGTTGATGTATCCCATATTTCCGATAAGGCTTTCTTCGATGTCATCAAGGAATCAAAAGCCCCCGTAATTGCATCACACAGCAGTGTCAGGGCGCTGGCCAATAACGACCGTAACATGACCGACGAAATGATCAGTGCATTGGCAAAAAACGGTGGGGTGATCCAAATCTGTCTGCTTTCCGACTATGTGAAAGACCCGGATACCACAACGGTCAGATACAAAAAAGATCGGGAGATGAGAGCCATCTACAATGAAAAATGGGACACCATGAGTGATGACGAAAAAACGGAATTCAGAAAGCAGTGGACCGAGGTAAGGGAAAAATATCCCCGCTCGTTAGCCAATGTTGCCGACCTGGTCAACCATATCGACCATGTTGCAAAGTTAGTGGGCATTGATTATGTGGGAATTGGAAGCGACTTCGATGGTGGAGGCGGACTTTCAGGTTGCAATGACGTTTCCGAATTTCCCAATATTACCCGGGAAATGCTAAAACGGGGATATTCTGAAGAGGATATCCTGAAAGTTTGGGGAGGAAATTTCTTCAGGGCATTCCGACAGGTTGAAGAATATGCGGCGACTGCCCACAATTAGGTTGAGAGGAATGGCAATACAGGCAGCCATTTGATATATGAATCAAAACAACCCGCTGGAAATCCTCTGTACAAGTTTGAATTTGAGTGAAAGTCGATAAAGACTTCGATAGGTGTTTACTTTTCCGATTGATATAATTCGCTGTAACTGATCAGGACAATTCCCTTTTCCCTGATCTTTGCCTTCACCTTATCACTCAAAAACAAATCGGTTACCCCCTGTCGGTCTTCGGCAACATGTTCATAGCCGATATGGTGGATTCCGCGCATTTCAGGTGTGTCGAGACCCGGATGCTCAACAAACAGGTAGGTTTGGCCAGCCTCCAGCTTTTCGAGCATATTGATGAAACTAACCTCTTTCTCGGCAAAGGTACGCGAAGGGCCATCAAAACGGGCACCTTTTACCTCTCTCCCGGCCGTATCGTTGCCCAGTTTATATTCCTTGGCAAGCCTGTCGGCCAGTGCGCGAACCTCTTCAGAATAAAATGTCGATCCCATATGACCAGATATGTGGCTGACCGATGGAATCAGTTTCATGGCCAGTTCAATTTGTGCCCTGAATTCCCTTTCCAATTCCGCTATGGGAGGGTTCTTTTCCATCACCGATAATCCGGGATAGTTGGCATTGGGCCACATCATCGGGAAAAAATAGCCCGATTCGTCGACTAAACCCGGTGCATCAGTCAATGGACGCCATTTCAGGTTATCCCATTCACTGGTGATCGTAAGGTGAACCCCGACATCGATTCCGGGATGTTGGTTGAGCAGTTTAACCGCTTCGGGGAACCAGGGAGCCGGCACCATGACTTCGGCGGAAGTAGCGATTCCTTCGGTACAGGTTTGGATGATCGCCACGTTGGCTGCCTGTGAACTGCCGATGTCATCGGCCCTTACAATCAGTCGGGCGGGGCTTTGTGCAAACGAAATCCAGGTCACGGAAAGAAGTATAAGGGAAATGGCGATCTTTTTCATAGGGATAGATTGATGAAATGATTTCATCAAATATAACCCTAAAAATCGGGACGATGATTAATTGCCCTTTCCTGAAATCACCAATTTCTCGTTAAAAATTCCAGATTCAGTGTCGATCGTTATCAGATATAAACCTTCAGGTAAATTGGTTACCGATATTTTGGGATTCAGTTCACCGGAAAAGTCAACCAACCGGATAACCTGACCGGAAAGATTCCGGATCACGGCCCTTTGAACCCTGCTGGCCGATTGGATGGTTACTTCGGTCGACGCAGGATTGGGATAGATTCTCCAGGTGTTTGAGTTGAAGATTGGATCTTGAATTGAAGTCAGGTTGAACGGGTCAGCCATTTTACGGGTTGAATAAAGCTTGTATTCTCCCGGTTGCAAGGTAATTGAGACATTCGATTGTGAAACCTGCAGGGTCGAATTCGAGAAATAATCATTCCATGTTCCGGAAACCGGAAAAGTAAGGTTAACCGTTTTTTCTGAAAGGGAAAAATTTCCGGCCACCATCACGTGTTGCCCGTTTTTCGACAGTCGATACCACTTAACCTGGCTGGTGAGGTCCCCCTGATATTCAGGATTGGAGAACTCCGTGTAATTCGTTTTCAGGTAATTGAGCCTGGCCATCAGTTTATAGACATCTTTCCGTGTTTCCCGATCAAAATAATTCCAGAGAACCGGTTTGGGTGCCAGTCGACAGTCGGGACTCACCTGGGCCGGATTGGAGCAGGTATTGATGGAATAGTCATAGCCCAGTTCACCAAACTGCCAAATCATTTTTGGACCGGGCAATGGCAAAAGAAAGCAGGCACCCAACTCAACACGGTCGAGGGCTACCGGAAGTTGACGGGTGTTGTAAGTCCCTTCCGAACCACCTCCCTGCAATATTTTGTAGACCATCCGCTCTTCGTCGTGACTCTCCATATAACTCACCAGGTGGGGGACATTCCAGTTTCGGGAAGTGTGCAAGGTTCTGCGGAGATCTGCCATATTCCCTTTGGCAGCCTCGCCAAAATCATCACTCATTTTACCCCAGAGCAGGATTCCGTATTCAGCCAGCTCCTTTTCTTCCGTATTGTCGGATAGATGTTCAAATATGACGATGGCATCATCATTGCGTTTCCAAACTTCATCAGCCATTCTTGTGAGATTGGCAATTCGCGCAGCATCATAGGCACTGCCCCAGGGATCCAACGTTCCGTAAGGCGTATTGGAAAAGCCCTTGGTGAAATCGAACCTGAAACCGTCGACTTTGTACTCATTCATCCAGAAACTGTTGATGCTGTCGATCAGTGCACGGGTATGCGGGCTTTCATGGTTAAAATCATAGCCCCATTGTGCCTGGCTGTTCTGGAAATTGTGGGTAGTGTTATACCATGGATTCTCGGCGGTCGGACGCCAGGTGGATTCATCGAGGTACATCCTGGCCAGCGGGCTCTGTCCCATGCTGTGATTCAGCACCATGTCAATGACCACCGCCATGCCTCGTTTATGGGCCTCATCGATCAGCCTTTTCAGGTCATTACGTGGACCATAATATTTATCAGGGGCAAAATAGAAAGAAGGATTATACCCCCAGCTCTCATTGCCTTCAAATTCGTTGACAGGCATCAGTTCGATGACATTGACATTCAATTCCTTTAGGTAATCCAGCTTTTCGGTTACTGCACGGTAGGTTCTGGAAAGACTGAAATCACGGACAAGCAGTTCATAGATAACCAATTGGTCAACCGGAGGTGGGGTAAAATCTTCCACTTCCCAGGCATAAGGTGTCTGTCCCGTTTCCAACACAGATGCAATTCCCCTGGCTTTCCCCTCAGGATAAGCAATCAATCCGGGGTACGAAGATTCGGGAATCCAGGTGTCGAGAGGATCCGATGTCTGTTCCGAATATGGGTCGGCAAGATAAATCTCTGAGTCGATATAGTATTGAAAAACATAAGGCTGGCCTGGTGTAAGTCCGTCAATTTCAAGCCAGAAATAATCACCGTCCTTTTTCATCTGGTACTCATTTCTTACCTGCCAGTCATTAAAATCGCCCAATACAAAAACAAACTCTTTATACGGTGCCCATAAAACGAGGGCTACTGAGGTATCCGAAATATAATTGATCCCTTTTCGGTAAGCGGCTGGTTTTGTTTCGGCAACAACGTCATCTTTCACCATAAAACGGACCGTATCGGTTGCTGTTTTGCCATCCGATTCAGCCACTGCCACCATAGAATACATACCCCCTTCAGAAAATGTGTAATCAACAGATATGACAGTACCCTCAACTTCTTTTAACAAGGACCCGTCAAGGAAAAGAGATAACCCGGCCGATAAAGTCGAAGCGGCCGAAAGGCTTACCTGGGTGTTTTTGGGTATCACGGCATTGTCGGAAGGGAAAGTGATTCCCACAGCCAGGTCAGCTTCATAAACATCCACAAAGATATCGGTTCCCCCCGAAGCCTTCCCTTCATAATACTGGGTAGTTCCGGGCATATAGGCCCCGCTGCGGAATACAAAGGCCATTTTCAGCACTTTCTCACCTTCAGCCACACCATAATAACCAATAATATCGGGTGAGATCATTAATTCGTAAAGATTGTCTTCAATCCTGGTCAATTTATATTTTTCGGAATTATCACCCCAGTCAGGTGCATATTTCCAATCTGCCCCACTGGTACTCTTGTCGGTAATGACTCCAGTATGGGCATACACGTCGCCCGTATAATCCTTCAGTCCGGCTGTACCTTGTGTGGCATCAAAAAGGACTCGGACCTCCCGGTTCACGACAGGCAATGCCGGTTCGGTGGTTACCTGCCCGTATAGCAGGGATCCGGAAATCAAAAAAAACAGGATGAAGATACTTTTCAGTTGCATGGTTGGCAGTAATGATAATGAAAGTTACAAAAAACAGGACAGCCGGCAAAGTTCCGGCAGGGGCATTTCACGACAGGAATGTCAGAAGAAAGAAAAGAGTTGCCCGTTGCCGGACAACCCTTTTCAGAAATTGGTTATACTAATTTTTCACTACTGTGTAGGTCGGAACCGCCGCGGAGAGATTCAGGGTAACGGTATAATCTCCGGCAGCATCGATCGTAATGTCAGCGCCGCCTTCTTCCAGTTTACCGTCAGGACCGTCGTCACCGTAATTCAGATCCCAGGCATCATTTGCACGGAACTTGATTTTACCTGCAGTCAATGGCAAGGTAATTTTCCAAACCATGGCTTCAGGATCGTAGGTCATGCTCTGGTCACTGTCCCATCCATTGGGAGTGGCATCCCCAATCAGTCCCCAATCGGTTCTGAGCACTGAATAAGTCAGTGTATTGATGTTGGCGATCAGGCGATAGTAACCGCTTCCCGTCACTTCAATGTCGGTACCTTTGACTTCGAGTGTTCCATCAGCACCATCATCACCCCAGTCGCTGTCCCAGTTGGGAGCAGGGGTAAACTTAAACATAGTGCTTTCATCGGGGAACCAAACATAGCCCTGGTATATTCCATTGTTTTTTACAGAGTAAACCACGGTATTCAGGTTGGAAGGATCCCAGCCCTGGTAACTACCCGGTACGTAGAGTTTCGGGTAATCGACAACCACGTCATAGGTAGTGATTGATGAAGGAATGACGTTGGAAAGCTGTGGTTCCACATATTCGCTTACAGAGGAAATGACACGGAATTCAACAGAAGAGGTCCAGTCGCCGGGCAAGCCGAATGTCAGCATTTTATTATTCAGGTCAGAGACCTTGAAAGAAGCTGACAAACCATTGGTTGACACTAAGCTGAACGCATTCTCGAAATTGTTACCGGCTGCATCTACCTGCAGGGTATAGGTTATGCCGGCAGGGTATCCGAAATCAGCTGCTGTCCAGGTGAAACCTGTGACATCCTGTTCAGCATTCTCTTCGGCCAGGGTAATGGTACCCGGCACGGTCAGGGATGGTCCGCCCTTTAACATCACCACGGGGTCTTTCACCTCATCGGGGACCAGGCAGGATGCAAGAAACATCCCCATTGTCAATATGATCAAGATTTTATTTTTCATAATTTTCATTTTTGACTTTGATTAAAATCCGGTATTCTGATTCAGGTTCGGGTTGGCACCCACATCGGCTGCAGGCAACGGGAACAGGTTATATTTCTCTTCAACGCCGGAACCGTCTTTCACGCCACCTTTCCATTCCCATAAGTAAGAATTACCCGTCAGTTTACCGAATCTTACGAGGTCGGTCCTGCGGTGACATTCCCAGTAAAGTTCACGGGCACGTTCATCGAGTATGAAATCAAGGTTGAGATCACCATCGGTGATATTTCCGCCATTATCTCCATATGCCCTGACGCGCAGTGCATTGATATACTGAAGCGCTTCGCTGCGTGAACCACCTGAACCACCCCTGAGAACAGCTTCGGCATACATGAGGTATGCGTCAGCCAACCTGAACATCGGGAAATCGTTGTCGACATGGGTCGGATGCGATCCGGGCTGTCCTTCCCTGGTTACGTTCTTCCACTTGGAAACTGCATAACCATTGGTAAACTCAAACAGATCGGTAATTTCCAATGTCTGGCCACTGGTATGGAACATGGCACGGCCATCGGTACTGTATCTTTCGATGGTATAGGTATAATCGGGCGTACCCACCTGGATACGTACCATGTATTTACCCATTTCCGCAACAGGAATGTTGGCTCCGCCATATTGCATGTTACCGTCAAGACCATCGTCACCGAAATTGAAATCCCAGCCTCCGTTAGCCCTGAACTTGATTTCACCTTCCTTCAGCTCAACAACGGCCGTCCATTCGCGGGTGGCTGCATCAAATGTCATGGGTGTATCGCCATCCCATCCCAGTGGGGTGGCTGAACCGATCATACCCCAGGTAACCTTCAGCATAGAGTAGGTCATCGTGTTCAAATCGACATTCACTTTGTAAACACCTGCCTCGACAGGAATATTTGCACCGTTTGCTTCGAGGGTTCCATCGCCACCGTCGTCACCCCAGTTCAGGTCCCAGTTAGGACCGGCAGTAAACTTGAATTCCGAGTTTGCGCTGAAATAGATATAGGCTTCATACTTGTCGTCAGAACTTACCGAAGCAAGCTGCGGCGCGTTGGCCGGATCCCAGTCACCATCGCTGTAACCACTGGCACTCTGGTAACCTCCCGGAGCATAAATGACCGGATATTCCTGGGCGCTCTTCAGGGAAACCCGGGCGCTCTTCAGGAGATCAAGGTTATAGAATTTTCCGACGAACTGTTTGGTAACGCGCAGGCCACCCCAACCGCCTCCGGGAACACCGAAAGCATCACGGTTCATGTCACCGCCGATGGCTGCCTGAACAATAAAGGTGGTACCACCATAGGTACGGGCATTGTTTCCATCGAATGTGATCGGGAAAATCACTTCACCCGAGCGGTGGTTGTCGGCAAGGAAAAGATGCTCATACTTGCTATCGAGCTGGTATCCTGCACCAATTACCTTCTTTGTATAAGTAATCGCCTCGGTGTATTTATTTTGTCCGGTATAAACCTCGGCATTCATATATAACTTCGAAAGGAGCATCCAGGCAGCTGCTTTATCGGCACGTCCATATTCATTGGATTTTGGATCTGCCAACTGGGCTTCAACTTCGAGAAGTTCAGATTCAACAAAGTCGAAGAGATCAGACCTGCTGATTTGCTGTGGGAAGAAAGATCCCACTTTGTCATTTTCGGTAACGAAGGGCACATTCCCAAACAGGTCGATCGCATGCCAGTAACTAAGGGCACGCAGGTAGCGGGCTTCAGCCCTGAACATTTCGATATCGGTCCTGATATTTCCGGAAATTCCCCTTTCATCCAGTTTCTCGGGTGTGGTTTCCCTGATAAACTCGTTGGTTGCCGAAATCTGATAGAATACCCTGTAGTAGAAAGCACTGATAAAGCCATCCGTCGAGGTCCAGTCAATGTCATGGAAATCACGGAGCGTTGCGTCATTCCAACCAATAACTGCTTCGTCGGTCGTAAGTTGCTGGTGGTAAAAGTAACCACGCAAATACTGTCCGAAACCTTCATCCAATCCACTGATGTCACCCTGTCCGGCAGGTCCTTGTTGTCCGCTCATCGATAAACCGGCATACAGCTTTGCGAGTACCAATTTGTAGTTTTCAGGTTTCTTGTACACATCGGCTGAGGTAACAACATCCGGGTCAAGAGGCAAAGTGTCCAGATCATCAATACATCCGGTAAAGGCAAACATAAATGCCAGTACCGCTGTCAACAGATATTTTGTATTTTTCCTTATCATCTTTTTCATTGTTAATCTGTTAAAAATCAATATTTACACCAAACACCAGCGTACGTGGCCGCGGGTAAAGATTGTTGTCAATTCCTCCTCCAACTTCGGGATCCAGACCTGCATATTTTGTGAAGGTGGCTACATTCTGCAGGGTAGAGTAAACCCTCATATTGACTTTTTCCCCGAACAGTTGTTCAATGGAATAACCAAGTGAGATATTGTCAATCTTAAAGAATGATGCATTGGTGACGTAGTAATCCGTGAAGTATTTCGGGTTCTCAAATCCGGTGTCAAAGACATTTCTGTTCAGGCTGTTCAGGTATCCTGCCGAATTATAGAGGTTGTTATAGGTTGCGCCACCTGAGAATACGTTATTGTATACATAGTTGCCGTAATTACCACGACCGGATGCATAGAAATCCCAGTTTTTGTAATTCAGCTTGGTAGTCAGACCCATAAAGAAGTCGGGAGCTGCTTTCTCATACCTGTAACGGTCGTCATCTGAGATCCTTCCATCCTTGTTACGGTCAACATAAAGACCTTCAACCGGTTTTCCACTTTCGTCGTAAACCTGCTCATACACAAAGAAAGAGTTTGCGGGGTATCCCACACTGTGGATCTGGATATTGTTACCGACACCACCTGAAATACCACCTGTGAATACACCCAGATAGGTTGGATCGTCAGAGGCAGTCAGCTTGGTGATTTCATTCTCGTTATAGGAAATGTTAAATCCGAGATCCCAGGTAAAATCGGTAGTTTGTACCGGTATCGTGTTCAAGGTAAACTCAAGACCACGGTTTTCAAGGTTACCGACGTTGGTCAGCAACATATTGGTCAGGTTGGTACCTGCCGGAACAGGGATAAAGTTGATCAGGTCGTCGGTCAGACGCTGGTATGCATCAACGGTACCATAAATCCTGCCATTGGCAAACCCGAAGTCGAGACCAATGTTATAAGTGGTGGTTTCTTCCCATTTGATGTTGGCATCATAACCTTCGGCACGATAGGTATTGTACCAGGTATTTCCGAACATGTACTGTGAGTAATCGTCACCCATGGTATAGCGAGGCAGGTAGGGATAATCATTATCCGTAATGTTCTGCTGACCGGTAATACCATAACCCAAACGAAGTTTAAGGTCAGATATGGCGGTCACATCCTTCAGGAATCCCTCTTCCTTGATTCGCCATGCAAATGCCAGTGACGGGAAGGTACCCCAACGAGTATCGGGCGAGAACCTGGAGGATCCGTCCTGACGAACCGTAGCGGTAAAGAGGTAGCGGTTCTTGAAGGAATAGTTGAGTCGGCCGAAGAATGAAACCAGGTAGTTTTCGGTTTCATAATCGGTATCCTGACGTGTGACGGTTTTCCTGTAATTGGTCTCCAGCGTTTCGCCGGCCCTCCAGAAATGCTGCCAGGAATAACCGACCATTGCGTCAATCCTGCTGTCGATTGATGAGATATCCTTCACATAATTGAGGTAGAAATCGAGCAGGCTGTTCTTCTTCTCCTGGGTATAATTATTCCTGGTTCCGCCGCCGTTTACCTTATCATAGTTTCCGGCATAGGTTTCAGGACGGATGATGCTTCCTTCACTGTTGGACATATCGTAACCAAGGTTCAGGTTAGCCCTCAGTTCAGGCAGGAAATGCATGCGATAATCAAGCTGGACGTTACCGAGACTCCTGAAAACATTGGCCTGGTCGTTGGTCATCATCAACTGCGCCAAGGGGTTGATGGGTGCGATGGAAATCGGGTCACCGTCGTTGTTCAGCCAGGTAAAATATCCGCCAAAAGGCTTGGCCGGGTCATACTTGGTATTGCCTGACGAAAAGATAGGTTGTGTTGGGTCAAAGCTGACTGCTGTACCGATGGCTCCACGGTTGGCAAACTGGTTCTCATTGTACATCCCTTTCAGGTTGATGTTAACCCTCAGGTGATCCTGGAAAAGGCTTGGATTTAAACCGATTGCCCCGGTGTAGCGGGTCAGTCCATCGGTCATAAGAATACCCTCCTCATCAGAGTAACCTACTGATACCCGGAAAGGCACTTCAGCCAGGCTTCCGGTAAGGCTGACATTGTGGTCATGGCTAACAGCCGTCTGGTAGATTTCATCTTGCCAGATGGTGTTTGATGATCCAACCAGGCCTTTGGCATTTGGGTTATTGGCATATCTTTCGTTAACCATTTCGCTAAACTCGGCTGCAGAGAGAACATCGACCGATTCGCTCTTATTGCCAACCGAAACAAAACCATTATAAGAGACCTTCATAGGCCTGCCCCTCTGGCCGGTTTTGGTGGTAATGATGATAACCCCGTTGGATGCACGGCTACCGTAAATAGCGGTTGCGGAAGCATCTTTCAGCACCGTAAAGGTTTCGATGTCAGAAGGATGGATGGTACTCAGCGGGTTACGCATACCAGATACGCCATCATTGTCTACCGGCACGCCATCGATCACGAACAGCGGATCGTTGCTGGCTGAAAGGGAAGAACCACCCCTGATGCGTATGGTAGCCCCTTCTCCGGGAGCACCGCCACCATTCGTAATTTGTACACCGGCAATCTTACCGGAAACAAGTTCCTGAGGTGACGTGATTGCGCCCCTGTTAAAATCGGAGGCTGATACCGCCTGGACCGAACCAGTGGCATCTTCCTTTTTGGTGGTACCATATCCAATGGCTATTACCTCTTCGAGGCCAATGACATCGGGTGCTAAAGCAATATTGTACACTGCGTCTGTAACCGGAACTTCCTGGGAAGTCATACCAACAAATGAGAACTGGAGCGTCTGGGCATCAGACGGAACAGCCAGTGAAAAATCACCGTCGAAGTTGGTAATCGTACCAATCGTAGTCCCCTTTACAATAACCGTTACCCCGGGAATGGGCTCACCGGTGTTTTTCTCCGTGACCCGTCCGGTAACCGTTTTTTGCTGAGCATACACCATGCTGGTAAGCAGTAGTGTTCCCAACAGCAAAAAGACTTTTACATTTTTAAGAACAACATTCATCATAAGTAAATTTGATGTTTTTAATTAGAACTTTCTACATTCAAAAATTGCATTCATTTAATCAGTCAGTTATAGCAAAAACACTTATTCGCCAGCGAAAATATAACATCTTACAATTAGATTTACAGTGGGTTAGACCAATCTTTTCCGCAATCGATTGCGGTGACGTTTGCGTGAAACATGTTTTACAACATATCGGTACTGATCGGTATCTTTTAGCACCATCAGGTCCATTAAACTTTTCCATTAAAACCTGACGGTTTTCAGGCAAAAATCTTATTTTTATGAACTATTGATTTCCCAAAAAACTATGAAGGGCAACCAGGTGACCATAAAAGATATCGCGAAACAATTGGGGGTTTCACCCTCCACTGTGTCGAGAGCATTACAAGGCCATCCTGATATCAGCGAAGAAACCAAACGTCAGGTTAACGAACTGGCATCCAGGCTGAAATATCAGCCCAATGCTGTTGCCCTGAGCCTGAAACACAAACGAACCCGGATCATTGGTGTCATCATCCCCGAAATCGTCCATTTCTTCTTTTCATCCGTGATTAGCGGAATTGAAGATGTGGCCTACGATGCAGGATTCAACGTGATCATTTGTCAATCGAACGAAAAGTACGACCGGGAGTTGTCAAACCTGAACACCTTGCTGGCACAGCGGGTCGACGGCATTCTGGTTTCGGTATCCAAGGAGACTACCGATTACCAGCACCTGCAGAGAGTCGTTGCACAGAATATTCCGCTGGTGTTTTTCGACAGGGTCGCACCCGGAATCCAGGCAAGCCAGGTAATCATCGACGATCATTATTCAGCTTACCAGGCGACCCGGCACCTTACGGAATCAGGCAGGAAAAGAATTGCACACTTTGCCGGTCCCCAGAACCTTTCGATCAGCCTGAACCGAAAGGAAGGGTACCTTAAAGCACTTCGGGATTCACAGATTAATCCGGATACAACCCTCATCGTTGAAGCCGACAATTTTGAGAAGGCAAGAATGGCTGTGCTTAACTTTATCCAGACAGGGAATGTGCCCGACGGAATATTTGCAGTGAACGACATAACAGCCATTGGAGCCATGAAAACCTTGCAGAAACATGGATACAGGGTTCCCGAAGATGTTGCCGTGGTTGGATTTTCCGATGGACGATTTTCAGCGATTACCGAACCGCCCCTGAGCTCGGTTGATCAGCATGGCTATGAAATGGGAATTATCGCCACCGAGATGCTACTAAAACAAATTTTGGAAGATAGCAGTAACAATTCGATCGAGACAAGGGTACTCAGGGGAGATCTGATCATCAGGGGATCATCAAAAATTTAATTTTTTTTATGGCCAGCGCAATCGTTTGAAATCTGGAAAATGTCATCCAGCGAAATTAACGGTGGCTTCAAAATCCTTTATCTGTTTGGCTTTTAAAGAATTCCTTTTATATATTTGTGGAAGCATTCATTCAGTCTTTTATAACTCAAACCCTCCATTCTGTCAGTGGCGCAAACTGCGTCACCCTACTTATTTAATACTGAATCAATGAAAAGAAAACCTTCATTAAGTTTTTGGCAGATTTGGAATATGAGTTTTGGGTTTTTGGGTATCCAGTTTGGATTTGCCCTTCAAAATGCCAATGTTTCCAGAATATTCCAAACCCTCGGAGGGGATGTAGACAGGCTGGCGGTTTACTGGCTTGCAGCTCCGGTTACAGGATTGGTCATTCAGCCAATCATTGGCCACTACAGCGACAAGACATGGAACCGATTGGGAAGACGTCGCCCCTATTTCCTGGCAGGTGCGCTACTTGCTTCCGCGGCCCTGCTCTTCATGCCCAACTCACCGTCCCTTTGGGTTGCGGTGGGAATGCTTTGGATAATGGACGGCTCGATCAACATTTCCATGGAGCCTTTCAGGGCTTTTGTGGGTGACATGCTTCCATCAGAGCAAAGAACAACCGGGTTTGCCATGCAAAGTTTCTTTATCGGGACTGGCGCAGTGGTCGCTTCGGTTTTACCTTATGTGCTTGACCACTGGCTGGGAATTGCCAATGTCGCCGATCCCGGTGAAATTCCGCCTACCGTGAAATACTCCTTTTACATAGGAGGCACCGTGTTCCTGCTGGCTGTGCTCTGGACCATCTTTCGAACCAAGGAATACTCACCCACACAACTCCATGAATTTGAGGAGTATGAACGAAAACAGCTGAAGGTTGAGAAACCCATCGAAGGCAAAACCCCGGGAGAACTGATCCCTGTTTTTTATCGAAACGGATTAATCGCGGTAATTGCCGGATTGCTTATCAGCTATGTAGTTTTCAGGAATGATCTTGAAAAGGAACTTTACATTGTGGGCGGAGGCCTTACGGTTTTTGGGATACTGATGTTCCTTTCAGCGGTAATGGCACGGAGGAATGCCATCAAAAATGGCTTTGTGGAAATCTTTACCGATATGGTCAATATGCCCTCCACCATGAAACAGTTGGCCTTAGTGCAGTTTTTCACCTGGTTTGCCCTTTTCTCCATGTGGATCTATACGACACCGGCAGTAACGAGTCATATCTATGGAACAAGTGATACCTCATCTGCACTTTACAATGAAGGTGCGAACTGGGTGGGGGTTTTATTTGGCATTTATAACGGATTCTCGGCTGTGGTTGCCTTCCTGCTTCCGGTAATAGCCCGCTATACCAGCAGAAAATGGACCCATGCAATTGCCTTGATGATCGGGGGGATTTCATTCCTCTCGTTCAAGTTCATCCAAAGCCCGATGCTCCTCATTTTGCCAATGTTGGGGGTCGGATTTGCCTGGGCAAGCATCCTTTCAATGCCATACGCCATCCTGACCGGATCGCTGCCTTCCAATAAAATGGGCACCTACATGGGTATCTTTAATTTCTTTATTGTAATACCACAGATCCTTGCTGCCAGTATCCTGGGATTTTTCATGCGTAAATATTTTGACGGACAGGCAATTTATGCGCTGATAGCCGGAGGTATTTCCATGATGATTGCCGCATTTTCCGTATTTATAGTGAATGATGTTGACAGTCACCTTGCACAAAAAAGGAAAGACAATTGAAAAACACCGGATGGGTTGATGTAAAGGATGTTATTTGTTTTAAATCTCATTCCTGCTTCATAACCATCACGCTGTCTTACTGACTTTTCATAGTGCAAGACCTGACTGGAAAAACCATTAAATTTTATTTCACATGCAAAATCAATTGCAACCGGATTCACGACTATATACCCTAAAATTCGACCCAATTTTGGTGGAAGGAGACCAAGGTGAAAACGAGAGACTTCACAAATCTGTAGAGGCACTCAACCAGAGCCTGAAATCAACGGTCGGGGATAATTCCGGGAAAAGCCAACTTCTGGATGAACTAAGCTATCCTATTCCAATTCCCGGTCTTCTTCAGGGTAAGGCACTGATCTTTCTGCTGGCCAACCTGCCTGAAGAGGAAATTGGGGAACTCCTGTACATGAAAATCCAGGAGTTTCTGGAGCAGAAAAACAAACACCAACAGTCGGTATTTAATGAAACACCCACATTTTATCCCGAAAACAAACCTGTTGCCAAAGTTTCGGAGGAACATCGAAAAATCATTGACAATGAAATGGAAATGATGGGTGCAATTTCTCAATCTCTTTTGCTTTTCCACCATTATACAGCAAACCTGGAATTCATATCCTCCCGCACATTTGAAATCCACCTCGCCATCAGCAGGTTTTGGGCTTCGCTGCTTTCAGGGTGGTTTAAGGTAAAGAACCTTCCGTTTGAGCCAGGAGAAAAAAATAGCAGTTTTTGCTCATTGGCATCCAGATTTCTCGAACTTAGCCTCAGGATTATCACCTACATGAAAGCGGAGAATGCATGGACATACAAAGACCTGAAGGAAAAGAACCGCTTCAGCGAGTTAAGGGAAACCGCGGTTTGGAAGGAATTTATCACTGCCGAATCCAGAAAGTCATGCTCAAAAACCGGAAAACAAGATTCGGCTCTGGATAATGAAGTCGTTAACCAGGCCAACCAAAATGAACATGCAGAACACTGGTTTGGATTTTTGAGCAATGTCGCCGGGTTTGAAGTTACAGAAAAGGGATTATCCCTCCTTCCAGTGCTGCCTGAGAAATGGGTTTCATGGAGCATGAAACTCCATTTCAGGAAAGCTGTAATCGACATGGGATTTACTGAAAGGAATTTCCATGTTTCGAATATTTCGGAACAACCCATAAACCTTAATGTTTTCGGAAAAGAGCTGACGCTCAACCCAGGACAAAATAAAACAATTAAACTATAAAAGACATATGAGAAAAATACTTATAGCATTGATTTTGTTTGCCTTCAGCTTGGCTCTTGAAGCGGCAAACCTTCAAAGGGTTGAACCCATGTTTTGGTGGGCCGGGATGAAAAATCCCTCCCTGCAGCTCATGGTATATGGTGAAGAGATCGGTATGACCAGAGTGGCGATCGACCATCCGGGGGTAGTTCTCCAGGAAGTGTCACTTGTGGAAAACCCCAACTACATGTTCATCGACCTGAACATAGGCAAAGCCCAATCCGGCACTTTCACTATCCGCTTTGTTCGTGATAACCAAACGGTAGCCGAATACAGTTATGAGCTCAAGGAGAGGGAGCCAGGTTCGGCCGAAAGGGAAGGCTTTAACACATCCGATGCCATGTATCTCGTTATGCCCGACAGGTTTTCCAACGGAAACCCAAACAACGACTTTATCGAGGGAATGAAGGAGAAACCAAACCGCTCGTTTAGGGGAGGACGCCATGGAGGTGATATCCAGGGCCTTTCCGATCAGCTTGATTATATTGCAAATATGGGATTTACGGCCATCTGGCTCAATCCTCTACTCGAAAACGATCAGCCATCCTATTCATACCACGGATATTCAACTACCGACTTCTACAAAATTGATCAACGGTATGGCTCCAACGAGGAATACAGAACTTTTGCGATGAAAGCCCGGCAAAAGGGAATCAAATTGATCATGGACATGATTTTTAATCATTGTGGATCGGAACATTGGTGGATGAAGGATCTGCCATCCAACGACTGGATCAACAATTATCCTGATTACCAGATTACCAACCACATCAAGACGCTCATTCAGGATCCCAATGGTTCTGAATATGACAGGGAGCAGATGATCAACGGGTGGTTTGTGCCAACCATGCCCGATCTCAACCAAAGAAATCCCTTCATGGAAACCTACCTGATCCAGAACAGTATCTGGTGGATAGAATATGCAGGTTTATCGGGCATCCGAATGGATACTTATCCATATCCTGAAAAGGACATGATGGCACGGTGGAATCTCAGGGTTCTCGAAGAATATCCCGGATTCAACAACGTCGGAGAAGAATGGCACAATGACCCTGCTATCGTTTCTTACTGGCAGAAAGGAAAGAAGAATGTTGACGGATACGATGGACAAATTCCCAGCATGATGGACTTTCCGCTTCAGAATGCGGTATCTTCAGGTTTAAGACAACCCGGAACTGATGGATTGCGGCAAATGTATGATGCCCTGGCCATGGACTTCCTTTATCCGGACCCGACAAACCTGGTGGTCTTCCCCGACAATCATGACATGAGCCGGTTTTATGTCCAGGTAAACCAGGATCTTGACCTGTTTAAAATGGGCATAGCCTATTTCCTGACCATCCGGGGAATACCCCAGATCTTCTATGGTACCGAAGTCTTGCTTACCCATACCGGTGACGACCATGGAGATATCCGCAAAGATTTTCCGGGAGGATGGAAAGATGACCTAGTCAATGGATTTACAGGACATGGATTATCGGTCCTGGAAAAGGAAGCGCAGGCATATATCCGCAATTTGCTCAACTGGAGGAAGGCGAAGACAGTGATCCACAATGGAAATACCAGGCATTTCCTTCCTTTTGACGGACATTATGTGTTTTTCAGGTACAATGACGAGGAAATGGTCATGGTGGTGATTAATAAAAACGATAAGGAAACAACACTCGACACCAACCGCCTGAGAGAAATGCTGAATGGCAAAGCTAAGGCCCGCGAGGTAATCAGTGGCAAAGCTTCAGATAATCTTTCAGGACTGAAATTGCCTGCCAGATCAGTTTCAGTCTTCGAAATTGAGTAACTGCCTGAAACTAACATTACTGATAATCAATATATTCAGATATTTTTGTATTTTTTTACTAAAATCTCTCGGATATTTCTGAACAATCTATAACTTTGTAGTGTTTATAGAGTGTTGTTTTTACGAAAAGTAAAATTCAACAAATTGTATCGCATATAATTTTATATCATATTTGGTTTTTGGTTTAGTTTAGGTTTAGGTTGATTAAAAAGGACCGGTTTCTTCCGGTCTTTTTTTTTTTGCCCTTCTTCAAATTTGCCTGAATCGTTCAAAATCTTCGCTAATTTTAAACATTTTACCTTTGAATGCGTATTGAAGTCATGGGTTTCAAACCTGAACAATGCACAAACACATAGGTTTGATCCTCTCACATTATTTCGGAAAGACTCCCTAGTTAAGGCATGATTTCCGGAAGATTGATCATGAATGGCAAAAGTCAAATTATAACCAGACAAAATATGAGAACTCTATTTTTGATCATTTTTATTTTCACTTACCAATTGACAATTGGTCAGGAAGAAATTAAGGTTAACCTGAAGGAATATCCTACTTCACGGGGAAATCAACCAGCATTTGAAGCGGAGATTCCCCAAGCCACAACCAATGATGCAGTCAGCATCCTGGAAAAGAAACTGGTCCCGGGCGGATTATTCAGCATGTTTAAAAAGAAACCCCGGTTTGTACAAGAAAAAGATGAATGGATCATGAGAGGGATTGAAATTCGTGAGATAGGTCCGGGATTAACCGATGTTTACCTGCAGGTTGCCGCTTTTCCGGGAACAATATTCACCCGGGTATTTTTTGATACGGCAGATGGTTTTATTGGTTCATCAGAAAATATGCTCCGAAACAGTGAATCGGCCATGAAATTGGTCCGGGAATATGCCGTTGAAGTATATAAACACGCTGTAACACTCGAACTTCAGGAAGAGGAGAATAAACTCCGATCGATGGAGAGAGAACTGGGCAAGCTTACAAAGGGGCAAAGCAGGAGTGATAGTAAGATCAACAGCCTTAAATCGGATATAACCGACATGAAAAGGGAAATTGATGAGTATCAAATGAGGCTCGACAGGAGGGAAACCATAAACCTGGAAGGACTTGATGCCGAAACCCTCAGGCAACAGCATGCAGAAACGGCAAAAGAAATTGAAAAGGATATCCGTTCGAATGAAAAAGGGATCAGGCGGAATGAGCGCAAGATCTCAAGCCTTGAAAGAAAGGTCGGCAAAAACTTGCGCAACCAGGGTGACCAGCTTAACCTGATCGATCAGCAAAAGCTGAAAATCAAGGAAGTGGAAACCAAGCTCGGTAATATTAAATAAATCTCCGGGAGTATAACCCTTATTCTACAATACCACTCTCCACTAATGATCCATTAGGGACCGACAGGGTAATTCTGCGTATATACTGCGTAGCTTCTGCGTATATTGTATGTTCGGCAACAGGCAATATACTGGTTTGATACGTCAAAGATACGTCGTATGTACAAACCGGTGAGGAGTGTAAAGTGAACTCTCATACCCGGGGAGGCATAAAAAAAAGGCTGTCAGTTAATGACAGCCTCCCTATAATTTTTTAGCCGTTATCGCTTCATGATACCGTAGCAGATGATTTTAAGGATGACATCCACACTCCTTTCCAAATTAAGATTTCCATAAGTCCCAGCCGATAAAGGCATTTCCAGACCTTTGATCGCCATGGTAATACCGATGGCAGCCAGATTGAAATCATAGATCTCAAACTCATTCTTTCGTACACCCTCAATCAGGATCCTTTTGATTAACCTGATTTCGTCCTGCTCATAGCGAAGTTTGACATCGTTGATAAAACTAATCGCGGTAACATCGTTTTCAAGGGCATGATAGAAATTGGCCAGATTACGGAAGGTGTTGATTTTGGTCAACATGTAATCACGAAGCTTGTCAACCGGTTCTGTATTGCGGTTGATCACCCGGTCAAGTTCACGGGCAAGCTGGTCGACTTCCTTCATGATCACAGCCTGAAAAAGATCTTCCTTGCTTTTAAAGTAATAGTATAAAGAGCTTTTGCCCTTTCTTACCGCATTGGCTATATCATCGAGGGTGGTTTTCTTGTATCCGTATTTACTGAAGATCTCCTGGGCTATCTTCAATATATTCTCCCGGTTGACATCTCTTTTTGATCCGGATTCAACAGAATTTTCCATTAGCTGATTCTTCAAAGTTTGTTAACTCAGACAAATATAGTTGAAAATTTTAATTCTTGCGACGACCCGATCCGGACGCTTCCTTTTCGGCCAACAGGAAATCGAGCTGTTTCCGCTCCAGGTTTGTCCGCCAGATCTTGATCATCACCTCATCGCCCAATTGAAAAATCCGGCCGGTATGCCTTCCCCTGATCAGATAATTGTTTTCATCGAAGATATAAAAGTCATCCCCTATCTCCCTCATGGGAATCATGCCTTCAATTTTATTCTCAAGCTCAACAAACAGGCCGAATTCGGTGACACCCGAGATGACCCCTTTATAAATCTCGCCCACATGTTCCTGCATGAATTCCACCTGCTTGTACTTCACAGACGACCTTTCGGCATTGGCGGCACGGGTCTCCATGTCGGACGAATGCCGGCACATCTCTTCATATTTGACACTGTCGACCGATCGACCGCCATCGAGGTATCTTTCGAGCAACCGGTGCACCATTACATCGGGATATCTCCTGATTGGAGAGGTAAAATGGGTATAATGTTCAAAAGCCAGTCCGTAATGACCAATGTTCCGGGTCGAATAGGCTGCCTTGGCCATTGCCCTGATCGCCAGCATTTCGACAATATTCTGTTCCTTTTTTCCCTTGATGTTTTCAAGGAGGTTATTCATGGAGGCTGCAATGGCCCGGGGTGTTACCAGCTGAATTCCCAGTCCGAACTTATGGATGAAGTTGTTAAAGTTCTCCAGCTTTTCGATATCGGGACGATCGTGTATCCTGTAAACAAATGTTTTGGCAGGCTGCTTGCCTTTGACCTTACCAATAACTTCAGCCACCTTTTTGTTGGCCAGAAGCATAAATTCCTCGATCAATTTATGGGCATCCTTTGATTCCTTGAAATAAACGGAAAGTGGTTTCCCTTTTTCATCGATCTCAAACTTGATCTCGACCCTGTCGAAAGCGATCGAACCCTCCTTAAATCTCCTTTGCCGCAGTTTAACCGCCAGGCTATTGAGCATCAACACCTCAGCTGACAATTCACCCTGGCCTGTTTCAATAATTTCCTGGGCATCCTCGTAAGAAAAACGCCGGTCAGAATTGATGAGCGTTCTTCCGAACCATTCACCCAAAACATCACCGTCCTCATTCATTTCAAAAACCGCCGAAAAACAGAGCTTGTCCTCGTTTGGACGAAGAGAACATACCCCGTTGGAAAGTTTTTCGGGTAACATTGGCACCACACGGTCGACCAAATATACTGACGTTGCGCGGCTATAGGCTTCTTCGTCAAGTATGGTTCCTGGTCTAACGTAATAGGAAACATCGGCAATATGTACCCCAACCTCCCAATTTCCGTTATCGAGCTTTTGCAGGGAAAGGGCATCGTCAAAATCTTTGGCATCAGCCGGGTCAATGGTAAAAGTGGTGGTCCCCCTGAAATCACGCCTGTTTTTTATTTCCGATTGAGGAACTTCATCCGGAATTTTCTCAGCGGCCCGTTCCACATTCGAAGGGAACTTCCAGGGAAGCTCATACTCAGCTAAAATGGCATGCATCTCGGTGTTATGGTCACCCTTGTCGCCCAGCACCTCGATAATTCTACCAACAGGATTTTTTGCATTGGTTGGCCATTCGGTAATCTCAGCTATAGCTTTCTGACCGGTAAGTGCACCGTTCAGTGCATCGCCCGGGATAAAAATATCGAAAGTCGCTTTTCCGGATGGAACCAGAAAAGCATAGTTTTTGGTAAGCTCAACCGTTCCCACGAACTGGGTTTTGGCCCGTTCGATCACTTCCACGATTTCACCTTCAAGGTCATGTCCCTTCCGGCGGGCAAACAAGAGTACCTTGACTTTATCACCCGAAAGGGCATGCATCATATTTCGCGAGGCAATGTAAACCGGAGTGTCAACTTCCTCGCTTCGGACATAGGCATATCCTTTCGATTGCAGGTCAAAAATACCGACAGCATATCCACCCCTGGTTTTAAGGCGAAACTTCCCCATCCCCTGCTTGTCGACATACCCGTTATCATGCAACTCCTCGAGGCATATCGTAACCAACTGCCTGGAGTCGGCATCCTTGATCCCAAGATTGGAGGAAATCTGTTTATAGTTAAAAGACCTGGCCGGATCTTCATACATCATGGACAGGATGACCTTTTTCAGGTTTTTCTTATCGTATGTGGCTGATTGCTTAGCCCTTTTCTTGTTCTTTTTATTACTCATATCAAGTTTAATTTGCGTTGAAGTTACAAAAAAGCATCTCAGGAGAGTAATTTCCGGCATAACCTTTTAGTGGTTAACCCTCATTCCTGATCTTCCACTCAAACCTCTCACTGTATTCCTGAATGACTCTTTCCCAGATGAAAGAATACTCACGCGACTGGTTCATGATTTGATAGGCCTCTTCGGTCAAATGATCCATGGCAGCACCATACCTATAATATAAATCCCTGAATTCCTTAAAAGAAATGCCTGTCTGTTTTGATATATCGAAGGCCGTTTCCATGGCATCCTCCACAGGTGAATTGTCCACCCCGGGGGCTGCCATCAACCGGTAACCTTCCAGTTTATCAGATGGAAGCTCACTGAAATCATCCAAATCATGGGACTGACGGATACCCCATTTTAAATCTTGAACCCCTGTGCCCAAAAAGTTCCCGACTGCATCAGCAAGCAACCCATGATCATTCGAAAAAACCATGGAGCCCATCAGTTTCCCTTCACGGTCGATCAGTTCAAGATAATCGTCGTGGTAAGGAATTCGCATCACAAAACCAGACCAGGGAGTCAATCCCATCTCCACTTCAGGACGGGAAGTCATTTTACCCTGGACGTTACTCCTTGCCAGGATAAGCTTATGGGCGCCGGTAACCAGGTCATTCAAGATGGTTCCTTCCCCTGAAGCTTCAACTTCAGCGTAATTTAGAACAATGCCTCCCCTGAAGTGAATTTCTTTGCACAACTCCATAATGAGACGTCCAATATTCATTTTCCATTCCTGGTAACCAAAGGCAGAAGAAATATTTGCAAAGGCAAATTCCTGAACCGGAATATCAGAAAGATCAATCCATTGGGAAGCATTGTGCAATTGGTTTCCCCTGAACCGATCAACCATCCTGAGTTTCCAGGGAGTATAAGACGTTCCCGACCAGATGGTTTTTACAGGACGGACCAGGTGCGAAGCCAAATCTTCCCAATACTTCAATCTCCGCAATTTGCGCAACACCGAAGGGATCTGCATGAAGGTCATGGGCAAAAGCGGAACAAAATGCCAGTCATCATCCCTGGGTATATCCCCGTTAAAAATGACCATCACTTTCTTGCCGCCGATAACATCCGCCAATGCAACAAAAAGTTGTTTCAAATCAGGATTTACCCTGATATCATAAGGAACCCCGCCCTCTATATGTTGCCAGATTTCGTCTCGGACAGTAATTTTCATGTGGCATGCAAAATTGCGAATTTACGTTAATTAACAAGGGCTAAACCTCAATTCATGAATCATTTTGTATGTTTGTACTCCGCTTTTTACCGGAATTTTTGAACAATTTGCAATGCATAGGTTACGGATTAAGATAGAGAACAGCCTTCTTACACTGGTAATTGCCATTATTATATCCATGGGATTATACACTTCCTGTGCAAATCAGGGTATGCCGACCGGTGGGCCTAAGGACTCCATTCCGCCGATATTGATTGAAACCTCCCCGGCCTATCGGGCCTTGAATTTCACGGGAAAAGAAGTTAGCCTGACTTTCAATGAATATATCATTTCGGATGCCGTTTCCGAGCAATTGGTAGTCTCTCCTCCCCTGACAAAGAGACCGACCATCAGGACCAAATCGAAATCACTCATCGTTACTTTTAATGAGGAGTTGAAACCAGAAATGACTTATTCCCTTGACTTTAAAAACTCTATTGCAGATAATAACGAAAGAAATCCATACAAGAGCCTCCGGATGATATTCAGCACCGGATCGCAAATTGATACCCTCAGGGTGGCAGGTGCCGTGAAAAATGCCTTCAACCTTGAAACGACCGAAAAAATCCTGGTGATGCTGCACCAAAATCTGGCCGACAGTGCATTAAGCACCACCATCCCTGACTATGTTGCCCGCACCGATGAGAAAGGCATATTCCTGTTCGACAATGTCAAGTCGGGATCTTACAAACTCTTTGCGGTCAACGATGCCAACCAGAACCTGATTTACGATCCGGGGGCCGAGGAAATTGCCTTTGCCGACAGCCTGATCGTGCCAACCGCCGAATACAGGGCCGAGCCTGATACGCTGGCCAAAGGAGCCGATTCTCTGCTTATTGCCGGAAATACCTATTTCTTCCCTGAACCGGTTTATCTGAGGACATTCATGGAGGATTTTTTCGACCAGTTCCTCGAGAAATCAATTCGTGACACACGGTACAGAAGTACGCTGGTATTCAGTGAACCGGTTGCCGACACATTGGATATCAAGCTTCTCGGGTTCAACCAGGAATATCCGTTTATCCTTGAACCTAATCCCGAGCTCGATTCAATAACCGTTTGGCTCACCGATACGCTTATTGCCTCGAACGATACCCTCAAATTTCAGTTAAGTTATACGGATATCGATTCTATGGAACAACGGTTCCTGAAAACCGATACCGTAAACATGATTTTTACGGACAGGGCTACACGTTCCGAATCCAGAAGACGGAATCGAGACGACGATGAAATTCCTGAGATCGTACAATTTAGTTTTTCAGACAATATCAAAACAGCTGGATTTGACCTGAATATTCCGGTCAAATTGTTTGCTCCTGAGCCGATAGATACATTTGATTTTTCGGCAATACGAATCATCATGGCCGATGATGTTGCCCAAACTCCCCTACCGATCAGTATCCGAAAGGATACCATTGAATACAGGACCTGGGAAATCAATTACAATTGGGAACCCAATACAGCCTATTTGCTGGAAGTCGACTCGGCAGCGGCCCGGAATATTTATGGCATAACCAGCAGAAAGATTTCCAGAAAATTCACTACCCAAAAAGATGATTATTACGGGAGTATTGTACTACAGCTTGCTTCAGTTACCGAGCCCATGTTAATCCAGTTACTCGATAACAGCAAGGATGAAAAGGTAATCAAAACAATCCGTGCAAAAACAGATGGCAGTGTAACGTTTGATTTCCTGGCTCCCAACAAACACAAGATCAAATTCATTTATGACTCCAACGACAACGGGAAATGGGACCCTGGTTCACAAAAAACAGGGACGCAACCTGAAAAAGTAGCCTACTTTCCGGAAATAATAAAAGTCCGTTCGAACTGGGAAAATGAATATCCGTGGGATGTCACACCCAATCCCGAATATCCTAAAAAACTGATTGACAAGGAAGAGGAAGAATTGCGAAGAAAGAAAGAACAGGAAGAGCGCGAAAAATTGGAAGAACAGGAACGGGAACCCGTACAAATGGATTTAGGTGGGCGGTCGCTCGGAATGCCCAGGGCCAGATAATCAAAAGCCAAATGAAGCAAATCCTCTTATATCTGACCTTAATCTGGGTGTTGTTTATTCCCCTGCATTCATCAGCACAAAGGAAAAATGTTCTCAGGCCAGGTGAAAAGCTGACTTATGGTGCCTTTTACAACTGGCATTTCATCTGGATCCGGAGCGGACAAATTCATTTGTCGCTGAAATCGAAAACCACCCAGGCAGGCGAAAGATGGCAAATCACTGCCGAAGCACACACCTTTAAGTCATATGACCGGCTATACAAGGTACGCGATACCATTATATCCACCGTAAAACCCAACACCCTCGAGCCTGAATTTTATGTGCAGAATTTTAACCATGGAAATGAACATTCATTTTATGAATACAGGGTTCCTCCTCCAGGAAAATACATCTATTCTGATGTTCGGCGGTTTAAAAAGCCTGCCTTCAGGGACACGCTCAATGTTGTTCCGGGCATACGTGACATGCTTGCCATGGCTTACGAATTCAGGAGCCATGACTACAGTAAACTGAAAATCGGGCAGAAAGTCCCGTTCACGATGCTGGTCGATAACGAAGTGCATTCGATCTATTACCGTTATCTGGGAAAAGAAACCATTACCACAAGAGACAAAGTGGTTTTCTCGTGCCATAAATTTTCCATACTTTTACTGCAGGGCGATTTTTTCCCTGGAGGCGAATACCTCAAGGTATGGATTGAGGACGGCCCCCACCACCTTCCGGTCATGGTTGAAACCAAGATTCTGGTAGGTTCTGTTAAAGCCATTCTGGAATCGGCCGAGATCAACGGATCACCCGTAAAATTTGAATTTTAAAATTAGATATTATGGCAAGTATACGCAGTTTGAAAAAAGATATTGATTATTTGATGTCTTTGGTTCTCGAAGAATGTCTTTACGTAATGGAAAGCCTTCCGGAAGAGGAACAGGAGAAAGCAATGGAAATTGCCAGAAACATTGTTGCAGGTCATTATGAACTGCGAATGAGGGTCAACCATCCCGATGGCAAGGATAACCCGGCCATGGTGAAGACTTACCTCAAGAAAGTGGTCGACGATCTTTACGCCAAAGCCAATTCTGCCCTGGAGGAACTTTCGGCGCTTGCAGGCAAATAGGCATAACCAATATCCCAACATTTAGGTATTTCGTGACAAATAGGTTTGTCCTACTTTTGACATGTCATGAATTACCGAAAAGTGAGAAAATACTGCAAATACCTTTTACTGCCATTGCTGATGGGTTATTTCATGGTAACCTATACGGTTACCAGGGATAAACATTGTCATATCCTGGCAGATGGCAGATTGATTTTTCACTTCCATCCGGTCGACCACGACCAAAACCTGCCACTCAAAAACCACACACACTCATCCGGAAATATCTATGATTTCCAGGTCAACTTTCTGGATTACCAGGAACCTCCTGTTTTCAGGAATGCATTAGTCGTTCCCGTGATTTTGAGGGAAGAACCTATTGCCGACAACCAACACTTCATTGAAAAATCGATTCTTGTACACAGTCCGCTAAGGGCGCCCCCGGGTAAAAACAGCTAATTCCCGAACTTTCATATTCTGTTTTTACCAAAATCCAAGTTTTCAATGAAATCAACCATACTGATTCTGATACTGATATGCTCGGTATCCATCCTCACTGCCCATGAGCCTGTAAAAAAACACACAACAACCGGTGCCCTTTCCGGCAAAATCGAATCGCGTGGCGAGTTAATTCCCTTTGCCAGTATATTTATACAGGGAACAACGATCGGGGTTTCGGCAGATGCCCAGGGGAAATTCATCCTGAAAAATATTCCCGGAGGCAATCAGGTCATTGTTTTTTCGGCGGTTGGATACCGCCCCATTAGCAGAGAGATAACCATTGAAGATGGCAATACCCTCGACCTTTCCGTCAACCTTGAGCCCGACAATATCGGGATCGAACAGGTGGTCATTTCAGCCAACCGCAATGCCGGAAGCCGGAAAGAATCCAGCTCCATTGTCAACAGCATTAATCCAAAGCTGTTCGACAGGATGCAAAGTGTAACCTTAAGTGAAGGACTCAACTTTACTCCCGGCCTCCGGATGGAAAACAATTGCCAGAATTGTGGATTCTCGCAGGTTCGAATGAATGGCCTCGAAGGGCCTTACACCCAGATCCTGATCAACTCAAGACCCGTTTTCAGTGGCCTTGCAGGTGTTTATGGTCTCGAACTCATACCAGTCAATATGATCGAGCGGGTGGAAGTAGTCAGGGGTGGTGGCTCGGCCTTGTTTGGCAGCAACGCCATCGCAGGCACGATCAATATGATAACGAAAGATCCAATTAACAATACTTTCAGCCTCTCATCCTCGTATGGCATTACAGGTGCCGGTATTTCAGGCGTTACCCCCGAACCCGACTTCAACCTTAACGCAATCGGTTCACTGGTATCGGAACAAAACCACCAGGGATTGAGTTTTTATGGATTCCACAGAAAAAGAAATCCGTATGATTCGAATGGCGATGGATTCTCGGAATTATCCTCCATTGACAATACAACCTTTGGAACCCGCCTGTTTCGCAGGACAGGGACCAGGGGGAAACTTTCGCTCGACTATTTCCGGATCTATGAATACCGAAGGGGTGGCAATAAATTTGACAAGCCGCTGCACGAGTCGGATATTTCCGAAAGTACGACACACCGCATCAATTCAGCTTCTCTGACTTTTGACCAGTTGCTGAGGGATATTGATAAGTTCTCGGGGTGGATTTCATCAGTAGGAGTCGACAGGGGTTCTTATTATGGTGCAAACCAGGATCCTACGGCATACGGCCAAACCGACGACTTTTCATTATCGACGGGTATGCAGTACGTCAGGTACATCGACAATTTTCTGTTTGCCCCGGCAACAGTTACATCGGGCACCGAATATGCCTATAATCAACTGAAGGATAAAAAGAAAGACTACTTTGATCCGTCCAGCATGACCAACATAATCGGAGCACAGGTAGCACACCAGAAAATCAATACATTTTCAGTATTCTCACAAAGCGAATGGCGACTATCCTCCCTGCTGATCTCAGCCGGCATCCGTTTCGACAAGTATCAAATAGAAGATATCATCAATCGATCGGAAAAACTGAACGGGAATGTGCTCAGTCCCAGAATCAGCCTGCTTTGGCATGCCTCAGAGGATCTGCAGTTCAGGACTTCCTTTGCCCGGGGATTCAGGGCGCCCCAGATATTTGATGAGGACCTGCACATCGAAACCTCAGGAGCCAGGCAGGTTTTGCACAAAAATGATGAAAACCTGAAACAGGAAACTTCCAACAGCTATTCAGCGTCAATGAGTTATACACATCAAACACTTTACTCACAGTATCAGTTTTTGGTCGAAGGATTCCTAACCCAACTGGCAAATCCCTTTTCCAATGAATATGGAATCCCCGATGAGGATGGAGTGGTTGTTTACACACGTAAAAATGCAGAGGAAGGGGCAGTTGTAAAGGGTATAAATCTTGAACTGAACATTTCTCCTTCCAGAAAATTTCAGTTCCAAAGTGGGTTTACCCTCCAAAGCAGTTCTTATGAAACGCCGCAGGAATTCAATGAAAAACGGTTCTTCCGTGCACCATCGCATTATGGATATGCAACCATGAATTTGTCGGCGACCAACCGACTTGAATTGGCGCTGTCGGGTAATTATACCGGCTCCATGCTTATCCCTTATTTTGGGCCCCGACTGGAAAATCCTGAAGATGGAATGCTGATCAAATCAGACTCTTTTCTTGATTCAGGTATCAAATTGAGTTACACTTTCCCCATTTTGAAATCAGGAAAAGCCCAGATCAATGCCGGAATAAAGAATATCTTCAACTCTTATCAAAACGATTTTGATATCGGAATTGACAGGGATCCGGCATACATCTACGGTCCGGCAACCCCAAGGACTGTCTATTTCGGAATTAAACTGGGTAATTTCTGAAAAAAGCAGCATAGTTTTTGATATACATGGGTCGGTTATTCACTATTTTTATCGGCCAACCGTGAAAAGTTCCTAATTTTGCGGGTGAACGATTCATCTAATTCATTGATATGTCTGGAGAAAAGACCATGGGAAAGAAACATTTTCTGGGAGAAACAACAAAAGATAAACGGAACAATATCATTGTCATTCTTTTGTCGGTGACATTGGTGGCAATGTTAGCCATGTTCTTCATGCAACGAAACGATTACAGGCAAATCGTCGGTGAAATCTCAACAGAAAAAGATTCAATCCAATTTGAATTAACCCAGATCATAGAAAGTTATGACTCTTTGAAAACGGAAAACGACACCATCAACGAGCAGCTTTATTTTGCCCAGACCAAGGTCAAGGACCTTCTTCTGGAGGTGGAACAGACAAAGCGGCTCAGTGTTGAACGAATCGGCCGTTACCAAAAGGAGGTTACCACACTTCGTGAAATCATGCGGAATTATATTGTCCAAATTGATTCGCTGAACCGCCGGAACCAGATATTGATGGCCGAGAACCTCGAAGTCAAGGAACAGGTCAAACAGGTTGAATCACAAAATGTCCAGCTCACCCAGGAAAAGGACAGGTTGGAACAGAACCTGGAACGGGCTGCCAAGCTTGAACTTTCCGACCTGTTAGGTGAAGCCGTAAACAGTCGAAACCAAAGCACCCGATTTGCAAACAGGGCAACCATGATCCGGGTCAGTTTCACCCTGAACCGAAACATCACAGCCAAAAGAGGGGCAAAAAATGTCTATGTACGAATCATGCGTCCCGACCAGTTACTTTTGAGCAAATCACCTAACGATCTTTTCCAGTTCGAAGATCTGAAAATTCCATTCTCGGCCATGCGCGAAGTCAACTACGAAGGTAACGACCTACCGGTCAATATCTTTTGGGACAATGAAGGCGAGAAATTCAGTCCGGGAGTCTATACAGTGGATATCTTTGCTGATGGAAATAACATTGGCACAACCCGCTTCGAGATGAAATAAACAGTGAGAATAGTTCAGGGCTCCTGAAAAACCTCATCCCTGAATTCCCTGATTTTCTTCTTATAGGTTTCTTTTGCCACCGAAACATCAAATCGGGGACCATGTCCCGGATAAATGGTTTCAATACCCATACTGAATAGTCGTTCCCAGGTATGCAATAATTCAACCTGTGAATTGGCGAAGGGAGGAAAAACCGAAAAATATTTGAAGTTAAAGAAAGTATCTCCGGAAATTATCGTTTTACCCATGATCACCGACTGCGAACCTACGGTATGTCCGGGAGTATGGATAATTGAGGCAGGGAATCCCCAGGGTCCAAGTTCCATCTTCTCATCCACCAATACATCAGCCTCAAATGGAGGTGGTGAGGCAAATCCGGGCATGAGTATGTCGCCAAGGTTCACTACCAGTTTGCTCCACCATCGGGTTCCCCGGGGAATTGGCATCAACCCTTTCGATAACCAATCTGCTTCCCGCTTGTTTACCAAAACCTTCGCTCCGGTAAGATCCCTAAGTCCGGCAAGATTGCCTGCATGATCGTAATGTACGTGGGTCAGCACAATCAGATGGATGGTTGAAGGCTGGATCCCATGAAATTGAAACTGTCGGACAAAATCATCGAGGTGACCAGGAGGGCCTGTGTCAATAAGGAGTGAACTCTCTTCGTTAGTGATGATGGTGGGACTGGTCATTCCCACATTCAGCTGTATTATCCTGAAATCTTTCATATGGGAGGTGTTAACCTCCTGCAAAGGTAAGTACCTCCCCTTGAATTTGAAACTATTACACAGAATGTTTTTCTGGCGGGTTGACTTTTATCCCGTTTTCGCAGGAATACTTATCTTTGCAAATTCAAATTTTGATGATATGTTGGATAGAATCAGGGAATTGCTCAACGAGGTGGAAGCGCTGAAAGCTGCCACCCGCGAAGAAGTCGAGGAATTGCGTATAAAATACATCAGCAAGAAAGGAAAACTTAACCAGCTTTTTGCCGAATTCAAGGACGTACAGCCTGAATTGAAAAAAGAGGTGGGTAAAGCGCTAAATGACCTGAAAATCGCAGCCCAGGATAAGATCAATGCGCTGAAGGAAGCATTTGAAACCGGAGATGATGGAAAATCCGGCCTCGACCTGACTGCACCCGGAGAGTCGTTAACTCTCGGAACTCGTCATCCCCTGGCCCTTGTCAGAAACCGAATCATTGACATATTTGCCCGTTTGGGATTCTCGGTAGCTGAAGGTCCCGAAATTGAGGATGACTGGCACGTGTTTTCGGCATTGAACTTTCCACCCGAACACCCGGCAAGAGACATGCAGGATACTTTTTTTATCGAAAAGAATCCCGATGTACTGCTTCGGACCCATACCTCAAGCGTTCAAATCAGGGTTATGGAACACACCCAGCCACCCATCAGGGCCATCTTCCCGGGCAGGGTATTCCGTAACGAAGCCATATCGGCAAGGTCACACTGTATTTTCCATCAGGTTGAAGGACTTTATGTTGACGAGAATGTTTCCTTTGCCGACCTGAAACAAACCTTGCTTTATTTCGCAAAAGAACTTTTCGGGGAAGGGACAAAAATCAGGTTAAGACCTTCCTACTTCCCATTCACTGAACCTTCGGCTGAAATGGATGTAAGTTGTTCGATTTGTGGAGGAGAAGGATGTAACGTGTGTAAACATACTGGCTGGCTTGAGATACTCGGATGCGGCATGGTTGACCCGAATGTACTGGAAGCCTGCAACATAGACAGCAATAAATACACCGGATTCGCATTTGGCATGGGTATCGAACGTATCGCCATGTTATTATACGGCATCAAGGATATCAGGCATTATTTTGAAAACGACGTAAGATTCCTTCGTCAATTCAAATCAGCCTTGTAAATCAAAGGAAGTTTTGGTTTTCTAAAACCATTATTTTTTGTCATAAAACAGGGAATCGGTCTTTGGCCGGTTCCCTGTTTTAGTATCAGAAAATTATGTAATTTCAAGGCACTAATTAATCTGACATTATGAAAACCATCAATAAGGCGATCACCCTGCTGGTCATGCTGTTTTTGTTGTCTGTCAATCTCGACGCCCAACCCTATGCATGGCAAACCCCCGAAAAACAATTTTTTCCTTTTTCGGTATGGTATAGTGGCGGAAAGGCCAGGGCTCCCATGCTTTCAACCATTCATCCACAATCAGAATCAGAATGGCGCAAAGACCTTCAGCAAATTAAATCACTGGGGTTCAACACCGTAAGGACCTGGGTTGAATGGGCAGCCTGTGAACCGGAAAAAGGAAAATACAATTTCGCGAATCTGCGCCTGCTTATGAAACTGGCAGAGGAGGCAGGACTGAGGGTTTTCATCCAGGTATATGTCGATTCTGCTCCCGATTGGGTGGGCACACAGTTTCCACATGCCCTGTTTGAGGCACAAAGTGGCGATAAGGTTCACCCACAGGCGGCACCGGGAGCTTGTACCGATAACCACGAGGTTGAAGAGGCTGTACTCGGTTTTTATACCGAAACCGCCAAAGTGGCAAACGAATTCTCCAGTCTTTTTGGATGGGATCTCTGGAGCGAACCACATATCATCAACTGGGCTTCGCTCGACTATATACCCAATGTCCAGTTCTGTTTTTGTCCGGGAACACGCAATAAATTCCGCCTCTGGCTTGAAAAGAAATATACCAACCTTGAAAATCTCAACAAGGCATGGTACAGGAATTTCACCGAATGGGAACAGGTTGATCCACCCCGATTCAGTACGATACTTAGTTATACCGATTTCATCGATTGGAAAACCTTCATATATGAAAAGCTGGTCGATGATATGCAAGCCCGGTACAATGCCATCAGGAAAGCTGATCCAAATCACCTCATAACCGCCCATGCAGTGGGAGCCTCCCTGTTCCAGTCGCCACATGTAGGAGCCGGGGCAACCGACGATTTTTTGATGGCCAGGCCACTCGACTATTACGGGGTTTCGCTGTACCCAAAGCATAACCACCCCGACAGGGCCTGGTCGGTAACCACCCTGCGTACAGTGATGGACTTTACCCGAAGTGCCAACAGGGAAAAGGGGGGATGGTTTGTGGGTGAATTACAGGCAGGCATGGGTACCATTGCGCTGCTGGTCAGTGATCCCGTAACACCCGATGATCACAGGATCTGGGCGTGGTCGGCCATTGCAAAAGGAGCCAAAGGCGTGAATATCTATGCTTATTATCCAATGTCGACAGGCTATGAAGCCGGTGGATACGGTCTGATTAACCTTGACGGAACCCTCACGGAAAGGGCAAAAAGTGCGGGTGAAATAGCATCCGTGGTCAACCGGAACCAGAAACTTTTTCTGGAATCCTTACCTGTGAAAGCACAAGTCGGTATCGTTTATAACCCATTGACACAAATGGTCGGTGGAATGCAACGCAGGGATTATCCGTCGGCCCTGACCAATTCCCTGATTGGCTATTTTCAGTCATTTGCCAACCATAATATTCCTGTCGATTTCATCCACCGTGAACACATCGACAAGAATGAGTTGTCACAGTATAAACTGATTATTCTGCCCTACCCCATTATGGTCACACAAAAAACTGCCGATGGAATCAGGGAATTTGTGCGCAACGGAGGTTATGTCTTGGTTGAGGCCAGGGCTGCCTGGAACGATGACAGGGGTTTCGCCTCCGAGATAATTCCTGGACTGGGATTGCATGAGGTATTCGGGGTACGTGAAAACGAAGTGAGAATGCGCGAAAGCATTTCCTTGAAGGTTACTGATAACAATCATCCGGCAACCCTTGGATTACAGACAGGTGACCTGTTGAAGGGCACGTTATATGCCCAGTCAGTCACCCCACTCGAAAATGCCAATGTCCGTGTATTGGCCCAAACAGCTGAAGGACAACCGGCAGTTGTTGTTTCCCGCTTTGGATCAGGAGAGGCTATGCTGGTTGGGACCTACATGGGAATGGCAGGCTTTCCGGAAGTCGACCCGGTAAATGACCGATTCTTCACCAACCTGACAAACTGGGCAAAAATTGAACGGCCATTTACCTCCAATCTTGATGGCCGAACCACGAACCAACTGGAATTACGACTTCAGGAATATACCAACGGATATCTTCTCTTTGCCATCAACCACAGTGACAAGAGTGAATCTTTCAGCGTTGACCTGAAATTGCCGCGCGGCGACTATAAGATCAGGGAAGTAATCAGTGATCGTTATTCTGCACTTTCCTGGAAGGACAATGTGTTGGTTCTGGCTTCTGAAATTAAAAGGAAACAGGTCATGATCTGGGAAATCACTCCCAATTAGAAGGATCTTCCATTCATTGCAAAATACAATTACACAGAATGGTTAAATACGGAATCGGCATAGATTTAGGAGGCACAAAACTATCTGCAGCCCTGATGGATGAAAATGGGCAGATATTTTCGCGCCATGACTGCCTCCTTTCCGAAAGGCAGGGTGACGATGTCGGAGACCTAATAATCAATACCATACAAACTTTTTTGAAAGATATTGCCGGAAACGCCATTGTTGCCGGGATTGGGATATCGGTGCCCGGCATCGTCAATCCGGCAACAGGCAGGATATGGGCGCCCAATATACCGGGATGGTCTGATTATCCCCTGCTTGAAAGATTAAATGGGAGTCTTGGAACGGGAATACCGAAAGTCAGGATTGAAAGCGACCGGACCTGTTATATTCTGGGTGAAACCTGGATGGGAATGGCGAAAGGGATTCAGGATGCCATTTATTTGTCGGTTGGAACGGGAATTGGCGCTGGCATACTCAGTGGTGGATCTGTGATCAGGGGACAGGATGGCATTGCGGGTGCAGTTGGGTGGATGGCCTTGTCAGGCAAATTTCGTAAAGATTTCAGTTCATGCGGAAATTTTGAATTTCAGGCATCCGGATCAGGAATGGTCAGGCTTGCCAACCAACTGGTTCCTGCGGGCAGTAAACCCTTTAAGGATGCCCAGGCACTGTTTTCGGCATTTGAACAAGGCCATCCGGTAGCAAAAAAGGTAATTCGGGAAGCAGTCAGGGCATGGGGAAAATCAGTGGCCAATCTGGTTTCGGTGTTTAATCCTTCCATGATTATCTTTGGAGGAGGAATCTTTGGTCCGGCAGCCCAATTCCTACCGGAAATAAAAAAAGAAGCTTTCCGCTGGGCACAACCCATTAGCATGTCGCGAGCCACCATAGGGATTTCCCCATTAAAGGGCGATGCCGGTTTGTTTGGTGCAGGAAGTCTGTCGTTCAAAGAAATATAACTACAAACCTTGATAACGAATGTATAATAAGAAGAGTGTAACATCGGCAGCCTTTCTGGCCATGCTGATCTTTGGGATAGTGATGGCCGTACTGGGATCGGTGCTTCCTTCAGTCATTGATAAATTCAGGATTACCGTGGTCAATGCCGGAGCACTGTTTGTTATCATGAACCTGGGTATGCTGCTTGGTTCCATGATTTTCGGACCGGTAGTCGACCGCTATGGGTACAAAGGACTGTTAACAATCTGTGCAATGATCATTTTTGCCGGGATTGAAGGAATCGCCCTATCCCCTACCATCCCCCTGTTAAAGATTTCACTCTTCTTTGTAGGATTTGCCGGTGGTGCCATCAATGGCGGCGCAAATGCCCTGGTGGCCGACATCAATGAAGGAAATAAAAGCTCGGGGCTGAGTTACCTGGGGGTTTTCTTTGGCATAGGGGCATTCAGTGTCCCTTTTATATTGGGTTCGCTGCTCGATCACTTCAGTTATGAAACCATTATAGGGGGGGTAGGAGTTCTTATACTTATTCCCCTGCTCTTTTTTACGTTCATTTCGTTTCCCGGGGCAAAGCACAGCCAGGGTATCCCCCTTAAGGAATCAGCGGCGCTTCTCAAAGAAAACCTTTTATTGTTATTGGGCATGATGCTTTTTATACAGAGCGGATTGGAAATGGTGATCAGCGGCTGGTCATCCACCTTTTTCAGTGAGAGCTTCCAAACGGGTCCGCGCGAAGCGGTACTACTGCTTTCAGTTTACTGGTTGGCACTGATGGTCGCCCGCATCATTCTCGGAAAGATCCTTGTTCATGCCAACCATTCCCGGGTCTTGAATACTGGGCTTGTCATCGCGCTTGCCGGAACGCTCATCATGGTGTTTGCCCCTGTAAAGTATGTTGCACTGGCAGGGCTGGCCCTGACCGGATTTGGATTTGCTACCGTATTTCCCATGGTTCTTGGATTTGTGGGAGATGCGTACTCACGGCTATCGGGGACTGCATTTAGCCTGGTGCTGGCACTGGGATTGCTGGGTGGCATGTTTTTCCCCTGGATCACAGGTATACTTGCCGGAAAGTATGGACTCCAATATACCCTTTTAATTGCACCTGCAGGCTTGCTTGCATCGCTGATAATTTTTGGTGTAATCCGAAA
Organism: Bacteroidota bacterium; assembly: GCA_023428545.1. The sequence goes on along the minus strand of JAEYXH010000008.1, from coordinate 255,646 downwards.
GCGGGGAATTAAATAAAAGCGAAGTGTCTTATAATTAATTAAATAGAAAGGAATACTCAAATGCTGGCAAAAAAATGGCTATCGAACGCACGTGATGTGATGGATTCGATCGAAAACACGCAATTGGAAAACATCATGAAAGCTGCTGAAATCATGGCAGCTTCCATAGAATCGGGAAGATGGGTTCACACCTTTGGTTGCGGACACGCCACCATTCCCGTCGAAGAGATGTATCCACGCATAGGAGGGTTTGTGGGCTTCCATCCCATGATTGAACTGCCCCTCTCCTTCTTTACCCACATTACCGGAGAAATGGGAGTGCACCAATTTGTCTTTCTCGAGAGAGTGGAAGGCTATGGGAAAGAAATCATGAGAAGTTATACATTCGATGAACGGGATACCATGTGGCTTTTCTCCCACTCAGGTATCAACAATGTAAATATTGACGTGGCCCTTGAAGCTAAAAGAATGGGGATGAAGGTGATTGTCACCGGCTCGGCCAGCGCGTTCAGCGGGGTGCAAACCAGGCATTCGACAGGAAAGCAGATATTTGAGATTGCTGATGTGGTGATCGACACCTGCGTTCCCAAAACTGACGCTTCAGTCGACCTGAAAAACCACCAGGACAAAATAGGGCCATTGTCAACCATGGGATTTGTCACATCCGTATGGATGACAATCTGCACCGTGGCAGAGATACTTGCTGACAGAAATGTGAAATTGTATATACATCCGTCACATAATGTGCCAGGTGATACCACAGCACGCCAAAGACTCGATGCTGCGTTATCGGAATACAAAAGAAGGGTGGCAGGAGTCTGATACTCCCTTAGGGACAGTTTTCAGCGGAAAGTTTTCATCAGGAATCTTTCCGCTGTTTCCATATCCTCGGGCCAGGTTATCTTGATATTCTCCCGGTTACCTTCAGTGAGGAATATTTCATGGCCGGCGTTTTCAAGAACCGAGGCATCATCGGTAAATTTATCTTCAAACGGAAAGCCATAAGCTTGCCGTATCAAGGAAACCCTGAATGTCTGGGGAGTTTGAACCAGCCTGACGCGATTCCGGTCGAGCACCTCATTTCCCTTGTCGCCCAGCCAACGTACCGATTCACTCACCGGAACCACGGGTACCGCATTTCCTTTCTCCAGGGCGGCTTCATGGCAACGCCTGATGGTTTCGTGGGAAACCAGGGGCCTTACCCCATCATGGATAAACACGATGCCGTCATCCCTGATGGCATCCAACCCGTTTTTAACCGAAAAGAAACGGAATTGACCTCCCGGTACCACACGTACAGGATATTCGAATTGATATTGCCGGCAGAGTTCATCCCAAAATTCAAATTGTGAAGAAGGAAGCACAAGAATGACTTCCATGTCAGGATCGTATGTGAAAAATGTTTCAATGGTATGCATCAGCAGAGGTTTACCTGCCAAAACAAGAAACTGCTTTGGAACTTCCTTCCCCATGCGCAAACCTGAACCTCCTGCGACTATCAGTGCAAATTTTTTCATTTTCTCCCGGAATCATTTCCGGCATATTTGTTTTACCTTGCCAAGGTAATCAGAAATTTTATTGAGTATACCATATGAAGGATGTCATCGATTATCTTGAGCAACTGAAGCGAAACAACAACAGGGACTGGTTTAATTCAAATAAAGGCTGGTATGAGGAGAGCCGTCAAAAAGTTTTGTTTCTTACCGAACTGATCATTAATGAGATTCGGAAGTTTGACAACGACATACCGGTAACCGACCCCAAAGACTGCCTTTTCAGGATTTACAGGGATGTCCGCTTCTCGGCTGATAAAAGTCCGTACAAGACACACTTTGGAAGTTATATTGCAAAGGGTGGCAGAAAAAGTATCAGGGCCGGTTATTATTTTCATATCGACCCGGATGCCAGTTTTATCGGAGGAGGGATATACATGCCTGGGCCAGATGTCCTGAAAGCCCTTCGGACAGCCATATTCGACCAGCCTGACACTTTTCTGGAAATAATTGAAAACCCTGAATTCAAGAAAACATTTCCCACAATGGAAGAGGAAAAGCTAAAAACGGCCCCCAAAGGTTTTCCTCCTGATTTTGGGCATATCGATCTCTTGAAATTCAAGTCTTATGTTTTCACGGCCGAATTAAAAACATCGGAAATTATTCGCGACGATTTTGCAAGCAAGATGGTTAAGACATTTCAAACGCTATACCCGGCGAACCGATTTCTCAACGATGCCCTTGACCAGTATTTATGATGGTTTTGATTAACCAGGATCCTAATCAGCCAGGCCGAAAATGAAACCACCCCTTCGATTGGACGAAGGGGCGGCTGAACTTCATATAATTACAGGTTTGGTGTTGGACTATTTCATTAATCCAGGATGGTCACCCATCCATGTGTATCGGGCTCATCGCCATATTGGATGGCACGCAACTTATTGTAAAGTTTGGTTGTCCAGACCCCAGGTTCAGTTCCGTACATGAACTCACGGTTTTCATCGGCATCGTAGATCCGTTTAACCGGGGAAATGACGGCAGCTGTTCCGCAAGCACCCACTTCCTCGAAAGTGGCAAGCTCTTCATAGGGCACTTTCCTCTTTTCGACTTTCAACCCCATATCAACAGCCAGTGTCATAAGGCTTTTGTTGGTGATTGACTGCAGGATCGATTCCGATTCCGGGGTGACATAGGTATTGTTCTTTATACCGAAGAAATTGGCCGGGCCACATTCATCAATGTATTTTTTTTCACGGCTGTCGAGGTACAGGACGGCCGAGTAGCCCCCTTTCTTTGCCTTGACACCAGCCACCATGCTGGCAGCATAGTTTCCTCCGACCTTATATTTTCCGGTACCCTGTGGAGCGGCACGGTCATACTGGCGGAGAATAATCAGGTCGGTAGGTTTGAAACCTTCAGGGAAATAGGGTCCGACAGGCATGACAAATACCATGAACAGATACTCAGAAGCCGGTTTTACCCCAATTTCCGCACCGGTACCAATCAACAGTGGCCTGATATATAGTGCGGCACCTGAATCATGGGGGGGAACAAACCTCTCGTTCAACCTGACCGCCATTTTCACGGCTTTCATGAATAATTCGACCGGCAGTTTTTCCATCATGATACCGTCGCATGAAAATTGCATACGGGCAGCATTGTCGGCCATCCGGAAAATCCGGATTTTATTGTCTTGCCCTTTGAAAGCTTTTAACCCTTCGAAGGCTTCCTGTCCATAATGCAGGGCAGTTGCCCCCATATGGATATTAATTTGATCTGATGAACTGACTTCAAGTTCTCCCCACTTTCCGTCACGAAAATAGCAGCGAATGTTATAATCGGTTTTTCTGTAGCCAAAACCAAGGTTTTTCCAGTCAATATTTTCCATAATGCTCCCTTTTTCAAATTTTTAAAAGATAGTTCAAAATAACGAATTTTTAAGCTTGAAAAACCGGAGTTTTATCAGTTTTCCCGTATGCATGAACCAGAATGTCCCTTACTGGCTAACTCCTTTGTGAAAACCGAAAATACATTCTCATAAAAAAGAGAATGGCCGAAATGACAAGCACTACAATGATAACCGGTTGGGGAACTACAATGAAGTTTGCGAAATAGTTGACAATCAGAAACAAGAGTGCCAGCGTCATTAACGTATACAATGAATTGGTCAGTTGTAACCACTTTGATTTTTTCATTTGCCTGATTTTAAAACTTATACATCAATCTAATATGAGATTCTGATATAATAACCATTGTGCTTTCGGATGTTCAGAACTGAACCATCTTCAAAGATCAGATACTGTCCCTTAATGCCACTAAGTTTACCGCTAATTTTAGGGGTCTTGTCGAATGACAGGCTGTTGATTTTTACAGGATAACCTATGACAGGATAATTTAGGGTTATGATTTCTGATGTTTCCTCGTAATATTTTTGCAGTTCTTTTGTAAGCAATTCCTTAGCCTTCATCCGTTCTTCCTGCAGATTATAAGGGACCTGTTTATTCTGGAGCATCTCCCGCCAGTTGGTTTTGTCGGTATAAAACTGTTTCAGCCATACTTCCATTACTCCGGCAATATGGCGGTTAGGTGTCCGGGCAAGAACAACGGCAGAGCTGGCTCCCTGGTCAATCCACCTTGTGGGCATCTGGTGGTGACGTGTTACACCCACCTTCAGGTCGGAAGAGGCGGCAAGGTAAACAAAATGGTCGATGAGATCATGTTCCTTTGCCCAATCCAAATCACGTGCAATCCCGAAATGCGCCTTGCTCAATTCGGGCCGCATCACCGATTCACTGGCTTCAGGGGCAATTTGCAAACAGTTATAACAAAATCCTTGACCAAAGGATGTCTTGGTCATCTTCCCACAGGATATGCAGTTGATTTGGCCTGTAAAATTTAATTTGATCTCTTTGCCCAGCAATTCATTCATGAATACCTCATCGTTACCCATAGGAAGAAAATATTTCACGGGTGACGCGAATTCAGTACGCATTTTTAAGATGTTCCCTTCGTTTGGCATATCATATGGATTTTCTAAGCATGTCTTAATTTCTTTCGTTCGCGGCCCCCAAAATACCAAGGTAGAGCAGCTTGGCGGCATCTTCCATGATTTCAGGAGTAATGGCATCGATATTATCGAGGGGATGATGGTAATATACAGGCTTAACCGACTGGGTGGTCCATAAGCTTAAGACGGAATATCCCCCCTTCTCGAAGACGGCGCCATCGGTACGGGGCCGCCCAAACGAAGGTCTCAATTCGGATGTACGCATTTCCCTGTGCAGGTAATTGCTATTTGCCGTTTCAAATGGGCGGTAATGGTTGGGAAACGACAATCCACCACTCAGAAAAAACCCTTTTCCGTTTCCAACCATGTCAAGATTCATCATGAACAAGGTCTTTTCTTTGGGCCATTGGGGTTCATTTACAAATTTTGTGCTACCGTAAAGGCCACACTCCTCACCTCCGAAAAACAGGAACATGACTGACCGGGCTGGTTTGACCCCCGAAGATGCCATAGCCTTTGCGGCTCCCATAAGGTCAGCCACGCCCGAAGCATTGTCGAGGGCACTCGGGAAAAGCGCTCCCGGGCTGCCCTGACCGTCGAGATGGGCCCCAATGATGATGACCTCCTCCTTCAGTTCAGGGTCGGCTCCTTCAATATATCCGACCACATTGCACGACAAGGCATCGGGATAATGCTTTGTCCGGGCAGTAATTTCAGCCTTTCTGTTCAGTGAAAAGGAGTTTGGTTTCATGCCTGCAACTATTCCCTTTTTCAAATCAGCAAATGGCTTGTTTGCAACCGGCCTCACCAATTCATCGGCCACCTCATCACTTATATGGGCATTTACAAAACCCTCAATAAATGAGGTATTGGGATTGGCCACCAGGCCGACATATAAAAGGCCGGCAGCTCCCAAATCTTTGGCCCTTTGAAACTTATAACGATGATAACTATAGGGTTCCCACTTTTTTAATTCAGGATCATTGGCGGTATATGGCACACCTGTCTCCATCAACAGGATTTTGCCCTTAACATCCAACCCCGCATAATCATCATAACCCAGCTCAGGGGCTGAGATTCCGAATCCGACATACACCACTTCGCCTTCGACCTTTCCGGATGCAGAATTTGAACCGGGAAAAAAGTCTTCGGGGAATTTCAATATTCTCTCTTTCAAATCGGTTCCTTTAACCGGCAGTAGTTTCACACTGCCTGTTTCCATGACATCAGTCCAGGCATTCGGAAACCATTGGAAAAAGGAGGTATCTCCCACCCCGGGCTTCAGTCCCCATTCCTGTAACCTTTCTGCCACCCATCGTGCCGACAACTCATAACCGGGCGAGCCTGACAATCGTCCGCCATATTTCGGGGAACTTAACTCAGAAACATAGCCGAGCAAGTCGTGACTTGATATTTCATGGTATGCATTCAGGTCAACTTCAGGCGTTACCTGTGCAAACCCAAAGAAGTTGAAAGTCAGTATCCATAAAGCAATAATGAAAATACGTCGGATCATATGCAATTTCGTTAATTATACTGTAAAAACACAAATAAGACCTTCGAAAGGCGACCATTATTTCCTGACGATCCGGATTATTGAAAGCAGCGAATCGGTAAAAACAATTTTCGGATTGCCATTCCGGCTGATGTGCAGGTATCCTTCCTCAAAAATTTTATTAAACTGAATCACGTTCCGTTCATTGATAAAGGGGGAAAACTTCTCTCCGAACAATTTTTCCTCCTGATTGAGATAAACCAGTGATGGTTTTTTCAGGTTCATTATAAAAAACTCGCGTGTCAGCTGCATGGCATACAGGAAAAAGTCCTTCTGCCGTTCCCTGCCGATTCCGGCCAGTTCTTCCGCCGTATCCAGCAAGTCAATGATGGCGCCATTATTTTTCCCGGCAGTATACGCTTGACGCATTACGTTTTGAAATAAGTCGAAGAAATACTTCTTATCCTCTGAAGGCTCTGAAAACTCAATGGCTTTCAAATAATTACCTCCGGCATGATGGATCATGCCAGCCAAGGTTTCCGCATCATACAAACCTGTTTGGGAGAGATGCTCCTGAAGGTCACGATCAGTAATTCGCGGAATCTTGATAACCTGCGTACGCGAGCGGATGGTTGAAATAATGTCAGCCTCGTTTTCGGTTACCATGAGGAACAAGGTTTTTACCGGAGGTTCCTCTATCATTTTCAGCAACTTATTTGAGCAGGCAATGTTCATCTTTTCGGGTAGCCATATGATCATTACCTTGAACTCAGCCTCGAATGGCTTGATGTTCAACTTACGGATGATTGATTCGCTTTCATGGGAATAAATGGTCAGCTGAGAATTTTCGGCTTCTATGAAGCTTCCCCATTGGTTCAGGCCGAAATAGGGCGACTTTATCACCATTTCACGCCACAGCTTCAAAAAATCATCACAGTATGCTTTCTGCGGTCCCTTGGGCTTATAGATCGGAAATACGAAATGAAGGTCAGGATGTTGGAGTTTTTGATACTTCCTGCAGGAAGGACAGACACCACAACTGTCATTTTCGGTTCGGTTCCGGCATGAAATGTATTGGGCATAGGCAAGGGCCAATGCCAGTTTCCCGTTACCTTCGGGTCCCGAAAATAGCTGTGCATGACTGATGCGCTCCTCATGAACCGACCTGATCAGCCGCTCCTTGATTTTTCCTTGCCCGATGATATCTTTAAAAAACATATATAATCACTTATTCTGAATATTTCCGATCCACTTTCGGCCGGTAGCCAAAAATAAGGGATATCCATAAACAATCGGCCAAAACCATGGAATGTTTTTCTTGTAAAGCATGAGGTTATTTGAACATTAAATTCAGGCATACCTCGCTCAGTTAAAAAAACAAACGCTAAATATTCCTTATCTTTGATTCAACAAAACAACTAATAATTAGAGATATGCAGACCATACATTCGTACGATTTTACAGGAAAGAAAGCTTTGATCCGTGTGGATTTCAATGTCCCGCTGAACGAAAATTTCGAAGTAACTGACGATACCCGAATCAGGGCCGCAATCCCCACCATCAAAAAAGTGCTTGAAGGTGGCGGTTCTCCCATCATAATGTCACACTTTGGAAGACCGAAAGAAGGTCCTACCGATAAATACTCGATGCGCCACCTTGTTGCACCTTTCAGTAAATTACTGGGTGTAGAAGTGAAACTTGCTCCCGATTGTATTGGCGATGAAGTAAAAGCGATCGCGAAAGCTCTCAAGCCAGGTGAAGTACTGCTCCTCGAAAACCTGCGTTTCCACAAGGGCGAAGAAAAAGGGGATGTTGAATTTGCACGGCAGCTTGCCGAAAACGGTGATTGCTGGATCAACGATGCCTTCGGTACCGCCCACAGGGCACATGCATCGACAGCCGTTATCGCCCAGTTTTTCCCAAATGACAAGATGTTCGGTTTCCTGATTGAAAGCGAAGTGGAAAGTCTGGATAAAGTCATGAAAAATCCGCAGCGCCCGTTGACCGCCATCATGGGTGGAGCAAAAGTATCAACCAAGATTACCATCATTGAAAACCTGTTGGATAAGGTCGACAACCTTATTCTCGGTGGCGGAATGACTTTTACTTTTGTGAAAGCCAACGGTGGCAACATTGGCACCTCATTATGTGAAAACGATTACCTTGAAATGGCACTGAAAATTCAGAAAATAGCTGCCGAAAAGGGTGTGAAAATTCACATGGCAACCGATGTTGTCGCTGCCGATGCTTTTGCCAATGATGCCAATACCAAGGTAGTTCCGGCAAATGCCATCCCGGAAGGCTGGATGGGTCTCGATGCCGGTCCGGAGACCATTGCCTCCTTCAAAAACGTCATTGAAAATTCAGGAACCATCCTTTGGAATGGTCCCGTGGGTGTTTTCGAAATGGAAACATTCGCCAATGGAAGCAGGGCTGTGGGTGAAGCCATTGTGGCTGCTACCGCCAAAGGAGCCTTCTCTCTCGTTGGTGGTGGTGATTCCGTTGCTTGTGTCAACCAGTTTGGCTTTGCCGACGGAGTATCCTATATTTCAACCGCCGGGGGTGCCCTTCTCGAATACCTTGAAGGAAAAAGCCTTCCAGGTGTTGCAGCTGTTCTTGAATAACAACTTTCAATCATATACAGCAAAGCTGTTTCGGATTATTCCGGAACAGCTTTTTTTTGCTTTACACTAACTTGTTGCCATATCTTCAGCCCATTGTTACCATTGGCACTTCCAGATTTACATTTTTGCCCATGATCTTCATTGACCCACATGTCATGTAATGACAATAAGCTGGCATATCACCTGAATGTCGTATGGCGTTTTCCCAAAAATGTCATGCCTGATTACCTGATAATACGGATCAAGGTGTTTGACATTCCCCGTAACTTTTCCCATTTTTGAAGAAAAATTCATGAACCTATGAATAAGAAAATATTCAATACAGTATTTGGACTGGCAAGTCTAATCTGGTTTGCATCATGCAGTACCCAAAACGGTGAACTGATGACAACCATTGAATTGAGTGAAGCCTGGGAATTCAGGCAGGCTGGAGATGAAAAATGGATGCCGGCAACTGTTCCCGGCACCGTCCACACCGATCTCATGGCAAACGGAGTGATCGAGGATCCCTTTTACCGGTTGAATGAACACGATGTGCAATGGATCGACAAGGAAGACTGGGAATACCAGACGCAATTCGGGGTAACAGCCGAAATACTGAAAAAGGACCGGATTGCCCTTGATTTCAAAGGCCTCGATACCTATGCCGATGTTTTTTTGAATGGGCAGGAGGTACTTAAGGCAGATAACATGTTCAGGGAATGGATGGCCGATATCAAACCTTACCTGAAAGAAGGTAGCAATGAACTCAGGATATTGCTGAAGTCTCCCATCGCTGAAGGACTTATAAAGTATGATGCCCAGGGATTTGTCATCCCGGTTTCCGATAATGACCTGGCTGTGATCGGACAGGTTCCTGAGGGGAAAAAGGTAAGTGTATATACCAGAAAAGCCGGATATCATTTTGGGTGGGATTGGGGTCCAAGGTTAGTTACCAGTGGTATTTGGAGGCCCGTACACCTTTTGGCCTGGGACGAAGCCCGGATTGAAGATGTACATATTGTCCAAAATGAAGTATCTGAAGAAAAAGCCACTCTTACTTCTGTTTTTGAGATTGACAGTCAGGAAGATCAGGCAGCAACACTGACCATCGAAAGTGAAGGCACCGTGTTGGCCCTCGAAAAAATAAGGCTACTGCCAGGAATCAACCAATACTCCCTCAATTTTGAGATTACCAATCCACGTCTTTGGTGGACAAACGGACTGGGTGAACCCTATCTGTACAATCTCACTGCCAAAGTATCCGTATCGGGAAAAACAACCTCACTCGACAGAAGGATAGGTATTCGCACCCTTGAATTTGTTCGTGAAAAAGATGAACAAGGCACTTCATTTTACTTTAAACTAAATGGTGTACCGGTATTCATGAAAGGAGTCAACTATATTCCCAACGATTCATTCCTGCCCCGTGTAACCACCGAAAACTATCGGAAAGTGGTCAATACAGCCCGTATATCGAACATGAACATGATCCGTGTCTGGGGTGGAGGTGTTTATGAAGACGACCGTTTCTACGATTTCTGCGATGAAGCAGGGATCCTTGTCTGGCAGGATTTTATGTTTGGCTGTGCCATGTTCCCCGGTGATGAGGCTTTTCTTGAAAATGTGAAACAGGAAGCCATTGACAACGTAAAACGCCTGCGTAACCACCCAAGCATTGCCCTATGGTGTGGAAACAACGAAAACCTCATTGCCTGGTACAACTGGGGCTGGAAAAGGCTTGAAGAAGAAAAAAGCCCTGAAAATGCCGCCAAAATATGGAAATACTATGAGGATGTCTTCCACAAAGTGCTTCCTGACGTAGTCAGCGAATTAGATCCACAACGCGGATATTGGGCTTCCAGTCCGCAATCAGGCGAAGGAATTGTTCCCGACCTGGTCAATGGGGATGAACATTTCTGGGGTGTTTGGTGGGGAAAAGAACCCTTTGAAAATTATGCAACACATATCGCAAGGTTCATGAGTGAATATGGTTTCCAGTCCTTTCCTGACATTACCACCGTTAAAAAGTATGCCCTTCCTGAAGATTTCAATATTTATTCCGATGTCATGAAATCGCACCAGCGGTCGTCCATCGGAAACGAAACCATTGAATATTATATGCTTAAGGAGTATAACATGCCAAAGGATTTTGAATCTTTCCTGTATGTCAACCATATCGTTCAGGCCGAAGGCATCAAATTTGGACTGGAAGGACACCGCCGGGCTGCTCCATTCTGCATGGGTTCTCTCTATTGGCAGTTAAATGACGTATGGCCCGTTGCCTCCTGGAGCTCAACCGACTACTATCAGAGGTGGAAAGCCCTGCAATACTATGTAATGAAAGGCTTCGAACCAATCCTGGTTTCACCTTACCGGACAGGAAATGAATTTAAAGTCTCGGTTTTGAATGACAAACTTGAAGGCTTGGATGCAATCCTGAAAATCAGTTTAATCGATTTCGAAGGTCGTGAACTGGTCAGTAAGGAGCAGGAAGTAAAGGTTGATGCAAATTCCAATACCCAGGTATTCAGTGAAGACCTCAGCAAATTTGTCGGGAATAACGACACCAGGCAATCATTAATCGTTACCCGGTTAAGTCAGGGAGATGAGGTCATTTCAGAGAATGTATTGTATCTGAGACCTTTTAAGGAGCTGAAAATTCAAAAACCCAATGTTCAGTATTCGGTTACACCATCAGGAAACGGATTCAACATCGAAGTCACCACTGATAAACTGGCCAAAAATGTTTATTTCCAGATTGGGGAAGAAGAGGGATTCTTCTCAGACAACTACTTCGACCTGCTTCCGGGCAAATCACAAACCATACAATTGGTTTCAGGCATATCACCTGACCGATTGGAAGAGGTGCTGACTGTCAGGACTTTAGATGATGCGTTTTAATTAGCTTCAATTACAGTTTAAATTTAAAATACGCGTTGAAAATTACTTTCAACGCGTATTTTATTTTAAATATTACGCAACACAGCACCTACTTTATCATATTTTAAATATATGAGCCAATACTTATTAAAAAAAACAAGATTTTCGTCCCACTAATTAATGCAATATTGATAATTTTTATTTTTGTAATACTTCACGTCAGATACAGATCTGACTATGTGTGTTTGGGGGTTAACATTTGAAAAAGGGGAGCTGTTGAGCTCCCTTTTTTGTTGTACCTAAAAATTAAGTTTAACCCATTTCAGTTTCATTTTGCAACTTAATCAATGGATATAAAATTAAATTTGCGCACAAAAACCACTTAAGATATAAATTTGTTAAAATGACCAAGATTACAAAAGAGGCTGCCCTGAAGTATCATTCTGAAGGCAAGCCAGGGAAGATTGAAGTAAAACCCACCAAACCACATAGTACACAAGCCGATTTATCACTCGCCTATTCACCCGGGGTTGCAGAACCTTGTCTGGAAATTGAAAAAAACCAGGATCTTGCCTATGAATACACCACGAAAGGCAACCTGGTTGCAGTTATTTCAAACGGGACAGCCGTATTGGGATTAGGCGATATCGGAGCGTTGGCAGGAAAACCGGTAATGGAAGGAAAGGGACTCCTCTTCAAGATATATGCCGGCATCGATGTTTTCGATATTGAGGTCAATGAGAAGGATCCCCAAAAATTCATCGAGGTAGTGAAAGCGATTGCTCCCACCTTTGGAGGAATAAACCTGGAAGATATCAAGGCTCCTGAATGCTTTGAAATTGAAGAACGGCTCAAGGCAGAGCTTGACATACCAGTAATGCATGATGACCAGCATGGCACTGCCATCATATCAGCCGCAGGATTACTCAATGCACTTGAACTGACCGGCAGAAAAATAGGGGAAGCCAGGGTTGTAGTCAACGGGGCAGGGGCTTCTGCCGTATCATGCTCCAAACTCTATATAGCACTGGGAGTGCAACCCTCGAATCTGGTAATGCTCGACAGCAAAGGGGTGTTATCCATAAACCGGTCCGACTTGAATGATTCCAAACGGCAATTTGCAACTTCAAGGACAGATATTTCCACTCTGGAGGAAGCAATTGCGGGAGCGGACGTTTTTCTGGGACTTTCAAAAGGGAATGTATTGAGCAAGGCGATGGTTCAAAAGATGGCACCCAATCCCATTGTTTTCGCTTTGGCAAATCCAACTCCCGAAATTTCTTTTGAAGATGCCAAATCTGCCCGTGAAGACATCATATTCGCCACAGGCCGGTCTGACTATCCCAACCAGATCAACAACGTCATCGGGTTCCCTTATATTTTCAGGGGAGCGCTGGATACCAGGGCAACCCAGATCAACGAGGAAATGAAACTTGCCGCCTGTCAGGCTATCGCAAACCTGGCAAAACAGCCGGTTCCGGATATAGTCAACAATGCCTATAACGTAAACAAACTTTCATTTGGCAAGGACTATATCATTCCGAAGCCGGTAGATCCGAGACTGATCACCGAAGTCTCGGCAGCGGTCGCCAAGGCAGCCATCGATTCAGGAGTGGCGCGCAAGCAAATTCTTGATTGGGATGCCTATAAGGTAAATCTCCGCAACCTGATGGGTTATGAATCGAAGCTGACACGCAGGTTTCGTGAGATGGCCCGTGAAAATCCCAGAAGGGTCGTTTTCGCTGAAGGATCACACCCCAATATGCTTAAGGCTGCGGTTGAAGCATACCAGGAAGGTATCTGCCATCCAATCCTTTTGGGCAACGATGAACGGATCGAGAAACTTGCCGCTGAACTGAATGTCAGTCTGGAAGGCTGTGAAATTGTCAATCTCCGTCACGACAGGGAGGCTGAACGCCGTGAAAGATATGCCCGCATATTTACTGAAAAGAGGGGAAGGCAGGGAGCTACTCTCGAGGAGGCCAATGACAAGTTGTTTGAGCGGAATTATTTTGGCATGATGATGGTCGAAACCGGGGATGCCGATGCCTTCATTACAGGCCTTTACACGAAATATTCCAACACCATCAAGGTAGCCAAAGAAGTAATCGGTATTAGGGAAGGCTACAATCATTTTGCCACCATGCACATTTTCAGCTCCTCAAAAGGAACATTCTTTTTGGCAGACACCCTGATCAACAGGCATCCATCGACTGAAACCCTGATAGACATAGCAAGGCTCGCGCAAAATACGGTACGATTATTTGCAAGGGAACCCAAAGTGGCCATGCTCTCCTACTCCAACTTCGGATCAGATGAGGTAGGCAGTCCGGCGTCGGTTCATGAGGCCGTGAAAGTTCTCCAGGATGAATTTCCCGATTTGGCCATTGACGGGGAAATGCAGGTGAACTTTGCGCTCGACAAGGATCTCAGAGATCAAAAATATCCGTTTTCAAGGCTGAAGGGACATGATGTCAATACGTTGATATTCCCCAATTTATCGTCGGCAAACAACGCTTATAAGCTTTTACAGGAAATGGCCGAGGGTGAATCGATCGGTCCATTGCAGATGGGTTTGAACAAACCAATCCATTTCACCGATTTTGAGAGTTCGGTAAGGGATATCGTAAACATTACGGCTGTAGCGGTGATTGATGCCCTGGTACAGGAACAGATCAACAGTAAAAAGTAAAAATCAGTCCTTTTTAGGTTTTCGCTCCACAGACCAACCGAATTTTCCGATCTGTTTTCCAAGCCCGAAGTAATGCCCGTGGTTATACACCAGGGGCATTGCACGGGCAAAACTGAACGCCCCGTTTTCATCCATATAGGTGTCATCAACGCTGACATTGACTACTTCGGCCACGAACATGACATGGGTACCCAGGGGTATTTCCTGCTTTACGATACATTCAATGTTCACGGGAGACTCGGCAATGCCAGGTGCCTTAATAACCTTTGATTGTTGTGGGGTCAGTCCCATTTCCTTCCATTTGTTATACTTACGGCCAGGCCGGCATCCGCACCAGTCGGTAGCCCGTGCCAGCCTTTCGGTGGTAAGGTTGATAACAAACTCCCCGGTCCTCTGAATAATGGGAAAAGAAGTACGGCCGGGGCGCACCGAAATGTAGCACATTGGTGGATCACTGCATATGGTGCCGGTCCAGGCAATGGTTATTATATTATACTCTTCGGGGGTTTCACCACAACTAACCATCACTGCCGGCAACGGATAAATCATGGTTCCCGGTTTAAAGTCGATCTTTGCCATAAATATTGATTATCCCTGATTATTCATTTGTACGGGCAAGGCCGATGCTGAAGATAAACCATGCACGGGAGGCTGCCGGATTGAAATTCAGGGCAAATTTGAGCGGAACCGAGGTTCGGTCATCAATCCTGATCTGGTCAGAGACTGCCATGCCGGCATGAACCCATCCAAAGCCATCATGATAATAACCCTCCCAAGGTGTCAGGGCTGCCGACACTTCAACATCCGTTCCGGCGAATTGAAATGGGTAAGCCGCCTGGACATAAGTTGAAAACATATGCTCATCGGTAAGCAAATGTCCGTCACCATAGAGGAATGTAGCCCACATCAGACTGAACGGAAAATTGGGAGAAGCAAAATCAACCACGATTTCACCGGAATGCCTGTTTCCTTCACTGGAAAAGTCGAAGAACCTGTTGTCCTCACCTGGTATGGGATTATAATAGTCGAACAAGGTAAAATCGAAATTCCCCAAAGACAAAACCGGATAGAGATCAATTTCACTGTAACTTTCGTCGAATGTATAGGATGCCCATACATTGAATGTGAAATTCTTGTGCCCTAAGGCAAATTGTGGTTCAATGGCCGGGCCATTGCCAAAAACATTGCCACGCCAGTAGTGCCTGCTTAAAACATCAACCTGCCAGGTGAGCCTGTTTCCATCACCAGCCATAAGATCAGTGGTGAGGACAACGAAAAAAATAAGCAGCAAACGCCTCATTACTTATCGTTCCAATCCCCGTTTTCACGGATTAGCTGCTCCAGTTCTTCCACAGCGTTTTCGTATGGAATATGGCGTTTGACCAGTTTTTGGCCCTTATACAGGTTAACGTTGTTCTTTCCGGCGCCCACAAAACCGTAATCGGCATCGCTCATCTCACCGGGACCGTTAACCACGCAACCCATTATCCCAATTTTGAGATGACTCAGGTGACCAAAATGTTCTTTTATCCTCTTTGTGGTTTCCTGAAGATCAAACAGGGTGCGGCCACAACCCGGACAAGAGATAAACTCAGTTTTGGACATTCGCATCCGGGAGGCCTGAAGGATTCCAAAACTAAGATCCTTGCATTCAGTAAAAGTGATGCTTTCGTCATCATTGCTTAAGCACAAACCATCGCCATATCCATCAATGAACAATCCTCCGAGGTCGGCAGATGCCTTTATCTGCAGGTCCTCGAGGGATTTTTCGTTATATTTCCGATGGATGATGACAGGTACTTTCCAGATATGGGTTTCCAGCATCATGAAAAAAGCCCGAAGCTCGGCAAATGGGTTCCGGTTATAACTTTCCAGAATCAGGACCGTTTTCCTGGTCTGTTTGAGTTTTGTCATAATTTCAGGATGCATGGCCATAAAACGGTCAAATTCCTGTTTATTGGTCCGTATGAATTTCATCCTACCCCACCGGGTACTTTCAAAGAGATATTCTTCAAGTGATATCACCGGATTAGAATTACCCTGGATATCGAGAATTTTATTTCCCTGAAGGAAATAATCAGGAATCAGCTTACCCCTGATGGGCAGGATTTCGGCTAAAGATCTGTCCCCCAGATCGGCAACCACAACTGGCAGGGATTGGCCACCCATGTTCAAGACAGGACGTGTAGACCTCTTCTCGTATTCGAATGGATTTGTCTGGGCGTGTAACGGAGCCGAAATGGGCTGATGGTTGTAATAACTCCGAAAGTGACTGATCAGTTTCCGGGCAACCGGAATTTCACGCTCGGGGCTCTCTGTCAATGATACCCTGATGGTATCCCCGATACCATCGGCCAGAAGTGCACCAATACCAACAGCAGAGCGGATTCGCCCCTCTTCTCCCTCGCCGGCTTCCGTAACACCGAGATGAAGAGGATAATTCATATCCTCCAATCGCATTTTGAAACAAAGTAACCTGACGGTATAGACCATTACGCGGGTATTGCTCGACTTAATGGAAATGACCACATTGTTGAAATCTTCCTTCTTGCAGATACGGAGAAATTCCATTACAGATTCGACAATCCCTGTCGGGGTATCGCCATACCGGCTCATGACCCGGTCGGAAAGAGAACCTTGATTTGCACCTATCCTAAGAGCGGTATTGCTCTTTTTAAGCATCTGAAGGAATGGAACGAACAATTCACCAATCTTTCTCAGTTCATCCCGATACTCCTCATCAGTATAAACTTTTGGTTTGAACGAGGCCCGTTTATCATAAAAATTACCCGGATTGATCCTGATTTTGGAAATATACCTTGCGGAAATTTCGGCCAGCTTGGGGTTAAAGTGGATATCACCGACCAGTGGATTGTCGAAACCACGGTCGACCAATTCCTTTTTTATGAATCTCAGATTTTCGGCATCGCGGGTATCCTTCACCGTAACACGCACATAATCAGCACCGGCTTTTATGATACGGATGATCTGTTCAACCGTGGCATCAGTATCCTTGGTATCAGTATCTGTCATGGATTGGATCCTGATTGGCTGCTCACCTCCCACTGATACCATCCCTACTTTTACCTCTGATGTCTTATATCGTTCAAAACGACATAAGTTATCTATATATCTGAAATTTGAATTTTCCATGTCCAAAAGCCCAAGCCGTGAAATGCAAATTTAATCCATTCGGGTAAATTTAAAAAGTTTCAACTATTTTTGTTTGATACGAAATGAAGATGAGTGTTGATATAGGAAAAATATCCAAGTTTTATGGCAGCCAGAAAGCTCTGGACGATATCTCATTTTCGATCAGCAAAGGCGAAATGCTTGGTCTGCTTGGGCCTAACGGTGCCGGAAAATCAACCCTCATGAAAATCATCGCCGGCTTCATACAGGCCAGTTCAGGAACCGTCTTGATTAATGGGAACAAAGTAAATGTCGACAGCATTGAACTCAAAAAAAATGTTGGTTATCTCCCCGAAAACAATCCCCTGTACACTGATTTATACATCACGGAATATTTGGATATCGTTGCCGGCTTTTACAAATTGCACAATCGTGATAAACGGGTTTGGGAAATGATCGGAATAACTGGCTTGGAAAAGGAAAAACATAAAAAAATCGGGGCTTTGTCGAAGGGATACCGACAGCGGGTAGGTCTTGCACAGGCACTGATCCACGACCCTTCGGTCCTGATTCTCGATGAACCAACCTCGGGTCTGGACCCCAATCAGCTTGTACAGATCCGATCACTGATATCAGAAATCAGCAAGGAAAAGACGGTAGTGTTATCTTCGCACATACTACATGAAATTGAGGCCATCTGTAAAAGAATCGTCATCATAAACCAGGGAAAACTGGTTGCCGACAGTCGCATCGAGGAAATTGGGAATCTCGATAAAAGAGTCGGCCAGAAAGTGTTTGTAAGCTTCGACAATGAGGTAGCAGGCGAAAAGCTCCTTACCATTAGTGGCGTTAATTTTTGTGAGAAATCCGATGGTGGCCATTTGCTCTCCTCGAACAGCCCAACAGATATCCGACCCGAAATATTCAGGTTTGCGGTATCAAACGACCTGGTGATACTGGCCATGGTCGAAAAACAACAGAATCTGGAAGAGGTGTTTCACTCTCTAACTCGCTGATTTTGAAATTGCGAAATTAATTAATCCATTTAACTCTTTTTTTGTTCCAAAAAGAAGTTTAACTTTGCGCCGCTACGTGGAAAAATTTGTGATTGATTGCAACCACCGAAAAAAAAATGCTAAAACAATCGGGTTAGTACTTGCATTTCAATCATTTATCCCGCGTTATTATTATTGTTTAACCTTGCCGGATTCATTCCGGAAATAAAATTTTGGGATAATGAGTTACCTATTTACAAGTGAATCCGTGTCTGAAGGTCATCCGGATAAAGTAGCGGACCAGATTTCAGATGCACTGCTGGACCATTTTCTGGCATTTGATCCCGACTCAAAAGTCGCTATAGAAACCCTCGTGACCACTGGCCAGGTTGTTGTTGCCGGTGAGGTGAAATCGAAAACCTATGTTGAAGTACAGGAAGTCGCCAGAAAAGTGATCCAGAAAATTGGCTATACCAAGGCCGAATATCGCTTCGACGCCGATTCATGCGGAGTGTTGGTGGCTATTCATGAACAAAGCCCAGACATCAACCGGGGTGTGGAGAGAGAGAAAAAACTCGACCAGGGTGCCGGCGACCAGGGAATGATGTTTGGTTATGCCTGCAAAGACACCGATGATTATATGCCCCTGCCCCTTGAGCTTTCGCACCGGATCCTTCTTGAACTGGCTGCCATAAGGCGCGAAGGCAGGGAAATGCCTTACCTGAGGCCTGATTCCAAATCACAGGTCACCATCGAGTATAACGACGACCATACACCATCGAAGGTACATACCATCGTGGTATCAACACAGCATGACGAATTTGACCTCGATGAACCGATGCTCCATAAAATTCGGGAAGATGTCATTCAAATCCTTATGCCGAGGGTAATTTCAAACCTTCCGGCAAGAATGCAAAGTCTTTTTGGAAGTGACATCAAATATCATGTCAATCCAACCGGAAAATTCGTGATTGGAGGACCTCACGGAGATACCGGCCTGACAGGTCGCAAGATCATTGTTGACACCTATGGAGGCAAAGGCGCGCATGGTGGTGGTGCATTCTCGGGAAAAGATCCGTCGAAGGTCGACCGTTCAGCTGCATATGCCGCCCGACACATTGCCAAAAACATGGTCGCTGCAGGTGTTGCCGATGAAATGCTGGTTCAGTTAGCCTATGCAATCGGTGTTGCCGAGCCGGTTGGGGTTTATGTCAATACCTACGGAAGAAGTCGTGTCAAATTATCAGACAGCGAAATTGCCGTAAGAGTGCAAAAACTTTTTGACCTGCGCCCGGCAGCTATCGAAAAACGTTTGGAGCTTAGAAAACCAATCTACCTTGAAACAGCGGCATACGGGCATATGGGTCGTACTCCGGTGACAAAGGTCCAGACTTACAATTCATCATACCACAAACCCAAAGAGATGGAATTGAATTTCTTCACCTGGGAAAAACTCGACATGGTGGATGCCATAAAAAAATCATTCAAAATCGCTTAAGAGCTGATTTTCAGAATATCAGATGAGGCTGCTTCCAGGAAGACAGCCTCATTTTTTTTTAAGGATATTGGTGAAGCCCATCATTGAGATCCCGAATATTCTCTTTTCAAATCATAACCAGGTCCTGACCAACTTATTGGTAACAGGATACAATTAGTATTCTTACACCAATGTTTCACCATATGAAAATGGTAAAAGTATGGTAAAAGACTGGAGAAACTATGGTAAAAGTAAAACTGGGCACTGAAAATATATGGCTTTAAAACCAGTAATTATTTTTATAAAAATGAAGGAAACCCGGCATAAACACAATTTGAAGGCTTTTATGCCGTTTTTGAAGAGATTATAATTCTATTCATTCAAATTTTAATCTATTGGGCACCCTGGCTTTTTTTGAGCCGGGGTGTTTTGATGATTGAGCAATATGATTAAATTTTCTTATATTGATAGCCTCAAAATGACGCAATTATGACAAAGCTCAACAGACGACAGTTCATTCAGGCAGGTATGGCCGGTGTTGCCGGATTATCGGTAATTGGAGCCGGACTTTCCCAAATTTCGTTTGCGCCTGCCGATCAGGCAGTGGTAGATATGGTAAAACTGGGAAATACCGGGTTGACCCTTCCAAGACTGGCTATGGGTACGGGCTCCCACGGTGGCGGGAAAGCCTCAAACCAGACACGATTGGGAGTTGAGAATTTCGTGAAGCTTGCCCGACATGCCCACGAAAGAGGAATACGCTTCTTTGATTCGGCCGATTCTTACGGATCCCATCCTTTTGTCAAGGAAGCCTTAAAGGAAATTCCACGCGACGAAACGCACCTCCTCACCAAGATGTGGGTCACGCAAACGAGCTGGAACGATGTACAACCTGTGCCGTTGGTTCTCGACAGGTTCCGGAAAGAGACAGGGAGTGACTATTTTGACATTGTCCTGATGCATTGCCTGATGAAAGGCAATTGGAAGGAAGAACGCAAAGCATATGTTGACGGGCTCTACAAAGCCAAGCAGGATGGAATTGTCAAGGCTGTCGGAGTATCATGCCACAATTGGGATGCGATGGCCGAAGCCGTTGAAGATCCATGGGTAGACGTTATCCTGGCCAGGATTAATCCTTTTGGTGTCCATATGGACGGTACTCCTGAAGCGGTAATGGGGCTGCTTGAAAAAGCCCGGAAAAACGGAAAAGGAATTATCGGCATGAAAATATTCGGTAACGGTGATAAAGTTACCGATGCCGAAAGGGAGCAATCAATCAAATATGCCGTTAGCAGCGGAAATGTCCATTGCATGACACTGGGACTTGAAAGTCCCGAACAAGTCAACGATGCAGTTTCACGCGTAATGCGGATTGCAAAAGCTTAAGGTCATCCACAAAATACTCTATCGAAAAAGTCTGGTTTCATGGCAGTTCATGAAATCAGGCTTTTTTTTTCCATAAACTAACATTTATTTAAGATTTTGAGCCAACACAAACATACCGGCCCTATTTCCAACGAAAAAATATACTTTTGTTACCCTTGTAACAGTGTATAAATATTGATAATGGACCGGACAAAAGTTAAAGAGATATTGCTGAAAGGCGAAACTGGCCAGGAGGTATTGGTAAAAGGTTGGGTACGAACCAAAAGAGGCAGCAAAAACGTGAACTTCATCACACTGAACGACGGATCAACCATCCACAATCTTCAGATAGTTGCCGACACCCTGGTTTTTGGAGAAGAATTCCTGAAGGATATCAATACCAGCACATCGCTTTCTGTATCCGGTGAACTCGTTGCTTCCCAGGGAAGCGGACAAAACGTGGAACTGGTGGCCAAAACCATCCATATTTATGGCAAATCAGATCCGGATAAGTATCCCATCCAGCCAAAAAAACATTCACTCGAATTCCTGCGGGAAAATGCACATCTCAGGTTCAGGACCAATACATTTAGTGCAATTTTTCGTATTCGCCATGCCATGGCTTATGCAATCCATAATTATTTCAACAGTAAAGGATTTGTATATCTCCATACACCCATCATAACCGCGTCGGATGCAGAAGGTGCCGGCCAAATGTTCAGGGTGACCACACTTGATGCCAGCAATCCCCCGCGAAACGACGAAGGGAAAGTCGATTTCACGGAAGATTTCTTCGGAAAACCCACCAACCTGACTGTTTCAGGACAGCTGGAAGGGGAATTGGGCGCCACCGCATTGGGTGAAATTTATACTTTCGGACCGACATTCAGGGCCGAGAATTCAAATACATCGCGTCACCTCGCCGAATTTTGGATGATCGAACCAGAAATGGCCTTTTATGAACTGAAGGAAAACATGGACCTCGCCGAGGATTTCCTGAAATCCCTGATCCGGTATGCCCTCGACAATTGTCTGGACGACCTGAAATTCCTTGCAAGCCGACTGAAAGAAGAGGAAAAAGGAAAACCGGCCGACCAACAGTCGATGGACCTGATTGAAAAACTAAGATTCGTGGCCGAAAATGACTTTGTCAGGCTTACCTATACCGAGGCTATTGAAATCCTCAGAAATTCAAATTACTACAAGAAAAAGAAATTTCAGTTCCCCGTCGAATGGGGTATTGACTTACAGAGTGAGCACGAACGCTACCTGGTTGAGAAACACTTCAAAAAACCCGTAATCCTGATCGATTACCCGAAAGAGATAAAGGCTTTCTACATGAAACAGAATGATGACGGAAAGACCGTTGCGGCCATGGATGTCTTATTCCCGCAGATAGGTGAAATCATCGGTGGATCACAAAGGGAGGAAAATCTTGACAAGCTGGTCAGAAGAATGGAAGAGATGCACATCCCGGTTGAAGAAATGGAATGGTTCCTCGACACCCGCAGGTATGGAACAGTACCCCACAGTGGCTTCGGACTGGGTTTTGAAAGGTTTATACTTTTCGTAACAGGAATGGGTAATATTCGCGACGTCATTGCCTTCCCGCGCACACCGAAAAATGCAGAGTTTTAGGTAGCCCATATTCCCCATGGCCTTAAGACAATATTGATAAAATTGCTATTTTTGACCTGCAACCATATATGCAGGGATGAAAACTAAGCTCTCATTACAACAAAAGCTGCTCCAAAAGCTTTCGCCACAGCAGATCCAGGTGATCAAGCTGCTGGAGATCCCTACGTTGCAACTCGAGCAGCGAATTAAAAAGGAGCTGGAAGAAAACCCGGTACTTGAACTAGAGGGTGACGACAATTATTCAGAAGAAGATGAACAGGCGCCGGAACTGCGTTCGGATGAAGACAAAGACAATGAGGAATTTTCGGTTGAGGACTATATTCCTGATGATGAGATCCCAAATTACAGGCTGAACGCCAACAATTATTCTCCCGATGATAAGCATGTCGATGTACCCTACTCTGTTGGGGACACCTTCCATGAATTTCTTTACGAACAGGTGGGGATGGTCATGCTGGACGAACGTAACCGGATGTTAGCCGACTATATCATTGGGAACATTGATGAAGACGGATACCTTCGCCGCGACCTGCTTTCGATTTCCGATGACCTGGCATTTACCCAAAATATGGATGTAAGTGGGGAAGAACTTTCGAAAGTATTGGATATCATCCAGGAATTTGATCCTCCTGGGGTAGGGGCCCGCGACCTGCAGGAATGCCTGCTGTTGCAACTCCATCGAAAACATCATGATTACCAACACATTGCCGTTGCGATAATCAGGGATGCATTTGAAGAATTCACCAAAAAACACTATGATAAAATTGTCCGTCGTCTGGGAATTGAAGATGACGACCTCAAACAGGCAATTGACCTGATTCTCAAACTTAATCCAAAACCAGGAAGTTCATATAGCAATCCCCTCAACAAATCAAATCAGCATATTGTACCTGATTTCATTCTCGACAACATTGACGGTGAACTTCAACTGAGCTTAAACCAAAGAAATATGCCCGAGCTGCGGATCAACGATTCGTATCTCGATATGCTCCGTGCGCTTGCCCAAAGCCGAAACGGACATAATCGCAACACCAAGGAAGCGCTGACCTTTGTAAAGCAGAAACTCGATTCAGCCAAATGGTTTATCGATGCCATCAGGCAAAGGCAGCATACATTGCTTGTCACCATGTCAGAAATCATCGACTTCCAGAAAGAGTACTTCATGGATGGGGATGAAACAAAGCTTAAACCCATGATCCTTAAAGATATTGCCGAGCGAACAAGCCTCGATATCTCAACCATCTCAAGGGTCTCGAACAGTAAATATATTCAAACCAATTTTGGCATTTACCCTTTAAAATACTTTTTCTCAGAAGCGATGCAAAAGGATACGGGTGAAGAGGTTTCAACCAGGGAAATCAAGAGCATCCTGAAAGACTGTATTGACAAAGAGGACAAAAGGCATCCTCTAACCGATGAAAGGCTCACGGAAATACTAAAAGAGAAATCATATAACATTGCCCGCCGAACGGTCGCAAAATATCGGGAACAACTGGATATACCGGTGGCCAGACTCCGCAAAGAACTCTAAACCATGCTGAAAGCAATTTCAAAAGGAATTTCCATTCTCTTTTCGCCCTTGCTGGTACCTACCTATGCAGCCCTGATCCTGTTATACTCCGGGTTTCATTTCTCAATGTTTTCGTGGGAGGCCAAACGTTTTTTGCTCATTGTTGTGATCATTTCAACGGCGATAATGCCGGCAATCACCCTGACTGTTGCAAGTTTGGGTAAAAAACTTCAGATAACTGCCGGTAACAGCGGTGATCTTTGGATTCCCATGATCTTTAGTGCCCTCTATTATTATCTGGGGTTCTATCTTCTCAACAAAATGCCTTTTTATGCAATTTTTAAGGTACTGCTGCTTTCAGGGGCCATTTTGATTGTGTTACTGATGATGATTAGCCTGAGATGGAAAATAAGTTACCATACAGCTGCTGCCGGAAGCCTCTTTGGAATGGTAACTGCCCTTTCTTTGCGGTTGGGTGCCAACCCGCTGATGCTTTTGAGCATTATCGCAATGATCTCGGGATTGATCGCAACAGCCAGGGTAATCCTTCAAAAGAATGGCCTGGTTGAAACGCTGGCTGGTTTTCCCATCGGTTTTTTGGTGTTTTTTCTGATTTTTTTCCTGCTTTAGTAAGTGATGCAGGAAAAAGAGCCAAAAATGGTCCAGGCTATTGAAACCGTGCGCCCCAAGCGTTATCCGGAAAAGATTCATTCAATGGAGACCTCAGTAACCCTGCACTCATACCCGTTTGATGACACTATAATTAAACTATTTTTGAAACCCACTTGTTAAAGAGCGATGTGATAGCTGGTTTTTTGAGTTGAATTATCCTGCTTAATATGTCGTAAATGTAACCAGCAGGATAACCTGGAATTGTAATTTTAACGCGAGAACAATATGAAAACATTTTTTCCACTTTTTGTTTTATTGATAAGCATGATCCATATGAATGCACAGAACAATCCACTATTAAAACCATTTGATACCCCGCACCAGACTGCACCATTCCCGGAGATCGGGAATGAACACTTCATGCCGGCCATGGAGGAAGCCATGGAGCAGGGCAGGGCCGAAATCAAAGCCATTGTTGACAATCAGGAGCCGCCTACATTTGAAAATACCATTGAGGCCCTGGAAAAGGCCGGACGCCTGCTTGGAAGGGTCAACGGAGTATTTTATAACCTGATGAGTTCAGAAACAAATGACGAACTGCAAAAGATCGCACAGGAGGCTTCACCCTTGTTAACCCGATACCAGAACGACATTTCCCTGAATCCTGAATTATTCGGCCGCGTAAAGGCAGTTTATGGGAACCGTGATAAACTCAGCCTCAACAAGGAACAAACCATGCTTTTAAATAATACCTACCAGCAGTTTGTAAGGCGTGGGGCTAATCTTACGGAAGAGCAAAAAGATAAGTACAGGGAGATCAGTACAGAGCTTTCCATGCTGTCATTGAAATTCGGCGACAACGTACTGAAAGAAACCAACCAGTATGAAAAGTTGATAACGGATAAAAACCTCCTTGCCGGACTTCCTGAAAGTCTTTTGGAGGCTGCAGAAGCGAAAGCCAAAGGCAAGAATATGGAAGGATGGCTGTTTGATATCACTGCCCCCATTTATGGGCCATTTATGAAATATGCCGAAAACCGTGACCTTCGCAAGGAACTCTATTTTGCCTCGGCATCGAAATCCTTCAAGGGAGACGAACTCGACAATCAGGAAAACGTAAAACGCATTGTCGGACTTCGGCTGGAAATGGCCCGATTGCTGGGATATAACACCTATGCCGATTATGTATTGGAACGATCAATGGCCTCAACATCAGAAGGAGTATACCAGCTCCTGAACCAATTAATGGAATCAGCGACACCCGTTGCGGAAAAGGAAAAGGCAGAGGTTGTGGAATTTGCACGCTCGTTGGGCTTTACTGAAGAGCTGAAGCCCTGGGATTGGTCATTTTACTCTGAAAAACTGAAAGAAAAAAAGTTTGACCTGACCGATGAGATGCTGAAACCCTACTTTGAGCTGAACCGTACCATTGACGGGGTTTTTGGTTTGGCAACCGAATTGTTTGGGATAACCTTCAAGCTGAATAAAGACATACCCGTTTACCATGGGGAAGTGCTGCCTTACGAGGTATACGACCATGACGGACGTTTCCTATCGGTATTGTATGCCGATTTTCATCCCAGGGCTGGAAAGAGGGGAGGAGCATGGATGAATGCATTCAAGCCTCAATGGAAAGATAATGGAATAGATTCGAGACCACATATTACCATTGTCATGAATTTCACCCGGCCGACCGAATCAAGGCCTTCGTTGCTTACATACTATGAATTCAGGACCTTCCTTCACGAATTTGGCCATGCATTGCATGGAATGTTGTCGAATACAAACTATGCCAGCCTTTCAGGTACGTCGGTTTATCGCGATTTTGTGGAATTACCCTCCCAGATTATGGAAAACTGGGCGTCTGAAAAGGAATTTCTTGACAAGTTTGCCGTGCATTATGAAACCGGAGAAAAAATCCCGGAAAGCTTGGTGAAAAAGATCAAGGAATCAGAGAAATTCCAGTCGGCATATGCCACCATGAGACAATTGAGCTTCGGTTTACTTGATATGGCCTGGCATACACTTGAAAATCCGTACACCGGAGAATTAAAATCCTTTGAAGAAAACGCCTGGCAAAAGGCCCAATTGTTCCCTCCCGTGGATGGAACTGCCATGAGTACCCAGTTCTCCCATCTATTTGCGGGAGGCTATGCTGCAGGATATTACAGTTACAAATGGTCGGAAGTGCTGGATGCCGATGCTTTCAGCCTGTTCAAAGAGCGTGGGCTATTTGATAAAGCAACGGCTGAATCTTTCAGGAAGAACATCCTTGAAAGGGGAGGAACCGAGCATCCGATGGAACTCTACAAGCGTTATCGCGGCCAGGAGCCTACGGTTGATGCCTTGCTGGAACGAAGCGGGCTGAAATAAAAAAAGTGGCCGGTTCTGCGTACAGGACCGGCCTTTTTATATGGAGTAAACGCCAACCTGCAAAAGCAGTATGACAGTTTACGGATGGGCGTCAACAATAGCTGACGCCGATATTATATCCTTGCAATGAACTCATCAATTTCCATACCAAAACCATAACAAGGAATTACTGTGCTTTATTCCATGGTGTAACGGCCTTGGCCCCGAATATCTTACCGGTAAATGTTTCCACATTGACCTTCATGACACCCACATTCCGAATGGCAGGTTCATTGAATTTAAAGGGAAGGTCACTGTATTGTGCCATGGTTTTTAACATACATTGGTACTTCTCTTCATAGTCATCCACAAATTCAACCGTTCCCTCGGCTAACACAGATGCAGATTTTACCCTGTAGCTGCAGCCGACCTGCACATCCTGCCAGGCAATTTCCTCACCCAGTGTCCAGTTTATGCACACCCGCGGGTTCGATTTCAGGGTATCCCACATTCGACCGTGCATGGCCGAATGAAGGATTACAACATTGCCGTCAAGGCCAAAATTCATGGGTAAAACATAAGGTTGGTCGTTTAGGCTCATCGCCACAAAACAGGTTTTACACGACCTTATAATGCGTTCCATTTCGGAGCGGTCTTCGATAAAAATTGTACGCATGGTAATCAGTTTGAGGGTTCAGATGATCGCTCTGCTTCCCAGTTTCTCAGACAAATATTTTTCTATTTTTTTCAGGTTCTGTATTTTGGCAAGAATCTCAAACAGCCCACTCTCCCCGTCCATATGATCGATTCCGGTAAGCTGTTGCTCAAGTTCCATGTGCATTGCCTTAATTTTCCGCAACTTAAATTCATTCACGATGCGTGGAACCAGTTGATCCAGTATTTCGTGTTCCTTCTCGGTATGTCCTCCGCCGCGTGTCCAGCGCTTACTTTCAATCCATTTTTCGGCAAGGAGGTCACTTGCCACCTGACTGACCAAGTTGTCGGGATGGTGGGTGAAATAACGTTCAGCCTGGAAAGATTCATCCTGAAGCCTTTCTGCTATTTCATCAAAGATAACCTTGAACACATGTTTATCAGGCACCAGTTCGTCTTCAGTCAGCTGACCGATGATAAAATCCCCCACCGATATGATTCCCGGCTGATCTGAATGTTCATTATCCTGCTCAAAAAGAGGGAAATGGGAATACTTTAACAGGAAACGGAGCAACTCCAGTTCCTCGTTGTCAAGGTCTCCTTTTTCCTCAACGGCAATAACCGGTTGAGGCTTCGGTTTCACGATGGGTTCAGGGGGAAGAGAACCTCCACTTTTTTCAGCCCTGGCGCGCAAAATGCGTCGAACTTCGTTGTAAAGCACAGCCTCCTCCACATTGAGCAATCGGCTGCATTCACGGATATAGACTGCACGGGTGATGCTTTCAGGAATGACTGCCACGGAACGAATGACATCCTTAATCAGGGTAGCCCGGGCTACAGGATCATTCTCGGTCGTTTTTAACAGCAATCTGGTCTTGAACTGTATGAAATCGGTCTCATTTTCAGAGATATATTTCAGGAGTTCGGTAGC
Source organism: Bacteroidota bacterium (assembly GCA_023428545.1). The sequence goes on along the minus strand of JAEYXH010000008.1, from coordinate 226,807 downwards.
GCTGTGCTTTCTTGCAAATGAATCGGGGTCCTCACCCTGAGGCAGTAAAAGAACCTTGACATTCATCCCTTCCTCAAGAACCAGGTCGATCCCTCTGAGCGAGGCTTTTATGCCAGCCTCATCACCATCGTACAGGATTGTCACATTCAGGGTGAATCTGCGTATGAGCCTGATTTGTTCGGCCGTAAGGGCAGTACCCGATGATGCCACCACATTCTCAATCCCGGATTGGTGCAAAGAAAGTACATCGGTATATCCTTCCACCAGAAAGCATTTATCAATCCGGGAGATTTCCCGTTTGGCATGGAATATCCCGTAAAGCACTTTGCTCTTATGGTAAATTTCAGACTCAGGCGAATTCAGGTATTTGGCAGCCTTAGGGTCTTCTTTTAAGATACGGCCACCAAAGGCTATGACCCGACCGGCCACATTATGGATCGGGAACATAACCCGACCCGAAAAACGATCCCTGACCCAATCATCCCGTTGTATGGTAAGCCCGGTCTTTTCGAGGAATTCCATGCGATAGCCCTCCTTCTGGGCTGCCATGGTAAAGGTGTTTTTGCCATCGGGACAATAGCCAAGTTCAAATTTCCTGACAATATCGTCCCTGAATCCCCGCTCCCTGAAATAACTAAGACCAATCGCCTTGCCTTCATCGTCATTCCAAAGAAAATTGGTGAAATATTTCTGGGCATAGCCAGAAACGATCATCATGCTTTCCCGGTCATCTTTCTGCTGACGTTCCTCATCGGTTTCCTCCTTCTCCACAATATCAATATGATATTTCCGTGCAAGGAATTTCAAGGCCTCGGGATAAGTCAGGGCTTCGTGCTCCATGATAAAATTGACCGAATTGCCTCCTTTTCCGCAACCAAAGCATTTGAAAATGCCTTTGGCCGGTGAAACCGTGAATGAAGGTGTTTTTTCGTTATGAAAAGGGCAATTTCCCAGATAGTTTACACCCCTGCGTTTCAGCTTCACAAAATCGGAGACCACGTCCACAATTTGTGCTGCATCAATTATCCTCTCAATCGTAGCATGATCGATCATATTGCAAAAATAGAAAAATGCTTCCCCTTTTCGTTGAAAGAATGAACCAATCCTTTAAATTTGAAAAGGAACCAGCATCGGATGCCAAGTCCATAAACACCATGAAACCGGATATGCCTATGAAACAGAAACTTGTCATTCTCTCAGGAGCAGGAATAAGTCAGGAAAGCGGACTAAAAACTTTTCGTGACATGGGGGGAATCTGGGATACTTACCATGTTGAGGAAGTGGCAAGTTTGGAGGGCTGGCAAGATAACCCTGAATTGGTTCTCCGTTTTTACAATGAACGAAGAAAAGCCCTTTGGGATGCCCGTCCGAATGCCGCACATACCAGGCTGGCTTCGCTTGAGGACAGGTATGAAGTCGAAATCATCACCCAAAACGTGGACGACCTGCATGAACAAGCCGGCAGCAAGAGCGTACTGCACTTGCATGGTGAACTTCGCAAAGCCCGCAGTACCAAAGACCCATCAAGGGTTTACACGCTACAATCACCAGGATTGAACCTTGGAGACCTTTGCGAACTGGGAAGCCAGCTCAGGCCACATATCGTATGGTTCGGAGAACCGGTACCGAACATTGTAAAGGCACAGGAAATTATTGAAAAAGCTGACATACTTGTGGTAATCGGGACATCCCTGGCAGTATATCCGGCAGCCGGACTTGTCCATTTTGCGCCTGAAGGGATTCCGGTATTTGTCATTGACCCGGGATCACCCTCCGTGGCGCGTTCAGGAGTAGTATATATACAGAAAAAAGCGAGTGACGGAGTAAATGACCTGATTGAAAAATTAGGGCAATATCAATAGGTTTCCAATCAAAAAGAGTAATTTGTCGCCATTAAATCAAAGTGAAATGCAAAAAACTATATGGATTATCCTGTTGCTGGTCATAACCGGTTCCATCGCATCAGCCCAGCGTTTTGAAGGAGGGATCCTGGGGGGATTCAATGGTACACAGGTTGAAGGTGACCGCTACAAAGGATACAATAAACCCGGACTTTTGTTGGGGGCCTTTGTACAAACCGACCTGGCACCGGCAGTATTTGCCGGGATGGAACTGAAATACTCCCAAAAGGGTGCACGTAGCAGATCGTTGCTCAAACAGAACAACATCATTGGAAATGAGAATGGTGAAATTCCTGAGGAACCAGTCTCCCAAAAATATATCATGCGTCTTGGCTATGCTGAAATGCCCTTTTTTGTGGGTTTTCGTACAAGTGAATTTATTTCAGTGGTTGGAGGCGTCTCATTAGGTTACCTGATGCACGCTGCCGAATATGACGACTACGGCAGATTTCCGGAGGAAGACGAAAAAGCGTTCAATCATCTCGACATCCAGCCATTTGTCGGTTTTCAATACGACCTGCTCGACCAGCTAAAACTCGACCTGCGGCTTGCCTACTCTGTGCTGCCAATCCGCGGTAACCCTGTCGATAACTACTATTGGATCAGTAGCCAGTTCAATAATGTGATATCCATGGCCCTCTATTATAAATTCGGCAGGGGATACTGAAAACATTTATGGATAAAAATGCCTCATAAAAAAGAGCAACCCGTTTAGGATTGCTCTTTTTTCTTGAAGTCAAAAACTGCTTGATTAATTCTGGTCAATTAAGCAGTAAAATGAATTTCTTAGAAAAGTCTTTTGATTCCCATCACTGATTTAACCTCATCAAGCGTCTTACGGGCCGATTCGCGGGCTTTTTCGGCACCCTGCAAGGCAACACGGGCCAAATATTCGTCATCATTCCTGATTTCCAGGATACGTTCACGGATTGGGGAAGTGAATGAGATGATATCCTCAGCCAACTGCTTTTTCATATCACCATATCGAATGGCGCAATTGTTATACTGATTATCAAAGAAGCTGACTGTTTCCGGAGCTGAAACAATTTTCATCAGGGTAAACAAGTTCTCGATGGGCTCGGGCTTCTTCTGGTTCAGTTCTGTCGGGCCGGCATCGGTAACGGCACGCATGACTTTCTTTCTGATCTCGGCCGGATCCTCATACAGGTAAATACCATTGCCTTCGGATTTACCCATCTTTCCTGATCCGTCCAAACCCGGAACCTTGATCATATCTTTTCCATCGAAAGTAAATGGCTTAGGCATGGGGAATACCTTGTGATGGTACATATGATTGAATCTTTTGGCGAATTTACGTGCCATTTCCAGATTCTGCTCCTGGTCCTTACCCACGGGAACATAATTGGCCTTGTGGATGAGGATATCGGCTGCCATCAAAACCGGATAAGTCAGCAATCCGGCATTGACATTGTCGGGTTGCTGCCGGGCCTTATCCTTGAAAGAGGTTGTTCTTTCAAGTTCACCCAGATAAGCATTCATATTCAGGAAAGTATATAATTCGGTCACTTCCGGGACATCACTCTGGATAAAAATGGTGGCAACTTCAGGATCGATTCCGCAAGCCAGGTATTCGGCCAGAACCTGCTTCACCCCATTTTGTAAATTTTCGGGAGTGGGATGGGTTGTAAGTGAATGTATATCAGCGATGAAAAAGTAACAATTATAATCATGCTGCATTTTGACGAAGCTACGGACAGCACCAAAATAATTGCCCAGATGAAGGTTCCCTGTCGGTCTGATTCCGCTTAATACATTCTTTTTCATATTTTATCCAATTTCTGTTTTTTGTGGCTGCAAAAGTAAGTATGGAAAACCAAAGTACAAAAGAATTATGGTGCATAAAAAAGTCTGGTTCAGGTAAATCAGACAAGCAACTAAGTCAGGTAGCCGATAAAAAATGAGTGTGCTGTAACATTTGAATACCATAAACGTCCTATCCTAAAACTTACCGTAAGTCAGAATGACAGTCCGTGAATTTAACCAATCAGTAGATGAATACAGCGACAGGCTTTTCAGGTTTGTGCTCAAAAGCATGAAAAACAGGCATTTGGCCGAAGATGTTGTGCAGGAGAGCTACGAAAAAATGTGGAAAAACAGGGAAAATGTGGATGGGAGCAAGGTGAAGTCATATTTATTTACCACTGCCTATCACACCATGATTGATAAGCTTCGAAAGGAAAAAAGGATGATCGCCACCGAAGATATTCCATCGGGTGCACTTGAACATTCAACCCAGTACAGTGATCTGAAAGAACGGCTCAACGAAGCCGTCCAAAGACTCCCTGAAGTACAGCGAATGGTTTTGGTATTGCGCGATTTCGAAGGATATTCCTATCAGGAGATCGGGCAAATATGCGAACTCGGCGAATCGCAGGTAAAGGTATACATTTACCGGGCGAGGGTATTCTTGAAGAATTATATTGGGAACCTGGAGGTGTTGGTGTAGCTATGAAAATAACCCGTGACAATTATGAGATATACTTCCTGGACTATCTGGAAAGTAACCTTGATCAAAACCTGGTCGATGAATTCATCGAGTTTCTCGAGCAAAATCCTGACCTGAAAGAAGAGCTTCAACTTTTCGAATGCGTAACAATTCCCAATGAGGAAAGTGAGTTTTCGGGAAAAGCAAAACTCTATAAAACCGACAATGAGTCTTCCGACTCCATTGATCACAAAGCCATCGCATGGCTGGAGGGTGATCTTTCGCCTGAAGAAGTCACCTCCTTTGAAGAATGGATGAATGCCCATCCTCAAAACAGGAAAACGGCCAATCAATTTCTTTCAACAAAACTGGTGGCAGATCCGGCAGTCCAATATCCAGATAAAACCACTTTATATCGTCAGCCGGCCATCAATGCCTGGTATATCAGAGCTGCCAGGGTAGCTGCCGTTTTGCTGGTAGCAATGGCCCTCTGGGGATTATGGCCTGATGACCTTTCTGAACTGGGTGTTGACCAGGTAATTGTGCAAACAATGCCTGATCCTGAAACGGCCATTTCTCCTGAGGTTATTCCCGAAACAACGGGAAAAGAGATAGCTGCAGAAAAAACGGAACAAGCCCCTTCAGTCCAAAATACGGCAACATACAGGGACATAAAACCAGATAATCCGGCTTCGCTTGCGCAACAAACCCCAGAAACAGAATCGGATATTACAGTGCGGGTCCCGGTTGAACTGGAAAAATTGCCCACGCGGGAGGTATTGCTTGCAAGTGTTGAAACAGAGCCTGTTCTTACCGATATCAATCTGAAAGCAGTTGCTGTTGAAAACAATGAGATGGCTGAAAACTTACCTGTACAGGAAAAGATTGCAAGCCGGCTTGGAGTCAATAACTTCACTTTCAGCAAGCTTGTAAAATCGGGGTTACAGGTTGCCTCGAATATCTCCAATTCAAGGATATCGTATGAAACCGATCCGGAGGGAGAAGTTGTGGCATTATCACTCGACACCAGGGTACTTGGTCTGCACATACCGTTAGGAAAAGAATAAAAATATTTTTGGCCCTGTAACTTTCCCACACGTGAGACCGTCACACAGACAAAAAATATTTAAAACCAGAAAACATGAAACGTATTACACTTTTGCTTGCAGCAATCTTAATGATTACAACAGCTTACTCCCAACCTGATTCAACAGCCGTGAAAGTCCTGAAAAAAAACGTGGTGACGGTAACTGAAGATACCGATAAAACACAGGTACGTGTGGGTGAGGAAAAAGGAGTGGAAGTTGTCACCAATCATGCCGGCGACACCACCAGTATCAGGATCGGCAACCGTACCTTCGACGTGATCGGAAATGGCGAAGGCACCAAAATTCACATGAGTCGTGAGGAAAATGAAAAACCTCGCAAAAGAGGCAATTTTGAAAGCTCATGGGGAGGTTTTGGCATGGGTGTCAACACCTTCCATACTGCCGATTATTCACTCTATAATGGCACCGAATTGGGCGAATTTTTCGATATCAACCACAATAAATCACTTTCGGTAAACATCAATTTCGCCGAATACGCCTTCAGTGATAACAGCAATACAATTGCCTTGGTCACCGGACTCGGTTTCAACTTCATGGATTTTCGGTTCGATGAGCCAATCACAGTAACCAAAGAGGCAGGAACAGGAAGGCTGATTCCCGTATTACTTGATGGGGACGTCAGTAAATCAAAACTGAGTGTGAGTTACCTTACCGCCCCGTTGATCCTTGAACTTGCAACTCCCCTTAAGTATAAATCCAACCGTCTTACGTTGGGTGCCGGTGTCATAGGTGGCCTTAACATAGGATCACACACCAAGATAAAAACAGGGGATACCAAATCGAAGGAACGTCGCAACTTCAATATCAATCCGGTAAAATATGAACTGACGGGACGTATAGGGTTTGGTGACATCGCGGTTTTTGCCAATTATGGCATGACCTCCCTTTTCAAGGACGAAAAAGGTCCTGATCTTCGACCCCTGACTATTGGTTTGCACCTGAATATGTAACAAGAATCATACAAGCCTGAAAACAGATACGATAACATTAAACCGCTGGAACTGATATTCCGGCGGTTTTTGTTTTCGATCAGTGGAAAACCGGCTTGACTTTGATCATTTTGCGGAATTAATGGTTTAATTATGATGATTGTTCTTTATAACAGAGCCGAAACATGTAAATTTGCATAAATCTGGTAAAACCAGAGCCTTATCTGAAAACAATGATTAACAGTTGCATAAAAGCCAGCGCAATACATTGTCTCCAACAGAAGATTATCCTGAGCGTATTGTTCATTTGGTTATTCCAGTCCCTGTCGGCACAAATTCCGGATAGTATCCGGATTTCTGACAAAGATCCGGAAAAACTGCTGAAGAATATTCATTTCAAAGAATTGGTACAAGATGGATTTAATCTCTGGCAGGACGATTTTACTGGTCATTTTGCCGGGATAGATATAGGATTTAATCTTTTAAACGAAAAAGGACCAGGTTTTCCAGAATATGACATCCTCAAATCTAACTCACTGTATATAAATTTCATACAACAGAGTATCGGAATCCAAAGATCCCGGAATACCATCGGGATTGTCACTGGAATGGGGATCCAGATGAAAAGCTACCGACTTGACAAAAACACTACGCTGCAAAAGGAATCATCAGGTTTGGTCACCTTGCAATCCCTTTTCTTCGACAGTAACCAGAAATCAAAGTTTTCGATGGTCTACCTGAATGTTCCCCTGTTAATCGAATTCCAGATTCCTGTAAATCACTATGCTAACCGGATCTATCTGTCGGCAGGCACATTTGCAGGATACAGGATCAGCAGCCATACCAAAATCAAATATCGTCTCGAACGAAAAAGGGAGAAGCTGAAAACACCAGGTGACTTTTCGCTGAACGATTTCAGGTATGGCTTAATGGCAAGGGCGGGATATCGTCGCTTCCAGGTTTTTTGCAATTACGATCTGCAATCCATGTTCAGGGAAGAAGCCGGAATGCCGCCAATCCATCCATTCACTTTTGGAATTACGTTGTTAAGTTTATAATATTTTAAATATATCTGATTATGAGACTACTACTGATAAGCAATTCGACCATGCCGGGTGAACCATACCTGGATTATCCAAAAAATGAAATCAAAAACTTCCTTGGCGAAAAACCAGTCAAGGCATTGTTTATACCTTATGCTGCCGTGACCTTTTCATTCGACACCTATGTCGATAAAGTGAATGAGCGATTTGCCGAAATCGGGCATTCAGTGGTCGGCATCCACACATTCAATGATCCGGTTGCTGCTGTTCATGAAGCTGAAGCCATCATCGTCGGAGGTGGAAACACCTGGCAGTTGGTAAGGATGCTCCATGATAACCATCTGATGGGACCAATCCGGGAAAGAGTCATGGGGGGAATTCCCTATGTTGGCTGGAGTGCCGGTTCAAACGTGGCATGCCCGACCTTGCGAACTACCAATGACATGCCAATTATTGACCCCAAAGGATTTGATACCATGAACATGGTTCCATTCCAGATCAATCCGCATTACCTGGATGCGAATCCTGATGGTCATGCCGGTGAAACCCGTGAACAAAGAATCCAGGAATTCATAGAAATCAATTCCTGCTATGTCGTCGGACTCCGCGAAGGCAGCATGCTGCTAAGGGAGGGCCAATCGTTGAAACTCGTGGGCAGCAGGCCTGTAAGGATTTTCAGGCAGGGAACAACCCCCGTCGAACTTACAGCGAATGATGACCTGGATTTCCTGCTCAATATTACTCCCTGTATATAGAAAATACCTGTCCTGACTTAATAATCAGGCTTGACTTATTTATCCTCAACCGAATGCCTGTTCTTATCACTTCAGTGATGTTGAACAGGCATTCATAATTTTCAGTCAATGGTTAGTTTGGGTTAAACTTTCATGTCGAAAGAAACGTATTTAACTGAATAATATGATGTTTGCCTAACTTTGTACCTAAAATCATTGCCATGGATATTTTAAGCAACAGCTATTTTGCTCTTTTCGTGATCATTGCCCTTGGATATTTAGCCGGCCGAATCAAGATCGGAGGGCTATCTCTCGATGTTTCCGCCATCATATTTGTTGCGCTTCTTTTCGGTCATCTCGGGGTAATCATTCCAAAAGATTTCCAGAATCTCGGGTTGGTTCTGTTCATTTTCACCATTGGAGTACAGGCAGGTCCAGGCTTTTTTGAACCCTTCAGGAAAGACGGCCGGGCCCTCGCCCTGTTTGCAACCATCCTGATTGTTGCTGCCGGGCTGGTCAGCCTGATAGTCATAACCGTATTTGGAGTCGATAAAAATATTGCCATAGGTTTGCTTACAGGTGCCTTAACAAGCACACCCGGATTGGCTGCAGCAATTGATTATACCAACTCTCCCCTGGCTTCTATCGGATACGGGGTGGCTTATCCCTTTGGTGTCATTGGAGTCATACTTTTTGTAAGGCTGATGCCAAAATTGATGGGGAAAAAGGTTTTGGAGGCGGAGCAGGAATACACCCGGGAAATTTATAAGGATTATCCGGAAATTGAAAAGAAGAACTTTGTAGTTGAAAATGATAACATTACAGGCAAAAGTATTGGTGAATTGAAAATCAGGCATATGACCCAGGCAGTTATTTCAAGGGTCATGCGTGATGAAACTGCTTTTGCCCCCACACCCAATACCATACTTCTTAAGGGTGACATCATCAAGGCTGTTGGGTCTCCGGATGCCTTACACAGGGTGAATCTTCTGATCGGAAATGAAACCGATGTTGAAATTCCGCTCGATCCGCAATATGATGTCAGGGGAGTATTGGTTACCAACAAAGAAGTGGTAAACAAAACCCTGGGGCAAATCAATCTTTTGGCGACTTACGGTGCTACAGTGACCCGCATAAGAAGGGCGGGGATTGATATTTCACCGACGCCTAACTCAAAGCTGCTTATGGGTGACAAATTGATTGTGGCTGCCAGTAAGGCTAATATGGCCATTGTGGCAAGGATTTTCGGCGATGACGACAAACGACTTTCCGACACTGACTTACTTCCTGTAGCAATTGGAATTATCCTCGGTGCCCTGATCGGGATGATCCATATCACCTTCTCAAATATTGACTTCAGTTTTGGACTGACAGGTGGTGTCCTTTTACTGGCCTTGGTACTTAGCCGTATAGGAAAAACCGGCCCGCTGATCTGGACTATGTCGAGTGCGGCAAATAACCTGCTCAGACAGTTGGGGTTGGTTTTATTTCTTGCCTCTGTTGGAACCAGCGCAGGTGCCGAAATCGTAAATACATTCCAGCAATATGGAATTGAGCTTTTTGTGTGGGGAGCGGTAATAACACTGATCCCGATGATTATGGCCTTGTATGTCGGAAAGTTTGTTTTTAAGATGAACCTCCTTACCCTGTTCGGAGCCATTACCGGGGGAATGACCAGTACACCAGGATTGGCTGCAGCTGACTCAATGACCGAAACAAATGCCCATTCAATTGCCTATGCCACTGTTTATCCGGTAGCAATGGTTCTGCTCATTTTGGTGGTACAAGCCCTAAACTTATTGTTCTGATGCTTTGTTGATGCATCTATCTAATTGACAAACAAGATATCACCGCGAATCTTTAAAAAACTGACCGGTTATCACAAAGGATTCAGGAGGGAGATTGACAGAAGAACAAATTTTCTAAGTTTGTAATGTCATCAATGCCAATACCATTCATGAAAACCAGGACTTTTTTTCCAGCCATTTTAATGCTTATGAATACATTGATATCGTGCACTTCCGAAAAGGCGGACCTCATTATACTCAATGCCAGAATCTATCAGGTGGATGAATCCTTTTCAACCGCCGAAAGCATGGCCATTAAAGATGGAAAGATAATTGCAACCGGAACTTCCGAAGAAATCATTTCACGCTTTTCCGCTCCTGCGAAGGAAGATCTGGCAGGTAAGTTCATTTACCCCGGTTTTAATGATGCGCATGCCCATTTTTATGGTTATGGGATCAATCTGATTCAGCGCGCAAATTTGGCGGGTACCAAAAGCCAGGATGAGATCTACAGCATCCTGGAGCAGCATTATGCCCAATTTGGAGGTGACTGGATTTTAGGAAGAGGCTGGGACCAGAATAACTGGCCTGAAAAAAGCTTCCCCTACAAAGCAAGACTCGATGAACTGTTTCCCGATGTGGCAGTATACCTGATCCGCATTGACGGCCATGCTGCCTGGTGTAATTCAAAAGCCCTTGAACTTGCTGGAATCACTTCTGAAACCAAGGTAGAGGGTGGTGAAATTTTATTAAAAGAAGGTCAACCCACCGGGATCCTGATTGACAATGCCGAAGGATTGGTTTCATCGGTTGTTCCAAAACCAGATGCCAATATGCAGGCCAAGGCCCTTCGTGCAGCCGAACAAAACTGTTTTTCTGCAGGCCTTACCTCAGTCACCGATTGCGGTTTATCGAAGGAGGTTGTGTTATTAATCGACAGCCTTCATGAAAAGGGGGATTTAAAGATGAGAATCAACGTGATGCTGGATCCTACCGAAGAAAATTTTGACCATTTTGTAAGGAAAGGTACATACCAGACAGAACGGTTGATGGTTAATACAATAAAAATTTATGCCGATGGGGCTTTGGGTTCCCGTGGAGCGCTTATGCTTGAGCCCTATTCAGATGATCCCGGCAATTCAGGATTAAGGATGTCACCCCCTGAATTTTATGAGATGATCTGCTCCCTGGCCTTTGAAAATAACTACCAGGTTGCAACCCATTGTATCGGCGACAGCGCCAATCGCATGATGTTGAATACCTATGGAAAATACCTGAAAGGTGAAAATGACAGGAGGTGGAGAATTGAACATGCACAAATTGTCGATCCCAATGATTTCGGATTATTCTCAGAATTCTCGATTGTGCCATCCATACAGGCCACCCATGCCACCAGTGACATGGACTGGGCCGATGAAAGATTGGGTGATGAAAGGATCAAGAGTGCCTATGCCTACCGCAAGCTGCTGGGCCAATTGGGGTGGCTGCCTAATGGAACCGATTTCCCGGTGGAAGAGATCTTTCCGATATATACCTTTTATTCATCCGTGTTCAGGACACATCATGATGGCACCCCCACCGGAGGATTTCAAATGGAGAATTCCCTCGACAGGGAGCAAGCCTTGCGTTCAATGACCATCTGGGCCGCGAAAGCATCCTTTGAAGAAAACCTGAAGGGTAGTCTGGAGAAGGGTAAATGGGCTGATTTTGTGGTTCTGGATACCGACCTGATGAAGGCTTCACCTGAAGATATTTTGAAATCAAAAATTGAATCAACCTGGGTGGCAGGTGAAAGAGTATATTAGGGCTCTTCGGCCAGTATAGCCAGCATGATTTCATCAGACACCATGATTCCCTGGCGGGTCAGGGATAGCGTTTCACCCTCCATTTTAAGATGGCCCGAGATCAGGTACTTTTTTGCCGAATTTTCAACCTGCAAGCGAGCTTTCCGACTAAAGTACGATTGAAGCTCCCTAAGATCCAATCCCCATTTCGTTCTGATTCTAGTAATCAGGAAATCATTCAATTGATCCGTATCTGAAAGTATTTCCCTTTCAAAGTCAAGTATTCCTTGTTGGAGTGATTTCAGGTAATGGTAAAGGTCAGCGACATTCCATTGTCGGGAGACTCCGTCATAACTATGGGCCGATGGACCCAATCCGAGATACTTCTTACCCTTCCAGTAACCCGAATTATGCTTTGAATAAGCTTGATTTCGAGCAAAGTTTGAGATCTCATAATGCTCATAACCTGCAGCTGCCGACATATCAATCAGCATCTCAAACTGGGTAATACTGTCATCTTCGGGAATCTCTTTCAACTGGCCTTTCTTCAACCAGTGATAGAACATGGTTCCTTCGTGGTAGGTCAAATGATAAGCCGACAGGTGGGTGGCAGGAAGTTCCAATGCCTGGCGAAGATTTTCCTCCCACCGGCCCACAGAAAGTTCAGGCAAACCATAAATCAAGTCAATACTGATGTCTCGGAATCCTGCTTCAACGGCGTTTGACACTGAACTGACAGCCTGTTCGCGGGTGTGCCTCCTGTTCATTCGTTTGAGGTCTTCGGGATGAAATGACTGGATGCCAATACTGAGACGGTTGGCACCAGCCATTTTCAGTTCTTTCAGATAGGTAGGAGTCAGGTCATCAGGATTGGCTTCAACCGTGACTTCACAAAGATTGGAAAATGCATGGTGGCGACCCAGATGCTCCAGTATTTCAGATATTTCAGAGGGTAACAAAACCGACGGGGTGCCACCTCCAAAATAAACCGTATCGACAGGTTCGTTTTGAAGATACTCGTGCTGAAGATCAATTTCACGGTGCAATGACTGCAAAAACAGCGGCTTTTGTGAAACCGCCGTAGTTTTGTAGAAATCGCAGTAAAAACACTTCTTACGGCAAAAGGGAACATGGATATATATTCCTCCCATAGCCAGTCAGCAATCGGTTATAATCTTACCAGGTCCTCAAATTTCTCAATATCTTCGGAAACATCGAGCAGACTGGTATTTTTATAGAATGATGCTGTTTGCTTCCTGAGTTCTTCGTACTTGAAATGCACAGGGCAGTATGGTTTACTGGGATCGTGGGCATTACAGGGATGAAGGCCTATCAGGCAATTGGTAAAATAATCAAGTCCGTCAACATTCACCACGATATCCCACAGACTGATTTCCTCCGGTTTTTTACCAAGGCTGAAACCACCATTGGGTCCTTTCGTTGACACCAGCAATTTCTGCTTGACCAGATTCTGTAAGATTTTACCAAGAAATGGTGAAGAAATTTTAAGGTCTTCAGAGATCTTTTTTATACCGATCCGATGATCCTCCTCTGAATATTTCGAAAGGTAGATCAGAGCCCTCAAAGCATATTTACAAGTATTTGACAACATAATTATAGATTTTGTAATTTCCAATTTCTACTAAAAGAATGGTCTGCAAACCGGGGTGTCTTTTTCCCTTTTCCAAGCGGATTGCCTGCGATTCGAGCCAGCCTCCTTTTGAACTTTCCATTGAAAAAATCAACTCTTTCACGATTTCCAAAGGTAAAAACAAAAGCTTTCATACCGGCCCTCCAAAGCAATCCTGAACCATGTTGTGCAACATTTCGCTGCCTGTTAAGAAGCAAAAGGTCGTGTAAGGGTATTTTTACGGGGCATACATCACTGCAACGACCACAAAGGGTACTTGCCTCACTTAGATGCCCGTACTCCTTAAAACCGCTTAAAAAGGGTGTTAAAACAGATCCTATGGGACCGGTATAAGTCGAACCGTATGTATAGCCTCCGATATGTCGGTAAACCGGGCAGGCATTCAGGCACGCCCCGCATCGTATGCATTTCAATGCCGCACGTGCATCCGGATCATTGTATACCTCGCTGCGTCCGTTATCCAGGAGTATCACAACCATTTTTTCAGGTCCGTCCATTTCTCCGGGTTGCCGTGGACCGGTGAGGAGGGTATTATATGCCGATATGTTCTGGCCTGTGCCATGAACTCCCAGCCATTGCCAGAAAAAAGGTATATGCCGTATTGACGGAATTACTCTTTCGATTCCGGCAAGAACAATGTGAATTCGTGGAAATGAGACGGTCATCAGTCCGTTACCTTCATTCTCGGTAAGACCGATGGCTCCGGTATCGGCAACCAGGAAATTGGCCCCGGTTACCCCCACATCGGCATGTATGAATTTTTCGCGTAAAAAGTCTCTGACGAATGCGGCGATATCGGCGGGAGAGGAATGAGGAGGAGTTCCAAATTTACGGTGGAACAATTCAGCCACATCCTCTTTTGATTTATGCATGGCAGGTGTCAGGATATGATAGGGTTTCTGACCGTCAGTTTGCACAATGAATTCACCCAGATCGGTTTCAAGTGCCTCAATTCCGAGTTCCCGGCAATGTTCATTGAACAGGATCTCCTCGGATATCATGGATTTGCTTTTCACCACGAGTTGTGCCTTGTTTTCAAGCAAAACCCTTTCAATATGCCCCAGGGCTTCTGAACTATCCCTTGCCCAGAGAACTTCGGCACCCCGTGCCTTGATATTATTCTCAAACTGTTCAAGATATTCGGGTAATGCCGAAATTACATGATCCTTGATATCAGAAGCATACTGACGGGCCTCCCCAAATTTGTCATAACGGGATTTACCTTTTTGGACTGATTCATCATACTTCGATATGTTGAAATACAGGGTGGAATGATGCCTCTTATCATAGGCAATCACTGAATCATTTATGAATTTGGTTCTCCTGTATCCCATCCTTCCACTGAAAACTATTTTTTCTATTCCTGAACCGGAATTTTTTCAATTCTTCTTTGATGCCTGCCACCCTCAAAAGTTGCATTGAGATAGGCCTCCACTATGGCGATAGCTTCATCATCGCTGACAAAACGACCCGGTATTGCACAGATATTGGCATCGTTGTGCTCCCTTGCAAGCCGGGCAATTTCAGGATTCCAGCATATCGCCGACCTTATTTTCTGGTGCTTATTGGCCGTAATGCTAATGCCCTGACCGCTACCGCAAAAGGTTATTCCAGTTGAAAACTCACCATCGCTTATTGCTTTGGCTATCGAATGTGCAAAATCCGGATAATCACAACTTTCGTCGGTATAACATCCAAAATCGTGATATGCAATCCCATTCTCTTCAAAGTAGTGGATGATCGCCTGTTTTCTGGCAAATCCTGCATGGTCACTGGCCAATGCAATAACAAGTTTATTCATTGATAAAATCTGCAAAAAATTTTTGTTCAGCCATCTTTATCAAGGCAATTATAATCTGCCTTAAAATACACAAAATTAATACTTTTTAGTTCTTTATCCTTTATTCCTCTTTAAGATTTGAAATATTTCCTTCTTTTCAAGCCTGAACAAAATCATTAAAAAGATTGATAACAAACCTGTATTAAGCACCATTTTTATCGCAAGAGATAAATCATTGAACAAGAACGATATGAAATATAAAACCAATCCCGTGAAAAAATAGATGGCCATGCGTTTCAAATCATAGGGTATAAAGTAATACTTCTGTCCCCACAGGTAGGTAATCACCATCATAACCGTGAAGCATGCCAGTACTGCAATTGCCGAGCCCAGATAACCCATCCGCGGAATCAGGATAAAGTTCAATACCAGGGTAATGGCAGCGCCAATCAGTGCAATATATGAACCATAACGGGTCATATCCTTCAGCTTGAACCAAATTGACAAGCTAAAAAAGATGCCGAAGAACAAATTGGCAATAAGTATGATGGGTACAATTTTCAGTCCTTCGTGGTACCGGACATCAATGGCAACAACCTTTATCAAGTCGATATAAAGTGTCATTCCAAGGAATATGAGCATGCCAAAAATCAAAAAATACTTCATGATTGTTGCATACAGCTGTGGATCCTGTGAATCTCCGTCAGAACTCCTTGAAAAGAAAAATGGTTCAAATGCATACCTGAATGCCTGGATGAACATATTCATCAGTACAGCCAACTTGTAATTGGCACCATAAATTCCAACCTGGAACATGGGATTTTGATTTTCGGGCACCAGGAAAGGAATCAATATCTTATCAATGTTTTGGTTTACCATGCCAGCCACTCCGATGACCAGAATTGGAAAAGAATACCTGAGCATTGTTTTCAGGAGCTCCTTATCAACGCTAAATCGCATTTGGAGTATTTCCTTATGGAGTAGAACCAGGGTGGAAATTGAAGCCAGTAAATTTGCAATAAAGACATACCCAACGCCTATTTCTGGGGAGTAAATATATCTGACAGGATTATCGGGGTAATGTCGCAATATCCAAGGGCAAAGAGATAGAAAGAACAGGTTAAAACCAATGTTCAGCCCAATGTTCACCATCTTGACCAACGCAAATTTGATTGGACGGTTATCAAGACGGAGCCTGGCAAATGGAATGGAAGTAAAAGCATCTATGGCCACAATGGTGGCAAGCAGCCATATATACTCCGGAAAATCGGGATATCCTATCAGAATTGCAATCTGATTTCGAAAAATGATTGCCAGAAACAAAAATAAAAAGGTGGTCACCAGCAGGGATACCTGTGAGGTTGAATAGACCTTTTCAGGGTCCTGGCTGCGGGAGGCAAACCTGAAATAACCGGTCTCCATGCCATAAGTCAGAATAACCAACAAAAATGCAACGTATGCATAAAGGTTGGTCACCACACCATACTCCTCAGGCAGAAACAGATCTGTGTAATATGGAACCAGCCACCAATTCAGGAACCGGCCTACAATACTGCTGACACCATAAATGGCAGTATCACCGATAAGTTTTCGAAAAGGGTTCAATTCAGTAAATTTTAAACAAAGATAGAATTCAAAAATTGATGCGTACCAAAAAATTGAATTCTGAAATGCCGGATTACTATCTTTGTCACAACTATTCTATTTTGACTGGAAAATAATCATCAGAATATGAAAAACTGGCTTATTCCAATTATACTTACATCATTGGTATTCACAACATTTCAGTGTTGTACCAGCAATCCCAAGCGCTCACGTAAACCGGTGAGTACCATATCACTTTCGCCTGACAAACAAAAATATTATCTCAATGAAAAAGTTGATGTGACTGTCAATACCAAAATCCACGATGGCGAATTGAAAAACATTACCCTTTACCTGAATAATGCAGAGCTGGTCTCTTCCAGTGAAACCAGTTTTACTTTCACGATCGATGCCATAAGCCAACTTGGACAAAATACCCTGCGTGCCGTTGCCGTGAAAAGCGATGATAATTCAAATACCCGTGTTTTCAATTTTGACGTTTTAAGTAATACTCCCCCTGAAAAACTTACCTACGAGATTATTGCAGAACATCCACATTCCACCGAACATTTCACCCAGGGTCTTGAATTCACGAATGGATTTTTGTACGAAGGAACCGGAGAACATGGTAAATCAGCCATTTATAAGAAAGATCCTTCCAATGGCAAAATTCTGCTTTCAAAACCACTTGCCGACAAATACTTTGGGGAAGGCATCACCATAATCAACGACAAGATCTATCAGCTTACCTATAAATCCCAATTGGGATTTTCTTATAACCTGTCAGATTTTGCCGTCATTGACAGCTTCAGGTTTGATTCAAAAGAAGGATGGGGATTGACCAATGATGGAAAGGAACTCATTATGAGCAATGGCACTGCCTCGCTTATATGGTTGAACCCTGAAGATTATACGGTGGTACGTCAAATTCAGGTCGCTGATAATCAACGAGTATGGATGTATCTTAATGAATTGGAATATAGTAATGGAAATATTTGGGCAAATGTTTGGACGACCAACCAAATCATCAGGATAGATGCCGAAACAGGCAAAGTTACGGGTATTCTTGATCTGGAAGGAATTTTAAGTATCATGCATAGCAGCCAGGTGGAAAGAATAGACGTTCTTAATGGAATTGCCATACATCCAAAAACGGGTCACCTGTTTGTTACTGGAAAACTTTGGCCTAAAATGTTTGAAATTAAGGTTTTATAAATTCAAATCAGGCATCAAAAAGGGTAGGGGAATCCCTGTAAAAACTCCTCCCGAGGTGCTTGTAAGCCAACTCCGTGACTTCTCTGCCCCGTGGAGTCCTTTTCATAAATCCTTCCTTGATCAGATAAGGTTCATATACCTCTTCAATCGTTCCGGCATCCTCTCCTACTGCAGTCGCTATTGTGGTTATGCCGACCGGTCCTCCCTTGAATTTATCGATAATTGTGAGCAATATACGGTTATCCATATCATCAAGGCCGTATTGGTCAATATTCAGCGCTTCAAGGGAATATCGTGTAATAGCCATATCAATGGATCCGGATCCTTTCACCTGGGCAAAATCACGGACTCTCCTTAACAAGGCGTTGGCAATTCGGGGCGTACCCCTGCTTCGGGATGCAATTTCAACAGCCGCATCTTCCGTAATTTTTACATTCAGTATACCCGATGATCGGTGAACAATTCGGGTCAACACCTGAATATCATAGTATTCAAGATGAAACTTAATACCGAAACGTGCCCTCAGGGGAGAAGTGAGCAACCCTGAACGTGTTGTGGCACCAACGAGGGTAAACGGATTGAGTTCGAGTTGGATGGATCTTGCTGATGGACCTTTGTCTATTAAAATATCAATTCTGAAATCCTCCATTGCCGAATAAAGATATTCTTCAACAATGGGTGAAAGCCGGTGAATCTCATCAATGAAGAGTACATCCATCGGTTCAAGATTAGTGAGCAAACCGGCAAGATCACCAGGTTTATCCAATACAGGCCCCGATGTCACCTTAATGTTCACTCCCATTTCATTGGCAATGATGTTGGATAAAGTGGTCTTTCCCAGTCCGGGGGGCCCATGGAGTAATACATGATCCAGCGCTTCACCTCTCATTTTGGCCGCTTTGACAAAAATGGTCAGATTCTCAACAGTCTGGCTCTGTCCCCTGAAATCGTTAAATGATAACGGTCGCAACTGATTATCCAGATCCTTTTCTTTATCTGAATACTTATTTCCCCTAACATCAAAAAAATCAGTCATATCCGATCATTTCTCCTTTTCAAACGATTTCTCTAAGATATGATTGAGTTTGATCATATCAAAAGGTTTAGAAATAAATTCATCCATCCCGTTTTGAATGCATCTCTCCCTGTCGTTATCAAGTGTATTAGCTGTCAGTGCAATAATCAGGCTTTTTGGCCGCTGTTGGTCTTCCAATTCAATTTGACGTATCCTGAGGGTTGTCTCATATCCATCCATCCCTGGAAGCATCAGATCCATTAGTATGACATCAAAATGTTGTTGCATAAAAACTGACAAAGCCTCCTCGCCTGTAGCGGAAACATGAATCTGATGTTGGTGTTTCTTTATATGAAAAACCACTATTTTCTGATTCAGGGGATTGTCTTCTACTAACAGTATATTAAGTCCTTTTATCATTATTTTATTTTGTTGTAAAAGTAAAAGAATGAAAATTATTATAGGCTGTTCATTTCTGTTGATTTCTTTTTACCAGTAATTACGAGACTCAAGTTAACGGTTTACCAAAATTTTGTGAACATCCTAAATTCTGAATTTTATATTGTAAATGAATCAAATATGTAATTTATCAACGGTTGTTAATTACTATACACTTGCTCTTGCACCAAGAAATGAACTGTGAACAAGACGTTAATTTTATTGCGAAAAAGAGTTGATGTTTTATTTGTCACTTTAGTTTTGAGTTTGGATTAGCATTATTTTTTGAAACCGGCAATTTTTTAGGCATAAATTATTTCCGATTTTTTAAGGTAATTTTGAACAACCATAGAGGGTGATATGTCATCTTTAATATATTGAATTGCTGAATTTTATTAATACCGATGAAAACAGATTTCAACAACCTTGTTCATAAGATAGATGCCTTTCGGAAACGGTACCACCTGTATCATTTTCTTCGGGGTTTAATCTTATTTTTTCTGGTTGTCATTCTTCTGTTTTTTAGCATAAATATTATTGAATATCAGCTATATATGTCAACTGAATGGAGGAGAATACTGTTTGTTTCTTCCATGTTGTTCATAGCTGTCATTTTTTTAAGGTATGTGTTTTTTACTGGTTTACTTGCTTTTGGAATCATAAAAGTACTAAACAACAGGAAAGCTTCGCAATTGATTCATTCCTATATTCCGGAATTAAAGGACCGACTGGTCAATATTCTTGAATTACACGATAATAATGATCTGAATGCTTCCGATGAAATTACCCAAGCGGCAATTGCCCAGAAAATTGATGAGATCAGGTTCATTGATTTTAGGTCGGCAGTCAGCTTAAAACAATTAAGGAATATATTTTTCTATTTTATTGGAAGTTTCCTTCTGGTTTTCGCCGTTCATTTGTTCAACAAAAATATATACACTGAATCGGCCAATCGCATTATTCATTTTAACCAGCAATTTGTGCGGCCTGCACCCTACGAGTTTGTATGGACCAATGAAACAGATGGCGTAAAAAAGGGAGATAATTTTACTGTTCTTTTAAATTTACAAGGGGAAGAATTGCCATCCATGGTGTATATCAATATCGGCGGTAACAATTATCTTATGGATGCCCAGGAGCCTGGAAAGTTTGAATATCAGCTAAATGCTTTGGTTAATCCTGTTAATTTCTATTTTACTGACCTGAAATATAAATCCATAAGTTTTGGTTTGAATATAATACCGGTTCCGGTGATCAATGCCTTTGACATATTGGTCGATGTTCCTGATTATACTGGCTTAAGCAACAGTAAAACAAGTAATATAGGGGATCTCCAGATTCCAAAAGGAAGTCGGGTGGAATGGATTTTCAACTGTTTTGACACTGACTCCCTTATTTTAATCATTGATCAGGAAGAGCCATTAATTGGTGAAAAGGGAAACGGCAATGCATTCCAGGTCTCGAGGACCTTTATGAAACCTTCCGTTTATGAAGTAAAAGTAAAGAATAATCAAGGTGAGTTTGAATCAGCAATGCGATTTCGGGTTGATTTGATAGAAGATCTTTATCCTGAAATAAACATTGTGCAGGTTCAGGATTCATTTCAACTCACCAGATTTTATTTTAGGGGTACGATACACGACGATTATGGTTTCTCAAATCTTGCATTTCATCTTAATATTGAAATGGAGGATACTTTCCTGACACTGCCCTTTAACCGGTATGTAATGCCTCAGGAATTTTATTATCAGGTTGATTTACTTGATTATAAGTATGAAAATAAGGCACTTGATTATTATTTTTCAGTAACAGACAACGATGCCGTTAACGGACCAAAGACCACAACCTCTGAAAGTTTCTCTTTCATTTTTCCTGAAAAGTCTGAAATTGAAGAGATACAAAAGGAGGAATACAATAAAATTGAAGAGTTGATTACTGAAAGTCAGCGTCTTACTAATGAGATCAAAGAGGATATCAAGGATTTGCAGTTTAAAAACCTGAACAGTAATATTTCTGATTGGGAGAAGTCACAATTAGTTCAGGAATTGGTCAACAAAAAAAACAATCTGGAGTCGATACTTGAGAAGATTGAAAACTCGTACAAAGATCTGTCAAATTTCCAGAATACTTTTACGGAACAAGGTAGCGAAATATTAGAAAAGCAGGAGATGATACAGGAACTCCTTGATGATGTTTTCACGGATGAGCTAAAAAAATTGATGGAAGAATTCAATGAACTCGCAAGGGAGTTTAATGAGAAGAGAATGAATGAGCTGTCGCAGCAGATGGAAATGACATTTGATGATCTGTCAAAACAGCTCGATCGAAATCTTCAGATGCTTCAGAAGATGAAACTTGAGCAAGAGCTACAGAATATAATTGAAGATGTTGTGCTTATGCAGGAAAAGCAACAGAATCAAGCCATTGAAATAAATGAAGAGGGAAATTTTGAGCAAATGTCGGAAGAATTGATCAATGATCATCTCAGGATGGAAGAGATACAGCAGGATTTGCTGGAAATATTGGAGAATAATCAACAGCTCGAAAAACCTTTGTTGTTCGATAACTTTTCACAAGAGTTCACTGATATCAAGGAAAACATGAGGAATACGCTCGAGGAATTGCAAAAGGAAAACAAGAGAAATTCTTCGAGAAGCATGCAGAATTCGTCTGAAATGCTCAAGAACATGGCTTTTGCCATGCAACAAATGTTGAATGCCAACACGATGCAGCAGAATATGGAAAACATCAGGGATTTGCAGCAGATATTGAAGAATCTCCTGGTTATGTCCTTTGGGCAGGAGGAGATTCTCACCGGTATAGGTTCAGCTGCAGGCGGTGATCCTGATATTAACAGGCTGACAAGGAAACAACGGGATCTGATAAGGCAAAGTGAAGTGGTAAAGGATTCGTTATATGCCTTGGCAAAACGCGCCCCGCAAATTGACAATGTTGTCAATAATGAATTATTGGCGTTGAATATAAATTTGATACGCTCTTCAGAACTCTTGAATGAGGGGTTAAGATCACAGGCTGTAACAAATCAGCAACTGGTATTGACTGCTGCAAACAATCTTGCGCTTCTGCTAAGCGATATATTGAAACAAATTGAGGAACAGATGAATAATCCACAGGAAGGTGAGGGTGAAGGAGAAGGTCCTCAAGGGAAAAAGATGGGTGGATTAAAGCAACAGTCCGATAATTTGAAGGATCAATTGCAGAAAATGCTTGATCAAATGAAGAATGGCAACCAACCTATGAGTAAGGATATGAGTGAATCACTGATGATGCATGAAATGATGCAGCAGATGTTACGTGACATGATGAACAGTGGTTCGCTGGGAGAGAGTACCCGCAAACAACTACAGGAAATTGATCAGATTTTGGAACAAAACAGGCGGGAATTGATGAACAAGCGAGTTAATCCTCAATTAATGCGACGACATAATGAGATCATGACCCGTCTGCTTGAGGCTGAACGATCGGAGAGAGAACGGGACCAGGACAATAAGCGGGAGTCAAATACAGCCGATGAACAGTTTTATAGCAGACCTGCCGAGTTTTTCGAGTTTAAGCAAGATCAAAGGAATAGCATCGAATTTCTTGAAAAAGGCAATGTAAAGCTGAATAATTTCTATCTGGACAAGTTTAAAAATTACATGGAAAAATTTAACAAGGTTAATCCGTGAGATAATGCAAATTGTTATTAATTCTGATACACTTAAATTGAAGGAAGTTGAGGGTTTTGTCGATGAGGCATTTACCCTATATAAATTACCAAGGGAATTTTTCCATAACATTTTATTATGCGTCAAAGAGGCCGTTACCAATTCCATAATCCATGGAAATAATTCGGATGTAAACAAAAAGGTCACTGTTAAGATAACCCGGTGTCATGACAATATTGTTATAAAAGTCTCGGATGAAGGGGCCGGCTTTGATTTCGAGAAAGTCAAAGATCCCACAAATTACGACAATATTAAGGAAGAGAGCGGCAGAGGCATTTTTTTGATTCGAAAACTCTGTGATGAATTGGAATTTAAGGGCAATGGGAAAATTATTGAATTTAAGATAGCGTTGGATGGTGAATGACCATGACGGGCTGTTTAAACAGGAGTACATATTTATTGAAATGGATATTTAGTATACCTTTGGTGGCTTTTTGTATTTCTTATTATTTAGCTATCATTCAGATTATAAGTTAGTTATACGTTATTATAATTAGGGCTTAGTTTAATGAAAGGTATTCATATAAGTTTTGAGGGCATTGGTCCTGTTGTTTTGAAGAAGAATCTTTTAAAAAATTACATCAGGGATATCATAGCCAATGAAGGTTTCCGGCAGGGTGAAATTTCTCTGATATTTTGCAGTGATGAGTATCTTTTGGACGTAAACCGTAAATATCTCAAACATGATTTTTTTACGGATATCATTACATTTAATTATTCAGAAGATAAGGTCATTAGCGGTGATCTGTTTATCAGTTTAGATAGGGTAAGGGAGAATGCCGAAAAGTTTTCGGTTTCATTCGCCCAGGAATTAATGCGGGTCGTGTTCCACGGAATTTTGCATATGACCGGGTTTGACGATAAATCCGGGGAAGAACAGGTTAGGATGAGAAAGAGGGAGAATGATTACCTGCAAAAATTTAATTTGATATGAAAGAATTATTTCCGGTATATGATGTGATTGTTGTTGGCGGTGGCCATGCAGGTTGCGAAGCAGCTGCGGCTGCGGCAAATCTTGGTTCCAGAACTTTGTTGATTACCATGGATATGACAAAGTTTGGACAAATGTCATGTAACCCGGCTATGGGAGGTATTGCAAAGGGGCAAATTGTAAGAGAAATTGATGCCTTGGGAGGATATGCCGGAGTATTGTCGGATCAGTGTACCATACAATTCAGGTTACTTAACCGCTCAAAGGGTCCTGCGATGTGGAGTCCACGGGCACAAATTGACCGTATGAGGTATTCTGAACTTTGGCGTTTAACACTTGAAAGCATCGAAAAGCTTGATTTATGGCAGGATGCGGTAACCGGACTTGTCATAGAAGATGGCAGGGCTGTTGGAGTTACAACAAAGATAGGCATTGAATTCAGGTCAAAGACCATTGTTTTGACCAATGGGACTTTTCTTAACGGGCTGATGCATATTGGACGTGCCCAAATGGAAGGTGGTAGGATAGGTGAAGCGGCATCATACCAAATTTCGGAACAGATGTCGGATACCGGATTTGTCACCGGACGTTTAAAGACCGGTACTCCTGTAAGAATTGATGGACGGACTATCGATTTTACGAAAATGACTGAACAACCTGGCGAGGAAGATCATTATAAGTTTTCCTATTTACCCACTGTCACTTCAAAATTGAAACAAAGATCATGTTGGATCACCTATACCAATAAAGTTGTACATACAAAACTGGAAGCTGGATTTGATGATTCACCCATGTATAACGGAACAATACAGAGTACAGGACCCAGGTATTGTCCAAGTATTGAGTCAAAACTGGTAACGTTTGCAGAGAAGGAAAAGCATCAGCTATTCCTGGAACCTGAAGGTGAAATCACCAACGAATATTACCTGAACGGATTTTCATCCTCTTTGCCTTGGGATGTTCAGCTTGAGGCGCTGCATTCAATCCCAGGACTGGAAAATGCCCGTATTTATCGTCCGGGTTATGCCATTGAATATGACTATTTTGATCCTACACAGTTATATCATACCCTGGAGACAAAGAAGGTCAGTCACCTTTACTTTGCTGGACAAATTAACGGCACTACGGGTTATGAGGAGGCAGGAGCCCAGGGAATCATGGCTGGCATCAATGCACATTTGAAAGCCCGTAATACTGGTAAAGAGTTTATTTTGAACCGTGATGAAGCATATATCGGTGTGCTGATTGATGATTTGGTTACCAAAGGTGTTGATGAACCTTACCGAATGTTTACCAGTAGAGCCGAATACCGTATTTTACTACGTCAGGACAATGCTGACGAAAGGCTGACACCATTAGGATTTGAGCTTGGATTGGTGAAAGAAGATCGCTACAATTTATTGAAGGAAAAGATACAATATAGAAATAGTATTATTGATTTTCTGAATGAATTTAGTATTAAACCACAATATATCAATGATTTACTGGAGTCAAAAGAAACTTCACCATTGCGACAAACAGTTAAGTTGGTTGATGTGTTGTTAAGGCCTCAGGTTTCTATTTTTGATCTTGAAGAGCATGTATCTCCGTTCAATAAACACCTTTCCTTTCTTCCTGAAAACCGAAGAAAGGAGGTTTTGGAATCTGCTGAAATTACCGTAAAATATGAAGGTTATATATCGAGGGAACGGCAACTTGCCGAAAAGCTGGTAAGGTTAGAGAACATAAATATAGAAAGTAAATTTGATTATCATAAGATTTTATCAATATCAACGGAGGCAAGGCAAAAATTGGATGCCATTCGTCCAAAAACAATTGGTCAGGCAAGTCGTATACCTGGTGTTTCACCTTCCGATATAAATGTTTTATTAATCATGTTGGGTCGTTAATGTTCCACGTGGAACAAAAAAATTATACAATGGACTTAAAAAAATATATTCGCGAGGTACCTGATTTTCCGCATCAGGGTATAGGTTTTAAAGATATCACTACGATGCTTAAGGATCCTAAGGCCTTCGAGTATGTTGTGGATAGTATAACCAATGTTTTTAGGGACAAACAGATTAGCAAGGTGGTTTCTTTGGAGTCAAGAGGTTTTATTGTTGGAGGTGCCCTTGCGTATCATCTGAAAGCTGGTTTCGTGCCAATCCGGAAAAGTGGAAAGCTTCCGGCAAGAACCGTAGCGATGGATTATGAATTGGAGTATGGTACTGATCGAATAGAAATTCACGAGGATGCCCTGACTCCTGATGATGTCGTATTGATTCACGATGACCTTTTGGCTACGGGGGGTACTGCCTTGGCGGCCCTTCAGTTGGTGCAAAAGCTTAAGGTGGAAAAAGTGTATTTCAGTTTTATTTGTGATTTAGGCTTTATAAAAACACCTCAAAAGGAAATTGTTAAAAATTACGACAACCACATTTTGGTTGCATACTAATATCTCGATTCTTGAAAACCTTTCATGTCAATAAAAATTGGGATGCGTTAAAATCGATTCTTAAAACACTTCCTGAGGAGCCCGGTATATATCAATATTTCGATGACCGGGGTACCATTATTTATATTGGCAAAGCAAAGAATCTTAAAAAACGCGTGAGTTCGTATTTTACGAAGGAACCTGAGAATCGCAAAACCGCAATGCTCATTAGGAATATCGCGGAAATAAAGCATATGGTTGTGGATTCTGAGGAAGATGCGCTTCTGCTCGAGAATAATTTCATAAAAAAGTACCAGCCCCGATACAATATCCGTCTCAAGGATGATAAAACATATCCCTGGATTTGTATCAAAAATGAAAGATTTCCCAGGGTATTTAAGACAAGGAATGTTATACGGGATGGATCAACTTATTTTGGTCCGTATACCTCATGGCTAACGGTTAGCACATTTCTTGACTTGTTCAAGAAACTCTATAAACTAAGGACATGTAATTATAACCTGAGTGAAGAGAATGTTGCTGTTAGGAAGTATAAGTTATGTCTGGAGTATCATATCGGTAATTGTAAAGGCCCTTGCGAGGATCTTGTAAGTGTTGACGATTATAATTTTGGAATAGAACAAATTCGTGATATACTTAAAGGAAATATCACGGGGGTTCTTAAGCATCTTAAACAACTAATGGGGGAGTATGCCAAGGCTTACCGATTTGAAGAGGCCAATTTAATGAAGGAAAAAATTGCTATCCTTGAGAAATATCAAAGCAGGTCAACCGTAGTAAATTCAACTATAACCGATGTAGACGTTTATACAATCGATTCGGATGAAAATATAGCCATCATTAATTATCTAAAGATCATTAGGGGTGCAATAGTGCAAACCTTTACAATGGAATTAAAGAAAAGGTTGGATGAAACTGACCAGGAATTACTCTTGCTCGGTATGGTGGAAATTCGACAAAAAATACATAGCAATGCCCGTGAAATCCTTTTACCTTTCAAGATTGAACCTTTTCTGAATGGTATTAAATTCACAGTTCCGGTTAAGGGGGACAAGAAAAAGCTAATCGAATTGTCCCACAGAAATGCTAAGTATTATAGGTTAGACCTTATTAAGCAACAGGTCCTGAAGAAATCCGAAAAGCTTCCGGCCCCTTTAAGAATACTGGAAGGATTGCAAAAAGACCTGCAATTAAAGGAATTTCCACAGCAAATTGAATGTTTTGATAACAGTAATCTTCAGGGGTCAAATCCTGTTGCAGCCTGTGTCGTTTTTATTGGTGGAAAACCGGCCAAACGCGAATATCGCCATTACAATATCAAAACAGTGGAAGGTCCCAATGATTTTGCTTCAATGGAAGAGATAGTGGGTCGGAGATATAAAAGGCAATTGGAAGAGAATCAACCGTTGCCACAGTTGATTGTAATTGATGGTGGAAAGGGTCAATTATCGGCCGCTGTACAGGCGCTTGAAAAGCTAAACCTAAGAGGAAGAATTTCAATCATTGGAATTGCAAAACGATTGGAAGAGATATATTTTCCTGACGACCAGATTCCCGTTTATTTAGATAAAAAATCAGAATCGCTTCGTTTGATCCAACAACTAAGGGATGAAGCCCATAGGTTTGGCATAACGTTTCACCGTCAAAAAAGATCAGGATCGTTTATCAAAAATGAGCTTCAATCAATACAAGGGATCGGGGAGAATACTGCAAAGAAGTTACTTCAAAAATTCAAATCCGTCAAGAATGTTAAAAACCTGAGTTTAGCTGAACTTAGTGATGAAATAGGACCAAGTAAAGCCGAAAAGGTGTGGTATCATTTTCATTCAGCCCCAGATCACGCTATGTAAAAATTCTTACCTAATATTTATATTGTTGTAAAACACAATAAGACAGGAACATACAGCAATATTAACATATTGTATTGGTTTTGTGTGATCTCAATTAGTCGACACTGTGTGAGGCTTGGAAGCAAAACGACAGTATGGGTATAACATTCTGGATTTTTCCAAAATTTCAAAAGATAATATCTCAACTTCGACAATTCTTGTTTTTAGCTTGATTTGATGATTGCCGATATGAAAATTTAGTTGGGACGTAGAATTTGATAGTTTTATCTATTCTGTTTGTGTTTTTCAAAATTGGAATGACACGGGTATGATAGAGTTATAACCCCTGGAAAATGTTTCACGTGAAAAATAATATGTAGTTTCAATTGCTGAAGCGAATATATCAGTATGCCGGCCTGTATTTCTGGTCTGATTCAAGCAAACCTAAATAGCTTATAAAGCGGGTTTCAGCAATCTCCCCGCTTGCCACCGCTTCTTTGACAGCACAACCGGGCTCATGTGTATGGGAGCAGTTGTTATATTGACAATTTTCTGATATCCTGAATATTTCAGGAAAATAATGGGAGATCTCCCATGATTCCATTTCGAGCATTCCAAATGCCTTAATTCCCGGAGTATCAATTATATAGCCACCAAAATTGAGCTCAAATAATTCCGAATATGTGGTGGTGTGTTTGCCTGTTTCATGATAATCAGATATTTCACGGGTTTTTAGGTTCAGATTAGGTTGAATGGCATTAATGATGGTTGATTTGCCAACACCGCTGTGACCATTAAAAACACTGATTTTATCTTTCATCAGCTCCTGTAATTCGTCCATGCCGGTTTTGAGTAGAGCCGAAATTTTGATGCAGACATAACCAATTGATTGGTAAGTTTCGATTAGTTGGAGTAATCTGTCAGCTTGTTCCTGGTTATAACGGTCGGTCTTGTTAAAAAGGATGACTACCGGAATGCGATATGCTTCAGCGGAGGCTAAAAACCTGTCGATGAAAGTAGTTGTAGTTACCGGATAGTTAATGGTTGCAACCAGAAATGCCTGATCTATGTTTGCTGCTATGATATGGGCCTGCTTTGACAGGTTTTGCGATCTTCTGATGATATAGTTTTTCCGCTCATCAATGTTAAAGATCAGTCCAACAAGCTTTTTCTGGTCCTTGCTGTCCTTTTCTAGGTATTCAAAGTCTACCCGGTCGCCAACTGCAACCGGATTGGTGGTCTTAAGGTCTTTGATCCTTAAATTTCCCTTTATTTTACATTCGTACCGGTTACCTTCATCATCCTTTACGGTATACCAGCTTCCGGTCGATTTTACTACCAATCCCTTTTTCAAGACATATTATTTAAAACAACAACCCTCTCGCTTCACCTCTATCCCAAATAAAACGATGAACCTGGGGTGAGTGCAAAACGGAGGGTTGCTCTCCATACAAAGTTAACCTATTCGATCCTTTAATCCCAATTCAGTATGATTTTTCCACAATTACCTTGTTCCATGATGTCAAAGGCATCCTGAAACTGTTCGGCGGGGAAGCGGTGTGTGATGATCCTGGAAACATCAAGTCCGGAAAGAAGCATCATTTCCATTTGGTACCAGGTTTCATACATTTCCCTCCCATAGATGCCTTTTAGGGTCAAACCTTTGAAAATCAGTTTGCTCCAATTAATTTGAGTCGATATTGGCAACAATCCCAGAAGGCTGATTTTACCTCCGTTGTACATATTGTTAACCATGTCGTTAAAAGCGACAGGTGACCCGGAACATTCAAGACCAACATCGAATCCACCCACCATATGCAAAGTTCCCATTTTCTCCTTTAGCATCTCCCTGGTTGGGTCAATGACCATGGTGGCACCCATTTTCATTGCTAATTCACGGCGATACGGGCTCAGATCGGTCCCGACCACGTTGCGGGCACCGGCAAATTTACAGATAGCTGCCGCCATTGCCCCAATGGGTCCGCCTATTCCGGTAATAAGTACATCCTCACCCAAAAGTGGAAATGACAGTGCAGTGTGGGTAGCATTTCCCAATGGATCCATGATTGAAACAATTTCATCGGGGATCCTTGAATCGATTTTCAGGACATTCTTTGCCGGAACGGCCAGATATTCGGCAAATCCGCCATCACGGCTTACCCCGATACCGATGGTATTGTCGCAGATATGCTGACGTCCACGACGGCAATTGCGACAGTAACCGCAGGCAATGTGCCCCTCAACGGTTACTCTTTCACCAATGTGGACACCCTGAACCTCCTCACCGACTTCCACTACATGACCCATGTATTCGTGGCCGATAATGACTGGTGTTTTAATCGCCCCTTGTGCCCATTCGTCCCATTTGTAAATATGAAGATCGGTTCCACAGATGGCCGATTTGCTGATCTTGATAAGCACATCATTCGGACCAGGTTGCGGTACCGGTACCTCTTCCATCCAGATCCCTTTTTCCGGTTTGCTTTTTACCAATGCTTTCATGCTTCTATTTGTTTTGTATTACTATCATTGATTTGCCGGTTTTCAAGTCCCGCCATAAAGTTTGGTATGGATTGAACTCTTGGTTACCGAAATGGCTGATGAACCTGAATGATCCGGATTTTCGGGCGAAATTTAAAATTATTCCCGGTTCTGAATACTATCAAATGTCATTCATTTTTCATGGTGGACCAATCACCTTCCGGCTGGATTCAGTTCAAGGTGTTTGCCTGAAATGTACCGTACCGGATACCAGGCGGCCAGAAAGCCAATAGAAAGTACAACCGCAGTAATCAATACAAGGTCGACAGGCTCAATCTTGACTGGGTAAGCAGTAATTACGAATGAACCATTTCCGGGCAGTGTTATCCATTCAAAATGAATTTGGGCAAGGCTGACAAGAATACCCAACACCAATCCTGTCAATACTCCTGAAACTGTAATTAACCATCCCTCAAACAGGAAAATTTTCCTTATGAGTGAAGATGAAGCTCCCATTGATCGTAAAATGGCGATATCATCCTTTTTGTCAATAATCAGGAGCGAGAGGCTGCCAAGGATGTTGAATGAGGCAATGACAAGGATGAAAACCAGGATCAGGTAAGTGGCCCATTTCTCCGACTGCATGGTTTTGTATAACATGTCGTGCTGCTGGTACTTATTTTTAACCTGATACTGTTCGCCCAAGAGGCTAGTGAGTTGATTTTTCACAGATGATACTGAAGCATTCTCATCGAGTTTTATCTCAATGGCGCTTACTTTATTACCTGTTTCAAACAACTCCCTGGCAAAATCCAATGGGACAAAAACGTATCGGTTATCAACTTCCTCCAATAGGGAAAAGACTCCGGAAGGCAGTATATAATTGTGATTCAGGGCATTGTTCAGATTCAATGACGTACGAATGCCTTTTTTGGGAACATAGATGTGAAGTGGATCGTTAAAATTCAGGTTCATCCCAAGATTTGAAGCAACTCCTTGTCCGGGTACTGCATAATTAACGCCATTTTGATCAAGGAGAAATGTTCCGTCGATCATAAGCTCATTAATTCCTGTAGTACTGGCAAAATTATCAGGCACTCCTTTTACTGTGGCGATGTATTGACGTGACTCATATTTCAGGAGGGCATTCTCCTCAATAACGAGAGAATAATCGGCGATTCCGGTTACCTTGTCCCGAATGCCGTCAGTAAAAACTGCAGGATCGAATAGTTTGCCTTCCGTTGGTGTGATCTTCAAATCTGGATCAAGAATGCTGAAATACGAACGTATCAAATCATTAAAGCCGTTGAATACCGACAATACCACTACCAGGGCAAAGGTTCCCACGGTAACACCTGCCACCGATATTCCTGATATGATGTTGATGATGTTCTGTTTTTTTTTTGATATCAGGTATCTTCGGGCTATGAAAAATGGAAGGTTCAATTTTTCAGCAATTTATCGATCTTGTCAAGGTAATCAAGGCTGTCATCAATGAAAAATTCCAGTTCAGGAATGATCCTTACCTGCTTTGCAATTTTGTTACCTATAATACCCCTGATCCATTTACTGATGGTTTGGATATGTTTCAGGGAGTCGTTAGCCCGCTCAGTAGGGTAGATGCTTAAGTAACATCGGGCCAGAGAAAGATCTGCTGTGACCCTTACGGTGGTGACGCTGATCAGCAATCCGTTGAAATCAGAGCGTAGCTCTCTGAGAAATACCTCCGCCAGTTCTTTCTGAATGAGACGGGAGACTTTATTTTGCCTTGTGGAAAACTGTTCCATGGTGAATTTGTATTTGAATCCAAAAGTACGGTTTTTAAACGAAATTGGTTTCTGAACTGCCATACGTCAAAATTGCCGATTTTTAGATTTTGTGGCCAACAACCGGAATATCACATGTGATGTTATGGTTTTTAACAGGCAACTAGGTGATAACTTGTTAATAACTATGAACATAGAGCCGTATATATCCTATTGTGGGACAGTTAATAATTGTAAATTTATTGGCCTGCAAAAACCCACTTATAAGATACAGTAGCTGTTATTAATAAATTATATTCTTCACAATGGTTATATTATCAGGCATTTAATCTTAAGGACCCAATAAATTGAGGATATGATAATGTTAAAATTCTTTAAATAGATCGATTAAAAACTATTTTTGCGTCACAAATCTAAAATGAAAAATTGTATGAATAAACAAGTTAGAAAGCTATCAGTGATTCTGCTCTTGCTGTTTTTTAGTGTTACAGCAGCATGGTCACAGGTCACTACTTCTGGAATGAACGGATTTGTTACCAGTGATCAGGGAGAAAAATTGCCGGGAGCTACTGTAGTTGCTGTACATGAGTCTTCAGGAACCCAGTATGGTACCATAACCAATGCCGAAGGTAAATTTAACCTACAGGGTATGAGGCCCGGTGGCCCTTATCGTGTAGAAATCTCGTTTATAGGTTATGCTAAAAAGACCTATACGGATATAAGGTTATACCTTGGAGAAGCGTTTGTATTGGATGCATCTTTGGAAGAGAGTAATGTGGATGTAGGCGAAGTGACAATTGTTGGGAGAAAAGCGTCAGCTTTTCAGACCGACAAGACAGGTGCCACCACCAATATTTCCAACGAGCAACTGAATGCAATGCCTACCATCAGCAGAAGCATTTCCGACATTGCACGCATCTCGCCTTATGCAAACGGTATGAGTTTCGCAGGTGGTGATGGCCGTTCCACTAACTTTACGGTTGACGGTGCCAATTTCAACAATAACTTTGGTTTGAGTTCAAATCTTCCCGGTGGTGGAAATCCTATTTCACTTGATGCAATCGAGGAAGTACAGGTTGTCATTGCCCCATTTGATGTGCGTCAGACTAACTTCATTGGAGGAGGTATCAATGCCATTACCAAATCAGGAACCAATACTTTCAGAGGTTCTGCTTATACCTATTTTAACAACCAAAACCTCAGGGGTAACAAAATCGGCGATGTCGATTTTGGCGATCGTGCCGAAGAATCCAGGACCGTATATGGTGCAACCCTGGGTGGCCCCATCATCAAGAACAAATTGTTCTTCTTTGTAAACGGTGAATACGAAGTTCGTCCTGGGCAGGTGGTTACCTGGAGACCTTCAGATAACGGTGTGGCAAATGCTGATCTGTCAATTTCCCGTACCAGCAAGGCCGACATGGAAAGGGTCAGACAACATTTAATCAATAATTATGGCTACGATCCTGGTTCATACGATAACTATCCTGCCGATGAAAGCAACAGGAAACTCCTTGCCCGTATCGACTGGAACATCAATGAAGCCAATAAATTAAGTTTACGTTACAACTATACAAAGAACCAGGCCTGGAATGGCACCAATGGTAACTCTACCGATGCCGGTTTCCGTAACAGCTCAATGAACCGCATTTCGCAATATTCGATGGCTTTCTCAAATTCATTGTATTCGATGGACAACATCGTTAACTCTTTTTCAGTGGATTTGAACAGCCGCTTTTCAGATAAAGTTTCCAACCAGTTCCTGACCACCTATTCAAAGATCAAGGATATGCGTGGTTCCAATTCTTCACCTTTCCCGTTCATTGATATCATGGCTGGAGTTGCCGAAGATGGAAAACAGATTCTGGAACCTTATATGTCAGCCGGTTATGAACTGTTCACCTGGAATAATGGTGTCAACAATAACATTTTCAATATTATCGATAACGTAACTTTCTACCTGAGCAACCATAAGGTAACTGCCGGTGTTAGCTATGAATACCAAATGGCAAACAACAGTTACATGCGTAATGGTACCGGATATTATCGCTATGCAAGTGTCGATGACTTCCTGGAGCAAAAAGCCCCAAGAGACTTTGCATTGACTTACGGATACGCCGGTGAAACAAATCCTGCGGCCGAAGTTGCTTTTAATCAGTTTGGTCTCTATGGACAGGATGAGTGGAATGTCGCTTCCGGTTTGAAACTGACTTATGGTTTACGTGCCGACTACATCAATTATGTCGATAACATTATCCGGAACAATGCTATTTATAATTTGGATTTTGGTGGCAAAAAAATTGATACCGGTGAATGGCCATCCGCCAAGGTTCAGCTTTCTCCCCGTATCGGATTCACCTGGGATGTAAGCGGTGACCAGACGTTTAAACTGCGTGGAGGTACAGGTATTTTCACCGGAAGGCTGCCGTTGGTATTCTTCACCAATATGCCAACCAATTCAGGTATGGTTCAGGGTAGCTATGCCGCAGTAACCCGCTACAGCTCAAATGGTACCATTACCAGTGTTGATCCCAAGCTGGCTTCTCTTGCAGGACCTATGCTCACTGATGTAAATGAAATGATCAATAAACTGGGTCTGCAGAATACGATCACACCTGAACAAGGCGCCCTGCCACGTGATATTAATGCCATTGATCCCGATTTCAGGATGCCACAGGTTTGGAAATCTTCTCTTGCAGCTGATTATGAAGTGCCCGTTTCTTTCCCATTGTCGGTAACGGTCGAAGGTATTTATACCAAGCACCTCAACGATGTGATGCTCAAAAATTATGATCTCAAACAGCCTGACAATACCTGGCAGAGATTTAATGGCGCCGATGACAGATATATTTATCCGGCCAGGGCGAGTCTAACCTACAACAGCAGAAACGCCTATGTACTTGCCAACAACAGCGATGGATGGGGTGCAACCGCAAACATCACTGTAACTGCCGAACCGGTTGAAGATTTTAACCTGATGGCTGCTTATACTTTTACCGAGTCAAAGGAAATTTCAGGTATGCCCGGAAGTAATGCGGCGTCTGCATACAACGGCCTTTATCAGGTTGATGGTCCTCATCTCCCAATGGTTCAGAGATCACAATATGTTGTGCCCCGGAAAGCCATTGCATCTGCATCTTACAGGCTTCCTTATGCCAACAACCATATGGCAACCACCATTAACCTGTTCTATTCAGGTTCATCATCAGGTGGTTACAGCTTTACTTACACCAATGACATGAATGGTGATGGTTATGCTACTGACCTTATTTATATTCCTAAGGAAAAAGGTGAAGTCAAATTTATTAGTTCTGCCGATGAAGAAGCTTTCTTCAAATTCATCGAACAGGATAAATACCTGAGCAAACACCAGGGTGAGTATGCAGAAGCATATTCTGCAAGAGCTCCCTGGCTACACCAGTTTGACCTGCGTCTCGCCCAGGATTTCAGCATTAAAACAGGTGAAATGACAAATACCCTGCAGTTCAGCCTCGACTTCCTCAACTTTGGAAACCTGGTTAACAACGAATGGGGTGTTAGCAAAAACATGTTTAATGCAAACAATGGCAGACTTCTGAAATATGAAGGAAAAGATGCCAATAATGTCCCAAGCTACTCTATGGTGAAAGGTTCTGATGGCAATTTCCTTTCAGAAACTTACTCAACTTATTACAACTACAACCAGACTTGGCGTTTGCAGATTGGCGTTCGCTACTTCTTCTAGTTGTTGGGTTCTTATATTTAAAAAGGGCTGTCCTGTTTTCGGGACAGCCTTTTTTGTTGCGATACATTTCGAGGAACATGATTGTTTTCAAAAAAAGTTCATGCCCGAAACTGGTTATTTACACATATAATGGAATCACAGGAATACTCTCTTTCGCAACTATTTGGGAATTTGATGATCTTAAAAGTAAATATTTAACAAATCATGAGTTTATTAAAGTGC
Organism: Bacteroidota bacterium; assembly: GCA_023428545.1. The sequence goes on along the minus strand of JAEYXH010000008.1, from coordinate 190,273 downwards.
AAATATACAACACTATACGCATAATTTTAGAAATATATATAAAAAATTTACTACTATGTGTAACAAAGTACCATTAAAAATACATATATTTGTAGTACCTAATTCAGTGTAAGAAAAGGTAGGATCTTAAAAAAAGTTCTTTACACTTTGTAACGAAAATAATGAAGAGTCGTCATAGATTCAAACAACAGAAAACAGAAACAATTAGAAGCAACGAAACAAATTCAGAAACAACTAAAATCAAAGTCATGAAAACAATCAACAATGTTCAGAAAACAGTAAAACCGGTAATCGCCACCCTAGCCGTAATTCTTTTGTTGGGAACCTCGATGGTTACCGTAGCCGCCGACAGTAAAACAAATACTGCCTCAAAGTCAAAGAAAATGATGAATTTCCAGCTTCCTGCGGAAGAGCAGGATGCAACCCTGTCAATTGAAGCATGGATGATCAGCGATTCCTGTTTTGTAGTCCAAGATGCACAGATGGTGTCGGAATCACAAAAGGCTTTGTATAAAAAGGAGAATACTTTTAATCTTTCCATCCTGGATGAGAAAGCCACCGATCCAAAATTGAAGCTTGAGTCATGGATGACTTCTGAGACTCATTTGAAATAGTGTTACCATAAACAATGTTACCGGTCATCAGAAACAAATTAGATAATATGAAATATAATATGGGGTAATCGAAAACCCCGAATATCAGAAAGGAAATGAAACTATGAAGATTGAAAACACAAAGGCACAGATGAGAAAGGGCGTTCTCGAGTATTGCATCCTTCTTGTACTCGATGGAAAGCCTCTCTATGCCAGTGATATTATTCAGGAGCTAAAGGAGGGTAAAATGATTGTCGTGGAGGGAACACTTTATCCTCTTCTGACCCGGCTGAAAAACGATGGATTGCTCACCTATAAATGGGAAGAATCGACACAGGGGCCACCCCGAAAATATTATGAACTGACTGATGAAGGCCGACAGTTTCTGGGTGAGCTGGAAGAATCGTGGCACGAACTGGTAGAAGCCGTTAGTAAAATTAAGAAACATAAATCCTGACAAACAGAATAATACAGAAAATCATGAAAAAGACATTCACTATCAATATAAGCGGTACCCTTTTCCACATCGAGGAGGATGCGTATGAAAAACTGCAGGGGTATTTTCTGAAACTGAAGAATCATTTTGGCAATGAGGCTGAAGGAAAGGAAATCATAACCGACATTGAAGGCCGTGTGGCTGAATTGTTCATTGAAAAAACAAAAGGGGATAAGAAAGTAATCACCCTCGAAATAATCGATGAAGTGATTTCAGTGATGGGTACACCTGAAGATTTTATGGAACAGGAAGCTGACGAATCATATATCAGTACCCCTACAAAAAGGAAAAAGAGGCTCTACCGGAGTCCCGACAGTCGCGTGCTGGCTGGTGTTTGCGGAGGCTTGGGGGCTTATTTCAAGATGGATCCGGTAATTGTCAGGATCATTTTTGTCTTACTCTTTTTTGCCAATGGTGTTGGATTGCTGGCCTATCTGATCCTTTGGATTGCGGTACCTAAAGCAAGGACAACTTCCCAGCTTCTTGAAATGAAAGGGGAAGAGGTTACGGTAACCAACATTCAGCGGACCATCCGGGATCAGGGGCAGGAAAATCCTGCAGCAGATACCGTCCAGGACGGTCAGGTTACCGGGGACGGAACTACACAGAGCTTTTCTGCAGCCCAGGATTATCAATCCCGCAAGAAGGAATCTGATACTTCGGCTGAAGCAGGACGTGCCATTTTGAGGGTTATTGCGGTCGTTTTTGGGGCCTTTTTTGTAATAACCGGCGCATTGGGGCTTATTGGACTTATTTCTACTGTGGTCATCGGCCAATCAGCTATGGGAAGCTGGCCACTCGTTTGGAGTCCTGACATCCATGTATCCGGATTATTTGGACATTTTATAACCCCGGAAGCATTGACACTTGGAATGATCTCCATCGCCTTGTTGACAGGATTGCCCTTGCTGGCCATACTTTTTATAGGTACGAAGTTGATATTCAGGTATAAATCAAATAATACTGCCATTACCCTCGGAATGGTCGGTGTTTGGCTGGTTGCCCTTATGGTCCTGATTTTTGTGTCAGCCGGACAAGTTGGAAATTATAAAAGCCAGACAACACTTACCGATACCGAAACGATTGTTTGTGAGCCTTGCCCTACTCTCTTCCTTAGTTTGGGAGAAGATAAATACAGTGATTATTATGAAGTGGACTGGGATATAGATCCGTTTAAGGTTGTCAATGTTGATGGGGAGAATGTAATGTTGGGGCAGCCCCAATTTGATATCGAACCTTCAGGTACCGATGATATTGTGATGGTATTCAGAAAGAAGGCGAGAGGCAAAAACCATGATGATGCCGTTCAGAATATCAATGACATGGTTTACCAATACCAGGTCACTGACTCACTGATAACGCTCGATCCGTGGTTTCTTACCGGAAACGAGAGCAAATGGAGGGACCAGCGACTTGAGATCATCCTGAAACTGCCGGTTGGCAAAACGGTTTATCTCGACAAAAAACTTGAAGAAATTATCCACGATATTGATAACGTAACGAATACCCTTGATGAAGAGATGGTCGGAAAGTTCTGGACCATGAAATCCGAAGGGCTTACACTGAAACAGGATACTGCTTCTGTAAGTACCTTGGCTCCTTGATTGCCTTTTGATCAAGACCAGGATAGCCGGCCAATGCCGGCTTTTTTCGTTTAAAACCAGGAATAGAGAACTTCCTTTTCCGAACCGATCCCCAGTTCTTTATGTGCTTTTTCAATGCTCTCAAAGGTGTGCGGTCTGTCGACCAACGCTTTTTCCAGGGCTTCCCCTTCAAATCCGGAATAGTGGTCACCTTCGATTCTAACCTTTGTGAAACGACATTTTTCGATCTCGGCATTAATTGACAAGGTACCACTCGCCAGTTGAACTTTGTTTATAAAAGAATAGGCCGGACTATAGCCAAACTGCCATTCCCATGTTTCAAACTTTTCTTTGGCCAATTTGCTGATTTTGGAATGGTCATCACTCGAAAACTGATGCATTTTGCAATTGGGAGAGCTGTTCAGCTGATGCTCCATAATCTTTTCGATGAATTGGGCAATGGGGATGGATTCCTTCATAAAATCAGCTATGTTGGCCACTATGCTCCTGTTCGATTGAACCGCTTTCCCAACATACTTGCCCGGTACGACACGTATGGCATTACCGAGGGTGGCCAAATTGGACTGGTAGAGCAGGGTACCATGGTGTAACACACGGTTTTTAAAAACATGTTCCGCGTTTCCCGAGATTTTTTTCCCCTCGACCAAAAGGTCGTTTCTTCCTGAAGTTTCGGCACGAACTCCCATTGTTGCCAAAGCCTCGACAATCGGCCTTGTAAAATGGCTGAAGCTGATTTCATGAGGTCCCGCAACATTTCGTATAAAGGTGAAATTTACATTTCCCTGATCGTGAAAAACGGTACCGCCTCCCGAAATACGGCGGGCTATTTTGATGCCCTTCTCCCGGGTGTACCGGTAATCAATCTCAGCCATGGCATTCTGGTGTTTTCCAACAACAACCGTATCGTGGCTCTGCCAAAGCATAAAAATATCTTCCGTGAAGTTTCTTAGAAGATACTCTTCGGTTGCAAGGCAAAAATAAGGATCAGATGATCCGGGAAGAATACAGAGCATAAAAGTGGAATTTGTGATGGCTAAGTTAAAACTTTGCATCACAAATTCCACAGGTACTCTTTCATCAGAATTCCACAATTATCCCAATGGATGGCAATAATGTTCCCGAGGTATTTTTAACGGATCGCAACTGATATCGCTGACCGTTATCAGTCAAGACATAATTTCCCTGATCATCAGTATCGCGAACCACGATATCCTGCTGCTCAGACTGGAAATTATAAAAGTTCTGGAAATCGATATAGAATTTTGCGGTTGTTTTCTTGAGATAATATGCTTTGTCAATTCTCAGGTCGAGTTGATGAAATGGATCAAATCTCAAAGTATTGATTTTTGAATAATCGAGGTATGGTGCCCCGGTGAGGTTCCAGGCACTGACCAGGGAACTTTTATCCAAATCCCATGGAGTGTATGGAAGCGCCCCAACATATCTCCAGCGGGTTCCAATCCTCCAGTTTCGCTTCAATTCTTTTGTGGCGGTGAATACCAGAAGGTGTTTGCTATCCCAGCTTGAAGGAATGTAATTTTTATCGGGGCCTGCAAATTCACTTCTGACCAGAGTGTACGATAGGTTCATGTTAAAGCCTTTGCCGCTTGTAATTCGTGTCTGGAATTCCATACCATAGGCACGGCCAGAAGAGGCTGAAATAAGTTCTTCATCGCCGATCACGCCAAAGTCAGCTCCCCTGTTGGCCAAACTGATGGAATCATTCACTGAAAACGGATAATCAGAATAGTTCTTCATAAAGAACTCGGTTGAAAACAGGATGTTGGAGTTAGGCCTGAATTCGAGTCCACCAATGATATGGTCGGCAGCTATGTATTTGATGTTGTTATTCTTGTTTACCAGTTCATCATTGACCATAAATCCAAGGGTTGTATATGCCGGAAGCTGATAGTAGCGACCAGTACTGAAGTTCAGGCTCCATTGGGGGGTCAGGTTATAGGATGCCGAAAACCTGGGTGAAAATTGTTCCAGAAGGTTGTTCATTTCTGATGAGTAATTATTTGCATCAGCCCTGAATCCCAAAGATAAAGAGAGCCTGTCTTCGAAAAAGTATTTGCTGGCCTGCGCAAAGACTCCCCACTTTAAAAGATTGAGGTCGGTTTTATATGTGATTTCGGTAACCTGATTGTTGTAAAACCGCCTTCCCCAGGAGTCGTTCAGGTAAGTTGAATACTCAAGTGATGCACCAAAATTCAACTTAAAACCATCGAGCCGCGTATTGTTCTCAAACCTGAATTTGTTTTCAATCTCTTCTGATACAAAGTCATACATTTTGTTGTCAGGAGATGAATCATCGTTATCCAGGTATTTATAGGCACCGTTGTTCAGGTGGTTACGGCTCAAAACCACTGTCTGGAAGCTGTTTTCCCTGAAATGCTTATAAACAGCTCCAACTGTATAGGTCCACTGTTCGTTGACAGGAATGGAACTTAGAATGAATTTTTGCTGGTCGTCGGGATCCTTTATGTTCAGGTTCAGGTCAAATACATCGATGGCTCCCAAACCAACAAAAGTGAGTTCATTTTTCGTGTCGATGCGGGTTCGTAATTTGAACTGGAAATCGTTGAAATTGGGCAGAAATGGGAGTTCGAGAATCCCAAACAGGAATTCAAGATAAGAACGCCGGGCCGAAACTATAAAAGTGGTTTTTTCACCTATTGGCCCGTCAAGGGTTGCTGAAAGCTCTGAAGCACCAACTGATCCCCTGAATTTAAGTTTGTCCTGGTTTCCGTCAACCTGAAAAAATTCAAGTACGCCACTGAGGGCATTTCCCCGGTTTGCGGGGAATGCACCGGAATAATAATTTACTTCCCTGAGGAAGTCGGCGTTTAATATGCCCACAGGACCTCCAGAGGCGCCCTGTGTTGCAAAGTGATTGATGTTGGGTACTTCCACGCCGTCGAGATAAAAACGGCTCTCAGAAGGCCCTCCTCCCCGTATAATGATGTCATTCCTGAATGCAGGGGTACTTTGTACACCCGGAAATGATTGGATTACCCTGCTGACATCACGGTTGGCGCCCGGACTGTTTTCGATTTCGCCAATACCAATGGTTCGCAGTGAAACCGGACTCTCTTCCGTTTTTCTGAAGGGAGATGCGGTAACGGTAACTTCTTCAATTCGCTGATCGGAAACTTGCATTGGAATATCTACACTGGCGGCTCTGGCACTGCTGACTTCAATTTCGGGAGAAACAGCCTGTTTGTACCCGACAAATGACGCCTGAAGACGGATAAATCCTGCATTCAGCCCGGTAATGACAAAATTACCGTCGAGGTCCGATGTGGCACCGGTCTGGGTGCCGGAAACAATGATATTCACAAACGGGAGAGGTTCGTTGCTTACCGCATCATAAACCCGGCCCCTTACTGAAGCATTCTGGGCGTTGAGATATTCAGTGCCCGAAAGGAGCGTAATCAGTATTAAAAGTATTCTAAAGTTCATTGGTTATTTTTTTGGATAGAGACAGAATGAATGATTTCCCTGGCAGTAGTGATCTGCGTCAGATTGGTAAAGAGTTTCCCACTCGAGCCACCTGGATCGCCATGTCCAATCGGATTCATAAATAAAGTTTCATTATTGTCCGGATCAACGGTAACGGCATAGATTAGGGATGGCTGTAGGGATGTCAGGTAATTGTTGTCATCGGGATACAAATTATTTGTGTAATACCTGTTCGCATCCCAGGGTTGGTTAACCTCCATGAGTATCCTGAATTTTCCCTGTTGAGAATCTGACATGGATGTGCGCAGGCGGTAATTTCCTTTGGGAGTTGCTGAAGTTATGGCATCAGGCATGGGTTGTTCCGGCGAGGGGATATACAATCCGTCAGATGCCTTCACTCCCCTTTGGTGAGCCCAATAGGGCAAACTTGCCGGTCGACGGGCCGTGCCTGGCTGGTCACTCCATTTACCTGGTGAGATAGCCCCGCGCGCATAGGTACTTGTACCTACGAATTGGGTAATAAACAATGTTTCAATGTAGTTGCCTTCCAGATCTTCTGTCCAGATAACCATGCTGGGATGGTTATGCTCAGGACCTGTAATTACTTCTATCAGGAACTGATTACCCTGTCCATCAGGGTTTGTGACAATCTCTATGGTTTCGTTCTCTGCAATCCTGCCCGACAGACAAGCCGTCAGAAAGAGAGGGATCATGAATTTCAAAAATCTCATTTCTGGTTTGTTTAATATTTACATTACAATATTAAACATTGCTCGGAATGCAAAGTTCAAAGTCTGGTTTATTATTTTCAACCTGATACAACCAGCCGAAACTGCCCGGATGATATAAAAAGAGATATTTTTGTCAGTAATAACAAAAATCCAGGATATGAGAGCAGTGGTTCAAAGGGTAAGTTCGGCCAGGGTAGTCGTTGGCGGTGAATCCACGGCAACCATCGGAATGGGGTTATTGATTCTTTTGGGTGTAGGCGTGGACGATGAGCAAACCGATGTTGAATGGCTTGTAAAGAAAATATCGCAGCTCAGGATATTTGACGATGAAAACGGAATCATGAATTTGCCCATTACTGATATTCAAGGGGATGTCATTGTTGTCAGTCAGTTTACACTGCATGCCAGCACCAAAAAAGGAAACCGGCCTTCCTACATCCGGGCAGCCAGGCCTGAAACTGCTGTTCCGCTCTACGAGATGTTTGTTGACAGTTTGGGGCAAATCCTTGGAAGGCCTGTCGGGAAAGGCATATTTGGTGCCCATATGGATGTTTCACTGGTGAATGATGGCCCGGTCACCATTATCATGGATTCGCGTGAACGTGATTTTTAATTTCTCCCTGATTACACTACTTTTGTAATAAAGAGAAGGCATCGTGACAGAACAAATCACCCTTTCGGAAGCACAGCAACAGGTCGACCAGTGGATACGACAGATTGGTGTGCGATATTTCAGTGAACTGACCAATATGGCTATTTTGACTGAAGAGGTCGGAGAACTTGCCAGGATCATGGCTCGCACATATGGAGACCAATCTTTCAAGTCGTCTGACCTGGATCATAATCTGGCTGATGAAATGGCCGATGTTCTATGGGTGTTGATTTGCCTGGCGAATCAAACAGGAGTTGACCTTACCCAGGCATTTCAGCAAAATCTTGAAAAAAAGACCAAACGTGACCTGGACAGGCACAGGCAAAATGAAAAATTAAAAAAGTGACACCATGAATTTCCCATCACTACCCATCACTACCGCTATTCTGGCCGACCAGGCAAAACATTATGCCGGGGCCGCAGATCAGTCAGTTAGCCTCGATCAAATGCGACTGGCATTTTCGTGTATAGACCTGACTACCCTGAATGCAACGGATACTGTTTCCGGAGTAGCCCGGTTTACCGGAAAGGTCAATTCGTTTGCCGTTGAATATCCGGAAATGAAAAATGTGGCTGCTATTTGTGTATACCCGAATATGGCCAATGTCGTCCGCGAGAACCTGGCTGTTCCCGGAGTTCATGTTGCAGCGGTAGCTGGGGGATTTCCTTCCTCCATGACATTTAAGTCAGTCAAGGTTGAAGAAGCACGGCTGGCTGTGATTGAAGGATCTGATGAAATTGATATTGTAATGCCTTTATGGGCATTTCTGGAAGAAAATTATGACTATTGTAAGGCTGAAATCAGGTCAATTAAGGAAACTATTGGGGATACACACCTAAAGGTAATCCTCGAAAGCGGAATTTTAACACCTGAGCAAGTTTGGAAAGCTTCGATACTTGCACTTCAATCGGGCGCTGATTTTATCAAAACCTCTACCGGAAAGTTGCCTGATGCCGCAACTCCTGATGCCGCAATTGTTATGTGCCATGCCCTTAAGTACTGGTACGAAACAACCGGGCAAAAACGTGGTTTCAAGCCGGCGGGCGGAATTGCCACCACTGCTGATGCCATGGTTTATCTGAAAATTGTGAAGGAAATTTTGGGTGATGAATGGTTAAACCCTGAGTTATTCAGGCTTGGAGCCAGCCGTTTGGCCAACCATTTGCTCAGTGACATCCTCGACAAGGAAATCAGGCATTTTTAAACAAGGCGTTAATTGTAGCATTCATTTTTCATCCTGACGGATAAAAAGTGACGATACGCCTCCCTATAATCTATGGGTTATCCGGGATTCGTCAGAATTACTTTTTGCGCGTCGTTACGAAGTGCATGAGTTCGATGAGTGAGCTTCTGGCTTCACTTTCAGGAAATTCCATCAGTCCGTTGATTGCTTTTTCCCTGAATTCGTTCATCATTTCCGTGGCATAATCAATTCCGCCTTTATCGATCACCAGTTTTACCAGTTCCCTGACGGTAGCAGTATTGTTGTTCTTTTTGCGGACAATTCGCAGGATTCTTTTTTTCTCTGAAGGTTCTGACTGGTTGAGCACATGAAGAAGGGGAAGCGTAATTTTTTTCTCTTTTATGTCGTTTCCGGTGGGTTTTCCAATGATGCCCTTATCCATATAGTCAAAAATATCGTCCTTAATCTGAAACGCGATTCCGGCATCCTGTCCGATACGGTACATCTTCTCTATGATTTCAGGATCCGAAGTTGTGCTGGAAGCACCAATGGCCATGCTGGTCGCAATCAGTGAGGCGGTTTTTTTACGGATGATCTCAAAATAGGTTTCTGAATCTATATCCAGTTTCCGGCTTTTCTTGATTTGGAGGATCTCTCCTTCACTCATGTCCTGTACTGCCCTTGAAATGAGCTGCAAAAAACCATATTGCTGATGTTTCAACTGAAGAAGCAATCCCTGTGCAAGGATGAAATCACCTACCAACACCGCCAGTTTATTTTTCCAGAGTGCATTAACCGAAAAAACTCCGCGTCGTTCGTAAGATTCATCCACAACGTCATCGTGTACTAGTGTTGCGGTATGAAGCAATTCAACCGAGCAGGCGGCAACCTGTGCCAAATGGTTTGTTGGGCCAAAAAGCCTGGCCGAAAGGAACACGAACATGGGGCGTAGCTGTTTGCCCTTGGTACGGTAGAGGTAATTAAGGATGGTATTCAGCAAGGGGACTTCACCTTTCAGTGAAGCTTTGAAAAATGGTTCAAAGTCATTTAACTCCTGCTGAATCGGCTCCTGTATTTTTTGTAAAGTCCTCATCTGCTTTTTTCTATGCATCATTTTTCAGGATTAGCTCCACTGATAGTACAAGCAAGGACTCATCCTGAATTCGATATGCCGGACAAATTTATCCAATTCTGTCATATTTTCTCACAAAATGTGGCTTCAGAATTCTTGCAGGTCAATAATTAGTGGATTTTTCCGACTCCTTTAAAGACCGCCTGATTAATGAAAAATCGGATTCTTAATCGGTGGAAAGCGTCTTGTTGCGTTTTTGGAAAAAGCGGAGTTTCCGTTTCCATTTACCGGGAACCCAAAGCCATTCCGAATCAACTTCCTTCCAATATCCTGAATGATAGGTTTTTCCTTTTGGGGGAACGATCCATCTTGGGCCAAGCCAGATATACATATGCGACGGCCGATGCCATGCCCATCTTCCCGGAAGCATGATATATTCGGGACCGGGCTTGGGTGGCATCTTCATGTCAACTTTTGGAGGGACGGGTTTTTCTTTTACCCTGACCTGACCATAAAGCTCACCTGTTGCAATGATCAGGATGATAATGAGTGCCAGTTTTAATATGTTTATCCGGGATGTCATTTTTGAAATTTTATCAAAGGCATTAATGTTGAACCCAAATCAGGAAGTAACTGATTCCTTGGGGCTGGATCCTTCAGAACCTGTAATCCTGCTCTCAAGTAACATCAGTTGTTTATCATCAACTTTTTGGAACCATTCATGCAATTTTTGTTTTGCTTTTTGCCTGATATCATCCGTAATGGTCGAGGAAATCTGCGACAAGGCGTATATCAGGACACCCAGATCATCTGTAAATCCAAGTAGTGGAGTCAGGTCGGGAATTGCGTCTGCTGGCAGGATGAAATATCCTAATGCCGCTCCTATGATTACCTTCTTTTTGAGTTCAGTGCCAGGATCTTTCATCATGTAGAAGAGGAGCAAAACAGCATACACTACCTGTTGTCCTGCCGATTTTGCAAATCCGCTGATTTTGCTCCACATGGCATTTTCATTGAAATATTTCCTGTAAGGATTATTCATGTTTCGTTAACTTAAAGCTACATCTGAATAATCAACATGCATGCCAGAATATTGTTCTTCAATTGTATACAGCAGTTGTTCAACTTCGGTGGTGGTCTCTGCTCTTAACAGGGCGATCCTCAAATCCCTGAAATTGGGAAGATGTGGGAAATATCTCGCCAGATGTCTTCTCATTTCGAGAATTCCCCGTCGTTCGTCATCTTTCCATTCAATACTGAGTTTTAGTTGCTCCCTGACGTTTTGGGCAACCTCCGTTACCGAAGGTGGAGCCAACAATTCTCCTGTTGCAAAATAATGTTTTATTTCCCTGAAAATCCATGGTCGGCCAATGGCTGGCCGGCCAATCATTAATCCATCGACTCCGGTTTGTTGAAGCAGTTCGGCAGCCTTTACGGGTCCTTTGATATCTCCGTTTCCTATGATGGGGATATTAATGCGGGGATCGTTTTTCACCTCACCGATCAGGGTCCAGTCAGCTTCTCCCGAATAAAACTGTTCCCGGGTGCGTCCATGAATTGCAAGGGCTGCGATACCGGCATCCTGAAGCCTCAGTGCCGCTTCAAGCACCGGTTTTTGCTCATTGTCCCATCCCAGTCGTGTTTTGGCCGTTACAGGTAAATTTACAGCCTTGACGACCGCCTCTGCCATTGCCTGCATTTTGGGAAGGTCGAGTAACATGGCCGCACCGGCGCCACGACGAACAATCTTTTTCACCGGACAACCAAAATTAATGTCCAGAAAATCAGGACCTGATTCTTCTGCAACCTTGGCAGCCAACACCATGGCGTCTATATCGTGACCGTATATCTGGATTGCCACAGGCCGGTCGAAATCAAACAAGGTCATCTTATGCCGTGTTTTTTTTACGTTTCTGGCTAGGGCATCCGAAGAAACAAATTCGGTATACATTACATCTGCACCGTACTTTTTGCACATATAACGGAAGGACTTATAAGTTACATCCTCCATGGGTGCCAAAAAAAGCGGCATTACTCCAAGATCTGTGTTTCCTATTTTCATATAAAACCAATGAATGGCAAAATTAATGGTTTGACGCAACATTACCGTATGATTCAGCGTCTTAATGGAAAACAACATGAAAGCCCGGGGAACCATATTAATTTTCATCCTGCTCATTTTCAACTCGTGCCGCGAAGATATGCCGTGCTACCGGTTCAATTTTGGCAGTGAAACCGTTTTTTTGGCCGATGAACCATATTGCTCTGAAGATATGGAACTCACCCTTCAGCTTGATGAAATTAATGAAAGTCGGTGTCCTGAAGGCGTGGTATGTGTTTGGGCTGGCCAGGTGACTGTCTCATTCGACCTGCATGGCGCCATTGAAGGCAAGCTTCAGCTTGCTTCACTCCTTCAACCGGTCGATACGGTTGGAAATTATGCTTTTCGACTTGTAAGTGTGGATCCCTATCCAAAATACAAACAACCCCTTGAAAGATCAGATTACAGGATAACCATGAAGGTCGACAAACTTAACTGATACCGGAAAGATGCTCTGCAAGGATTTTTACTCCGATCAGGATCAGTATGATTCCACCAATGATAATGCTTTTATGACTTTTTTCTCCCGATATATTTTTGCCAAACAGCATACCCAGCATGGCGGCAATAAAGGTTACGACACCGATTATCCCCGAAGGAAGAAAGATGTTGGTATCCATAAATCCGAAACTAAGACCTACAATCAGGGCATCAATACTGGTCGCAACAGATACCCCCAGTATGAACCTCAATCGCAATGGATTAAATTCCTGTCGTTCATGGACTGGCCTCATTCCTTCATAAATCATCCTGATTCCGATCAGTGAAAGAAGAATAAATGCGATCCAGTGATCAAAGGAGGAAATCAGTTTTTTCAATGACATACCAATCAACCATCCAAGAATTGGAAATGCTGCCTGAAAGAATGCCAGAAAAAAGGCGACATAACATGCCTGTTGAAATCTGATTTCACGTTTCATAACTCCCAGGGAGACGGAAACGGCAAAGCTGTCAAAACTCAACCCGATCCCCAATAACAGGAATGTGACAAATTGCAGGTAATCCATACTTATTATTGAAACGCAAAAATAGATCTTCGGAATCAAAAGAAGGGCCATGAATAAAAAAAAGTATATCTACTGTTATAAAAATGCTGCAATGTCGTTAATAGGAGTGAATGACAACTGAGGATTTCAAAGAACAGATGATGCCATATGCGCGCAAACTTTATCCCATGATGAAACGGATACTTTGCAGCGATGAGGATACCAGGGATGCCTTGCAGGAACTGATGATACGGTTATGGAACAAAAGGAAGGAGTTAAAAGATTGCCAGAACCTGGATGCCTATGTGGCCGTTGCAGCACGTAATTTCTGTTTTGATGTCCGAAAAAGGAAAAAGTTGCCATCAACTGACTATCCGGCTGAGTTTTTGATTCCGGCAATGAATTCGGAAAGCCAGTTGGATGCCAGTGAAAAGTTATATTGGGTACATCAGGTTATCAGCCAGCTACCTGAAAAATATCGGGAGGTTTTGCTGATGAGAGAGATTGATGGATTGTCGATTGAGGAGATTCATCACCTGACTGGGTATGAGATGCCTTATATCAGGGTATTGCTTTCAAGGTCAAGGAATAAAGTGAGAGAGGAAATTGAAAAGATTTACAATTATGAAAGAAAAACTATCCATACTGCTTGATAAATATTACAAGGGAGAAACCACTTTGGAGGAAGAACGAACGATCCGGAAAGAAGTTTCTGAATCGACAGAATCAGATTCTTTACAAGATGTTTTTGCCTATTACGATTCGGCAGAAAAGGTTCCTGAGATAATACTGGAGGAGGTTTTTAACAATCTCGACAAGAGGGGAAAGAAGAGACGCTTGCCTTCCTGGATTTACTCTGCCACCGCTGCAGCCGCTTCGCTGATTTTCTTTATGATGGCCTGGGGCATCCACCAGAATAAGATAAACAGGGAACAGCAATTTGCCTTGATGGAGGAGGCTTTGGCCAGTGTTGCCGAAGGATTGCAGCCAGCAGAAGAGGAACAGGATATGCTGGTCCTATGGGTTGACGAAAATGTTGAAATCATTATAAATTAAATCATAAATGCCATGAAAACAATTATTCTAACCATTTGCATGCTGATTGCTGCCGTGAACCTGCAAGCGCAGGATCTCTTTGGGAGCCTGACTGGTAAATACGCCAATCAGGAAGGATTCAGTGCCACCCACCTCACCAACGACCTTTTTGATCTCTACCTGAAGAAAAAGCAGGTTGAGCCAGGGTCAGCCGTCTATGAAACCCTGAAGAAGCTGAACCGGATTACGGTAATTTCACAGAATGCCTTTGGCTCACCCGAAAACCAGGACAAAATGAAAGTAACCCTGACGGCTGTCCAGGATGAGATCCTGACTTATTACAAAGATCCGGCTTTTTCCTTGTTGAAGACCGAGAACCGGATGGGTGAAGTGTTGAAGGTATATTTAAAAAAGAGTGGTGAAAAAGTCAATACACTCAGCATGGTTTCTTCGACACCAACCCGTCTGACCATGGTTGAACTGGCTGGTGAAATCGATCTTTCAACAATATCGGATATTTCGGGTGCCCTGAATGTCAGGGGTCTTGAGAACCTGAACAAGATTAATGGGACATCAAACACTTTTGTATTTCAGGGTATGGATATGAACCAGATGGAAGATCAGCGCATTTTCTGGGAGCAATATTCCGATGACCTGAAGGACCTCCCATATCCACAGATGAACATCGAAATGTTAAGACGACAAAAGGAGTTGACCGAGAAACACAATGAAATGTCAGAGAAACATCGCGAGATTGTCATAAAACAACAGGAAATGGCCAATAAATATGGAAGACAACCCATTTTCCTCTCTACGCCTGGCGACACAAATATTGTTTATTTCATCAATGATAAAAAGGTTGATTCCAAAGCGTTTAAAGCCATCAATCCTGAGGATATAGAAAGTGTTAACGTAATTAAAGCCGAACAGGGAAAGAAAAACAAGAAGTCGGAAATAAGGATAATCACACGAAAAAAGTAGCTTATAAAGGAGATTTGTTCTGTGTGATGTGGCATTCTTGTTGCCAGCGATTCAAACAAAAATGCCGTGAAAAATTCTTTTCACGGCATTTTTGATGTTTATATATTTTTTATTGTAATAGCTTCGAATAGGTAATCACAAACTTTATTCCCTGGGCACTGTTGCTTCCTTTCAATACAGCCCTTCGCATCTGGTTGTTTTTAAAATAAGGCGTCAGGTAAAAACCGTTGTTGTCATTTTCGCCATCAATGATACTCTGGAAATGCTGGGTAATATTGAACCGATAAGTAAAATCGTTGTACAAATATCCCCCATAATAAGGCTGGTAAAACGAATGGTCTCTTGGCAGGGTTTCCAGGCCAGACTTGCTAATATAAGTCAGTAACATTTGCGAAGGCAAAGGATACTTTCGGAATTCAGAGGCTGTGGTGTCCACCTGAAATATCAATTCCGCTTTATTCACTGCAATATTGGATGAATCTTTCCAGGATTCCAGACCGGGAATGAATATTTTGGACTGCAAGCCACCAGTCGACTGGACATAAATAAGGGTGTCGGTTACAGATTCCTGATTTATGTTTTGGTAAAAGGCTGTCTGTGAATAGTCATGCTTGAAGCTATTGACCCGTGCACTAAAACTGGAGACAAAGTAGGATTTGCTCTTTTTTACGGTGTCATTCCGATAGTATAATACCATTCCTGATCCTTCGAAGGATGAGGAGGGCAACAAATCGAGCGATACAATGGCTCCTCCGGCATCTACCTGTTCCGATTGTATATAGATTCCCTTGAAATACTCGAGAAAAGCTTCGTTGTTTATCATGTCGAGCGAATCGGCATTGATAAGCTTATGTGCCAGTGAATGATCGAGATGGACTTCCACCAGCTGGTAAAGGGTATCCTTGTAAAGAGAATCCAAAGCCACTTTGGGTTTGAAATTAAACTCGGCCAAAGGCGTTGTGGAAGCCATTTGAGAGAGCTCAACCTGATCGTAATAACGGGCATCGGGATCAATACCGCTGGTCAGTTCATAGAACTTAAGCCTTTGTGTTGTAGCGGTATCACCATATACTGAATTGTAATAAAAGTAGAATTTTATGGAATCCACTACAGGATTAGTCCCGAAGTCGGGAAAAGAAGAAAGACGAAGCTGTAATGCCAGGTCAATGGCAGTTTTACCAAAAACCGGATCATTCATGCTACCCAAAAGACTGTAAGCAGCCTCATCGGTTGACACAGAATCGTCGATGAAGGTAAATGCCTTGATTTCATCCTTGATAACGACATTACCAACCGTTACGAGGTCGGAGGATGGCAAAAGTTCCATCCCTACATCACCCGGTTCGTTACACGAGGTTATGAAAAGTGAGGTGGCAAATATATATATAGCTGTCTTCCAAATGTTTCTTGTTCTGTTCATGGCCAATGCTAACAATGTTTATGCTTCCCAAAAATAAGCTAATTCCTTACAACTTGTCGTAAAAATCGTTGTAACTCTCAATATAGTCCTCTTTGGGTTGGAAAGGCAGGAATAATTTATTGGATTCGCTGATATATCTTGCAATTTCGGGTCGAATGTTTTCAGAACCCTGAATAACCGCATCCGCAAAATGAATGGCAAATTTGCTCACGTTTTCGAATGTGGGATTTTCGATCAATTTGGTATCTGCTGAGGTTATGCCTTTGACAACCAGCTTTTTTCGGAAATTTTTATCAAGCGATCCCGGAAACTCGTCATTGTAAACCGAGTAGATGACTTTCGACTGGCTAAAGAGCGGATCATCGTGATAGTATTTTTTTATATACGCAGGTACCAGGGAAGTAAGCCAACCGTGACAATGAATGATATCCGGAGCCCATCGAAGCTTTATGACGGTTTCGAGTACACCTCTAGCATAAAAAATGGCTCGCTCGTCATTGTCTTCAAAATAGTTCCCATCGTCATCGGCCAGAACATTTTTTCGGTGAAAATAGTCCTCGTTATCAATAAAATAAACCTGCATACGGGCTGCCTGGATAGAGGCGACCTTAATGATCAGGGGATGATCGGCGTCGTTGATGACAAGGTTCATTCCGGAGAGCCGGATCACTTCATGCAACTGGTTTCTTCTTTCGTTTACACATCCGTACCGGGGCATAAAAGTTCTGATTTCCCGGCCTCTTTCCTGTACGCCTTGTGGTAAATAGCGGGAAATTTCCGACATTTCACTTTCTGGCAGGTAAGGAGTAATTTCCTGAGAAATGTAAAGAATTCTTTTACTTTCCATTAATCGTTTCTAAATGTTGAAAAAGCGTTGCAAAATTAACTAAAATATCTGTAATATCAATTTTATGCAGCAAATCAATTGGTTAGAAACATCATCAATCGCGAAAAGGATAATTATTTTATTTTTGCCGGAGCAAATAAGGTCGGTATGGAAATCATCTATTCAACGAGAAAACTTGCGGATAAACTATCTCGTCTTCGCAGTCAGGGATTGATAGGATTTGTCCCGACGATGGGAGCCTTGCATGCGGGGCATATATCGTTGGTGGAATATGCTGCTTCTGAAAATGATACAGTGGTGGTTAGCATTTTTGTCAATCCAACCCAGTTTAATGACAAGAAGGATCTGGAACGCTATCCCCGAAATTTGGAGGCTGATATCAAAATGCTTGAAAACAAGGGCTGCCATATCGTTTTTGCTCCTTCTGCAGAAGAAGTATACCCTGAACCTGATACCCGGGTTTTTGATTTTGGAACGATGGATAAGGTGATGGAAGGGATGTTCAGGCCGGGGCATTTCAATGGAGTTGCACAGGTAGTCAGCCGGCTTTTTGATATGGTCAGGCCCGATCGGGCTTATTTTGGCCTGAAAGATTTTCAGCAGCTTTCCATCATCCGAAAGATGGTACAACAATTGCAGCTATCGGTTGAAATTGTGCCATGCCCGATCGTCAGGGAACCCAGCGGTTTGGCCATGAGTTCAAGAAATGAACTCCTGTCAAAGGAGGAGAGGGAAAATGCTGCTCTGATTTATAAAATGATCAGTCGTGCAGACAATTGGAAAAATGACAAATCGGTGGATGAATTGGAGCAGGCAATCGCTGCCGGGATCAACCAGAACCCATTTCTGGAAACCGAATATGTCGAAATCGTTGATGAAGATACGCTTGTGAAGGTTTCTGACTGGCAGCATCCGGGCCGAAAAGTGGTTTGTGTTGCCGTTTGGTGTGGAAAAGTAAGGCTGATTGATAATTTTTTGATTGAATAGGGGGAAAGTGAATGGTAATTGAAGTATGTAAGTCAAAAATCCATAAGGTCACCGTTACGGAAGCGAACCTTCAGTATGTTGGTAGCATTACCATCGATGAGGATCTCATGGATGCAGCCAACATGATTGAAAATGAAAAGGTCCAGGTGGTCAATATTAACAATGGTGAGCGCCTCGAAACCTATATCATCAAAGGTGAAAGGGGAACGGGTATCATTTGCATGAACGGTCCGGCTGCCCGAAAAGTGGCGGTTGGAGATATGGTCATCATCATTTCCTATGCCCAGATGGATTTTGAGGAAGCCAAAAGTTTCAAGCCCTGGATCGTCTTTCCGGATACTGAAACCAACCGGCTCCCCTGATTTTTAAAAGAGATTCTGCAAACGATTGTCCCAGAGGTCTGAATCCTTTAGTTTTATTGCCATATAATCTGTGACTCCTCCCATATTTGAATTGTATGGTCACCTTTAAACTGGCATCATACCCCTTAGCCCTATGGTACAGGTTCTGTAATTGGATATATATTGCAATGTAATTGGATACTTCTTGTTTACTTGATCATTAAACAATAAGTATGCAATAAGTATTCAACAAGTATACAATATACGACTCGGTGAAGAAGTTGAACCAGGAATGTCTTACGTCACTCCATGAAGTTCAGGGAAATTCCACTTGGAATTGGTATTTGTTTTTTGGTGTGAAGCATTTGTAATTACCTTTTAATGCCACGAAGAGAGTCGGTATTGATATCTAAACTACTTTTATGGCTATCTTCGAAATAAAACCTTTAGTATGACCAACAGGGATATCATTGCCGAAAAAATATATACCGACTTTGAATCTTTCGGTGCCGCCTTGAAGCGTTGGAAAAATAGTGGCGATGCCATCGTTTTTACGAATGGCTGTTTTGATCTGGTACACATGGGACATGTCGATTACCTGTCGAAGTCAGCTGATATGGGCGACCGACTGATCATCGGATTGAATTCCGATAAATCGGTAAGGCGACTGAAAGGCAGTAAACGTCCATTTATCGATGAGCAGGCAAGGGCGTTTCTGCTGGCTAGCCTATTTTTCGTTGATGCAGTGGTTTTGTTTGATGAGGATACTCCAGAATTTCTGATTTCCCAAATCCTTCCTGATATCCTGGTGAAAGGCAACGATTATGGAATCAGTGAAATTGCCGGGCATGAAACCGTGCTGAATCGTGGTGGAAAAGTGGAAACCATTGCTTTGGTTCCGGGATATTCCACCTCCTCGATTGTTGAAATGATAATTCGCGCTCATGAGTAAAATCAAAACAGTTTTTCTTTGCCAGAATTGTGGTGCTGAGTCACCAAAATGGATTGGAAAATGTCCTTCATGCGGGGAATGGAATACGTATGTCGAGGAAATTGTATCTTCTTCGAAGGCACAGGCATCAGGGCCACCCAATTTATCAGGAGGCAAGCCATTGTTGCTGGATGAAATTACCACCGAGCGGCAGGAACGGATCAACACGGATATGGGTGAGTTTAACCGGGTTTTGGGTGGCGGATTGGTTCCTGGCAGTGTTGTCCTGATTGGGGGTGAGCCCGGTGTGGGCAAATCGACTTTGGTCCTCCAGTTTGCCCTGTCCCTGAAAGGAAAGAAGGTGTTGTATGCATCGGGTGAAGAGAGTCTGCAACAGATCAAACTCAGGGCACAAAGGCTTAAGCTTGCCAGCCCATCGTGCAGGTTTATCTCTGAAACCTCGCTTGAGATGCTCCTTGCGCATGTTGAAAATGAGAAACCCGATATTCTGATTGTCGATTCCATTCAAACCATATCGGCCGATGGTATTGAATCATCCCCGGGTTCGGTCGTTCAGGTCCGTGAATGCGCTTCTGCCATATTGAAATATGCAAAAAAGAACCATTTGGCAGTTTTGCTTATCGGACATATCAACAAGGAGGGCAGTCTTGCCGGTCCCAAGGTGTTGGAGCACATAGTGGATACCGTGATCCAGTTTGAAGGGGATTCACAGTATATGTACCGGATACTCAGGGCAGTGAAAAACCGTTTCGGATCAACGTCTGAATTGGGAATCTTTGAAATGCGGCAAACCGGACTTGTTGAAATTCCGAATCCTTCGGAACACCTGATTCCACATGGAGGCTCTGAAGTCAGCGGAACAGCCATTGCCGCCACCATTGAGGGGGCAAGGCCTTTTCTTGTCGAGATACAGGCGCTGGTCAGCAGCGCTGCCTACGGCACACCACAACGATCATCAACGGGTTTTGATTTGCGCAGACTTGGTATGTTGTTAGCCGTTCTTGAAAAACGGGCAGGATTTAAACTCATTTCGAAGGATGTATTTCTGAATATTGCCGGCGGACTCAAGATTAGTGATCCTGCTACCGACCTGGCTGTTTTGGTATCAATCCTCTCCTCAAATCTGGATCTGGCAATTCACCACCATACATGTTTTGCAGGTGAGGTTGGACTGACTGGTGAAATCCGGGCGGTAAACCGGATTGAACAGCGAATATCCGAGGCAGCCAGGCTTGGGTTTAAAAGAATTTTTGTTCCACGCTTCAGTAAGGGGTATGACCTTCCGGGTATCGAAATTGAGGTTGTCAAGGTTGCACAGGTAGGCGATGTATTTAAAAAACTGTTTCATTGATATTTCCACGTTGATGGATGTGCCATTTTTCCCGTCGAACGAATTATTTGTACCTTTGGGCAGCGCTAACAGTCAATGTTTATGGTTACGAAATTCAGGATAGTGATGTTGGTTTTACTGCTGGGATGGATGGGTTCCTCCTGTGAAAAGCCTGTTGTTGAAAAGCCAAAAGATCTGGTTTCCAAGGACAAGATGATCGATATGCTAACCGATATCCATATTTCTGAATCCATGTACCAAACACGCCGCTACACATCACAGGACATGCGAAAGATAACGGAGGCCGACCTGTATTACTCCATTCTGAAAAAATATGATGTGGCCGATTCCACTTTTGAGCGTTCCCTTATTTATTATTCGAGCCTTCCCAAGGAATACGAAAGAATCTATTCAAGGGTGTTGAACAAGTTAAATGAGATGGAACAGGAAATCAATAAACAGAAAAATCAACCCGTTGACATAAACGTCCAGTAAAAATGTTCAGGAAGTATTCTGCTACCTGGATTTTTCCCTTGGATCGCCCTCCCATAAAAAATGGTATTGTAACGGTTGGGGGTGATGGAACCATATTCGAAGTAACCGATACGGGCGGAAATTTAAAAGAACAGGAGCGTCTTGAACACCATGCAGGTATTTTGGTTCCCGGATTCGTGAATGCCCATTGCCACCTCGAATTGTCGTGGATGAAAGACCGTATATCCAGAAAAACAGGATTGGTCGCATTTATCGGGGAAATCAACAAGATCAGGAAATCAGCATCGGAAAAGGAATGCCTGCAAGCTGCCCAGAAGGCAGATGCCCGGATGTTTCACGATGGTATTTCACTGGTCGGCGATATTTCCAATTCTTCCATTACGGCCGGTCTCAAGGTGAAAAGCCAGATCTCCTATTTTAATTTCGTTGAAGTATTTGGATTCCATCCTTCGCGGGCTGACAGGGCATTTGAAATGGCCATGGAGATTTGGCGGGATTACAGCCAATTGGGTTTACAGGCGTCCATTGTGCCACATGCCCCCTATTCTGTGTCTCCTCAGCTGTTCAATTTATTTAACCGGTTGGATGTTGAACATGGAAGTATCCTATCGATGCATAACCAGGAGAGTGTTGATGAGGACCTTCTTTTCAAATCAGGGGAAGGATCCTTGCCATTTCATTACAAGGAGAATCTGGGACTCGATATATCGCACTGGAAACCGACAGGTTTTTCTTCTTTAAGGTCAGTTTTGCCGTGGCTGCCAGCCGACAGGAATCTCCTTCTGGTTCACAACACCCATATGGGGGAAGAGGATCTGAAACACCTGAGAGAATCGCGGGATCCGGAGAAAACATTTCTTGTACTATGCCCGGGGGCAAACCAGTATATCGAAGGTTCTCTCCCACCATTCAATCTTTTTCGGGAATACGGAATGAATATCTGTCTGGGAACCGATAGTCTCGCTTCGAATGACCAGCTTTCCATGATCAGTGAAATGCTTCTTTTGCAGGAAAACTTTCAGGGAATTCAACTTTCTGAACTACTTACCATGGCTTGCCTGAACGGAGCCAGGGCGCTAGGCATGGACCACCGATATGGTTCAATAACCCCTGGCAAAAAACCCGGATTGGTGCTAATCAAAGGGGCTGATCTTGCTGAAATGCGATTAACCGGTCGGAGCGTTGCCAAAAGGCTGGTATAAGCAATCATTTCCTGAATGATTTCAATAAGGTATCGCGTCCTGACTGATACCCTCAATTTTATTAGTTTTGCATTTTATATCTAATTATGGGAACATTTTTGTTCGACAAGATCATTTTTGGTCCGGTCATCAGTCGCCGTTTAGGAGTATCTCTTGGAATCAACTTGTTGCCTGTCGATACCAAGGTCTGCTCGTTCGACTGTATTTACTGTGAATGTGGCTGGACTCCCGGCAAGTACGATAAAAAAGTGGTGCTGCCTAACCGGGATGAGGTAAAACTCAGGTTGGAGGAAAAGCTTAAGGAGATGGTTGAAAACCAACAACTTCCCGATGTGATCACCTTTGCCGGGAACGGCGAACCTACCATGCATCCTGAATTTGCCGGAATCATTGATGATACCCTGGAATTGCGCTCCCGATTCGCCCCTTCTGCACGGATTGCCGTACTTTCGAATGCCACAATGCTGCACAAGGAGGAAATCATGGGGGCTTTGTGCAAAGTGGATGACAACATCCAGAAGCTGGATTCGGCTTTTGAAGATACCATCCGGCTGATTGATAAGCCCAGGGTTGGATTCAATTTAGAAAAGGTGGTCGGACAGCTTCAGGCATTTAATGGCAAAGTCATTATCCAAACCATGTTTATCAGGGGGACGTGGAATGGGGTGGAATTTGACAACACAACCGATAGGGAGGTGGATGCCTGGCTCAGCCTGGTGAAAAAGATTGCCCCTTCACAAGTCATGATCTATACCATCGCACGGGATACGCCAGCCGATACATTACAGAAAGTGTCACTCAGTGACCTTGAACGGATTGCCCGAAAGATCCGGAGTGAAGGTATCGCAGTTCAAGTTTCGGAATAAAAAAACTGCCCATCTGAAGATGAGCAGTTTACACAGTAGTTAGTTTTCATCAGAAAGAAGGTGCAATATTGCCTGAATAACAGGCGTTTAACACACAAAAATAATCAAAGAGTTGTTTTATACCATTCCGATTCTCGACCAAGCCATCTGATACCGGCCACAAAACCTTTCAGTTTCAGGACATCACCCTCCAGCCAGGCGTAACAATCGTAGGTTTTCCCCGATTTGGGATCATAGATTTTCCCTTCGCTCCACTCCTTTTTGCCTGAATTGTAGACAAATCCATCCAAAATCTGCAGTCCGATAAGGGATCTGTTATGCATTTTGGAGTCTGGGTTTTTGTCATCGACAGGTGGTTTTCCATTGACATATTTTTCGGGGATCATATACACGATGGTCCCGATAAACTTGCCATTTTTCTTCTCAACCTTAATCTTGGTAGTTTTTTCATCGTTCCACCAGATACCTTGTATATCTTCGGCTTTCTGGGCAAAGGCAGTCATTGTATAGGCTGCGAGAAACAATAAAATCAGAATTCTTTTCATTATAACCTGCATTAAGTGTCAGCATCCGTTATGGAAATTCAAGCCACTTTTCAACTAATTCCGGTTTTATGTCAGAATAAATATGTAAATCAATTCTGCTGATTTTACCGGATACCAGCCTGACCACTTACGGACGATGCGAAATTAATGATTTTATAATCAAAGCTTCATTTTCGAAGTAAAAAACTCAATTTGCTCATAATTAATTTGTTAATTTTATCTGACAAATTTTCTTTTGTTTGTCAGGTTGCAACGGGAATCCCTTATTACATAAAAACTCCCCAAGTCAACATTAAATCGCAAATTTTGTTTGAATAAATTTATGTTTGGTTTAAAAAGTCAGCAAAATTAATATCAATAACTATGAAATTCATAAAAACTCTGGCTTGGGTTATGCTTGGCCTTGTTGTGCTGGTAGGGCTGTCGGTTTTCATTTTTTCGGGATTTCTGAAGAAAGCCGCTGTTCCTGATTATAA
This sequence comes from Bacteroidota bacterium, assembly GCA_023428545.1. The sequence continues at coordinate 165,912 of JAEYXH010000008.1, read as the reverse complement.
CGCAAAGAGGATCATACCCTCCATGGAAGCGGAAGTGACTGTATTCCGTGACACATTCGGAATCCCCCACATCTATGCAAAATCGGAAAGGGATGGTTACAGGGCAGCCGGATATGTCATGGCACAGGACCGGATGTGGCAGATGGACCTTTACCGTCGGGTAACCATGGGACGTTTGTCCGAGATTTTCGGTACCGACATGATATCAACTGACCTGTTGATGCGGTCACTGCGAATTCCTGAAAAATCTGAAAAGCTGATTGAAAATATCAATCCATCGGTTTTGGAAGCGCTTGAAGCCTTTGCCGAGGGGGTGAACCATTATATCCAAAAACACAATCTTCCTCCTGAATTTAAGATCCTTGGCTATAATCCCGAACTGTGGGAACCGGTTCACTCAATCAACCTGATTGGTTATATGGCCTGGGACCTGACAACACCCTGGCAAAACGAGGTGGTGTTGCAACAGCTACGTGAGGCATTGGGAGATTCACTATACACGATGTTTATTCCGGATATGGCGAAACACCCGGTTCCCATCATTTCAGAATTCGGTATGGAAAATCCAGTGGATTTGGGTTTGCTAACCGAAACTTCAGAAAAACTCGGGGCAATGGGCATCGAATTTTTCCACGGTAGCAATAACTGGGCGGTTTCGGGGTCGAAAAGCACAACCGGGACACCCATTCTTGCCAATGATATGCATCTCGGTTTCAATATTCCCGGAATCTGGTACCAGATGCATCTGGTTGCAGGTGAAAGCCTGAATGTAACCGGTGTTGTCCTGCCGGGCCAACCTTTCGTCATTTCAGGACACAATGATTCCATAGCCTGGGGTATGACCAATGTAATGGTCGATGATATGGATTTCTACCTCGAAACGCTGAATGACGATAGCACGCGTTATATGCTTGACGGCGAATGGAAGGAATTGGAAATGGAGAAAGTGACTATTGCGGTCAAGGGCATGGAGCCTGTTGAAAGGATAATCCGTTATACCCATCGGGGACCGTTGATCAACCAGCTGAAGCCCATGGAAGGCCCGGCTGTTTCCATGAGATGGATTGGCAATGAATGGAGCAATGAACTACTGTCCGTCTATTTGTTGAACAGGGCTTCCAACTGGGAGGATTTCAGGGAAGCGGCCAAAACCTTTATTTCGGTGAGCCAGAATATAGTCTATGCGGATTACCGGGGCAATATCGGGATACAGATTTCAGCCGGAATTCCAATCAGAAAAGGTGATATTTTCGGATTCTATCCCGGCGATACCACAGCATACGACTGGCAGGGCATTGTCCCGTTTGAGGCACTTCCATTTGAGTATAATCCTTCGAGGGGTTATGTATCATCGGCGAATAACAAAACCATTGATGAGACTTATCCCTACAAGGTGAGCTATTGGTTTGACATGCCAAACCGAATCAACCGTATCCGGGAGATGTTGGAAGCTAAGGAAAAGTTGTCGCCCGAAGATTTACAGGATATACAGGTGGATCAAACTTCCCTGTTGGCCCGCGATTTCCTTGGCTATGCCCTGGTTCGGCTTGACTCGGTAAAGGACTGGAATCAAACCGAAATCAAAGCCCTTGTCCATCTGAAGGAATGGGATTTTGAACTAACCACGGAAAGTACCGCAACGACCATCTTCGAATTGTTTTATCGGAAGTCGATGGAAAATCTGGTGAAAGACGATTTGCCGGATAAATTATTCAACAGTCTGTTGGGAAGCCGTACCCTGATGCAGAACTTGTTGGTAAACGCGATCGCAACTCCTGGAAGCCGGTTAATCGATATCAGCCATACCGAAAAGAGGGAAACAATGAAAGATATACTGGAGATCTCCTTTCGCGAAACCATAGGTGAATTAAGCTCAACCCTATCGGATAACCCTGATGGATGGCAATGGGGATCAGTCCATACCTTTACATTATCCCATCCACTTTCAAGTGTAAAAATCCTTGACAGGTTTTTCAAACTAAACCGCGGACCATTTCCTGTTCCCGGAAGCTTTCACACGGTGGCACCCTATTCATACCCCTATCGGAAGCCTTATGACGTAAATCACGGTGCTTCCCAACGGCACATTTATGTTGTAGGGAAATGGGATATGTCGAAAACGGTCATTCCCACAGGAAATAGTGGGATACCTTCAAGTCCGCATTACTGCGACCAAACCCTCCTCTACCTAAAAGGAATATACCATGATGATCCTTTTTCGAAGGAAGCGGTTGAACTGAAAAGCAAATTCAGGATGGAAATTACCGGAATACCCTAAAATAAAAAAGTGCTGGTGAAATTGAACACCAGCACTTTTTTACTGAGAAATCCCTCTTACATGATACGTCGCTGAATCAGTATAAAATCCCTGTATGCCTTCACCAGGTTAATGGAGTGCAGCAGCAGATTTTTTGTTTCAGATAAAGTGTTGAAAAAGAGAATCGAATTACGGGTATTGACCTCGCGATTTTTGATTCGTCTAATCTGTACCTTCTCAATTTCGAGCAACAGGCTGATCAATGCAACCCTTTTTGCAATCAGTTCTTCAATGGCATCGAACTTGTTCTCTTTTACAATGTGAAGAGCGAAGTTGTAAAATTCGTCAATTTCGGTCACCAACTTCCGGACCTCCTCCGACTGGGATTCATTGAATGGTTTATGCTGGTTTTCGAGATGCTCGGCCAGTGGAAGCGTGATAAAATTAAGGGAGTGGGCCATTTCCCTTTGATAATCAATGACCTGAACATAGAAATGTCCTGAATCAACATCAACTTTCTTAATTTTGGAAATGGAATCCAGGATCTTGTTTTTCTGCTTTTTGGTTTTCCTGTTCATTTCATCTTTCATGTCCAGGGCTTCCCGCATATGAACGATGTCGTCTTTCATGAAATTATCAAGTGCGATTGAATAGATTTTATTCGCTGAAATGATGGTATTCACGACTTGCTTGCGCGACTTGGTCATTGACTTTTCAACTTCATCCTTTTCGGTAATCAATTCTTCATCTTCCAGCGGTTTTTTCGAATTTTTCTTGAAAATAATCTGTGTCCTGATTACGATCACAATAGCCATCAGGATGAATCCGATGATTACCGGCATGCCGCCAGCACTGATAAGCCAGGCTACAATTGATGAAATGGTGAATGCTATAACAGCCGTGAGGAACCAGCCCCCGATGACGGCGAAAACACCGGATATCCTGTAAACCGCACTTTCACGATCCCAGGCACGGTCAGCAAGTGAACTTCCCATTGCCACCATAAAGGTTACATAGGTGGTTGAAAGGGGCAATTTCAGGGATGTTCCGAAAGCAATGAGGATACTTGCCACCATCAGGTTGATAGCTGCCCTGATTTTGTCAAATGCCGGTGTATTGGGATCGTCGGAAATACTATCCCGCGTCTGGTAGAATCTTTTTTCAATAAATGAGGAGACTTGATCAGGGATATATTTATTCAATTTTTTATTGACCTTTAAGGAGTTGCGTACAATTGCCCTGGCAAGAAGCGAAGATCCGAACCTTTCGGAGCCCTCCACCTGGCGACCCAGGTTAACTTCTGTTTCAGTGACCTTTTGTGCTTTTTTTGATGTGACCAATGTAATGATCATGACTACTCCCGAGAGAATCAGGATAATAAAAGGGGTGGAGACTTCTCCTGACAACATCTCCATGGTGAAACTGTCGGGAGGAACGTTACCTGCCGCTACCCACGCCTGGAAAGACTTATAACCGGCAATCGGTACCCCGATAAAGTTGACCAGGTCATTGGCCGCAAAGGCCATGGCAAGTGCAAAGGTGCCTATCAGTACCACCACTTTCAGTATATCGACCTTGAAAGCCCACATAAGTAGTTGCATCAATACCGTGAATCCTGCAAACAGCATCAATAGCAGGTATCCTGTATTGGCTTGGATCCAATCGGCCAGGGGAAGACCTGCCGATCCAACCGGAATTTCTGCAAAGGTAGAGCCCTTGATGCCCTTGATCAACATGAAATAGAGTATCACTGTAATGGCAAATCCACCAAAAACGGATCCAACCTTCTTAACCATTTTGGCATAGTTAAACGTGAATACCATCCTTGCCAAATATTGGATGATGGTTCCGAAGGTAAAGGCTATGATAACTGAAACCAGAATTCCCGAAATGATTGCGAGGGCTTTTCCTGAATTGATATATTGTGACAGTTCAGCAATGGAGCCTCCAAGAGTTTTGATCTTGACAAGGGATACCGCAACCGCTGAACCAAGAAGTTCAAAAACTATCGAAACAGTGGTTGAAGTGGGAAGCCCCAGTGTGTTAAACGCATCCAGCAGAATGACATCCGTGATCATTACCGCTATAAATATCACCATGATCTCCGAAAAGGCAAACATCCCGGGATGGAAAACCCCGCTTCGGGCAATTTCCATCATACCCGATGAGAAGGTTGTGCCGATCATGATTCCAAAAGCTGCTACCGTGAAAATGATCCACTTCGGGGCAGCTTTCGACCCAATGGCTGAGTTTAGAAAATTGACGGCATCGTTACTGACTCCAACAATAAGATCGGATACTGCAAGAGCGAACAGAATGACCACAAGAACTAAGTAGAAATTTTCCATATGAAATATGTACAATCAGGGTGCAAAATTACGATGTAGGATAAAACTGATGGATTTTCAAGTATTATTAAAATATTAACTCAGCATGAATTTACTGTTAATCAGCATTTAGTAATAATTTTCTACATTTGGCGGTTGAAGATTTTTGCAATGAAGACCTATACATCAAAGCGGCTGGCTTTCTACATTACAAGCATTCTTACCCTGATAATGGTATTTTTTATGTTGGTGAATTTCTACGCAAGTCACCATCTGGTCCTGGTTCTTATAAGCATTGTCCTGTTTCATGGAATTTCATATTTTGTTGTGCTTTATTTACTTAACCGTTTTATAGCCGACAAGATCAAACCGGTTTATAAAACCATCCGTGACCTGCCGGTCAGCGGGAAGAAGCTTGACATGCAGATCACTGCCGATACCAATGTCCTGACCCATGTCAGAGAGGAAGTTGAAGAATGGGCCAAAACACAAACGGCCGAAATAGAAAGGCTGAAAGATCTCGAAAGGTACCGGAAGGAATTTGTCGGCAATGTATCACACGAGCTGAAAACACCCATATTCAATATTCAGGGGTATATCCTGACTTTGCTTGAAGGGGGAATCGATGACCCAAAAATCAATAAGCTTTATCTACAGCGGACCGAAAAAAGCATCGACCGCATGATCTCAATCGTCGAAGATCTTGAGTCAATTACCAAGCTCGAATCAGGCGAGATGAAAATGAAAATGGAGAAGTTCGATATCGTTAAGTTGGTCGAGGATGTGTTTGACATGGAGCAGATGCTGGCCAACGAAAGAAAGGTAACACTTGAGTTTACACAAAGACCAGAGCGACAGGTAATGGTTAACGCTGATAAAAAAAGGATAACCGAAGTGGTCAGCAATCTCGTCAATAACGGAATCAAATACAACAGAAAAAAGGGATCTGTCCATGTGAGCTTTTACGATTTCGAGGATCATATTCTGGTTGAGGTGGCCGATAGCGGGATTGGCATCGACAAAAAAGACCTGCCCAGGGTGTTCGAAAGGTTCTTCAGGGTTGACAAGTCCCGTTCCCGTGAGCAAGGCGGCACCGGGCTGGGGCTTTCGATCGTCAAGCATATTATTGAGGCACATGACCAAACCATCAATGTAAAAAGCAAGGTCGAGGAGGGTACCACTTTCACCTTCACCCTCGAAAAGGCAAGATAAAAGGGGTAATCAACCGCGGTTTAAGGAAGTTATTATAACTTTGAGGAAGAAACGCATTCTGTAAGAAATCAGTTAACAATTTACTTTCGGTATATGAGCGAGAACATTTTTAAGATCCTACTGGTCGATGATGAAATAGATATTCTTGAGTTTATTAGTTATAATCTTGAGAAAGAGGGTTTTAAGGTTTATACTGCCACTAATGGGGCTGAAGCCTTGAAAATTGCCGAGAAAAAGATCCCCCACCTGATACTGCTGGATGTCATGATGCCCGAAATGGATGGCATTGCGGCTTGCGAGGAAATTAAAAGGATTCCGGCTCTCCGAAGCACACTCGTTGCTTTTCTGACTGCCCGGGGTGAGGATTATTCGCAGATTGCCGGATTTGAAGCAGGCGCCGATGACTATATTACCAAGCCTATCCGGCCAAAGGTTCTGATCAGCAGGGTTAAGGCATTATTAAAACGGTTTTCGACCGCAACTGTTGAAACCGCTGCACCGGCTGGTGACAATACCCTGACCATCGGAGAGCTGGTCATCGACAAAGAACGGTATCTCGTGAAGTTCGGCCAGGAAGAAATGATTCTGCCAAGAAAGGAATTCGAGCTTCTTTCGTTGCTGGTTTCCAAACCTGGCAAGGTATTTACCCGTGAAGAAATCTACTTTTCGGTGTGGGGCGACAACGTGGTGGTTGGTGACCGCACAATTGACGTACATATCCGTAAGCTGAGAGAAAAGATCGGTAACGACCATATCAAGACACTCAAGGGTGTTGGCTATAAATTTATTGAATAAACAGGGGACAACGCCTCTGTTTATTCAATAAATTCAATATTTCTTGCTCATTTCCACAATTTTGGCCTTGTCTGCATTTTCAAGTGGGACCAAAAGGAAGTTCCATTCATAACTGGTATCAGGTTTTAGCCGGTACTTTTCCAACGGCTTTGAATACCAGCTGTCGACACCACCTACACCTCGCTGGCCGAAGTCAACATTCATCCTCACCAAGTCACGCTTGATTACATCTGTATAATGTTTCTGTTCCTTCTCTATTGGGCCATAATCAGTCCCGATACGGGCGTCAAAATCTTCAGAAAGGTAAGGCATGGCAGTCATGGTGAATCCCTGTTGGGGCGTTCTTCCTATCGTCAATAATCCATTTCCGTTGTTGTCGGTTAATGCCGCCCAGCGAACTTCCGTTTTGGAACCGTTTTCCTGTGGTCTGACATAGGGGACGTATTGGTCTGAAGCGTTTCCTTCGTACAATCCCACGAATGATGAAACATTCCGGTCGGAGTAATTCTCCCATGGACCCCGTCCAAAATAGGTGAGTTTTTGATAATTTCCGGGCATGGCGAAATTCATGCCAACCCTTGGAATATCAGTTTTTTCAGTCCCTGATGCTTCCAAATGGTTCGCAATTTCGATAATTCCGTTTCCATGGATGGTATAGGTGGTATGGAATTTTGTGCCTACCTCTTCGAGCATCCATGTAGCTTTCACTTCTGCCTTGCTCCCCGAGGTTTCCTGAATTTCACAATTGATAAGCTTGGGCGACAGGGTTACTTTCTTCCAGTTGAGGTGGTTTCGTGGCATCCCGTTTCCAAAGTCGTTGTCAACCGGTGCTCTCCAGAAATCAGGACGGGGACCGAATCCTTTGCTGATCAGGATATTGCCCTTGTACAGGTACTCTCCTATTCTTCCTTCTTTTTTGTCAATGGTCAGTGAAAATTGATTACCCGAGAAGTTCCAGCCATCCTTTGTTTCCTCCACTTTCAATGGATCACCTGTGTTGGCTACTCTCTCTTCTGATTGAAACCAAGGAAGCCGGAACTGTTCGTTCGCGACTATGTGGCCTTTGGGAACCAGACCTCTTTCGGCAGAGGTAAGTGCCTCCATCTCAAGAAAGTATTCAGTGTTGGACTCCAACTCTATCCCTGTGAGGTCAATTTCAATGACTTTACTTGAATGTGGTTCAACTGAAACCCTGGGAATAGCAATAGTTTTTAAGACTTTACCGTCCGATTTTATGCTGGCTTTCAGGTCAAATTGTTCAAGATTCGTGAAGTCGTAACGGTTTTCAACCAAAATTCTGGCAATGTTTTCCCTTACCCTCAGTTGTCTGAACTTGATCCAGGCATGTGCCTTTTTTACCTCATAAAGTCCAGGCTGAACCGACCGGTCGGCAAATATGATCCCGTTTAGAAGAAAATTGCCATCACTTGGCATGTTTTCGCCAAAGTCACCTCCGTATGCAAGATGGCGAATACCATCCTTTGTGGTTTTCCATATGGCCTGGTCAACCCAGTCCCAGATAAATCCGCCCTGCAGCTGTGGATATCTGTCGATCACATCCCAGTAATCCTGAAAATTCCCCGTGCTGTTACCCATCGAATGCGCATATTCCGATGGTATAAAAGGACGGTCAAGTAGTCTTTGGCCGAACCATTCAAATGTTGCCGGGTCGGGATATTGGGGAACGATAATGTCGGTATTCCAATCAAATTCAAGGGCATGTCTACTGCCTATCTCTGTTCTTTCATATTGCACCGGTCTACCGGTCCGGTCAGTAGCCTTGATTGCTTTGTAACCGGCATAAAAATTTACGCCATTTCCGGCTTCATTTCCCATACTCCAGATTATCACCGAAGGGTGGTTTTTATCGCGCTGTACCATCCGAACCATTCGGTCGACATGCATTTCCTCCCACTCCGGAAATTTGGCCAGTGAGCGTACGCCATAATAGAGACCGTGCGATTCGATATTGGCTTCATCAACTACATAAAGGCCATATTCGTCGCATAGTTCGTACCATCTTTCAGGGAAAGGATAGTGACTCAGGCGCACTGCGTTAATATTGAACAGTTTCATCAATTCAATGTCACGCCGCATTACCTCTTCGGTCAGGTAGTGTCCGGTAGTGGGGTCTGTTTCGTGAATGTTGGTACCCTTGAGGGTGACCGGCATGCCATTGACCAATAATTGTCCGCGTTTGATTTCCACACTGCGAAAGCCAATATTTTTGGCAATACTTTCAATCACTTGTTTTTTCTCGTCACTGAGCGTGATTGTCAAGGTATAAAGATTGGGAAATTCGGCACTCCATTGACGTATATCCTTTAGTGGCATCAGCGGTTTAAGGACAGATTCGAGGTTGGTCGAAAGTACTGAGCCTGCCTTGATGGTTTGTTTTAGCTCACCGGCGACCACCTCGCGCCCAACACCGGCTAAGGAAAAACCTATCCAAACCGTGCGGTCTTTTTTCTCGTGGTTCTCGATATCTGCATAAAGTTGAAGGATTCCATGTTTATAAGTTTCTTCGAGGGTGGAAACGACTTCAAAGTCGCGTATCCTTGTTTTTGGCTGGCTAAAAATGGCAACATCCCTTTCTATTCCGCTCATTCTCCAGAAATCCTGGCATTCAAGATAACTGCCATCGCTCCATCGGTATACTTCAAGCGCAACTGTATTCGAATTACCAGGTTTTACCAAGTGGGTGATATTGAATTCAGATGGCAGTTTGCTACCTTCGCTGTACCCTGCCATCTGTCCGTTAATCCAGATATAGAAAGCGGATTTGACGTTCCCGAGATAGATAAAAATTTCATCATCCTTCCAGTTTGAAGGAACTTCAAATGTTCTCACATAGGATCCCACCGGATTATAGTCTGTCGGGATTTTGGGAGGTTCAGGCCCATTGCGCAGTTCAGTGATGGGTGTACGGGGATCTGCAAATTCATAAGGGTGATTGACATAAATGGGAACATCAAATCCCTGTGTTTCCCAGTTCCCTGGAACCTGGATATTATCCCAATCCCCAATGTCAAAACCAGGTTTGTAAAAATCTTCGGGCTTGTCTTCGGGCTTCAGTGCCAAATTGAATTTCCAGACTCCGTTAAGAGAAATCCAACGCGGGTTTTGACTTTTTAAGGCATCTTCCGTTGAGGCATATGACTTGAAAGTTGTCCGGCCTTTTTCCTTGTTGCGATCAATTACAGAGAGGTCTCTCCAGTCGTTTCTTTCCTGTCCCGTCAGATTCAGGATCTGACAAAAGATGATTGCCCAAATGAGGAATATACGCTTAACCATACCTGATTCTTTAATGTTCAGGTTGCCAAATTAGTGATTTATAAGTCACTTGCAGACAAGCGACAATTGTTTTTAAAAAATTTAATAAGCCTCCCGTTCTTTATAAATCACATTAATGTCGTGGAGGTATCATGGTATAACTAGTCACGTATCATATCCACCACCACAAACAACCACCTTTTAGGAGGTAATTGAAAAACGATTCCAATGAATCTTAAAATCCTACTGGTTTCCATCTCACGGAATATTCTCCGGATGAAGGGAAGATCCGGTATTTTGTCAGTGTCCTTCTGGCTGTTTCACCAACACCTGTAACTTCATAATCAACATTCAGGGTCAGAAAACCTGGTTTGGCAAGTTGAAATGGATAAACGGCCCTGGTCAGCTGGTCGGTGCTATATTGGTGAAGGCTAAAATTCAGCAGATCTCCTGTCGCTTCCAGAATGAATCCCTGGCCTTCGCTGTTTCGAATGGCAACCCACCTGATATCACTCTTGTTTCCATGATCCTGGGGGATGAGGTAGGGAACATATTCACTGGCAGCCTCTGATTTCCAGATACCTGTTTTCGCGCCAGTTTTACGATCGGGGTAGGTTTCGAATGGGCCACGGCCATACCATTCAATCTGATCATATTCTTCGGGTAGGGTAAAGACAAGTCCTTTTCTTGGAAGAAGCATTGGCATTTCACCATGGGGAATGATTTTATGGGTTAAATCAATGGTTCCATCCGGCTGGAAAATGTAAGAGCGGATTTCTTCAAAACCCGAATTCATTCCATTGGTTCCGGTAAAGATTACCATATTCAGGGAGGCGTTCCGACCATTCAACTCTCCGGCAACAATTCCAGAAACCTGTCGGACGGGATATTCCATACCCAGCGTCCTCAGCTGATTTTCAATGCTGCGTCCCAGCCCAGGTGTAAAATGGTTTTTTGTGAATTCATCACTGCCCCACGGGTCCATATCATTGGCCAAAGGTGCCCTCCAAACCGAAAAATCAAATCCAGATTGGATGAGTTCCCGATCACCAACTTTCATGGATGTGAATGTTCCGCCTTGTTTATCAATGACATAGGTGAAATGCTCTCCTTGTATGGATATAACCTTATCACCAATGTCGATTGTTGGTGTTGACATCATCTTCACCGGAACGGTCAGTGGCTTTCTTGCCTTTGTGACCAGAAACTGTTCCCATGCTATTTCGTGGCCTTTTTCTGCCCAGACCGATGATTCCTTCAGGACGAATGATACTGTCAGCCATACATCGTTCTCGGACCCTAACAGTGTCCTTTCGTAACCCAGGTTCATTGTCGTTGTTTCTCCCGGAAGGCATCCAGGGCCTGTAATGACTTCGTTTTTGAGGGTATCATTCCGGCTGTCGGTAATCATCCAGTGAAGATTGTATTCTTTCAGGTCAGTGAAATTGTGCCGATTGGTGAATTTGAGGGATCCGCTGTTTTCATCCACTAATTCAATCAATACCGGCTGGGCCGATTTTTTGATCTGATATATTTCAGGCTGGATGGTGCGGTCGGGCCATATAATGCCATAGGTGCGCCCACCCAGACCTGTTCCAAAAAATTCTCCCTCGTTCCACAGTTCCTCGAAACGGAGTGAAGCCCTTGACTTCTGTGATGCCCTTTCTGGTGTCTGGTTTTTGATTTCCTCAATTGCCAGGGCTTCAGCATATATTCTGACATCATCCAAAGCACATGCCGAGAGGCGACCCCTGAATTCGCCCTGGTCGTGAAGTTCGGCATTTCTTCCCAAACACACCGGGTAAGCCCCATTCCTGATTTTTCCTGATGCAGCCTTTTCTCCTACCTTTTCAAAATCAATATAAAGCAACATCTTTTCACCGTTGTAGATGGCACTTATGTGATGCCACTCCCCATACCAGTTTTCTGGGATTTTCACTCTTAGGTTCGTATAACTGCCCGTTTGTAAATAAAATTCAAGGTTCTCCTGGTCAGGCTGGATTATTCCCAATTGGTGGCTTCCTTTGGTAATAAAGGTGTTGGGTTGTTCATTCCGTTCGGGTTTGACCCAGAATTCAACCGTCAGCTGATCTCCGGCAATGTCCAACTCGGGATGTCGGTAAAACTCCACCCAGTCGTCATGGCCTGAAAGGTGAATGGCTTTTCCTGATCTTCCTTCGATAAAAGTAGGGCGACCCATGATTGCCGGATTATTTTTCAGGGGTGAATCGTCTTTTGTCATAACCACCTGGTTGGTCATTCCGGGGGATATCCAATCCCAAATGGCCCCACCCGTCAGTCGGGGATATTTCCAGATCAGTTCCCAATATTCATCAAGTCCGCCCAGGCCGTTTCCGGTTGCTGCCAGATACTCATCCTGGAATGAGGGTCTCTGGTCATCCGGCCCGGTTACTTTCCCTTCGGCCAGATTCTTGATTTCCAAAGGCCTCCAGTATCGGGGACCTACAATATCCTCAAATGGAATATGGAAATTATTACCTCCATACATGAATCCGGGTCGGCTTGGATCGATCTTCCTGCCTTCCTCCATCAGAAGTTGAAGGTTTTTTCCCTCCCCTGCCTCATTTCCTGCGCTCCAAAAAATGACTGATGGGTGGTTCCTGTCCCGGTAAATCATCTTTCTGCCCCGGTCAACAAACAGGTCGGCCCATTCCGGCATTTCCGAGAGGTATTCGTTATCGTGACACTCGGTTCCTGCTTCACTGATTATATACATTCCAATTTCATCAGCCAGGTCGAGGTACTCCGGAGAAGCTGGGTAATGGCTTGTTCTCACCAGGTTGATGTTGAACTGCTTCATTAATTCCAAATCTTTTCGAATGGTCTCCAAAGGCACTGCCTGTCCTTTTACCGGATGGTGCATATGACTGTTTACCCCGTTCAGTTTCACCATCTTTCCGTTTACCCAGACAGCTCCTTCCTTGATTTCTGTTTGCCGGAATCCGATCTTGGGAGCAGTACATTCAACAACCTTTCCAAGAGGATCTTTCAAAGTAATGGATAAGGTATAACGGTTGGGTTTTTCGGGTGACCATTGCAATGGTTCAGTGACCGGGATGCTAATGCTTACCTTTTGATGCGATTGGTTTTCGATGACACCGGTTGTTTTGGATACGGGATTTTCCCAAATCGTTTTGGCATTTTGGTCAATCAGGTCAATCTCCAAGGTATGATTGCCTGTTTGATTGCCAGAGTTGTTTTGAATGGAAACTTCCAGGTTCAGATAGGCATTCCGGTAATTCGAGTCGAAGGTGGTATTGACATAGTAATCCTGTAAGTGGACGCGGGGTTTTGCAATGAGGGCGACGCTTCTGAAAATCCCCGAAAGACGCCACATGTCCTGGTTTTCAAGAAATGATCCATCGGAATACCGCATCACCTGAACGGCAATTTCGTTTTTTCCGGCCTTCAGTAAATGGGTGATATTGAATTCGGCTGGCTCAAAACCACCTTCATTATAGCCGACTTCTTTGCCGTTGATCCAGACTATCGAGGCTGATTTTACTCCTTCAAATCGGAGAAATACTTCACGGTCCTTCCAGTTTGAGGGTAGTTGAAAAATGCGTTTATAGCATCCGGTGGGATTGTGGTCAACGGGTACATGGGGTGGCTTCGTGGCGATGGTCATGGCTATGTTACGGAACTTGGGATGCCCGAACCCTTCTGTTTCCCAGTTGGAGGGAACCTGTATGTTATGCCAGTCGCTGGTATTGTATTTCGGATGGAAGAATCCTTCGGGAACAAACCTCGGATGTTCTACCAATAAGAACTTCCACGGTCCATCAAGTGACAGGTAATTTGGATTTTCCGAAAGATTATTCTCCAATGCTTTGTCAACCGAATCGTATGGGATAATCTTCGCATGGGGCTGTGTCTGGTTTCTTTCAAAAATCCCTGGATTTTGCCAGTCATCCGGTTGGGCGGTAACCATTTCGGGCACCATGGAAAAAGGAAGCAGGGTTAACAGAAGCAGGTTCAGCAATTTCATATTCAACAGTATTGGTTTAGATATTTTATTTCTGCAGGAGCATTCCGGCAGTTATCGGACAATGTCATACCAAAGATATCTTCCTCCTGTCATCCCGGTATATGGCTTCGTCAATATAGTTTCTTCCGTTTCACAAGGTATGTGAACAGGACTTGTTTGAAGTCTTCGTTGATGTCGGCTTCCGCCAGGTCAATTTTATATTGGCCGCACTTGACTTTCAGCTCATTGAAATATTCATTTACACTCTGGGTATATGTTTTCTTGATTTCCCAGGGGTTTAACTTGACAACCTGTCCAGTCTCCAGGTCGACAAACTTATGGGGTTTGTTGCTGAAACGGAATTCCCTTTCCTGTTTGTGGTCGGTGACATGAAACAGGAGAACTTCATGTTTATTATACCTTAAATGCTGGAGAGCCGAAAACAGTTCATCTGTCTTTTCATTGTCAAGCATGTCGCTGAAGATTACCACAAGTGAGCGCTTATGGATACTTTCCGCTATCTGGTGAAGGATGGCCGTGGTATCTGTGTTTTTTCTCAGTCTTGCATTCTCGGGTTGCAGAAGTTCCGATAGTTTGCCCATCATAAGCTCTGCATTGACAGGTGAAATACGGGGCTGTGAATGAAACTCTATTTCATCGGAGAACAGGGTAAGGCCAACTGCATCACGTTGTTTTCGAAGAAGATAGATCAATGCCGCTGCGGTATAGACCGAAAATGAAAGTTTATTGAATAGCCGCTTTGATCCCTTTGAATAGGGAAACAGCATCGACGACGAGGTATCGATCACCAGCTGGCATCGCAGGTTGGTTTCTTCCTCGTATTGTTTGACAAAAAGCTTGTCGGTGCGGGCAAACAATTTCCAGTCGATCGGTTTGGTTGATTCACCCTGGTTGTATAGCCTATGTTCGGCAAATTCGACTGAAAATCCATGGAAGGGACTTCTGTGAAGGCCGGTAATGAAGCCTTCGACAACCTCATGGGCTATCAGGTCGAGGTTATCGAACTGCTGAAGTTCCTGTATGTCGGAAAGATTTTTCACAAAAAACACGGTTTGAAACTCAAAATTAGCATTTTCTATGGTTTCAAACCGTGTATCTATCCAGAATTGATATGTTCGGATCGTACCTGTCTCATAGGTTGGGATTACATCATTCCCAACAGCGACTGGTTAAACCCGGCGAAAAATCAGATCAGTGCATCCAGTTTGGATGAAAGTACTGTTTTGGGACAGGCTCCAACCTGTTTGTCAACAACCTTACCATCCTTAACAAAAAGTACGGTAGGGATGTTGCGGATACCAAACTGGGCAGCAACTGCCGGGTTGGAGTCAACATCCACTTTTCCGACCACTGCCTTGCCATCATACTCCTTGGCCATTTCTTCGACGAAAGGAGCGATCATACGGCATGGACCACACCACACTGCCCAAAAGTCAATCATTACGGGCTTATCTGATTTCATTACCAGTTCTTCGAAATTTCCATCAGTGATTTCTAAAGCCATATCGCTTATTATTTTTAGTTTTAATAAATATCGGCAAAAATACATTAATTGATACGATAAACAATTTCAGGAAACTCCTCAAAAAAATCGAGAAACTGATTATCCAATGAAATTTTCGTATTACGTGAGAACAATTGAATACTGCGATTGGTTTCAGGATCGTAAACATTAAATTTGAATAAGGCCTTCCCTTTATGTACATGCGCAAGGTTCTCCAGCCGGTCAACAATCGACTTGCTGATGGAGTCCAGTGGTATGGTCAAGGTTACTGTTTTAACCTGGTTCTGTCTTACCTCAGAAAGAAGCTCCATATGGGAAACCCTGAATTCGAGGGCTTCTGAGTTGTACCGGCTCTGTACTTTTCCCCTGACCAGTACGAAAATGCCTGGTTTGCAGTATTTTCCATATTCAATGTAGTCTTGTTTGAAGAAGAAGATCTGGTAAGAATCGGTATAATCCGAAATGGTCATTTTACTGTAGGGCGTACCTGATTTGGAGATGCCCTCAGTGGCTTCAGTTACCATACATCCAAAAGTCAGGTCCTTTTCCTTGAATTTGCCCATTTGTTCATTCAGGTCCTTAAGGCCCACTCCCCTGGTACAAAAATGCTCAATTTCAAGTTTATAATCATCGAGGGGGTGTGCAGTCAGATATACCCCAATCAGGTTTTTTTCCTTTTCAAGCAATATTAGTTTGGGCCATTCCTCGATTTGGGGAAGTTCGGGCTTCTTTAAAACCTGCTGGCTTCCCAATTCCCCAAAGAGGCTCTGCTGCATTGAGTTTCCTTCTGATTGTATTTTGGTTCCGTACCTGATCAGTTTTTCGATAAAGGATATGGGATCGTTTTCGTTTTCACCTGCAAAAAATTGGCGCCGGTTGATGTTTCCGAAACCCTCGAAAGCTCCTGCCATGGCCATGGCTTCCAGGTTCTTTTTATTGACTGTTTGTAAGTTGACCCGTTCGGCAAAATCATAAATATCCTTGAATTCACCCTCTTTCTGTCTTATTTTAATGATTTCCTGCACGGCACCTTCACCAACCCCTTTCACGGCCGCCAGACCAAAGCGGATGTCTCCTTTTTTGTTTACCATGAACTTTACAAAGCTCTCATTTACGTCAGGCCCTAGAACATTCAATTTCATTCGTTTGCATTCCTGCATGAATTTCGTGATTTCGGTAATGTGGTTGAGGTTCCTGCTAAGGTTGGCTGCCATGAACTCGGCCGGGTAATGCGCCTTCAGGAATCCGGTCTGGTAGGCAATGTAGGCATAGCAAACCGAATGTGATTTATTGAAGGCATACGAGGCAAATGCTTCCCAGTCGCGCCAAATCTTTTCGATGACATCGTCAGGCTTTTTGCTGACTTCCTGACACTCGCTGATGAATTGCGGATTCTCTTTGCAACCCGTAACGAATTTCTGTTTCAGCTCCTTCATGAGCGATTCAATCTTTTTACCCATCGCTTTTCGCAAAGTATCGGAATCACCACGGGTAAAGTTGGCAAGAAGCCTCGAAAGCAACATCACCTGTTCCTGGAAAACCGTAATCCCATAGGTGTCGCTCAGATATTTTTCCATCATCGGAAGGTCGTACTCCACTTTTTTCTTCCCATGTTTACGGGCGATATATTCCGGGATATAATCCATCGGTCCCGGTCTGTAAAGTGCATTCATGGCCACCAAATCCTCAAATCGGTTTGGTTTAAGGTCACGAAGGTGCTTTTTCATTCCTTCCGATTCAAACTGGAAGATGGCTGTTGTTTCACCCCGGCTGAACAGTTCATACGTTTCGGCATCATCGAAGGAGATTTTTTCAATGTCAAGTTCCTTTCCTGTTGAGAGTTTAATATTCTCCAGGGTTTCCTTTATGATGGATAAGGTTTTGAGACCCAGAAAATCCATTTTCAGAAGGCCGATGCTCTCCACAAATCGGCCATCATATTGGGTAGTAGGAAGATTGTCATCTTTGGTAGGCATCAGTGGAATATGGTCCGACAGCGGATCCCGGCTGATGATTATACCGCATGCATGGACACCGGTCTGACGAACGGAACCTTCCAGAACTCCTGCAAATTCCAGGGTTTTGGTAATAAGCGGGTTCGAAGATGAAAGTTCCTTTTTGAGTTCTGGGCTTTCCTGGTAGGCTTTTTTAAAAGTCATCTTGGGCGCTTCAGGCACCAGCTTGGCAAGCCGGTCGGCTTCAGGCAGCGGGAGTTTCAGGACCCTGGCTACATCACGGATGGCCAGTTTGGTAGCCATGGTACCAAAAGTACAGATGTGTGCAACCTTGTCCCTTCCATATTTATTTACCACCCATTCGAGAACCATTTGACGGCCATCATCATCAAAGTCGATATCGACATCGGGAAGTGAAATCCTGTCAGGATTCAGGAACCTTTCAAAGAGAAGATCAAATTTAATGGGATCGATATTCGTGATTCCAGTGCAGAAAGAAACGGCTGCGCCCGCTGCTGATCCCCTGCCGGGCCCTACCAGAACTCCCATATTCCTGGCGGCATTGATAAAATCCTGGGTAATCAGGAAGTAGCCGGGAAAACCCATGGTTTTGATGACATCAAGTTCAAAATCAAGTCGGGTGCTCACAGGTTCGGGAACCGGATCACCATACCTCTCTTTGGCTCCAAGATAAACAAGGTGTCTCAGGTATTCGGATTCAAATTTTACCCTGGCCACTTTCTGGAATCCGCCAAGCCGGTTATATGATTTCTCTCCAAATTCCTTTATCAGGTTCTCTTCGGTAAGTTGACTCTTGAAATCTTCCTCGCTGCCAAAATCCTCGGGAATGGGGAAGACAGGCATGATAGGATCACTGTCGAGTTTGAATTCGTCCACTTTTTCGACAACCTCCGCGGTATTGGCCAGCGCTTCCGGAACATCGGAAAACAGCCGGTTCATTTCGGCTGTGGTCTTGAACCATTCCTGTTTGGTATACCGCATCCTGTTTGGATCATCCAGGTCTTTGCCGGTATTCAGGCAAATCAGCAGATCATGTGCATCGGCATCTTCGGCATTGATGAAATGGATGTCATTGGTCGCAATCAGTTTGACGCTGTATTTCCTGGCAAATTGGATAAGGTGTTCGTTTACCAATACCTGCTTATCGTAAACCTCCTGTCTGAGCTGTGGAATTTCTGAAGGATGCCTCATCAGTTCAAGGTAGTAATCGTCACCGAATACGCTTTTGAACCATTTTACAGCCTCTTCAGCCTCTTCCACTTTTCCATCATAAATCAGGGTGGCTATTTCTCCCCCCAGGCAAGCCGAAGAAGCAATCAGTCCTTCTGAGTATTGTTGCAGCAGGTTTTTGTCAATCCTGGGTTTGTAGTAAAACCCTTCCATATTGGCAATGGAAATCAGTTTCACAAGGTTACGGTAACCTGTTTGATTTTTGGCAAGCAGGATCAGGTGGTCACCCGACCGGTCTTCCTTTCCTGATTTATCTTCGATTGATCGGGATGCCACATAAGTTTCGCAACCCAGGATGGGTTTGATTCCCGCTTTTTTGCAAGTACTGTGAAACTCTTTGATACCCAGCATAGAGCCATGGTCGGTCAGGGCCAGGGCATTCATTCCATCCGATTTTGCCTTCTCAACCAGTCCGCTGATACTGGCAGCACCGTCAAGAATGGAATATTGGGAGTGGACATGTAAATGAGTGAATGGTATCATCGGGTACTTTGTTCTGTTGGTTCAATATCCAAAAATAAGCCTTATTTGGATTAAACCGGCCAGAGGTTCGTACAGGTTATTAACACACAATCTGGAAATTGGGAAAACTGCCCGAAGATTCAGGCTAAATAGTAAAAGTGTTGAGATGTAAAATGCTGTAGATGAAGGCATAAAAAAACCCGGATAACCGGGTTTATACGCTACCTGAGTTGAATATGGGCAGCAATGCTTTTTCTGATCTCTTCCATTTCCTCTTTGGAAACCTGAAGTTTCTTATTGAAATGAAGCAGATCGGCTTCTGTCTGAAGGGGCACCAGGTGGATGTGGGCATGAGGTACTTCAAGTCCGAGCACCATGGTTCCAATTTTTTTGCAGGGAACGGCCTTTCGAAGTCCATGGGCAACCTTCATGGCAAAAACCTGAAGTCCTGCATAGGTTTCAGGATCAAGATCAAAAATATCATCGACCTCTTTTTTCGGAATTACCAGGGTATGGCCCTTCGCAACCGGAAAAATATCGAGGAAAGCCAAAAAGTTGTCTGTCTCGGCAACTTTATAAGCCGGGATTTCTCCGTTGATGATCTTTGTGAAAATCGTTGACATGGTGATTGGTTTACAAAGAAATATCAATAATCTCAAATGCAATTACCCCAGAGGGTACCTTAATGTCGACTACATCACCCACCTTTTTGCCCATAAGGCCTTTGGCGATGGGAGTATTCACCGAGATTTTAGATTCTTTAAGGTTAGCTTCAGATTCAGGAACAATCATGTAAACCATCGTTGAGTTATTTTTTTTGTTTTTGATGGTAACCTTGTTCAGGATCTGCACCTGGCTGGTATCAATCTTCGATTCATCAATAATTCGCGCACTGGCAATCTTTGATTGTAAGTGTGCGATTTTTGCCTCAAGAAGTCCTTGTGCATCTTTGGCAGCATCATATTCTGCATTTTCAGATATATCACCCTTTTCAATAGCCTCTCCGATAAGCTTCGAAATTTTAGGGCGTTCGATATTTACGAGGGTTTCTAAGTCCTCACGTAATTTTCGCAAACCATCTTCTGTGAGATAGGTAACTTTCGTCATACCTTTTCCTCCATTGTTTTACTATAGTACATAAAAAAACAGAAAGAATCCCGTTGAAACGGAACTCTTCCATGAGCGCAAATTTAATTAAATATCTTAATTATTAAAAGTAGAACTGAAAAATTAAATCCTGACTTTCAGCCATTAAAAATACTTAGGCTGAATAATTTCCGCATAAATCACTGCTTTTTTCAGACTGAAATCATCCATGATTCCGGCAGTATCCTCATTGTTGTCGATAGAATCGTCGAACCCCTTCTTGCTGTTCAAAAGCGAGAGGATATCATCATGGCGCCCTCCCTCGGCGACCGATAATTCATCAGTTATAGCCGACGACCTCATTCTCTGAGGTTCTGGCTTTCTGGTTGGTTTGGTCCTGGGTACCTGTTTGGTCTCTGCTTTCTTTTGAACGGTTGGTATATTCTTTTCAACCTCAATGGGCTGAGGGAAAGGACTTTCCTGCCCAAGAACAGTTTCCCAGAAATCGGGGGTCTTATTTTGGGCCGGGGCACTTTTCTTTTTTTTGTTCTGGTTGATTGCCGCAACGATGGTCAATACCAGAGTCAATATGATTACAATTACGTCATCCATGGTAAAAAAACGGTTTCGGGAAATAAATTCCTTAATTTTACTGTTTAAAGGTAGTAAAATTAATGGTTGGTTTTTTAACAGACATGTTTTCATTCTGCCATGAAATGTTTCAAGGCATAAATTTTTTCCGGCAATTAAAAAATATATCCTAGTGTAAATGAGGAAAACGCTCCGCATAATTTCTGTCTTGTTCACGATATCGGTATTCCTATGGGCTTGCGACAAGGATAATTACCGAGTAATCCCTTACGTGGATGTCTACCTGACGGTGAACCTGAATATCGTCAATGAGCTGATGGTTCCTGGAAATTCGGTAGCATTTGGAGGCCAGGGGTTTGGGGGGATTATCATTTACTGTGTGGAGGCGGGAAATCTTTATTATGCATACGATGGAGCCTGTACCCACGAGATCAGTACCACCTGCCGCGTAAAAAATGAAGGAGTGCTGGGCACTTGTCCATGTTGTGGCTCACAATTTATACTCATGGGTGAGGCTTATCCCAGCAAGGGACCTGCAACTTTCCCCCTTCAGCAATACAATACTTCTGTGGCTGGCAACATGCTTCGTATTTATAATTAAGAACACGCCCCGGAATAATTCCAAAGCGTGTTCTTACTGAAAACCAACCTGCTTCATGCATGTAGGCGACACTATCAGGTATACCTAAGTTTTTTATCCTTAGTACCTGTAGTGTTCAGGTTTATAAGGTCCATTCTTTTCTATTCCCAGATATTTGGCTTGATCGTCCGACAAGGTTGTCAACTTAACGCCCAATTGTTCAAGGTGCAGCCGGGCCACTTCCTCATCCAGCTTCTTTGGCAGACGGTATACATCAGTCGGATAGTCATTCTGCCAGAGGTCAATCTGGGCCAGTGTCTGGTTGGTAAATGAATTGCTCATGACAAAGGAAGGATGGCCGGTGGCACATCCGAGATTTACCAGTCTGCCTTCGGCAAGGATAAAAATGGAATGTCCATCCGGGAAGGCATATTTGTCAACCTGGGGCTTAATGGTGGTACGGCTAACTCCGTGGGTTTTTTCAAGACGGGCTACCTGGATTTCATTGTCAAAGTGGCCAATATTGCATACGATTGCCTGGTCTTTCATCCGGGTCATATGGTCAGCCGTAATTACGTCGCGGTTTCCGGTTGCGGTCACGAATATGTTTCCCTCTTCCACGGCATCTTCCATGGTTTTAACCTCAAAGCCTTCCATTGCTGCCTGCAGTGCACAAATTGGATCGATTTCGGTAACGATCACCCTTGCTCCATAACCTCTCATGGAATGAGCACATCCTTTTCCGACATCGCCATATCCTGCAACAACAACCACCTTGCCGGCGATCATCACGTCGGTAGCCCTCTTTATACCGTCGGCAAGGGATTCACGGCAACCATAGAGGTTGTCGAATTTGGATTTGGTTACCGAGTCGTTTACATTGATTGCCGGGAAGAGCAGGTTCCCCTCATCATGCATCTGGTAGAGCCTGTGCACACCGGTGGTGGTTTCTTCCGATACCCCTTTGATTCCCGGAACGACCGTGTTCCAACGAACGGGGTTCTCGGCCAGTAATTTTTTCAACAGGATATTGAGTTGTATTTCATCTTCTCCTTCGGCTTCAATATTCAGGATGGAAGCATCCTTTTCTGCTGCATATCCCCGGTGAATCATAAGGGTGGCATCGCCTCCGTCGTCAACGATCAGGTTTGGACCGAGTCCGTTTCCGAAATCAAGGGCTCTTTCAGTACACCACCAGTATTCAGCAAGGGTTTCACCCTTCCAGGCAAATACCGGAATGCCTGCCTTGGCAATGGCTGCGGCAGCGTGGTCCTGGGTAGAGAAAATATTGCAACTCGCCCAACGGACCTCAGCCCCCAATGAAACCAGCGTTTCTATCAAAACGGCTGTTTGTATGGTCATATGCAGGCTGCCGGTTATGCGTGCGCCCTTCAGGGGTTTTTGGTTTTCGTACCGTTTCCTTATTGACATCAGTCCGGGCATTTCCTTTTCGGCAATTTCAATTTCCTTCCGTCCAAAATCAGCCAGATTAAGGTCGGCAACTTTATATTCCAGATTGTTTTTAACTGTTACTGTCATGTTTAAAATTTTTGTGCAAAATTATTAAAATCTGCGGATTTCATAAAACGTTCCCTGAACCTGAAGGTAATGATTAAAAATGCAGTAGGGGTATGACAGAACGTAAACGTCCTGTTAGAACCATCTTTCGGGAATTCTCAGGGCAATCGGTCATTGCCCTGACCGTGTTCATTAAATCGAAGGTCAGTTGCCCATGTCGGAGATAAATTTGATGCGCATCAGCCGGATATGGTCGATTGGATAGTCATCTTCCCCGAGTTCTTCAGCAGCAGCTTCAATGGAATCATTTTCGGTTTCACGAAAGTATTCGAATAACTCTTCCTGCTGGTCTTCATCCAGAATTTCATTGATATAGTAATCAATGCTGATCCGGGTACCTGAGTTGACAATGGCTTCTATTTCACCAAGAAGGTCAGAAAATTCAATTCCTTTTGAATTGGCGATATCTTCGAGAGAAATTTTTCGGTCGATGCTCTGGATGATATTGACTTTCAGTTTTGATTTATTGGCAACTGAACGAACGATGAGGTCCTGGGGTCTTTCAATTTCGTTTTCCTCAACATATTTCCTGATCAGTGCAACAAATTCCTTTCCGTATCTTTGGGCCTTTCCCTGACCTACGCCCTGTATTTTTTGTAATTCTTCGAGGTCGATGGGATATTGGATTGACATATCAGCCTATGACGGATCCTGAAAAATGACATAAGGTGGCAGGTTCAGCTTCTTAGCCATGGTTTTACGCAGATCCCTGAGCATGTTGAAGAGTTCAGGATCACCCCCGGAACCTCCCGATGCCGGGCCACCTGACGATTCGTCTTCGTCCTCTTCATACCTGTGATTTCTCACCAGCTGAAACGACCTGGGATTTTTTAGAAATTCATGTCCGGCAGGGGTAACCTGAAGGATACCATAATTTTCGATATCCTTGTGGATTAGTCCAGCAACCATCGATTGCCTGAAAACTGCATTCCAGAAATGTTCATCATGGTCGTCTCCTGATCCGAAAGATTCCAGTGTATCGTGACGGAACGATTTTACGGCTGCCGTTGTTTTACCGGTCAGTATGTCGGCAATATGATCGGCCTTATACTTCTCTTTCACTTCAAGAATAGTTTCCAGCATTCTGACGATTTCGTCCTGTGCTTCCACATATTCTTTTGGATTGAGGCAGTTGTCGCAATTGTTGCAGTTTTCGTGTTCATACTTTTCGCCGAAGTAGTGGAGCAGGATTATTCGCCGGCAGATGGCAGTTTCGGCGTATGAAACGGTATCGAGAAGCAGTTGGCGTCCGATTTCCTGTTCCGCAACCGGTTTGCCGTGCATAAACTTGTCAAGTTTCTGGATGTCCTTATAGCTATAGAATGTGATGCACCTTCCTTCACCTCCGTCACGTCCTGCACGACCTGTTTCCTGGTAATAGCCTTCAAGGCTTTTGGGAATGTCGTAGTGGATGACAAACCTGACATCGGGTTTGTCGATTCCCATTCCGAAGGCAATGGTGGCAACCATGATGTCAACCTCTTCCATCAGAAATTTGTCCTGGTTGGATGAGCGGGTTTGGGCATCCATCCCTGCATGATATGGAAGAACCTTTATTCCGTTAATTTTGAGGGTTTCGGCCAATTCTTCGACCTTTTTTCTACTCAGGCAGTAAATGATTCCCGATTTTCCGGCATTTTCCTTGATGAAGCGGATAATCTGGTTTTCTGGTTTCACTTTTTGTCTGACCTCATAATAGAGGTTGGGGCGGTTGAATGACGCCTTGAAAACCTGCGCGTTCAGGATCCCCAAATTCTTCTGGATATCATGCTGGACCTTGGCTGTGGCTGTTGCGGTCAGTGCAATGACAGGAGCCTCCCCTATTTCCTGGATCAGAGGCCTGATGCGGCGGTATTCAGGCCGGAAGTCGTGCCCCCATTCCGAAATACAGTGTGCTTCATCGATGGCGTAAAAGGAGATCCTGATGTTTTTTAGAAATTCAATGTTTTCCTCCTTGGTAAGCGATTCAGGAGCCACGTAGAGCAGTTTGGTTTTACCCGACAGAACGTCATCCTTGACTTCCTGGATAGCTGCCTTTGTCAGACTGGAGTTAAGAAAATGGGCGACTGTATCTTCTGTTGATATTCCCCGCATGGAATCAACCTGATTTTTCATCAGGGCAATCAAGGGGGAAATGACTATGGCTGTACCGTCCATGATCATGGCCGGCAACTGGTAAATCAGGGACTTTCCACCGCCTGTCGGCATCAGGACAAAAGTGTTGTTTCCGTCTAAAACACTCTTAATTGCTTCTTCCTGCTGGCCTTTAAAACGATCAAATCCAAAATATTTATGAAGATGTTCTGTTAAAGATAAGTTACTCGACATTTTTAATTATTTCAATTGGGCTTTATATGCTTTTACTTGGTATCTAAAATTAATCAAAGTTGACAAATGCACAATGTTTTACGGTCATTTTTACCTTTTATGTAAATTCTACACAAATAAGATTGGCAATATAATTGATAATTAGACAGTTATTGCGTTTATCCCAAAACATTGACATGTTTCATTTATTGAAATTGGGTAGGTGGATTTTGTTTCATTGGCCTGGGAAATTGATTTTATATTAAGTTAAAGGGAACCGCTGGCAGTTTATTTACCATTTTCCAAATTAAAGGGGGGCCATGAAAGGTATTTATCGGAAGTCGTTATATTTGTGGAGTTTTTAAAAGAATAGAGCCTGATTATATGAGTGATAAAGAAAAGACTGGCAAAAAACAAGGGGAAATGTCCTTTCTTGACCATCTGGAAGAATTACGCTGGCACTTGATCCGTTCGGTATTGGCCGTGATGGTGATGGCTGTGTTGGCTTTTGTCTTTCAGGATTTTATTTTTACCGAAATTATATTCAAACCCAAGAACCCGGCGTTTTGGACCAACCGAATGTTTTCCTTGCTGGCCGACTTTATCGGGACTGACGCATTAAAAATAAACCAGAGTGATCTTCAGCTGATCAGCATTAAGATGGCCGGACAGTTTCTGACTTCAATCTGGGCTGCCATAATTCTTGGATTTATCGGGGCTTCTCCGGTTGTTTTTTTTGAATTCTGGCTGTTTATCAAGCCAGCCCTGTATGAAACGGAAAAGAAATATGCCTCGGGCGCCGTATTTTTTACCACCATCCTTTTTGGACTCGGTGTATTGTTTGGTTATTACCTGATTGTCCCCCTTTCGATCCATTTTTTGGCTTCGTACAGCATCAGTGGTGAAGTTGTCAACCAGATCAACATCAACTCCTATATAAGCACAGTGGCCAGTATTTCACTGGCTTCCGGTGTCGTTTTCCTGCTTCCCATCTTTGTGTTTTTCCTTAGCAGGGTTGGATTACTGACGCCTTCCTTCATGAAAAAATACAGAAGGCATGCCTATGTTTTGATGCTCCTGCTTGCTGCGATCATAACGCCACCTGACGTTTTCAGCCAGATCATGGTTGCCTTTCCATTGGTCTTCCTCTATGAGATAGGTATTTTTATTTCGAAACGGGTCGAAAAGAGAAAGGCCAAAGAGCTGGATGACTGATCCATTTGAACCTGATTGTATGTTGTTAAGAGCAGATAATATCGTCAAGAAATATAAGAAGCGAACCGTTGTCAAGGGTGTCAGCTTCGAAGTCCGCCAGGGCGAGATTGTTGGCTTGCTGGGCCCTAACGGTGCAGGGAAAACAACTTCCTTTTACATGATTGTAGGGTTGATCCAACCGCTTTCGGGCAGTATTTTTATCGAGGATGAGGATATTACCTCCCTTCCTGTTTATAAACGAGCCCAGAAAGGAATCGGTTATCTGGCACAGGAAGCCTCTGTATTCCGTAAGCTGAGTATTGAGGATAATCTTCGGGCAGTACTCGAAATGACGGATTATACCAAGGAATATCAGCAAGAAAAACTGGAGTCGCTACTGTCTGAATTTGGTTTGCAGCATATCAGGAAAAGTATGGGTTACCAGCTGTCGGGAGGTGAACGACGCCGGACCGAAATTGCACGGGCCCTGGCTATTGATCCCAAGTTTATCCTTCTCGATGAGCCTTTTGCCGGTGTCGATCCGATTGCTGTTGAGGATATCCAGAATATTGTGATCAAGCTGAAGGAAAAGAATATCGGAGTGTTGATTACCGACCATAACGTACACGAAACGCTTTCAATCACCGATCGTTCGTATCTTCTTTTTGAGGGAAGTATCCTGAAATACGGAACCGCGGAGGATCTTGCAAACGATGAAATCGTCAGAAAAGTTTATCTCGGGCAGAATTTCACGTTACGGTAAGTGTACTAATCATCAGATTTTTTGGCAATTAGTCGTTCAGGTAGTTTTAAAATTAAAATTTTAACTACCTTTGCGCCGCAAATCGCGGACGTGGCGGAATTGGTAGACGTGCCAGACTTAGGATCTGGTGCCTTACGGCGTGGGGGTTCGAGTCCCTTCGTCCGCACAAAAAACCGGCAACCTGCCTGTAGCTTCAGGAAAAGGGGGCCGTTTTTTTAATTTATTGTAACAGAAAGTTTTAAAGGCAAAATATGAAAATTAACAGGGAAAACACTGACAATGGAACTGCCATCATCAAAGTTCTTATCGACAAGAATGATTATGAGAAAAATGTGGCAGACAAACTTCGTGAATATCGTCAAAAGGTAGCACTTCCGGGGTTCCGTCCGGGCAAGGTCCCTGCCGGGGTCATCCAGAGGAGATACGGCAAGGCTCTCCTCGCCGAGGAAGTTAACCAGCTCCTATCACAGAACCTGATCAATTACCTGAGGGATGAGAAAATCAATATTATTGGTGATCCGCTTCCCAATAATGAACTCCAGCAGCCTATCGATTTCGACAAACAGGAAGATTTTGAGTTCGTGTTTGATATAGCCCTGACACCTGAGTTCAATTTGAACCTGGATAAATCACATACCGTTGATTATTATCGGATTAAAGTTGATGAACAGCTGATCGATGAAAATATCGAACAGATTCTTTCACAATATGGAACAACCAAGGATGTTGAGTCAGTTTCGGAAATATCCTATCTGAGGGTTGATTTCCGTGAGCTTGATGCCGATGGAGCTGAAAAGGAAGATGGCATTGTGGCCGAAAATGTCCTGGTAGCTTATGACCGTGTCAAAGACGAAGAGGTTAAGAAAGAACTTATCGGGAAAAAGCCGGAAGAATCTTTTGTTGTTGATGCCGTTACTGCTTTTGGCGACCGTCATGAGGTTGGGCATATGCTCAACATTAGCCATGAGGCTGCCGAAGAACTTGAAAGCAAGTTCCACTGTACCATAAAATCAATTCAGGACTTTGTAAAGGGTGAGTTGAATGAGGAACTTTATAAAAAGTTGTTCGGTGAAGAAACTGAGGTTGCCACTGTTGAACAATTCAGGGAAAAGGTGTCTGAAAATATCAGCATCAGTTTGGAAAACTCTTCAAAACAGCAGTTTGAAGTCGATGCCCGGAAGAGTTTGATTTCTGCAGTCCCTATGGACTTGCCCGAAGCTTTCCTGAAGCGCTGGCTCAAGGAGACCAACAAGGAGCTGACCGATGAAAAGATCGAGGAAGATTTCGAAGATTTCATTGAAGACCTTCGTTGGCAGTTGATTAAGAACAACATTATCAACGAAAACAAAATTGAGGTCAGCGAAGATGAAACCCTTCAGATGGCCAAAAATATTGCCATGTCCCAGTTTCAGCAATATGGCATTTACCAGGTAGCTGATGAACACCTCGAATCATATGCCCATAGGATTATGGAGAAAGAGGATGACAGGGAGCGGATCGTCCGCCGGGTTTTCGAAATCAAGGTTTACGACCTGGTGAAAGAGAAAGTCCAGCTGAACGAAAAGGATGTGACAACCGAAGAATTCAAAGCACTGTAATGAGATATGC
Source organism: Bacteroidota bacterium (assembly GCA_023428545.1). Next base: position 137,160 of record JAEYXH010000008.1, on the reverse strand, counting down.
ATGCAGCAGCCGATAAAATAGCTGCTGCTTTTTTTTAACTTTGCATGTTTTAAACCCTCATGGGTTCATTTTTAAGTTACATTGTTAAAATCAGGAGGAAAATATATGAACTGGGATAATGAATTTAGGAAGTATGCAACCAAACATGCCGGCATCAGCAGCATGACCATGCATAGTTATACTTCATTGCATGATTATTACATCTCACCTACCATCATTGAGGAGAGACAGTTGAATGTGGCTTCCATGGATGTGTTCTCGAGGCTGATGATGGACCGGATCATTTTCCTTGGGGTTCCAATTGATGATACCGTTGCCAATATTATCCAGGCACAGTTACTATTCCTCGAATCTACTGATCCTTCCAAAGACATTCAGGTGTACTTTAATTCTCCCGGAGGTTCAGTTCATGCCGGACTGGGCATTTACGATACCATGCAGTATATTACGGCCAATGTGGCTACAATCTGTACCGGCATGGCAGCTTCCATGGGTGCGATCCTGCTGACAGCAGGCACCAAGGGCAAGCGTTCGGCCCTCAAACATTCAAGGATCATGATTCACCAACCGATGGGAGGTGCATCCGGACAGGCTTCCGATATCGAAATCACCGCCCGTGAAATCATGAAGATTAAAAATGAATTGTATAAGATTTTATCTGACCATACCGGCAAATCGGTCGAACAGGTCGAAAGAGATGCCGACAGGGATTACTGGATGACATCCCAGGAGGCGGTTGAGTATGGAATGATTGATGAGATTTTGGTTAGAGACAAGAAGTAATGAGTAATACGAAGGGAAAATCTGACAAGTGTTCATTCTGTGGGCGTGAAAAGCAAGACGTAAGTCTTTTGATTGCCGGTATTGAGGGCCATATCTGTGATCGTTGCGCCGAGCAGGCACATTCGATCATCCTCGAGGAAATGAAAAGGGATTCGGCTTTCGAACTTGATGGGATGAAGCTGATGAAACCACTTGAAATCAAGGAATTTCTCGATCAGTATGTCATTGGTCAGGATCAGGCAAAGAAGATTCTGGCCGTGGCAGTATATAACCATTATAAGCGGCTTACCCAGAGGGTCGACGATGATGAAACTGAAATTGAAAAGTCAAACATCATTCTTGTAGGTGAAACCGGTACCGGCAAAACCCTTCTTGCACGCACAATTGCCCGAATGCTGCATGTTCCCTTCACTATAGTGGATGCAACGGTTCTTACCGAAGCTGGCTATGTGGGTGAGGATATTGAAAGCTTGTTGACCCGGCTTCTCCAGGTTGCCGACTACAACGTGGAAGCTGCCGAGCGGGGTATTGTTTTTATTGACGAAATCGATAAAATTGCCCGGAAAGGCGATAATCCATCCATTACCAGGGATGTGTCGGGCGAAGGGGTACAGCAGGGTCTCCTGAAGCTTCTTGAGGGTTCTGTGGTGAATGTTCCTCCGCAAGGTGGGCGAAAACACCCCGAACAAAAATTGATCCCCGTAAATACTAAGAATATCCTGTTTGTTTGTGGAGGTGCATTTGAAGGGATCGAACGAAAGATAGCACAACGCCTGAACACCAAGGTGATAGGTTATGGAGCCGCCAAAGATGGTGACCGAATTGACCGCGAGAACTTACTGCAATATATTTCTCCCCAGGATTTACGGTCTTTCGGCATGATTCCGGAAATCATCGGTCGTCTGCCCGTGTTGGCTCACCTCGATCCACTTGACAGGGATACCCTGAGGCGGATTCTTACCGAGCCAAAGAACTCAATTATCAAACAGTACCTGAAATTGTTTGAACTCGACGGAATCAAGCTGGTTTTTGAGGAAGATGCCCTCGAATACATTGTTGATAAGGCAGTTGAATTTAAACTTGGTGCCAGGGGATTACGTTCAATCTGCGAAAATATCATGATCGATGCCATGTTCCATTCACCAACAGAGCAGCTGAAGGAACTGACAATTACCCTGGAATATGCCCGTGAAAAGCTTGACAGGTCAAGTCTGAACCGTCTGAAAGCAAGCTAACGCGAAATCTCTGTTAAGGTACCTGGTAAACTACTGAATTTATCATCATTCCTGCACCCACAGAGGTGAATATGATGACATCTCCACTGTTGATGGAATGGCCTTCGAGTTCCTTCCTTACAATTAAATCGTATAGTGTCGGAATGGTAGCCGAAGAACTGTTACCCAACTTGTTGATGGTCATCGGCATCACGGTTTCCGGAATATCCTTGATTTTGTAAAGTCTGAAAACTCTTTCCAGGATGGCCTGGTCCATTTTTTCGTTGGCCTGGTGTATCAGCACCTTTTTTACATCCGTAAGCGTCAATCCGGCAAGCTGCAGGCTCTTTTTAACCACTTTGGGTACATTGGTCAGTGCATATACGTAGACCTTGTGTCCCTGCATCCTGATATAGATATCCTTATTGTCTGATTCGGGATTAAGCGTGGTATCCATGACCAGGTAATCGGCCTCCAGGGCGTCTGTCTGCATGGCATGGGAAAGTATGCCCACAGGTTCTTCAGACTGGACGGCTTCCACCACGACAGCACCCGCACCATCGGCAAAGATCATGGTATCCCTGTCAAAGGGATCTGCCACCCTGCTGTTCACATCGCTACCAATTACCAACCCTCTTTGATATTGCCCTGATTTTATATACATGTCTGCAACAATCAAAGCCTGAACCCATCCCGGACATCCTGCAATGACATCGTGTGCAAACATGTGGGGATTCTTCAAACCCAGTTTTTGCTTTACCCGGGCTGCCATATAGGGGACAATCGAAGAACGCCTGTTGATTTGCGGCAAATCACCGAAGTTGTGGGCCATGATGATAAAATCAAGTGTTTCGGGATCGATACCTGCCGATTCGATGGCATTTCTGGCGGCATATGCCCCCAAATCTGACGTCTGGTCTTCAGGATTGCACCAGCGGCGCTCCTCGATATTCGTGATTTCCCTGAATTTTTCGATAATTTCGGTGTTATCCTTGTCAAAAGGAGCCCTGGTGGCAGGATCATAGAAAGTATAATTCAGGAAATGATCGTTGGCAATCATTACTGGCGGAATATAACTTCCTGATCCGGTTATGGTTGTATAAATCTTCACAACTGTAGGATTATTTATTCGTCTATAAAAATCTTCAATTCAAAATCTGTTCCGTCAAATACCCCGTAGGAAAATGTTTTTATCCAGTCTCCCAGCAATACAAACCGTGAACGCTCACTGATGGGGATATTTACCAATCGATGCCTGTGACCAAAAACAAAGTAATCAAAATGCTCTTTTTCCAATACCGAGGATGCATATTGAAACATGCCTTCAGAGGTTGCATCAAAGCTATCGGCATAATCTTTTTTACCCAGACGGCTGTTTTTTGACCATTTCTGAGCCACGGTCACTGCAAAGTTAGGATGAAGTCTGGCATAAAGCCACTGTAAAACCCTGCTTTTAAATATTTTTTTCAGAATTATATAACCTTTATCGCCTGGATCGAGTCCATCGCCATGTGCAAGGAAGAATTTTTTACCCAGAAGGTTAAATGTTTCAGGATCATGATGAACGATGAGCCCTATTTCTGAAGGAAGGTAATCAAATATCCAGATATCATGGTTTCCGGTAAAGAAATGGACAGGTATTCCGCTGTCGGTTATTTCGGCCAGTTTACCCAATACCCTGATGTGTCCACGGGGAACTACCTTCTTGTATTCGAACCAGTAATCAAATATATCGCCCATCAGGAAAATCTCCGAAGCATCCTGGCTTACCTTGTCGAGCCATCTGACGAATTTCTTTTCCCTTTCGTGGTTGTCTTTGAGGGAGGGTGCCCCTAGGTGCACATCAGAAACGAAATAAATATTTTTTCGATTTTTCAAATATTCACTGAAATTTTGGATTCGAAGCTCTTGGGAATTGATATCTCTTTATTGGTTATCAATGGATTTCAGATTACTTGAAGATTTCTGACAATGCTTTGTCAAGTGCGGGGCCTTTCAGGTTCTGTGCAATAATGGCGCCATCGCGCCCTATGAGGTAGTTGTAGGGTACTGCCTGTATATTGAAGTTCATTACAGCCTGGATGCTGCCTTCCATGTCACCGACATTGATCCAGGTGAGTTTATCCCTCTGGATGGCCTCAAGCCAGTCTTTCCTGTCTTTGTCAACGCTTACCTGATAAATCTCAAAACCTTTTTGCCGGTATTTTGAATAAGCTTCGACCAGGACTGGATTCAGAATCCTGGAATCAGGATTAAGGGCCGACCAAAAATGTACCAGAATGACTTTTCCCTGTAAAGAGGATAACGCGATCTGGTTCCCTTCGGTATCTGGAAGCACGATTTCAGGAATGTCAGATCCGGCTTCATCAATCAGCTGCCTGAGTTGCATATTCCTTTCCTGGGCAATCAGTTGAAGGGTGTTTTGGTACAGGGCCTTAACATGTTCTGAATTCGGATAAAAGGAATTAAGGGCTGATGCTGCAACCCTGAGTGCGTGAAGGTCGCGGACCACATAGTTTTCGTTGTCAAATTTCTGGTATAGTGCCAGCACACTGGCCATGCTGAATGGATGTTCGGAAACAAAGCTGGTGGAATAATCCACCTGGTCCTGCACGGTTTTCTCGTAAGCCTGATCCAGTTGCAACTTCAGTTCGCCGAAGTCGGGCCGGTCGGCGTAAAGGGTATATAATGAGGAAATTGAATCAAGCCGTTGCTTGGTAATGTTGAGTTTTTCGTTTAATTCCTGCACAAGGATGGATCCCGGGGAACCTTCGACATCATATTGTCGTGCAAAATTGAGGGCATCAGCCTTTATGTTGATTACCTCTGCTGAATCAATCAGCAGGGTGATAAAATTATTCTCCGATAATTTAAGAAGATAGAAAGTGGGCATTCCGGTATGGGCACGAAAGGCAAATTCCCCGTTTTTCCCTATTTTGACAGAATCAACAGGACGCATATTGGCTACCATCAGTTCTTCCAGGTATAACTTCCTGCCTTCAGCATTGGTTATTTTTCCGGTTATCTCGAATTTTTTGGGACGGTCACATCCTGTAAAAATCAAAATGATTAATGTTGCTAAAACGATGATTCTGTTGTTCATTATGATGCTTTAATTTGAGCCGCTAAAATTAATAAATTCCCCTGAGGGGAAATATTCGGAGGCGAAGATAATTATTTTATATTTTTGGGTCCAAGTTTTTGAAATAGTGAGAGTATATAAGGATTTAAAGAATATTTCAGTCAGTAAACCGGTCGTTACAATCGGTACTTTCGATGGGGTTCACCTGGGGCATCATAAAGTCCTGGATAAACTGAAAGAGATTGCTGACCAAACCGGAGGTGAGTCGGTGGTATTTACCTTCTATCCACATCCCCGCCAGGTACTTACGCCTGATGAGCAGAACCTCAGGCTACTGACCACCCTGGACGAGAAGATAGAACTTCTTGGCCAGGCCGGGATCGACCATCTCGTTGTTTACCCCTTTACCCTTGATTTCGCGAAGCTTTCTTATTCCGAGTTTGTGAAATCTGTATTGGTCGACCAAATCCATACCTCAACACTGGTCGTAGGCTATGACCATCGGTTCGGTAAAAATCGTGAAGGCAGTTACGAAGATCTGAAAAAATGTGCTGATTTATACGGTTTTGATATCATAAAGCTGGATGTTGTGCTGGCAAATGAGGCAAGTATTAGCTCCACCCGAATCCGGAATGCACTTGAGTCAGGTGATATCCGGCAGGCAACCCGCTACCTGGGATATCATTACACGCTTCACGGCAGGGTGGTTGAAGGCCAGCAATTGGGCAGGACCATCGGGTTCCCAACCGCAAATATTGAATCGTCGGATGTTCATAAACTCATCCCCGGATATGGGGTTTATGCCGTGTTTGTCCTTGTTGACGGAGTCAGGTACAGGGGTATGATGAATATCGGAACCCGTCCAACTTTCAACAATAATGCCGATAATAGAAGTATTGAAGTGAATCTGTTTGATTTTGATGGTCATCTTTACGACTCAGCAATAACCCTGGTGTTTGTCGACAAAATCAGGGATGAAAGAAAATTTCCTGACAAGGAAGCCCTCGTCATGCAGCTTTATCTCGACCGGCATGAATCAAACAGGATCCTTGACAACGAAATGACAATCTAATTCCGGATCAGTTCACAGGCAACCGGAAGGTGGTCGCTGTATGGGACATCATAGACCTTGAAGTTATAGCTGTCGAAGGTGTCACTGTGAAGGATATAATCAATGCGGAACGAGGGTAGCTTGCCAACGTAAGTCCGTCCGATCCCCCTTCCCGAGTCAACAAATGAATCAACAAGGTCTCCCCGTACTTTTTGATATGAATAGGAGGATGGCGGATCGTTGAAATCGCCACACACAATGACGGGGTAAGGTGAACTGCTAATCTTTTCATGAATTACACGTGCTTGTTTTGCCCTCATTTTCACGGCATCACGGTATTTCATGCCAAGTTCCTTCACCTCCTCCAAATCTTTTTCATCCGTAATCCGCTGTCTCCCAATGATCCTGTATTTGTCAGGATCGATGCGGTACGACTGAAGATGGATGTTGAAAATGCGTATGGTATCATTGTTTGCCACCACATCGGTGCATATGGCGATATTTCCTGAGTTCTCGAACCTGATTTCCTGCATCTTGACTATCGGGAACCGGGTCAATGTAACCGAACCGCCTGTTCCGCTTGCCCGTGCATACTGGTAATGACGGATGGATGGAAACTCACTCTTGGCAGCCTGCAGGTTGAAAATATGGTTTGACCGAAGTTTCACTTCCTGCAGGCAAATGATGTCGGGTTCTGTTTCTTTCAGGAAGCCCTTGATTAGATCTGCCAGGTCTTTGGATGGGTTTCGCCCTGTACCTGTAAAATGCTTTACATTGTATGACACTACCTTAATGCCTTCTTCTTCGGTGGTTCTTCCCGATAGCTGAAAATACCGCGAGGCAACATTGAATCCCAGTAATATGGTCAGTAGCGATAGTAAGATAAATTTGGGCTTGGTAAAAAGCCAGAACATCATAAGAAGGATGTTGCCCAGAAGAATCCATGGATATGCCATCCCGGCAAGGGATATTAACCAACCTTTATCGGGCGGGAAATAGAGTGAAACATAGGAGACAAAAAGTCCTCCAATGGCGATAACATTGATAAACAGTAATATGTATTTTACAAATTTTCTCAATTACCTGAATATTTCCGGATTGAAGCGGTGTGCAATTTAACGAATTCGTGGCGAAATGATTTTGTGAATCCAAACAATTCGTTACACTTTTATAATCTGCTCAGGCATTGGATTTTGTTGTCCAAGGCCAGCCAAAATAGCCTCTTTTACACCGCTTACCTGGTTGTAATCCAATCCAAGTATATTCGCTGAGGCCTGATCTGAAAGAACTATGTCGTCTGAAACTGAAATATACCTTAATTCATTGTCTAAAGTTGATAGTTCTGATTGTTTGTTTTCAGGCCAGATTTCGGCGATGGTAAGCTGGGGGGCTTTATATCCGAGAAGTGATGCGATGCATGAAGACTGTCGGGATCCGATGCACTTATCCCGCTCCCAAACCAGTCCAAGGTAATTGTCGATGGCACCTTTTACCTTTTCGCCATGCGGCATGACCACTACAGGCAGGTTAATGATGATATCTGCATTGACCAATGCGTTATGGACAAGCAAGTTTTTGTCAGGCACGGATTCAGGCATTGAATAATACCTTTCGTCATTGGCCGGATAAACCCTGGCTGCTGCATCTTTCGCAACTCTTTCGATCCCGCTGTTCTTATAGGTTTGGGTCCATTCGTCACGGGTTTGGTCCAGCACCGAAACCTCTCTGGCTCCTGCCTTATAGCACCACTCGATGAGGTTTTTAACCAAAACCGGATCGGTGTTGTATCCTGTTCCAGGAGGTTGATTATAAGCCATCACTGGTTTGACAAGGACTTTGGGCCTGCCAGACATAATCCTGCGAATTCCGCCGATGGGGTGTAATGCCTTTTCAAGCGAGTTGACCAGGTCTTTCTCCCGGGCAATCCATGTCCTGTTATCCTTCGATGCCGACCATCCGGTGTTATTTGCAAATATGCCATGAAATGCCGGAACCGGTAATATGGCTTGTAATGCTGCAAAATGCAAGAAGTTACGTCTCCTCATTTCTCCGATTTATAAGTTTTTGATTCAGATTCTTGCCCTGATCATCCGGTCTTTTCCCTGCAGGTCCTTCCTGATTTCAACAAATCCAAAATCCATTGACGAGAGCAGTGCCACCATTTCCGGCCCAAGTGATTCATTGATTTCGAGGTAGAGCCAGCCGCCATTAGCTCCCGATTCTTTGGCAAAATTGGCAATTGCCTCATAATATACCAGTGGTTGTTCGTCATTGACAAATAAGGCAATGCCAGGTTCGAATCGGGTCACATTGTCTGCCATGAATAGTTTTTCAGATTCCCTTACATAGGGTGGATTGCTGACAATGAGATCTGGTTTTACGGTTATTTGTAATTCTTTGTCTTTCAGTATGTCAGCCTGAATAAACGTGATGTCGAGGTTGTTAAGCATTGCATTTTTCCGGGCCGTTTCGAGTGCCTTACGTGAAATGTCACATGCATAAACTGATGAATCCTTCAAATGGTGCTTAAGGGCAAGGGCAATACATCCGCTTCCGGTGCCAATGTCCAGGATATTCTCAAAAAGTTGTCCCGATTCCAAAATCCAGCCGATAAGTTCTTCTGTTTCAGGCCGGGGTATCAGCACATCGGGATTTACTTTTAAAGTCAGTCCAAGAAATTCAGTTTCGCCCAGGATGTATTGCAGTGGTTCTGAGTTTTTTAGGCGTCGGGTGATTTCAACCACGATTTCCTTTTCTTCAGGGGAAAGGGTCTCCTCTTTCTTAAGTACCAGATCGGTGAGGGTGAAATTTTTGAGATGCCTGAATATCAGGCGAACCATGCTTTCTGTTTCTTCGGGCGAACAGACAGATTGTAATTCCTTCCGGATATATTGAATTGTCGGCTGCATTGTGCTATTTTTGACAAAGTTACTTTTTTGAATGATATCGGCCCCGGAAATTCCCGACACCATCGAGGCTCATTTCCAGTTTAGTCCAATTGGGTTGACTGAAATAAAAAAGGCGATATCATGCTATAATACCTGAATCGATCATGACCTTCAAGGTAGAAAATGATATGGATACACACCAATTGTTCATGAAACGATGCATCGATCTGGCATTGTTGGGTTCGGGCACCACCGCACCTAATCCGATGGTGGGGTGTGTCATTGTCCGCAAAGGCCTGATTATTGGCGAAGGATACCATATGAAATGCGGTGGACCCCACGCTGAGGTAAATGCCATTAATTCGGTGAAAAATAAGGATTGGCTTAAGGAATGTACCCTTTACGTTTCCCTGGAACCTTGCGCCCATTTTGGCAAAACCCCTCCTTGCAGTGACCTGATCATCCAGATGGGTATTCCCCGGGTGGTTATTGGCACCTCCGATCCCTTTGCTGAAGTTTCGGGGAGGGGTATCGAAAAGTTAAGAGGTAGCGGAATTGAAGTTGTGACGGGTATTCTGGAAGAGGAATGCCGATGGTTGAACCGGCGGTTTTTTACTTTTCATGAGAAGAATCGACCATATATAATCCTTAAATGGGCTCAAAGTACCGATGGCTATTTGGCGCCCGACGCGGCCCGGGGAGAAAGGAAACCGGTATGGATCACCAATGCTTTGTCACGGCAATTCGTCCACAAGTGCCGGTCAGAAGAAGCTTCAATCCTGGTAGGTACCCAAACGGCCATTGCCGATAATCCGAGCCTTACGGTCAGGGATTGGGCAGGGCCCTCTCCGTTGCGACTTTTGATTGACCGGACCGGCAAGGTCCCTGACAACTCTAACCTGCTCGACGGAACCGAAGAAACCGTTGTCTTTACGGAAAGGGAAAGCTCCTCCATTGGGAAAGTAAAATATGTCAAGCTCGATTTCACCAAAAATATACTACCACAACTCATTGAATATCTTTATAAAAGGGATATTCTCTCGTTGTATGTCGAAGGTGGAGCAAAAACTTTGGAGCACTTTATCGGGCAGGGTCTCTGGGATGAGACGCACCTTTTCACGGGGCCAGTCTTACTTGGTTCGGGGATCCGGTCTCCCGAAATCCAGGGGGAGGTCGCGTTTACCAAAACTTTCAATGAAGACCGGATGGTTGTTCTTTTAAACAGCATACAGAATCTGTGATCCTGTATGCTGATTCCTAAACAATTTATTATGCCATATTTTCCCGAAGGGGTAGGTTTTCGTTTATTTGATTTTTAAATTTACCTTGCAATATAACTCAGGATCATGTGGTTTGACTGGAATTTTCAAAATCTGTCTGTTTGGGAAGTTTTATCGCTTGTTTTTCTGATTACCAGTATAGCCATTGCTATCATTGTTGTACTTGAAAAACGGTCACCCTTTAAAACGGCTGCATGGATCATGGTGCTGGTACTTCTGCCCGTGATCGGACTGGTATTTTATCTGGTTTTTGGCCAGGAATACAGAAAGAACAAGATATTTTCACGCCGTGGACTAAAAGCCCTTGGCAAATACAGGAACTTAACCAACAAGCAATTAAGGAATCTTCAGCAAAAGGAATTCCAACTTCCTCCTGAACTGGAAAACTACAGGAAACTGATATCCCTGTTATTGAATAATTCCCATGCCAGCTTAACTTCCGGTAACAACGTGAAGATTCTGAATAACGGGAAAAAGGCCATTGACGCAATTTTCGCGACCCTGGAGAGAGCCCGGCACCACATCCATCTTGAATATTATATCATCGAGGATGACGAAACAGGTAACCGGTTAAAGGATATCCTGATCCGAAAGCGAAAGGAAGGGGTTCAGGTCAGGGTGATTATTGACGATGTTGGCAGCTGGAGTCTGGGGAAACGTTATATCCGTGAGTTAAAAGAAAACGGGGTCGAGCTATACCCTTTTATGGAGGTGCGGTTTCCCCGGCTTACCGGAAAGGTAAACTACCGGAATCACAGAAAGATAGTGGTAGTCGACGGGGATACAGGATTTACGGGAGGCATCAACTTTGCCGACAGGTACATCTATGGTAACGAGAAAGTTGGTTTCTGGCGCGATACCAACATTCAGATTGAAGGCAATGCGGTTGCTTTCCTTCAGGTGGTATTTGCAGCCGACTGGTTTTTTGTCAAGGGCGAAAACCTGGTAGGAAGGGATTATTTCAGACCCTTCACCGATGATCCCGGCATTCCGGTACAGATTAGTGCCAGTGGCCCTGATTCGGACTGGGACAGTATCGCCCAGGCATTTTTTACCGCGATCACCTGTGCCCGTCGTGAAATTACCATTGTAACTCCTTACCTGATGCCAACTCCATCACTCCTTACCGCCTTAAAAACGGCCGCCCTGGGAGGTATCGATGTGAAAATTGTAATTCCCGGCAAGTCTGATGCCCTGTTACCCAAGTGGGTTTCCAACTCCTATATTGATGAACTGCTGGAGGCTGGGGTAAGGATATTTTTCTACCAGAAAGGGTTTATCCACAGCAAAATCCTGCTGGTCGACGGTTCATTTGTATCGGTGGGTACCGCAAATTTCGACTTCCGCAGCCTGGAGACGAATTTCGAAGTGAACGCATTTATTTACAGCGAGCAATTTGCACGACAACTGGGTGCGTATGTGAAAGTGGACATGCGTAACAGCAGGGAGGTCCTGCTGAGCGAATGGCGGAAACGACCCTGGTATGACAAGTCCAGGGAATCTCTGGCTTATCTGATCAGTCCGTTATTTTGACACCTACGAGACAATTTCAAATTTTTTAGAATTTCTATCATCCAGTTTCCCGATTTATTTGTTTTATTTTGGTCGGTTAGTATTCCATTGAAATATTTTGAAAGTTGATACACATAAAGAAGATATTGTTGGTTGTGGCAGTGTTTGTAACCCTGCCAGGTATGTCACAGAAACTTTGGCAAAAATCCCCTTTGAAGGCAGACCCTCCGGTTTGCTATGCTTCGGGGCAAGTTGAAAAATCATTTATTCCACCCCCTCGCGAGTTTTTGGAACAGCTAAAATCTGCCGGCTCAGGTGCCGATATCGTGGTTAATTACATAGGGTTTCCCGATAGTGTAAAAACAGCGTTCGAGTATGCGATATCCATTTGGGAATCGCTGATCAGTTCCGGCGTGCCTATTTATATTGAAGCCCGATGGCAGGATCTAGGGAGCAATACACTGGCCAGTTGCGGGCCTTCCGATTATTTTGTCGATTTCGATGGTGCCCCCAAACCTGGGGTATATTATCCAGTCGCGTTGGTCGAAAAACTCATGGAAAAGCAGCTGACGGGTCCGGGGAATCCTGATATAATTTCCCGGTTTAATTCTACTGTTCCCTGGTATACTGGGATTGATGGAGATACGCCTGTCAATCAATATGATTTTGTTTCGACTGTATTGCATGAAATTGCCCATGGGCTTGGTTTTACCGGTTTTTTTTATGTTGATAAAGATGCCCAAAGCGGTCATCTGGGTTTTTTTGATAACAGTCCGGCAATTTATGACACTTTTGTGGAGGATGTCCAAAGAAGACACCTGGATGATATATCTGTTTATGGAAATCCCTCCAATGAATTATTTAAGGCGCTGACATCCAGGCAGGTCTATACAGGCAGCCCGCTGGCAGTGAAGGCATACAATAACAACCGGCCACCTTTGTATGCACCAAATCCATTCAGCGACGGTTCAAGCATTTATCATTTGAATTCATCGTCATTTCCACACGGGAATCCCAATTCCCTGATGAGTCACAGTGCCGGGACGGGCGAGGCCATTCACTCTCCCGGGCCCATTACCATGGGAATCATGAACGAAATGGGCTGGCAGCATCTTTTTTTCAGGTATGAACCACTCAAGGATAAGGAAATCCTGGATGGGCCCCTCCAGTTTGAAGTTGCACTTGACAGCGAATTCAGTTTTGACACCGCTGGATTTAGGCTGGTGTATTCGTATGATAACTTTGCCCAACATCGCGATTCAGCCTTCTTTGGATATGATGCACTCAGGGATTCATTTTCGACATCTTTCCTTCCCGGGTTTGATGAAGGGGCAGTACAATATTATCTTACATTGAACGACCTGGAAGGCCGTATTTTCAGATGGCCTGGAAATCCGTCAGAAAATTTTTCAATTTTTATTGGAACCGATGAGCAGAATCCGGTCATCAACCATACGCCACCGGCCTATCTGCTATCTACCGTCAACAATTATAAATTAGAGGCAATGGTCAGTGATAATCTTGGCGTGGATTCGGTTTTTGTGTTGTATTCAATTAATGCCGGATTGACTCAGAAACTCAATCTGGAAAAAAGTGGCAAGGATCTTTACGAAACATATATTCCGGTGAAGGAAACGGAACTCGAGCAGGGGGGAATCATTGCCTATCAGGTTGTGGCAGTTGATTTATCGACCGGCATGAACCGGTCATTATATCCAGAGGAGGGCCAGATAGAGTTAAAGGTCGAAAAAATCTTTAGTCCGGTACCCGGATATTTCACCGATTTCAATTCATCCAACCTGGATTTTATTGCCGGTGACTTTTCCATTGAACAACGGAGAGGCTTTCAGAATCCTGCACTATTCAGTCCCAATCCCTATCCCAGCCCAATGGTTGATGACGAATCCTTTAACTTTTCGACCATGCTGCGCTATCCGATTGTGGTCAGGGAGCAGGGTACACTTTCTTTTGACGAGGTGGTACTTGTCGAGCCGGGAGAAACCGGGGCCTTATATGGGGATGATGAGTTCTGGGATTATGTGATTGTAGAGGGTAGTGGTGATTTTGGTGAAACCTGGCTGCCCCTGGCCGATGGATATGACTCGGGAGACAAGTCTTCGTGGCTTACTACCTATTATAAAAATATCAAGGGGCAGAATTCGACCGCCGTCGGAAGTCCTGAACTTTTTATCAACAGGAGTATATCCCTAACCTCGAATGGTAACTTCTCGGATGGGGATACCATCCTGATTCGCTTCAGGCTATTCTCCGATCCTTATGCAAGTGGGTGGGGCTGGGTTATCGACAATCTCAGGATTCAGCAAACAGTGGGGAATAATCTTGTCAATGTTCTCTCTCCCGGACATGTATCCTTATGGCCGAATCCTGTTTCAACAACATTAAACTGGAAGTATACCGGGTTGGAACAAATGTCGGATCTGACATTTGAAATTATTGACCTGACAGGACGGGTGATCAAAAGCCTTTCGATTCAACAGGTTTTCACCGGACAAAGCGATGAGATTTCAGTTTCTGATTTACCCACAGGTGTATTTATGGCAGTAGTTCGTTCGGGTCGTCATCCCATTTTACGGACAAAACTGGTTAAGAGATGATTATATAGGCCATTTTATGGATCTGGTCAGAAATTAACATCCCAATCTGACACTAACTGAAATAAGGCTGTATCAAAAACGATACAGCCTTATTCTTTCAATTGATGTTTGTGGAAAGCGGGTATGATTTCCCAGCTAAATACCTGCCAACATTTATCCAAGTCCAGACCAACTTATTGCCATTAATATATTATTAGCATTGTTACACCATTCTTACACCATATGAAAATGGTAAAAGAATGGTAAAAGACTGGAGAAACTATGGTGAAACCTAAAATGGGTAAAAGCCCGGGCATTTAAGAACTGGTAGTTTGGCGGCAGTATACAATTTATTGTTTCTTATATCAACCCTGTTTTGTGTCTTTCCAGGAATCATGAAACTTCGACTTTTTGAGAGACAAATATGCAGGGCAGAATGGTCTTGGGCAAAAGAACAGAATAGAATAGAAAATATGGGTGTTCTGTTTTAAAACACAACTTTTTAAAATGTTGACAGTCAGTTATTAAAATTTTTCAAATTGAAATAATTCTCTATATTGTTGATAATACAACATTGCCATATTAACTTTTTTTATATGTTTGTTCCTGTAAAGAAGGTAGTCCTTTTATCAAATCTAAACCAATAAAAATGATAAGGAGTAGGCTAATCACAATCCTTGCATTGGGGTTTCTGACTTTTTACGGTTGTCAGGATGATATGCAGGTTGAGAAATTTAAGCGTCCGGACTGGCTGGCGGGCAAGATTTATACCCAATTAAAAGAGCAGCCTGAGCTTTCCACTTTCGCCAAATGTTTGGAGTTAACCCAATTCGACAAAATTCTGGATGCATCTGGAAGTTACACCATTTTCGCTCCTACCGATGAAGCATTTGCGGCATGGTTTCAAACACATTCCAAATACAAGAAGGTTGAAGATATTCCGATTCCTGAACTCGACCGTCTTGTAAAGTACCATATTGTGCAAAATCCGTGGAGCAAAAATCAGCTCAGGTCACTGGATGTATTTGGGTGGATCGATCCCAAAGACTTAACCAACAATGAACCACGCGGATATAAACGTGAAACTCTATTGTTGGATAAAAACCGCAAATATGGAATCAAAGGTGAATTCCGGAATTTCAGGAGTTATATTTCCATTGTCGACACATTGTCTTCACCCTGGGTCCGAAATGAAGCGACAGATTCCAGAAAATATGCACCAATTTTTTTCAAGGAGTATTTTGATATTTATGAACTCAGCTCCTCTGATTATGAGTTCTATTTCAACCGGCCGATTGAAAGTCCTTCCGATATTTATTTCGTGGGAGCCAAAGTGCTGGGGGAAGAAGTTTTTGCCGAAAACGGATTTGTTTACAAAATTGACAGGGTTGTTGAGCCCCTGAAGAATGCTTACCAGATTCTGGCCAATAAAGAAGGCCCCAATTCCTATAAAGACTTTCTGGATTTTATCAACTCTTTCCCTGAGTTTGTGTATGATGACCGGAAAACGATGCTTCAGCCCGGAGCCTCCGAAGGTTTGGCGGTTGATTCACTTTTTGACCTGTCTTATCCCATTCTGACCTTCAATATTAACAGGGAACGCACTAAGGCACCCGCCGGAACATACGGGCTGCCCGAAAATGTATCCATACGCTACCACCACGGGTTGATCGCACCAACCGATGCCGCATTTAATGCCTTTATAAACGAATATTTGGTTGGTGGCCCTCGTTGGGGAAGTCTGCGGAACGCTCCTGAACACATCAAGCGTATTATTGCCAATACCTATATGTCAATTAACCCCATTTATCCTTCCGACCTGTCAAAAGGCTATTACAACGGTGAGCTGGATATCGTTAAACTGGACCAGTCTGAAATCGTTCAAAAGGAGTATGGTAGCAACACAACGTTTTTGGGGGTTAAGAATGCTATTATCCCAAGGGCATTCAAGAGTGTAACGGGTCCAATCTATCTTCAGAGAGGATATTCCAGGGCCATGTATGCCATTGAGCTGGCGGGGCTTTTGCCTGCACTCAAAAGAGAGGGCCAGAATTATATGTTCTTTGTTGAATCGGATGCAAGCGTAAGGTTGGACTCCTCCCTGGTTTATGATGAAGCCCGAAACAGGTTTTCTGCATTTATGATTTCCCCTGGTTCATATCAGGAATTCCCAATGACCCAGAGTGACTTAAGAAACCTGTTAATGAATCACATTGGTCTCGATCAGCCCAAAGGGCTGGCCAGGAAGGAATTTATCCCCAATATGGCCGGGAATTACCTGATTGTGGATAATGTCAGCGGTGAGGTCAGGGGCACCGATTTTACGACCAAAGGATATGGCGGCAGCCAGGTTGTACAGGAAATTCCGAAACCCATCAGCAGTAATGCTGATAATGGAACGACATATGAAATCAACAACTGGTTCAGCTTTTCTTCAACGGATTTGTTTACCAGAATATCAACCAGCTATCCCAGATTTCACAATATCATGAAGGCAGCCGGGGTGGTGCTTGAGAAAGAATACCGATATAGTTTCATGTCCCAGAGTGAGATATATACCGTATTTGCACCCAGTGATCAGGCATTGGAGGGATTTGACACATCGGGTATGACCCAGGATGACCTGAAGCGTTTCGTAATGATGCACTTTGTCCCGGGAAATATCATTTTTACCGATGGCAAAAAGGCAGCCGGATATTATGGGACATCCCGAATTTCTGAATCCTCTTCGCAATATTCGTCTACCTATACCCAGATCCGAATCAGGCCTGGTATCGATGTTATTGAATTCATCGATAAGAACGGTGAAGTTTATGCAGCTGTCAATGAATCAGACCGGTCCAATGTTATCGTTTCAAGAAACATTGGTGTCGGTACGGAAACCATCAAGAATATTCTTGCGTTCGGAGTTATTCACGAGCTGGAAAAACCTCTGCTTTTCAATGAATTGGATACAAAATAGCCTCCAGGGCCCATACTCGATTTTCTAAACCAAAGGTGCTAGAACGAAATGAAAAGATTTAAAAATAGTATACTGCTTATACTGGCGCTCTGCAGCTTCTTGAGTGCTTATCCGCAGGGTAAGGTAGTCATCAGGGGCAGGGTAATTGACAAGAGCGACAGATCAACCGTGATTGGGGCGAATATCATTGAATTTGACAACGAAAACCGTGTCATTAATGGTACCATTACCAATGTCAATGGTGACTTTGTGCTCGAAATGCGAAATTCGGCCAATAATATCAGGGTAAGTGTGATTGGTTATAACTCCAAAGAGGTAAAGCCTGATCCCAGTAAACCCATGACCATTGAAATTGAATCGTCCGATGTGGAGATTGGTGAGGTTACCATCACCGCAAAGGCACAGTCTTCAAACCGTCTGACCAACATTGATGAACGGGACAATGCTTCGGCTACCGTGAAAATTGACCTGATGGAAATGCAGGAATCGGGCCTGGTTTCGGCTGCCGATGCATTACAGGGAAAAGTATCGGGTTTGGACATCATCTCTGCTTCGGGTGACCCTGGTTCAGGTTCATCCCTGGTAATCAGGGGACTCAGCTCCATGGGCAACAGCCGTCCGTTAATTGTGATTGATGGGGTTCCCCAGGATCGGGTAACCCAGGGTTTTGACCTGGCCTCGGCCGACCAGGAGGATATCAGTAACCTGATCAATATTGCGTTGCAGGATATCAAGTCGATTGAGGTGTTGAAGGATGCTGCCTCAACGGCCGTCTATGGTTCAAGGGGAGCCGACGGGGTTTTGCTGATAGAAACCCACAAGGGACGAATGGGTAAGGTACAGTTCGACTACCAGTACAAGAATACCATGAACTTTCAGCCACCTGCCATTCCTATGCTTAACGGGGATGAATACATTATGTTGCAGCTCGAGCAGTGGCACAATGCTTTTGGAGTGTTCGACATTCCCAGGGAGATTGCCTATGATCCTGAATATGCCGATTTTCACAACTATTCTGCCAATACCGACTGGATAGGTGCCATTACCCAGAATTCCATGACACACGACCATTACTTTAAGATTTCCGGGGGTGGTGAACGTACACGGTACTTTACTTCTTTAAGTTACGTCGATGAAGGGGGAACAACCATAGGGACTTCCGCCAATCGCTTCTCAACCCGTATCAATCTTGACTATTTCCTTTCGAGAAACTTGTTGTTCACGGTCCAGTTTAACTATACCGGCAATAATGTGGATGGAAACGTTTCCATCGATGGAAGGAATATCCGCTCCATGGCCTATATCAAGGCCCCCAACATGAGTATTTGGGAGCATGACCAAAATGGTAACCTGACTGGCGAGTATTTCAATCCGATCAACAGTTACCAGGGAAACGGTACGACTTTCTTTAACCCTGTCGCAGTTGCCAATCTGGGAAAAAACGACCGGAATGAGAATACCCTGTCGAATACTTTCAGGTTAAGATATAATATCAATGACTGGCTCATTTTCAATGAAACCGTTTCATTCCAGTATACGGGTTCCAAAGCGAAAAACTACCTTCCATACAACGCTATTGGAGCCGACTGGCTGGCATGGAATATCAACAAGGCAGAAGAAAGTAACAATATCAACTCGTCGATACAGACTGAAACCCAGTTGATTTTTAACTCTCCGTTCAGGACCGACAGGCATGTGCTGACAGGTGCTGCCACCTGGATCACCAACCAATCGAGTTATGAATGGCTCAATATCCAGAGTAACCGTACTCCCAGTACCAATATACAGGACCCTGCCATCAATGCCCAGATAAACTGGATCGGAACCGGTACGGGTGAAGCCCGGGATGTGGCGGGACTTATAAATTTGAATTACAAACTGCTTGACAGGTACATGGTACAATCCATTTTGCGTGCCGACGGGAATTCATCCTTTGGTGCCAACAACCGTTGGGGTACCTTTGCGGGATTGTCGGGAGCCTGGCGTTTTTCCAGCGAGCCATGGCTTGAAACCCTCGAATGGTTGGGCGAAAGCAAGATCAAGGCAAGCTGGGGTTTGGCAGGCCGTCAGCCTGGTGATCCCTATGCCCGTTTTGCATCCTATATATCTACCAATACAGGAGCCTATATCAATAATCCCTCAATCGTTCCCAACAACATCCAGCTGAATAACCTGAAATGGGAAACCATTTCATCAACCAACGTCGGTTTTGAGATTAACCTCTTCGATGAAAGATTTTTCCTCAATGCTGATTTTTACCGGAAATTAACCACTGACCTTCTTTTCTACGGTTACGACATCCCAACTTCTTCCGGATACAATACGCTGAACCTTCTCAATGGTGGCGAAATGGAAAACAGGGGCTGGGAAATGATGATGAACTGGAGGGTTATTAACAAGAAAGATTTCACCCTGAATCTCGATTTCAATACTTCACAAAACATTAACTCCTTCAACAAGCTTCCTGAAAACTTTAATACCGAGAGATCAACCTCCATCGGAAATGGACAGTACCCCCGCAGGGTGGTTGAAGGTGAACCCATCGGATCATTCTTCGGTTTCAGGTATCAGGGTATCTGGGCAAATGATGAAGATGCCATAGCCACCGATGCAGATGGCAATACGATGAAAGATGCCGATGGGGTTCCTATCCCATTGACTTACCAGGGAACCTATATTTTCAAGGGGGGTGATGCCAAATATGAAGACGTGAACCATGACGGTGTTATTGACCTGAATGACGTGGTATATATTGGCGACTCAAACCCTAACTTTATTGGTGGGTTTGGTACATCGATGCGTTATAAGAGCTGGGATTTATCAGTTGGATTCCATTATCGTTTGGGCTTTGACATTATCAATGGTGTTGCCATTGAAACAGAAGGCATGAATAACCGGAACAACCAGAGCAAGGCTGTTTTGAGCCGTTGGAGGGTGCAGGGACAGAACGAATTAGGAATGTTGCCCAGGGCTTACATGAACCATCCGGCCAATAACCTTGGATCTGACAGATATGTGGAGAAAGGAGATTTCATCAGGCTGAATAACCTCAAGTTTGGTTATCGTCTCCCCCAACGGGTTTGCAGTAACCTCGGATTGCGTAGTTTGAGCATTGCCGTCAGTGCCAGGAAACTCTACACTTTTACCAATTATACAGGGCAGGACCCCGAAATTGGCCAGGATGCCAGTGACCCATTCTGGATTGGTGTGGACAGGGCTAACACCCCGCCGCCCAAGACTTTTACATTCAGCCTTTCAGTTGGTTTCTAACGATCATTTAAAAATTGGAAACGATGAAAAATAAAATAAAATATTTGCTTGTGGTTTTAGCCGTTTTTGTTCATTCTTCGTGCAATGACTGGCTTGAACTGATACCTCCACAGGGCCTGATCCGGGAAGAATTCTGGCAAACCAAGGAGGATGTGGATGCGGTTCTAATGGGTGCTTATGAGTTTATGTCGAAGCTTGACGGACTAATGTTTGTCTTTGGTGAGATCAGGGCCGATATGGTGGCCGGTGATATCAACCAGAATGACGCCCACCGGAAAATTGCCCAGAATAACATTTATCCCGATAACTGGATGGCCAACTGGAACCAATTTTACCAGGTCATCAACTATTGCAATGAAGTGATCAAGAACGCCCCACTTGTGAAGGAAATCGATAATACGTTTACTGATTACCAATTGAAGGGTATGATGGCTGAGGCTTATTTTCTCAGGTCCCTTACCTATTTCTACCTGATTCGGATTTATAAGGACGTTCCCCTGGTCCTGGAACCTTCTGAAACGGATGATGCCGATTTTTATATTCCCAAATCAGATGAATCAGTGGTTATTGCGCATATCGTCAAAGACCTGGAGGATAATCGCAATTTCGCCATTGCAGATGGGTATTCAACTCTTGCGGAGGTGAAGGGCCGTGCCTCCAAGGCCGCATTTGACGCATTGCTGGCTGATATTTCACTATGGAACTTTCAATATGAAAAGGTGATTGAATATGTCAGTCGAATTGAGGCAAATCAGGAAATCGTTCTTATGCCAAGTGGCAAATGGTTCGAAATGTTCTATCCCGGAAACTCATTGGAAAGTATTTTTGAATTTCAGTTCGACCAGAGCAAGAACCAAAACAACAGTATGTATGGGATGACCAACCGATTTGCATACAATTACGATCCGAGCCAAACTGCTCTTGAACAGTTTGCAAGGCAATACGCACGTGAGCTTGTCAGGGGCGAGGATAGTTCAATCAAAAAATATGGGGAAAGTGATTTCATTATCTGGAAGTATGTAGGCAGTGCGCCGGATGGCAATACGGTAAGAACAGGTACTGACCAGTTCAGTGCCAACTGGATTGTTTATCGTTTGGCAGATGTGCTGTTGATGAAAGCCGAGGCTCTTTCACAGTTGAATCGCTTCCCTGAAGCCCTGGAAATAATCAATACCATCAGGGAAAGGGCCGATGTTGCTCCTCTTTCACTGCCAAATTCAGCATCGGCGTATGAAGATGCCATTATGGATGAACGAGCTCTTGAGCTGGCTTTTGAAGGAAAACGCTGGTTCGACTTACTAAGAATGGGCAGGCGTAACAATTTCGCCAGAAAGGAGAAACTGATCGAAGTGATTGTCAGGAATGTACCGTCTACCCAAAAGCGTATCCTGGCCGTGAAACTGACGAATCCACTTGGCTGGTATATGCCAATATACGATGTGGAATTGGAGAGAAATAAAAATCTTGTTCAGAATCCTTATTACAATTTCTAGCCATGAAAAGAAACCTGTATCTATTAACTTATATTATTGGTCTGGCCATGCTTTTTTCATGTGAGGAAAAAGAAATTGAAGCCGGCTTCGAGGATATGATCAATATGACCATTTATGATTATATCGTTGATGAAGAAAATAAGGACCAGTTTACCAGCTTTCTTGCGATTCTGCAAAAGGGAGGAGTTGACAAAACCTTAAGTGCATACAATCCCAACGGGGTTGATTATACGCTATTTCTGCCTACCAATGAGGCTATTGAAAGGTTTATCCAGCAAAGCAGCCAGTTCAACTCTCTGAATGACTTGTTGAATGACCAGGCGTATGTTGAAGCTTTCAGTCGATTTCATGTACTGAATTTGGGAATAATAACCAACGATTTCCCATTTGGTGCCTTACCCGAATATACCCTGTCGGGCGATCAGCTGACGGTAAGTTTTGTGATTCTTCCCGATACATCCTATTATAAAATCAATAACCAGGCGGCCATTATCAAGCCCAACATTGAAGTTTCGAATGGCTATGTACACGTAATTGAAAATGCCCTGACACCTATCACATTTACCTCTTACACATGGTTGACCCAGAATCCGGGATACTCCATTTTCAGGGAAGCGGTTGAAAGAACGGGATTGAAAGATACGCTGAACATCAACCTGAAAACGGATGAGAGAAACCTGAGAGCCAGTACCTTGATGGTTGAGCATGATTCCATTTTCCAGAAGTTTAATATCAACAGTTTTGACGACCTGGCTGCCAGGATTAGTCCAAACAGCAGCAATTACACTTCGACGACCAATCCATTGTACAACTTTGTCGCTTACCATATTCTGGAAGGGAGTTTATTTCTCGATAATTTCGAAGGAGTGGCCTCAAATTATAATACCTATTCTGATATTCCGCTCAATGTAAATGGACTGGGAATAGATATTGCCATTAACAAAGGACTTGAAGTATTTGATATCATAGTTAATCAGGGAGATACAACCATTATAGATTATGTTGGCTTAATGTACGATGTCAGCAACCTGATTACGCAAAGCGGTCCGGTTCATTTTGTAAATCAAATGATGAAACAGCAACCACCTGTTCGTGCAATCAGAAACTATGAGTTTTGGGAAGAACCTGCATTTAATGAATTCAGGGCTGAGGGCGGTAGTTTTCAGATCAAGGATCCGGATATACTAAACAATATTACCTGGTCGGGTGCTGACCTGTTTTTCGTAAAGTCAGACGATCCTGCCGAACTTGCATGGAACCAGGATTACCTGATCATTGACGGTGATTTCAGGATCACCTACCGCATGCCGAAAATTGTTCAGGGGAAATACAACGTATTTCTGGGTGCACACGCCAGCAATGCTGCAAATGCCCTGGTAGAGGTTTATCTTGATGGCAAGAAGATTGGCGGCTTGGTCGATTTTACAACCGGTGGAAGTTCTTCAAACCCCTATGCAAGAAAGGAGCTGGGAACTGTTGATTTTCTGCGGTTCGAAGAACATACGATTGAGATTGTATCATTAATACCTGGGATTTTCCGCTGGGACTATGTAAGGTTTGAACCCGTTTAAAATGTGAACAATGAAAAAGATATCAATATTTACAGCAATTATCTTCACTATATTTTTTTGGGGCTGTTCCGATTATTGGGATAAACACTATAATGAAATTCCTGAAACCGTTGATCAGGATGTTTGGGAAGTCATGCAGAGTGACCCTGAGATATCCTCCTTTGTGGGATTGATCAAGCAATACAAGTATGATTCACTGTTTGCCACGAAGAATATTCATACGTTTTTTATTCCGACAAATGAGGCAATTGCTGAATTGCAATCATCCAGGGTGTTCACCAGGGATATTCTCGATTACCATATTGCGCTGAGTTTTGTACAGCCTGCAAGTATAACCGGGAAAAGGAGACTTCAGACACTGGCCGAGAAACTGGCCCTGATTGAAAGATCAGGAAGTAACCTTACCATGGATGGCATTCTTCTCGGGTTCGAAAGCCCATTGTACCGAAACGGAAAGTTTTTTAAGATGGATCAGGTTGCTGTACCCCGGCCCAATCTTTATGAATTTTACGTCCTGAACAATCCCATCCTGAAGGGTTATATCGACAGTAAAGATTCGATTATCCTGGATAGGGAAAAAAGCCGGCCCATAGGGTTCGATGATGAAGGAAATACCATTTACGACACTGTTGCTGTCATCATTAATAATTTTGAAATGAAGTATTTCCCGGTTAAACAGGAGCTGAGAAATATAACCGGGACGATTGTATTTCCGCAAAAGGAAAAATATGATAACGCGCTAACGATCATGGCCCAGAATCTGGGAGGAAGTTTCCAGACCCATACGGATATTCCTGTCGAATGGCAAAATGAAATCCTCATTCCACATCTCCTGAAATATGGTGTTTTCCTCAATCAATTGGATGAATCGGAGTTTGTAAAACCGCCCCACAAAGATACCCTGAAACTCGCCAACATATTGGGCGATAGTGTGGCCATTCTGTATACACCCATTAACAAGACCATTTGCAGTAATGGCTATGCCTATGATTATGCTGACTTCCTCATTCCCGATTCGTTATACTCCGGAAGGCAAAGACAGGAGGCTGAATCCTTCTTGCGTGAGACCGGGGTGAATAAATATTCATGGAGAGAGAGTATTAAATTGGTCAGCGATCAGTCATTTGCGCCATTAAGACAATATATTGCAGGATCTTCCAACGACTCAATCTTAAGTGTAAGCTTTAATAAGGGCTATTCGGGTCGGTATAACATAGAATTTGAATCACCAAACCTTTTTCCAAGAAAGTATCGTGTAGTCGTCAGAACACACATGGATGTTGGTGGCTTATACGATATTTATGTGAATGACCAATTGGTAAGGTCATTTAACTATTACCAATATATCACTTCCAGGGGCATATTGAACAGCGTGCAAACCGGATTGCGTTTCCTGCCTGAAGGTCGGTTTAACCGGTTCGATTTCTGGGTTGAGAATATTGAGGAATATGGAAGAGCCAAAGTGAGGTTTGAGTATAAGGGTCCTGCCAATGTTCCGAATAACGGATTTGTGATTGACTACATTGAATATCTGCCACAGTAATATCCCGACAGATGAAAAAAATGTCATTAGATATATCTCTGTTTTCAAACAGGCTGCCCTTCTCAAAGGACTGCTTAAGTAGTAACATGATTAATAAGTATGGAAATACGGGGCATTCTCATTCTGATCATTTTGGAATCTCCTGTAACCAAAAGCAATACCTAACCATGAAGAATAAATTACTGACCTTAACCAATCCAGTGAAGACCGTTCTGATTATCGCTGTTTTCATTTTCAGCTTTCTTTCACTGGATGCACAGGATTCCATTCTGGTAAGAGGGAAAATCGTAAATGCTTCCAACGAACCTTTGCCCAACGTTTCCGTGAGTATTGAGGGATCTTTTGATATCCCCGCAGTAACTGATCCTGAGGGAAGATTTGAAGTGAAGTCCGGTTCAGGAAATGCCTGGCTGATAATTGCCCCGCCCAGCGGATATAAAAACAAAAAAGTGTACCTGAATAACCGGCAGGATCTTGTTGTTTATCTGACCCCGGTTGATTTGGTATCAGGTTATGATGAGCTGAATATTCTTGCAAATACTTATTTGAGAAGGGATATTGTATCTTCATATTCATCATTGAATACGGATGATATTCATAAATCAACGGCATTATCGGTCGATCAGTATATGCAAGGGCGCACTCCTGGTGTACATGTCACGAACAGGTCGGGTCATCCATCCAGTGGGGCAGTCATGCTGATCAGGGGAGCCAATTCCCTTTCAACCTCCAATCAGCCTTTGTATATCATTGACGGTATGCCGATGACTCCTCCCGGGACTTTTGGATCCAATCTGGAGGGATATAGTTATAATCCTTTGATGGGAGTCAACGTGTTGGATATATCAAAAACCACCATCATTAAGGATCCTGCCATCACGGCGGCCTATGGCTCCAAGGCATCCAACGGTCTTGTATTGATTGAGACACTTGACCCAAGTGCCACACAGACCACGATTGAACTGGATATCCGTTCAGGTGTATCTTTGGCACCTTCCAATAATCTTCCTCAACTGAATGCTTCGCAACATAAAACCCTTGCAACCGAGGTATTGTTCTCTTCCGGTATGTTCAGCGAACGAATCAGGGAATTGTATCCCAATTTGTATCTTGAGCTCACGGACAAACGTTTTATTGAATATCAGCACGATACAGATTGGCAAAAAGAGATTTTCAATAATTCGGTATTCACGAATGTCAACCTTCTTGTGAAAGGCGGTGACGAAATTGCCCGATATGGTTTGTCGTTCGGATACCGGGACTATGACGGAATCATCAAGGAAACGGGTTATCAGGGCTATAATCTCAGGTTTGTGAGTTTGCTCAATGTGTTTACCTGGCTTCGGATGAATGCCTCTGTTTCCCTCAACTATAATACTTCAAATTTGAAGGAATCAGCTGTGGTCAGTGAAACCAGTCCCATTCTTTCAGCCCTGGCCAAATCACCCATGCTCAATCCATATAAGTACGATTTGGAAGGAAACAGGTTGACACTTCTTGCCGATGTCGATGAATTGGGAGTTAGCAACCCACTTTCAGTTATTGAAAACTACTCGGCCACCAACAGCAATTATTATTTTATTTCGACCGTTGGGCTGGATGCTTCAGTAAATGATTATTGGAAAATCAACAGTTCATTCGGATTGACCTATAACATTCTGAAAGAGCAGATTTTCATGCCAAACCTTGGTATGGAACATTACTATAATGATGAGGCGTTTAACGTTGCTAAAGCCTCCAATAACAGCATTACGGCTTTCAATAACAGTACCTACGCCCATTACAACAGAAAATTCGGGAATGACCATGCACTGACTTCAACAACCGGTGTAAATATCATGTCGAATGATTTTGAGTTTGACTGGGGTTTGACCAAAAATGCCCATGAGAATGACCAGTACAGGATGTTGCAGGACGGTACAGCCAACCTGAGGGAAATAGGTGGTGAAAACCGGAAATGGACATGGTTGTCGTTTTATGAGAATCTGCAATATACTTTCAAGGATCGATATATAGCTACCATGAGCCTGTCGTTCGACGGTTCATCCAGGGTGGGCGATAATGCCGCCAACACGGTGAAAGTGGGCGATGTGCCCTTTGGACTTTTTTATTCAGGAGGATTGGCCTGGAGGGTTTCCAATGAATCGTTCCTCAAGGAAGCAGCCTGGATCGAAGAACTAAAAGTGCGGGTTTCAGCTGGTGTGACGGGTAATGATGATATAGGCGAGTCGAATGCCACACGGTACTATAATGCCATCAAGTTCCGGGAAACAGTAGGCCTTTACCCGGCAACCGTGGCCAATGAGGAACTTACCTATGAAAGTGTAAGTCAATTGAATGCTGGGGCTGATTTGGGACTTTGGGGCAACCGCTTTACCCTCAGCCTCGATGTATTTCAGTCGACGACCAATGACATGTTGATTTATACTCCACTGGAAGCCTATTTTGGTTACGGTTTTCGTCCCGAAAATGGAGGACAGCTTGTAAATCGGGGATGGGAAATATCAACCTTTGCAAGGTTAGTGAACGGAAGAAATTTTAAATGGGATATCCAGGCCAATGTTTCCAATATCCAGAATGAAATTACTGAAATTAAGGGTGACAAACTTGTGGTGGATGTTCCGGGTGGTCAGATCGTGAATATGAAAGGTTCTGCAGCCAACAGTTTCTATGGATATATTTTTGATGGCGTTTATTCCACCACTGAAGAAGCCCAGGCTGCAGGTTTGCGAAATAACCGGAACTTTCCATACGGTGCCGGGGATGCCAGGTTCAAGGACATTGCAGGACCCTCGGGATCGCCTGACGGTATCATTAACGAATATGACAAAACCAGCATTGGAAATGCCCTGCCAGAGTATTTCGGTGGGTTATTCAATTCATTCACTTATAAACGATGGTCATTGAGTGCGTTCCTTCAGTTCGTTTCCGGGAATGAGGTGTTTAACTATGTCCGCTTTAAAAATGAAGAGTTGACAGGCTTGGCCAACCAGAGCACGAATGTTTTAAACCGCTGGCAGTATGAAGGACATCAAACCAATGTCCCAAGGGCTTTGTGGAATGATCCGATAGGTAATTCAGTTTTCTCGACACGTTGGATTGAAGATGGATCTTATCTTAGAATTAAAAACATTACTCTGAGTTATACCGTACCTAACGAGTTTCTGGCCTTCAGGAATGCCCAGTTCTATGTTACCGCCAATAACATACTCACATTCTCGAAATATCTGGGTTACGATCCTGAGTTTGGGTATTCGCAACAACAGGTTAACCAGGGTATCGATTATGGACTTACTCCGCAGCCCAGACAATTTATCGTTGGAATCAAATTAGGCTTATAACCATTATTTGGATGATCATGAAAAGATTAATGAAATATCTCATACTTGCAGGTTTGATTTTGACCCCTGTGTTTTTTCTATCCTCCTGTAAAGATTTCCTGAATCCAGATCAGGAATTGAATATCACGGAAAACCAGCTTTTGGATGACTGGTACGAGTATCGGTCAGTTTCGATGGGAATGTATGGCCTGCAGCAGGAGTTGGTTGAGCAGTTATTGATATTGGGTGAATTGCGTGGTGATTTGCTTACCATCACTCCCAATGCGGATCCGGACATGGTGGAAATTTATAACTTCCAGATTTCCAAAGAGAACAAGTATGCCTCTCCGGCCAATTTCTTCAAATTGATTGCCGCCAGCAACAATTTCATCCGACTTCTGGAAAAAGAAAGACCGGAGGTTACCGATAAACAGAGTCAGGTCAATAACTTCGACAGGTTATATGGTGAAGCACTTTGCATGAGGGCTTGGGCCTATTTTAATGCAGCCAGGATTTATGGGAAAGTACCCTTTATCCATGAATCTTTGGTTACGATTGATGAGATCAATGAGTATGTCAATTCTCCGGGTAGTTATATCGACAGTGTTCACATTGTTTTTAGTCCGGATGGATACTATAACGATACTATTTTCAATAAAGATATAGTCCTGGATAAACAGTTCCTGTCACTGGATCTGGTTCTTGATTATTTTACCAATGAATTGGAAAACAAGGTGAAAGCTGTTGGTGTAAATCATTACATCGACAACAACGACCAAACCTGGGAGGTAACCGTATGGAACACGTGGGCCTACCATGCATTGCTTGGGAGTATGTATTTAACAGCCGGAGACTATGTGAAAGCTGCCTCACATCTCGAAACAATTGTTTACAATTCAACCGAGAACAGGAGATACCAGCTCGACGAAGCTTTTTCCAATGCCAGTTGGCGGAATATTTTCGGTAATATCGATGTGCGGGAACACATTTATACCATATGGTTTGACAAAGCCAATTTCCAGCAGAATAATTTTCAATCCATATTTGAACCGCTTGCCCCTCACAAGTATATGCTGAAGCCAACTCGTGCCGCTGTTTTGCTTTGGGAGGGCATTTTTGACAACTATACCATCAATGAAGATTCCAATAACCCTTGGCGTTCCCGCATCGGGAATCCCGGTATGCCGGGTGATTTCCACCGGGGTTATGGCGTTTCATACGCTTATGTCAAAGATGAAATGGTTCTGCCTGTGGATAATGTCAGAATGATGCTTCTCCTCAAAAGAGAGGAGGATATGCGGACTGCCGAGATATTTACTGCCGATCATGATACAGTTGTGTGGAAGTATTCCATCAATAAAGACAGATATGCCCAGGATGCCAACTTTATCATATACAGGGCTGCCGGAATTCATCTGTACCTATCGGAGATCTATACCTGGTGGGCTTATTTGCAAGGCGACCTGGTCAGGACCTTTACCACCAATGCCTTGAATATTGTCAATAACGGAGCCCAGTATAGTGTGCTCTCGAGTCGTCCACAGTTAGGTGTACGTGGAAGGGTTGGATTTGGAGGTAATGTTGATGGAATAAAGGTAGGTAACATCAATTATATCCATCATCCTTATACAAACGAAATTGTCAGTTATCTGGATTATTCAGGTGTTTTGTATCCAAAACAACTCTATCTCGAAGAACAGATCATGGATGAGCGTGCCAGAGAGTTGGCATTTGAGGGAGAAAGATTTTATGACCTAATGCGGGTCGCAAAACGCAGAAATGATCCTTCCTATTTGGCTTCCAAGGTGTCAGCAAAATATCCTGAGGGACAGCGTGATCAGATCTATAACTTTCTGTTGAGTGAAGAAAACTGGTACATCCCCTATTTTAAGTAGAAAGTATTTTTGAATAAGTTTATAGAAAAGCAAAAAGGCAATCATGAAAATTCAATGATTGCCTTTTTGTTTTGATAGGTTCGGTCTATATAAATTCATGCCTTGCTGGCATGCCTTTGTTTTCTGGATTTCTTTATTGCAATACTGTTACTGAATGACAATTTTCCGGGAAAAATGATTGCCTGATATACTTAGGTGGACTATATAAACTCCTGGCATATAGCCGGATGTTTGTATAATAGTCTGTGGGCCAGGCTTTGTGACTGAGACAACTTTTTGGCCTGTAATGGAGAAAAGGTGAACTTCATGTATATCAACCCCGACTGGGGATTTAATGGTCAATTGTTTGTTTATATCTGAATATCTTACAATTGCAATTTGGTCTGCAGCCTTGATTTCCCGCTGGTTGGAAGTAATCAGGTCAAACTCAAAATTGTCGATATTGAAAATGGGAAGGGCATGCACCGAAAAGCGCATGATCTGGATTCCTGCCCTAAGGTTCATGCGGGTAGTTAATTTTTTGGTTTGAAGTGCGCTGCCCGATTTTACTACAGTTATGGTATCGGACAGTATATTCCCAATCCTGAACGAGAACTTTCCACCATCCTGAAAAGAAGCAATATTCGCGGAAACA
Source organism: Bacteroidota bacterium (assembly GCA_023428545.1). Next base: position 106,068 of record JAEYXH010000008.1, on the reverse strand, counting down.
TCATACATACCGGATGTTTTTACATCGACCGAATATTCAACCCATTCTCCGGCTGCTACATTGCCAATATGATATCCGGTACCATTCCTGTCATAGATATCTACGCCTTCTGTTGGCCTGTATGCCCCTGCAATGTTTCCCGGGCTGGAGTCATGGTATGTAAAATCCTGCGCTCCCTTATCATAGTCTTCTGCCTCAATGATTCCCGGAATGGTATGGGGCGAACCATGATATGGTTCCCTCACTGGCCTGACCCATGCAGGGAAGAATATCCGTTGGGGAGGCGTTTGGGTCACAGATCCATTGGGGAAGTATGCCAAAAGTTTGTAATAATAATATTGGTTCATGGTTGGTTTCTCGTCGAGATAGCTTGTGGAATCACCATGGAATGTTGCTATGGCACGGTAAGCACTGCTCGTAGTCCTTCTATAAAGCACCATACTGTCACAACCCATTTGTTTGATTGACCATTTTAACTGAATGATTGAATCGTGAAACAACTGGAGCTCAGGAGTTCCCGGTGTTTTGTCTGATGTATGGATCAGGATGTCTTTCAGTTCCTCCCATTGTTTCTCTGCACGTTTCAGGATCCTGAAATCACCGCCGTCATCCCAGGCGCAGGGGGCAAAACCAAACTCACGGCTGAAATCCATATACGCCCTGTAGTGTTTCATCCTTGAATTGTACTCGCATTTACTCAGTGCCCCGAATTCCCCAAGGAAGACAGGTACGTTATTCTGGTCGGACCAATCTTTGACTTTCTGGAATTTAGATCTCAGCTGGGAAAAATCTCCCGGACTACCCCAGGATCCCTGGCCTTCGAGTCCGAAAAGATAAGGGTCATAGGAATGAAAGGATCCGATGATATAAGGATCATTGGGAACGGCTGCCTGAATGAGTTCATCGGAGCCACCCCAGTTATGTCCCTGGAAGACGACCAGTCGGGTGGGATTGGTTTTTCGGATAATCGAAAGGACACGGGCATGCATGTCATCGTTCTGGGCTTTGGTTAGGCCATGGGGTTCATTGAGTACTTCAAATATCAGGTTTTCAGGTTTGTCCCTAAACCTGACAGCAATTTGGCTCCAGATGCTGTCAAAACGGTCCCGTGAAGTTTGCTGGGCATAGGTATTTTTGATCCAGTCGTCATGATGTGAATTAATAACGACAATTAAGCCTCTGGAAAGCCCCCAATCGGCTACCTGTTCTATCCTGTCGAGCCACGCATCGGTAATGGTATAGGGAGCATTTTTCAGGGCATAATAGTCCCAACGGACGGGTATTCTTACAAAGTTAAAACCTGCCTCTTTGTACAGATCGAAATAGTACTCCTGTGCTTTTGGGTTGTTCCAGCCAGCCTCATAGGGTGGCTCATGGGTATTCCCCAGATTGATTCCCCTGGTCATTTTGCCAATTGCTTCATCAGGTGACAATTGTGCCCTGGATGAAAGAGAAATAATCATTAATAGAATAATAAAGGTAGTATTGAATCCTTTGGAGTTAGTTAATATGGGTATTGGTTTAATTAAATGGCTGACTCTCATCTTTTCGATTTTGTATGTAGATAGATCGGCTGAATGTAAAAAATAAGAGCCTGATATACAGGCTCTTATTTTATTGTGTCAAATTTGGTTACTGTTTTACCACTTTGTAATTTCCGGATACCTTGTCACCGTTACTGATAACGATGAAATATAATCCGGCTGGCTGGTTATCCAGCGAGAGGGTTTCGATGGCACGTCCGGCAACAATTTCGCGAACGGTTGAGCCCATCATGTTGAGTACCCTGATGGTATGTCCGGTTTCGGCTCCACTGACATTAACCGCGCCATTGGTTGGGTTTGGATATACCCTGATTTCACTTGCCTCGGTGACTGCACTGGATGTAAGGTCAAGTTGCAGTGCATAGGTAGCTTCTGCTTTCCCGTCTGCTGAAGTCACAACAACCACGTCTCCAACTCTCAGGACTCCGTCAGATGCTTTCGTTTGGCCATTCTTGTCAACAATCACGACATTCGCTCCGAGTGAAGGAGTGATCTGTGCAAAGAATTCAGAGATAGCCATCATGCCTTTAGGTCCGGCGATGACTTTATTCAGTTGGTCGACATTATAAACATCTGAAAGAACAAATGCCTGGTAGTTCGGGGCGACAAACTGTTCTCTCAGCATTTCGAGGTAATAGATCCGGGTCACCGTTCCATCTTCCGATGTTACCACAACCATGTCGTCCTGGGCTAAGCCACCTTTGACTCTTTGCAGACCTGATTTGTCGACAACCTTTACTGTGGCACCTGTTGCGGCGAAAAGATTGTTCAGGAATTTCTCAACATCTGTTCCCCGGGGAACAAACTGTATCAGATTGATGGTCTGGTCAACGGTATAAACTGTTGAGTTAACCCATGCATCACTTTCGTTGGCATCGGGTATAAGTTGGTAAACAACTTTTGTCACGCCATTTTCGGCAATAACTTCGAAGAAAATCTTGTCACTGACCACTACGTCGGTGTAAGTTGAGTCGTAGTTGACCTTTTTGAACGATACCCATGCGTCGTTTTCATCAATGATGGTCATGGTAGCTCCTTCAGGTACAGTTACATTGGCAACTACTTCACTCAGGAGTGTTCCTTGCGGAATGAGGAAAATACCACCAGTGGTAAGCTGGGTACTGATAAAGTATTCTTCAGAGGTCAGGAATGCATTGTTGCTCAAACCTCTTTCTGTCACGCTCAGTATATACTGGGAAGAATATACGCTGTCGGCAGCGAGTACATGTAACAAATCTCCATCATTAAGGATGGCTGACATACCCAACGTACTTCCGTTTGCCGCACTCTTCAAGGTCAGGGTTTGTCCCGGATTAGCCTTAAAGATCCTGGACAGGAAGTCGGCAGCTGTAGTTCCCTCTCTTACACCACGTATGGTTTCTTCCATTGAATAGCCTTCACTGACTTTGTATTCGTTGGATGCCACGGTTGATTTATAGATTGTGACTTCATCCATGTTATGGACTCCCAGTCCTGCGGCGGTCATTTCGACATCCCTTGGCCAGCCATAACCCTGTGTTGCCCAGTAGGCACGGTCACGCATGATCCACTCCGAATCCTCCTTGTTGGTGCCAAAAGATGCGCCAAACTCGGTATTTCCCTGATAGATATGAGGTTTGCGATAAAATACCTGAACCTGGTCAACATTGGATCCTGCAACTACCCAGTTAGACCAGTCTCCCATACCCCATACGTCAAGAATTTCAAAGTCATTGGGATCGCTGGCTGGTTTGAGTCCGGCCTTGATGGAGTCATTCTCGATTTTGAAAAGGTAATAAGTGGCATTTAACCATCCACCGACTGCGTTGTCGCCCCCTATGGTTTCATTCCATGGGTTACGACGCAGGTTGATATCCACTTCGGGGTCAATCCAGTGGCTGTTCCAGCCCATGGTTTCTGCATTGTCGGCATAAGCCATGACGAACACATCACCAGGCTGAACCATTGGGTCAACACTCCAGTCCTGAATTGCGATTGCCGGCTGTACCTGCCAGTTGGCTTCATCAACCCACACATATCCTGGAATGTATTTATTAAAACGATCGGCCCATTCGTCAACTCCAGTATACCAGGAAATGACAGTTGCAGGATTTTCACCTCCCCTGACCAACATATAGTTGGACATATCCATCACTTGCGTTCCGGGGTTTACCAGCTCGATATAGTTATTGGCCCATCTTTCACGGAAGGAGAATTGTGAGATAAACGGTTCTCCCGGCCATGGCTGAATGTTGTTTACATCTTTTTCCTTGTTGAAAACAACCTTGTAAGTTACGTGTGTGGTATCATCCTGTGCCGTGGCAACAAAAGTAGCGGTACGGTCAGCGATGGTTCCGGTCAGGTTCTTGGCCCTGTCGACTTCAACGCTTGTATTCAATGCCTCTGTGAGCGGCACAAGGGCAGGTACGTTCATTACATCAGAGGTAAGGGTCACACTATAACTTGTGGTGGCCGGATCGAAGTTGGGAATGGTATCGCCTTTCCAGTTAAACCATCCTTCATATAACTCAGCATCGGGTATATCAGGCCAGGTAATGGCACTAAGGTTGGCATTATGGCTTGGAATAAAGTCCTGTACCTTGATAAAGTACTCTTTTACGGTACCATTGCCGGCGGTCACTTTCAGTTTGTCACCGTTTTTCAGGTCAGGTCTTTCCACACCGTCAACAAAAACCACTTCAGCTGTAGCCTGTGAAGGGATCTCCATATATTTCATGACGGTGTCGACACGAGTGGCATAAGGTATACCAAATACATAGTTGCCGGCCATGATGGTATCCATAGCCAATCCCTGCGTTACTTCAAAAATAGTTCCGGTACTCATGTAAGTATTCCGGTATCTTGCATTGTTGTAGTTTAATACCACTTTAGGCAGGATGGTATTGTCAGCGTCGGTAGATGGCTGGGCAATAATCTTGAAGTGTTTCGTTTGAAGAGTATTACCAACGGCATAAACCGAAAGGGTATCATTGGTACGTGCAGAAGTAAAGGCTGAGTCAGCTTTTTCGGCAGAATAAGAATAGAACCATGCCAGACCATCGGCATATTCAAAATTATTCATCATGTAATATAGGTTACGGCTACCATAAGGCACGGTAATCGTGCTGTTGGCAAAATCTACCTGGACTTTGGTATTTTTTGATTTTAAAGATTCGGAAGTCAGGGTAAAGTTACCATGATTCCCCAATGTCCAGAATTCCTTTCTGTGAGGTGTTCCCCAAGGTCCTCCCTGAGGGAAGCGCAATGGTAACCATTCAGAGTCGGCGATATCGATACCGGCAACCCTGGTCCATGAATCCAGGTCATCACCAGTTCCCTGGGTAACCGAAAATTTGCGGACCAGTATCCTGTTTCCGGTGGCACCGGTAACCCCTGCTGCATCGCTTGGGCCATCAACCTTGAAGGGAGAGGTTTCCGATGTAAAGATTGCGTTAACGGCATCAACAACAGCTGAATCTCCTTCAGTAAAATAATGCATCAGATAGAAGACATTTCTTCCACTCCATGAAAGAATTGCATTATACCCAGTGCTTACACTATCGTATTCGGGATAATTTCCCCACTCAGCATTGGGAATATGTAGCTGAATGTCGGCCTTTTCCATCATTTCATAGGTGGCCGTTCTTCTTCCGAGCCATCTTTCAGGATCGAAAACTGACATCTGGAATGGGATGTCATCGATGCTGGCGACCAGGAATGATTCACCTGGTTTAAGAACCCGGTTGGGAAGCCTTAGTTTTTCATTTTCTGCTACTGCCCATGGTTCAGTCCATGGACCAACAGAACCCAATTCGAATTCCGAAAGGTTTACGTCCTGGTTGCCCATGTTGGTGATCTCTGCATAGGTCCAGCGGGCATCATCCATCCTGACCTCCGTAAAGATCAGATTCCGATAGGGCTCCTGAGCGGAGAGCATGCCGGAGATTAACAATAAAAGAAGAAGTAACTTTTGTTTCATAATCATTAGTTTTAAAGGTGATGAAATTATTTTATCAATCTGAATTGTTAGTTTTAGTTCATGCGGGTATCAAATATCATATATTTTCCTGAAAATATCAACGAATAAATCACTTTTCAATGGCTCTGAATTAGGTTTTTAAGGTTTTTTACCAGCTTTTAAAAGTCAAAAATATGCTATCAATTTAATGAATATTTTTTAATCCCATTGCTCCCTCCTTGTATCTTTTACAGAAACTCCTGATATTGTGTATGTTCTGTTTGTAATTTTTACGTTTTGCCTTTTAATTTTAAAATTTTGAATGTTCATTTCTGCCGGGCGACTTCAATGTTCCACAAATTTAATAAATTACCAATACAAATGAAAAATAGAACAGAACAGGATGATGGTCGAATTATTGAGGTTCAACTTGATGCATTACCAATATTTGAGGTAAAATGAAGAATCGGCTGGATTATTCTTTACTGAAAAATTCAGTAGGAAAAACATGAATTCTTTTACACCGCATAGTAAGGATCATTTGGAGGATTTTGTAGAACTTTCTCTTTGATATTTCTGGCAAGCTGAATTGTATGCCGGGACCAAATTGTCCTAAGGATTTAGAAACCGTAATTAATTTCAATATTTTTTCATCTAAAAATGTCAAAACGTTATTTTTAATCTATATTTGCATCCAAATTGAAAGACAATGAACGACACTGTATTCAACTCTTTTTATTTCTGGTTTTATTATAGCGGCTCAAATACCGGGACCGGATTATAAGTTGTTGTGTACAGTCAGAAGATACTTAATCAAAAGGTCCCGGTAGTAACCGGGGCCTTTTTTTATGGTTAAAGGATATGAAAATTACGATTATTGGATTAGGACTTATTGGGGGATCCATTGCAAAGGACTTGAGAAGGAGTGGCTTTGCCACTGAAATCAGGGGTGTCGAAAACCAACCTGAAAATGCAGCCTCGGCTGTTCAGATCGGATTGGTTGATTCTGTGGTATCGCTGGAGGATGGCCTGCAGGATTCAGACCTTGTCATTGTTTCGACCCCTGTCGATATCACGCGCCAATTGTTGCCTGTTATTCTCGATCGGATCGAATCTTATACCACTGTCACCGATATGGGCTCCACCAAGCGAGTATTGACCGGATCGGTAGAAACCCATCCACGTCGGCGTAATTATGTGCCGGCCCATCCGATGGCAGGTACGGAAAATTCTGGTCCGTCAGCTGCACTCGAAAACCTCTTTTTGGGAAAGATTGCCATTGTGTGTGACCAGGAAAAGAGTGGACCGCAGCATCTTGCACTGGTCGAGAAAATGTTTTATGCTCTGGGTATGAACATTGCTTACATGACCTCCGACGAACAGGATCATACCACCGCATTTGTCTCCCATCTGCCGCACGCCGTTGCGTTTGCACTTGCAAATGCTGTCCAGGACAAGGCTGACCGGGATATCATTTTCGATCTGGCCAGTGGGGGGTTTAATTCCACCGTACGTTTGGCCAAGAGCTCTGTTTCGATGTGGCAGCCCATTTTTGAACAGAACAGTGATTACATGACAGAATCTTTGAATGTTTATATCAGGCACCTTGAACAATTGAGGGATGCCATTGTCAATAAGGACAGTCCGCAGCTTGAAAAGCTGATCTCAAGTGCCAACCATATACGGGGCATCCTGGATAAGCAAAACCCGCAGCTTCGGAAAAATGAAGAAACGATTATAAAATATTATACCCGGTAAAATGGAAAAGAAATTAGAAATCAACCCAATCAAGGAGTGGTTACCGCAAATCAATAACCCGCTTCTGATCGCAGGCCCCTGTAGTCTTGAAAGTGAAGAACAGGCATTGTCAACTGCCAGGCTTCTGGCAAAAGACCATCGTGTATTTATTTATCGTGGCGGTGTATGGAAACCCCGGACCCGCCCCGGATCTTTTGAGGGGATCGGTTCGATTGGCCTGAAATGGCTGAGGATGGTCAGGGAGGAAACCGGACTTCCGGTTGGAACCGAGGTGGCAAATGCCCAACATACCGAAGAGGCTTTGAAGGAAGGAATTGATGTATTATGGATCGGAGCCCGGTCAACCGCCAGCCCTTTTGTGGTCCAGGAAATTGCCGATGTGGTGAAAGGCTCAAATGCCGTGATCATGGTCAAAAACCCGGTGAATCCTGATGTCCAGCTCTGGATGGGGGCCATTGAAAGGATATACCAGGCCGGTATCCGGAATATTGTTGCGATCCATCGTGGATTTACCCCTTTCAGCGAAACCAAATACCGGAATTATCCCAACTGGCAAACGGTCATTGAGTTGAGAAGAATGATGCCTGAAGTTCCGATTATCTGTGATCCGAGTCATATTGCAGGGAAAAGGGAGTACCTGTATGAAGTTTCCCAGAAGGCCTTCGACATGGGGCTTGAAGGGTTGATGCTCGAATCGCACATTGATCCTACGTGTGCGCTCAGTGACAAGGAACAACAACTCACTCCGGCTGACCTTGCCAAATTGCTTGACCGACTGGTAATCCGCCATGAAAGTGCCGATAATCCCATGTTCGAGAACCAGCTTGAAGTTTTGCGTAACCGGATTGATGCATTGGATACCGAATTGCTGGAGGTTCTTTCTTCCCGCATGGATATAGTCAAGGAAATTGGTCTATATAAGAAGGAGCATAACGTGACTGCGCTCCAGATCAACCGTTGGGCCCAATTGATGGATGCCCGTATCAAAATGGGTGAAAAGCTCAATCTTAACCGAACCTTTACCCAAATTCTGTTCCAGTTGATCCATGAAGATTCCGTGAGGATGCAGACCGAAATTATGGATAATGGCAATTAGCGATAAAAGAGAAAGGAAAGGAATTCATTATCCCACAAAAATACCCGGAACTAGTTATAGTCCGGGTATTTTCATTTTATATCTCCAGGGTTTGCTTACCCATGGATCACCGGCATATTCTATCCCAACACGGGAATGGGTTGTATGGGGTACACTGCCATCGGTTTCATTCTCAATCCATAATCGGTCACTGTGATATAAATCCTCGCCATAAAAGCTCTTATCCAATTCAAGTATCCTTCCGACTTTTCCGGGGCCGGAAATATTGCCGATGCCCCTGACAAGGACAGCGGAAGGATTGTCCTCCAGATCAGTCACGAAGTTTAGCATCCAGTACATGCCATATATAAGATAAACATAAATCAGTCCTCCTTCCCTGAACATCACTTCCGTTCGGGGTGTCCTTCCCTTGCTGGCATGGCAGGCCAGGTCTTCAGTACCCCGATATGCCTCTGTTTCCGTAATGGTGAATCGTTCCGTCCTTCCGTCGGAAAAGCTTCTGACCAGGGTTTTGCCCAGAAGATCGGGTGCAACTTCCAGTACGTCCCTTTGGAAGAACTGAGGTTTAAGTCTTTTCTCCATTTTTTAAATATAGGGTGGTAATCCAGTTAGCCCCGTTTTTTCAGGTTAGTCCTTAGACCGGATATTTTTTTTGCCTGTTCTGAGTCTACCTATAATGAATCCTGCGATCACCAGGATCAGGATCAGGGATCCTGCCATGGAAACCTTATTTCCCAAATAGAATGAATCAGGTTCAAACCTGAATTCTACCTCATGGCTTCCGGCAGGAAGTACCATGGAACGAAGAATGTAGTTTACCCTGAAGTGAGGGGTTTCCTTGCCATCAATGAAGGCTTTCCATCCGTCTTCATAGTAGATCTCTGAAAATACAGCCATCTGTTCGGTTTCGGAGTTATAAGCATAAGTCAGACGATTAGGCTGATACGTAGTCAGTTTGATGGTTGCCATTGAATCAACCACAAAGGTTTTCCCCTTAACCATCTCTTCAAATCGCTGGTCTATTACTGCGGAAATCCCGGGATTAATCCCTGCCAGGGCTTCAATTTCGGCGTCCGCATCGGGTACTATCTTATATTGGCCTATGAACCAGGCATTCCCCAAAGCATAGGAGTTCTGGATTGGCGGACTGTTCAGGTCATATATGATGTACTTTGTATTGAGCATATTAAGAGCCGGCAGATTGGCAAAAACATCGAAAGTTGTTCTCTGGCTGCTCAGTCCTTCGACCATCCGGTCCATTTCGGGCGAAAGGTGATGCTCGATCATTTCCTGGTAACGGCGTAATTTCGCCGCGTGGTATCCACCTACGTTTTTATGGAAATAGGAAGCCCTGGCATCCTGCCATGGGTTTTGTAAAGGCAGAACCCGGTAACTCAGTTCGTTATCCTTTAAAATTTCCATGTCGGCAACGGTAGTCTGATAGACATTTGCAGACTCCCTTTTGGTAACAAACTGGTCTTCGCCCAGATATCGCTTATCGACCATCCAAAGATCGGCGAGTATCAGGAACCCAAGTATGCCCAAGAGTACACCTTTCTTGATTTTTTTCAGATGCCACAGAAAGAGGGTCAGGGCTCCCAACATGACAAACATGAATGACCTGAAGGCATCAGCCCTCAAAAGTCCCATACGGTCTTCAACAATCGCGGCCGACAGCCATTCGGGATAGGCTCCGTCGAAGGGTGCAGAAAAATCTCCGGCAATACCCGGAATCAGGGCGAAAAGCAATGTGATTCCACCGGTTATCCCCAATGCTTTAATCATTGCTTTTTTTAGTTCAATGCCTTGTACCTTTCCTGAAAGGATATCACGCAGACCGAGAAAACCCAGCAATGGAATCGTAAACCCGGCAATGATCAGCGTCATTTCGGGCGCCCTGAATTTATTGTATAGTGGAAGATAGTCGAGCAGGAATGAGGTCAGGGGCATGATGTATTTTCCCCATGCCAGTATTACCGACATCAGGGTTGCAGCAACCAGCCACCATTTATCGGCTCCCTTTACTACGAAAAGTCCAAGCACAAACAAAAAAATCACAAGGGCTCCCGCATAATAGGGTCCGCTCGTAAATGGTTTGTCACCATGGTACATGATTAATTGATTGATAACCTGGGATGGATTTTCAACACGGCCATTCAGCGCTTTTAAACTTTCAGAGCCCGGACCGGGATAGGTCGAGTGGCTGCCCCCCTTGAAATTGGGAATCAAAAGCGTAAGTGTTTCATCGATGCCCTGGCTCCATTGCACTACATAATCTTTGTCAAGACCCGATGTTTGGTTGGGCTGGTCATGTGTCAGTTCTGATTTACCCCGGATAGTTTCCTTTGAATACTCATAAGTGGTATAAAGAAATGAAAAGTTGATTGCCACTGCTACCATTGCCCCGGCTATAAGGTATCCGGTCGTTTTAAAAAAACCGGGAAGACGGTTTTCCTTTACGGCATAAATCAGCTCTGAAATTCCGAAAACCAAGAGGGTTAGCAACCCGTAATAGGTTATCTGAAGGTGTCCCGCCATGATCTCAAAAGCCAGTCCGACAGCCAGCAGCAAGGCTCCTTTCAGCCGGTCGTGACGATAGGCCATCAGCACACCGGCGACAACAATTACCAAATAACCAATGGCGTATGCTTTTGAATTATGGCCAGCGGCAATGATGATCAGGTGGTACGATGAAAATCCAAACGCTACCGAGCCTGCAATGGCAAGCCATTTTTTGATATTGACACTGTAGAGCAATATATAGAATCCCAGCATATAGAGGATCAGCATGGCGGCAGGATGGAACAAGGTCCTGAAAGCTCCCTGCAAATACGAGAAGAGATTGGAATTGTAAACCACCGATATCATGTAGCCCGGCATTCCACCAAACATGGAGTTGGTCCACACTGCCTCTTCGCCTGTAGTTTCCCTGTAATCAACCAATTCTTTTGACATGCCGACATGGCTTTGAATGTCATGCTGGGCAATTACTTTTCCCTCAAGAAGGGGAAACAGGTATGCGTAGGAAAGAACTATGAACAGGATGAATGCCAGACCATGAAAACCGGCTTGCTGCAGGAAGGGCTGCTTCTTCATTGTGCTGAATATTTTACAGTTGTGTTTCCGGCAAAAATAGGGATTTTATTAGCTTTGGACTTCAATTATGGGAATCATTATAAAACAATCCGTCAGGGGAGCTTTCTGGTCATATCTGGGAATTGCCATCGGCTATATCAACGTGGGCATCATCATGCCCCAGTTTTTTGATACGGCCCAGATTGGACTGGTTCAGATATTTATCGCGCTTTCCCTGATTTTTTCCCAGTTTGCGACCCTTGGTTTTACCAGTGTGATTAACCGGATGTTTCCCATCTTCAGGGATCCGGCCCACCAACATAACGGGTTTTTGGTTTTGGCCCTGATAACAGGTTTGGCTGGCCTGGCTGTTTCAACCCTTGGTTTTTTTCTTCTTAAACCCTGGATTGTGGAGTCAAACATCGAAAAGTCGGCCCTTTTTGTCGATTATCTTTTCTGGCTCCTTCCCCTGATCGGAATGCGTTTGCTGTTCACTTTGCTAGATAATTACAACAAGGTATTGTATGATGCCGTGACAGGAACCTTCTGGCTCGACTTCATGCATAAGTTGATCAACCTTTTTCTGATCATATTATTTGCCTTGGGATGGATCAATTTCAGGATTTTCTTTTTGGGATACCTGCTTTCCATGAGTATTCCCGTGTTTCCGGTAATTTTTGCCCTGATGCGCAGGAATGAATTTCACCTGCGACCCGACTTTACTTTTCTGAAGCCCGCATTAAAGAAGGAGATCAGGGTGGTGATGCTGTTTGGGATGATTAATGGTTTTTCGGGTATTTTGCTGATGAACGTGGACAAAGTGCTGGTGAACCAGTTTCTTTCGCTCGATGAGGTAGGTATTTTTGGGGTGTGCGCCCTTTTTGCCTCGCTGATCAGGGTTCCCTATAACTCCATATCCAAGATTGCGGTGGGAATCATTGCCGAATCATGGAAAAGAAATGATATTGCCCATATCCGTGAAATCTATCAGAAGTCGGCCTTGAACCAGGCCATCGCCGGGACCCTCATTTTTGTGGGAATCCTTGTTAATCTTGACAACATATTTGAAATTCTGCCACCGGTATACAGCCAGGGCCGTAGCGTAATTATTGTGTACTCAGCCGGAATGCTGCTGGTTACCATTATTGGACTGGCAGGAAATATTACTGAAACCTCGAGTCTTTTCAGGTTCACCACCTTGTTCATGGGAATTTCAATTGTCCTTCAGTTTGTTCTTAGTTTCCTGTTGATACCACGATTTGGAATTACGGGAGCTGCATGGGCAACGGTTATTACCTTGGTAACCAATTCGATGTTTCAAGCCGGTTTGCAAAAGATCGTATATGGCATTGCGGGAGTGAATCTTCGCTTGCTTTTGGTTGCAGGCATTGGATTTGTCAGCTTTGTGGCAGCCTACCTGGTTCCCGGATTCGCATTGATCCCGGATATTCTTGTCAGAAGCTCTGTGGTAGTGCTGGTTTATTTTTCATTAACCTATTTTTTAAAGGTTTCGGTTGACTTGAACCAATTAATTCGGGATATAAGCAGACAGTTAATGGGAATAGCAGGAGTGAACCGTAAATGATACAAACAGGGAAAACACACACCAAATTTTTCGAAGGAGAGTTAATGGAATGGACAATCGTGATATAATATCAAACCCACTGGTTTCAGTCATTACACCAACCTATAACCATGAGAGGTATATCGGTCAGTGTATTCAGTCGGTCATCAACCAAACCTATACCAACTGGGAAATGTGGATTCTGGATGACGGAAGTAAGGACCAGACTTCTGCCGTTGCCGGGTCATTTGCAAACAACGATTCCCGAATTCATTTGATTCAACAGGAGAATAAGGGCATATTTTGCCTCGCCGAAAATTATAACCGGTTGTTATCGGAGTGCAGGGGTGAGTGGATAGCCATACTGGAAGGGGATGATTACTGGGAACCTGAAAAATTGCAGGTTCAGATCGAGGCCGTTGCCAAGTATCCGGATGCCGTCATGTGCTGGTCAAAAGCAGCCTCCCGTGTTGGGACAGGGGATGCGGTTTACCAGATCCATCCTGTAAATGTCTCAAAGAACCGGGAGTATTACGATAACTTGCCTGAGGGAAACATATTCAATGTGATTTTTGATGATTTCCTTCCACCGCTGACTTACCTTATACGAGTATCTTCACTTAAAAAGATTGGTGGCTTCATACAGGTACAGCCATTCCCGGCGGTTGACCTGAGCACTGTATTGCAACTGAGCCTGACTGGCCGGTTCGTTTTTGTCGATCAGGTGCTGGGAACCTGGAGAATTTTTCCGGATCAGACCACCAAAACCAAAACCCTTGAAATCCTGGAGGGATCGCAGGCCATTATAACCTCCCATTTTGAAAAGATCAAAGAAACCCATGGGGATATACTGAAATATGACCAGGCCTTCATCCGAAATAATTACCGAAAGCGCAGGATGATCACCTTTGCGCGGTCGGGAAGGTTTAAACTGATAAAGAAAGATTTCAGGGGAGCGAGAAAGGATTATATTCAGGCTTTGAAAATCCCTGTATGGAGTGAGTTTTTATGGATGTTACGTGCACTTACAGGTTTTATATTCAGTTATTTTAAAATGGATGTGGAAGAACTGGCCCAATGGTTTGGAAAAGGAAGCCTTAAAAAATGAAGCAAGATGGAATCGAAAATATTTGAACACACTGAAAATCAGCCAGTAAAAATTGATTTAGGCTGTGGGGGCAGCAAACGTCCGGGATACCTGGGAATAGATATTTTGCCCCTTGGGGGAGTCGATTATGTGGTTGACCTGGAGAAAGGCCTTCCTTTTATTCCCGACAACGTGGTGGATGAATATTATTCTTCCCATTTTCTGGAGCATGTTGAGAACCTGGGTCTGATTTTGGGCGAAATGCACCGGACACTTAAAAAAGATGGGATACTCCATATCGTGGTTCCCCACCATTCCAATCCTTATTTTTATTCAGATTATACCCACAAAAGGTTTTTCGGTCTTTATACTTTCCACTATTTTGCAGGTGAAAATCATCATTTCAGAAGGAATGTGCCGCAGTATGGGGATTCCTTCAAATGCAGGATTGACCGTGTTCAACTGATTTTCAGGGCTCCGCATTTCCCATTAATCAATCTCTTCAGGAAACACGTTATTCAAAGAATTTTCAATCTGAATCCCTTTATGCAGGAAATCTATGAAGGTTTTTTTACCAGGGTTTTCTCATGTTATGAGATTCACTATTTCCTGAAGGTGGATAAATCGTGATCATTTTTTAACGATTTCCAGGATTCTGGTTTTTCTGGTGTTGAAGTGAAATTTTTCGGGAAACCTGATTTCAACTGCTTCGTTCCTGTTGAATTCATTCACGATAATGTTTGCAATGGCGTGTGAATCTCTTCGTACGATATAGCCGTTGTTTTCAACCACTTCAGGCATTCCTCCTTCACGGGTCACAATTGGGATGCATCCGTATAACATGGCTTCAGCAAGCGCAATCCCGAAAGATTCAGACCTGGAAAGCTGGCAGTAGATCCGTGTTTGCCTGTACCAATCCGGAAGGTCAGTGTGGGGGAGTGCATCCAGAAAGGTTACATTGTCGGGGAATCCGGAAGCCAGATGGGGGAGGCGTTTTTTATCAAATCCGGCAATCACAAAGGCAATTTCAGGAAGAAGCCTGGCTGTTTCAACAAAGGTGTCGATTCCCTTGATCAGGTATGTCCTTTCGGAATCAATACGGGCAACTGTCAGCACTTTCTTTCTGCTTAACCATGGATCACTTTTTTCAGGCAGGAGGGTCACACAATTATACACAATTTCGAGGGCGGCGTTTGGGTGCATTGCTTTCACTTTACGCGCTACATTTTCTGAAACAGCCAGGTTCAATGTGCAGTTTTTCATCGACCAGCTCGCGGCAAAACCTCTCAGTTTTGAAGTGAATACCCCATATTGCAATGTGGGAATCCTGCATACATCATACCCTCCGATTACCAGGTAACTCTTCTTGCCGGTAAGTTTTGCATACAGGACAGGCAAAATTGAGTGCTGGTCGGCGAACCAGATATAAACCCCGTATATCCTGAAGATGTTGACTGCCAGGAAGAGGGCTTGTTTCAGTAATTCCAGGCCTACCTTCAGGCCGCCCTTGACGGGTTTGAAATGGTAGGTCATTACCTCAAATTCACCCGACAGAATCTCACAGTCGGACTTCACAAAAGTCGACCAGGCAGGATATACCAGCAATATCTTCTTGCGTTTCATCAACGAATGGTAAAAGCTTGATTCAAACCCCTAAAATTAACTAATTTTGAACGACAGAACAGAAACGTTTTTAAATGCAAAAAATAGTTACCATAGTTGGAGCCCGTCCACAGTTTATCAAGGCGTCCGCATTGAGCAGGGCATTGGCTGTGGAAGGTATCAGAGAGATCATTGTGCATACGGGCCAACATTTTGATGATAACATGGCCGACATATTTTTCAGGCAGATGGAAATTCCTGAACCAGCCTATTATTTGGGCATCCATTCCCTTTCTCATGGTGCCATGACCGGCAGGATGACAGAAGAAATCGAAAAAATCCTGCTGATCGAGAATCCGGACGCTGTGGTTGTATATGGCGATACCAACTCTACACTGGCCGGGGCTCTTGCGGCTTCCAAGTTGCACATTCCCGTTGCACATGTGGAAGCCGGACTGCGAAGCTTCAATATGAAGATGCCTGAAGAGATCAACCGTATACTGACCGACAGGATTGCAACCTGGCTTTTTTGTCCCACTGAGACTGCCATCGAAAACCTGAAAGCCGAAGGTTTTGCTCATTTTCCCTCGCACGTAATGTTCACCGGGGATGTTATGTATGATGCCGCCTTGCATTACAGCCAGATTGCGGCACAAAAGAGTAACATCCTTGATTCGTTGTCTTTGTCAGGAAATAAATTTGTCCTTGTCACCCTCCATCGTCAGGAGAATACGGATGACATGAGCAGGCTAAAGGAAATTTTGGGTGCTCTTGAGGAGCTTTCCAAAACATACCGCATCGTTTTGCCCATGCATCCCCGAACCCGCAATATATTAAAGGAGAATGGCATGACTCCCGGATTCGCAGTGATTGATCCGGTCGGTTATTTCGACATGGTTGAATTGCTCAGGAACTGTGAGTTTGTAATTACCGATAGCGGTGGTTTGCAAAAGGAAGCCTTTTTCTTTGAAAAGCATTGCCTTGTTGCCAGGGATGAGACCGAATGGATTGAGCTTGTTGAACTTGGTTGTAATGTTTTGGTCGGCGCCAGTAAGTCGGCCATATTGGAAAACAGTATATCATTTAGTGACCAATCAGAAAAATTTAAAGCCCGCCCTTACGGTCAGGGGGACGCGGCTTCACAGATTGCCAGAATATTGAAAACGGCAGTAAAACGTTAATAAAGGAATCGTTTTTAATGAAAATGAATCAAATACATATGGCCGACCTTTTCGGTCAATACCTGAATATCAAGGCGGAAGTGGATCAGTCCATTCAGGAAGTAATCGAATCAGCCATTTTTATCAAGGGCGGAAAGGTTACGGAGTTTGAGCAACACCTGCAAGATTATATGGGTTGCCCTACCATTACCTGCGGTAACGGGACCGATGCCCTTCAGATCGCTTTCATGGCTTTGGAGTTACAGCCTGGTGATGAAGTGATCACTACACCCTTTACCTTTGTTGCCACTGCTGAAGTTCTGGCTCTTCTGGGATTAAAGCCTGTTTTTGTGGATGTTGATCCGGAAACGTACAATATTGACGTCGAAAAAATTGAAGCAGCGATCACTTCCCGGACCCGGGCTATCCTGCCTGTCCATCTTTTCGGCCAGAGTGTCGATATGGAACAAGTTATGGGAATTGCCCGAAAACATGATTTGTATGTAGTGGAAGATGCCGCCCAGTCATTGGGAACCGATTACCGGTTCGGCGACGGTACGAGTTTAAAGTCAGGTACCATTGGCCATATTGGATGTACCTCTTTTTTCCCTTCGAAAAATCTCGGGGCTTTCGGTGACGGAGGTGCTCTTTTTTCGGGAAATGAGGAATTGGCTGCAAGGATCAGGTCGATTGCCAACCATGGCATGAAAGTCAGGTATTATTATGAACGGATTGGTGTCAATTCACGCCTTGATAGCATACAGGCAGCAATCCTGGATGTTAAACTGAAATACCATGAAAAATATATACTGGCCCGACAGTCAGCTGCTAACTGGTATGACCGACATCTTGCACAACTGGTGGATTTGGCAATTCCGATTCGGGTAAGCTATAGCAGCCACTCTTATCACCAGTATACCATTCGAAGTAGTAAACGCGATGATATTCAGGCTTTTCTGAAGGGAAGGGGTATCCCATCCATGATATATTATCCCTCGCCGATTCATTTACAGGAAGCTTATAAATATTTGGGTTATAAAGAGGGTGATTTTCCATTGGCGGAGCAACTGTCAAGGGAGGTTCTGTCCTTGCCGATGCATACCGAAATGGATGAGGATCAACTGCAATATATTACCGATGCCATCTTGGAGTATTTTGGGAAATAGCTATAAAATCATTGTTATGAATCAGACAACTATCCACGAAACAGCCATTATTGATGCTGGGGCAACCATCGGGAAGGGCGCGAAAATCTGGCATTTCTGCCATGTTTCATCACGTTCGGTCATTGGTGAAAACTGTGTTTTGGGTCAAAATGTATATGTTGCAGATGATGTAGAGCTCGGCAACAACGTGAAGGTGCAGAACAATGTATCGCTTTATACCGGTGTTATGTGTGAAGATGATGTGTTTCTGGGGCCCTCGATGGTTTTTACCAATGTCATCAATCCACGCAGTCATGTTAACCGGAAAAATCAATATAAAAAGACCCTGGTGAAAAAGGGGGCCTCGATAGGTGCCAATGCCACCATTGTGTGTGGCGTGACACTCGGCAGGTATTGTTTTATCGGGGCAGGTTCGGTTGTTACCCGCGATGTCCCTGATTATGCGCTTGTGGTAGGTAATCCTGCCCACCAGGCTGGTTGGATGAGTGAAGCCGGAGAAAAGCTTAACTTTGCCGAAAGCCGTTTTGCCCAATGCCAGGTGACCGGAGAAAAGTATATCCTTGAAAAGGGACAGGTCAGGAAAGTTTCCACGACTCTGTAATTACCGTTTCTTATAAAATTTCAATCCTTTTTACGAATGAATAGATTTGCACTGATAGGTTCGGCCGGTTATATTGCCGACCGGCATATGAAAGCGATAAAGGAAACAGGAAATGAATTAATATGCGCTTCCGACCGTTTCGATGTGATGGGACGCATCGACAGCTTTTTCCCGGATGCCGAGTTCTTTCTTGAAATCGAGAACCTTGACAAATACATGGATGATCTTCGCAGGGATGGCCATCCGATCGATTATGTAAGTATATGCACTCCCAATTATATGCACCCTTCCCATATCCGGTTTGCCCTCCGAAATGGCGCAAATGCCATATGTGAAAAACCGCTTGTGATCTATCCTGAAGATATGCATATTATTAAGGATATTGAGGCAGAAACGGGTCGCAGGGTGTATACGGTACTTCAGCTTCGTTATCATCCGGCTATCCTAGCCCTAAGGAAGGAAATTGAAGCTGCCGGATCACAAATGCATGAAATTGATTTGAGCTACATAACCACCAGAGGAAAATGGTACTCGAAAAGCTGGAAGGGGGATGTCCTGAAATCGGGAGGTATCGCCACCAATATCGGAATTCATTTCTTTGACATGATTACGTGGATTTTCGGTGGAGTGAAAGAAAATACCGTCCATTTCTATGGTCCCGACAAGGCTGCCGGATTTCTGCAACTGGAGAGAGCCCGTGTGAGATGGTTCCTTAGTCTTGACTACAATGATCTTCCGCCACAGGCTACAACAAAGGGAATGAGGACCTATCGTTCGATTACCGTCAATGGAAGGGAAATTGAATTCAGTGGAGGCTTTACCGATTTACATACCGTGACGTACCAGAATATACTCAGCGGTAATGGTTTTGGCATTGATGATGCCCGCGAGAGCATTGAGCTGACTGATTTTGTCAGAAATGCCAAACCTGTTGGTCTGGTCGGCGATGTTCATCCCCTGCTCAGGCAAAAGGCAGGCTGATAATCTGACGGGCAAGGTTCCGGCGCGAAAAACGTTCGTATCCGCTGGAATCAACAGACAGTTCACCTTCGAGGAAAGCCTTGAACCATTGGTTCAGGGTACCGACCATCTTCCCGGTATCTTCAAAGTCACATGTGATGCCTGAATGGGTGGATTGCAGTATCTCAGCAAAATCGCCGTCTGATGGGCCAATGGCAAGTATTGGACGTTTCAGGGCAATGTATTCATACATTTTACCCGGCAAGATTCCTTTGACATTCGGTGCATCATTCAGTGGAAGAAGCAGTATCTGCGAACCGCTTAATAATTTTAATCCTTCCGCATGGGGCAGGTGGCCTAATAGCCTTAGATTCTCTTCCAGTCCGCATTCCTTGATTTCCCTCAGGATCGATTCATCGGTCTGGCCGATAAGCTGTATCCTCATACTTTTGGCAAAATCGACGGAGTCTTCTTTAATGATTTTCAGTGCCTTCCACAATGCGGAAGGATTCCGGTCACGGTTAAATGCCCCGAAGTGTGAAATGGTGAAGTGTAAGTCTTTCCCGGCTTTCTCAAACTGGAAATCCTCGGGATCGAAGCCATTAAATATGACATCCACCCTTCGTCCGGCCAGCTTTTCAGTTGTCTTTTTGAGATATGGACTGACGGTCGTGACAATGTCTGCGGAACTAAGCACTTTTTTCTCCAATGCCCGGTGTCTGGCGTCGGCCAGGCGGGTTAGCCTGAGACGATGGTAAAAATCAATTTCGGTCCAGGGATCCCTGAAGTCAGCCAGCCAGGGTATATCAAAATACCGTTTCAAGTTCAGGCCGATGAGGTGCATGCTATGGGGCGGACCGGTGGTTATCATCAGATCGACAGGATTCTGTCTCAGATATTCCCTGAGGAACCGAATCGAAGGGTTTACCCAAAATACCCTGGGATCGGGAATCAGAAGGTTGCCACGCAGAAATACGGATATTTTGTCTTTCCAGTTTCCTCTCGACGCTTCTGAAATGTATCCGGCCTTGAAACTGTCTGATTTCTTTTTGCCGGTAAGTTTCCGATAAATATCATAGGGTTCCCAGATGGGATTCTTTACGATTTCCGTCATGGGATGGATCTCCTTCAACAGACTATCATCCTTCACCGAAGGATCCGGATTATCGGGAGTATATATGACAGGCTGCCACCCAAATTCGGGAAGGTACTTCGACATCTTGAGCCACCTCATCACTCCGCCTCCACCGCTGGGTGGCCAGTAATAAGTGATGATGAGGACCCGCTTCATATCATTAAAGTTGGTTTGGGATATTATTTCAACTTCTCAAAGAGATTCCGATAACTGACTTGTGCAGAGATGATCGCTCCCAATTTGTCAATTGAAACCCTTTCCTGTTCCATGGTATCGCGAACCCGGATTGTTACCGTGTTGTCTTCCATGGTCTGGTGGTCAACTGTTACACAGAACGGAGTTCCGATGGCATCCTGCCGGCGGTAACGTTTCCCGATGGAATCTTTTTCGTCGTACTGGCAATTGAAATCAAACTTGAGATTGTCGATGATCTCACGTGCTTTTTCGGGAAGGCCTTCCTTTTTGACGAGCGGCATGACTGCCAGCTTGACCGGAGCCAATGCGGGAGGGATACGCAATACGGTACGAATGTCTTTTTCTCCGTTTGCACCCACAACCTCTTCCTCGTGGAACGATGCTGCAATTATCTGCAGGAACATCCTGTCGACCCCAATCGAAGTTTCCACAACATAGGGCACATAGGATTCATTCATTTCCGGATCGAAATACCTGAGTTTTTTACCGGAGTATTGTTCATGCTGAGACAAGTCGAAGTCGGTTCGTGAATGGATTCCTTCTACCTCCTTAAAACCAAACGGGAATCGATATTCAACATCCACGGCAGCATTGGCATAGTGTGCCAGTTTTTCGTGTTCGTGGAAACGATAATTTTCGTCACCAAAACCTAAGGAACGATGCCATTTCATCCGGAATTCCTTCCACTTTTCAAACCAATCGAGTTCAGTGCCAGGTTTCACAAAAAACTGCATCTCCATCTGTTCAAATTCACGCATGCGAAAGATGAACTGCCTTGCTACGATCTCGTTACGAAATGCTTTCCCGATCTGTGCTATACCAAACGGGATCTTCATGCGTCCCGTTTTCTGGACGTTCAGGTAATTTACAAAAATACCCTGAGCCGTTTCAGGACGAAGGAATATTTTCATGGCACCTTCGGCAGTAGATCCCATATCGGTCGAGAACATCAGGTTAAACTGCCTTACGTCGGTCCAGTTTCGGGTACCTGAAATCGGACATACGATTTCGTTATCTATGATGATTTGCTTCAATTCATCCAGGTTATTGTCATTCAGGGCCTGGCTGAACCGTTTATGCAGATCGTCCCACTTTTGCTGGTTTTCAAGGACCCTGGCATTTGTTGAACGGAATTGCGGTTCATCGAAAGCTTCTCCGAATCGTTTCCTTGCTTTCTCAACCTCTTTTTCGATTTTGTCCTCGATTTTGGCGAGTTGTTCCTCGATCAGGACATCCGCACGGTATCTTTTTTTTGAATCCTTGTTGTCGATAAGGGGATCATTGAATGCATCAACGTGACCTGAAGCCTTCCATATGGTAGGGTGCATGAAGATGGCAGAATCAATCCCGACAACATTTTCATGGAGAAGGACCATACTGTCCCACCAGTATTTTTTGATATTATTTTTCAGCTCAACACCATATTGACCGTAGTCATATACAGCACTGAGCCCGTCATAAATTTCACTTGATTGGAAAACATACCCATACTCTTTGCAATGGGCTACCAGTTTTCTGAAAACATCTTCCTGAGCCATATGAATTTTCTAAATTTTTTTGAAATCGCGACAAAAATAAGGGAATTGGTGGATTAACCAATCCGGAAGGATCTATTCTACCTCTTCAAAATCAACATATTCCCCATCTTTTGGATTGTTTCGATGCTGAGTTTTGTTACTTTCAATTGTAACCTCACCTTCGCGTTTTCCCTGCCTTTGCTGATCGCGCATCTGTTCCTGCATTTTTGACTGCATGTCACGGATGGTCTTTTGTAAAAAGAGCGGAAGTATATACCGGGTAATAAGCCGGAATCCGTAAAAGATTATCAAAATAATGATGACGGTCCGTATGAAGCCTATGATCAAAATAGTTGGAATCATTGTACGCTAAAACAATAAGTGATTTACTGCAAAGTTACGAATTAATTTACAGTGGTTTAAAATAAGGCCTGTCTGCAAAATGAATGTTAATTCAATCACAGGGTTTCATCAGTTAAGGCTGACGGGAACATCAGCAATAATCCATGCATTCAGCAGGTCCATAACTTTTTGGCGGTTTGTTTCATCAAGGGTGCGAATTCGAATTCCATGACCGGCTCCATCCTGAATTATCTTTAAAAAATGGTCCTTTTTGGGCAGATCTACCCCGCTGGCAGTCCATGGATCGTTGGCTCCATAAATAAAAATCATTCTTGCATCGGTATTTTTGAGGAACGACCGGGTCTTTACAACTGATGAAGCATCAAAGCTTACTTTGTAATCCTCGGGCATGAACAGTTCAGTAAGATAATCTTCAGCATTTTCTATGCTTAGATGTTTCCTGAACGGGCGGGTATCATATCCGTAATATCCAAGTTCCCTGGCAGCCTGTACGAAGAAAGAACCTATTCTGGCCAGCCCTTCCCGGCTGAAATAGTCAGGAGAAGCAATTTTCATGAAATGGTCATAAATTTCCTCATCGCTTGCGTCAGTTGAAGGTATGATGGCTGGATCGTGTCCCCACTGCCAGAATGAAAAGCTGTATTCGAGGACGCAGTAATCATAAACGGCATTCAGGTCGGTAGAAAAAGTATAACCTTTCTCTTTCACGTGCTGTTCGAAAAGAGGCATCAGTGCCGTCCTGCGTTTCAACACTTCTTTCTGGAATCGTTTGATTTTTTTCCGGCCTTCCTTCGTTCCGGCTTTTTTGGCAATGAAAGGCTCATGTCTACCATCCTCGACTCCGAAATTAAAAGGTGCCACATAAGAAACAGTCACATCGACATCATTTGGAAAAAATACCCTGTGGAGCATGGCTGTCTGTCCTCCTTTGCTAATTCCGGTATTGATCCATTTGCCACCCAGCAAGGGTTTCAGTGCATTCACAACCCGATGGTGGTCGTTTGCGGCATTCTCGACAGTAAGATAACTCCAATCAGGATTTTCCGGTGTCGAGGGTCCGAAATATCGGTGTTCAACCACAACCTGTGAGGCATCGAGCAGCGGGCACAACTCGTTGATGTAATTTACGTTGGCTCCATAATCAGCACCATAACCCTCGGTTACCAGTACCACGGGGCTACTGGTGTTTTTGACCGAGATAAACACTCTTTGAAGAAAAGTTCCTTGCGAAGGATTTTTATGGTCAATCGGCTGCCTGATTTTAACATGAAAAGATGCCGTGAAAAAACTGTTCGTCTGCACGGGAGTTACCTCTTCCAAATCCGGAATTTCATTTAATATTTCGACCAGATTTTTGGCCCAGACTGAAACAGAAAGCGTTCCTGCCAATAAAAATAATAGGATATACCTTTTCATTGATGATATTTGAAGTTACAGGTAATTGATTTGAATAATTTTTCGAAAATAGATACTTTCCCATAAATCGCAGAAGGTTTTTGCTTCGTTTTTTTCGGATTGGATAGGATTGGTTTAATTTGCCTTAAAATATTCAAGGAATGAAGGTAATACGCAAGATTCATGCCCTGCCCGATGCGGGTCAATATCTGATTCAACCGGTAGTTATATCCGGCGTGCTAAAGGAACAAACGTTCCGATGACACAAAGCGCATTGGAATTGTGGTTTTTTCAGGCTGCAACATGTGTAAACACATCATCCAAAACCTGGGGATACTGATGATAAAAGGCAAGGATACACCACGTTTTCAATTCTTTGATTTCATGGGGTTTTGCCCATCTCAGGCACTTCATCAGTTCCTTTTTAAAGAGACTTTCACTGTAACTGAACCGGGGGAGAATGGTTTTTGCGTATTCTATCATGGCTCAAAATTTTTAAATCTCTATGTATATAAACTCCATTTCAGGTTCTTTTGTTATAGTTGGGAGAGCAAGCTTAACATACTTTAACGAATACAATCCAGGTTGTCGGGCCTGTAAAATTTTTCTACATTTGGCGTATTCAAAATCAATGGTTTATGAAATTGTTCACATCAGAGGATAAGCTTTCAAGGGTCGTGACCGATAATTATCACCTGTTGCCAGTGATCAATCGTTTTGGGATCAGGTTGGGTTTTGGGGATGCAACCATCGGTGAGATTTGTGCTGAAAGTGGCATCCATGTTCCTTTCTTTCTGGTGATCATCAATGCATTTCATCATCCCGATTATTTTCCGAAATCTGAATTCCTTAAGTTTTCGCCTCGCCTGATCGTCGATTACCTGCGACATACCCATCAATATTACCTGAGCTGGGTAGTGCCTAAAATGGAAAAACAGCTCGAAAACCTGGTCGAGTCCAGCGAGGAAAATACTGAAGACCTGAAACTCATTATCCTGTTTTTTCGGAAGTACAAGTCCGAACTGTTATATCATATCAAGGATGAGGAAGATTCAGTCTTCCCCTATGTATTGCGAATCACGGCCGCACATGAGGATGGAGTTCCAATTTCTAAAGAAGATTGGGGAAAGTCAATTGAAACGTATGAAAAGGAACATTCAGATGTTGACGAGAAAATGACTGACCTGAAGAACCTGGTCATAAAATTTCTTAAAGCCGATTATAACGACAATTTGTGCAATGATTTCCTGATAACACTGTTCCGTTTTGAAAGGGATTTGATTGACCATGCCAGAATTGAAGATAAGATCCTGGTTCCCATGATCACACGAATTGAAAATATCCTGAAAAATGACCAGTAGGATCATTGTAGTGCATCAATCAGAGATTGTGCGCAAGGGGCTTGCGTCCATGATCGGTACATTATGGAAAAAGGAGATTATTCAGATATCAGACATGAACCAGTTTCCTGACCGTGATTTTTGCAGGAAATGTAATTTGCTTGTGTTTGTAGAAACATCTTTGGCTGAGGGAGTGCTTATTCTGGCCGAAGAAAGCAATGTCGAAACAGTGCTGATTACGGCCAATCACCATCCAGCCACAGGTGACCTCGAGTCGCTCAGAAGTGTAAACCTATACAGTGATATTTCGTTGCTTAAAGGAATCGTGGATGATTTCATAAAAAATGAACCAGAATCGACCGCCGGGGAGAATGACCTGACACAAAGGGAAAAAGAGATTCTACGATTGGTTGCCATGGGTTATTCAAACAAGGAGATAGCCGATTCTCTCTTTATCAGCATACATACGGTCATTACCCATCGAAAGAACATAACCGGAAAACTGGGGATTAAGTCTATTTCGGGCCTTACCGTTTATGCAATCATAAACCGCTTGATCGATCCTGGCCAGATCGATCTGGATAAGTTAATTTAGGGGCTGAACTTCAACTATTTGGAATCATTCTAAACATTATCTCACTCCAAGCCGAAATATATTACCATTGGGTTAAAACCTGCCAATAATTAGTAAAAGAGAGGGTTTATTGGGTTAATTTTGCCGTCGATTTTCAAAAACAAAAAATTATGGCAGAAACTACCAAAAAACTTTTCTCTGAATTTCCGGAGGTGTCTACCCAGCAATGGGAAGAAAAAATCATCGCCGACCTGAAGGGAAAAGACTATGAGAAAGCCTTGGTTTGGAAAACCAACGAAGGCATTTCAGTTCGACCTTACTACCGTGCCGAACATATTAAAGGGCTTGATTACCTTATGAATGTCCCTGGGGTTTTCCCTTTTGTCAGGGGTAATACTACAACCAATAGCTGGTTGATCAGACAGGATATTGTGGTGACCGACCTCAGGGAGGCAAACAAGAAGGCACTTGAAGTACTTGGAAAAGGAGTGAATTCCCTGGGTTTTAAGTTCAAGCAGTGTACACCTTTGAATCTGGCTGACCTGAGGATCCTTCTTCAGGACATTTGCCTTGAAGCAGCCGAAATTAACCTGATTTGTACTTGCGGAAAATGTGACTTTACCCAGGCATTGACCACTTTGGTCGGGGAAGGACCCTGGGATAACACACAGGTAAATGCCTCGGTGAACAACGACCCACTTGGAAATCTTTCCGTCAGGGGAAAATTTGAAGTCTGCTGTGAGGATAAAGCTTTTGAACAACTGAAGGCACAGATGGAGGTCACCCGTGAATTTCCTGGTTTACGTACTCTGCTGGTGAATGGCAAAATCTTTGGGAATAGTGGTTCCTCGCTGGTTCAGGAACTTGCATATGCATTGGCAGCTGGTGCCGAATATCTGGTCCGGCTCACGGAGTTGGGCCTGACAATTGACCAGGTCGCTTCGAAAATGAAGTTCGACCTGACGATCGGTAACAACTATTTCATGGAGATCGCCAAACTCAGGGCCGGACGTTTACTTTGGGCTCAAATAGTGAAGGCATTCGGACCTGAAAATGATGCCAACGCCAAAATGATGGTTCACTCCGAAACCAGCCGCTTCAACAAAACAGTATACGATCCATATACCAACCTGTTACGTACTCAAACCGAAGCTATGTCGGCTGCCCTTGGTGGGGCGCATTCCATTACGGTGTTACCATTCGATACCATGTATGAGGAACCGACGGCCATGGCCGAGCGTATTGCCCGCAATCAACAGATTCTTCTAAAGGAGGAGTCGTACGTTGACAAGATTGCTGATCCTGCCGGTGGAGCTTATTATATCGAAAACCTAACATCATCAGTTGCTGCCGAAGCCTGGAAACTTTTCCTCACAGTCCAGGATCAAGGGGGATACCTGGAGGCATTAAAGGCTGGCTTCATCCAGAAAGAAGTGAAGGAAATGGCTCGCCGCCGGGAAATGAACATTGCCCTGAGAAAGGAAAACCTTTTAGGTATCAATCAATTCCCCAATTTCAATGAGGTTATAAACAAAGAGCTGGCTGATTCTGCCTTTACAGCTTGCGACAGGACAGAAGCAGATGCCGTGGTGGAGACCCTGAAACCTTACAGGGGAGCATCCGCATTTGAAGCGCTACGCTACAAAACTGACCAGTTCGCAAAAACGAACGGTCGCCCGCTTGCATATATGCTGACCATCGGTAACCTGGCCATGCGCAAGGCCCGAGCCCAGTTTGCCTGTAACTTTTTTGCCGTTGCCGGCTTTGAAGTCGCTGATAACAATGGTTTTGAGACAGTGGAGGCAGGACTGGCCGCTGCCAGGGCTGCCAAAGCATCTATTGTGGTTATATGCAGTTCCGACGACGAGTACGCCACCCTGGCCCCTGAACTTGCCGCAATGGTTAAAGAAGAGATTCTTGTTGTTGCCGGAAATCCTGTATGCCGTCCTGAACTGGAAGCCGCAGGGGTGAAGAATTTCATTCATGTGAGGTCGAACCTGCTTGAGGAACTTGTTCAATATCAAAATCAAATCATCAGATAAAGTTAGGGTAACAATGACCATGCATAAAACGACTGTTCCTTCTCAGGTATTTCCGACAATGTTTCGTAATGAGCATGGAGGAGGACAGAGCAGATAGCAAGGTCAGTAGGCTCTTTTCATTTATCCAAAATAGTTAAAGTAT
This sequence comes from Bacteroidota bacterium, assembly GCA_023428545.1. Next base: position 77,815 of record JAEYXH010000008.1, on the reverse strand, counting down.
GAAACCAGATTTTAAAAACATAGATATACGGGAGATTACCACCGCTGCCCAGGGTAAGGCCGCATCGGATTCGAGCTGGATGACACCCGAACTGATCCCGGTTAAACCTGTTTATACCAAAGAGGACCTGGAAGGGATGGAACATCTCAACTATGGCGCAGGTATGGCCCCTTTTCTACGTGGCCCTTATTCCACGATGTATGTAATGCAGCCCTGGACCATTCGTCAGTATGCAGGATTTTCCACGGCTGAAGAATCCAACGCTTTCTACCGTCGTAATCTGGCTGCCGGCCAGAAGGGTTTGTCGGTAGCGTTTGACCTGGCCACCCACAGGGGGTACGATTCAGATCACCCCAGGGTAGTAGGTGATGTTGGCAAGGCGGGTGTTGCCATCGATTCGGTCCTCGATATGAAGATCCTGTTTGATCAGATTCCCCTTGACAAAATGTCGGTATCCATGACGATGAACGGGGCAGTGCTTCCCATCATGGCGTTCTATATTGTTACAGCACTTGAACAGGGTGCATCCATGGATCAGCTGGCTGGTACAATCCAGAACGATATCCTCAAGGAATTCATGGTTCGTAATACCTACATTTATCCTCCTGAATTTTCGATGAGGATTATTGCCGATATATTTGAGTTCACCTCGAAGCACATGCCGAAATTCAATTCCATTTCCATTTCGGGTTACCATATGCAGGAAGCTGGTGCCACTGCCGATATTGAAATGGCATATACCCTGGCCGACGGACTCGATTATATCCGGACCGGTATAAAGGCCGGACTCGACGTTGACGCTTTTGCTCCCCGTCTTTCCTTCTTCTGGGCTGTTGGTATGAACCACTTCATGGAAATCGCCAAGATGAGGGCTGCGCGTATGATTTGGGCTAAACTGGTGAAACAGTTCAACCCGAAAAACCCGAAGTCAATGGCTCTGCGTACGCACTCCCAAACTTCCGGATGGTCACTGACAGAGCAGGATCCGTTCAATAATGTTGGACGTACTGCCATTGAAGCCATGGCTGCAGCCCTGGGGCATACACAAAGTCTACACACAAACGCTCTTGATGAAGCGATTGCTCTTCCGACTGACTTTTCGGCGCGGATTGCACGTAATACCCAGATTTACATCCAACAGGAGACAGAAATCTGCCGGTCAGTTGATCCATGGGCAGGTTCGTGGTATGTTGAGTCGTTGACCCATGAGATTGCCCAGAAGGCCTGGGCACTGATCGAGGAAGTCGAAAAGCTTGGTGGCATGGCCAAGGCTATTGAAACGGGTATCCCCAAAATGCGCATTGAGGAAGCGGCTGCCAGAACGCAGGGTAAGATCGACAGTGGTACTCAAACCATTGTTGGTGTCAATAAATACAGGCTCGAAAAGGAAGATCCGATTGACATTCTTGAGATTGACAATTCCGCAGTTCGCCTTTCACAAATTGAAAGGCTCAAAAAACTGAGAGCTGAACGTAACGAGGCAGAAGTCAAGGCAGCCCTGAAGGCAATAACAGACTGTGCTTCTGCAGGTAATGGAAATCTTCTTGAACTGGCGATTGATGCAGCAAAAAAACGTGCATCTTTGGGTGAAATTTCCGATGCCTGTGAAGAAGTAGCCGGAAGATATAAAGCAGTAATCCGAACAATCGAAGGCGTGTACAAATCAGAAGCCCAGCAAAAATCGGAATTTACCGAAGCCCAGGAGCTTGCACGTAAATTCGCTGAACTTGAAGGTCGTCAGCCCCGGATCATGATTGCCAAAATGGGGCAGGACGGACACGACAGGGGGGCAAAAGTTGTTGCTACCGGCTATGCCGATATAGGTTTCGATGTGGATATGGGTCCGCTCTTCCAGACTCCTGAGGAGGCAGCACGGCAGGCTGTCGAAAATGATGTGCACGTGTTGGGCGTCTCCTCCTTGGCCGCTGGTCATAAAACGCTAGTCCCATCAGTGATTGAAGAATTGAAGAAACTTGGAAGGGAAGATATTATGGTGATTGTGGGTGGAGTTATTCCAGCCCAGGACTACCAGTATCTTTATGATGCAGGTGCCGTTGCAATTTTCGGTCCGGGTACCAGCGTTGCTGCTGCAGGTAAGAAAATTCTGGAAATCCTGCTCGAAATGCATGGTTAACAATTTTGGTTTTCGGGCAACATCCTTTTATCAGGGATAAATTGCAGGGAAAATTTTAAAGAAATACTCATTCTATTGACATCCGGTTCTACCAGGACCGGATGTCTTGTTTTATCCGTGCTTTTATTTTTCATGACCAATCTTGCGGATCATGGTTTATATTTTTAGATTCTTTATGACAGGTAAATTGGGTTGTTTGTTTTGGCCATATGCCTCTAGTCTTGAAATGGAGAGTCATCGAAAATCTTTTTTCCAATTCCTGTACTTCTGTATTGAAAATTCGAATTCTGGCATTATCTTGCAAGTGTATACCTTCCGAACCTGCCTGCTTCTCAGGATAATACCTATCTCGCAGAGTCCGGATCTGATCTGTATTGTTGAATTAAGCAAATCAAAAAACTATGTCAACGCTTTCAAAACTTTACGCTGATGCCTTCCGGCAGAATTGGAGTAATCTGGCATTTTCGGATTATGACGGGGGGGATTTCACTTACCGGGATTCAGCAATCCTCATCAAGTCATTGCATCTGTTTTATCAGGTGTCAGGGATACGTCCCGGCGACAAGATCGCCATATTGGGAAGGAACTCATCCAGGTGGGGGACCATATTTCTTTCATCAATTACCTGTGGAGCGGTGATTGTCCCGATACTTCCTGATTTTAACCATAAGGATACCAACCATATACTTAATCATTCAGAATCAAAGATCGCATTTGTTTCCCGTTCTCTTCTCGACAAGTTGGATCCTTCCCTTTCGGAAAACCTGCAAACCATTGTTATTCTTGAGGATTTCATCATCCATTGGTCGACAGATGAAAGTGCGGCATTTAAGATTACCGATTCTTTTGAGTATTACAAAAAGAACAGTCTCTCTCCTGAAGCTCTTGGTTTTTATGACTGGAAAGGTGAAGACTGTTGCGTGATTTCGTATACATCAGGTACATCAGGCTTTACCAAGGGGGTAATGATTCCAGAGAGGAGCCTGGTTTCCAATATTGTTTATGCACGCGAGCATATGCCTTTAAAAGCAGGACACAAGATTGTTTCCTTCCTGCCGATGGCCCACGTATATGGTTTGTTGTTTGAATTTCTATTCCCTGTAACGTTAGGTTGCCATATCACCTTTTTGTCAAAAATGCCCACCCCTCAGGTTATTACTGCGGCATTCGGCAAGATTCAACCACACCTGATTCTTTCCGTTCCGTTAATAATTGAAAAAATATATAAGAAGAGAATATTGCCCACCATCGAAAAGCCGGTGATGAAGGTTTTGCTTGCAATTCCTGGTATCTCGGGAGTAATTCAGAAGAAGATCAGGGCAAAAATGGTTGAAACATTTGGTGGAAGGTTCTTTGAAATAGTCATTGGTGGAGCTCCGCTCAGTGCCGATGTCGAAAAGTTCTTCCGGAAGATCAGGTTCCCATTCACCATTGGCTATGGTATGACAGAGTGCGGACCTTTAATCAGTTACGAAGCATGGAATAAAACGGAAGCTTCATCGGCTGGCCGGCTGGTCGACCGAATGGAGGTACGTATTGATTCTGAGGATCCTATGAGGGTGGTAGGAGAGATTCAGGTAAAGGGCGAAAATGTAATGTTGGGATATTACAAAAATGAGCAGGCTACCCGCGAAGCCTTTACAGATGATGGGTGGCTTCGTACCGGTGACCTTGGCATTATTGATGCCAACAACTTTATATTTATCCGTGGACGATCAAAAAACATGATTCTTGGGCCATCGGGACAAAATATCTATCCCGAGGAGATTGAAGCGAAACTGAGTAACCTGCCTTATGTGGCAGAATGCGTGGTGGTTGATCGGAATCATAAGTTGGTGGCATTGGTTTATCCCGATAAGGAATCCTTGAAATCAGATCAGGTTGATGAATCACAGATTCCTCAAATCATGTCGGAGAACCTGAAAAGACTGAACCATGAACTTCCGAAGTATGAAAATGTGACGGATATTCAAATTGTGGATGAAGAATTTGAAAAGACACCGAAGAAGAATATCAAGCGTTTCAAATACATGTAAAAAGCACTGAGGCTGTTTCTCTAATGAAACAGCCTCAGCTGGTATAAAAAGTACATTGTCACGAGTTTTTGCTCAGGAGTGTCCAACCTTCAATCCAGTCGCTTTCTCCAAAGGCTCCCCTGAAATCAACATTCTGAAACCAGGTGTTTGGGACGGGAGCGAGGTTCCCTTTTAATTTTTGTTCTGGCAAATAATTACCCTGGACATGATTGATCTTAGGATCTCCGATGTTGTTTTGTCCATTCTGGAAATGGGATTGCCAGGATGATAGCTGGTTGGGACTGTAAATACCGTTCAATTCAAAAATGGCGGGGTTGTTGATTTCATAAAAAAGATTACTGATCAAGGCAAGCTTGCCTTCTTGCCACTGGCTGTATGAGTCGAGGGTCATATTCGTAGATTCGGCACTTACTCCATTTTGGTTATGAATAATAACTGAATTAGCGATAATTCCTCCTGCATTTCGGTCAAAGCGGACGCAATAACCGGCACCAGTGTTTCCATTTCCAATTAATGTGGTATTGAATATTATGGGCAGGGAATTTGGAATTCCATCAACAGGATTTATGCCGCCGCTGCCTTCAATGATATTGTCACCATGGAAGTCAGTCTGGACAGCCAACCAAAATTGTCCATATCCCGACCACCCCAGGTCATAGTCGATAGCATCATCACCACAGTCGGACACAACAATATGACGCAGGTTAACCGTTCCTCCGAACAATTCAATCCCGTCATCGGCGTTGGATATCACCTCAACAAAATCCACCTCTGTTTTTCTACCTACTCCTGCCAGAGTAAGACCATTTATTTCATTTCCTTCGCCGATATTGGTGCCTCCATGTCGGATGGAAACATATTTCAAAATCCCGGAATTGTCATCGTTGTCAGGACCACCATAATAGGCACGTGGTTCTGACAAGGGTATACCTTCGATATATCCCTCTCCACTCCGCAGGTTTACCGGGGCATTACCCAGTATGATAATACCTCCCCATAATCCTTTTGCCTCAGGGAGATATTCGCTTGAAAGATCATCGGATTCGGCAGTGAAAATTATGGGTTCATCTACATTTCCTTCGGCAATAATCTTTCCTCCGCGAGCGACAACCAGTGCCGATGCATTTTCGCCTGTTCCTGCCCTGAACCTGACAACGGTTCCTGGTTCAATCGTAAGAGTCTGGCCATCATTTACGAACACAAGACCATCGATCAGATGGGTTTTATTTTTTCCCCAGGTAACGGTACCTGTACCCTGTCCAAAATCCTTAAAGGAAAGGGAAGTCTCATCCACCAGAAAATCGCTTTTGCGGCAACCATTAATGGTACTAAGGGTAAGTATCATTAATAGAATCGAAAAAAAACGACTGATAATGGAAATCGAAATCCTGCAAAAAAGGTATCCCGCTTTATTTTGCCAGTTGAATGAAAGTCTGTTTACCATTTGATTTATCGTCCTTCCAAAGAATGATTTTACATTTTAAAGCCGGATTTCCATATCCAGAAAAATAAAGGATTGGGTTGGCATATTGGCAGCAAGGGGCACCCAGTCCTGGTAGTTTAGTGCAAGTTTAATACCCTTGACAGGAATGAACTGCAATCCGGCAATCAGCATACTGCCATCTTCGGCAAGGTGCCATGGATTTTCGCCTTCATTCATCACATTGGATTTCAGGATGTCATATCTGGCAAAAAGTTGGTAAGCGGGTGTCAGGTTATACTTGCCATACATGGAATAACCGTAAAGATCCCTCCCCTCTGCAAGATTGTTGTTGTATTGGTGGTTGTATTCAAATACGAGATTCAGGTTATTTTTATGGGTGTAGGAGGATACCCAGGTATATGTACTTTGGGCTATTCCGTTTTTCATATAATCCATATAAAACCGGTTGATGAACTGATCCCGGAAAGAATATGTGAGTCCGATGGCATATTTATAAGCATCGTCCATTTGAAGTCGGGTATATCCTTCTCCATTCATCATTGTAAAATCAGCCTTAAAGGAGGGGTTGAAGTCATAAACAACAGATGCTCCAAGGTCGGCAGAAGAACCTAGTTTAAACTCATCGGCGAATGCCTTTTTTAAGTATCTCCTTTCCCAAAGGTCTTCCTGTAGCTTGAACTGCAGTGTACTGATGAGTCCAAATTGTATTTTCAGGTTTTCCCGGGTATATTCACCATATGCATATTTAAAATATGCATACCGTCGGATTCTCGAATAAGGAGATATGTCATCAGGGCTACCGACATCCAAGGTGATTCTTGCTGAAAATTCAGTGCTCAGATTGTGTTTATATTCAAGATATGCCCTAACCAGTTCAAAAGCTGAAGCGTTGGAAGAGGCACTTGAGATGCCTTTATGGAAGTTGGCAAAAATCAAACCTGAAGCTTTGCCGTAAGGCTTGAAACTCTCAACCTCCTGCGCTGTTGCGTTTGATAGGTTCAGCGCTAGAAGAATAGCCGAAATGCAGAACAGTAATTTCATCCAGTTTTTTTAGCCGATTCAAAAATAGATAATCTCTGATAATAATGTCTTTAATCCATAGGTGTGTTAAATATAAATACAGGGATACAACATCGGATTGATGGATCATGTTCAAACAATCGTAATTAGAAGCAAAAATTGAATCGCAAAAAAAATGGCCCTTTCGAGCCAGATTTACGGAGGGGGCATTGATTTTAAAAGGGGAATAAAATTCGAATTTGAATCTTGCGGAAAGATAAATAAGTCATCCATCATCATCATTTCCAAAAGATATTTACCTTCACCATATCGTACATTTTATCATGTTAGGATTAATTGTAAATCATAAGTATTTGTGATACAGGCTATAGCAGTTTTAACGCCCATTTATATTACAGGCTTTTGGTCGATTGTATTTCTAAACTCCTCCATCAAAAATAACAAGGCCAAGTACTTTTTGGGATTCTTTATGTTGGTTGCCTTTGCCCTTTACCTAGGCCATTCCCTCTTTTTTCTGGGTCATTTTGACATCTACCTTTTTTACGATCCGGTTTATATTTGCTCGTCCTTGCTGGTGTATCCCATGTATTATCAATATGTGCGTTTGCTGACAACCGATCGTCACTTTGATGTCAAATACCTTTATCATTACATTCCTGCCATAATTCTGGGACTGATTGCCTTAATTCTGCACATCTCGGCAGATATTGGCCATTCAGAGGCAATCCGTGAATATTTCAGGAATAGTTACAAGATACCTCATGATAACAATGATCCATTTTTTATCAATCAGGTAATCTATATTATTCAACGTTTGGTATTCGCAGGTCAGGTGATATTCTATTTTATTGCAGGGATTCGCTTGATTCAAAAATATAAGCTACAGATACTTAATTTTTACTCGAATAATGAATTCCGCGACATCAACTGGGTGTATTATATATTTATATCCCTGGTTTTCACGGCAATACTGAGTTCTATATTTAATGTGATCGGCAAGTTTAGTCTTTATAACCAGGAATGGGGCCTCCTTATATCTTCACTGTTGATCTCAACCATGCTATTCGTTCTTGGATTCCTTGCCAATGAGCAAAACCCGGTGGTTCAGGATTTGGAGAGTAAGGATCAGGAAGTATTGGCTGATGTTATTGAGGAAGAGGTGCCCCAGGGAGATTTCAAGAAGAAGATTGAGAAATTGTTTGGAGAGGACAAAGTTTATCTGAATCCTGATCTGAACATTTGGGAAGTCGCATCATTGCTGGGGACCAACCGGACTTATCTTTCTGGCTTTATCAATAAGACGTATAATGTAAATTTTTCGTCATTTGTCAACAGTTACAGGGTTGATGAGGCAAAAATAATCCTTGCCAAAGATGAAATGGACAAATATTCACTTGAAGTGATAGGCGAAAAGTGTGGTTTTGGGTCTTATAACAATTTTATTCGCGTGTTCAGGGAGTTCGAGCAGATGACTCCGGGAAGGTTCCGGACAAAAAAAAAGAGTTAAAAAAGATCAGAGATTGCCTTTTTAGCCATTTTGGCTTTTCAGGCAATCTCTGATTTTATTTTATAAATCGTCAAAAAGCATCAACTTTCCGGTATGCTTCAAGAAGTGCGACTTCTCCCTCTTTGCCGCGGATACTCTTTCCATGCTCCATACACAAAACACCATCGTATCCTTTGGCATGAATGTGCTTGAAAATATTCAAATAATTAATTTCCCCGGTGGTTGGTTCATTTCTGCCAGGATTATCGCCAATGTGGAAGGCGCCTATATATTCCCATGCCATATTCATGTTGGGAATGATGTTGCCTTCTGTAATTTGCTGGTGATACATATCGTTTACGATTTTACAGGCAGGATGGTTTACTGCCTTGCAGATCATGTAGGACTGTGGAATCGTTGTCAGGAAAAGTCCGGGATGGTCGGTGTGTGCATTTAGCGGTTCCATTACCAGTTCAAGTCCGGATGGTCCCACAATATCACAGCACATCCTCATGGCATCAATCACATTGGCAGTTTGAAAGTCCCAGGCAAGTTTTTCGTCATATCGTCCCGGAACCACTAATGCCTGCTTAATTTGGGTACGTTTCCTCAATTCAACAGCCTCGTGCATTTTCTTTTTTAACATCTCCATCATTTCAGGATCTTTTGTAACCATTGACTTAACGCCAAAGTCGGCATAAAGGACAAATGGCCCCATGTCCATGTTCCTGCGGGCAAGTTCGTTGGAGATTTTTTCCTGAAGAGCTGGTTCTTTACCCATAAATCCATTGTCGAAAATTGCCCTGAAGCCTTGATCATGGACAAATTTTATGTGATCTATTGGGTCATTGCCGGCATGCTCCCTGAACATTCCAAAGCCGGGGGCATATTTCAGCTTAAATTGTGCCGAATTGGAACTTGCCGTTTCTGAAGCGAAGGAGGAAAGCGGTCCGGAAATTCCTGTAAGTGCAACGCTTCCCAATGCAGTATTCCTGAAAAAGTTTCTGCGGTTCATGTTGTATAGATAATTAAGTTCGTGATAGACAAATGTAATATGGTTGACCCGGCATATCCTTAATCGGCTAATTGTTTCAGGATTTATCATTAAAAGATTTAATAAAAAACCGAAGTTCTGAATCAAGTTAGTTCGATGATCCGGATACCTTTACAGCGGCACAATCCACTGGTCTCGGCCGGTTGATGGCTAAAAATACAAATTGATTTACAATTCAATGCATTAGTTTATTATTATTTTTGTAACCCAACCTGTATGAATGGAATATACCATTCTTATATAATAGGTGCATAATGGATAAAATGAATTTGATTGACAGAGGGGTTTGCTCAAATCACAATGGTCCATGCGGAAAACTCAAAGTGCATGACTGGCTGTCGGATGTAAAGAATATTGCCAATCCTGACCAGATTTTTGAGGTCAGATTTAAAAATACCAGAAAGGACTATTTCAGGAATGTTAACAATCTGAACCTGTTACCCGGAGACATTGTGGCGGTTGAAGCCAGTCCCGGACATGACATCGGAGTGGTGTCGCTCTCTGGTGACCTGGTTTTTGAGCAGATGAGAAAGCACAAGCCTTCACTTTTAAATGGAGAATTTAAGAAAATTTACCGTAAAGCCAAACCCGCAGATATCGATAAATGGAAGGAGGCCATTCTTTGTGAGCATCAAACCATGATAAAATCCAGGCAGATCTCAGCAGATCTTCGTCTGAACATGAAAATAGGTGATGTAGAGTACCAGGGGGATAAAACCAAGGCTATTTTTTATTATATAGCAGATGAAAGGGTGGATTTCCGACAACTGATAAAGATTTTGGCTGAGCAGTTCAGAATCCGTATCGAAATGAAGCAAATCGGTGCCCGTCAGGAAGCTGGCCGTATCGGTGGAATTGGTCCATGTGGCAGGGAGATTTGTTGCTCAACCTGGATCAGCAGTTTTGTTTCGGTAACCACCAACTCGGCGAGATACCAGGATCTGACCATGAATCCTCAGAAATTGGCAGGGCAGTGTGGAAAACTCAAATGTTGCCTTAACTTCGAAGTGGATACATATATTGATGCCCAACGTGATTTTCCACCGTCAAACATTCTTCTCGAAACGGATAAGGGTAATTATGTGTTTCAGAAAGCTGATATCATGGGAGGTACATTCTGGTATTCCCTTCAGAATGGTTTACCCAACCTTGTGCCAGTGCCTGTAGCCAAGGTAAAGGAAATACAGAAACTCAACCGCAGAGGAATCAGGCCCGATAAACTGGCAGTTGAGATGCCTTCTGCAGGAAAGTCGGAAATGGAAGGCTTCCAGAATATGGTAGGTCAGGATAGTATTAATCGATTTGACAAGACGGATAACCGGAAAAGGAAAAAGCATTCCAGGAATGGGAATCCCAGGAGGGACAGATAATGGGTTTGCGATTCTCAAATTTGATCCAAATACTTTTCCTTTTATCGGTGCTTTCGACAGGATGTGACCAACGACGTGTATATGATTCATATCAAAGTCCTGGTAAGGATGGTTGGTCCGTAGACTCACTTGTTACCTTTTCCTTTGGAATCCAAAACAGTACCAGAAATCATGATATTTATGTGAATGTCAGGAATGACAAGAATTATGAATACAGTAATCTCTGGCTTTTTATCAGGATCATTCCTCCCCGGGGTGAAGTACTGACCGATACTTTGCAAATGGTTCTGGCTGATCCTTCAGGACGCTGGCTGGGCAAGGGCTTTACCGGAGTCTTTCATAACAGTATGCCTTACCGGACTGGTGTCTTTTTTCCGGTTCCCGGCGAATATAAGGTAGAAATTAAACACGGAATGCGTCCACAGTTACTGAAAGGTCTTACCCATGTTGGGCTGCGGGTTGAAGAAGCCAGATAAATGTACAAAATATTCACTGCCCTTCGAAAATGATTTTCGGTATGGCATCTTAATTTTTTTTGATAGTGGGAAAGAATAAGTTGGCCAAGTTTGCAGAGATGGCCGGTTTTAAAAATGTTATTCAGGTCTCCTTTGATGATATTCGGCAAAATGGATATGCCTATAAGGGAAATTGGAACGCACATTTTTTCGCGAAGGACCAGCCGATCATACTCGAACTTGGTTGCGGGAAAGGAGAGTATACCATTGCCCTGGCTGAAAAGAATCCTGAAAATAATTATATCGGAATTGATATCAAAGGAGCACGGATGTTTACCGGTGCCAAATATGCCTTGCTGAATGGCCTGGAGAATGTTGGTTTTGTGCGAACGCATATTGAGCATCTCAAGAGTTTTTTTGCACCTGGAGAAATCAGTGAAATTTGGCTTACTTTTCCTGATCCCCAAATGAAGAGGGGGCATAAACGGTTAACTTCCACCATGTTTCTGAAAATGTACAGTGAATTTCTGCAGCCCGGCGGTCTTGTTCATCTAAAAACAGACTCCGGCTTCATGTACAGTTATACCAGGGCTGTTGCAAAACTAAATAAGCTTGATATTGTTACTGATTGGACGGATATATACTCCCGGGATGATCGCCCGGAAATACTGAATGTCAGGACATTTTATGAGAAGCAATGGCTGGATAGGGGTATTCCTACCAAGTACTTGGTTTTCAGACTTCAGCCCGGTATCGAATGGTTGGAACCAAAAGAAGAGTTTGAAAAGGATCCTTACCGTAGTTTCGGAAGGAGTGCCCGCCAGTAAAATATATGGAAGACTTTTTCACAAAGGTTTATGGAGTGGTGAAGCTGGTGCCGCAAGGTCGTGTGACCAGCTATGGGGCTATTGCCAGATATTTGGGAGCGCCGGGTGCATCAAGGATGGTTGGTTGGGCAATGAATGCCTCCCATCACTCTGCAGAGTTTATACCTGCACATCGTGTGGTTAATCGGAACGGATTGCTTACAGGTAAACATCATTTCGATACCCCTTTAGCGATGCAGGAGCTTTTGGAAAGTGAGGGGATTGTTGTGATTAATGAAAAAGTTGAAGATTTTAAAAGACTGTTTTGGGACCCGGTCAGGGAACTGGGGCTTGACAATATTGATTAATTCATTAAAAAAATTACTATGAGTGAAATACCCAGGAAAATCATCATCCCGAAAAATGTTACGGATGCTTTGAGAAACGTCAAATACCCGGGGAGTGACCAGGATATAGTTAGCATGGATATGGTGCAGGAAATCAGGGTTGCAGGGAAATCGGTCCACTTTTCACTGGTTTTCCAGCGTTCTGATGATCCCAATATCCCTGTCCTGACAAGTATGTGTGAAAATGCCATTCTCGAGTATATTGGCAATGATGTAGACATTAAAGGAAACATTGCTGCCAAGTTTATTCATAATATGCAGAGGCCAATCCTGCCTGGTGTCAAAAATATCATTGCCGTTGCTTCTGGTAAAGGTGGTGTAGGCAAATCAACGGTAGCTGTAAACCTTGCTGTAGCCCTTGCCAATACGGGTGCTTCGGTCGGACTGATTGATGCAGATATTTTTGGACCGTCAATCCCCAAAATGTTCGGAACAGAAGGAGAACGACCTGCATCTGAGCATATTGATAAAAGGGATATGATTGTTCCGGTTGAGAGGTATGGCGTGAAATTTCTATCAATTGGATTTTTTGTTGCTCCCGAGAATGCCCTCATCTGGCGGGGGCCTATGGCTTCCAACGCATTGAAACAGCTGATTGCTGACGGATTGTGGGGTGAACTCGATTATCTCCTGATTGACCTTCCTCCCGGAACTTCTGATATACATCTGACTTTAGTGCAAACTGTACCAGTTACTGCGGCCATTATTGTTACGACACCACAGGCAGTTGCCCTGGCTGATGTAATAAAGGGGGTGAGCATGTTCCAGAGCAAATCGATTGATGTGCCTGTACTGGGATTGATCGAGAATATGTCGTGGTTTACACCGGCAGAACTCCCTGAAAATAAGTACTATATATTTGGAAAGGACGGTGGTCGCAAATTAGCTGATGAAATGGGTCTTGTCCTTCTTGGTCAAATTCCCCTGGTTCAGGGTATATGTGAGGGAGGCGATCAGGGTACTCCTGTTGCGGCTGATCCCGAGACAGTTACAGGACAGGCATTTGCCAATTTGGCAAGCCAGGTGGTTTCGCAGCTCGAAATCAGGAATGTTACCCTGGATCCGACACGAAAAGTGAAAGTTACCAAAAAATAGTATTTTGGAAGGAGGAAGGATTTGCTTCCTCTTTCTTTCAGTTTTCCATCAATTTCAGTAATTCATCCAGTTTCGGGGTAAGAATTATCTCTGTTCGACGATTCTTTTTCCTGGCTTCGGGAGTTTTTTCGGGATCCAGAGGCAGATACTCGCTTCGACCGGCGGCAAGGATTCTCACCGGATCGATGTTCTTGTTTTGTAAAAGCACTTTTGTGACTGCCGTTGCCCGCATAACGCTGAGATCCCAGTTATCTTTTACCTGGCTTGCACCCCTCATGGGTACATCATCGGTATGTCCTTCGACCATGATGTTGATATCCGGGTTCTGTGCCAACACATTTCCAAGGTCTTTCAGCGCTTGTTGTCCCCGGGGATCCACTTCCCATTGTCCCGATTTAAACAGTAACTGTTCTTCAAGACTTACATATACTTTGCCGTCTTTTTCGAAAACGGTTAATCCGTTATTATTGAAACCAGTTAAGGCAGCAGTGACCGTCTGACGTAAACGGTTGACTGCTTCTTCCTTCTGTTTCAGGGCGTCCTGAAGCTCAATTAGCCTAAGGTTTCTTTCCTGGAGTTCCTTCTCGGATTCCCTGATCTTATCCTCTCTGGCATTCAGGTCATCCCTGGTTTTCTGAAGTTCGGCCATCAGACGCTGGATTTCTGTTGACGTGCCTGTTTGAACAGCTTTTATTTGTGCTTCCAATGTTGACTTATCATTCTCCAGCGATTCTTTGGTCCGCTTCAGAATCTCCATTTCATAACCAAGATCTTCCAGTTTCTTGCTGAGTTCTTTGTTCAGGTTGCTTGCACGCGAAAATGCTGCGGATAATTCTTTGTTTTCAGTACCGGCTTTCAGGAGATCACTCCTCAGACCTTCGTTTTCCATCCGGTAACGACCTTCCATGTCGTTGAATTTTTTTGTCGAAACACATGATAAAATCATGGTGCCTGACAGTATTAGCAAAACCACATTTAAAGTTTTCATAGCTATCCCGTTTTATGAATTGAATCTAACTTTATTTTCTGCACAAATCGGTATACACCTTTCACCCAAATATAATAACAAGCTTGGTAAAAGATGTGTCAGGGAAACATTGAGTTGAAAATTTATCATGAAAGAGATCATTATTGAGGACTAAACCAACAAATATCCAAGAGGACTAAACCCACAATTTCAATTCAATATTTATATCTTTGACCACCCAAATCTGTTATTCATGGATGGCACAACAGGAAAACTTCTCGATTCGATACAAAATCCTGATGATATAAAGAAACTGGCACCTGCCGAATTACCGCAGTTGTGTGCCGAATTGCGTGATTTTATCATTGATTCGGTCAGTAATAATCCCGGGCATTTTGGTGCGAGCCTTGGTGTTGTCGAATTAACGATTGCCCTTCATTATGTAATGGATACCCCACGTGATCTATTAATTTGGGATGTTGGGCATCAGGCCTACGCGCACAAAATTCTAACTGGGCGCAAAGATCGCTTTAATACCAATAGAAAATATGGTGGAATCAGTGGATTCCCCAAGCGGGCGGAAAGTGAGTATGATGCTTTTGGGGTCGGCCACTCTTCAACCTCAATATCTGCTGCTTTGGGAATGGCTGTTGCATCCCAGATAAAAGGGGAGAACAGAAAGGTTATCGCTGTAATTGGAGATGGTGCCCTTACGGGTGGGATGGCTTTTGAAGGACTAAATAATGCAGGATTCCTGAAATCGGATATCCTCGTGATTTACAATGATAATGACATGGCCATTGATCCTAATGTAGGTAGCTTCAGCCAGTCGCTGCTCAATATGACCACTTCGCATACCTATAATAGGTTGAAGGATGAAATATGGGATGGTTTGGGCCGTCTCAGGGGATTTGGTCCCTTTGCGCGCCGAATAGTGCAGAAAACAGAAGGTGCAATCAAAAATATGTTGCTTAACCAGAGCAATCTTTTTGAATCGTTCAATTTCAGGTATTTCGGGCCAGTTGACGGTCATGATGTGGCCTATCTGACAAAAGTGTTGGCTGATTTGAAAGAAATAAAAGGACCGAAACTATTACACATTCATACCCGAAAGGGCAAAGGCTTTCCTGTTGCCGAGCTGAATCAGACGAAATTTCATGCTCCCGGAAAATTTGATAAAACTACCGGACAGATATATTCTTGTGATTGCGGACTGGAGAAGGCTCCCAAGTTCCAGAATGTGTTTGGCGAAACCATAGTGGAACTTGCGGAGAAGAATCTGAAAATCGTTGGGATTACGCCTGCCATGCCTTCCGGTTGTTCGCTCAACATCATGATGAACAAGATGCCGGACAGGGCTTTTGATGTGGGCATTGCCGAACAGCATGCCGTGACTTTTTCTGCAGGCCTTGCGACCCAGGGAATGGTTCCCTTCTGTAATATCTATTCTACCTTCATGCAAAGGGCATACGACCAGATAATTCATGATGTTGCCATTCAAAACCTGCATGTGGTATTTTGCCTCGATAGAGGTGGCCTTGTCGGAGAAGACGGGCCTACCCATCACGGAGTCTTCGACATCGCTTACATGAGGTGTATTCCCAACATGATTGTTGCTGCCCCAATGGATGAGATTGAGCTTCGGAACATGATGTATACTGCTCAGCTTGAAGGAATGGGCCCGTTTTCAATTCGATACCCAAGAGGATGTGGTACGAATGTTAACTGGCGTGTTCCCTTTGAAAAGATAACGCCTGGAACGGGTCGGATGCTAAATGATGGAGAGCATATTGCCATACTCACTATCGGAAAACCGGGTGTGTTCGCGCAGCGTGCCATTAAAAAATTATTGAGGGATGAGATCCATCCGGCCCATATTGATATGCGATTTGTCAAACCTCTCGATGAAGCAATGCTTCATGATATTTGCAAACGATTTACTGATGTAATTACAATCGAAGATGGAACTGTGATCGGAGGATTTGGGAGTGCCGTTGCGGAATTTATGATTGCGAATGGTTATCAAAACCGTTTACATATCCTGGGAATTCCGGATCGATTTATAGAACATGGTTCAGTTGAACAGCTTCACAAGGATTGTGGTATTGATGCCGAAGGAATATTCGCCTCGGTCAGGAAAATAGCCGGGAAATAATATTTCCCATGCATCTGCGTTAAGCAGATTACAGATCTAATCTACTCAGAAATTGGATATTTATCTGAAAAAACGGCGGTGGAAACTACTTTTGCTTCTTGGGGCAGTGGTTATCGGTATGGTTTCTCTGATGTACACGAATTGGCTTACTGAAAAGTTGTCAGAGGAAGAGCGAAAGAAAGTGATACTTTGGGCTGAGGCAACCAAAAGGCTGGCCAGCGATGATATTTCACTGGATAATGATTTATCCCTTATTGAAATGATCATTGATGCAAATACCTCAATACCTTTGATTCTCGTAAACGAACAGGACTCAATCCTTATTCATGCCAATATTTCATACAATCCTAACCGGCAGGATTTGGTGCTTCAAAAGGAACTGAAAAAGATGAAAGCCCATAATCCTCCAATTGAAGTTATAATTGATGAGGATGAGCGACAGTATTTTTATTATCGGGAATCCTACCTGTTGCGAAATCTCCGCCTGTTCCCGATCGTTCAGCTACTGGTCATATTCCTATTCATCTTTGTTGCCTATTTGGCCTTCAGTGCCTCACGCTCGGCCGAACAGAACCAGGTATGGGTTGGTATGTCAAAGGAGACTGCCCACCAGTTAGGAACCCCAATCTCTTCATTAATGGCTTGGATTGAGTTGTTGCGAATGCAGAAAACAGATGAAACTCTCGTAAGTGAGTTTGAGAAGGACATTCAGCGACTTGAGAAAATCACTGAACGCTTTTCGAAGATTGGCTCCAAACCTGAGTTATTGCATACGAACCTTCTGGAAGTCATCCAATCAACCGTTGAATATCTGCGAAAGAGATCGTCAGGAAAGGTAAAGTATTTGATTGAGACAGATCAAACCGATGGTTGGATATTACCGATGAATGAGGCTCTTTTTTCATGGGTTATAGAGAATCTGTGCAAGAATGCGATTGATGCCATGAATAGTGAAGGTACCATAAAACTTTCACTGAAGTCGAAAGATAATTACGCAATCCTGGATGTGTCGGATACCGGGAAAGGGTTACCAAAGTCACAGTTTAAGGCGATTTTCAGGCCAGGCTATTCTACCAAAAAGCGCGGCTGGGGTCTGGGCCTCTCCCTTGCAAAAAGAATTGTTGAAAATTACCATTCCGGAAAGATTTTTATCAAAAACTCTGAATTAAGAAAGGGAACTACCTTTAGGATCATCTTAAATAAGAATCACATAACAGGATAGATTTCAAATATTTTGGTAAATATTACCACCGTATCGTAAAAAAATATAATTTTGCAGCACTTTTTTGCCATGGAAAGATTGTCGGTATACAATATTGCCTTCAAAGGATTAAAGGAAGGTGTTCATGAATATGACTATCATATTGGCAAATCGTTCTTTGATCATTTTGAGGGCAGTCTGGTTGAGGATGGCGATATTGAATTGATTGTCGTCCTTGAAAAGCGGAGCTCGTTCATGTCACTGCATCTGAAGTTTTCAGGTAATGTCACACTAACCTGTGACCGATGTCTTGAACCATATAGTCAGTTTATCGGTAATGAGGCATCAGTTTTCGTCAAGTTTGGTGAAACAACTTCGGAAGAAGGAGATGATGTTATCTGGCTTTTACCGGAAGAAAATCAGATCAATATTGCCCAAACGATATATGAATACATCATTGTCAGTATTCCGTTGCGGCATGTTCACCCCAATGATAAAAAAGGGGGTAGCAGTTGTGATCCGGCAATGTTGAAAAAATTGGAAGAATATTCGAGGCATGAATCAGAGAAATCTGACGAACGCTGGGGTGAATTAAAAAAGTTGTTGAATAATAATTAAAATCAAATAGTAATGGCACATCCGAAGCATAAACATTCGAAAACAAGAAGGGATAAGCGCAGAACCCACTACAAAGCAGTGGCTCCGACCCTGGCTTCCTGTTCCAATTGCGGTGCAACAACCAAATTCCACACTATTTGTCCGGAATGTGGTTATTACCGGGGTAAGCAGGTAATCGAGAAAGAGATTGCTATTTAAGCATCCTTCGCTTAGATCAGAATTTGTTCTGATCTTTTTTTTGTCTCTCTTTTCTAACTTTCGAACAATGTAATTAATTGTTTTGTAGTTAGTTAAGGGTTTTTTTATTGGCTTTTGCTTGTAGCCTTTAAATATTCCTGTTATTTTTCGCCCCTCAAATCAGAAAATTGTCTTATGGTGACAAAAGACTGGTAAGAGGTTGCAAATCATGAAATAAGAAAGGAAACAATTAAGCATGAAAAGTATCCGAGCAGCAATTACGGGAGTTTCGGCCTATTTGCCTGAATACAGGCTGACAAATGAAGAGCTGAGTAAGATGGTTGATACAACCGACGAATGGATTATGCAGCGCATTGGTATCAAGGAGCGTCGCATCATGACCGA
Organism: Bacteroidota bacterium; assembly: GCA_023428545.1. Next base: position 58,985 of record JAEYXH010000008.1, on the reverse strand, counting down.
AAGTGGCAAGGCTACAAGCGATATGGGAGTCGAGGCAGTCAGAAGTCTTCTTCAAAAAACGGGAACATCTCCCGATGAGGTGGATTTGTTGTTATGTGCCACCATAACGCCTGATATGCCCTTTCCAGCGACTGCTAATATCATTGCCCATAAAGTGGGAATTCACAATGCATGGAGTTTTGATATAAACGCTGCTTGTTCAGGTTTTATCTTCACTTTGATCACGGCATCCCAGTTTGTGGAATCAGGACGATATAAAAAAGTGATTGTGGTAGGAGCAGACATGATGTCGGCTATCACAAACTATAAGGATCGGACTACCTGCACTTTGTTCGGGGATGCCGGAACGGCCGTCTTACTTGAACCTTCAATAGATGATAATGGCATAATTGATCATATCCACCATGTGGATGGACTTGGCAGATCCCACCTTCACATGAAAGCTGGCGGATCTTTGCGTCCGGCATCACATGAGACGGTTGCGAATGACGAACATTTTATTTATCAGGAAGGGCAAACCGTATTTAAATATGCGGTATCAAAAATGGCAGATGTTTCTGTTGAGATGATGGAAAAACATGGACTTAATTCCGGGAATCTGGCATGGTTAGTACCGCATCAGGCCAATATGCGTATCATCGATGCCACTGCACGTCGAATGGGTCTTGATCCTTCGAAGGTCATGATCAACATTGAAAAATACGGTAATACCACCGCGGCAACCATCCCACTTTGTCTTTATGATTACGAGAAACAACTCAAAAAAGGAGACAACATCATTCTTGCTGCTTTCGGTGCTGGTTTTACCTGGGGCAGTGTTTACCTGAAATGGGCTTATGACAGTTTGGATGTTTGAATCTAAAAATTGCTGATTATTAATGTTAAAGTCAAAAATGATCTGCAGCCGGAATCTCTGGTTGCAATTTTTTTTATAATTTCAGGCGCTTGTTATTAATCTGGGCAAAAAAGACAATTGAAAATACCATACAAGCTCTGAAAAATATAAATACAAAAATGCGAATGAGCCAAAAAACACCACAGGATTCAAATTCCCAAGTAATAAATATCATTAGTCAGGGGACCCGAATTGCCGGCGATATAGTTGCCGAGGGAGATCTTCGGATTGATGGATATCTGAAAGGGAATATCCGCACAAAGGGAAAACTTGTTATTGGTTCGACCGGGGCTATCGAGGGAGACATCGACTGCAATCTGGTTGAGGTTTCCGGTAAGGTCAAAGGGAAGATCAATGCCTCAGACATGCTGTCGATGAAGTCGACTGCCATGGTTTCAGGAGAAATATCGACCCCGAAACTTTCGGTAGAGCCAGGTTCTCTTTTTAGTGGGACTTGCAAGATGGGGCAAGTGTCTGACAAACAGCCTGCAGAGCAAAATAAATAAAATATTGTATTGAAAAAATTTCTCATTCGCCTCCTTGGCTTCAACCTGATATTCCTCCTTTTGGGTGCCATTCTGTTTGGAACGGTGCTGAAGGACCATTATAATCCGGTTTTTCCAATAATTCTGGTTTTCTTTTTAATATTTAGTCTCCTGACACATTTTCTACATGTCAGGTATGGAGAAAAAAGTTTCCAGAGCTTTGCCCGAACACATATGATAGTCACTTTGCTGAGATTATTTGTATATTCAGCAGTGATCATCTTATACCTCATTTTTAGCGGTGACCGGGTGGCAGGCTTCGTGATTTTTGTGGCTGTTCTTTATATTCTCTATGCAATTATGGAGGCAACATCTCTTAGCAGGAAATCTTTGGATCAGCAAAAAGGTTAGGATGAGTTTATAAGAGATTTTCAGGTGTTTTTAGTTTTGTTTATTAATTTTCAGTGCGTCAATCTGTTAAAATTGAGAATCAAGCTAAAGGCATGGGTTTTTAAATAATATTCAACTGTCTGTCGAAACAAAAAAGATTTATTTTTGTTGGCAATGCATATCAACTGAGCCATTTATGAAGTTATTGAATGCAATGAAGATTTTTCCGGCTCTTCTGCTGACAGCAGGAGTTATTTTGATTTCGTATTTACCGGTATACAGTGCCGGCTTGGATTCCCAATCAGGAGAAGGATCTGAATTCAACGCAGGGAAATTCGTAATTGATCATGTCTCTGATGCTTATGAATGGCATATCACCTCTTTTGGAGATCTGCATGTTTCGGTTCCACTGCCAGTAATCATATATAGTGAAACCACAGGTTTACACGTATTTATGTCTTCTAAATTTCATCATGGGCACGATTCGTATAATGGATTTATGATAGCCCAGGAAGGTTCCTGGGCGGGGAAAATCGTTGAACTTGATGCTCAGGGAAATATCGTTGGCAGGCCCTGGGATTTTTCGATTACCAAAACAGTTGCAGGCGGAATGGTAGCTGCCATTCTTCTTGTTTTCATGCTTATTTGGGTGGCAGGTAAAGCAAGAAAAGGTTCGGAAAAGGCTCCATCCGGACTTTATAATCTCATTGAGCCGGTTGTGGTTTTTATTCGTGATGAGGTTGCTCTTCCAGCGATTGGACCGAAAAATACGGAGCGGTTCATGCCCTTCCTTCTTACCATGTTTTTCTTTATCTTATTCAATAACTTACTTGGACTGATACCTATCTTTCCTTTTGGCGCCAATGTGTCCGGGAATATTTCAGTGACTATGGTCCTGGCACTCTTCACTTTCTTTGTGACCAATCTGAACGGAAATAAACACTATTGGAAGGAGATATTCAATCCCGATGTACCTTGGTGGATGAAGTTTCCCATTCCTTTAATGCCATTTGTTGAATTTTCGGGCATGTTTACAAAACCTTTTGTATTAATGGTCCGACTCTTTGCCAATATGTTGGCGGGTCATCTAATTGTGACGGTTTTCGTCAGTCTAATCTTTATTTTTTCAAGTGTTTTGGGGCCGGCAGCCGGTTGGGGAATTAGTCCGGTATCAGTGGCTTTTTCCATTTTCATCATTATGCTTGATGTATTGGTTTCCTTTATTCAGGCATATGTTTTTACTCTCTTGTCAGCGCTTTATTTCGGTATGGCAACGGCAGAGCATCATTGATTCGCATATAAATCTTAAATAGTTGTATTATGACAGCATTGTTTATTTTATTGGCAGATGTAGCATTAGGATTGTTTGGAGCAGCTGTTGGTGCTGCAATGGCCGCCATCGGAGCAGCTATCGGCATCGGACGGATTGGCGCAAGTGCCATGGAAGCCATTGCCCGGCAGCCAGAGGCAAGCGGTGACATTCGTTCCACGATGATTATTTCTGCAGCCCTTATTGAAGGGGTAGCCTTCTTTGCAGTTATTACCTGCGCGTTGGTTATCTTTTTGGGGTAACATTATGCAATGGGATCGTCTCCCGGGATTGCCGGGGACGATCCCTTATTCAAAACTTTAAAAAACATTCATATGGGTTTAGTTTCACCTAATCCGGGGACCATATTCTGGATGGTCATTGTTTTCGGAATTGTTATGCTGATTTTGAAGAAATTTGCTTGGAAGCCAATCCTTAATGCCTTAAATGAGCGTGAAAACAGCATATCCAATGCCCTAATGTCGGCAGAAAAGGCCCGCAAGGAAGTTGCCAATCTGAAAGCTGACCATGAATCTATTCGACTCGAAGCCCAACGCGAGAAGGAGCAAATATTAAAGGAAGCCAGGGATATTAAGGAAAAAATGATAGCTGAAGCCAGGGAAAAGGCACAATCTGAGGCACTGAAGGCTGTTGAACAGGCTCGGGAGCAGATTCAGCTTGAAAAGGTAGCGGCAATCAACGATATTCGTAAGCAGGTTGTTATTCTTTCAGTAAATATTGCAGAAAAGGTCATACGTCAAAAAATCAGCCCAAATGCTGAACAGGAAAAAATGATAGATCTTATGCTTAAAGACCTAACGCTGAATTAGAGATATGAACGAAAGCAAAATATCGGTCCGGTATGCAAAGTCGCTTTATTTGACTGCAAGAGAGCAGGGGGTGGCTGAAGCAGTTGGCGATGATATGCGTAAGCTTATGGAGCTTATTCGTTCATCTGATGATTTCCGGATTTTTCTAGAGTCCTCGGTAATTCGGAAATCACAAAAATCTGAAATGCTGTTTCAGATTTTTTCTCCTCATGTTGCGGATTTAACACTCAGGTTTCTTGCTCTTGTTGCCGAAAATCGTCGGGAAAACTGGCTTGAATCTATCGGTCGCGATTATCTGGACATCATGAGGGAACAAATGGGGATTACCCCGGTTTCCATTACAACAGCTGTTGAATTACCAGCTGATAGTCTTGCACAGATCGCCAGGTTTCTTAGTGACGAAACCGGCCGCAAGGTAGAGCTTGCCCCGAAAGTAAATCCAGCCATCATCGGTGGAATTGTTTTGCGGATGGGTGATCTGCAGTTCGATGGCAGTATCTCCAGGCAACTGGCAAATGTAAAGGAAGAATTATTGAAAAATCCTCTTTTTTAATTAACGCAAATTAAACAGACAAATCATATGGCGGACATTAAACCGGCTGAAGTTTCAAAAATACTAAGAGAACAGCTTGAGCATTTTAAAAGTAAAACAGACCTCGAGGAGGTGGGTACAGTTTTACAGGTGGGAGATGGAATTGCCAGGATTCATGGCCTTGCGAACGTTGAGTCGAATGAGATGATCGAGTTTGACAGTGGCATAAAAGGCATTGTTCTTAACCTCGAAGAGGATAATGTAGGAGCAGTGCTTTTAGGATCTTCGGAAAGTGTAAGGGAAGGCGATACCGTTAGACGGCTGAAAAGGACTGCCTCAATTATGGTCGGGGAGAAGCTCCTTGGAAGGGTTATCAATACTCTGGGAGAGCCAATTGACAATAAAGGCCCAATTTCCTGCGAATTATTTGAGATGCCTCTTGAACGCAAAGCTCCCGGGGTTATTTTTCGGCAACCTGTTAAACAGCCTCTTCAAACCGGATTGAAAGCCATTGATGCCATGATACCTATTGGACGTGGCCAACGCGAGCTGATTATCGGAGACCGCCAGACAGGAAAGACCGCCATAGCAATTGATACAATCATCAACCAGCGGGAGAGCTTTGAAAAAGGGAAGCCAGTGTTTTGCATCTATGTGGCAATTGGACAGAAAGGTTCAACCGTGGCCAATATTGCTGCAACACTCGAAAAGTATGGTGCTCTTGATTATACGGTAATTGTACTTGCAACAGCGGCCGATCCGGCTGCACAACAATTCTATGCCCCTTATGCCGGTGCAGCGATCGGAGAATATTTCAGGGATACCGGCAGGGATGCCCTGATTATTTATGATGACTTGTCAAAGCAGGCTGTATCTTACAGGGAAGTATCCTTGTTACTTCGTCGCCCGCCTGGAAGGGAAGCATATCCGGGAGACGTCTTTTATCTTCATTCCAGATTGCTGGAGAGGGCAGCCAAGATTATTGATTCGGATGAAATTGCCGTTCGAATGAATGACTTGCCTCCATCATTGGTCGGAAAGGTCAAAGGAGGAGGTTCTTTAACCGCTTTACCGATCATTGAGACTCAGGCAGGCGACGTTTCGGCTTATATACCCACAAACGTTATATCGATTACTGACGGACAGATCTTTTTAGAGTCCAATCTTTTCAATGCTGGTGTCCGACCTGCCATCAACGTGGGTATTTCGGTATCAAGGGTAGGTGGATCAGCCCAGGTAAAAGCCATGAAGAAAATTGCCGGTACCTTAAAGCTCGATCAGGCGCAGTTTCGGGAATTGGAAGCCTTTGCCAAGTTTGGTTCTGACCTGGATGCCGCAACCTTAAGGGTTCTTGATAAGGGCCGGAAAAACGTTGAGATTTTGAAGCAGGGCCAGTATCAGCCGATGAAGCTTGAGCATATGATTGCAGTTATTTATTGTGGAACCAAAGAGCTGCTTAGGAAAGTGCCGGTTGAAAAATTGAAAGCATTTGAATCTCAGTTTATTGAACTGATGGAGATGCAATACAGCACGACCCTCAGTTCACTTAAATCGGGGAACCTGACAGCAGATGATGAATCAAATCTCAGACAGGCAGCAGCTGAAGTTGCAGGCAGGTTTTCCTAAAATTTTCCTTTCAGATACACAGAACAATGCATTTCAGATGATATGGCAGGACTCAAAGAAATAAGGACCAGAATTACATCCATAAAAACCACCAGACAGGTTACTAGCGCCATGAAAATGGTTTCTGCCGCCAAATTAAAAAAGGCCCAGGATGCTATCATTAATTTCAGGCCTTATGCCCAGCGGTTGCAGCTAATCATGGAACAGGTTGGAGGATCTTTGCATGGACAGAATATCTCTCCTTATTGTGTCATAAGGGATACCGAAAACATCTTACTAATTGTTATTACCAGTAACCGGGGATTATGCGGAGGTTTTAATTCGAGCGTCATCAAGGAATTTCAGGAGGTGGTATCTACCAAATATTCAGCCGCCTATGCAGCGGGAAGGGTTAAGATCCTGGCCATTGGTAAACAAGGTGAGCGCCTTTTGAAAAGTGCCCGATTTAAGGTAGATATTGTCATTAATGATATTTGGGACAATTTTTCATATCCTGCAGTAGAAGTAATTGCGAACCAATTGATGGAAGAATTTGGCAGTGGTGTTTTCGATAAAGTCGAGATTCTATATAATGAATTTGTGAATGCTGCGATGCAGAGGCCCATCATTCAAGAGTTTTTACCAGTTCAGATTCCTGAATCGGAAAAGGCCGGGGATGAGGGATTGATTATTTATGAACCATCAAAAGCTGGAATCGCAAGCGAAATGATACCGAGGATGCTTCGTACCCAATTCTATAAAGCGTTACTCGATTCTTGGGCAGCAGAACATGGAGCTCGAATGACTGCGATGCATCTGGCAACAGATAACGCTACAGAACTGATCAATGATTTGACCTTGGTATATAACAAAGCCCGTCAGGCTACCATTACCAAAGAAATCCTTGAGATTAGCGCTGGTGCAGAAGCCTTGAGGGGATAGAGACCAGATCTTGTTTTTGAGTTATCAATTATTATTGCGAATGACGACTACAAAATTGGTCGCAGGCTGAAAACCTTCTTTCATAACCCTTTCCTTAAAGGATTCCAGCCAAGCTTTTAAATCATCAAATTCAGGAAATCCTTCTGCTTTTGACTGGTGTTGCTCCATTTTGCTTACCCATTGTTGAAGTTTGTCCGGATTTCTTTCCGGCTGATCTTTCCTTTCGTAGTCAAAAACTCCAAAAGGGATTAAGTGGCTTACTTTAATCAGAGCAAGAACCTCCTCCCTCGAGTAAGTCTCACGGTGAACAATACCTGACAAGCGATCTATTTTGCTCCGATGGTGGTGATAAAGTTGCTGGTTTAACTGTGCGGGATTGAGACCATCAGAAATAATCTCACTAATGACCAGCCATCCACCTTTTCGGGTTACCCTTTTCATTTCAGACAGGGCTTTTTCAGGACTAGCCAGATGATGGAGTGCATTGGAGATTGTTGACATGTCGAATGATTCGTTCGGAAAGGCAATGTTTTCGGCATTCATCGTTTCAAATCGATACTTCACATCCGGAAAACTCAGCCGTGCAGTTTGTATGGCTTCCTCCGAGGGATCTATTCCGGTAAAGGAAGCAACCGGAAATAATTCGGATAGGGTTTTGACAAAATGACCATCACCAGTTCCAATATCCAGGACCTGACGAATCGCCTCTTGCTTTATCATTTTTGTTAATCGTTCCATAACTTAAATAAGTAATAAAAATGCGGATAATGCAGTTATGAGGATAACAAATGTCCGGTAGGTTTGTTCCGAAATCCTTCTGACCAGTTGAATTCCTGTAAATGCCCCAATCGCAATGGCAGGCAAAAGCCAAAGGTTAAGTATGAGGCTTTCAACAGCGATATTTTTCCAAACAAACATCTGTAATGGGAACTTGGCAAAGTTGATGATAAGAAAAAACCAAGCAGTTGTTCCAATGAATCTGCTTTTTGGCAAGTCCATGGCAAGAAGGTAAATGGCAAAGACTGGTCCTGCCACATTGCCCATCATGGTTGCAAAACCTCCGAGAATTCCCATGAAAGGCGCAAACCACCACATTCGGGAATAATCTAATGATGGCTTATTCTTTCGGATCATTAACCCAAGGCTAAGAAAAACCAGTATTGCAATGATATTCTTAAACCATTTCTCGCTTACGATATCTCCTATCCAAACACCCAACAGTAATCCTGCAAAGGCCCAGGGTAGCATTCGGAATAGGCTTTTCCATTCGGCATGCCTGTGATAATAGGTCACACCAAAAAGATCGGCCAGCATCAGCATGGGAAGCAGTACTCCGGTTGAAGGTTTGCCGCCAAAGATCATGGCTAAAGCAGGAATTACTGCCAGAGAAACTCCTGGAACCCCAACCTTTGACATACCGATCAGTATCGCAGAAATGACCAGAACAGTCCATTGCAAAACAGAGAAATCAAAACAAAATGAAGAAATCACAGGAATAATTTATCGTGAAATGATGCCATAAAAATAATTATAAAACGAGGCAGGATGAAAAAACGTTTTCAATAGAGGGCTGAGGTGATTTGGAAAGGCTAAACCAATCAGATTTTAATAGATTTTCTTTTTCTTTGGTAGGGATTCTGATTATAATGAAAAAATCCATCAGGGTTTTAGCTTTCTGAAAACTTAAATATTGATTTATCATGAGTATAAGCAGTAGAAGAACAGAACGAGTTAGCCGCAGTATCATCGAATTACTCCAATCATCAGCATTAGGAGGAATTCTACTGATACTCTTTACTATTGTGGCCCTAGTTTGGGCCAATTCAGGCTGGCGGGAGTCGTATCATCATCTGTGGCATATGAATTTTGGATTTGAGTTGGGAAGTTTCAGTTTCAAAATGGATCTGCATCATTGGATCAATGATGGACTTATGGCCATTTTCTTCTATATGGTAGGCTTGGAAATTAAGCGTGAAATTATTACAGGCGAGCTAAGTTCCAGAAAGAAGGCTGCATTGCCTGCCTTGGGGGCACTTGGTGGCATGTTGATTCCGGCATTAATCTACTTTTCGATCAATGCGTCTTTTGGTACTTTAGAATCCGCCAGTGGTTGGGGTGTCCCGATGGCAACAGATATAGCTTTTTCGCTGGGGATTATCAGCCTTCTAGGGAAGAGGGTACCTTTGGCATTGAAAGTATTTCTGGTAGCCCTCGCCATTGTTGATGACCTGGGGGCAATATTGGTGATTGCCATTTTCTATACATCCGAGCTAAACCTGACTGCCCTGTGTACCGGACTTGGCCTGTTGGCATTTCTGTTTGTACTTGACCGTATTAGGATCAGAAGTATACCGCTCATTCATTTGGTCGGACTTGTGGTTTGGTTTTGCTTTTTGCAATCAGGCGTGCATGCCACCATTGCGGGTGTACTTCTTGCTTTTCTCACACCAGTTGGGAGAGAGCTGGGAATAGGCGTATTCCATAAGAAAGTAAATGAATTGGAATATGATAGGTCACTTGAAGACAGTGATACCTTGCCCCATCATCAACTTGAAAATTACAGGGCTTTACGTCGGCAACTCAAGAAGATCCAAAGCCCGGTTCAACGTCTCGAACACGACCTGCATCATTCGGTCAATTATCTTATTATGCCTGTTTTTGCATTGGCAAACGCCGGGGTGACCTTTAGTAGTGGTACTGCCATCTTTTCTGTTGTTTCGATAGCTGTCGCCATAGGGCTTTTTGTTGGAAAGTCAATAGGGATTACCTTTTTTGCCTGGTTGGGGTGTAAAATGGGTTTGGCTGAGCTTCCTGAAGGAATTAATTATAAAAATATTCTTGGGGTTGCCATTCTGGGCGGGCTTGGATTTACCATGGCAATTTTTATTGCCAGTCTGGCTTTCAGCGAACCAACAATGATTGATCAGGCAAAAATTGGTATTTTTATTGGCTCTCTATTATCAGGCTTTATCGGTTATTACGCCCTGGGTGTCATGTTCCCCGGAGATGGCAAAAATTAATCCTGTTAAATCACTGAAATTTTATGAAGTGTTGCGTTTTTGCCTAATTCAACATTTCGTTAAATTAATTGAATGCTAAATAAGCCTGTTCAGTTGGTATTGACGGACGATAATTGCTTATGGCTTGTTTTAAATATTTATATTTGTGTACATATAAAAAGATGACTTTTTGAATATAAAAGAGCTCGATATTGATCAGTTAGAACAGGCAGCTTCTATGCTTAAAGCCATGGCACATCCTATGAGGATTGCGATCCTAAAGCATTTGGAAGGGGGCAAAAAGCTGACCGTGACGGAGATACACGAATTTCTCGGTATCGAACAGTCATCAACATCTCACCATTTGGGAATTCTGAAGGACAAGGGGGTTCTCTGTTCACGCAGGGAAGGGAAAAATACCTACTATTACCTCAAAAACAATATTTTGGTTCAGGTATTGGATTGCCTGAACAAATGCACTTGTGATTAATCTTTTATTCGCTGCTTTTTTTCGTGTGCCCCTTCAAATATGATTGTTTTATTTCCCTTTCTTCATTCTTAGCCGGATTCATTTATTTTTGTGATGATATTATTGTTCAGGCCTGATTTTATGCTGATGTGATGAAACATTCACGGTGAAGTTTCATTTATCCTTTGGTCCTAACCGTTTTGTCTTTCACTAATATTAATAATATTAATATGAAGTTGGTTTTTGCAACAAATAATCCTCACAAAATGGAGGAAATCCGTCACATGCTTAGTCCTGTGTTTGAAATTCTGAGTCTTGCTGACATCGGATGTTTTGAGGAAATACCTGAAGATCGAGAAACTCTTGAAGAAAATGCATCCCAAAAAGCACATTACATTTTTGATCGATATGGGCTGAATTGTTTTGCCGATGATACAGGACTTGAAATTAATGCACTCAACGGAGAACCCGGAGTTTATTCTGCAAGGTATGCAGGCCCACAAAGGAATTCACATGACAATGTCAGATTGGTGCTCGAGAAGATGAATAAAATAAATCAACGTAAAGCACGTTTCAGGACTGTGATATCTCTTATAATCAATGGTGTTGAAACAAGGTTCGAAGGGATTGTAAATGGGGTTATCCTAAGGGAAGAAAGAGGTGAAGGCGGTTTCGGATATGATCCTGTTTTTAAGCCGGAAGAAAGTTATCTTGCCTTTGCGGAAATGTCTCTTGCCGAGAAGAATATAATCAGTCACAGAGGTAGGGCAATTTCTGCATTGATTAATTATCTTAATCAACACATGAATATTAATTGACGATAAACTTATGAAAAGGTTTGTTTCAGTGCTGTATATTTTGACCTCCTTCATTTCGGGATTCGCCCAAATGAAAGCCGGAACATGGCAAGACTACTTGTCATATACGAATGCCTTGAAGGTTGCTGACGCTCAGGACAAGGTCTTTTCTGCAACTGAAGGAGGATTGTTTTATCTTGATATGAGCGATAACAGCCTAAACAAAATCTCCCGACAGGATGGTCTTTCGGATTCAGACATCAGAACCATAGCATGGCATGCTGGCCTGAATACTTTGCTTGTGGCTTATTCCAATAGTAATATTGACCTTGTCAATTCTCAGGGAGTGGTAAATATTGGAGATATCTTTCGTAAGCAGATAACTGGAGATAAATCGATCAACTCAGTCACTTTTATAGGTAATGAAGCCTATCTTTCTTGTGGCTTTGGTATTGTTGTTATCAATCTTTCTCGACGGGAAATTAGCGATACATACATTATCGGAATGGATGGATCCCAAACTTCGGTTTTTGATGTTGAATCTTACGGGAATCGCCTTTACGCAGCCACTGCAACCGGATTGTTTTCCGCTCCACTGGAAGGAGCCAATCTTTTGGATTATAACAACTGGTCAAGAATTCAAAACATCCCAAACAACGAGGGGAAATTCAGCCATTTAGGAATTTTCAATGGAACCATTCTTGCTGCCTTTACCAGGGACCAGTGGGATGGTGATGAGATCTACGCCTTGAAAGACGGACAGTGGATTCGTAGTTATCCCGAAGTTCCGTTCGTCCGCGAGCTGAATTCTACCTCAGAATATTTGGTTGTCAGCGGTCAGGATCAGATACTGATTTACGATAAAAGCAACCAACTGATAGGCAGGATCATGAATTACAGGATTAATGGTGAGACTATAAACAGAATATATCCCCAGTCAGCGTTCATCAATTCCTCAGGGCAAGTATTTATTGCTGACCGTAATTATGGTCTGATTCGTATAAATGGACAGGATTTTGAACAGTATATACCTCAGGGTCCGGCAAACAACAGTATTTTTGATTTGGCTGTATACAATGAAAAATTATGGATTTCTGCGGGTGGAAGGACTGATGTCTGGAATAATCAGTTCAGACCTCCTGTATTTCAGGAGTTAAATTCCAGCGAATGGAAAACATATAGTGTCAGGCAATATCCTGAAATGACGGGCTTCTTTGATATTGTACAGGTTGCAGTCAATCCAAACGATCCGACCCACATTGCGGCAGCAAGCTGGGGTGGCGGTATCCTGATTTTCAAAAATGAGGAACTCGTCAAAAAATATAACAACCTGAATAGTCCTCTGGAAACTGCGATACCTGAAAATCCCCAGGAACCTTATACCCGTATCGGGGGAATTTCCTTTGACAGGGAAGGTACTCTCTGGGTAACCAATTCACAAGCCTCTCATAATCTGCACTCCCTTAGTCCTGCCGGTGAATGGCAATCATATGTGCTTCCTGAGATTGCAGGATTTCAGAATACAGTCGGAAAAGTTTTGGTGACTGAGAATGGGGATAAATGGGTAGTTGCCCCTAGAGGGAGAGATATATATGTTGTAAATCAGGACGTTTCACAGAAAAAATATCTTCCGGTCACTTCTTACTTCAATAATGGGCAGCAAGAAATTCTTAATCGGATGAATGATGTCTATTCCATTGCAGAAGATTTGTCAGGTGACATTTGGGTTGGTACCTCAAAAGGTGTAGCCGTGTTTACGGCACCTTACAGAATCTGGCAGTCATCGACTTTTTATGCTTTCCAGCCAAGTCTGGAGATGGGAGATGGTCTCTATCATCCACTTCTCGAAACGGAAACTATAACTGCAATTGCAATTGATGGGGCAAATCGAAAATGGATAGGAACCAAAAACTCCGGTTTGTACCTGATATCTGAAAAGGGTGACCAGGAGGTCCTTCATTTCAATGTTGAGAATAGTCCCCTTCCATCCAATACTATAACGAGCCTGGCCATGTATTCAACTACCGGACTTTTGTATATTGGAACCGACTCAGGACTTTTCTCTTATCAGACCGACGCTCCATCTGGTGGTTCCAGCTTCAGTCAGGTACTTGTCTATCCAAACCCGGTTCGGGAGACCTATGATGGACCTGTAACTATCAAGGGCTTAATGAAGGATACAGATATTCGGATTACCGATATTGCTGGGAATTTAGTTCACAAGGCTAAATCATTGGGTGGCCAGATCATTTGGGACGGGAAGAATCTAAAAGGTTCACGTGTCAGTACTGGTGTATACCTGATTTTCGCATCAGATTCAAAAGGGGAAGAAACTCATGTTGCTAAATTGTTGTTCATAAATTAGTTGTCTTCACTGTTTGGAACGTCAATATGCTTGTAAAAACCCAAGGTATAATTTTGCATATTGTCAGGTATGGAGATCAGAGCCTGATACTGACGGTCTATACCGAGGAATTTGGTCGGCAGTCATATATCATGAACGGAACGCGTGGTCCCAAATCGAAAAACAGGGCAAGTATATTGCAACCGTTATATATGCTTGAGCTGGAAGTGTATCAGAAGAAGAACCGCGAAATTCAGAGGGTAAAGGAACTACGTATTCTAAATCCGTATTCATCCATTCCCTTTCATGTTGTGAAAAGCAGTGAGGCCCTTTTTCTTGCTGAAGTTTTAAATCGCGTGCTTCAGGAAGAAGAGAAGAATGTTGAATTGTTTCAGTTCATGATGACCTCTCTTCTCGCATTTGATCTCATGGAAAAGGGAATAGCTGTATTTCATATCTGGTTTCTTTCCCGATTGACAAGCTACCTTGGCATAAAGCCTGATATTGAAAATTATGGTAATCAGTGGTTTGATATGCAAAAGGGTTCCTTGGTAGTAAGTGAACCGTACCATCATCAATATATGAACCCAGGTACTTCTGTACTGCTAAAGCAGATTTTACAAATGAATATTGAGGAGCTTGCCGGATTCTCGGCACCATTGGATGAACGCAACCTCTTACTGATCAAACTTCTGAATTATTATCATCATCATTTTGACAATTTGGAAAACCTGAAATCGATGGAAATAATGAAGGAAGTATTCCATTGATGATTTGGTGGAGGTATTTCTTTAACCGCATGATTGCCATTCAAACGGATTAATTTTTACATTTGTTATTCCCAAGATCAAACTATGTCAGGTCAGGGAATGATAAACTTCAGACTAAATTTATGCAGATAAAATTGCCTGAAACACAGGGCAGCTTCTTCTGGGAAACGAGAAAGCTGGCATTGGAGTACAATGCCATTGATATGTCAGTTGGGATGACTGAATTTAAATGCTCTCCCAAGCTGGTAGAATTGGCTTCATCATACATGATGGACAATGCCATTAACTATGCCCCTATGGAAGGTATTCTTTCTCTGAGGGAAAGAGTTTCTGAATCGGTTCAGAAAAACTATGGTAAGCTTTATAATCCTGAAAGTGAAATTACCATATGTGCTGGTATGGTTCAGGCTGCAACCAATGTTATTACCACAGTTGTTAATGAAGGAGATGAGGTATTGTTGACCGACCCTTCCTATTTTACTTACAATCAGGCTATCAGGTTAAATGGTGGCATGCCGGTTTACGTTCCTCTAAAAGAGCCTGGTTTTCGGATTGACTGGGAAGATGTAAGGAAAATGATTAATTCAAAAACACGGTTAATTATTCTGAATTCACCCCACAACCCAACAGGCAGCGTTTTTGGTAAAGAGGACTTATTGCAACTTCAGCGTCTGACAAACGGTACATCGATTTATATTCTCAGTGACGAGGGATTTGAGCATCTAGTATATGATCAGGAGCGTCACCAGAGTGTTGCTCAGTTTGCACAACTTGCAACCCGAAGTTTCATCATTTCCTCAGCCGGGCCGGTTTTCCATATTAATGGATGGAGTTTGGCCTGGTGTCTGGCTCCTGCAAATATGATGGCTGAATTCAGGAAAGTTCACGAGAACAGCGCTTTTTCGGTAGCCACCCCATTGCAGTATGCATTGGCCAGTTATTGGGAGGGAGCACAGGAAACGGAGGATATTATGGAGTTTTACCATGGTAAACGGAACTATTTTAACAGATTGTTAAAAGGAAGCCCGTTTATTGTGGAGCCTTCACAGGGAACATACTACCAGCTCATTAATTATAAAAATTTATCCCTTGAATCCGATACCGAGTTTTCGAGGCGGCTAATACGTGAGGCTGGTGTGGCTGCAACACCTTTGTCTCTGTTTATGCAAAAGAAAAGAAACATCCACTTTCTGCGTTTTTGTTTTGCCAAGAAAAATGAGACATTAGAAGAGGTTGCAGGAAGGTTAATGAAATTTGCTGAAGGATTAGAAAAGTAATATTTGAGAGGGTTCAAAGAATTATTTTTTCAAATGAGGGATTTATTATTGCTAAAGACAATGGCCTCGTAGATGTAAAGTTCAGCTTGTTTCCATCCGTCCCAGCCCAACCCGGCTTTATCTCTCGAGCATCGGCCAAGGAATTCTTCCAATGACCACTGGTATTTTTCTGCCACTTGTGGTAAAAATGTTCCCCTGTTGAGTCCTTTTCGGATAAATATTCCGTGTTTTCCCAGAATTATTTCATCTTTTGACCTGATTCTTTTCAAGGGGCTGAGAACTGAAATCTCGATCTCCAGGTCATCTAGCTCATCGGGAACCAGCCGATCAAACCGATCATCGTTGCAAGCCGATGAAGCCGACCGGGTTACCGCTTCGGCCAGTGAGGTATCTCCTTCAAAGGATCCTATGCAACCTCGAAGTTCGCCTTTGACATACAGGCTCACGAACGCACCACCCTTTTCATTTAGCCTGCCCTCGGAAAATTGTTCTGTAAGGGGGTTAATCACTCCATGAAGGATCATTGACTGGACTGATTCCTCAGCTATATGTAATATGGATTCCTTATCGTCTGATGTAAGTATAAAGCTCATAGATTATTTTTCATAAACGGCGATCGCACTATAGCCAACCACCCGGTCGCGGTCTCCAAAGAGTGCATGATCGCCTGAGTTTTTATAGTCGATCCAATTAAAATTGTAATTTCCCTGATAGGTAATATATAGGAGGGTAAGAACTGCTGTCCAGCTACACAATGAGGTAGCCAGTCCAGGGATTTCCTTTCTCTTGTTTTGCTCAAGGGTTTCCATTAGCATATGCGGATCGTTAGCCATAATTGCCTGAGTCGTAGTCCGGTCGATTTCGATGGCATCATCGTACGCCGGATAATGTGAAAAGTCACTGCTGACAATAATCAAGTTTCCACCGGTCAGATAAGGTGAAAGTGTCTCGGCAAGCAATGCACATTCCCTAATGCTCTGTGTTCCCAAAACAATTGGAATGATTTGAAACGATTTTTTCAGTACTATCTGTAGAAATGGTATTTGTACTTCCAGGCTGTGTTCAAACAGGTGAGCATCTTCCCTGCAGGAAAAAAGAGAATTGGCAAGAATTAGTTTATCCGCAGTTTTGTGGTCTACCCCTACCGTTCCGAGAGGGGTTTCAAAATCACCTGAACAATAAACGGAAGCCCCTGGGAAATTCATTCGGTGACTGGACGCTAAAATAAATACTTTGTCAATTTCAGGATCGGGCCCAAGTTGGTTATAAGCTGATGCCGCGGTTATGCCACTATAGATATATCCTGCATGTGGAACAATCAAAGACAAAGGTAATTTTACTGGTTGTTGGCGGGGCTTTGCCTCTTTTAGCAGCCGAATAACCTCGTTTTGTAAAAGAGATGGACTTCCTGGGTAAAACCGCCCTGCTACAGCAGGCCTCCTGTTTTGGTTCCGGGTCTCATTCGTTGGAAAGCGATGTAATTTATCCATGTATTGTTGTACGAATAGAGTCCGCTTAGGGTTTGGGATTATCTGGAACGTTACTTAAAGTCAAATATAAAGTTCATATCGGATCAGATTGAAACGTATAATTTTCAGGATATATATTTTAAACATTATTTAATTGTATAAATTTGTCATATGTTAATAAACCTTTAATGTTCTGGTGTAGTTATATGGTCCATCAAAAGTTATATGCTTGCCAATTGTAAGGATATTTACTGTTAATTGGTTGAGATATTGAAATATGAGAGGAAAACATTATGACGGAAGCCATTTAAATGCATTATACATCTTGATTTTATTAATTATAATTCCTCTTTTTTTTGATTGATAAATTGAAATTCACTGATTATAAAGTAACTAATAAAAGTTTATATGAAGAACCGGATAAAGTATCTGGCAGTAATTTTGCTGTCGGTAATGTCCCTTACTGTATGGGGTCAGACCAATAAAATTGAGTTTTCTGAGTTTACTCTCGATAATGGATTGCATGTTATACTGCAACCGGATAACACCACTCCAAATATTATCGTGAGTATCATGTATCATGTGGGATCAAAGAATGAAATGCCTGATCGAACAGGTTTTGCACACTTCTTTGAGCACCTGATGTTTGAGGGTACAAAAAATATTCCAAGGGGAATGTTTTCCCGTTATGTCGAAGAAGCGGGTGGAACTCTGAATGCAGGAACGAACTTCGACTTTACTATGTACTATGTAATGCTTCCTTCAAATCAGCTTGAATTGGGATTGTGGCTTGAGTCGGAAAGATTGTTGCATCCAAAAGTTGATTCGATTGGAATTGCCACCCAAAAAGGAGTGGTTACAGAGGAAATGAAGCAAACCCGGGATAACCAGCCCTATGGCCGTTTGCTTATTGAAACGGTGAGCCGTGCGTTTACGACCCATCCCTATCGTTGGGATGTCATTGGTTCCGATCCACACATCCGGAATGCCAGAGACCATGAATTTGTTGACTTTCATGATATGTTCTATGTTCCCAACAATGCAGTATTGGTTATTGCCGGGGATATTGATGTTACTGATGCCCGCCCGCTGGTTGAAAAATACTTTGGTGATATTCCTTCGGGAACCAAAGAGATCAGGAGACCTTTGCCCAATGAACCCAAACGTACCGTTGAACTACGTGATACTGTTTATGACAACATTCAGTTGCCGATGGTCATCCAGGCATACCATATCCCAGGCAGTGGAACCAACGATTATTATGCTACCGAAATGCTTGGCTCCCTTCTATCTGAAGGAAAGAGCAGCAGGTTGTATAAATCTCTGGTTGACGAGCAGAGACTTGCCCTTCAGGTTGCTGCAGTCCCATTGGGCTATGAGCAGCCTGGCCTGACTTTAATTATTGCCATTCCCCAAATGGGTGTTGATCCAAAGGTGCTGGAGGATGCCATGAACAAAGAGCTCGAAGATGTCCGTACGAACATGATAACTGAAAAGGAAATGGAAAAGTTGAGAAACCAGTTTGAAAATCAGGTTGTTAACAGTAATACAACCATTTCGAGCAGGGCAATGAATCTGGCCCAGAATTATACTTTCTTCAAAGATGCTAACAGGATCAATACCACCTTGGATAAATATCTTACTGTAACAAGAGAAGATATACAAAAGGTAGCAAATGAGTATTTCAGGGAAAATAATCGGGTAGTACTCTATTTCCTTCCTAAATCACAGATGAACTAAAACATTGATCAGACTTTGTAAATTGAAATACAGTAATTTATGAAAAAGTTATTATATATATTTATTTTCATTTTCGTGGCAGCTTTTACAAGTAATGCCCAGCTTGACAGAAGCCAGCCTCCCAAACCAGGACAAGCCCCTCTTATCAATATCGGGGATTATTCAAAGTTTACCCTTCCTAATGGTTTGAAAGTAATTGTAGTTGAGAATCATCAGGTTCCGGTCATTAGCTGGCAGCTTACGCTTGATATCGATCCTGTTATGGAGGGCGATGCCAAAGGTTATGTCGACCTTGCAGGCGATTTGCTAAGGGCAGGAACCCAAAACAGGTCCAAGGCACAGCTTGACGAGGAAATTGATTTTATTGGTGCCTCTCTTTCTACTTATGCCACTGGTTTGTACGGTTCATCTCTGTCGAAACACCGTGAGAAACTTCTGTCGCTGATGTCGGATGTTTTATTGAATCCAACTTTTCCTCAGGAAGAGATGGATAAAAGCCTTACGCAATATCTTTCAGCCCTTCCGATCCAGGAAAGTGATGCCAATGCC
The DNA here is from genome assembly GCA_023428545.1 of Bacteroidota bacterium. The sequence continues at coordinate 39,583 of JAEYXH010000008.1, read as the reverse complement.
ATGGTCGATAACCTGGTCTCATCGGTTGTGTATGGTTCAGAACATCCTTATGGCGAAGTGGTTACCAAGGAGAGTCTTGAAAACATTACCCGCGAACATGTTACGGGTTATTATCAAACATATTTTAAGCCTAACACAGCATACCTCGTTGTGGTTGGAGATATAAAAGTCAAGGATGCCAAAAAGCTGGTTAAAAAATACTTTGGCAAGTGGACCAAGGGTGAAGTTCCACATACGAATTATAGTCAGCCAACGGCACCTGCAGCCAACAAGGTCGCATTTGCAAACCGCGAAGGTGCCGTCCAGAGTGTAATTGCAGTTTCTTATCCAGTTGATTTGAAACCGGGACATCCTGATGCCATCAAGTCCAGTGTCATGAATGGGATCCTTGGTGGTGGAGTTTTTTCAGGAAGACTGATGCAGAATCTCAGGGAAGATAAGGCTTATACATATGGTGCCAATTCATCACTTTCGAGTGACAGATTGGTCGGTAGGTTTACGGCAAGGACTGAAGTGGGAACGAACGTTACCGACAGCGCCTTGGTTGAAATATTACATGAAATGAACCGTATGGTTAAAGAACCGGTAGAACAGGAGGCACTTACATTGGTCAAAAATTATTTGAATGGCAGCTTTGCACGATCACTGGAGAGCCCCCGAACCATAGCCAATTTTGCTCTTAACATTGAGCGCTATAACCTTTCCAAGGATTACTATGCCACCTATCTTGAAAAATTGGCAGCTGTTTCGGTTGAGGATGTTTCGGCCATGGCAAAGAAATATATACGCCCAGAGAATTCCTGGATACTGGTAGGAGGTAATAAAGCCGATGTTGCAACACGTCTTGCGCGATTCAGTGCGGCGAACGAAGTACTTTTTTATGATGCTTATGGACGGCCTGTTGAAACAACTGAAGTTTCTGTGGATGCTGATTTGACAGCCGAAAAGGTGATTGAAAAGTATGTGGAAGCCTTGGGTGGCAAGGACAAACTGCTGGCTTTAAAGGATGTGGTGATGAAAATGACCACATCGATGCAGGGTATGACCATTGAAATGTCAAGTACTAGAAAGTCCCCCGATAAAGTATTGGTAACTACCAGTCTTGGTGGCAATGTCATCCAAAAACAGGTATATGATGGCAGTAAAGGGGTTGTGACAGCTATGGGACAAACGATGGAACTGTCGGGTAAACAATTGGAGGATATGAAAGCACAAGCAAATATGACACTTGAACTCGACTATGGCAAGCTTGGGTATGAACTAAATTTACTTGAAGTTGAAAATGTTGGCGATAAACCTGCCTATAAGATACAGGTAACCTCACCAGCCGGTTCTTCGGTTACCGATTATTATGACTTGGAAAATGGGCTGAAGGTAAAGTCGGTTTCTAGCCAGGATACCCAAATGGGTCCCATGACAGTAACAACCATTTATGAAGATTACAGGGATGTGGAAGGCTTGAAATTCCCATTTCTTATAAAGCAGCAGGCAGGTCCACAAAACGTGGACCTAAAAGTGGTTTCTCTTGAGCTAAATACTGGTGTAGGAGATGAGGTCTTTTCAACAAATTGATACGTATGGTTACTTTAAAAAAAGCAGTCATTCAAGACTGCTTTTTTTTTGGATGAAGATTTCCCGTTGATTTTAGGGAAAATGTTAATTATTTCAATTTAAATGTGAAATAAAGAAAAACCTTTCAGAAATTTGCGGGTTACTTGAAATGAAATTCTGAAGTGATAATGAAGAGTCAAAATATAAATGATCTCATGGATGAGGTCATGGTCGAGCCCGAAGAAGATAAGGTTGTTGTGGAAGGTGCCAGAGTACATAATCTTCAGAACATCGATGTTGAGATCCCCAGAAATAGGCTGACAGTTATTACTGGTTTGAGCGGTAGCGGGAAATCGTCACTTGCATTCGATACAATTTATGCTGAAGGACAGAGGCGATACATTGAGACATTTTCCGCTTATGCCCGTTCTTTTATCGGAAACATGGAACGGCCTGATGTGGATAAGATTACGGGACTGAGCCCTGTAATTTCCATCGAGCAAAAAGTCACCAGCCGAAATCCAAGATCGACTGTCGGTACCGTGACCGAAATATACGACTTTCTAAGGTTGCTTTATGCCAGGGCTGGAGAGGCGTATTCTTATAACACCGGCGAGAGGATGGTTAAGTATACCGACGAAAAAATCTTACAACTGATCAAAGAAAATTTTTCGGGTAAACGAATTCATGTCCTTGCTCCTCAAATTAAAGGGCGTAAAGGGCACTACAGGGAGCTTTTCGAACAAATGCGCAGGAAGGGCTTCCTGTTTGCCAGGGTCGATGGAGAAATCAAGGAACTTACCCAAGGATTTAAAGTCGACAGATATAAAAACCACTTTATAGAAATGGTGGTCGATAAGCTGGTGGTTGATGAGGCTTCCGACAAGAGGCTTAAAGAAAGTGCGAACACGGCCATGACCCAGGGACATGGCATTATCATGATTCTGGATCACGATAGCGGAGATGTCAGGTATTACAGCCGCCAACTCATGTGTCCTTCTACGGGCATTTCCTACAGTGAGCCGGCACCCCATAACTTTTCTTTCAACTCGCCGCAGGGAGCATGTCATAAATGCAATGGTTTGGGCAGAATTTCTGAAATAGATCTCGACAAGATCATTCCTGATCGTAAGGTGAGTATTGGAAAGGGAGGTATTGCCCCTTTGGGACCACAAAAAAACTCATTGATATGGTGGCAAATTGAGGCCTTGGGCGAGAAATATGACTTCAATCTGAAAACCCCGGTTAAGGATATCCCGGAGGATGGTCTGGATGCCCTGCTATATGGGACAACCGAGCGAATTCAATTGAAAAATACGCCTTTGGGATCCAGCCTGAATTATATGATGACTTATGAGGGACTGATTAAGTATATTGACAGTCAGCGCGAAGACAATCCCTCATTGAAGGCCCAGAAGTGGGCAAACCAGTTTGTACGCACCATCCCTTGCCCCGAGTGTAACGGGATGAGGTTAAAAAAGGAATCACTCTGGTTTAAAATTGACAACCGGAACATTGCAGAGCTTGCTCAAATGGATATGATCCAATTGGGAGATTGGTTCTCCGGTTTGGAAGAAAGGCTGTCAGAAAGACAGCAGAAGATAGCCAGGGAAGTAATCAAGGAAATTCGCGACAGACTTAGTTTTTTATTGGATGTTGGGCTAAACTATCTAGCTCTCGATCGTCCTGCCTCAAGTCTTTCAGGAGGGGAATCCCAAAGAATCCGGCTCGCTACGCAAATTGGGTCCCGGCTGGTCAATGTACTCTATATCTTGGATGAACCCAGCATTGGCCTCCATCACCGTGATAACTTAAAGTTGATACGGGCTTTGGAACAGTTGCGCGATACAGGCAATACTGTTGTTGTAGTGGAGCACGACAAGGAAATGATGATCCATGCTGATTACCTGATTGATATGGGGCCATTTGCAGGGAAACATGGCGGAGAAGTTGTAGCCGCGGGAACACCTGGAGAGGTAATGCAAATGCATTCATTGACAGCTGATTACTTAACCGGAAGAAAAAATATCGAGGTTCCATTATCAAGGAGATCAGGCAATGGCAAGTGGCTGAAGGTGAACGGGTGTACCGGCAATAACCTGAAAGGGGTTGATTTGTCCTTGCCCCTTGGGAAAATGATATGCGTTACCGGTTTGTCAGGCAGTGGAAAATCTACGCTGATTAATGAAACACTTCAGCCGATTTTGAGCCAGCATTTCTACAACTCGGTAAAAGATCCCCTTCCTTACGATAAGATCGAAGGACTGGATTTGATTGATAAAGTGGTTGAAGTGGACCAATCGCCAATAGGCAGGACGCCCAGGTCTAATCCGGTAACTTATACCGGTGTTTTTTCCGATATCCGAAACTTATTTGCCCATTTGCCCGAATCCAAGATCAGGGGATACCTGCCCGGAAGATTCTCGTTCAATGTAAAAGGAGGTCGTTGCGAAGAGTGTCAGGGTGCAGGTTTGAAGGTTATTGAAATGAACTTTTTACCCGATGTCTATGTGCACTGCGATAAATGTAATGGTAAAAGATACAACCGGGAAACACTTGAAGTCAGATTTAAAGGAAAATCTATCTCAGATGTCCTGGATATGACAATAAACCAGGGAGTGGATTTTTTTGAGTCATTACCCTCTATTGCACACAAATTGAAAACCTTGCAGGATGTCGGACTTGGATATATCACCCTGGGCCAGTCATCAACGACACTTTCAGGAGGCGAATCCCAGCGGGTAAAACTTTCTGCTGAACTGTCAAAGCGTGATACAGGCAAAACAATGTATATTCTTGATGAACCAACTACTGGTTTACACTTTGAAGACATCAGGGTTTTGCTTGAGGTGATCAATAAATTGGTTGACAAGGGAAATACTGTTGTGGTCATAGAGCATAATCTTGATGTCATAAAGTCAGCCGATCACATCATCGACCTTGGACCGGAAGGCGGTCGTGAAGGCGGTCGGATTTTGTGTACAGGTACGCCTGAGGAGGTTGCTGAATGCAGGGAATCTCATACAGCTGTTTTTCTCAGGGAAGAGTTGGCTCTTTAGCTAAAAACCGACTTTAATGATGGAATGACCTTTCAAACTGAAGACCATTGGAAGTCTTCACCATTGGGTAAAACGAATATTTTCAGTAGTTTTAAGCTTTTGTTTGATTTAGAAGTAAGGTTTAAAAAGTGACAATACAATGAAAGAAGTTATCATCTACTGTAAAAATACCGGACAGAAAATTACATATCCAATGGGAGTAACTCTTGAAGAAATTGCCCTTGACCAGAAAATTCAGTTAAAGACCCCTGTTTGTGGTGCTCTTGTCAATAATAAACTCAAGGAACTCTCTTTTTCGGTTGTGAAATCAAAGAATATTGAGTTTGTTGACATGATTCATCCCGATGGTAGACGAATGTATATCAGGTCTCTCCTTTTTGTGTTCTATGCTGCGGTAAATGAATTGTATCCTGAAGCCAGAATGAGTATTGAGCATGGAATTTCCAATGGATATTACGCAGAAATGAAAGGGTTGGGACGTGACATGACGGACACGGACATCTTTGCAATTGATCAGGCAATGAAAGAATTTATTCGAAAAAATTATCCTTTCGAGAAATTGGGCATCCCAACCGAAGAAGCTGTTGCCCTGATCAGGTCCCAGGGGCTGGAGAGCAAGGCTAATCTGTTCGAGCAACAAGGGACATTGTATAGTTACATATACCGGATGAACGGACTTGTAAATTATTTCTATGGTCATCTGTTGCCTTCAACCGGCTATATTACCAACTTTGGTTTGGAGCTATACTATGAGGGATTGCTGCTTAAAGTTCCCCATCCTGACGATTATAAGACCCTACAGGATTCGCTTAGACAAAATAAACTTTTTAGTATTTACCAGGAACATAAGGATTGGGCTGAGATTTTGCAGGTTGCCACTATTTCCGATCTCAATCGGTTTACTTTGAGTGGAAAAGCTGGTGATATAATTAAGATTTCAGAAGCGCTTCATGAAAAGAAGATTGCGGAAATTGCCAACCGGATTTCCCAGAGCAGGGACAACGTCAAGTTGATTCTGGTTGCGGGACCTTCCTCTTCAGGAAAGACGACATTCAGTAAAAGGCTGGGAGTCCAGCTTGCTGTAAATGGATTGTGGCCAATTCAGATTTCACTCGATGATTATTTCGTCGACAGGGAGCATACACCACGTGACGAAAATGGTGAGTATGATTTTGAAGCGCTTCATGCCATCGATGTTGCCTATTTCAACGCACAATTATTGGAATTACTTGAGGGAAAGCGTGTCAATGTTCCCAAATTCAATTTTTTAACAGGTCAAAGATATTTCGATGGACATTATCTGGAACTAAAACCTGGCCATGTGCTTATCATTGAAGGGATTCACGGTCTTAATCCGGACCTCCTTCCAGAAATTGATCCATCTCTGACGTATAAGATTTTTCTTTCTGCCCTCACACAAGTCTCTGTTGATGAGCACACGCATATTTCTACTTCCGATAACCGTTTGATCAGAAGAATGATCCGGGACAGTAAATATCGGGGATATCCGGCCCACGAAACCATCAAAAGATGGCCACTGGTCAGGAAAGGTGAAGAACGTAATATTTTCCCTTTTCAGGAAAATGCTGATATCATGTTTAATTCGGCCACACTTTATGAGCTGGCTGTTTTAAAAAAATATGCAGAGCCATTGTTGCAATCAGTAACAGAGAATAGGGATGAGTATTCAGAGTCCACAAGATTGCTTAAGTTCCTTTCCTATTTTAAACCAATGGATGATACTGAAATACCACCAACTTCATTGTTGAGGGAATTTTTGGGTGGCAGTAGTTTTACCTATTAGTTACAATATCATTGTTTGGGAGTTTCGGGGGTATTCATATCGTGGCATGAACACCCCCGGATCAAATATATTGATCCTGTAAGAGTTTATTGTAATTATCAGGGGTGAAATATTCAGCTTTATTGGCTGTAGCAGGGAATACCTGCATGAAGTTGGCCAGCAGAATCAATCCTAGTTGGTGAATTTCCCGACAATCTGGACATTCACATCTTCGACGATAAAATTGGGAATCTTTCTGGATTTCATGAAATCTATCAGAACCTTATTCAGCTCTTCATCATAGAAGTCCTCAATCCTGTTTGAAACACTACTGTGCAAGTGATGATGCAATGAAGTATCCGCATCGTAACGCATGACATCGTCATCAGTCTTGATCCTGGTGATAATGCCCTTCTGGACAAATGAATCAAGTGTGTTGTAAACTGTGCCAAGTGCGATATTTGGACTCTTCCGCTTAATGTACTCAATGATAGTATCAGCACTCGGATGATTCTTCATCTTCACGATTGCCTCATATACTGCAACTCGTTGGGGGGTAACTTTAAGACCATTTTCGGTTAAAAGATCACGAATGTTTTTCATTGAACAAGAAGATATACGTATATCAAATTCGAGGAGAACAAAGATATTATATTAATAATACGTATTCAAGAATCTGGTATTTTCAGTCTGAATCTTTAGGCAAACATTTTTTCAAACAACACATCTTAAGTACTTATTAGTGCTGGCGGTTACATTTTCCGCTTGTACCCTGTTTTGAACAATTTATTTTTTCTGGATTTTCTTCAAAATCGCACTCCTGTGATCCGAGCCTTGGGGTGAACAAAATTGAATGACACGTGTTTTGTAAATAAAAGACAAATTAATCTTAAAATATTATAACAATATGGCATTTGAATTACCCAAATTAGATTTTGATTATGCGGCATTGGAACCGCATATTGACGCCCGTACCATGGAGATTCATCATACGAAACACCACGGTGCTTATACAACAAACCTGAATGCAGCCCTGCAAGGTACTGAATGGGAAGGAAAGACAATAGAGGAGATAATGGGTTCCGTATCTCAGTTATCTGTTGCAGTTAGAAATAATGGAGGAGGGTATTATAACCACAACCTCTACTGGAAAATATTGACTCCGGGAGGTTCACGTGAACCCAAAGGCGTACTGCTGGATGCCATCAATGCTTCATTCGGATCGGTAGACAGCTTTAAAGAAGCTTTCGTCAAAGCTGCATTGACACGTTTTGGCTCTGGTTGGGCCTGGTTACTTCAAAGTAATGATAAGCTGGTGGTTTCGTCTACACCCAACCAGGATAATCCTCTGATGGATGTTGCTGAAGTGAAAGGTAACCCTATTCTGGGAATTGATGTATGGGAACATGCCTATTACCTGAACTATCAGAATCGTCGTCCGGATTATGTTGAAGCGTTCTGGAACCTGATCAATTGGGACGAGGTTGCCAGTCGGTTTAAAGGTTAGTTGATTTTTGGTTTTTTCCCCGGAGTAGTGACTCCGGGGTTTTTCGTTTTTAAGGGATAAGTTTGATCGTGAGTTCTCTGACCATATCATACCCCCATATACTAAATCTTTTATATAAACCTGATTTCCAGTATATCTCCTTTCTTTAGATCAATACTTAGCATCTGGTTGTTGAGTGAAATTTCCTGATTCTTGCCATTAATGAAATATTTGGGATTCATGCCGTAATCAGGGATCTTGATAATGAATGAGCTTGTGTCGACAGCCAAAAGAGTTGCCTCGGTAAGTTGCTTGTTCTTCCATGTTGCTGAGGCAATACCGTTGCCCCTGACTCTTAATCCATTGAATGAGCCTTCTGAAAACTGCTTTGGCAGGGCAGGGATATAATTAATAAAACCTGCGTGGCTTTGAATAAACATTTCAGCGATCCCGGCTGTTCCCCCAAAATTCCCGTCAATTTGGAAAGGGGGATGGGCACAGAATAAATTTGGATAGGTACCTCCTTTGTTGGAATAGTTGAAGCTATTGTCGAAAACCGGTTCCAACAGGTTTTTTACCAATTTAAATGCATGGTCACCATCATGTAACCTTGCCCAAAAATTTATTTTCCAGGCTCTTGACCAGCCGGTTCCCCCATCCCCTCTTATATAGAGTGACTGCTTTGCCGCCTCCGCCAACTCAGGCGTCAATTCTGGTGTAATCTCATTACCGGGATGAAGTCCATAGAGGTGTGATACATGCCTGTGCTGCGGCTCTGGCTCTTCGTATTCCTCAAGCCATTCCATTAAACGCCCGTCACTGCCAATTCGGTTGGGCACCAATTGTTCAGAAGCTTTTAAAAGCCTTGATGCAAATTCTACATCAGTTTTCAGGATCGATGCTGCGGTCATAGTATGAAGGAACAATTCACGGACCAGTTGATTGTCCATGGTCGAACCCATGCAGATATTGACCGCTTTACGGGTTCCAGGTATAAAAAAAGCATTTTCAGGAGAGGTTGTTGGGGCAGTCACTAACCAACCACTGTTAGGGTCTGTAACCAGCATATCAAGAAAAAATTCTGCGGCTCCCTTTAATGCCGGATAGATCTCCGTTAAATAGTCTACGTCCCTGTTATAATCGTAATGTTCCCAAAGGTGGGCTGCAAGCCAGGCTCCCCCTGTATTGGTTGCCCCCCAGGACGGATGTTCCCCGGGAGCTGTAAAACCCCAAATATTGGTCATCATATGGGCAACCCATCCGTTGGCGTTATAAAACACGCGTGCTGTCTTTTGTCCGGGTTCAACCAGGCTTTTTGTCAAATCGATCAGTGGCTTGTGAAGTTCTGGAAGGTTGGTGATCTCAGCAGGCCAATGGTTCATCTGCACATTGATGTTCAGGTGGTAGTCCCCATTCCAGGGTGTTCTCACCGTATTAGCCCATAGTCCTTGAAGATTTGGGGGTAAAATCCGGGCGTGCGCACTGCTGATCAGTAAATATCTTCCATACTGGAAATAGAGGTTCACAAGCCCGTTATCATTCTCATCAGAAGCAAAGGCAATCAGCCTCTGGTCCGTTGGCAATTCCTGCTTCTCTTGGTTTTCAGCCAACTGTAATTCAGTGCGATTAAAGTAGGATTGATATTCAGTGATGTGACTTCGTTTGAGTGTTAAATAATTTTCTGAGATGGCTTTGTCAAGAATTTGCCTTACATGGCTTTCGTGATCAGCTGTTTTGAAGTCTGTGCCCATTGAGAGATACAGAATTACTTCGTCAGCATCGCGGATCATCAGTAAGGTGTCAGATGCCGACAGATTGCCTCCTTTCAGCACAGGTTTAAGCATTGCCACATATTGCATTCCATTCCCATCTGTCCCATTGTTAAGCTGTCCTTCCATTATAAGGACATGGTTTTCAACCCGGGTTTGAAATTGCCTGGGGCGATCCATTTTGATGTTCAGGCTTATTTTTCCATTTTGATTTGCAGTCAGGCGTACCAGAGCCAGGTCATCGGTAAAACTGGTGAAATATTCCCTTTTAAACCTGATCTGGTCGATTTCAAATTCAGTGTGGGCAATTGCGTCGTCTAACCGAAGTTCTCTTTCGTAATTTGCAGGCGTTGAATCACTGCTATAGATATATTCCAATCTAAGATTGCCTAGTGTCTCAAAACTTCCGTAGGGCACTTTGGATCCATCACCTTGTCCCGAACCTGCGCCCTTGCAGACAAATGTCTTATAAACCAGGTCCTGTGCCTCATCGTTCTTTCCCTCAAACAAAAGCTGCTGGATTTCAGGGAGGAATTGTGCGGCTTCCGGGTTGTCGGCATCCTGGTAACCCCCTGACCAAAGTGTGATATCATTTAAAACCAGCGTTTCGTTCATGGGCTGTCCGTCTGGCATTATACCTATCCTTCCATTACCAAGGGGTAAGGTTTCTTCCCATCTCTGCGCTGGTTGTTTGTACCAAAGCCTGTATTTTGCCTCTTCCTTGCTCTCCTGATTTCCGCAGGCGGCTAATAATAAAAATGTTGAAAGAGCAACAAGGTTCTTAAATTGTTTGAATTTCATAATTCCGGCTTTATTGGGTTTCCACAAATATAGGATTGGATCGAAAAATTCCGAAGCACTAACAATCTGTTGATTGGTATAAATGGGGTCTATTTCTGCCTGAAATATACCTGAATAGGGACTCCTGAAAAGTTAAAGTTTTCCCTGATCTGATTTTCAAGATACCTTTTGTACGGCTCCTTGATATATTGTGGCAAGTTTGCAAAAAATGCAAAGGTAGGTGTTGGTGACGGTAACTGAGTACAATACTTTATCTTGATATACTTTCCTTTCCAGGCTGGTGGAGGATAACTCTCGATAGCCTTAAGAAGCAGCTCGTTTAATTCCGAAGTCTTGATCTTTTGTTTACGGTTATTGTATACTTCCATGGCAGTTTCCAGAGCTTTGTGAATTCTCTGTTTAGTCATTGCCGAAATAAAGATTACCGGAACGTCGGAAAATGGAGCCAGCCTTTCTCGAATTTCCTTTTGGAAAGCGCCTGTTGTATGATTGTCTTTTTCAATGAGATCCCATTTGTTGACCAGAATAATTACGCCCTTTTTGTTCCTTACAATCAGGTTGAAAATATTAACGTCCTGTGCTTCAATACCCCTGTCGGCGTCGATCATCAAAAGACAAACATCAGCCTCTTCAATGGTACGGACTGATCTAAGGACTGAATAAAACTCAAGGTCTTCCTTGACTTTGGCTTTTTTGCGGAGTCCGGCAGTATCGATGATGATAAAGTCGTGCCCAAATTTATTGTAGCGTGTATGCAGGGCATCCCGGGTGGTACCCGCTATGTCTGTTACAATGTTACGGTCAGTTCCGATCAGGGCGTTGATGAATGAAGATTTCCCCACGTTTGGACGACCAACGACTGTAAATTTTGGTAAATCAGCCTCTTCGTCAATTTCTGGTGTGTCGGGTAGCAACCTAACGACTTCATCAAGAAGGTCGCCAGTACCACTTCCACTCATTGATGAAATTGTGTAGATCTCTCCTAGCCCAAGCGAATAGAACACCTGGGCGTCAGGCTCACGGTTGTTATTATCCACTTTGTTAACCACCAAAATGACAGGTTTGGATGACCGTCTCAGTATATCTGCCATGGCATCATCAAGATCGGTGATTCCAAGTTCAACATCTACAATGAAAAGAATAACATCGGCCTCGTCCATCGCCAAATGAACCTGTTTCCTGATCTGTTCTTCAAATACATCATCGGAATGAATTACATATCCCCCAGTATCGATTACTGAAAAATCAATGCCATTCCACAGGCACTTTCCATATATTCTATCTCTTGTTACACCTGAGACATCGTCAACAATCGCTTTCCTTGATTCTACAAACCGATTGAAGAGTGTCGATTTTCCTACATTTGGCCTTCCTACAATGGCTACTATTCTGCTCATATAATTTTTTCTGTGTTACTTTTTTGCACTTTTATCCAGTCATTGGATAGAATAGTGCCCTCCGGTATTCCCGGTACTATGCCTCATCTGCAAAGTATCCAAACTTGCGAAGGGAACTGTCTTTTTCCCTCCATTCTTTGGCTATTTTGACATAGAGTTCCAAAAATATCTTTTTATTAAAAAATTCCTCAGCTTCCTGCCTTGCCATGGTTCCAACCTTTTTTAACATGGCCCCAGCTTTGCCAATGATAATTCCCTTTTGCGAATCCCTTTCCACAAAAATAATTGCCCTGATGCGAATCAGGTCATTTTCTTCCTTGAATTCCTCTACCTCTACTTCAGTGGAGTAGGGGATCTCTTTTTGGTAATTAAGCAGAATCTTCTCACGTATAATCTCCTGCATAAAGAATCGTTCACTTCTGTCGGTAAGCTCATCTTTTGGAAAGAAAGGCGGATTCTCGGGCAGGAGCTCCACAATTCGGTCAAACACTGGCTTTAGGTTGAATTTTTCGGTTGCCGAGATGGAAAAAATTGTTGATCCCGGGAATATGTTGGTCCAGTATTCGTAAAGTTTAATGACCGCTTCCTGATTCGAGAGGTCAATCTTATTAAGCAATACAATTACAGGGACATTCGATTTTTTGATTTTTTCGATATAATCACTGTTTTTGGCCGGATCCTCTACAACGTCTGTAACATAAAGGATTATGTCGGCATCGATTAATGCAGTGTCGACAAACCGCATCATGGTTTCCTGAAGCTTGTAATTGGGTTTAAGTATTCCAGGCGTATCCGAATATACGATTTGAAAATCTTCACCATTGACAATACCCTTGATCCTGTGCCTGGTTGTCTGCATCTTGGAGGTTATGATGGAGAGACGTTCGCCAACCAAGGCGTTCATAATGGTGGATTTACCAACATTTGGATTTCCGATGATGTTTACAAAACCTGAGCGATGCTGCATAATTTTAATTTCCTATAAATCAGCGCAAAGATAGAAAAAAAGGCAAGAAGGTAACCTAACTTCAAAAATTGACGTTATAGAAAAATGACAGGATTACTGCAGTCTGTGTTCAGGAATTTTGGCATTAAGCTGATATTTTGCTATTTTCAAGGTGTTTTTCTATTTAACAATAATAAAAATAATCGATGAATTCATTATCTTACCTTGATCAGATAGCCATTTCCGTCAGAGCGCATAAATTATTAAAGGAACTTTTAAAGGAGAATCCCCGACTCGAAGAAATCATGCGATCGTCGCGAAATGAGACCGAAGCACTTCATGGATTGCGTGACTGGGTGGAGGTTGAGCTGAAAAGGAATTCCGCGGCATGGCAGTTTTATCAGAAAAAGAAACAGGACCATGAAACATTTCAACAACTGAAGTGGAAAGATTTTGCGGCTATACGGTTATTGGATTACATCGATCATGCTGGAGAAAAGTATGTTGACCAGAATATTGGTGGTGAAATCGCGATTACCAATCCGATAAAAATGATTTGGCTTGCCGTGAATTTTGGAACCGGAGGTGCAAAACCAGGATTTTTCAAGGACATGTTACAGCTTTTCAGACAATTTACAAATCGTACCCGAAGGAATGAACCGAATGGCCAGAGGATTGCCGAATGGATGTCGAGGTTTCCGTCTGGCCTCGATCCACGGATTGTAAGGCTACGTGAGGAAAATCGTGACCGGATTCTGAATGTTTTTTTGGATAAAATGGAAACAGGCGAGATTTCAGATCCAAGATATCAATTCCCTGATGGAATGTCACGTGTAGGCCGATTCAACCAAATGCTGGAATGGTGGAAAACCAGTCATTTTCATTTACGGATGGCGATTCGCTCTCCCCAATTGCTAAATGAGATGTTGGGCAATTCTCTCGATCCCGATACCATGAAGGTGCTGCAGGAGGCTGAAAAGACAGGCATTCCTTTTTTTGTCAATCCTTATTATCTTTCATTATTGCATGTGAGGGTTCCTTATTTTGCCGTGGGTGCTGATCTTGGGATCAGACATTATATTTTATACAGTCAGCAACTGGTCGATGAATTTGGAAAAATCCAGGCATGGGAGAAGGAAGACAAGGTTGTTCCCGGACAGCCAAATGCTGCTGGCTGGCTGTTGCCTCCATATAATAATATTCATCGCCGATATCCCGAAGTTGCCATTTTGATTCCGGACACTACCGGCAGGGCTTGTGGAGGATTGTGTACCAGTTGTCAGAGAATGTACGATTTCCAAAGGGGCAATCTCAACTTCAACCTTGACAAGCTTGAACCCAAAGTCACCTGGAAGGATAAGCTAAGGGAATTGATGGATTATTTTGAAAACGACTCGCAGTTGCGAGATATTCTGATTACGGGAGGAGATGCCTTGATGAGCTCTGACAATCAGTTGCAATCGATTTTAGATGAGGTATACTTTATGGCCATAAGGAAAATGGAGGCAAACCAGAAACGGCCGGTCGGAGAAAAATATGCCGAAATCCAAAGAGTAAGATTGGGGACCAGATTGCCAGTCTATGTTCCACAACGGGTAACACCTGAGCTGATAGCTGTGTTAAGGGGATTTCGTGATAAGGCATCCAAGGTGGGGATCCGGCAATTTGTGATTCAGACCCATTTTCAATCACCCATGGAGGTTACACCTGAGGCAGCGAGGACCATTAAAATGTTCTTGTCTGCCGGTTGGGCTGTAGTAAATCAACTGGTCTTTACTGTCGCCTCCTCCCGAAGAGGGCACTCCGCAAAGCTGCGCAAAGTGCTGAATGACATAGGAGTCTTGACTTACTATACTTTCAGTGTAAAAGGCTATATGGAGAATAGCTTCAATTTTGCCCCAAACTCACGGGCCGTGCAGGAACAATTCGAAGAAAAGTTATTGGGGAGGATTCCGGAGGTTTTATACGATGAAATAATGGATCTGACCGAGCATCCCGACCAGATAGTAGATAAGATTAATACCCTTCGTAATTATTTTGAATTACCCTTTCTGGCAACTGACAGGAATGTACTTAATTTACCTGGTGTGGGTAAGAGTTTAACATTCAGGGTTATAGGAATCACTCGATATGGCCGTAGAATTCTTGAATTCGATCATGACCACACCCGGCGTCATAGTCCGGCTGTAAAAGAAATGGAAAAGGTTATAATTATCGAATCAAAATCGATCATCGAATATCTTGAACAGCTTCAGGAAATGGGCGAGGACATAAATGAATATGAAGGGATCTATGGGTATTCCATCGGTCAGACCGAACCCCGAATGGCTATGTATAATTATCCGGATTATGATTATACCCTTACCCGTGAATTTACAAATCTGGATATGGGAACTAAAGTCGATGCCGGAGTTTCAAAGCAATGACCATATGTGACAAATCCCGGGAAATTACTTGAATCCCGGGATTTGTCAAATGAAATCTTCTGGTTCTGTTTATAGGTCACAACTCATTGAAGGCGGTGGAGTGGCTGTTCCCCGTATTGTATCGGGTGATGATCCCAATGTGAAAACTAGGTTTCCACCTTCTAAAAGTTCCCCGCGTGGAATCCAGGTGTTTTCAATTTTCCCCCCATTGAATTCTATACTTTGTGTGTAGACATTCTCTTTTGCATTATTGAGGGTTTCTATGGTCAGTTTTTTACCAGTTGGAAGATTGATGATGGCTTTTTCAAATAACGGGCTTCCAAATTGAAAGGTTGGATTGGCCCCCGCGTGGCCTTGAACGTCAAACAATCCAAGCGATGCCATGACATACCATGCCCCAAGCTGGCCCTGATCTTCATCCTGGCCGTATCCATAACCATGAAGTGGGGTAACGCCATAGAATTCATCGCATATGGTACGTACCCATTTCTGGGTAAGCCAGGGTTTACCTGAATAGTTGAACAGCCAGGCCTGGTGCAGGCATGGTTGGTTTCCGTGGTTGTAAAGCATTTCAACACCCGAAAAGGAGTCGATTTCCTGACCTCCGCCGAACCCTGACTTCTGGCTGCTATTAAAGATTTCCATCAACCTTTCATTGAAAAGATCAGGCCCCAATCGTTCAATTAATCCTGCTACATCATGGGGGACATACCAGGTGTACTGAACGGCATTCCCTTCCTGAAATCCCCTCCAGGCTTGCATGGGATCAAAATTTTCAATGAATGTGCCATCTTCATACCGGGGCCTTATGTATTTTGTTTCCTCATCAAACAGGTGCGTCCAGCCAGTTGCCTGTTTCATCAGCTGCTCATATTCAGCAGTTTTACCCATTCTTTTTGCCATTTGAGCAACGGCATACGAACTGAATGAATACTCCAGTGTATGGGAAGATCCGAAATTAAAAAGCCAACCGTTTGAAAGAACGGTATCACGGCTTGGGATATAACCGTGATTTACCAAAAAGCGGAGGTCATACTTGCCAGGTCCAAAGGGTCTTCCCTGGTATCCTGTTTCATTTTTATAGGCTGCAGCCCATGCTTTTTCCGTATCTTCAAAATCCAATCCGCAATTATCAGCGGATGCAAGGAGCAGTCCGAAGAAGTTGGTTTGAACTCCATTCGTATGGATACCGGCAGACAGGCCGTCGTGTATCCATCCGGTTTCCTCTGCAAAATCAAGGTTTGCTTCCAGGTATTCCATGAAATGGTCAGGATAGACCATGGCCCACAATTGACTCAAATTCCAGAATGCACCCCACATTCCATCGGTATTGAAAGTTTTCCTTGTGGGTTTGCCGGATGCATCCAGGGGAAGTTGACCGATGCTCCCATCGTTTCGGGGATAGGCTCCGTTGATATCATTTGATATGCCTCTTCCCAATAGCGCATGATAAAGACCGGTGTAAAATTTCTTCAGGTTTTCGGTATTGCTGTCGTAGATTTCAATCTTGGACAGCATTTCATTCCAGTTATGACTGGCAGCCTTTCTGGCTTGATCAAAGTTGACTTCCTTCGTTTCCGACTCCAGGTTCAGAAGGGCATTTTCCATGCTGGTATAGGATACACCAACCTGCATTTCAATAACATCTTCATTTTCGGTACTGTATGTCAGGTACATCCCGTTACGTGTGCCTTTCGATTCTTTTTCGCCCGCAACAATCTGCGTGTCAGTAAATGTACCCCATGATTTTGGTTTTTTACTTAGTCTTGCATGAAAATACATGATGACACGCTTTCCCTCATCACAAATTTTCACATATTCAGGATAAGTAACCACATAGCCTTTAATATTCTTTTCCCCGTCAAAAGAAACAAAGGCTTCAGTGACATCACTACTCTCACCTTGTTTGTGACCAACATCGAAAAGGATGTGCGAATCTTCTGATTTTGGGAAAGTATACCTGTGGTAACCGACCCTTGTCGTTGCGGTCAGTTCTGCTTTTATCTGATAGTCATCCAGGTAAACCGAATAATATCCGGGTTCTGCATATTCATTGGCCTTATCGAACCTCGACCTGTATCCTGAATCAGGATCTTCCAGCGAACCTGGTACTGTATTAAGTTTTCCGGTGATGGGCATATTCACCACTCCTCCGATCTGGAATTCGTGAAAATTTCCAAAACCCTCAATGGATGTATGCCTGTCGTCATAACCTGCAGGCATCCAGCTTCCAACATTGTCGTAGGCATTGGTGTGCGGGGCTAACTTGGCCATACCAAAAGGAACAGCCGCCGGTGTGTAAAAGAACCATCGGCCATGAACAGATCCAATTTGGGGATCGGCGTATTGTACGGCGTTAAATTCCTGCTTCTGGCAGGCAATCAAAAACAGAAGCGAAAATAGAATCAGTAAATTTCTCATGGGCATATGTATGAAGTGTCATATTTTTAGCTTAGGCAAAATTACATGTTTAAAGCACAAAATCCTGAAAACAGGCTTTTGACTGTGTGGAATTATGGATAAGTATCCATTTTATCACGTATAGGTGACTTTTATGAATACGTGAATGGTTATAGGCCGAATCATGCAAGTTAGTTATCTGCTGAATAATAAATCTGTTGTATCTTTTGAATATTTATAATTTTGGGACAGGATTATTAGGAGTAGCACATGCAGGGTATTTGGAATTTTCTTAAGAAGGGTTTGGGATGGATTTTTCTGATCCCGGTCTATTTTTACAAGTTTGCCATTTCGCCATATACTCCGGCCTCGTGCCGGCATGTTCCCACCTGTTCAACCTATGCGGTGGAAGCCATAAAAGTTCATGGACCTTTTAAAGGGGTCTGGCTTGCCACGAAGCGCATTTCCCACTGCCACCCCTGGGGAACCAGTGGGTATGATCCAGTGCCCCCTGCAAAGGGTAAAAAGCAACATACCCATCCATAGCATTACCCTGATTCAGCCAAATGATTACCTTTAAGGTGCAACATGCCAACAAACCCAATAATGGAAATATCTTTTATGAAAAAACATATCTCATTCATTCTGGTAATCATCCTTTTTTCCCAAATCGGATGTAACCGACCCTCCTCCGGAACAGCAGAAAAGAAAATTATTCTGGTAAGTATTCTGCCACAGAAAACTTTTGTGGAGAAAATTGCAGGCGATGATTTTCAAATTGAAGTGTTAATTCCACATGGCGCCAATCCAACAACGTATAGTTTGCTCCCAGCCCAGATGGCATCTGTCGAGAAAGCCATACTCTGGTTTCGGATGGGGTATGTCGGCTTTGAGCTCTCCTGGGCTGATAAGATTATTGAATCTGCCCGTGATTTAAAAGTTTCAGATCTATCAGTGAATGTTGATCTTATTGTTACCAATGTGGACAATGAACTACGACAGGGCGTCGATCCACACTTTTGGCTGTCTCCAAAAGAAGTGAGGAAAATGGCGGTAACCATAAGGGATGAATTGGTGACAATTAATCCGGAAATGACTGATCAGTATAATTTAGGACTCCAGAAGCTTTTAAAAGAGATTGATGAGACTGAATTACAGGTCAGACAACTTTTAGATGAGTTTCAGGGACGCACGTTTATTTCATTCCATCCTTCGTTAAGCTATTTTGCAAGGGATTTTGGGTTGCAGCAGCTTTCAATCGAGCAGGGAGGCAAGGAACCGACTTCGTCTCACATTGCCCGTCTTACTGATATAGCCAGGACTGAAAACATCAGGGTTATTTATATCCAAAGTGATTTCGACCGTGAAAATGCGAGGATGTTTGCACAAGAGATCAAGGGTGAAGCCATCCAGGTTTGGCCACTGAATCCGGAGTGGAGTGAAAACATGATTCTCATGGCAAGGTTGCTAAGGGATCATTTTTAACCTGGATATCAAATTATCATGAAGCCACTGATACATCTGAATCACATCACTTTTTCCTTTTCAGGCACTCCTGTATTGGAAGAAGTGGATCTGAAGATCCATGAAAATGATTTCATTGGGGTTATCGGACCAAACGGAGGGGGGAAAACCACTTTACTAAAGCTTATCCTGGGCCTGATTAAACCTGATTCAGGGAAGATCTATTTCAGGGAAGATTTGCCACGTCATAAACGCCCAATTGGATATCTGCCACAGGTAAAACATCTTGACCGGAAATTTCCGATCACAGTGCTGGATGTTGTCAGGTCAGGTTCCATGATGCGACCCTTCCCCTTCCAGAACAGGTATGATGAAAAGGAGGCGGCAATGAATCTTTTGGACGAGTCAGGAATAAGGCATTTATGGGACAAAGCAATTGGGGAGCTTTCAGGCGGGCAAATGCAAAGGGCATTTCTATGCAGGGCATTAATCAGTGATCCCAAAGTGCTGATCCTGGATGAACCGGATACATTTGTGGATGCTCATTTTGAAGGTGAACTCTATGAAAGGCTAAGAATTCTGAATGAGAAAATGGCTATCGTTCTCGTTTCGCACGATGTCGGTACCATTTCAATGTATGTTAAGACGATTGCCTGTGTGCACAAGACTTTGCACTACCATCCTTCGAATCAAATAACAATGGAAGACCTGGCTGTATACAACTGCCCGCTGAAGATTATCACCCATGGGAAAATTCCACACACTGTCTTAAAACAACATCCTGCCCATGAATGATTTTCTTGACTTACTCTCGTATGGGTTTTTCCAGAAGGCATTGCTGGCAACCGTTTTTGCCAGCATTTCGTGTGGGATTATAGGTACCTATATTGTTACCCGAAGAATAGTGTTTGTCAGTGGTGGTATTACCCATGCCTCGTTTGGCGGAATTGGGCTGGCCTTTCTGATTGGCGTCGATCCTCTGATTGGAGCATCAGTATTTGCTTTGGTATCAGCCCTGGGAATACAGTTTTTTACCGAAAAAGGTGGGGTGCGTGAAGATTCTTCCATTGCCATTTGGTGGTCGCTTGGGATGGCTCTGGGTGTTGTATTTGTATTTCTGACTCCGGGATATACTCCCAACCTGATGAGCTATTTATTTGGAAGTATCCTCACAGTAAGCAGTTACGAGCTCTGGGCCATGATGTTCCTGATTTTCATTCTTTTGACTGTCTTTTGGTTGTGGTTCAGGGAAATCCTCTACATCGCTTTTGATGAAGAGTTTGCAAGGGCATCCGGATTGCATGTCTCAGGATTTAATTATCTCCTCATGATGCTGATTGCATTGACGGTGGTGCTCAATATCAGGGTTGTAGGGATTATACTGATCCTTTCCCTGCTGACCATTCCCCAGGCAATTGCAAACCTATTCACCCGCGATTTCAGGAAAATGATCCTTCTTTCCATTCTTTTTGGTTTCGCCGGAAGCCTGTCAGGCCTGATAATATCATATTTCCTGAATATACCTTCCGGAGCGACTATCATTTTTACGCTGGTAGTGATGTTTGGAATTTTTCGGGTTATAAAGAGGTTAAAATGACAAAGCCGGAGCCAAAAACCTTTGTTTGCACGAATTGTGGTTTTTCATTCCAGCGGGGAGATCTGGATCGGGAGTGCAGTAATTGCTTTGCCTGCACGGGTTGTGAAATTTATCTTTGTCCCGAATGTAAAAAGGATATAGTTATCAAACCCATTGGTCAGCCCCGGAGACGCACCCCTGTCAAGGGTAATGATAATTAACTAATTGGTAGCCTTAATTTTGCCTGATGCACAAATATCCAGATTATCTGCCTTGCAACTCATTTCTGAATGAAGTCCTCACACACCTGAATCCTATGAATGATTTGGTGGTATCCTGATATTCGAATGATCTTGTGGTATTTCTGATAAAGTAAGTTGCATCTTTATAAGACCCTCCCCTGACGACCTTTCTTTTCATTACTTCCGGATCACCTGCCCTCGCATTGTATTCAACCTGAGGATTTAAATCATTCATGAGATCATACCCTGCTTCAAAATAAGCTGAACTGGTCCATTCTGCCACATTGCCTGCCATGTCATATAATCCGTAATCATTGGGATCGAATGAACCTACTTTCATGGTGGTGACACGAGTGTCACTGTCTGCAACGTAATTCCCCCTCATGGGTTTAAAATTGGCCATAAAACAACCTTGGGTATTCCGGGTGTAATAACTACCCCATGGGTAGATAGTGTTATTACGGCCACCTCTTGCAGCATATTCCCATTCGGCTTCCGTGGGGAGACGATAATCGTGAGGGGGTGAATCATTCATCCTCGACCTGTAATTTCCCTGTAACTGGGTACGCCAGTCACAAAAAGCACGTGCCTGATCCCATGAAACACCAATGACCGGGTAATCATCGAACCCAACATGTGAAAAATATTTGTAGGTCATCGGTTCGTTATATGAGTATGTAAAGTCACGGATCCAGGTTAGTGTATCTGGGTAAACAGGTATGATTTCATGCATGATGAATGAACTGCGGTTACTTACCGGGACTTCCTCCCCATTGGAATTGAGGACTGTTCCTTCATATTTCTGGGTTTCATAATTAAAGCTGTTGGCCCTGCGGGCGGCCTGTTGAAAATCGATCCAGTAATACTCATAAACCAGCTTTCGGGTATCCAATTCCCTGCGATATGAGATCCTCTCTTCTTCAGGAAAGTACATTTCATCCAATACCATTCGGGTATCCGGATCTGCCCAATTGATGCGTGTACGCCAGTTGTTAACGGGTTGGGCTACGGGATTGCCATACTGGTCTTCCGCAATCATGTATTCAGGATCGGCCTGCCCAAGTATTTTGCGTGCAATAGAATCGCGAACCCAATAAACGAATTGCCTGTATTCACTGTTGGTAATTTCAGTATCATCTATCCAAAACGACTCAACAGACACATTTCTGTGAGGATTGAATTCATGAAGTTCGTCATCGGTGGGTCCCATCACAAATGAGCCCCGTTCAACGTATACCATACCGAATGGAGCTGGTTCAAACCAAGCCCCGCGGGACCTGATTTTATCAGCACTGTAAATATCCGCCTTTCTGCATGACGCAGTAAGCAGAATTAATAAAATCACTATCCATCCAGATAATCTCATCTATTTTCCTGTTCGGCTATTCATTTAACGGCAGTAGAGAGAAAAAATTTTCGTCTATGATAAAAAAGGCCTTATGGGGTGGAATTCATAAGGCCTTTACATATTCAGTAAAGAATTAATATTCCCACAAATCCTGTTCGTAGTTGAATATTTTATCCTCTATATTCTTCGACTCAAGCATGGCATCCTTGCCTGAAAGGTATTGGCTGATCAGCCTGTTATTGTAAACATTTGATTCCTGCACGATGTAGCTGTTAAAATACCGTTTGATAAACAGGTCATCGTATGACATCCGTCTCGAATCGTTGTATGGGTTAAATACTTCCGATGAGGCCAGGATTGGTCTGGCTTCTGGATAATAAACCCAAAACACTTTCCTCCTTTGAACTGGTGACCCTTCGATATTTTCTTCCCCTTCACGGAAAAACTCCTGAATAGGACATATTCCGATAATGCGCACCTGGAGTCTGGAATTTTGCTTATCAAAATACCATTCTTCCTTGATCATGAATTGTTTGACCTCCTCTAGCCTGATTTCACCTTCGATGGTTCGGATTTCCATTTCACCCGTTTCGAAATTTCTCACTTCGCGGGTTCGGGTTTCAGCGCCAAATGCCTGTTTGACTTCGGCAATCCCGATGGGCATTTTGAAATCATCATCATTTCTTGCATCATAAGCGGTAATTTGGCCTGTTTCAATTCCCTTCAGGAGAAGTTGTGATAAACTTGACATTCCATCTACAGGAGCAGTTGGAAAGTACAGGGGTTGATTGATTTTTTCCCTGAGGTCAATTATTCTCCAGACCATCTTTGACCATAATACGTCAGCTTCCCTTACGGATGGAAGTGGCATCGGCTTTTTCTGGAAAGTATCCTCTCGTTTATAGGCTCCGTTGATGATCTGTGCGGAGGCAAAGTCAGCTCCTGCCACCGAAATCAACAGAAGCGCTCCTGTAATTATTTGAAATAATCTTTTCATACTTTAACGTATTTTGAAGCTTATCGGATCCAGATCACGGTCGGTCCCGTCATCCCCTCTGGCTTTAATATTGTCGATATAGATGATACTACCGGTTACAAGGTTCCTGAACTGGGCTTTCTGGTCAGCCGTAAACCGGTTGTTTGTCGATTTCCAGGTGTTTGCATACCCACCAGCCCCCGTAAGGGTAACATCAAATTGTGTTACGGTGAACTTCAGGTCAAAGTCAAAATCGGGCAATACTGCCATTATTCCATCTTCGAGTTGCAAATCTTCCTTCCTTAAATTACCACCTGTCTGGTTGGCAACCTGTGCAACAGGGTCTGGCACACGCTTCACACGGAAGTTCATGCTACCCATCAATTTTTCGGTACCTCCAACCTGGGAATAAACGGAAACCGTTGTTCTTCTGCCTTGTTCATCCAACTCGTTGGGATAAACAAAGTAGTCATTATTCTGTTGTACGATTCTTCCATTGGAAATGGCAATCCGGAGGTTTTCCTTGGTCACTCCCGGAACCGAAACATCAACGGGATTAGCTATTCCCCTGTAAAAAACATTCATTTTGGTAGGGGAAATTGTCACACTGGGTGGAGTGACCTGATATTCCTGCGTAAAAGGGTAGTTTCGAATAGTTCCTTCAGGGGTTTTGTAATTGATTACACCACTCCATCTGAAAGTTCCTGGTTCATTTGCCCTTAAACGGTATATCCCTTTTCCATCTTCGATTGGTAATTCTCGGCCATTCACCGATATAACAGGATCTTCGGTGGTGTCGATAGCTGCAAGAAATACTTGTGCAATATATTCTTCACCCTGAAGGATAATGGCTGAATTGGCGATTACCTGAGCACCGAGTTTGTTAAATTTGAATGCGCCGGCATCAATTTGTGAATACAGGTAATTCAGAAGATTAGCCTCTGAGTTTTTGACGTCAATCTGCAACTTTGAAAGAAGTGTCAGGATAGCTGCAAGTGGTTTATTTTCAAAATAGAGACTTTCCCAGGTTCTTCTTTCCCCGCTCTTAAGGGTAAACCTACTGTCTGAAGTCTCAAGCTCCTGATTTATTGTATTTTTGAGTTCAGCATCCTCCTCGGGAATGATGCCTTCCACAAATTCACGATATGAACCTATCTCTTCCTTCAGATTGGTTGCCTCTTTTTGTGCAATCATTATTTCGGATGGCGTATTCAGGTCGTCTTCTTTTTTGATGACTAAGGTATCCTTATTTGAATTGACAAAAATGAATTCATCTCCCTTTAGAGGACGATCTGGTGAACGTGGCACTGTACCGGAGGCGAGAACCAGTTTCTCTTTCAGGGCGTCTATGTAACCAACAAGGGCATTCGATTTTTCCTTGACCTGGTCCGCCTGGGATTTCCAATCCTGAACTTTTGCAGGATTTTCGGCATAAGCTTGTTCAAATGCCGAATAGATCTGCTGATTTTTGTTATCCACGGCATTCAATGTCTGGATCAGGCTTGAATCCACAACCCTGTAGGCCTCCAGGACCTGTGCCGCCACATTGAGTGCCAACATTGCTGTCAGCACTATGTACATCATGTTTATCATTTTTTGCCTCGGGGTCTCCGGGCAATTCTTGGTACCCATAATCGCAGATTGTCAGGTTCGCTTATTTTTTATAATTCAATGCACCGAGCATATTGCCGTAAATGGTATTCAATGCTTCCAGATGTTGGTTCAGTTTACTTGCATTTTCCTGATAACGCCTGAGTTCATCTACAGAGGAGGCCAGAATTTCATTCATCTTGCCCAGGTCGGAGTTGAACTTCGCACCTGCTTTGAATTGATCCTCAGTTCCTTTTAATTGGTTCTCAACCGCGTTGTTCAGGGTTGAAAGATTTTTATTCAGACGCGCCAGATTTTCGGCATAATCGGATGAATAATTCAGGTTTTTAAGACTCTCTTCCATCTTCTGTGCCGCCGATTTATAGGTATTGGCAAGGAATGTTCCGGATTCAGAGATTTTGGAGGAGATTTCTTCACCTGACTGGTTAATTTTATCGATGACTGACTGACTCGATTTGCCGATTTGTCTTGATGTATTCTGGTATGTTTCCACCAGCTCATTCACCGAGTTGTGAATATTTTGGTGTGCCTTTGTGTTCAGTTCACTAAAAGACCCAATGGATTCACCTGCTGATGAGAGGTTCCTGACATACATTTCGGTGGCAACAGTCGCTGATGACATGTCACTGAGTCCTTTTGCCGTGTTACTTAACTCTGACAGACTGAATCCCACCTTTTTGATAAGTTCAGGAGTCAGGTCGGTCCCTTTTAAAAGATCATCCAGTTTCCCTTTTCCCCTGGATTCAAGTTCATCGAATTCAGTTACTTCATAGTCTTCCCTTAATTCGGGGTATACTTTTGACCATTCAGGAATATCAAGCGGTGGTTCAAATGCCGAAATGAAGAAAATGGTTGCTTCCGTAAGAAGTCCAATGGCAAGAATTACTCCGGAATAGGGCCAGTGTTGCAGTTTGAACAAAGCACCGATAAGTACAACGGATGCACCCCAGCTATATATGTAACCGGTGATTGATTTTGCCCGTTTTGTTTTTAAGAGTTCACCAATGTTCATAATGGAAACAATTTATGGATTAAAATTCGTTACCAAAGGTTGATTTTACACAACGGAATCCAATGAATGATTTGGTTGTGTCCTGGTATTCAAAACTTCTTGTTGAAACCTGCGTAAAGTAGGCGACATCTTTATATGAGCCTCCTCTGACAACTTTCCGTTTCATGACAGCAGGATCATCGGGAAGGGCATTATATTCAAAATTGGGATTTAGGTCATTGATCAGCATATAGCCTGACTCGTCATAAGCGGTGCTTGTCCATTCGGCAACGTTCCCTGACATGTCGTAAAGTCCGAAATCATTGGGGTCATAACTGGCGACCCTCATGGTACTGATCCCTCCATCCTCAACGTAATTTCCACGCAAAGGCTTGAAATTGGCCATAA
Source organism: Bacteroidota bacterium (assembly GCA_023428545.1). The sequence goes on along the minus strand of JAEYXH010000008.1, from coordinate 13,349 downwards.
AAACACCTTCCTGGTCACGGGTGTAATATCCACCCCAGGGATACATCGAGAATTTTTTTCCTCCCCTGGAAGCATATTCCCATTCAGTTTCCGTCGGTAACCGGTATTCCATCAGGGAAGGTTGCATTTGACTGTCCATGTAGTCACTCTGGATTTTGGTTCTCCAGCTGCAAAATGCGCGTGCCTGTTCCCATGAAATACCTACCACCGGATATTCATCAAAGCCTGGATGCCAGAAATACCTGGTTGCCCAGGGCTCATTGTATGAATAGGTAAAATCCCGGATCCAGGTCAGGGTGTCAGGATAGACGTTTACAAGTTTTCTGAAAATAAAAGAAGAGCGGTTTTCAATGGGCACTTCATTTCCCTCTTGGTCAAATACCGTTCCTTCATATCGCTGTGTCTCAAAATTGAAGCTGTTACTTCTTCGGGCTGCCTGCTGATAATCAATCCACCAATATTCAAAAAACAGTTTGCGTGGATCGATTTCCTTCTTCCCCATGAACCTTTCATTTTCAGGAATATACATGTCCTGAAGAGTCATTACCACATCGGGATCATTCCAGTCGATTCTTTCTCTCCACGAAATCTGTGGCCGGTCGAGTGGATTGCCTTCCCGGTCTTCGGTTATCAGGTATTCGGGATATGACTGCCCAAGTGTTTGTCTGGCGATGGAGTCGCGCACCCAATGAACAAATTGACGGTACTCTGTATTGGTAATTTCAGTATCATCCATCCAGAATGCATCGATGGACACGGTTCGTGAAGGTGTGGTTGAAGCAGCCGGGTCCTGGTCACTGGGTCCAATATTCAAGGTACCCCTCCTGACAAACACCATCCCATAGGGGGGTGTTTCCCGCCATTTGCCCTGCCTCTTGACGCCGACCAACTCGCCGTTTCCGTACCCGCTTCCACTTCCCGGACCAAAACATCCGGTAAAGCTTATGGAGGTAATGACCACCATCAGTACAAGAAATATTCTTTTCATAGTTCAGTAAATATAGTTTTTTTACAAAAACCTTACGCTTTTATACTTTTTATTCCGGTTTCGGTCCAGATCTAATGAATAACCCAGAAAAATCTCATGCGACCCATAACCATATCTTCCAATCGCGGAGGTAACCAGGTCGAATGAATATCCTATTTTTAAACCGTTCATCAACTCAATCCCCATTAACAGTGACACTGCATCCTGTAACCTGTATGACAATCCGCCCCAAATTCTGTCGTTATATACCAGGTTCGTGTTCAAATCGACTGTCCATCCTGCCATGTCACTTTTTACCAGAAATGATGGGCGTAACTCAAATAACGGATCTGACATCCTGATATTGTATCCTCCCATCAGATAATAGTGCCTGGCAAGAAAGGTTTCTGCGAGGTCAGCATACTTTATTGCAGGTTCGTTAACATGAGTTACAGATGCGCCCAAATAGAAATCCGGTCCCTGCAGGTAAAGTCCCAAGCCAGCATCAAAAGCCACCTGGGATACTTCCCCTTGTGGAATACCAGCGTCTGATCCGGGCTGGGTATATATACCTTCTTCATCTTCAGGTACTTCCCATTCTCCATTGGTCCCCTTGTTGAAGACCCCGGCAGACACACCAATTCCAAGTGTCCCAATCGATAGTCTGGCTTTGTAGGAATAGTTGAAATTTACGAGAACGTTTTGATCGAATCCAATCTCATCACTGACAATATTCAATCCGATACCACTTGGAATGCCAAACAGGTCAACTGCCGCGTCAGCACTGAAAACCAGTGTTTTGGAAGCTCCCGGAAACCCGGTCCACTGATACCGGTTCAGAATTATTCCACTGACTGCATCGTCACTACCTGCAAATCCCGGATTCACCCCCAGTTTGTAAAACATATTGTTGGTGTACTGCGGGTCTTGTTGTCCAAGTGCCGCTAAATTAACCAGAAAAAATATAAGTAGAAAGTAAAATGTCTTTCTCATAAACAATTATGCTCGTCAGGCTATGCTTTTTATCAACAAAACGTTAGAGCCTGCAATTCGCCTTTGTTGATATCAGATTATTTTCATGGTTTAGCAAAGAACGCATTTAATTTTTTATTATTTTGACTGTCGTTCTGTTTTTCTGAGATATTTCAGGCAAACCTCGGGTACTTCGCGGGTTATAGCCCGTCGGTAATCTGACTCATTGCAGGCAACTATCCAGCTATCTCCTTCACCATATGATATTTCGATCCACCAGCGATTGGTGACTGGCTGGTGAAAAAACACAAGCGTTTCACCATGTGTTTCCATTTCAACATAATAGCGGGTGAACGCTTCTTTATTGATTGCCGGATCTTCCTTTCTCCGATGTAACGTTCCCTCCAGAAAATACCAGACTATCTGGGCTGCAAGGGCAGTTGTGCAACCCGACTTATCAAAAGCCGGATTAACCTCGAAAAGTCCAAAGACCGTCAGTCGGTTGCTCAGTCCTGCATATCTGGCTATCTGGCATGCCTCTTCTGAATAGAATCCGTTTGGGGATGGTAAAATTTGACCTGCAGCATCCGATTGCCTGACGCAAGCGATGTCGAAACTCAGAAAATGGCTGTTTCTAAGTATCGGCTCTGTTAGGGGGAAATCATCCCTGATGCGCCCCAGCTGATGATAATCAAATGTGTTTTCCTTCAGGTAATCCAGAATGTCGGGCGATGCGTAATGCCCTTGAATGCCAAGCATCTCAAGATGGAAAAGCCCCGGATTTTCTTTCAGGATCTTGGTGAGAAAGTTTGTTGAATCGGTGGTCTCACGTGTTGTTTTGACATCTACCCTGGCATCGGCGATGGCCATCGTAAACTCAGGATTGTTCTGGAAAGCCCTTGCAATTCCAATGCTGAGGTCTTGTCCTCCTCCCATTATAACCGTAATAATCTCTTCTTCATTCAGATAATCAATAACATCACGCAACGCAAAATAGACATCATTATCCGATCTTCCCGACCGCAGGTTTCCCAGATCGATAATTTTTACGGCGGTGTCGAAATAGCTGAGTTGATAAAGGTTTTTACGAATTTCATCCGGAGCATGGGCGGTTCCTTTATTCGGTGTTTTCCGATTATTGGGAACCCCTATGAGCGCAATCGTATATTTGGCCGGTCCCTTCTCACTCGATTTGATGGTATCTTTCTCGATGTAATACCCCAGCATGTTTTTGGTGAATTTCTTCTGCGACTGAAGCAATTCAAAATCAACCGCATCAAAATAGGGTGAAAGATTCATCTTACATTTGTATAAGTACTTAAACGACTGCCAACTATTTCTTTTTTCTTTTGGGTGTTGAAGGTGCCTTGGATACCATTTCAATGCACTCTTCGAAGGTCAGATCCTCTGCCTTTTTTCCTTTGGGTAATCTGACATTGGTTTTTTTGTATGAGAGATAGGGACCCCATCGTCCATTTAAGATTCTCAATTCCGGATCCTGCTCAAATACACGCAATACCGAATTGCGGTCTTTTTCTCTTTTTTGCTCGATTAATTCTATAGCCCTGTCCAAATCGACCGAATAAGGATCATCGGTTTTGGCAAGTGATACAAAAAGATTATTATGACGCACATAGGGACCGAATCGTCCAATGCCTATGGTAACTTTCTTATTCTCAAAATCACCAAGGTCCCGTGGCATTTTGAAAAGCTCAAGCGCATCATCCAATGTGATGGTTTCAAGGTGCTGCCCACTTCTAAGGCTTGCAAATTGAGGTTTTTCCTCGTCACTGTCCGGAATGGCTTTTCCCAGTTGCGCTATGGGTCCAAACCTGCCAATTTTTACATAAACTGGTTTGCCTGAAACCGGATCGCTGCCCAAAAGTCTCTCTCCCTTGGTTTTCTCCGAGTTTTTCAAGGCATTGTCTATCTTTTCGTGAAAGGGTTGGTAGAATTCATCGATCATCTCCGTCCACACTCTTTTACCTTCTGCAATCTCGTCGAATTCAGCTTCAACCTTTGCCGTAAAATTGTAATCCATGATCTGATCAAAATATTCCATCAGGAAATCCGTAACCACCATGCCAATGTCGGTGGGAAAGAGCTTGGCCTTTTCGGTTCCCGAAACTTCGGTCTTGACAGATTCCTTTATTTGCCCTTTTGCCAATTCGAGTTGAATAAACTGACGTTCAATTCCCTGCCGATCTTCTTTCACTACATAATTCCTATTTTGGATGGTGGTGATGGTTGGCGCATAGGTGGATGGCCTGCCAATACCCAGTTCTTCGAGCCTTTTAACCAGCGAAGCTTCCGTATAACGGGGTGGTCGTTGCGAATAACGCTGAACCGCCTGAATGGATTTCGACATTAAAGCATCTTTGGCTTTGAGGGGAGGAATCAGGGCTTCTCCTCCCTGTGAGCCATTTTCATCATCGGTTGATTCGAGGTAAACTGTCAAAAACCCATCAAATATGATGACTTCACCTGAAGCGATAAATTTATCGGAAGAAGTGGATATGTCGATCGTCACGGTGGTTTTTTCCAGCTCGGCATCAGCCATTTGTGAAGCTATGGTGCGCTTCCAAATCAGTTCGTAAAGCTTTTTTTCCTGGGCGGTTCCGGGAATCTGTTCATGATCAATGTAGGTGGGCCGAATGGCTTCATGTGCCTCCTGTGCCCCTTTACTTTTTGTCTTGTATTGCCTGGTTTTCACATATTTTTCACCATTCAATTCAGTAATTTTTTTGGCTGCGGTATGGATCGCCAGTGAAGAAAGGTTCACGGAGTCAGTCCTCATGTAGGTGATTTTACCTGCCTCGTAGAGCCTTTGCGCTACCGACATGGTCTGGCTGACCGAGAATCCCAGCTTGCGGCTGGCTTCCTGCTGAAGGGTCGATGTGGTGAATGGCTGTGCCGGGCTCCGGCGTGCTGGTTTTTTGGTGATGTCACTTACCGTAAATGTTGCATTCTTGCACTGACTCAGAAATTCGTAAGCCTCTTCGCGGTTGTCAAATCTTTTCGACAATTCGGCCTTTAATTCCGATTGTTGTCCATCGGCCAGCTTCGCGATAAAGGTGGCTGTCACCCTGAATGCAGAGGTGGATTGGAAGTTCATTATTTCCCTTTCCCTTTCCACGATGAGTCTTACAGCAACCGACTGAACCCGACCTGCCGAAAGTGAGGGCTTTACCTTTTTCCAGAGAACTGGTGATACCTCAAAGCCTACGATCCGGTCGAGTACCCTGCGGGCTTGCTGTGCATTGACAAGGTTCAGGTCAATCTCACGCGGATGATTGATAGCATTGAGGATGGCATCTTTGGTGATTTCATGAAACACAATCCTGCGTGTGTGTTCTGGTTTTAATCCAAGCACTTCCTTAAGGTGCCATGCAATGGCTTCTCCTTCACGGTCCTCATCAGATGCAAGCCAAATCTCAGTGGCTGATTTTGCCAGCTTCTTAAGTTCGGCAACCACTTTTCTCTTGTCATCTGAGATGATATATTGTGGTTGGAAGTTATTTTCAATATCAATTCCAAAGTCTTTTTTTGCCAGGTCACGAATATGTCCCATGCTCGAAGCGACCTTGAAATCATTTCCGAGAAACTTTTCAATGGTTTTCGCTTTGGCGGGTGATTCGACAATGACCAGATTTTCCTGCATACACCAGTATCTTTTAAAAAAATTTGTGCAAAGTAAAGAAAATGGATGGCTAAGTTCAAAATTTCACAGTAAGATTTTCGTTTTCTATTTTATTGAAAATGATGTAATTGTTTATATTTTAGCACTTAAACGGTTGATTCCTGATTTATCAAATGGTCGTAATGGGATATTCCTGATATATTTGTCGTGAAAATTAACTGGTCAAAATTATGACTATAGAAAAGCCTGATTTTTCGAAATACGTTAAAATTTTCTGGACAATCGTGATTTCCACCGGCATAGCCATTGTACTGATGTTCTTTGGTATTGCCAATGGTTGGATGGGATTTATGCCCACATTTGAGGATCTTGAAAACCCGGAAAGCATTCTGGCTTCTCAGGTGATCAGCAGTGATGATAAGTTGATGGGCACGTTTTTCAATGAGAATGAGAACAGGACTTATGTCCGGTATGAAGAGATCCCCCAGCATCTGGTTGATGCATTGATTTCGACTGAGGATGTCAGGTTCTACCGCCATTCTGGAATTGATCTAAGAGGTCTTCTCAGGGTGGTGAAGGGTGTTCTCACCGGAGACACCAGTTCGGGAGGTGGAAGTACCATATCCCAGCAGCTTGCCAAGATGTTATTCCCTCGTGAAAAAAATGCTGGCCCTGTGAAGTTTGTCTTTCGAAAATTCAGGGAATGGGTAATTGCCATCAAGCTTGAAAGAAGCTATACCAAAGAGGAAATTCTAACCATGTACCTGAACAAGTACGATTTCCTGAACCTGGCAGTCGGAATCAAGACCGCTTCAAATGTTTACTTTAACTGCGAACCTGACTCTCTTGATTTGCATCAGGCTGCCATGCTGGTCGGAATGGCCAAAAACAGTTCACTTTATAATCCCGTGAGGCGAGAGGAACTGACATTACGGCGAAGGAATGTGGTTCTTTCCCAAATGCATAAATACGGATATATCACAAGGGCTGAGTTTGATTCAATAAAGGTTCTTCCACTTGATCTGGACTACCATAGGGTTGACTTTAAGCGGGGACTTGCTCCCTATTTCAGGGAATACCTTCGTACCACCATGCGGGCATCCAAACCCGACCGATCAAAATATGCTTCCTGGCAGGAGCAGATTTTCAGGGAAGATTCAGCTGAGTGGGTTGATAATCCATTGTATGGTTGGGTTAATAAGAATAAAAAGCCCGACGGATCATCTTATGATATTTATCGCGACGGTCTGAAGATACATACTACGCTCGATTCACGCATGCAGCGGTATGCAGAGGAAGCGCTGACCAAACATTTGCGTGAGAACCTGCAGCCTTTGTTTGATAAGCGTGTCAATTCTTTACGTAATCCCCCGTTTTCCAATAATATGTCGGCTGCCGAAGCAGATGAATTGATTGACCGGTCAATACGACAAACCGAGAGATACAGATTGTTGAGAGAATCGGGGAAGAACTTCAGCGAGATCAGGGAGGAGTTCAGGAAGCCAGTGGAGATGAGCATCTTTTCCTGGGGGGGCGAAATTGATACAATCATGTCACCCATTGATTCCATCAAGTGGTATCTGCGATTTTTCAGGTCATCCTTTATGGCTTTGGAGAATGGGACAGGACAGGTTAAAGCGTATGTGGGTGGTCCGAGTTATGAATATTTCATGTACGACATGGTGAAAGGCGGAAAGCGTCAGGTTGGATCAACGGTAAAACCTTTCCTCTATACGCTGGCCATGCAGAATGGGTATACACCCTGCACAAAAGTTCCCTATGTGCGACAACAATTTATCTTGTTTGATGGCTCGGTTTGGGAGCCAAGGGATGCCAGTGATGATGCTGAAAATTATGGCAGGATGGTCACCCTGAAGTGGGGACTTGCCAACTCCAAGAACATGATTTCAGCCTGGGTGATGAAACAGTTTAATCCTCAGGCAGTGACTGAGATAATGCATAAACTGGGTGTTTATTCTCCAATAGACGCTGTCCCGTCCATGTTTCTGGGAACCTCTGATATTACACTGTATGAAATGGTTGGGGCATTTTCCACTTACGCTAACAAAGGAGTATATATCAAACCCTATTTTGTGACTCATATTGAGGACCGGCATGGAAATGTTGTTGCCAATTTCGTCCCCCAGCGCCATGAGGCCATTGATGAGAATACTGCATACCTCATGATCAATCTCATGCAAGGGGTAGTTGACAATGGCACAGGAGGCCGGCTTCGAAGCCGCGAAGGGTACGGTAGGTTTACCATGCCCATTGCAGGTAAAACCGGTACAACGCAGAATCATTCCGATGGCTGGTTTATTGGCGTGACCCCGCAACTTTCCGCTGGTGTATGGACCGGTGCCGACCTGAGGAGTATCCATTTTGCCGATATTTCAACAGGACAGGGTGCCAATATGGCGCTGCCTGTATGGGGGTATTTCATGAAAAGTGTTTTGGCTGATCCTGAATTGGGAATTTCACAGGAGGTCCAGTTTGAGCGGCCCCTGAATTTCAATGTCAACCTCGATTGCAGTGTTGAGCCTGATTCCGGAAGTTCCAGGGATGAGGACGATTTCTTCTAAACCTGCTCAAAGAATCAGTAAAACAGCCAAAAGTGCAATGAGCAAAATAAACAGGGTAAACTGATTCCGTAGTGACAATCCAAGAAGTATCAGTATTTCAACTTCCTCGTTACAAGCACTGAAAAGTTCAATTTCTCCCTTGTCGCGGGTGAGAAACTCATATGAGGTAAAGGTTACTATTTCTGCCCCGTTAAACTTCCATGTCCATTTCGACTGCCAGAAATTTTTCATTTCCAGCTCAAAACGTTTTCCATTGATGATGATTTCAGTCATCGGACTGAAAGGATTCACTGTGATTCGCCCCAATGGTGCCATGTCTTTCCCGTCCAAAATTTCGATGCGTGAACTGAGTATATCCCTGTTCAGGTAAAACTGTTTGCCATTGAAGATGGCAAGTGCCTTGCCGCTCAACATATGCTGCAACCGAATGGATCCAATTGATTCATTGCCCCGGTTAATCAGGAGTTCAGAACCAAAAATCTTCTTATTCCACTGCAGCTTTTCCATAATGTGATTGCTTCTATTACGATAAAGATACTATTATGGGTTCACGAAAATAAGGATTCCGCTATTTATTTGAAAGCTCTTTGGTTGATAACAAACCACAGGCAGCATATATATCCTGTCCTCTTGATGCTCGGATGGTTGTCAGGATTCCCTTGGCATTTAACCTGTCTTTAAAGTCAAAAATTGTTTCATCAACGCTTCCCTGGAGTGGGGTGCCGGGGATCGGATGAAAACGGATCAGGTTGATACGGCATTTGACTCCATTAAGAAGCCGGGTTAGCTCCTGTACATGTTTCGGTGTATCGTTTAATCCCCGAAACATGATGTATTCAAATGAAACCCTTCTTTGTTTTGAAAAGTCCCACTTTCTGATTTCCCTGATGACCTCACCAATGGGATAGGCAATCTGAACTGGCATCAATGATCGCCGTTCATCGTCAAATGGGGTGTGCAGGCTCACCGCCAGGTGTGCTTCACTCTTTTCAAGAAAAGTAGTCATGCCGGATATGATCCCAATGGTGGAGACGGTTATCCTTCTCGGGCTCATGGCATAGCCCCATTCAGAGGTAAGGATCTCCAGACTCTTCAATACCTCGTCGAGGTTGTCGAAGGGTTCCCCCATCCCCATGTATACAATATTGGATACCTGTCCGGCTTCTTCAATGCTCCTGATTTGGTTTACAATCTCTCCGGCAGTGAGTTGTCCCTGGAAACCCTGTTTGCCAGTCATACAAAAAAGGCAACCCATTTTGCATCCTACCTGCGAACTGACACAAACAGTGATTCTGTCATTCTCGGGGATCATGGCTGTTTCGATGAACTTGCCTCCTGTGGCAGGAAAGAGGTATTTCCGGGTTCCGTCAATACTCGACTGGACCTTTTGAGGAGCCGTAATGCCTAACGAAAAATGCGCTGATAGATATTCTCTTCCTTTTTTTGAAAGGTTGCTCATTTCTTCAAATGATGAAGCATTTTTTTTATACAACCAGTCGGCCAACTGTGTGGCTGTGTATCCCGGAAGACCCGCTTCGGAGACAACCTGTTTAAGTTCGGCCAGGGTTTTCCCGAAAATAGGGGGAAGTATGGTGGGAGTGTCGTCGATATTCATATGAGTATATTATTTAAAGGTCTTCGATGGCATTCAGAAATAGATCTCGGATGTAATACGATCAAATGGAATCCCTTTTTCAATCAGTAGATCCCTTACATCAACCACCATAAGAGCCTTGCCGCAAAGGTAATATTTTATGCCGGTGGGTAATTCCTCACAGGACGAAAGCCAGTCAGTCACCCGGCCATAAAATGATCCGGTTATTTTTTCTCCTGAACAGCAGGTGATGTATTGTTCTCCCATCATGGCCTGGATTTCCTCCTGAAAATAGAATTGTGATCCGTTTCTGACCCCATGGATGAGGCGACAGTTTTTGCCTAACCCCGACCGTAACATGCTATAAAATGGAGCGATCCCTGTTCCCGTCGATATCCACCATTCTGCCTCACCTTTGCTGATAAATCCGCCATAGGGAGCCGAAACCAGCATTGTGTCACCTGATTTGAGCTTTGCCAATTCGGGAGTGAGTAATCCGCCTTCCTTGATGTTGAAAAGTATACTGATTTCCGGATCCGAATTACCGCTGCAAATACTGTAAATACGGGGTGGATTATCGGCTGCCAGCGACACTTTTACCACCTGTCCCGGGATGAATTCCTGTGTTCTTTGATAGGAAAGGTAATATACCCCCGGCGAAATTTCCCGGTTCGATGTAACTTTCACTCTTTGCAACTGCCTTGCGTCTGCCAATTCTTCTTTACTTTTCATAGCCCTCATCAAGCGAACAATTTATTCATGAAAATAAGTGTTTTTTATTTATTAGATTTCGACTGGTTGAATTTCATTCTTGCTTGATTGCCCACTTAATAAAAATATTAAAAAGGGCATTGCGTGCAAGATATAATTTTCATAACTTTGAGTCAGATATTTCCCATATGGATACATTATTTAAAAACAGTGGACAAAGCCAGGGCGTTGAGCTGAAAAAGATCGGTCACAAAAAGCAGATCATCCGATCGATTTATTTTAAAGGCCCTGTGTCCAGCGCCGAATTGTCAAGACATCTTCCATTAAGTACCCCAAAAATAAACAGTTTGTTGCAAGAGCTGATATCAGAGGGATTCTTAAAGGAGTTGGGCCATGGGGATTCGAGCGGAGGCCGGCGTCCAGCCATTTACGGACTGATTGAGGACAGTTTTTACCTTATTGGCATCACCATCAATATTCACCGTACCATTGTCAGTGTGTTTAATGCCTGCAATAATGAGATCAGCGGACCCCATTCCATTGAGGTTCCCATGCAGAGAAACCTCCGTATGTTTGATGAGATATATGATGAGGTGAAAGTGATATTGAATGAGCTGACCATTGATAAGGATAAGATCATCGGCGTCGGTATTGAGATGCCGGGGTTGGTTAACCAGGAGAAATGGATGAACAAAACCTATTTCCCGAACGTGAGGAATCTCAATGAATATATTGCGGGGGTCTTCGGCTTTCCAGTTTTCTTTGACAATGACGCCAGAATCAGGACTTTTGCCGAACAGCAATTTGGGCTGGCGCAAAGCAGGCAAAATGTGCTGATGGTCCATGCTGACTGGGGTATCGGACTGGGGTTGATCCTGAACGGACAGTTATATTCAGGAAAGTCAGGGTTTTCAGGCGAATTCGGACACATTCCGATGATGGATAATGGCGAGCTTTGCCATTGTGGTAAGAGGGGATGTCTTGAAGCGGTTGCCTCAGTTGCGGCCATATCCAAAAAGGCGCGTCAGGGAATGGAGAGCGGAATTCCTTCATTGTTGATGCAGATGGCTGATCAGGATGTTCGAAAGATCGATACCAATCTTGTTATACAAGCTGCCCGAATGGGAGATCAGTTTTCCATATCCATATTGACAGAGGTTGGCCATTGGCTCGGAAAAGGTATTACATACCTGATACAGGTAGTCAATCCAGAGCTCATCATAATAGGTGGAAAGCTGGCTGAAGCCGGCCAGTTTTTTGAAGCTCCCCTTCGCCAGGCCATCACCACTTATTCGAATCCAGATATTTCAACCGATACTGAAATATCCTTCTCTATCATGGGTGTGAAAGCCGGACCAATTGGAGCCGCAGCTTTCGCTATTGATCAGTTATCACAGTAAAATATTATAAAATGTTTAGTATGAAAACAAATTTCACCAATGTTGAAGAGGCATTCTATAAGGAATCAGGTAGTTATAAAATATCATCTGTAACTCCCTATCTGCTTGTAGATAATTTTCCTAAACTGGGTTTGCTTTCTGCCCTCAGTTTTCTTGAATGGGCCAGTCAGAACCCGAATGGTGTTGCTTGTCTGCCGGTTGGTAAAACCGCGATGCATTTCCTGAACAATACGCATCTCCTGCTCGATAACTGGGAAAACGAAAAGGGCAAATCCATCAGGGAGAAGTATGGTTTAGGCAATGTCGGTAAGCCTGATCTTTCAGGTATCCATCTGGTTCAGGCCGGTGAGTTTTATCCGATAAGCTCGGAACAGCATAATAGTTTGTGGAATTTTATATATAACTATTATATAAAAGGTTTCGGTTTTGATGAAAGCAAAGCGTTGCTGATTAATTCTGACCAGATTGAACTTGCCGAAGGCAAACATTTCAGAGAGGTTTTTCCCGACTATACTATCGATCTGTCACTCCGATACAGGGAGGCGAAAACAATAAGGGAAAAATTACAGCAGGAATCCATTTTCAGGATTGATAACTGGTGCGACCGTTATGAGCATTCAATTCGTGAAATGGGAGGAATTGGTTTTTATCTGGGTGGAATAGGACCTGATGGTCATGTGGCATTTAATATCAGGGGAGTCAACCATCACTCACCCTCTCGTCTGGCCCAAACCAATTTCGAAACACAGGCAGTTACTGCCGGGGATTTGGGCGGAGTTGAAGTCTCGAGAGCCAGGCTTGTGATTACCATTGGATTGGGAACACTCACCTTTAACCCCGACAATAAGGCAATTATCTATGCAGCCGGAGAGGCGATTGCTGATGTTATCCGTGATTCGGTCCAAAGTGATCCATGTAACATGTATCCGGCAACAGCCCTGCAGGTGCTTCCGAATGCAAGATTTTATCTGACCCAGGGTGCTGCGGTTAAATTAAACGATAGCATTGACCGCTATTATTTTGATACCCCCTGGAACCACCAGAAAACAGAAAGGGCTGTCATTGAGCTTTGCCGCAATATCAACAAATTTGGTCCAAAAGTGACTCTCGATGAACTGAAGAATGATAAATACTGCCGTCATATCCCTGATTTGGATGAACAAACTGTCCAGTCAGTGATCGATTCAATCACGGCAAAGATCAGGAAAGGAATGCGGCACGAAACAAACCAGGTGTATTATCATACCGGTCCCCACCATGACGATATCATGCTGGGAATTATGCCCGTAACAAACCGTCAGAGCAGGGACGGATCAAATGAATTGCATTTTTCGGTGTTGACTTCCGGATTTACGGCTGTAACCAACAGTTTCATGCTTGACCTTCTGAAGGATACCTTGCAGTTGATCAGCATAGGAAAAGTTGAAATGATCCATTTCCCCGATTTCTTCGAAAAAGGGTATATGTATAAGTGGGATAAAGA
>JAEYXH010000016.1 GCA_023428545.1 Bacteroidota bacterium | reverse complement strand
GGATGATTGAAAGGTCACGCGCTCCCATCAGTGAAAACTGCAGGGTTCGGGGGATGGGAGTGGCTGTTAACGTCAGTGTATCCACATTGACCCTCAATCGCTTCAGCTTTTCCTTCACACCAACACCAAATTTCTGTTCCTCATCAACAATCAACAATCCAAGATCCTTGAACTTCACATCGTTGCTTACAAGTCGGTGTGTTCCGATTATAATATCGACCTTCCCTTCATTGACCGACTTTAACGCCTCCTTGATTTCGGACGTATTACGTAATCGGCTGATATAAGCAACTTTGACGGGAAAATCAGACAAACGTTCGGAAAAGGTTTTATAATGTTGCAGGGCAAGAATGGTTGTAGGCACCAATACGGCTACCTGCTTCCCATCGGTCACCGCCTTAAAGGCAGCCCTAATGGCAACTTCGGTCTTCCCAAATCCAACATCGCCGCATACCAGCCGATCCATTGGGACCGGTTTCTCCATATCTTCCTTCACGGCCAGGGTCGCTTTTTCCTGATCCGGTGTATCCTCATAAATAAATGAAGCCTCCAATTCGGTTTGAAGATAGCTGTCGGGGGAAAAGGCAAAACCCAGCTCCTGTCTGCGACGTGCATATAATAAAATCAGTTCCCTGGCAATATCCTTGACTTTGCTTTTTGTGCGGTTTTTAAGATTTTGCCAGGCAGCGGTACCCAATTTATTGAGAGACGGTTCGGTTCCTTCCTTGCCCTTGTATTTTGAAATTCGATGCAGTGAGTGAATACTGACCAAAAGGGAGTCATTATCGCGGTATACCAACCGGATAGCTTCCTGAAACTTTCCATTCACCTCGGTGCGCGCCAGACCTGCAAACTTGCCGATCCCGTGGTCAATGTGTACCACATAATCGCCAGGATGGAGCATATTGAGCTCCTTGAGGGTAATCGCCTCGCGTTGTTGTTTCCTGGTGCGGAGCTTATAACGGTGATATCTCTCGAATATCTGGTGATCGGTGTAAAAACAGATTTTCAGATCGTGATCGATAAATCCTTCATGAATTGCGAACAGAAAAGTTTCAAATGAAATCTTTTTCCGAATTTCCCGAAAAATATCCCGAAGCCTCTCAGCTTGTTTTTCTTGACTGGTAAACAACATTAACCGGTATCCCTGGTCTGCAAAATCTTCCAGATTTTCAGAAAGAAGGTTAAAATTCCGGTTAAAAACAGGCTGTCTTGATTGGTTAAATGTAACCGAAGCATAATCCGATCCTTTAATTTCAGACCCCGACTCGATCAAGGTCATCCCCTGCAACGAGGCCATGAAACTATCGCCATCGAGTAATTCATCCTCCTTGATTGAAACCTCCCCGGCAGGGTGGTGGAGGCACTGAAACACAATTTTATCCAACTGCCCGGCAATAAGTGAAGTACCACAAACCAGGGCTAACACATCAGTTCCAAGGAAATCAGTCAAGGGAACCTTGCGGTCACCAAAATTTTTACTCCGCACATCAGGTACAAGGGTAATACTTTCATGAAACTCTTTCGAAATCTGGTCATCGATATCGAAGCTTCGTACCGACTCCACAACATTTCCAAAGAAATCAAGCCTGTATGGATCTTCATTGGCATAGGAAAAAACATCTACTATACTTCCACGGATTGAAAATTGCCCGGGGTCAGTCACAAAATCTACCCGCTCGAAACCATATTCATACAGAAACTCATTGATAAATTCAATGGAAATTTTCTCACCTTTTGAAATGGTAAGGGTATTGACAGCCAGGTTTTCCCTCGAAACAACCTTTTCAACCAACGCCTCAGGATAAGTCACAAGTATAAAGGCCTTCCCCTTGCCTGAAATTTTGTTCAGGGCTTCGGTCCTTAACACAAGATTCTCCTGGTCAGGTTGTCCAAACTGGACTGATCTTTTATAGGAGGATGGAAAAAAAAGCGTGTTGCTTTCAAGACCCAAGTTATTCAGGTCATCAAATACATAGGCAGCCTCTTCCCTTTCGGGTAAAACCATAAAGACAGATCTTCCGGTTTTTCTGAAAAGGCTTGCAGCGATAAGGGTTCGGGCAGAGCCAATGATTCCATGCAGGAGAATCTTTTCACCCGGGGGGGCAGCGCATTTACCGACGAGCTCTTCAATTCGGGGATGCTGCTCAAACAACTGATTAAACGAAGCTGCTTCCAAATACCAAGCAGATATAAAATTTTTGCAAAGATAATCGTTGGAATGGAAACAAGAAACCTGATCAAACCTAATCAGCAGCGGCGTAATAATAGCAAAATTAAAGGTGGACTAATCCCTATGCCAATTTCTTACACGGCGATGTTCCTTCCAATCCTCGACATTAAAATTCCTATTCAACTGATAGTGAACGTTATTTTCGCCAAAATATGGTTGGATGATATCCCATACTATAAAATCGGCCAAAAGCTGTTCGGCTTCACGAAAGGGGATACTAGCCTTCCTTGCAAATGATGACACCGTGATAAAATCATGCTCACTCAGATATTGGAGAAGAAATCTTTCTGCATCTGACACTTTTAGGGTAATGCCTTGTTTACTCTTTTGTTTATTCCAGACATCCACCATCACTTTACCGGCGAGCCGGTTCTCGTCCTTAAACCGAATGTAGGCTAACCATTTACCATTTTCATCTTTGGCAAAATGTGGTTTGGCATTGCTGGACTCAATAATTACCTGAAGTACCGTTTTGCCTTCAACCTGCCACTGCTTGGTTATAAACGGAACCGGAGGTTTACTGTATATCCTTGCAGCAGACTCTACCATATAATACTCCTCGTCAGATTGCACACCAACAATATTCCCATTATCCTTTACTCCAATCAGAAGGCTTCCACCATCGGTGTTGGCAAACGCCACCAAAGAACGGGCAATTTTCCGGGAATCGGTGATACAGAATTTGAAATCCTGTTGCTGATGTTCCCCTTCCCTGATCATCTTTATCAATTGTGTATCTGACGTCTTCATGAGTTTGAACAGCAATGCCCAAAACACATGCCATTCCTCGTTGAATGGGGTGCAGGGCCCGTGAATATTGTAAAAATAGCGTAAACTACTGAATTTAGGAGGGAACCAAATAAGATTCTATCAAAGATGGTATAAGTTCATCAGGCAAGCCTTGCAGTCAAATTCCACCCTAAACTTCGTGTTCCCATCTTTCAGGCAAAGAGGCTCCTGCCAGGAAGGCAATGAAGAGTCAGTCTCTCTCGGGCAATAACCCAGTTGATATTTCAGACAATGCTTCATTGACATCAGTCGTTTACCCTTATAGTCTTTCGAAACCTCAAGTGCAGGATCAATGCTTTCAGCACCGTGTGAAAAATAGAATGAAGTTGCATGTTGGTTTGAGACATTGCCTGTATAATCAATATGTTTGGACAACCAGCGGGCTTGCCGGTTTTGCTTAAAAATTTTACCCTTGGGATGGTTTGCGATTCTGACAAATGTAAATTCATCGAGTAAGGTTCGGCGAATGGAATTTATAACTGAAATTGGCAAAAACCAAGGCCTTTGCCAATACAGATCAATTTTCCTGATTTCATAAATGGTATCACCAGATTTTGCCAGCTGTTCCAAAAAAGTGCTTTCAGCCTTTTGTGATTGTCTGGCTTCAATATATTCCAAATGAATGAACTTTTTTAAACTCAGCCCATACTCATCAGCAACAAGAAAATTAAGCCCTTCAGCTTCCTCAGTCACCTTTATCGTAACAGGAATTTTCCGCAACGGCCTGCTGTTCTCAAGCATTTCGGAGAACTGGTGATGGTAATTCCGATACAGCCTGGTTCCAGGGTTGATATTCACCGATTTAGCCAATGTGATTCGATTACCATCCACAACGTTGACCTTGACTCCCTGCAAAACACCGTTTGCATCAAACCAGGTAAGCCCATCATTGTTATGAAGTTCTTTGCCAGGGACAATTTCCAAAACATTTCCTGAAACATGCTTAACCGTTCCAACATATTCCCCGGCCGATTTGGGTGTATCAAAGCTGGTTAGATTGGATTGACGCCCCTTAAGAAAATAATTACTGTATCCCCGTGTGAAAGTAAGGGCCATGTCCGGATTAAAACCGGCTTCAGAGTAACCTGATGAAAGCTGACCAAATTCGGGATTCTGATTAAAAAACCTGTCGAGCTCCCTTCGGTAATGGACAGTCGTATTCTTCAGATAATTATCATCCTTCAGGCGCCCTTCAATCTTAAGGCTCGAAACGCCGCCGAGTATGAGTTCTCCAACGTGGGCTGATAAATCCAGGTCTTTCAGTGATAAAAGATGTTTCTGTTTTTGTACAACCTTGCCCTGAGAATCGATCAAATCATATAATTTCCTGCATGGTTGAGCACATACACCCCGGTTACCGCTCCTTCCCCCCTGGGCTTCACTCATATAACACTGGCCGCTCAGACTGACACACAGCGCACCATGCACAAAGGCCTCAAGTTCAACAGTGGTGACAGCCCGTATTTGCATGATCTGTTCCATGGTCAGTTCCCGGGCAAGGACAACGCGACTAAATCCCACCTGCTCAAGAAATTGTATTTTTTCGTTGCTGTAATTGTGTGTCTGGGTGCTGGCATGTAGTTCCAGGGGAGGTAAATCAAGTTCCAGAATTCCCATATCCTGAATAATGAGTGCATCCATCCCAGTCGCTGCCAATTCATGAATCATCTGTCGCGCGCTTTCCATTTCATGATCATAAAGGATGGTATTAAGCGCAACATATACCCGGGCATGATACTGATGTGCATACGCCGTAAGTCTCTCGATATCTTGAATCGTATTTCCAACCGCAGCCCGGGCACTGAATCGGGGGGCCCCGATGTAAACCGCATCAGCCCCCGACTGTATTGCAATTATGCCTGAGTCAGCGGTTCTGGCAGGTGCGAGTAACTCGATTTTTTTGCCTGACATCGAAAAATCCTTCAAGATAAAACAGGTGTATATAACGGCAACATCAGCCTAAAGCGGGTACAAACGATGAAGGGCCAAGCCAATAGCCAGCCCAATGGAGGCCATCAACAAGGTGACAAGAAATATCCGGCCGATCCTTTGCAGACCCTTCTGGTCACTGACAATAGCAAATTGATAGTTAAGGAGCAAACTAACCAAAAATGCGATGGTTGTTGACAGTGTCAATGCTGAATAGCCATCAACTGAAAGGGTAAATGGTATCAGTATAAAGGCACCTATGACAATTCCTGACACAAACCGGACAATCCCCTTTTTGATCTGGTCTTTACCAAGTGACTGGATATTTCTTAAAAACAAGGTTATGAATAAATCGGCACTTGCTACAGCCAGAACTGACATCATCCCGAAAGAGGCTACCTGTAATGGATTGGGAAGATAAAAGCTGAGTGAGAACATGAGGCAGATCAGTGAAAACACTACAAGGTTGACACTGATCATCCATGTACCCATCCCTTTCAAACGACTGTCGGTCACCATATTCAGTAATAGCATCTCATGGCCCTTCTCATCGCTTGCTATTTTACTTACTTCTGGAATAAACTTGCTGATCTCAAGGTATTTTTTTTCCGCGATTTGTTCCCGGCGCTCCATGAGCTTTAATGCGAAGACAAAACCAAAAACCCTTGACAGAAATATATATAGGTTTACTTTCCACCACACTGGATCAACCTCGTCACTGTAAGTCATCCAAAACCGGTAATGTTCCAGTTCCTCCGAGGCAATCTGTTCGAGAAGTTTTTGATTTGTATGGCTTCGAGCTTGTCGGGCCAAACTTTTATATATATGGTACTCAGTAACTTCATTACGTTGAGCCTCAATTATCAACTCCTGTATTTCCTTCTTCAATTCTTCCTTATTCATCCCGTTATTTTCAGATGTAAAGATAATCGTTGGCTGCCTTCCAAAATAATGGCAACGTATGGAATATGAAAGACCATTGTTCTATTCTTTCATCCATTCATAAGTCTTGTAATGCTCGGCATTCATCCCTAAGGCCTCATAAACCTTGTGTGCCTTTTGATTGGACACATCAGCATAAAGCCTGATTCCACGCAACAGGGAATCGTTCATTACTTTCTCCCGTAAGTAGGAATACATTTGGGAATAAATACCTTTTCGGCGGTGTCCAGGCTTCACATAAACTGATTGTATCCAAAGAACTGTACCATTACGCCAATCGCTCCATTCGAAAGTCGTCAGTAGTGAACCAACTATTTCACCATCTAAATCTGCTACATAGTAAACTCCTTTGGAAGAATCTGCAAAAACAGCTTCCACACCTTTGGGCACAACCTCTGGGTCGAGTTTCAGTTTTTCGGTTTCCCATGCCATTGCCAGCTGAAAATTGGCAATTATGGAAATATCCTGCGGCTTTCCTTCCCTAACTATTAACATCTTTTGCATTTTATTTCGAAATTATAAAAAAGTTTCATGTACAACACCTGACATTTCAACAACTGAAATTGCACAAACACATAAAAAACTTAAATTTGACATACAGGCAGACAATTATCTCCCATAATGAACAGTAAAACAATCAGGCAAAAATCCCCAACCGTCGTTGTAGCATCAATGAACCCCGTTAAACTGGAAGCAGTCAGGCTCGGACTGGAGGCAACAGGAATTACATTTGCCAATATTTCAGGAGTCGAAATTCCATCAGGAGTATCCGATCAGCCAATTGATGATTCGGAGACACTTCGGGGTGCAACCAATAGGGCAGCTGGGGCAAGACGATTATATCCGGAGGCTACCTTATGCGTTGGTATCGAAGGGGGTATTCGCATCCGGCAAAACCATGCCGAGGCATTTGCCTGGGTGGTAATCAACTGGGCAGGTGGCTCGGGACAATCAAGAACCTCATCATTTCAACTTCCGGAGAAAGTAAACGACCTAATCCAGAAAGGCACAGAGCTAGGCCATGCCATCGACAAAGTATTTGGCCATTTCAACTCCAAGCAAAAGGGAGGAGCGGTCGGTTCACTAACAAACAACAGTATTACACGAACCGAACTATACCGTCAATCAGTACAACTGGCCCTGATTCCCTTTATGAATCCGGTAATTTTCCCTGACCCGGAAGACGGTAAACGTATAAACAGTGATCTCTAAAAATCGTTTATCCGATCCTTTCCAGTATTTCCTTTATCTGCATATCTCCCTCCTCCAACTGAATCAGTTGAAGATGCTGGGATGCAAGGTAGTCGCTGACTTTTACGCCAACTCCACCTGTAATGATTGCTGTGATTTCAATTTTTTTTAGAAACTCAGCCAATTTGATTCCCGATTCATTTTCCTTGCGGAATGGATTTTCAATCAATCTTGATACTTCATCTCCCGGACGATGGATTACCAAATAATCACACTTCCCAAATCTCAGATCCACCTGTGATTTTAAAGTCTTACCTTTGGAGGTAATCGCAAATTGTCTACCCATAAGTTAATTTAGTTTTGATTTAGTTTGTCTAAGAAAAGTGGTTGATTTAGCTGTTCAATTCTTCCCAATATTCAACAGCCCTTCGGGTATGGGGGATAACTATTGTGCCGCCAACCAGGTTGGCAACTGAAAAAATTTCAAAAACTTCATTTGTTGTTACGCCCAGTTCATGACACTTGCCAAGGTGATATTTTATACAATCATCACATCTCAGAACCATTGAAGTTGCCAACCCCAACATCTCCTTTACCTTGGCTGAAAGTGCGCCATCCTGATAGGTAAGCGTATCAATACTGTAAATTCTTTTCAGAACCTTATTATCGGCAGCAAGTATTTTTTCATTCATTTGCTCCCGATAGGCATTAAATTCGTCAACAAGTTTTCCCATTCTTTCTAATGTAACTAATTGGTGAGCTGAAATTAATAAATATTCTTGTTTAAACTACAGTTTGCAAATATATTCAAGATCCCTCGAAAAGTTTTATCAGACAAGGATATTGGTATGATTTTCGTAACCCCTCAAAAAAGTGTCAAAGATGAATGTTAAGCGTTTTGTGACATCCGGAGTAATCTGATGCTATTTGATGTATTGTATTTATATTTGCACAGTAAAAAAATAAATAATGGGTAGGTTTTTGCTTTTAGTTACCAGTTTGTTGATCGGCTTTTCATTGAGCGGACAAAACACACTGGCTGACAAAAACATGAAGGAAAATAACGAACCCCTGATTTTCCGGAAACTTGAGATCAGCCAGGATCCCGAACTCGTACGGTTGGTTGAGCTGCACATCCGACACAATGAAACCATCCAGACTATGCAGGGATTCAGGGTTGAAATATTTTTCAGTTCAGCCCTTGATGCCCGACAAAAAGCTTTGGCGATAAAATCAGCCTTCCTTCGTGAATATCCTGAAACAAGCGTATATGTATTATATATTTCTCCTGATTTCAAGGTGAGGGTCGGTAATTTCCGGACAAAAAACGAAGCTCTTAAGCTGATGAAAGAGATCCAGGGAAGATTTCCAAAAGCCTTCATTGTACCCGACCTTATCGAATTTCCCAACCTGAATTAATACATAAAAAAATGAGCGAGGCGATCAAGCATGAATGTGGAATAGCACTGATCAGATTACTTAAACCACTCGCCTATTATCAGGAAAAATACGGTACCTGGCAGTATGGGGTAAATAAGCTCTATCTGCTCATGGAAAAACAACACAACCGCGGACAGGATGGTGCCGGTATGGTCAATGTTAAAATGAACCTACATCCCGGACATGAATATATTGAAAGGCACCGGTCAGTAGCACAAAATCCCATCACCGATATTTTCGCAAAGGTGCAGAAATCATGGAAGAAAGTCGAAAAGGACAAAAATGAGACTTTGGATTCCGATTGGTTATACAAGAATATGCCCTTTACGGGTGAACTGTTTTTGGGACACCTTCGTTATGGAACCTTTGGCAGGAACAGCATTGAATTTGCACATCCTGTTATGCGGCAAAACAATTGGAAATCGAGAAACCTTGTTTTGGCAGGCAATTTTAACCTGACCAATACCCATGAACTTTACACCAAGCTTATTGAACTCGGACAACACCCAAAAGCCTACACCGATACCGTAACCGTACTTGAAAAAGTTGGACATTTTCTGGACGAAGAAAACCAGTTGCTTTTCAGGCAATATAAAAATGAAGGATATACCAACAGGGATATATCACCCCTCATTGAAAAGAATCTTGATATTCAAAAAATACTGGAGCGCTCCTCCAAGGATTGGGACGGTGGTTATGCCATTGCAGGGCTGGTCGGTCATGGTGATGCATTCGTGATGCGAGATCCATGGGGTATCAGACCCGCATTTTTTTACCAGGATGATGAAATTGTGGTTGTGGCATCTGAGCGGCCAGTCATTCAGACAGTGATGAACATCCACTATGACCAGGTTCAGGAAATCGGTCCTGGTGAAGCCTTGATCATCAAAAAAGAGGGACATGTATCCCGTGAATTGATCAGGGTACCCCATAAACGAAAGTCCTGTTCGTTTGAAAGGATTTATTTTTCACGAGGTTCAGACAAGGATATATATAAAGAAAGGAAAAAACTGGGATTCCTTCTTGCCCCCATGATACTGAAGACCATCGATTATGACTTCACAAATTCAGTATTCTCATACATCCCAAACACATCTGAAACAGCATTTTACGGCTTAATTCAGGGAGTAAGGGAATACCTGGTCGATTGGAAGATTAAAGAGATTAGGGAAAAAAACGGGTCCCTGACCGACGACAGCATCAAGGAGATTATTTCAAGGGAACCCAGGGTTGAGAAAATCGCCGTAAAGGATGTAAAACTGAGAACCTTCATTGCCGATGAAGGAAGCCGGAACGACCTCGTTGCCCATGTTTATGATGTTACTTACGGAATCATCAGGAATGATCAGGATACTTTAGTGATAATTGATGATTCAATTGTAAGGGGAACAACTCTTAGGGATAGCATTATAAGAATACTTGACCGACTCCATCCCAAGAAGATTATCGTTGTTTCATCGGCACCCCAGATTCGTTATCCCGACTGCTATGGAATTGACATGACCCGGCTCGATAGTTTCGTGGCATTCAATGCAGCAATTTCTTTATTGAAGGAAACTGGCCGGGATGAAGTAATTAAGGAAGTATACAATAAGTGCAAAGAGCAGGAGAATTTACCCAAAGAGGAGGTGGTAAATTACGTGAAAGAGATTTACAAGCCTTTTACGGCAGACGAAATTTCGGCAAAAATTGCCCAATTATTGAAACCCGAAGATTGCAAGGCTGAAGTAGAGATAGTATACCAGTCTATTGAAAATCTTCACATAGCCTGCCCGAATGATCTTGGTGACTGGTATTTCACAGGAAACTACCCAACACCTGGAGGAAACAGGGTTGTAAATGCCTCTTTCATTAACTTTTTTGAAGGCATTGAAGGCCGATCTTATTGATTAAAACCTGAACTATTCAGGCAGCAACCAGGATTCAGATTCCTCTTTTCCCCGAATATAAGTTTCGATGTGTCGGCCAACTTTGGCATGATAGAGATCACTCACAGTAAGGATAATACCGGTTTCCAGGACTTTTCCAAAAGACTCGTTAACTGCTGTACCAAAAGTCTTCATCGAAGGACTTAGGTTCATGTAGGCATTAAACAACGGTGGAATATTCTCGCCATAATTCCGAACGCCCTGAGAAAGAATTTTATAATCTTCCTTATAATCGTTGCCAATAAAAACCTTCTCCATTTTTTCCTGGTCGATTCCAAAGTCAACCGGCTTGATCGGGTATACCAGGTTTTCCCGGTCTCTGAAATATTTCTGGAAAAAGAATTGTATCAGGTTCCGGGCTTCGGTATGAAAGTGGGAATACATTGTAACTTTCCCGAAGAAGTACTTTACTTCAGGATGGTCGACTGTCAGTGCCCCTAATCCGTCCCATAGGTTATCAAGTGCAAATAAAGCTTTTGCACCGGCTTTGCTTGACTGGTAATCAGGCTGGACAAAAGACCTACCCAACTCAAGTGTATAGGGGATATATTCTTTGTGAAATTTCTCGGAGAAATGAAACAAATGGGCAGTAGCCAGCATGATGACTCCATCATCATCGTAGGTTGCTTCGCTGCACAGCATATATCGGTAACCTCCAAGAATCTCCTCGGCATCGGGATCCCATACGATCAGCTGGCGGTATGGTGCATCTGAAATATCAAGCTCATCAATATCCACCGGTAAACCGGTACCGCCTCCTGCATCACGGAAAGACAATTCTCTGAGCCTGCCTATCTCCTGCATGATATTGGGAGCATTCTTGTGGGTTATAATATAAATCTCATTTCCACCCTTGTTGGTTTTCCGCATGAAACGCTCAGGGGTCAACTCCTTCTTAATTACCTCCCTGGGAACCGGTGCAAGTAATTCTTCCATTCTTCTTTTCAATATTAAAGCTTACAAAAATACACAAATATTGCCCCGCAGTAAAATTGCAGTTATGATTTTTCAAGTTCAGACCCTTCGGGCAACCGATAAACTATGTCCTTAACCCAGGCAGCCCATTCATTCGGGGACTTTGACCGGTCGAATGTTGTCCATGGAATAGGGGGACCAAAATAAAGACTTACCGTCTTTTTTCTGTGACGAAAGGTTTCATCAGGCAAAAGAAACATTTCAAGATTCCACTTAACGCCTAACAGTGTCCTGGCCTTAGCCAGCCAATAGAAACGCCCTGAATTTCTTCCACTGATATATACTGGGATTACGTCTCGTTTATATTGTACTGACTTTGTAATAAAATGCTTTTGCCAGTCAAGGTCAACAACTTTACCTTTAATCTTACGTGAGGCCAAACCGGATGGGAATATCAGAATCTGCTTACCCGACTGATATGCTTCCTCAAGCATTTTGGCCGCTACCCTGGAATTTCCACCATATTTGTTTATGGGCACAAATACCGGTCGTAGATTGGGGATTTTCATCAAAACATCATTTACCAGAAACCTGAAATCCCCCAATTGCTTATAAACATTCGACATCAACAGAAGTGAGTCAAATCCCCCTAATGGATGATTGCTGGCAAAAATGAAGGTTCCTTCCCTGGGGATATTGTCAAGACCATATATTTTCTCGGTAATCTGAAAATCCTGCACCGAGGCCTCAACAAAATCAATTCCGTTGAGATGGCCATATTTAAGCATAAAATTATTCATGAAGTCAAGCCTCATGATATTGTGTATCAGCCTGTATATAAACCCAGGAATCATTCGACCCAGTGATGGATTCTTTTCCATCATCAATTCGCGTATATTGATGGGTTTAAATCCAGGCTGGCTTAGTTCACCCTCCATATATAAGTGTATTTTTCACCATTAAAGAAAAACAAAAATAACATTGTATTCCAACATACAATTTTGAATTATGGAAAAATAAAGCCTGAGCAGCTACCTTATCATTTAAATCAAACAACACCTTATTTCACGTGGTCTAATATACACCAATCTTCCATGCCTGCGTTTCCATGAATTATTAACCGAATATTTATCAACCACCCTCCAGCACTTAACATTTTATATTTCTGTCAATTACGCTTCTGTCCCATTATTCCGCACTAATGCTTATCAACAGATTGCTAACATCTTGTCAACAACCATGCAATCAGTTGAGTGGAATAAATTGGAATAAAGTGTAACAGAATGGAATAAATATTATAATTTTACTTTTGAAAAAATTGTACTGGACGATGATCAGGTTTTCCGCCAAACATAGTGCGTTGATTGATGACAAGGGGAGAGTTGTACTTCCCTCGTCACTCAAGAAAGCTATGGGTGAGCTGGCCGACCAGCCCCTGGTCATTGAAAAGGACATATACAAAGCCTGCCTGAACATCTTTCCTGAAAAGTACTGGAATCAGCGTCTCGAGCTGATTGAAAAGCAGCTTAACCAGTTTGACGAGGAAGATGATGACCTGCTGGCTGATTTATATGAAAACTATACCACCGTTGCCATGGCTCCGAATGGACGAATCAACATTCCGGCTGATTTTATGGAATATGCCGATATATCGAGAGAGGTTGTCTTTATCGGCAAGGGCAAATCAATCAGGATGTGGGATGAGGCCCAATACAACAAGGCCAGGGAAGGAAGAAAACCTTTGAGAGATATGTTCAGGGAAAGGTTGGGTAATAATCCCGAAAACAGTGAAGGATGAACAGCTACCACATACCGGTCATGTTAGACGAGTGTATCACTGGATTAATGATACACCCGGACGGGATATACATCGACGCCACTTTCGGCGGTGGTGGCCATGCGCGTGAGATCGCTGGCAGATTGACTTCCGGAAGGCTTTTTGCGTTCGACCAGGATGAAGATGCTGTCAAAAATGTCCCCAACGATGACAGGATCATATTTATACGCAGCAATTTCAGATATATCCGCAATTTCTTGAAATACTATGATATTGAAGAAGTCGACGGCATTTTGGCCGATCTGGGTGTTTCTTCGCACGATTTTGATGAAGCTGACCGTGGATTCTCATTTCGTTTTGATGCACCCTTAGATATGCGCATGAATCAGGAATCAGATTTCACGGCTGCAAAAGTTATTGAAAAATATGATTCTGGTGATTTGATCAGGATTTTTAGGGATTACGGCGAAATAAAAAATGCGCACCGATTGGCAGGAGCCATTATGGCAGCCCGTAATGAAAAGCCAATTACAACAACAGGAGATTTGCAGCAAGCCATTCAAAACTGCATTCCAAGAGCCATTGAAAAAAAATACCTGGCCCAGGTTTTCCAGGCATTGAGAATGGAAGTTAACAAGGAAAAAGAGGTCCTTATGGAATTCCTGGATTCAGCCCTCGGATTACTAAAACCAGGTGGTCGGCTCGTTGTAATGACTTATCACAGTATCGAGGATCGGCTGGTCAAGAATTTCATGAAATCCGGAAATTTTGAAGGTACGATAGATCAGGATTTTTTTGGAAATTTTATTTCTCCCTTCACGCTCATCAATCGGAAAGTGATGATCCCGTCTGAAGAAGAAATCAAGATAAACCCAAGATCAAGAAGCGCCAAACTCAGAATTGCAGAGAAAAAGGAGGTGAAAAATGGCGAATAAAGAAAAGGATAACGTAACCAGGAAAAAGCCCGGGGTCAGTTCTTTTCTCCGTGGCACCATTCTTACAGATGAAAGAGTCACCCGGCAGTTTCCATTTGTCTTGTTTTTGGTATTTCTTGGATTCATGATGATCACAAACCGATACAGAAGTGAGAAAACCATTCGGGAAATTGAGACACTGCAAAACCAGATTGATGAGCTCAGGTCACAGTCGATCACCAATTCTGCCCGACTTATGAATATGAGTCGTCCATCAGATGTAGTAAAAAAAGTTGAGCAGGCAGGCCTTGGACTTCATGAGCCGGTAAGGCCCCCTAAGAAAATCGAGGTATCCAAAATCAGGCAAGAGAAATGAACATACGAAATATAATCATATCGCGTCTGGCCATCATCTATTTCCTTATGCTCATATTGGCAATAGTGGTGACTTTCAAGATTATATCTGTTCAGAACTTGAAAACAGACCGTTGGGAAAAAATTGCCAACAATTTAAAAAACAACACCGTAGTTATTGAACCTAACAGGGGAAACATCTGCGCAGCCGACGGCAACGTCATCGCCACTTCAATGCCGGGCTATTTTGTTAGAATTGACCTCGGTGCAGAAGGTGTCAAAAAAATATTTGCAGAACAACGTGATTCACTAGCCTATTACCTGGCGCACTTTTTCAGGGATAAGCCAGCATCAGAATATAGGAGAAGGCTCAACGATGCATATCGGAAAGGGAACCGAAGCTTCATGCTAACCCCACGAAAAATAGATTACAACGAACTCCAGGAAGTTAAAAATTTCCCGATTCTACGAAGGGGCACATTCGGCGGAGGACGGGTGATCGAGCAGGAAAACAAGAGAGTCCTGCCCCTTGGCAAGCTGGCAGCCCGAACCATCGGAACCATGAATAAAGGTGTTTCAGGCGGCATCCATGGCAATGTGGGCTATACTGGAATTGAAGGGGCATTCGAAACCTATCTGAAAGGCCAGGAAGGTGTTGGATACAAACAAAACCTGAGTGGACGATGGCTAAACCGTACGGAAATTGAACCCAGGGATGGCTTGGATGTAATTACAACACTGAACATACGTTACCAGGACATAACCGAAAGTGCGCTCGAACGCCAGTTGATTGCCAGCAATGCCGACTGGGGCACTGCCATACTCATGGAAGTCAAAACTGGCGACATCAAGGCAATTGCCAATCTGGGCCGGGTTTCAACCGGCTATTATGACGAAATCTACAATTATGCCCTGGGGCATGCTGGGTGCTATGAACCCGGATCAACGTTCAAACTTATTTCCCTGCTTGTGGCACTCGATCACGGAGTGGTTGACACTAGTGACGTAATTGACACAGGAAGCGGGGTTTGGAAATACCGTGACAGGACAATCTATGACAGTGATTATAAATACGGAGGACATGGACCCATCACCGTCAGGGAGATTTTTGAAAAATCGTCAAACGTCGGTTTTGCCAAAATGATTACTACCCATTATGAAAAGGACCCAAAGGCATTTGTTGACAAAATCCGGGAAATGGGCATTCACCAGCCTCTGGGAGTTGAACTTCAGGGTGAAGGCGTACCCTACTTCAAATATCCGGGCGATAAAGACTGGTGGGGTACAACACTTGCGTGGATGTCATATGGGTATGAATCAAAAATGACTCCGCTTCAAATCCTCTCATTTTACAATGCTGTTGCCAATGATGGTGAAATGGTTAAACCAAGACTTGTAAAAGAAATACAGGATCGTGGAGACGTCGTTGAAAGAAGAAAATCTGAGGTACTTAACTCTTCCATTGCATCAAGAAGTGCCATCAGGAAAGCACAAAGCTTACTGGAAGGAGTTTGTGAAACCGGTACAGGGAAATCGATACAAAGCAAGCTGTTCAAAATTGCCGGAAAAACTGGCACAGCGCAGATAGCATCAAGCCAGGGCGGCTATGCAAAAGGCCTCTACCTTGCTTCATTTGCGGGGTATTTCCCGGCGGAAGACCCCGTATACTCAATGATAGTTGTCGTTAACCGACCCCAAGGTGCCTATTATGGAGGCGCTGTTGCGGGGCCTGTTTTCAGGGAAGTAGCCGAGAAAGTATATGCTTTGTACACGAGCGAAGAAGATTATCCTGTCGACACCATCCAATATGCGTCTGTTCCGGTTGTCAAAAAAGGACTGTCAAAAGATCTGGACAAAGTATTGGACGAACTTGATGTAAATACCAAAGGCTGGAGTCCGGGATCGTTGGTGGCAGAAGCAACCAATGAGGATTCGGAAATAAGGCTCAAAGAAATTGAAATCAGCGAGGACCTGATACCTGACGTAAGGGGCATGACAGCCACAGATGCAGTCTACCTTCTTGAAAAAATCGGCTTGCAGGTCAGACTTAACGGTTTAGGAAAAGTGAAAACACAATCGCTGCGTTCAGGAGATCATTTCAGGAAAGGGCAGACAATATCTCTTACACTTGGATAGCTATGGAAAAAAGATGGATAGAATTGGCACCCGCAGAAGGTATTCTTCAAAGCATCGGAGATCCCGGTACTAAAGTATCAGGTATCAACTTTGACTCTAGGATGGTAAGGGCAGGAAATATTTTTGTTGCCCAGAAAGGAGCCCATGCCGACGGACATCAGTTTATCCAACTGGCAATAGAAAAAGGTGCTTCTGTTATTGTCTGTGAGGAGATACCAGCGCCCCTTGTCGCGAATATCCTTTATATTCAGGTGAAAAATGCTTCTGAAACACTTGGACAACTTGCAGCCGCATGGTATGGTTTTCCATCTGAACGTCTAAAAGTGGTTGGGGTAACCGGAACCAATGGAAAAACCAGCATCGCAACCCTGTCATACCACCTTTTTACAAATTTGGGATATAAGGCGGGACTGATTTCAACTATTTCAACAATTGTTGCAGGAAGTGTTGAAACAGCCACCCACACCACTCCAGACGCATTGAAAATTCAACGACTGATGGCCGAAATGGTCGAAGAAGGCTGTGAATATTGCTTTATGGAAGTTAGTTCGCATGCGGTTGTCCAAAAAAGAATAGCAGGTATCAGGTTTGCCGGAGGCATATTTACGAACCTGACCCACGACCATCTCGATTACCATAAAACATTCCCGGAATATCTGGCTGCAAAAAAAGCATTTTTCGATGGCTTGTCATCCGATGCCTTTGCCATCACCAATATCGATGACAGAAATGGAAGGGTCATGACTCAAAACTGTCGGGCACGCATTGTGACCAACTCGACCAGGACGATGGCTGATTTTAGGTGCAAGGTAATGGAATCGCACTTCGATGGGATGTTACTTAATTTGGATGGCAAGGAGGTTTGGACCCGTTTTGTTGGCAAATTCAACGCTTCCAACCTGTTGGCGGTCTATTCGACAGCCATCATGCTTAGTCAGAAAACCGAGGAAATACTTCCTGTCATCAGTCAGCTGACTCCAGTTGCAGGCAGGTTCGATAGCATAAGAAGTACTGACGGGAAAATGGCAATCGTTGATTATGCCCATACCCCTGATGCCTTGAAAAACGTGCTTATTGCTATTTCAGAAATCCGGTCCGGTAATGAAAAAGTCATTACTGTCGTTGGGGCCGGAGGTGACCGCGATAAGACAAAACGCCCGGAAATGGCCAAAGAGGCTCTAATGGGAAGCGATATAGTGATCCTCACCTCTGATAATCCCCGAACAGAAGATCCGGAAGCCATAATTAAAGATATGGAGGCTGGCATTGACAAAGCTTCCGCGAATAAAGTCCTGTCAATCACCAACAGGAAAGAGGCCATTAAAACTGCCCTCAATCTGGCTCAAACAGGAGATATTATTCTGGTGGCAGGCAAAGGCCATGAGAACTATCAGGAAATCAATGGCATAAAACACCATTTTGACGACAAAGAGATCATCACTGAGTTTTTTGGACTCGCATAACTGGGAATCATGATATATTATCTCTACGAAATACTTAAAGAATTTAATATCCCTGGAATCGGCATGTTGCAATACATATCATTCCGTTCGGGATCGGCCATTATTCTCTCGCTTATCATCACCACTGCCTTCGGAAGAAAATTGATTCGATACCTGCAAAAACAGCAGATAGGGGAAGAAGTCAGGGATCTGGGATTGGAAGGTCAAATGCAAAAGAAAGGTACTCCCACAATGGGTGGAATTATCATCCTTGCTGCCATCATTATACCAACCATCTTGTTCGCAAATCTCTCCAACATCTATATCCAGCTGATGCTGTTAACTACAGTTTGGCTCGGATTAGTCGGTTTTATGGACGACTACATAAAAGTTTTCAAGAAAAACAAGAAGGGACTTGCCGGCAGATTCAAAATTCTTGGTCAGGTCAGCCTGGGACTGATGGTCGTGGCAGCCATGATGATTAGCGATGACGTGCTTGTCAGGGAAAGTGTAAGAAGCGGATCAGGCGAAGAAGTTGTTGAAACCTATACCGATCCGGTCACCGGAAGACTTCAGGAACAGGTAAAGACACAAGAGATAAAGTCAACCAAAACAACCATTCCCTTCATCAAAAAGAATGAATTCGATTATGCATGGATTGTGGCTTTTGCCGGCAAGCATGCCGAATGGCTGAGATGGGCTGTTTACGCATTAGCCATTATTTTGATTATCACGGCAGTGTCAAATGCAGCTAACCTTACTGACGGACTCGATGGACTGGCAACGGGAACATCCGCCATAAGCGGAGCAACTTTGGGTATCCTTGCATATGTAAGCGGTAACGTAATATACGCCAACTACCTCAATATTATGTATATACCCAACGCAGGCGAGCTAACTGTTTTCATTGCCGCATTCATAGGGGCAACAGTTGGCTTTTTATGGTACAATTCCTATCCTGCCCAGGTATTCATGGGCGACACAGGTAGTCTGGCGCTGGGAGGAATCCTGGCCGTATTCTCGGTGATTATCAGAAAGGAAATCCTGATTCCGCTGTTATGTGGAATCTTCGTGATTGAAAACCTGAGTGTGGTTATGCAGGTAGCATGGTTTAAATATACCAAACGCAAATATGGTGAAGGAAGGAGAATATTTCTGATGAGTCCAATTCACCACCATTTCCAGAAAAAGGGAATTCCCGAGCCCAAAATCGTTACCCGTTTTTGGATCGTTGGGATTATCCTGGCAATTCTGACCATTGTTACCTTGAAAATCCGATAGGCAAATGAGCGGTAAAGTCATCATATTAGGGGCCGGAGAAAGCGGAACGGGGGCAGCAGTACTTGCTTTGAAACAAGGCTATTCGGTCTTTGTGTCCGATTCCGGCAAGGTCAAAACCCAATACCAGGAGGTCCTCAACCGCTATGGGATAGACTGGGAGGAATTGGGCCATTCTATTGACCGGGTAATGACAGCCGATTTGATAATAAAAAGTCCTGGAATACCTGAAAAGGTTCCTATCATAAAGGAGATAAGGGCAAAAAATATACCGGTCATATCAGAAATAGAATTTGCCTCAAGGTATACCAATGCAACCAAAATCTGCATAACGGGAAGCAATGGCAAGACCACCACTACCCTTTTGACCTATGAAATATTGAAAAAAGCCGGTTATGATACCGGATTGGCAGGTAATGTCGGTAAGAGCCTGGCCTGGCAGGTTGCAGAAGAACCCCATGATTACTACGTTATCGAACTGAGCAGCTTTCAGCTTGATGATATGTATGATTTTAAGGCAGAAGTGGCAGTCCTGATGAACATTACCCCCGACCATCTTGACCGCTATGAATACCAGATGCAGAAATACACTGACTCCAAGTTCAGAATTATCAGGAACCAAACAGCCAGGGATTTCTTTGTCTACTGCACCGATGATCCAGTGATTACTTCAGAAATGAGGAAAAGGAATATACCGTCAATCGCCATCCCTTTCACGCTTCTATCTATGGAAGGGAACAGTGCGAGCATTAACGGAAACGAAATAAACATCAACATTAACGAAAAACAATTCAGCATGTCTATTCTGGATTTAGCCTTACAAGGCAAACACAACACCTACAATTCCATGGCAGCTGCAGTATCCAGCATGGCAGTGGATATCCGCAACGAGCACATCAGGGAGGTACTTAGCGATTTCCAGGGTGTCGAACACAGGCTGGAAAGATTCCTGAAAGTTCATGGGATTGAGTTTATAAACGATTCAAAGGCAACCAACGTCAATTCGACCTGGTATGCGCTGGAATCGATGGACAGGCCAGTTGTCTGGATTGCCGGTGGTATGGATAAAGGCAACGATTATAACATGTTGCTCGATGTTGTGAAGCACAAGGTAAAAGCAATTGTATGCCTGGGTATCGACAACTCAAAAATACATGAGGCATTTGATCCTTTTGTGACCAATGTTATTGACACACAAAGCATGGCTGAGGCTGTAAAATCAGCATACTATCTTGCAAGAAACGGAGATGTTGTTCTGCTGTCACCAGCTTGTGCAAGCTTCGATTTGTTTGAAAATTATGAGGACAGAGGTCATCAGTTCAAGCAGGAGGTAAGGAATCTTTGACAACAATACAATGGATAACCTGCAGTTAAAAAATCTGATCAGGGGCGACAGAATCATCTGGACCGTCTTACTGCTTCTGTCGTTGCTTTCGGTACTTATCGTTTACAGTGCCACCGGGGCATTGGCTTTCAGGCAGGCAGGCGGCAATACCTTGTTTTTCCTGGTCAGACAGGTAGTGTTTCTTGGATTGGGGTTTGGATTAATCCTCATGATGGTCAACGTGATTCCTGTAAAATTTTATTCCATAATTTCAAGGATACTCGTACTCATCAGTATTTTGTTTCTGGGTGTTGCCATCGCCATGAAAATGACCGGAATGGCAGGGGATGCTACCGGTCGTACGCTCAACCTTGGATTTATTTCGTTCCAACCTGCGGAAATTGCAAAGCTTGGACTGGTTATGTACGTCGCCAAAATGTTGGGAATCGAACAAAGCTCGAAAGAAGGCCTAAAAAAAGTCTTCTGGAAGATCATGATCTTTTCTGCAGTAGTATGCGGCATGATTGCCCTTTCCAACTTCTCAACTGCAGCCTTGCTGTTTCTTACCATTATGTCGATGATGTTTGTGGGACGGATTCCTATTCATTACCTCCTTATTGTTGTGGCTGCCGGTGTCGGATTTCTAGTGCTGATCTATTTCTCGGGAGATAAACTTGATAAACTCCCTTCGCGGTTTTCGACTGCACAAGGAAGGATAGAACGGTTTATTCATGGGGATCCGGCAGAGGAAAAGGGAATCACCCAGGCAGATTATGCCAAACTGGCCATATACGAGGGAGGATGGATTGGCAAAGGGCCTGGAAACTCCGATGTGGCCAATTATATGGCTGCCGCCTACAATGACTTCATTTATGCCATAATCGTTGAGGAATACGGTCTGGCGGGAGGAATAGCGGTCCTCTTCCTTTACCTTGTATTGTTTTTCAGGGGAATAACCATCGTAAGAAGGACCAACCGGACATTTCCGGCATTTTTGGTAACCGGGTTAACACTGATGCTTGTATATCAGGCAATGATCAATATTGGAGTGTCCACGGGTGTCATGCCGGTTACCGGACAACCTCTTCCATGGGTAAGTATGGGCGGAACTTCCCTTCTATTTACATCTATTGCGTTCGGATGCATCCTTAGTGTCAGTTACCAGAACCAAAAAGATAAAAAAGTGGAAGCACCTGCCGTTCAGGTTGTGACACCAGATGAGGACCAGGAAATGAAATAGTATGATGAAACTGAAAGTGATTATAAGTGGTGGAGGCACAGGCGGTCATATTTTCCCAGCCTTGTCAATTGCCGGCGAATTAAAAAGACGCAATCCGGATTGTGATATATTATTTGTGGGAGCAACCGGCAGAATGGAAATGGAAAAAGTTCCTGCTGCCGGTTTCCGCATTGTCGGCCTCCCAATCATCGGCATGCCTCGAAAACCAGGCTTACAATCACTGAAATTTATCATGCGCCTCTTCCAAAGTATGTTGAAGGCCAGAAAACTGGTCAGGGAATTCAAACCTGACCTTGCCATCGGTGTCGGCGGATACGCGAGTGGACCGCTACTGAGGGCAGCTATCTCTGCAGGGGTGCCAGCACTGATTCAGGAACAAAATTCCTATGCAGGAGTGACAAATAAACTTCTTGCCAAGAAAGCTAACCGGATATGTGTCGCCTATGATGGCATGGAACGCTTCTTCCCTTCTGAAAAGATCATCCTGACAGGTAATCCGGTGCGACAAACCCTGCTTGACATGAATGTCACTCCATCGGATGCAAGGATCGCTTTCGGTATTCCAGCAAATGCCAAAGTCGTGCTAATTACAGGTGGTAGCCTTGGTGCACGTTCAATTAATAACGCAATCCTCAATAATATTGAGAATATCAGAAATTCAGAGGCATATTTCATATGGCAGACTGGCTCATTCTACTATAATGAAATGTCTGAAAAAGCCGGGGCGACCCAACCCCAAAATCTGCAGATACATCAATTTTTGAATCAGATGGAGGTAGCCTATGCTGCCAGTGACGTTGTCATTTCAAGAGCAGGGGCAGGCACTATTAGTGAACTATGCCTGGCAGGAAAGCCGACAATACTTGTCCCATCGCCCAATGTCGCTGAAGATCACCAAACCAAAAATGCCCAGGCCTTGGTTGAAAAGGATGCAGCCATTTTGGTCAGGGACCATGAAATCAACGATAAGTTGTTCAGTGAAACGGAGACACTACTCAAAAATAATTCACTAAGGAATAGCATGTCGGAAAATATAAGGGCCTTGGCGCGTCCGTTTGCCACACAAACCATTGTTGATGAGGCTTTGAAAATTATAAGGGAATGAATTTGCTTAATGACATAAATACTGTTTATTTTTTGGGCATCGGCGGCATAGGAATGAGCGCACTGGCCAGACTTTTCAATCACCAGGGATTGAGGGTGGCCGGATATGACCGCACACCATCCGAAATCACCCAACAGTTATTCGATGAGGGCATTCATGTACATTATGAAGACCTGGGAGCAGAGGTAAGCAGCCTGGTCAGTAGTCCGGGAAATACCATGGTAGTATACACTCCGGCTGTACCTGCCGAGCACATGGAACTTAACTGGCTGAAGCAAAACAAATTCACTATCGTAAAAAGAGCCAGGATTCTTGGTATGCTGTGTAGCAAGTATCAATGCCTTGCCGTGGCCGGAACCCATGGAAAAACAACCGTATCCACCATGGCGGCGACAATTATGAGAGGAGGATCAAATAAATGTGGCGCCATTTTAGGTGGAATATCCAAAAACTTTAAGTCAAATCTGGTTCTTCCCAATAATGACAGCAAATGGATGATAACCGAAGCCGATGAGTTTGACCGGTCTTTCCTGCAGCTGTCTCCCGACATTGCAGTCATCACATCCATCGATGCGGACCACCTGGATATATATTCAAATGTTGACCAAATAATTAATTCTTTCAACGAATTTATTGGAAAAATCAAGCCTGAAGGATCCTTACTAATAAATGAAAAAATCAAGGAAAGAATTAAGACCCAAGGAGTCAAAACATATACTTATTCACTGACAGGCAATTCAGACTTTAAAACCGAAAACCTAAGTTTGGATGAAATTAACCGATGCTACTCTTTTCAACTTAGCACCCCGGGAGGAAACACTCCGAAAATCACCATGCAATATCCAGGCCTTATTAACGTGGAAAACGCAGTTGCCGCAGGCGCTTCATCATGGATAGCCGGAGCTGGGTTAGATGAGATACGCACTGGGATCGAATCTTACCTTGGAGTCAAACGCAGATTTGATATTCGTTACAGAGGCCGAAATACGATATATATAGATGATTATGCACATCATCCGGAAGAATTGAGGGCATTTATAACTTCCGTGAGAAAACTTTACCCCACAAAGAAAATTACCGGGATTTTTCAACCTCACCTTTTCACCAGGACAAGAGACTTTGCAGATGAGTTTGCTGCAAGCCTCGACTTGTTGGATACAGCCGCTATTTTACCGATATATCCAGCCCGTGAAAATCCGATTGAAGGAATTTCTTCAGCTATTTTGGCAGATAAGATGACGAACTCAGATCACCATTTATTGGAAAAATCTGAATTAATAAAATTCCTCCATGAATACCCAACCGAGGTACTGCTTACGATGGGTGCTGGTGATATTGATTTATTGTCGGACGAAATTATTGAAACAATCAAACATGAAGAGAAAGCTTAAAACACTTTTCCAGTTTGCCGGGTGGCTCATCCTGATTGGGGCGATTGGCGTGACGCTTGCTTTCTCCCATGTCGAGATTTCAGGAGTTCCCTGTGCTGACATCGAGATTAGGACCAATGATAATGATCCGGTAAAACTATCCAGACAACAGATTGTCAGAATCGTTAATTCAGTCGACAAAAACATCAAAGGGAAAAAACTGAATGAGATTAATTCGGAGGAACTTGAACAGGAAATTGAAAAAAACAATGCGGTACTGAAAGCATCAGTTTATAAAATGGTTGTACGAGATACTGCCGACTATAGAGGAATCCTGACAGTGAAAATTAAGCATAGGGTTCCCATTATTCGGGTAATGTCATCGAATGGCAATTATTACATGGATGAAAATGGGCAGGCATTTCCTTCAACCCAGGCCTCAACAGGAAAGGTATTAGTCGTAACTGGAAATGTCAGGGAGGAATTCGCAAGAGAAAATCTTCTGCCAGTTGTACAATTTATTACCTCAGATGATTTTTGGAATGCACAAATCAAACAGATCCACGTGAACG
This sequence comes from Bacteroidota bacterium, assembly GCA_023428545.1. The sequence continues at coordinate 127,843 of JAEYXH010000016.1, read as the reverse complement.
GTAATGAAGAATTACTTCTTACACCATTAGTCGGTGATCAGATCATTGAATTTGGCACCACCGAAAAATACAGGGAAAAGTTCAGGAACCTAATGGCATTTTATGATGAGGTTCTGGCAAATAGCAACTGGGACAAATACGAAAGAATTAATTTGAAATACAATAACCAGATTATTGGTAAAAAAAGGGATTAGTATGATTTCAAAAAATGAAATTGCCGTTGTAATTGACATCGGTTCTACCAAAACAAGAGGACTGGCAGGCTCGTTCTCCGAGAACAACAAAATTGAAATTTTGGGTCATGCAATTGTTCCTTCCCGAGGAATAAAGCGTGGAGTTGTGCTAAATATTGAAGAATTTTCAGCCACACTTCGAACGCTAATTGAAAAACTTGAAGAACAAGCCGGAATTGAAATCAGGATTGTGGATGTAGCTCTGGCTGGCCAGGCTATCCAAACATTGACGTTTGAGGGAATCAGGTACACCAGTGGCTCCGGGATTGTATCCCAGCAGGATATAGATTATCTATTCAATGAAGCGAAAAATATGCCTGTTGAGCCTGGAAACAGAATTTACCACATTATCCCCCAATCATATACGATCGACGACGAACCCAACGTCAATATCCCTGTCGGCCATACCGGAAGGAAAGTTCATTCGCAGTTTAAACTGATTACCGGACCCAAAACCTACAAGGACAATGTCGATATGGCATTTTCGAAGATTGGAGTAGAAATCGGAAGGTTCTATATATCAACATTGGCGACGGCAGAGGCGGTGGCCAATGAAGATGAAAAAGAAGCCGGTGTCGCCATTGTTGATATTGGATCTGGATCAACCAAGATGTCAGTATACATAAACAACCAGCTTGCACACACCGCAGTAATTCCCTTTGCAGGTGACGTAATTACCAATGATATCCGGGAAGGGTGCGGGATACTTGCAAAATTTGCAGAACAGCTGAAAATACAATACGGACAGGCATTGGGAGATTTTGCCGATGAAGACAAAGTAGTCACTATTGCAGGTGGAAATGGCTGGGAATCTAAAGAAATCTCGTTTAAGAATCTGGCATTTATCATTCAGGCCCGACTCGAGGAAATCATCGACAGCATCATGTTCCAAATCGATAAATCAGGACTGACACAACACATCAACCAGGGGATTATTCTTACAGGAGGAACAGCCCAATTAAAAAATATCCTGCAGATCCTAAAATTCCGTACTGGCCTGGATGCCAGGCTTGCAACCTCCGAAATGAGGCTTACAGCCAGTACAGGCTTCAATAAAAATGATTATATTACAGCCCTCGGACTGATCAAGCTTTCGTTGCGAAACGGTTCACCGGCCAGAAAAACAACCAGACCTACAAAAGAACCGTCTGGGAATAAAGGCTTCCTGAGTTCTTTCAGTGAAAAGTTCTCTCAACAGATCAGCCTGATTTTTAATGATGACGATGGTAATATGCAATCTTAAAAATTCATCCCATGGCTGACGATCTTATTCAGTTTAATTTTTCAAAACCATCCACTTCCATTATCAAGGTAGTTGGCGTGGGTGGAGGTGGCTGCAATGCAGTAAATCACATGTTCGAAGAGGGTATAACCGATGTCGATTATGTGGTTTGCAATACCGACGGACAAGCGCTCGAAAACAGTCCGGTACCAACCAAAATTCAGCTTGGGGTAACACTAACAGAAGGCAGGGGCGCCGGTAACCGCCCTGAAATGGGAGAAGAAGCTGCCCTTGAGAATTACACCGACATCCAAAGGGTATTGGAAGACAATACCAAAATGCTGTTTATTACAGCCGGTATGGGAGGAGGAACAGGTACGGGCGCTGCACCTATCATTGCCAAATTGGCCAGGGAACTGGATATCCTGACAATTGCCGTGGTAACCATACCCTCTCCTGCTGAAGGTCATAAGCGACACAATCAGGCTCTGGAGGGAATTAAAAAACTCAGCGAACACGTCGACAGCATGCTGATCGTCAGCAATCAGAGGCTTCACAGCATATATGGTGAACTACCCGCAAGAAAGGCATTTAAACTGGCCGACAATGTAGTTATGACAGCGGTGAAGGGAGTTGCCGAGATCATTACCCTGCATGGGAATATCAACATAGACTTTGCGGATGTTTATACGGTTATGCACGACAGCAAGGTTTTCATAATGGGTACGGGTATTGCATCAGGCGAAAACCGCGCCATGGATGCAGTAAAGCTTGCTTTACAGTCCCCTTTGCTCGATAACCAGGAAATCAAAGGCACAAAAAATATCCTTTTGAACATTATTTCAGGGTCTGAAGAAATTACCATTGGAGAAATAGGAGAAATCATTGAATACCTGCAGATGGAAGCCGGCCAGGAGGCGGATATAATTTGGGGTAACGGTTACGACGAATTGATTGGCAACCAGATTAGTGTCACTATTCTATGCACTGGATTCAAAAATGCAGCTGGATACATTGAACGTGAAGAAAAAAGAGTTGAAGCGTTTACCCTGAACAATGAACCCGAAAAAACAGAGGAAGAACCTGAACCAGCCGAAGTCCAGATTAATGAAGAACCATTAGTACTGGAATTTGATCTTGAAACGGCAGATACTCCCTCCATGGAGTCTTTCATTAAGCAAACCAGAAAAACTGAAGAACCTAAACCGCAACCCCGAAAGAAAAAACCAACCAAAACAAAAGAAACATCAGAAGATTCGGATGGGAACATCGACAATTGGTTTGTCAGAAGATTTTCAAAATTCTTCGATGACGATGATCAAAATATGTAAATTTTAATTCAGAAAATACTAGTAAGATGACAGAAGACATGGTACCCTTCACGTTCGAAAAAAAACCAGGATCCATTATCAAAGTAATTGGAGTTGGCGGAGGAGGAGGAAACGCGGTTAATCATATGTATCATTTAGGTATCAGGGACGTAGACTTTATAATTTGCAATACCGACTCTCAGGCACTTAGCAATAGCCCCATTCCAGTAAAGGTACATCTCGGATCCTCCCTTACTGAAGGAAGAGGTGCCGGGAACAAGCCCGAAATAGGACGCCAGGCAGCTACTGAAAATATTGATGATGTTACCAAAGTATTGCAGCAAAACACCAAAATGGTATTTATTACTGCAGGAATGGGTGGCGGTACAGGGACAGGGGGCGCCCCGGTGATCGCATCTGTATGCCGTGACCTGGGGTACCTGACAGTTGGTATCGTCACAATTCCTTTTAGGAATGAGGGTAAACGCAGGATCAAACAAGCAATCGATGGCATCCAGGAAATGGAGCAGTATGTCGATTCACTGTTGGTAATCAACAATGAACGTATTCGGGAAATGTTTGGAGATTTTCCCATTTCAGAGGCCTTTGCACGTGCCGACGATGTTTTGGCAACCGCGGCAAAAGGGATCGCCGAAATTATAACGGTACCAGGCTATGTCAATGTTGACTTCGCCGATGTTGAAACGGTTATGCGCAACAGCGGAGTGGCTGTCATGGGCACAGGATTATCGGATGGCGAAAACAGGGCAATCAATGCTGTTGAGCAAGCACTTAATTCCCCTCTTTTAAATAATAACAATATCCGGGGAGCCAGAAATATTTTGCTAAATGTAACTTCAGGAAACACTGAGGTAACAATGGACGAAATTGGAAAGATCACCGATTTTATACAAAACATGGCAGGTTACGAAGCCGACCTAATATGGGGTAATGGTATTGATGAATCCTTAGAAAATAAAATATCGGTCACCGTGATTGCTACCGGATTCAGCACAAGCAGCATCCCTGAAATCCTGAGTGCAAAGAAAAAGGAAAAGGAAAAGTTTGAACTGGATGTGAAATTGGAATCAAATTCCAAACTCAATAAAACAACCCAGCAGAAAAACGCATCCGGATCGCAGGTTGAATCCCAGGCCCGCACCTATGAATTTCCGGTTAACCAGCAGGAGCCCACTGATGCAGCATGGGAAGCATTGTATGATAAACCAAAGAAAAGTGAACCCGAAAATGCAAAACCCACTCTTCAGATTGACTATGCTGATATGAGTGAGGACGACGTAGAGAAACTGGAGAAAATTCCGGCATACGTCAGAAAACAGATGGCTGCCAATCAGAAAGGCAACTTGAAACCTTCTGAAGTATCAAAGTATACTGTATCAGCAGATCCCTCAAAAAAAATTGTTTTCAGGGAAAATAATCCTTACCTCCATAAGAATATCGATTAACACTATTTCATATGAACCTGTTCGATCAAATCACGGAAGATATAAAATCGGCCATGAAGGCCAGAGAAAAAGAACGTCTTGAGGCACTCCGAAACCTTAAAAAAGTAATGCTCGAAGAAAGGTCTTCGAAAGGGGCTGGAAGCGAACTGACAGATGGCGAATCGCTAAAACTGATCCAGAAATTGGTAAAACAGGGAAAAGATTCAGCAGAAATCTATCGGCAACAAAATCGTGAAGATTTGTATGACCAGGAGATTGCCCAGGTACACGCACTTGAAGTATACCTACCGAAGCCAATCAGCCCCCAGGAGCTCTCTGATGCCGTCAGGGACATTATTGCAAAGGTGGGTGCAACATCGGTCAAGGACATGGGGAAGGTGATGGGCGAAGCCTCTCGCCTGCTTGCAGGCAAGGCTGATGGAAGGGATATCGCTGATAAGGTAAAGGAATTGCTGAATCAAATTTGATTCATACTTATTATTTAGAGTTTCGGTGTCGCCCTTGAAATTTAATTGAAGCGAGCAGTATCTTCATTTTTGAAGCCTTACATTAACTGTAATATTATTAATGCCAGGTTGAAGTCACAATCTGGCATTAATCTTTCATTCAACTGATAAATATTAGTCCGCGCAATTGCGTGAAAAATTATCAGGCATAGTCTATTAACTTGAAAAGAAGATTCTAAAAACCTTTCTAACTGAACATGCATAGTTACAACAAAAATAGGCTTCCCCTAACTGAGAAAGCCTATTCATATCGGTAATAGAATAAATCCTAGAAAAATTTACTTCGGTAGTCTTCGATTTTTACCGCATCACGATGCGCTTCGTATGCCTGATAAGTTGCCCTGAAACCCAAAGATTGGACAAGGCGTGTTTTTTCCGAATCAACATCATCTGTAGCACCTTCCTCTACAGTATTAACCTTTGCAAGGAAAACACCGGTATTTCCCTTGAATGGTTCTGATACTGAACCGCTCTCCAAGGCCGAAACTGTACCGATTAATGCAGGCTCAGAACCAACACCGGGAACGGTAACTGAATTAAAGTTGATATTTGATGCTACATTCACGCTGGAATTCAAGGCAGTAGCTATGGCATACATATCTGATTTGCCTTCAGCAGCAGTCCTGAATCTATCGGCCAGCAAAGCAGCCTTCTTTTCTCTTTCAACAGCCAGCTCAACACGAACTCTCACTGACTCAAAAGGAGCAACTCCTTCTTCCGTTTCTTTTGTCAGGGTTGCGACAACAAAGTTTTCTCCAAATTCGAAAATAGGCGAACCATCCGTATTCTTCAAAATATTATCCACATCAGCATCGAAAGCAGCCCTGATCAAGGGACGTGGTGAGTCGAGGCCGGGAATCATTCGGTCAGATTCACGAACAACAGCCACTTTTTTCTCTAGGTTTTGATTTTCTGCTGCAGCATCAAATTTCTCCCGGTTGGTATTATCACTTACAAACTTGCTGGCTAAAGCATAAACAGCCTGATTTGTTTGGGTACTTGGAGTAACCGTTCTTTCTAAAACTGCAATCTGCACCTGAGGAATCAAAGCCCCTCTTTTGGTAGTCTGCACTATATGAAGACCAAATTGACTGGGAACAATAGTCACTTCTCCAACGCTATTATTGAAAGCAGCATCTTCGAAAGGCTTGACCATCATACCACGTCCAAACCATCCCAGATCACCTCCAGTGACAGCAGAACCGGTATCGGTTGAATACTGTCGGGCAAGTGTTGCAAAATCACTTCCTTGTTCGATTAAACCTTTGATACTGTCAGCAAGCATTTGTGCGGCCGCTGCTTCCTGGGCATTGGTTGCACGCAGGAGGATGTGACGAGCCTCAACTGAGTCAGGCATCATTTCGGAAGCATGAAGTTTGGCCAACTTATATGAATCACTTTCGAAATAAGGACCGAATATATCCCCAACCACAGCACCTTCGTCAAAAATCCAGGCAGACAGGTTAGCCGGTACATTTTCCTTTTTGTACCAAACGTCAATAAAACTAACATCCGAATTGGAATTAATAAATTGTATGTTATCGGTGGCATTCCTGAAATCATCGCTAATCTCGGTAATCCAACGCTCACCTGCTGCAAAATCCGCCGGGGAGGGTTCCACAGGGAATGTGATATATTCAATCTCTCTGGTTTTCTCAACCTTAAACTCATTCTTGTTTGCCTCGTAATAGGCTTTCAGATCACTTTCAGTGATACTTACTGTGCTATCAGGTATTGAAGAATAATTCAATACTATATACTCGAAGTTTATGTTGCGACTACGTTGCTCAATGCTTTTCTGGGCTTCATTACCAGTCACGTACAAAGCCTTACCGATCAAATTGTTATATTTAGTCTGGAGACGCTCGTTAAGAATCTGCTCCTCGAGGTATAACCAATAGTCCCGTTGCTCCGGAGAAACACCCATTTCCAGGTTCTTCAGGAAATTTACCACCATCCCACGATCAAAGATTCCGGTATTGGGATCTGTAAAAATCTGCTGAACGATGGGGTGAATATTATTTCCCTGCACCATATCAAACATCTCGTCTGATGAAACGGCAACGCCGACTTCATCATAGACATCACCCATCACCTTTTCGCGGATCATGTTCTCCCAGGTTTGTTCACGAACCTGCACCCATTCATCATCATTGAGCTGGGTTTGACCTGTATTTGATCTGTAGATTTCTGCAAGCTGTTCTGCTTTGGTCATAAAATCAGGATACTGAACACTCTCGCCTTTGATGGATCCCACCTCAAGCCTTCCGCGGGTAAAGAGGGATGAACCTGATTGAAATAGGTCGCCTAAAATGAATGCGACCAACGCAAGACCAATAACGATGGCCACAAGCAACCCTCCCTGGGTTCTAATTTTTTGTAAAGTTGCCATTGATAAACTATTATTTTATATGCAAATATGGTTTCAAAAATTCAGGCACGAAGATAATAATTTTCAGGTTCATACCTGACCTATTACTATTTTTTTGACTTCATCAGACTTGGATAGAGCCCAATATACACCCTTCTGACTGCTTGTCCATTGCGAAAATTTACTGTATATTGCCAATTGGGAGTCTATTACTACATCAATCCTCCATGATGGTCATATAGACTAACTCAATTTTTGTATGGGAGGCCTTCAAAATCTTGAATTGGAAACGCCCTATGGAAATGATCGTGTTAACTTTGGGTATGCTTTCATGATGGAACAGGATGAAGCCTGCCAGCGTCTCAAACTCTTCCGATTCTGGCAGGTTGAGCATATACTTCTCATTGATGAGATCGATGTCGAAACGGCCTGAGAAGACGTACTCCCTGTCGTTAATTTTCTTTTCAACAAAGGCTGTAACATCGTGTTCATCCTCAATTTCACCAAATATTTCCTCCAGAATGTCTTCGCTGGTAACAAGTCCGGCAGTTCCGCCAAACTCATCCACAACCAATGCAATACTTCTGTGGTCCCTGATAAACCTGCTGAAAAGCTTATTGGCAGCCATGGTTTCAGGTACGATTAAAACATTCTTTAAAAAAGGTCTTATGCTTCGGGCTTTTTGAAAAATTGCTGAGGAATGCACATAACCAATGATGTTATCGATATTATCCTCGTAAATAAGGATTCGCGAATAACCTGTGTCCACAAACTTTTGCCTGAGGGTTTCAATATCGATGTTCACATCCAACATGGTTATCTCATTTCGGGGAACCATGATTTCGCGAAGCTTGACCTTTGAAAAATCAAGGGCATTCCTGAAAAGCTTAACCTCCTTTTCGACTTCCTTGCTATCGTTGTTTTGCTGATTTTCTGAGTCATTCACGAAATGATCCAGATCGACACGGCTGAAAACCCGATTCTCTGCGTCCTCATTTCCATTCGATTTAAGAAATCGTCGTAGAAGAAAATGAATAACCATTGTAATCAGTCGTGTTATTGGATAAAAGAGTATGAAGAAGAAACCCAGCGGCAGGCTGAAAACCCTCAACAAAGCATTTGGGAATAACCTGAATAAAGTCTTTGGTAAGAATTCGCCAAGTAACAAAATGACCAAAGTCGAAATCAGGGTCTGAACCAAAAGTACGGCATAATCGGTCTGAAAATATCCATATAGAGTGGGCTCCAAGAGCTTTGAAAACGCTATACCATAAATTACCAGGGCAATATTGTTGCCAACCAACATCGTTGCAATGAATTGACCAGATTTATGGGTTACCATCTTAAGGACACCCGAGTTCAGGGGTGATGACTGCTTATCCAGCTCCAATCTCAGCTTATTGGCCGAGACAAATGCAATTTCCATACCTGAAAAGAAGGCAGAAAAAAGAATAGTAAGAAATATCGCTATCAATGACATGTGAATAAAATTAGGGTCCGATATCCACCGGCCTGCGTTCTCCCGATGGTTGTACTGAAAGGGAATCACCTGCACCTGTCGGCCCCTGATTCATCTCGACGTATATAGTACCCCGGGGATTCTTAATCTTCCATTTCTCCATGGTCAGATCAGATTCAAATCCGATACCGGTTATAATCTGGTCAGGTCGAATGATTTTTACGTATAAATCAGAGTAAATCTTCCCCTGTTTCTCATCCCAAATCAAATGATCTGTCTTCAGTGTGTCGCCTGCAAGATTGATTGCAACCACATCATTTTTTGCTTCCCACTTGTTTTCCTTTTCAAACTGCTTTGCATACCTGGCAGTTATACGGGAAACAATCCGCCTTTGTTCGTCATACCTGGTTAACTCAAGCCCTTGAGGAAATTCTCGGAAGCTTTTCCCTTCGTTATCGTATTGCATTAGAAGCGGCGTTTTCAGAAAAAACCTTACAATACCTGAGTCTGTAAATGTAGTTTCATAATTTTCCGCATAGATGACTGGCAAAGTTTCGGGAGAACTGAAGGCTTTTATTTTCTCAATATCGTTGGCACATCCAAAAAAAAGGATTGCAGCCCCACTAAGCAGGGCTGCAATATCAATCTTTCGATAAATAAGTTTAACTATATTAAAAACGCACTCTCGTGGTTTCATTAATCCAACCTTTAACCGTATAACTGTCACCTTCTTTAAGACTCATAAAGAAAGCGGTTTCTTTATTCGGGAAATATCCCCTGTAAGTATTCATTTTCTGGGTAGCTTCTGCAACACAATCTTCGCCTGATCGTGCTTTATTGAAATAATCGACGGCCAACCAGAAAACAGTGCTTCTTTCAAAATTATCATCACTGAAGCTCCTGCTACCAGCAACATATAAATCACCGATAAGCATGTTTGCCTTGCAATTATTCGGATTGATTGCCAGCGCTTTTCTTGCGTAATTACGGGCCTCTACCAGGTCATTGTCATTTGCATAGGTAAACAATGCGAACTCATAATAGTAATTTTCCAAAAGACTCTGGTCAGTTTCCTGTTCCATTGCCTGTTTGTAATATTGCTTGGCCCTTTCGGTATCTTCGGTTTTCATAAACATGCGTGCCATGTTGAAAGCAGCTTCAGCTGACGGCTCAAGCTGGTACATATGCTCAGAAGCCTTGAAAAACAGGTCACTGTTGTCGCAACCGGCACGCGCCAGTCGCCTGAGCATGGTTTTCAGGAATTCGATGTCATCTTTCTTCTGATCATACTGTGCTGTATAAATGCTGGTCAAAGCATCACAATCGGCAGCACCGGAAGCTCCAAAGATAGATTCAATGGCTGTGCGTGCATCGGCAAGTCCGGCTTCTTCAGGATTTTTCGCTTCCTTTTTATTCAGGACATCAGTGGTTCGTTCATAATTTTTAACGACATCTTCTTTGGCAAGCTTACCCATACTGAAAAGAGAACGGGAGGTCTGCATCAGCAGCACAATTACAGGGATCTCAGTTTCAACTGCCTGCTCTTCGATTGAGATATCTAACATTTCATATCCTTTACGATAAATATCGATAAGCTGGTCTTCCGTAAGATCTTCAGCAGGAGGAAGATGATATTTCAGCCAAGCAGTTCCTTTGCGGCCGAGAACATAACCCTTTTGATTAAAATATTTAATCCTCTGGTCGTAAATGCTCATCAACGAATCGAGTGCGGCTTCCTTTTCCTGTCTGGTTTTGGCCTTTTCAAGGAAGTCTTCATACATCTGGATACCATGGATATAAATATTCAAGGTTGACTTCGGATATTTGTCATACAAGACTCTCCATGGACCCAGGGTGGATTTGTAATCACTCTGTTTAAAAAATTCATTATACATGGAAAGGTTGTTCATGAAATCAAGATCATTTGCAGCAACCAAATCCTGAGCCGACTTAAGATTTACACCTCCGGGCCCTGTACTTCCACCTTCCGGTTCAACACCGTCGAACAGGAAATCATAAGTGGAAACATCGACAGGCAGATCTATCCTTTTAGATTCATCGATAAAGGTGAACTTAATCCATTTGGATTTATCGTCTCCCTGAACTTCATATACCCCGTCAAAACTGGTATATGCAGGCTGAGATCCACGATGGATTTCAACGGTTACTCCGGCAGCGGGTTTACCTTCACGGTATACAATCCCCTTGATCACTCTCTGGGCACTGGAAGTCAGCACCATACCCATTACAATCAAGGCGAAAACAATGGTTTTATGCATAAATGTTTTCATATCAATATTGGTTTTTGCAAATTAATCAAATCTTCTTTTTATAAACCAGAGGTCATACAAATTAACACTGAAATTGAGCTTCATATAATTCTCACGTAACAGGTTTTTTTCGATACTTCCTCTTTTTCCTATCTCTGCAGAAATATTTACAGTCGAGTTAGAACGATATACTGGTAACCCTACACCAAAACTTATGCCAAAATCCTTAACTTGTTGACTATTAACCATGAGATAAGAATTCTCATAAGATAACCCAGCCCTGTAGGCAATTCTGGACATATAGCTTCGGATGGAATAACGGTCAGGTATGTACTCACCACCAACAGCAATAACCTGTCTGTCGGTAACAAATTGATAAGGCTCACCAAATGCAGTGGCTTTTGACCAGGCATGAAAATGGTAATCTGCATTGATCTCGAGCTTGTCCTTTTTCACGTAGGATATTCCAACACCATAAACCAGCGGCATAATAATATTATCTTTTACTTCCGCCAGGTAAGTCAGGGTATCGCTGTCACCAATCGGATTTCCCGATGAATCATATAGTACTAAAGTCTTGTAGGAAATATCAGAATTAAATCCAGTAAATTTCTGTTCAGTTTCAATTGTCGCACCTACTGTCAGCGATTGGTCATCTTTCATGGGAAGCGTAGCCTGTAAACCGAAATTCATTCCAAAGTCTCTCAATCGCAATGAATTGTTCTTCTGAATTGTATACATGTATGAGTTTTCCGGGAAAGTAATGCTGGCATTCCGGGTAAGGTTACCAAAGAAATAAAATATATTGGCACCTACTGATATATTCTTGACCGGCTCAACTGCAAGGCCCCAAAATGCCCTGCTCAGTGACCCTTCTCCAAAATATGCATGCTGCACTTGCCCTGCATAATCAAGATTTTGATTTACCTGAAGATCATAACCAATATCAGAAAAAGGAGTAAGTCCTAAAGCTGTACTAACCTTGTTGGAGATCGGAAAACTCATAGAAAAATACCGGAAGTTCACATCATTGGCCGTAAAACCGTTTAAATCATTTTTATAAGATGAAAACCTTCCGTTAAATCCAAACTCAAATAAAAAAGCCAGAGAATCGGTTGAAGTGTATGATGCAGGATTTGAATAATTGATTTGCTGCGAATTACGACTTCCTAATGTTGCCCCCCCCATAGCACTCGTACGACCGTGTGTATGATCGTGCAAATCACCCAGACCGTATCTTGAAAATGGAGAGGTCGTATTATTATTAAATTGTGCAAACAATAAAGCCGGTAACAATACCAAACCGGCCACAAGAAACGCACTAATATTTTTTTGCATTATAATCTAATATCCTGTTTAATCCAATAGCAACTAAATTTGAGCATACAAAGAAAGAATTTTTTAGGTTGCTATCAAAGAAATTGGCGTCGCCTCCTGTAAAAATGACTTCCAAATTCTTATAATTTTTCTTAAAATGAGCGATATAGGCTTCAATTTCGAACAACATCCCTTGCTCTACTCCTGAAATAATAGCTTCCTCAGTACTCTTTCCCGGGAATTCATACTTATCCCTGGGCTTGAGTAATGGCAGCCTTCCAGTAAACTGATGTAATGCACGAAATCGCATCATCAGTCCGGGAGATATACTACCTCCATGATACTCATCCTGTTCGTTTACAATATCATAAGTGATTGCGGTGCCGGCATCAATAACCAAAACATTTCTACCCGGGAACAATGACTGGGCGCCAACCACGGCGGCCAACCGGTCTTTACCCAATGTCTCCGGGGTCCGGTATTTATTTACTATCGGCAATTCTGTTTTTGATGTTAGTTCAAACCAACCATCCGGTAAATGATTGAGTAGCATTGAAAGCTCAGGTTCGTAATCACGGGTTGACGAAATGATCGCACTTCTGATTGAATTAAAATTACTTAAGAGTTCATGAATCTGTGGAATAATAGTTTTGTCGATGACAAACATTTCAACAGCCTTTCCAGAATCGAAAAGATAAACTTTGGTCAGGCTGTTTCCGATGTCAATAATCAGATTCATATTGATTCTTCAATGCGCTGACTTATATCGAGGGCCTGGACGGAATGGGTCAGTGCTCCAACAGAAATATAATCAACACCCGTGGCTGCCACTTCTTTCAGGCGAGATAAATTCATGTTTCCCGATGCTTCGGTTTCAGCCTTACCTCCTATCAGTACAACAGCCTTTGCCATTGTAACTGTATCCATGTTGTCGAGCATAATGATATGTGCACCCGCCTCCAGGGCTTCTGCAACCTCATCCAGGTTTGTGGTTTCGACCTCCACCTTCAGGGAATGGCCAATTGCGTCACGAACAGTTTTTACAGCAGGGCCAATGCCTCCTGCTATTGCAATATGGTTATCCTTGATCATGACCATATCATAAAGTCCGATTCGGTGATTGGAAGCACCACCGGCCCTGACTGCATATTTATCAAGTAATCGAAATCCGGGAAGGGTTTTGCGGGTATCAAGGATTTTGGTTTTAAAACCTGCAACTGCCTCTGCATACCGATGGGATTCGGTTGCTATTCCGGACATTCGTTGCAGAAAATTCAAAGCTGTCCGCTCTCCGGTAAGAATAGCTCTGTAGGTAGCCGAAAACCTTACAATCACGGTACCTTTCGGAACATTGTCACCATCGTTTACCTGTGGTATCCATTTCAGATCACTATCAAGTTTGGCAAAGACCATTTGGGCAACTTCCAGTCCTGCAACCACCCCCTCTGACTTGGTAATCATATAGGCAGTTCGCTTGTCATGTGGTGGTATCAAATTGTCGGAGGTTACGTCCCCACCACCCACATCTTCGGCAAGAGCCATTTCAATAAGCAATGCTGCAGCTTTCTTTTCATTCAGATCGAGATTCATATCTTACCCTATTATTTATCAATTACAGGAACAAAACTTGGCATTTTCTCTTTCTGCTGGATAATATGTACCCTAAGTGAAGGATTCTCTTCCGGATAATCTTCCCGGATATGTCCACCACGACTTTCCGTTCTCACAAGGGCAGCTTTGCATATCAAGTAGCATAGAGTTGCCATATTCCTAATTTTTAACCTATTGTAATCCTGCTGATGATCCTTAAACGAATAAAGGATTTCCTCGAATCTGCAAACTGCCGATTCCATCCTCGTTTTGGCACGAATGATTCCCATATTGATCATCATTGAAGTTGCCATTTCATTTCGGAAATCCAGATAAATCTGGTCAGTGTCTGGATTCAGACGAATAGGCTCGGGATCAGGCATTACACAGTGGCTCTCAGGCATCTCAGCAGCTCGTTCACTGGCCCTTTTGCCAAAGACAAGGCATTCAAGAAGCGAGTTGGAAGCAAGACGGTTAGCCCCCATGACACCAGTTGAAGCGGCCTCTCCACAAACAAACAACCCGTGGACATTGGTCTCGCCATACAATCCTGAGCGTATGCCTCCAACCATATAATGAGCTGCAGGCGCAACAGGTAAAAGATCCTTGGTCATATCATAACCATAATCCAACAGGGTCTGGTTTATGGTAAGGAATCGGTGCGCAATATACTCAGGGTCCAGGTGTTTAAGCGAAAGATAAACAGAGTCAGAACCGCTCTTCATCATTTCGTTGTAAATGGCGTGGGCAACAACATCTCTCGGAGCCAACTCTGCCAAAGGATGGATCCCCGTCATGAAACGTTCTCCAATTTTGTTTAGCAGCCAGGCACCTTCGCCCCTTACAGCTTCACTTATCAAAAAGGCATCCCTGCCGGGGGCCGATAAGGCCGATGGGTGAAACTGTATAAATTCAATATCCGACAATTCTGCTCCACAATCATAGGCCAAGGCGATTCCATCACCGGTTGCAGTATGTGGATTCGTGGAACGGCTATACAGCCTCGAAAGTCCACCTGTTGCCATGATGACAGCCTTTGATTTGAAGAAAATATTCTCGTTCTTGCGAAAATCAATCGCCTGTAACCCGGCAAAACAATTGCCGTGGCTAAATAAATTCACAACTGTAGTATATTCGAAAGAAGTAATGTTTTTTGTATCCTGGACTTTTCGAAGCATAAAACGAGTCAACTCTTTTCCTGTGGCATCCCCTCCGGCATGTAAGATCCGTCTGCGGCTATGGCCACCTTCGAGGCCGAGAACAATTTTCCCGCCTTCCCTGTCAAAAGGCATTCCCATCTCAATCAGCTCCCTGACCCTGTCGCTTCCTTCCTTTACCAAAACTTCCACCGCATCATAATCGCAAAGTCCCCTTCCTGCCACCAGGGTATCATTGATATGAAGTTCCGGATCGTCATCTTCTCCGGTAACGGCTGCTATCCCACCTTGTGCAAACCAGGAATTACTGGTATCCAATTCTGATTTTGTTACGATAGCCACTGAGCCGAACCGCGATGCATAAAAAGCTGCGGTAAGCCCGGCCAAACCGCTGCCTACAACAACAAAGTCGTATTCAAATTTTTGCATCCGCCTGTAGGTATTTTAATAATCAAAAGTAATATTTAATGCGGATTTACCGGATCCGTAGGTAGATAATCAGGCCTTATCGGAGAAAAGATCTCTATCAGGCGGGCTTCTTCCAATACCTCCACCTGATGAAATACGTTCTCGGGAATACACCAGCTATCACCCGGATTGGTGTCATGCCATTCACCACCTATATTGAAGCGTAACATGCCGGAAAGAAGATACCCGGTCTGCTCATACGGATGTTGATGTAGTGGTAATTTTGCCCCCTTTTCGAGTATGAATTCACACATAAGTGTTTTTTGTTCAAAACATAAAGGCCTCATCCTTACCCCCTCGATCAGTGGTTTATATTCTCTTTGGTTTTTCTTTGTAAACATTTCTTTCGGTTTTATTGATGAATACTGTAATCATAACCCCAAAAGCGGCATCAAATCCTTAATGGTTTTGACGGAATAATAATGATATCCTGATAATTCATGGTCTTGCAATAATTCATGCTTCCATGTCACATGAAAAGGTACATGGATCGCATGCCCCCCCAAACAAATTACCGGCAGGACATCGGACTTCAGCGAGTTGCCAACCATCAAAAACTCTTCAGCCGGAATATCTAAATGGTTGAGCAAATTCCTGTAGTGATCCTCGGTTTTGTCTGTCATAATCTCGATGTGGTGAAAATATCCCGCAATCCCAGAGTTTTTTAATTTCCTTTCCTGGTCAAGCAAGTCTCCTTTCGTTGCGACAATCAGGCGATAGTGACCTGACAAGGCTTCCAATACATCTCTTACATTGGGTAATAAAGCATTCTTCATCGCAATCTGCTCCTTTCCCATGTCAATAATCCTTTGGATATCTGTTACACATACTTTGCCATCAGAAACCTTTACTGCGGTTTCTATCAATGATAGCATAAATGCTTTGGTGCCATACCCATATAATTCCATGTTATTCATTTCGACCTCAAAAAGCAATCTTTGGATTTCGTCTGGACCGCCAAACTGCTTCATTAATCCGCAGAATTTTTCTTCTGTCTCTCTGTAATAAGGTTCATTTACCCATAAGGTATCATCTGCATCGAACCCAACCACCCGAATACGGTCTGGATTAAAATTTTTCATCAAAAAATGGTTTTCATAAAGAGCTTTACAATTCTTTAAACCCGGGAACAAGGAAATCTGTGGTAAAAAGTCTGGATTATTTGTGAACAAAGTAAATAAAGTATGTGCAAAATCATCAGGAATTACTAAAAATAACATTATACCAGGATGATCTGACTGGCCAAAAAGTTAAAGCGTCCAATTGTTAAAACCAATATGGCAAAAAAAGGCAGGCATTTTCCTCCTGACTGCTTTTATGCTATTTTTACTCCGAAAATATAATTGTATAGCCAATGTGTATTTCCGTTAAATTCAGACCTTTTATTATTGTCATTTTTGCACTGTTCGCCTTCATACAGATCCATGCTCAGGTCTTGTCCCCAAAATATGAGTTCCGGGGGGTTTGGGTTGCCACTGTCAACAATATCGATTGGCCATCAAAACCCGGTTTGCCGGTGGAAACGATGAAGGCAGAGGCAATTCAAATTTTAGATATGCACATGGGGCAGGGCATGAATGCAATCATTTTTCAGGTCCGACCCAGCGCTGATGCCTTCTACAATTCTGAATTGGAACCCTGGTCACGCTATCTGACAGGAATTCCAGGGAAAGCCCCTGACTCATCCTTCGACCCTCTTCAATTCTGGATTCAGGAATCGCATAAACGCGGCATGGAACTTCACGCCTGGATGAACCCGTTCCGCCTCGCACTCAATGCATCACAACCACTTGCCGGCAATCACATCGCTTTCAGGAACCCCGACTGGGTAATCAAATACGACAATAAACTTTTTTTTGATCCTGGTATTCCAGCCGCACGGGAGCATTTCGTAAAGGTTGTGACCGATGTTGTCAAACGGTACGATATCGATGCCATTCATTTTGATGATTACTTCTATCCATACCCCACCCGGGAGCCTTTCCCTGACCACCACTCCTTCTCACGCTTCAACAGGGCGTTTAGCCCTGAGCTTAAGGATCACTGGCGCAGGGAGAATGTGGACATCATGATTAAAACCCTCAGCGATACCATCAAAGCCATCAAACCCTGGGTAAAATTTGGCATCAGCCCATTCGGTGTATGGAGGAATCGGGCATCCGACCCCGAGGGGTCAGACACCAGGGCTGGAGTGACCAATTATGACGATTTATACGCTGATATCCGAAAATGGCTCAGGGAAGGCTGGATAGACTATGTCATACCACAGATATATTGGGAAATGGGGCACACTGCAGCCGATTTCGAAACACTTGTTCGATGGTGGAACAGAAATGTTTTCGGTAAAGGTTTATTTATCGGACAGGCTCCCTACAAGGTTGGAGGTGGCACAACAGTCGCAGCCTGGAATCAGCCTAGACAATTACCCGGACAAATTGATCTGCTCCGGAAATTCGACAAGGTGAATGGGAGTGCCTATTTCAGCAGCATTCATTTCAAGAGAGACCTTTTGGGATTTCAGGATAGCCTTAAAAACAGAATTTACCGTTCACCTGCTTTGATACCACCCATGCCATGGCTCCCTGTAAATCCACCTCCCGCTCCCATAAAGGTAAAAGTGTCGGGCAGAAAGGTTCATTGGCAGTCCGGCAATGCAGCTCCCTCTGTTAATGACAGGGAAAGATATTTAATCTATCTGAACGAAGCAGGCCAGCCCTTTGATCCCCTGAATCCAGCATTCATCGTACAATATACCCACCTAAAAGCTGTTCAGTTTAACCGAAAAAGTGGCAAAAAGAAAGAATATGAAGTACGCATCTCTGCGCTTGACAGGGTGAATAACGAAAGCTCACATACAGAACCAATCATTATTAAACTTTAGATTATAACCCTACTATCTTTTAAGAGGGTAAGTCGTTTCAATTTTCAAAACTGCCTTACATGACAAACCTATCCCACAGCGATCTGAAGAAATACGGCAAAACCTATAATCTTTCCGTCTTATCCATAGCACTGGTAAATCACCAGAAAGCCAACTGGGAACTGGCTGCCAACAATTACCGATCCCTGAAACAGGTTAGAAAAACCAGCTTCGAATTTGACCATTTCAGGATAGATTGTCAATTCAATCCTGAAAGAATCAGATCTTCCGCTGCAGATACAGGAATTCAGTCTATTCAATCACGCCCCTGTTTTCTGTGTGATGAAAACCGCCCCGCAGAGCAGGCTGGGATTCCCTATGGCGATGATTTTACCATTCTATGTAATCCATATCCGATTTTTCCATATCACCTGACCATACCGACGCTGAAACATATTCCCCAGCTAATTGAAGATCATATTGAGGATTTTCTTCATCTAGTAAGGGATCTTCAGGATTTCACGGTTTTTTATAATGGGCCCGACTGTGGCGCATCGGCTCCTGATCATTTTCATTTTCAGGCAGGCATCAGGGATTTTTTGCCCATCGAAGATGAGTTGCACTCACTTATCGTGGAAAAATCAGAGCGCATTCTTTTCCGACCTGAATTGGAGGTATATGCAATCCACGACTATCTGAGAAATTTTTTGATAATCAAATCCACCCAGGAAATGATTCTCGCAAAGACCTTAAAAAATATAATCAGCTTAATCAAACCATCCCACCCAGGACATGAACCCATGCTTAACCTTCTGGGATATTACAAGACAGGAATCTGGCACATAACATTATTCCCCAGAAGCACTGGACGGCCTTCTGAATATTTTGCCGATGACTTCGACAAGATTCTTGTCAGCCCGGCTACCGTGGAAATGGCAGGCCTGTTAATACTTCCCAGGGAAGAAGACTTTTTCAAAATCAACAAAGAGAATATAAAAAGCATCTACCATCAGGTTTCAATCGGAAAAGATGAATTCAACACCATGACAGAACAAATTAAATCCCTGACATGAACAAACAACCAATACTCAATGTGGGCATCATGAAAGCAACCCACATAGAATTCATTCTTGAAACAGGCTACCGGGTTGGTACCAACATCATTCCACAAGGAACTTACACTATCGAATTACGAAAAGGGAAAATGATACTTCAAGGTCAGAGCTTTCTGACCATTTCAGAAGAAGAAATCATCCTTTTGCCTGTTTTCAGGACTAACTCCTTTGTATTAAAAGAGGTGACTATTGGCATTGACTTTCATTGGGAGCAAAAAGAAGATCAGCGCTTCACAGGTGGAATTCGATTCCTGATCGAACAGGATGCCATTCAGGTGATCAATACAATCCACCTCGAAGATTACCTGAAAAGCGTCATTTCCTCAGAGATGAGCGCAAACAGTTCAGTCGAGTTACTAAAAGCCCATGCGGTTATCTCCCGTAGTTGGTTAATCGCACAGATCAACAAGAAAAAGAAAATTGCCAACAATACATCAGTATTTGAATCATTAACCGAAACAGAAACAGAGCACACAAAGTGGTACGACAGGGAAGACCATCATACATTTGATGTTTGTGCCGATGATCATTGTCAACGATACCATGGCATCACAAAGATTATAACATCAACCGCAACAAACGCGATAGATGACACCATGGGTGAGATTTTAAAGCATAACGATGAGATATGCGATGCCCGGTTCTCGAAATGCTGCGGAGGTGTAACCGAGAGTTTTGAAAACAATTGGGAACCTCTTCATAAGCCCTATTTAGTGGCAGTCGCCGACAAAGAACCCCTTGGGTCGTCTCCCAAACAACAACTTACAAAAGAAGAAATTGCGAGGGAATGGATCCTTTCATCGCCAAAGGCCTTCTGTAATACCTCAGATATCAAAATTCTTAACCAGGTGTTACCATCCTTTGACCAAAAAACATCTGATTTTTTCAGGTGGACAGTCCAATATACCCAACAGGAAATAAAGGCGTTACTGACAAAAAAATCCGGGATAGACTTTGGTGACATCCTAAGGCTGGAACCACTGGAAAGAGGCCAATCAGGCCGGATTCTCCGTCTCAGGATTATCGGAACGAAAAAAACACTCATTATCGGTAAAGAGCTGGAAATAAGAAAATGGTTATCCGCAACACATCTTTACAGTTCAGCATTCGTGATTGATTACGACCAAATCGAAAATGGGATACCAGGCAAGTTCATTATTCGCGGGGCTGGCTGGGGTCATGGGGCGGGCTTATGCCAGATTGGCGCTGCAGTGATGGGTGATAAAGGTTTTTCCTATGATCAGATTCTTAAGCACTATTTTGTGGGGGTTAGGCTTGAAAAAATCTATTAGGCAAATGCGAATAGCCCTTTCTTAAGCATAAGATGAAAGGTTGACCAGATTCTTACATGATTTCAAAAAGTTAGTCACACGACAGGAAATTCCGGATCTTTCACTGAATACAACTTCCACCATGGAACTGTTGGACGGATATGGTGTTCCCGGTGATAGCCGAAAAAATAGCAGGTCAGCATTGCAATCCAATGGTTCCTGGTTAGGGTTCGTGCCCTGTGAATCCCCATCAGCTCTGTATGTGGCCTTCGATGTGGGATAAAGGTCCCGAAAACAAACAGCTGAAAAGTGCCCAGAAATGCCGGAACCACCCAAAACATCAGCAGTTGTGCTACAGAAAACCAAATCAGCAAAACATTGAATGTTACAGCCATTAGGACAAGTTGCCACCAAGTCGTATAATGAATCATAAACCTTACCCACCATAAAAGCACATTGTTGCTTGTCGGGTGAAAATCCGGATCCTTCGCCGAGGCAGGAAATTGATGGTGCAAATAATGATTTTTCCTCAATCGATCATAGGATAAAAAGGCAAAAGAAAGCGTGGACACCCAACCAATGATGTCATTCAGCCTGCGGTTCCTGGAAACAGTCCCGTGCATGGCATCATGACCGGTAATAAACAAACCTGTAAACAAATATCCCTGTAAAAGAATGTGGGCCCAAAACAAAAAGGAGCTCCATTCAACTGTCACAAATGCAAGGGTAAACACAAGGTGCCCAAGCCACAAGGCATATATTATAAGTGCTATCCACACTCCAAGATTACCGGCAGGTCGAGTTTTGTTTTTCATAACAGGAAAATATTCTATTTTGTAATAAAAAAATTAATTCAAATCCCTCGTAGTGATTTACATTCACCAATACTATAAGCCGAGTATATCTTCCAGAATTTGATCCTCTGCTCTTTCGTAAGCCAGTCAGGTATTGTTCAGGTGTAAATGTATATCAAATACCACGATGGTTATCTTAGAATTACTATAAATTACTGACTTTAATACAATTCCAGAACCATAAAAAACTCAACGAATCATTAGCAAGAAGCTTAAATAGCAGCTCATTATGCAATCGGTACCTAATGAATTATAAATGCTTTAAAACATGTAGATATCTGACTTATTGAATTTTTCTTTAGTTTTGGCACCAAATAATTAAAAAGGAATATCTCAAACGGATTAATCATGTTTACATTCGGAATATTTACAACACATATGCCTTATGTTATAATGGTTTTTTTCTATGCCGTTTATTTTCTTTTTACTGCCCCGTCATCAGGCAATATAAATGACATTCCCAAACCTATTGATACCGGAAATTATGAATGGGTGCAGGATTATGATGCCGGCTACGGCCTCATAATTTCTGAATCGGTTGATTATTGGGTTGCCCTGGAGTCAGCCAAGATTTCGGTTATTGTCAATCATGTAACAAATCTGATCTGTTTACCACCTGATCCACCGGGCATTGTAACGGAATTTTCATACCATCTTTTTAATCGTCCTCCCCCACATCTGCATTCATGACCTGGCAGGCCTTTCTGCTTAAAACACCTGTTTCATAGAGGGTGAAGAGTTTCAGGCGTATATCCGGCCAATTCAATCAATCATGTAATCTGACCCGAATATCCGGCAAATATAGTTACGGATGTCGGAAACCAGTTGATCACAATGGCAGGCTTAGGATTGAATAATTGAGGAAGAAATTCAGTTGATAAAACTGGATTAATCACCAGAATCCATGACAAATCCGAAACTCACAAAAATCACACATCACCCATTATTTCGTATGGGAAAGGCCAATTTAATCACATGAAATAACGTTAAAAAGATCTTGTATGAAATCCCTGTATATTCTTACCATTACCTTACTCATATACTCCATGGGGTATTCCCAGGATATTTTCGAACCTGAAGCGGATACTGCCAAAATCAGGAATCTGAATATTGATGAAATTACCATCCGGTCTCCAAAATACAACAGCAATATTTTCCAGATTCCGGCAGCTGCGACGATGATGCCTGCCCGTATTCTGGAAAATTACCAGATCGGCTCACTCCCGGATATCAGTGGCTTGATACCCAATTTCTTTATGCCCGATTATGGCTCCAAGCTCACTTCTCCGGTATATATTCGTGGAATTGGGACACGCATCAATACACCCTCTGTTGGTCTGTATGTCGACAATATTCCCTACTTTGAAAAGTCGGCATTTAATTTTGACTACTTTGATCTCGAACGTATTGAAGTTCTTAGAGGTCCCCAAGGAACCTTATATGGGAGAAATACAATGGGTGGATTGGTGAATATATTTACGGCTGAACCTTCAGACGACCGTAATACTGCAGTCAAGTTTTCGTATGGAAACTACAACCAGGTTAATACCAGTCTCTTGCACAACCAGCCACTGTCAAAAGACCTAGCACTGATGCTCAACTTCAACCAGCTTCATAACGGAGGTTTTTATACCAATGTACATAACGGTGAAGCTGTGGATAAACTCAATAGCTACTCGGGCCGGATCAAATTGCTATATACCCCTACCGATAGACTGAGAATGCAGTACAACTTCCAGTTCGAAAACAATGACCAGGGTGGATATCCCTATGCCATATATGACAAAACAGAGCAAAAGGCCAAAGAAATCAATTACGACCATGTAAGTGGATATGAGAGAACTTTGGTATCCAATGGATTGAACATTGAATACAGCGCTCCTGCCTTTCGGCTCAGGGCAGTAACCAGCTACCAGTACATGGATGACGAACAGGACATTGACCAGGATTTTACCGAGCGCGACATGTATTATGTGATGCAATGGCAGAAACAAAACATGGTCGCACAGGAAGTTTCAATACAGTCTTACGAAAATGAAAGATATGAATGGCTCTTCGGCGTGTTTGGATTTCACCAATCGCTTGACAAAACTGTTGACGTTACCTATGGAAAAGTCTTGCAGGCAGCACAAAAATTACCGGGTGAATTAGTTGTTAGTAAGGATTATAATAACGGAAATTCCGGAATTGCAATTTTCCACCAATCAATCCTGAAATTTGGGGCTCTTTCTATTACCGGTGGAATCCGGGTCGATTTTGAAAAAGCGACACTCGATTACCAGCATTACAGAAAACTCCTTGGAGCTTCAACCCAGGTTGAAGATGTGCAGAGCACCACCGAATCGTTTGAGGTATTGCCCAAACTGGCTTTACAATACAATCTTTCCAATAGCTTCACACCCTATGTCACTGTTGCAAAAGGCTATAATGCAGGAGGATTCAACAGTACATTTGAACGGGAAGAAGATCGTTCTTTTAAAGCGGAAAGCAGTTGGAACTACGAAGCCGGACTGAAAGCTCGTTTTCTCAACAACAAACTCTTTACTAACCTGGCCGTGTTTATGATTGATTGGGAAAACCAGCAAATTTACCAGCCAGTGCCATCAGGACAAGGGTCCATGCTGAAAAATGCAGGCAAGTCTGAAAGCAACGGTGTTGAACTGGAAATTAAGGCTGTACCGGTAACCAACCTTGAGATTTGGGCTACCGCCGGGTATAACAAAGCGAAATTTGTAGAGTATGTCCGCAGCCAGACGCTCGATTACAGTGGAAACTACTTGCCATATGTACCAGAAAGGACTGCCAGCCTCGGAGGAAATTATACCATCAATGTCAACCGGAAATTCCTCGAAAATATTCGTCTGTATTCGGTATACCAGCTTTTTGGAAAACACTACTGGCATGAGGATAACTCTGCATGGCAGGAACAATATGGTCTCTTGAACAGTCGCATTACATTGACGCACAAAAATGCGGAACTGGCTTTTTGGGGAAAAAACATGCTAAATGAGACATATAATTCGTTCTATTTCACAGCTTTGAACAATGCATATGTCCAAGTTGGCAAACCGTCATCGATGGGGATCAGCCTCAAATTTATGTTCTAAAAAGGAATCATGTTTAAAAAAGAATTCAGCAAGTATTTTACACTGCTCAACCTTTATTTGGCTCAGTCGATCCCGATGAGCTTCTTTTCCACGGTGGTGCCTGTCATCATGCGTATGGAAAATTATTCTCTCGAGTCAATTGGGTACCTTCAGTTGATCAAACTCCCCTGGATTATCAAGTTTTTCTGGGCACCCTTTATTGATCATACCAGCCAAAACCTGCGTGATTACCGAAAATGGATACTGGGATCTGAGATCTTCTACGCCATCGTGATTGTTGCCATAGCATTCCTGGACCTCCAGACAGATTTCATGACCATCGTGGTTTTGATGGTTATTGCCTTTACGGCATCTGCCACGCAGGATATTGCAACCGATGCTTTTGCCATACTGTCGCTCAAAAAGGAAGAGCGAAGCCTGGGAAACAGTATGCAATCGGCCGGGAATTTCCTGGGTACTATGGTTGGGAGCGGTGTCTTGCTGGTTATTTACCATTATTACGGTTGGTCTAACCTTCTTTTTGGGTTGGCCGGTCTTGTGTTGGTTGCACTGATTCCTGTTACCTTTTACAAAGCCTCTGCACAAAGAATCCATCATGAATCAAAGAAAAAAGTCTCCTGGCTCGATTTTGCACATTTTTTTAACCAAAAGGGAATTTGGAGGCACATTTTATTGCTGATGTTATTCTATGCCGGGATCATTGGAATACTCACCATGCTCAAGCCCTATTTGGTTGACCTGGGGTATTCTGTCAAAAAAATCGGGTTTATCGTTGGAATTGTTGGTACAGGAACCGGTGCCCTGATGACCATTCCTGCAGGAATGTTTATCAAAAAGAAGGGACTCAAAAAAACCCTGCTGATACTGCCTGTCATCAACTTTTTGGTGGCAGCCTACTTTACCTGGCTTACATTCACGTCACATCCCCCTTACCTGGTTTATATTGGCATCATTTTTCTATGGGCCGCTTATGCCATGTCGTCGGTATTCATTTACACCTTATCCATGGGTATTGTGCGTAAAGGGAAGGAAGGAACCGACTTTACTGTCCAGATTGTTCTGACCCACCTGAGCAGCCTCATCATATCCGTGTCAAGCGGCAAAATTGCTGATACATTTACCTACCGTGGACTATTTTTTGGCGAGATGGTTCTTGGCGTAGTCATCATCATACTTTTATATTCGTTATACCGTGAAAAATTCTATGAACGTGATTAATATTCCAGAATACCTTGTCGATAAATACAACGTCCCGGTTCCAAGATATACCAGCTATCCTCCCGCTAATTTTTTCGGGAAGGAGTTCACGGAGAAAGAGTTCAGGGAATCGGTCATCAGGTCAAATGAAGATGATCCGCAAAATATTTCCATTTATATTCATATCCCATTTTGTCCCCAGTTATGCTATTACTGTGGGTGCAACACGCACATAACTCGGAATGAGACAATGAAGAGCAACTATCTGGAAGCTCTTAAGCAGGAGATTAAAATGGTCAGGCCGCTGCTTGATCCATCCCGCAAGGTCAGCCAGGTCCACTGGGGGGGAGGTACTCCCAACAGCCTGGATATTCCGCAGATTACCGGAATCATGGAGTTGCTTCGAGAAAATTTCACCTTCATTGATACACCCGAAATTGCCATTGAATGTAATCCTGCCCATCTCGACCATGCATATGTCGACAGCCTGATTGATTTGGGATTCAACCGCATCAGCCTTGGTGTCCAGGATTTCTCGGAAGACGTGTTAAATACGGTAAACCGTGAAATTCCGTCCATTCCCATTGACCATTTTGTAAAGCAGGTCCAGGGATCAGGCAAAGCAAAAGTCAACCTTGATTTTATATATGGATTGCCTCACCAGACTGTCGCCTCCTTTGAGCAAACTATCGAAAAAGCGCTTGCAATCGGACCCGACCGCATGGTGACCTTTTCATATGCCCATGTTCCAAATATCAAAAAATCACAGGCAATTCTTGAGAAGGCAGGCCTGGTTGGCCCTTCCGAAAAGCTCAGGATGTTTGAGAACACCTATGAAATGATGAAAAGAAACGGATATACCCCCATTGGACTTGATCACTTTGCCAAGCCTGATGACGAATTAGCCATCTCCCTTAATAACAAAACATTACACCGAAACTTTCAGGGATATTGCACAAGGGAAACCACAGGTCAGGTTTACGCATTTGGCACAACCGGCATCAGCCAGCTCGAAAGCGCTTATGCACAAAATGCCAAGACGGTCAACAGCTATATCAAGGCCATTTCGGAAGGCAGGTTTACAACGGAGAAAGGTTATTTACTAACTTCACACCAGAAATTAATCCGACATGTCATCAATGAGATCATGTGCAATTATTTCATTTCATGGAAAGATACTGCCTCAAAGTTTAATCTTCAGGCTGGTGATGTTTTCAAATTGATCCGTTATGATGAAGAACAACTTTCTGCCTTCCAGGAGGATGGATTATTGACATCGTCAATCGAAGGAATAAATGTTACTGAACTGGGCAGATTCTTCGTTAGGAATATTGCAGCCTCTTTTGATCCAGCATTAGGACAGGCAGGCAAGACTTTTTCAAAAGCTTTATAACCATGCCGATAAAACCCAAAATCGCCGTTATTGGAGCCGGGCTTACAGGTCTGACTACAGCCTATTACCTTAAAAAGCAAGGACATAGTGTTACTGTATTCGAAAAAGGAAGCCGGCCTGGCGGTGTCATTCAGACACACAACGAAAATGGGTTCCTCTACGAATCCGGACCAAATACCGGCGTTTTGGGAAACCCCGAAGCTGTCGAACTTTTGGAGGAATTGACCCCCCTTTGTGAACTTGAAGTAGCCGACCAGGCAGCAAAAGCCCGCTGGATCTGGAAAGGGAATCGCTGGGAACCTCTTCCATCGGGGTTGTTTTCAGCAGTTTCGACCCCACTTTTCACGATTTCCGATAAACTCAGGATTCTGGCCGAACCGTTCAAACCGAAGGGTGACAACCCAGAAGAAACCCTCGCCCAACTTGTTATGCGGCGCATGGGAACAAGTTTTCTTCATTATGCCATTGATCCTTTTATTCTCGGCATCTATGCCGGTGATCCGGCCCACCTGGTGCCAAAGTATGCCCTCCCAAAACTTTACAATCTCGAACAGGATTACGGCAGTTTTATAAAAGGTTCGTTTAAGAAAGCAAGAGAACCAAAGTCCGACAGAGACAAAAAGGCAACCAAAGAAATATTCTCGGTAAAAAATGGCCTTCATAACCTCATTGATGCCCTGGTCAATAAGATTGATGTTGAAAATATCATCCTGAACTGCGATCAGCTTAGTGTCATGCCTGTTGAGAACAACCAGTATTCAGTTTCAACCGGGAAAGAATCCTACCCTCATTTCACCCATGTGATCTCTACCATAGGAGCGCACGCACTTGCTTCGGTAATTCAATTTGCCGACCCTGATGACTTGAAGCGGATCGCACAACTGAAATACGCCAGGGTTGCCCAGGTATCGCTTGGGTTCAGTGAATGGAAAGGCCAATCGTTAAAGGCATTTGGAGGACTGGTACCCTTTGTCGAAAAACGCGATATCCTGGGGGCGCTCTTTATCTCTTCATTCCTGAAAGGGCGGGCACCTGAGGGTGGAGCGCTTATGGCAGTATTTATGGGAGGTATGAGGCGACCCGAAATTGCTGAACTTTCGGATGGACAAATTGTTTCGATCATCGAGAGAGAAATCAAATCCATGATGCAGTTGAAAGAGTTTAATCCTGACCTATTGAAAATTCATCGGTATGAGTATGCCATTCCCCAATACGGTCCAGAATCAAGTGCACGGCTGGAAGCCATCCGTAAAATCGAAACGGCATATCCCGGGTTGATACTGGCAGGCAATATCAGGGATGGCATTGGTATGGCCGACCGGATTAAACAAGGAAGGACAATTGCCGAACAATTTGCCGAAAGATAATTTCGAGTAAGTTTCTCTTAATGAAAAAAACAAATCGCCCCAGATCATGATGAATGCAGAAAAGACCGCAGTTTTACTGGTAAATGTAGGAACCCCTGATTCCCCGTCAGTGAGTCATGTCCGTAGCTATTTGTTCCAGTTCCTGAATGACAGAAGAGTAATTGACCTCCCATTAATTCCACAGAAACTTCTGGTCAACGGAATTATCGTTCCATTCCGTGCCCCCAAATCTGCCAAACTATACAGTGAACTTTGGACACCTGAAGGATCACCACTGATCATCCTGAGCGAGGCACTGAAAAGCAAATTACAAATCAACCTCGGTCACGAATACGAGGTTTTTCTGGCCATGCGATATGCCAATCCCAACCTGAAAGACATATTGGGGATCATTGAAAAAAAAGGTTACCGTAAACTTGTCGTCTTCCCGCTTTTCCCGCATTATGCCTCTTCCACAACCGGAACTGTTTACCAACGGGTGATGGATATTGTAAAAAAATGGTATGTCATGCCCGAAGTCAGGTTTGTCGGGCAGTTTTATGATGATCCCAGGTTTATCGAACTATTCAGGGAAAGAATTGTCAAATACGATTTAAGCACCTTCGACCACATCATATTCTCCTATCATGGCCTGCCAAATAGCCAGGTAAACAAGACCCATCCGGGAATCGACGCAAAGCAATGCAATTGTGCAGAGTCGCTCCCCGATCACGGCAGGTTCTGTTATAAGGCTACCTGCTACGAAACAACAAGAAAACTTGCCACAGCGCTCAATCTGGAACCACACCGGTATACTACATCATTCCAGTCACGACTTGACAACAATTGGTTGGAGCCATTCTCCGACGAGACCATAATTGAAAAGGCAAAGCAAGGTGCCAAAAGAATTCTGGTGGCAGCTCCGGCATTCGTAACCGATTGCCTTGAGACCATTCATGAGATTGGGGTTGAATACCAGGAGCTTTTCGAAAAACATGGGGGAGAAAAAATTCAGTTGGTTGAAAGCCTTAACAATCATCCGGATTGGATAGAGCTTGTTGTCAGTCTGGTAAAGGATTAAAAATTCCATTTAATTTTTAATCCCAGTATTCTTGGTGAACCAGGCACATAGGTAACAAACCCAAAATATTCATTGCTTCGGTCAACACTTTTCACATACCTATCATTCAATATATTGTATGCCGAAGCTGAAACAACAATGGAAGGTTGGCTCAATTCTACGCCTGCCACAACATTGAAAATGCCATAACTATCCTGGTTGAAGCCCTGAATGTTTGCCTCATCAAACCAATACCCACTGTTCCATGAATAAGCGGGATTCATAAAAACCAGGATATCGTGTGCAAGGTTGATTCGTCCCCATATTCCCGCATCAAAAGCATGTTTAGGCGCATAACCAAACTGATGTCCTTGCAGTATTTGGATGTCGCCATTTCGATCCTTTTCTCCAACCGTTGAATTCAGGTAGGAGTAATTCCCGAAAAAATCAAGTCCCTTAAGTATAGCGGCCTTTAACTTCAACTCTGTTCCGTAACCTGTTGACTTTCCAGTATCTTTTGTAACAGCCATGTTCAAGGTTGTATCCATCACAATCGCATTGAAGTCACCATACATCTGGTAGAAAAATGTGGCATCAATCCAAAATCGGTGCAGAACCGAAACCTTGAATCCAGCCTCCATGCTTTGAATCTTTTCAGCAACAGGCTTATTGGGAAAACCTGAGCTTTCAAACCTTACAACCGGTAACCGTTTATTGTAAGAATAACCGAGAAAAACATTGGATACACTGTTGAAATCATGCTTCAGGCCAACTCTCAAAGAGGGAGAGATAAATCTCCTGGTAACTTCAGGCCTGCTTCCTGATTTATATTCCAAACCAGGTCTATTCGGACCAATTTTGCCGATAACCGATGGCTCTCCACCTGAAATATATGCATCACCCGAAACTTTCAACATGCCTGCAGTGCCACGTAAGCCTGCAGTAAAGGTAAGCCTGGGCCTGATTCTAAATGCTGCATCAGCATACAATTCCACTGACTGAAACGAAGAAAGGTAATTAGTCCCCTCACCATGATTGATCGGCAATGTAGCTCCTGAAAGGATTCCCAGGGTTGAATCATTCGGCAATGCGATAAGTGGTGAAAATGTTCCATCAACCCCAATGATTGGCTGATTCATAAATAGCCGACCTAAATATTGCTCATTAAACTGCTTATCCAGCGAATGATCAAGCTCTTCATTAAGGTATTTTATTCCAACAATTCCATTTGTCCTGCTCCGGCGTGAAAAACTATACCGAACCTCCTGAATAAGTTGTTTCACGTTTTGACTCTCCGAAGTGCCAATAACCGGAATCGGAAGGCCATCTCCGTCACGGTTTAAATTCATCTTCCCATTCGACCATGAACTTATGGTAGTGAGATAATTATTTTCATTTTTATAATGTCTCAATTGCAATGAGCCGCCCATTGCCTCTCTTTGGGTCCCGGGAAAATCACCCCAATCAGTCGAAACTGGTGTATTGAAAATATCATTTTCGATGTCTGTACCGGGAATATTTTTGCTTACCCAGGCAACTCCCGAATGTCGGTCGTTCTGGTAATTAAACTCGAGATCTATTTGTGTTCTGTAATAAGGAATGATCCTGAGCATTACTCGGCCAGCCGCCATATTTGCCCCGTTCAGGTTTTCGCCGGAAATATTTTCAACATAGCCGTCCTGGCGATAATAAACCCCTGATGCACGTGCAATTACAAAATTCTTGTATATGGGTATATTCAAGGCACCCTCAGCCTCTCTCCCACCAAAAGACCCGTATGATGCTGAAGCGAAACCTGAAAAACCAGATTCAGGCTTTCGGGTAACCATGTTAACCACCCCCATAAATGCATCAGCTCCATAGAGCGTTCCAGCAGGTCCGTTCATCACTTCAACCCGTTCCATATCATACAGGCGTGTTGGCATCCATATACCCCTGTTTATGGGAACATTGTTCATCCGAAAAGCCATTGCCGGCGAATTTTCGGGACTAAATCCATTCCCGTGAATCCCCCTGACTGAATAAAAAGGCTGTACCAGCTCGGCACCAATTGCAACCACCCCTGGTACAAACTGAAGGTAATCGGTTAACTGACGAAAATTGTTGCGTTCCGTGAAAGTTTTACTGAATGTTGTTGCGGATGCGGGAATTTCCAGCAAGTGTTGTTCCAAAACCTGAAGGGTAACAGGCGCAGCCTCCAGGGCGACCCTATCCTCGTCGAGGGTAAAATATACATCATTATTCCCCTCCTGTAGATAATAATCGATGATTTTTGTTTTGTAACCCGTATAGGAAACCATGATTGATACTTTGCCGGTTGGCAGTCCACGCAGGAAATAACGTCCCTCGCCATTGGTGTGCACGCCAAGTCTCATTCCCGGCACAGTAACAGTTGCACCGACGAGTGGCATCCTATCCTGATTCAGTACCCTACCGTGGACAAATACCTCCGGAAGATCCTGCCTAACTGCATCCACCTGGCGGTACTTTCGCTTTACCTTGCCGCCTCGCCTGGGTTGGGCATCAATTGTACCAGCTGCCAACAAGGTAACCAATAGGAAAATAAGTATTCTCATATTTGCATATTCTTCATTCCGGGCTCATATCCGCCAATTTTGCCAATATCATTAAACAATGAAGTCCTAGGGGAGGCCTCATCAGACGCAGCTATACAATGGTCTTCTTCCACAACATGAAGCAGTGTATATCGCCCTGATGCAAAATATAACCCAAGCGAATGGGAATTGCCAATCCAATAGAACTATCAACATAGTTTCTTTAGAACGGCCATCTGAAGGAAAAGTTATGATGGTTAATTGAAAATCAAAGTTTTTTCAAGGCAACAGCTTCCTAAAATGGCATCAGGAAATAACGGATAGTAGTAAAACAACGAAACATGCAAATCAAAACTCCCAACAGGTCAGGTACTCCTTATCCTTTACGAATACTCTTCTGCCAGAAAAAACAGGATGTGCATAAACTTCAGTTTCTGCTACCTTATAAGCGATTATTTCCTTATACATTGACGGATCCGGTTTGTAAAAGATCAGTTGTCCCGTAGCAGGCAAAGTGGCCAGCACGGTTTCCAGATCCTGGACCGAGGCAAACCGGTTATGCTTGGTGGTATCAATCCAGGCAAGTGTTCCTGATTGTGCATTAACACAGAAGATATTTCCAAAGCGTGCCTCGTTTGCATAAAGGAAACCATCCTTCAATACAGGCGTATTAAAAGATACCCCGATTTCCGGATTATTCCATAGTTCAGTCACCCCAAAAGTGTTGCCTTGTTTCTCTATTACGAGAGCTCTCGTTCCTGAACCCTGACCAGCAATATAAATAGAATTCCCTTGAATGACAGGGGTTGACGAGTTATAAAAACGTTGACTTGTCGGTGTTGAATATTTCCAAAGTAATTCTCCCTTGTCCAATGATATTCCCAACAAGTCGGTTTCGCCCTGCACAACCAATAGGTTGTCTTGGTTTTGCATCAGTATTGGAGAGGAATAGGTACTCGATTCACCCTTTAGTTCCCAAATTATCGATCCGTCTGATGCTGAAAAAGCGACAACTGTTCCCTTTTCCTTTCCCCCCAGGTGTACGATGACCTTGTTATCGACAACCAATGGGGAACATGATACAAAAAACTGTGGTACCTCATCCTTATACTCATCATTTCTCCATACCAATGATCCAGTCAGTGCATCCCTGCAGGTGAAATGCCCTCCGGCTCCAAGGTTATAAACCAGGCCACCGGCAATTGCCGGGGTACTTCTGGGACCGGGATGACTCGCAGCACCTCCCGTAACTTCAGGGGCCGGATTATTGATCTCTTCCCAGATAATCCTTCCAGAATTCGCATCGATACAAAGAGCTACCTCTGTCTCGTTTTTTAGGGTGTGCAAATATATTTTCCCCTTGAACAAAACCGGGGAAGCATCACCAAGGCCAACAGACACCTGCCATGTCTTGTTCAACTGGCCTGGCCACGAATCAGGAATGTCAAATCCAGTTACCCGGCCATTCCTTTCAGGCCCCCTCCATCCATTACAATCCCTGTTGTCTTGTGCGTAAATAGCACTGCTAATTGAAACAAATAGCCCTATTATGGCAAAAAAGAATGTTGTTTTCATCGGATATTATTTGGTTAATGGTTCTTCTAAAGTACCTATGCAATTTTCATGACGGGAATGTGCAGCAATCCAGAAAACCTGTCCGCCTCTGAAATGGCATCCTCCTTGGTTACACAAGCTTTAATTGGATACCGTGGCTTTTGGTTGTGGCTGGTCAAAAAAATCCTGTAATCTGAAATGACAGTGGCATTTCTCAGGTTTGAACGACTCAGCACTGCGTACTCTTTACGAAATGGGATTACGACCAAGCCTGAATGTTGTTCAATTTCTTCCCAACGACCAGGCAAATTGAATCCAAATGGTGACGAATATCTTTTGATCCTCCTTTGATCGAAATCAATCAAAACACCATCAGTCATGGATCCCAAAAACAACCCAAGCACCACCAGTAACATTCCCATAACATCAGTTATAAAGAAAGCTCCAAAAATTAAAAGAATCCATCCTGAAAAAGAGAGTTGAGGCCCAAAGGTTTTACCCAGCCGGATATTCTCGATCATGGGTCATTTTTATATAAAATTAGACAATTTCGCCCATCCTAAGGTCATGAATTCCAACAAAATTTGAATTGGTGGAAATTTGCGACCCAGATCTGCATTATAAAGATTCCGGGCATGAATCCTTAAAGTTCAATCACGGCTGAAAGTACCCAATTCTGCCCGGCTGAAACAACACCTGAAGAATAGGGCCTAAATCTCTTATCAAGAAGATTGTCGACACCCAACGATATAACCAGGTTCTGTGAAAGCCTGTAACTGGAAGCTAAGTTCATTGTCATCCAGGCCGGAGAATAAGGTAACCCTTCCTTGTCGGGAACATATAAATAAGGCTTGTCTTTCTCGTCAGCTGCAAGTCTGTCATTGGAAACAGGGCCGTTATATTGCATATTGAACCGTGCATACCACCTGCCCTTCTCATATACCAGCCCGGTTGTCCCAAAAGCAGGAGGAATATGCCGGAGCGGAAGTCCGTCAGAATCTTCACCATCCATGATTGTCAATTGTTGCTTAAATATAAGTCCGGGTAACAGATTGACATTAAAGGAAATGCTTGCTCCATAAAGGTTTGCATGGTCTGTATTTACAAGGGCTTCGACCTTACTGGGCACTCCATTGTACGGAATGGTATCTTTGCCTTCGAAAAGAAATGGCCTTCGTACCATGGCATTATCGAGCCAAGTCCTGAAAATATTGAGTTCGATTTGAGATTTGTTTCCGCTCACCCAAGTCGCCCCTACTTCGAGGTTATAAACTATTTCTGGGTTTAGTTCAGGATTTGGAACCACAACATTGCCAGGCTCCGAGTCAAATACTTTTCCAATATCATCAATGTTAGGACTCCTGAATCCGGTTGAGCCATTCACCGTGACTTGCCATGATGCTGTCGGGGTCCAGAGCATACCAGCATTACCGGCCAATGCCGGATGGGTCATTTCAAAACCTTTGAAAGGAAACTCATAAAGACCTGACTCAAAACTACCCTTCAGATGGGTCAGGGTTAACCGTAAACCACCTGAAAATCTAAGGTCCTTCCTTCTAAATTCTCCTGACACGTATGCTGCATAGGTTTCATAGACTGACCCATCGGGATATCGCGGTGCCACAGGGATTTTTACTCCTGAAATCCGATTCTCTGATTCTCCGTTTGAATTGACCTTATTGGCTGACACCTCAAAGCCGTAGGACAGAAAATTCTTATCCGACAGGTTTTTCTCAAAATCAAGGTTTAAGCTACCTACACCGACACGCTCCGATCTGTGAAAGATTATCGGATCGTTCCAGTTACGGTCGTGACGGCTCTCCCTGAATCTTTGGAATCCTGCCAGGAAACTTAACCTGTCGAACCATTGATTTTCAGGATACCATCCGGTTTGAACCGAGTAAAGATTCCATTCCTGGGGCCCATAGTACCACTCTCCATATCTGGGAAGGCTATTTTTCATGACAATGAGTCTGTCGTAGCGGGGAACATTCCCGGTGGCACTGTGTATGGCTCCGAATGAAACATCCAGCTTTGAATTCGGCCGGTACCTCAATTTGGCCATAAGGTTCAATTGGCTGTAGGCAGTATTTCTCTGTACTTGAGGATCAGGATTGACCATGACCTCATCAACACCATCGAAATTTCCCCCTTCAGTATACCAGGATCGAAGGTAGTCTTCCGGACCATTTTTACCCATCCTAAGATGGTCGAAATCAGAATATGTGACCGACAACAATGATCCCCACTTTCCCTTAGTGGCAATCATCCGCCCGTGCAATGTTTTCTCCCCGGCCGCCGAAGAATACCTGACCGACATAAAGGGTTTGATTTGCAAACTGCTTAAGCCGGAAACACCTGGCTTGTATGTATTAAAGCTCAAAACCCCTCCAATGGCATCCGAACCGTAAATAACCGATCCTGGTCCGGGAATCACTTCGGTAGTTTCCACCATATTAGGATCTATGGATACAATATTCTGCAAGTTTCCACTTCTGAAGGTTGCATTGTTCATCCTGACTCCGTCAACAACCAGCAACAACCTGTTTGCCGAAAAACCTCGTATCATTGGACTTCCACCACCTTGCTGGCTCTTTTGAATAAAAACCTCTCCATCAAGACCTGCCAGGTCGGCTGATGTCTGTGGTTGATATTTCCATACCTGGTCAGCATTCAGGACATGAATCCGTGAAATTGACTCAGATCGTACCTGGCTCCTTCGGTTTCCGGAAATGACAATTTCGTCGATGCTGACCAATTTCCGGGTCAAATATATTCGGTTTGAGTCTTGTTCAATTTCCGCAAAGGTCTTTGACTCTGTTTCAAAGGCGTTATGGTAAAAGACCAGGTGTGCATCCCTGGATATATTCTCCAATTCAGAAACACCATTCATATCAGTGACAAACATCAGATTTCTCTGTCTGACCAATACACCCTCCAATGGATCGCCAACACCAGATTCCAAAACCGTTATTACCTGTGATCTGGACAACAGGCTTGACAGCAATAAAAACGGAATAATCCAAAAAACTTTCTGTGACTTGAAAAACATGGGCAAATCGATCAAAGAGGCCAAAACGCTACGAAAATACGTGATCCTGCCATGATCTGCAATCGAATGGTAAATACTTTCAAATTTGCATAAAAAAACCCCGGCGCCTCTGCGCCGGGGTCCAACTAAACCTAACTAAACCAAACTTATGAAAAAACAGCACTGGGCTGATGAAGTCAAAATTATTTTCTATCTATCAAACAACTAATTATTTAAATTGTTTTCATGGCTTTGAAGCAATCTTCGTTGTTCGTATTAAATGTTTTACAAACACTATGCCAAAATAAATCACTTCTACCAAAAATCATGAAAACAACTAAAAAAGATGTGAATCCCATACATCCTTGTTTCGAAAATTGGTGGGGATGCCACATCGGGATATCAAAATGATAAGAACGACTATCAAAAAAAGATTCATTTATCTTATATCCAAAAGTATTTTTGTTTACGAAAAACATGACTGAATGTTTCATATATAATTCTTTGTCAGGCATGTCAGAACTGCAGGAAACTTTTTACATCAAAGATTGTCATGTCTGAATGACAGTTTTTTTATGAATGTCAACAAACTGTAAGTGATCATATATCAGGTTAATATCTTCCTCCTGATCATGCCAATTTCAATGAGGGTTCTAAAAATTGAATATATTTGCGCAGAATTTTGCAAAGTCCATAAAAACAACAAATGAATAGAATCAGAAATTTCTGCATCATCGCACATATTGACCATGGCAAAAGCACGCTGGCCGACCGCCTGTTGCAGTTTACAAACACGGTTTCTGAAAGGGACATGCATGACCAGGTCCTTGATAGCATGGATTTGGAGCAGGAACGTGGAATTACCATTAAAAGCCATGCTATCCAGATGGACTACGAGTACAAGGGAGAAAAATATAAGCTGAACCTTATTGACACTCCCGGCCATGTTGACTTTAGCTATGAAGTATCACGATCC
Organism: Bacteroidota bacterium; assembly: GCA_023428545.1. The sequence goes on along the minus strand of JAEYXH010000016.1, from coordinate 90,155 downwards.
ATAGCAGCATGCGAGGGTGCTCTTTTGATTATTGATGCAACACAGGGCATTCAGGCCCAAACTATATCAAATCTTTATCTTGCCCTGGAAAATGACCTGGAGATCATTCCGGTCATGAACAAGATGGACATGGAAACAGCCATGCCCGAGAATGTGGCTGAACAAATTATGGACCTGATCGGTTGTGACCGGGATGACATCATTGAAGCTAGTGGAAAAACCGGGATGGGTGTTGAACTGATCCTTGAAAGAATTATCGAGAGAATACCTCCTCCCGTCGGTGATATCGACGCCCCCCTGCAAGCGTTGATTTTCGATTCTGTCTTTAATACGTACAGGGGCGTCATTGCCTATTTCAAGATAGTAAATGGCACCATCAGGAAGAATGACCTGGTCAAGTTTGTCGCCACAAAAAAGGAATATTTCGCCGAGGAGGTAGGTGTTTTAAGGCTTGGACTTGAACCAAGGGACACCATATCGGCAGGAGATGTGGGTTATATTATTTCAGGTATCAAAACAGCCAAGGAAGTAAAGGTCGGTGATACCATAACCCATGTAAAACAGCCCTGCCAGACTGCCATTGATGGATTCGAAGAGGTCAAGCCCATGGTGTTTGCCGGGATTTATCCTATCGATGCTGACGATTATGAAGATCTAAGAAATGCTATGGATAAGCTGCAGCTTAACGATGCATCACTCACCTTTGAGCCAGAATCATCGGCTGCCCTGGGCTTTGGATTCCGTTGCGGGTTTCTCGGCCTGCTCCATATGGAGATTATCCAGGAGCGACTCGACCGCGAATTTGACATGAATGTTATCACCACTGTTCCCAACGTGTCGTATAAAATTATGCTGACCGATGGTGAACTGATTGATGTATACAACCCTTCAGGAATGCCTGCTTCAAACCTGATCGACACAATTGAGGAACCTTATATCAGGGCAAATATCATCACCACTTCCGACTATATCGGATCGATTATGACACTCTGTCTGGAAAAACGGGGGACCATGGTCAGTCAAAGTTATCTGACTTCCGAAAGGGCTGAACTTATCTTTGATATGCCACTTGGAGAAATCGTCTTCGATTTTTACGATAAACTGAAAAGCATTTCAAGAGGATACGCATCATTTGATTACCACACACACGGATATAAACCAGCAAAACTGGTCAGGCTCGACATTCTGCTGAATGGAGAGATGGTCGATGCGCTTTCCACACTCATCCATTTCGACAATGCATACAACTTTGGTCGCAGGATGTGTGAAAAATTAAGGGAATTGATCCCGCGCCAGCAATTTGATGTTGCCATACAGGCAGCCATCGGCGCAAAAATCATTGCCCGTGAAACGGTGAAAGCTGTGCGTAAGGATGTTACAGCCAAATGCTACGGTGGTGACATATCACGTAAACGGAAACTTCTGGAAAAACAAAAGAAGGGAAAAAAACGCATGAAACAGGTTGGTAATGTGGAAGTTCCACAGAAAGCCTTCCTCGCTGTGCTAAAACTGGATTAACCCATATACAGTAACAAAAAGTGCGGCAGCATTTCCGTCAAAGGAAAAACTGCCGCACTTTTATTTATGGGTTCATTATAGAATCAGCTTGTACCCTTTCCCATGCACGTTGATGATTTCGACCGTAGGTTCATCTTTAAGATGTTTGCGAAGCTTTGTAATATAAACATCCATGCTCCTTGCGTTGAAATAATTGTCATCTATCCATATGGATTTCAGGGCAAAATTTCGCTCCAGAACCTTATTGGCATTCTGACATAACAGTTTTAGCAGATCAGCCTCCTTGGTTGTCAGCTTTACCACATCCTCACCATTGGTTAAGGTTTGCTTCAGCGTATCAAAAGTGTAACGCCCCAGTTTGTAAATCTGCTGGCTTACTCCCTGTGCTTCCTGTGAAGTACGACGAAGGATAGCCTCAATCCTGAAAATCAGTTCTTCCATACTGAATGGCTTTGTGATATAATCATCGGCCCCAAGCCTGAATCCTTCAATTACATCATCTTTCAGGTTCTTTGCGGTCAGAAAGATAATGGGAATCTCACTATTCACCATCCTCATCTCTTTTGCAAGGGTGAATCCATCTTTCTTGGGCATCATTATATCGAGGACGCATATGTCGTAATGATTCTTCATGAAGCCTTTGAAGGCAGCGTCTCCGTCAGGATATAAGGTGGCATCATAACCTTTGGCCAACAAATACTCTTTCAGTAGCAGACCCAGGTTCTCATCGTCCTCGGCCAGTAAAAGCTTAACTTTCTGATCCATGGTTTTTCTTGTTATTTAGAGGGAAATAAATACTGAATTTAGTCCCCTTATTAGGTATACTTTCGACAATAATCTTGCCATTATGGGCATCGATAATCTTTTTCACATAGCTTAACCCCAGTCCGAATCCCTTCACATTGTGGACATTACCTGTCGGCACCCTATAAAATCTTTCGAATATCTGGCTCTGGTGTTCTTTTGCGATGCCAATTCCCTTATCGGCAACCGACAATATGACAACATCGCGCCGCGATTCGGTTGTCACCGATATCTCAGGAATTTCATTGCTATATTTCACGGCATTGTCCAATAGATTGAAAACCACATTGGTGATATGGACTTCATCACCCTTGAATATGTCATGTTTTGCATTCAGTTCGTAATTCAAATGGCCATTGCTGTTTTTTACACGAAGCTCAAAATTACCAATCACACCCCTGACCAACTCGTTAAGTCGCAAATCTTTAAATCTCAATTTCATGCGACCCTCATTAAAGATGGCCATCTGTAAAACCTTTTCAACCTGGAAGCTCAGTCGCTTACTTTCCTGAAAAATGACCCCTGAAATGTGCTCAATCGTTTTGGGGGTATTGGCAATACTGCCATCCTGAAGCATTTGGCTAGCAAGAGAAATGGTTGAAATTGGGGTTTTCAGCTCATGCGTCATGTTGTTGATAAAATCGTTCTTTATCTGTGACAATTGTTTTTGCCTGAATATGATCCAAATCGTATAACTGAAAATTGCAATCAGCAAACCAGTCAGGACCATAATCGGTATGACCATTATCCCTGTGAGATTTAGCAAGTAACCCGTCCTTTTGGGGAAGTAGAGAATCAGGTAATTCGCCTTCCTGATTTCATAATCATTCGGAAATAACGGATAATTATACTCCTTCACACGTTTACTGGTTTTATAATCAGGACTGGCGGCGACAATTTCCTCTTCACCCCGAAGGAATGCCTTAACCATAAATTTATAATCCAACGTGATGCCCTGTGTCCTAAATTCTTCATTCAGTGTGTTCTCCAGAAATTCCACATCAAGCCTTTCCTCAATAGGACCTCCCCTGAAAAAGTACCGCTCGATTGCCTGGGTACTCTCTTTTAACCTACTCTCCAACAATCGCCTTTGCTGGGCATCATAATCCAGTAACTTGTCGAAAGCAGATGGAAAGTCCCCGGGCATTCCCCGCGATGAACCCAAATGATTGAAAACTGTATCCGAAAAAACCATCTCCATTTGTTGGTGGATCGTCTGGCCTTGTTCTGACAATCTAAAGGAGAGACTGTAGTTCTGTCTGATCACCCCACCTGGAAGATTACGTGAGAGCATGTCATTGTTCGAAGGCATTGACGACCCACCTCCTGCGCTTAACAATTCTTCTTCAAGAATAAGCTGGGCCTCATGATCCTCAATTCTCCTGACAACATCAGAAAGCACTTGCCTGACCGTTTGGTCGAATTGCTCCTCCCTGATATTCGCTGCCTGTCTTATGCTATTTGTCTGAACTATGATCAGACCTGACATCACCAGGGCCATTATTACGATTAGAGTAATCAGCTTATTTCTGCTCATAGCGCAAATATAACTTCCGTACTTCTGCTCTTCGGAATCTTAACATTATTTAACAGCGTGAAAACCAGTTGTTCACGGTTAAACGCTTCGAACAGGTAATTCAAGATTTTGTGGATTTCAGGATGGTCTCTTCAATAATCGTCGGATAATACTGATGTTCAAGGGCGTGAATTTTCTCAGCAAGCGTTTCAGGAGAATCATCCCTGGATACCGTACAGGTTGCCTGAAAAATGATGGCACCATCGTCATATTGCTCATTTACGTAATGGATGGTAATACCTGAATACTTTTCTTTCTGTTCTATTACTGCCTTGTGCACATTCATCCCGTACATGTTCTTGCCACCATATTTGGGAAGGAGGGCAGGATGAATATTTACAATTTCGAATTCCCGAACAAGATTTTCAGGAACAAGCCAAAGAAAACCGGCCAGAACAATGAGGTCAATCTTTCGCGAATGGAGCCAATCATAAACGAAAGAAGTGTGATAAAACTGTTCCCGATTAAAAATTAAGGTATCTACACCCGCATTTCGGGCTCTTTCCAAGGCAAAGGCATCCGGTTTGTTTGAAAGCAGACAATCTACTTTAATCAACTCACTGTCAGCAAAATACTCAATGATCTTTTGTGCATTTGAGCCTGATCCGGAAGCAAACAAAGCAATACGCTTAACATTCATAAGCGGTATATTTTATATATGGAATATTAGATTAAAATGTTCAAATATAGTCGGTTACAAGGATTAACAAATACGCTCACCCTATTTTTTTTTAATTGTTTTCTTTGATATATAGTTTGTAAATTTATTACTTTGCACCGATTTTAAAATAAACATTGTAGTATTAACTAAAATTTTGAGCTATGTCTGATATTGCAGCAAAAGTTAAAGCAATCATCGTTGACAAATTAGGTGTCGATGAAAGTGAAGTTACCAACGAAGCTTCATTCACCAACGATTTGGGTGCTGATTCATTGGATACTGTTGAGTTGATCATGGAATTTGAAAAAGAATTTGACCTTGCCATTCCGGACGATCAGGCTGAAAAAATTTCAACAGTAGGTGAAGCTATCTCACACATCGAGGAAGCCATTAAAAACAAATAATTGCAGACCTGTCATTTATGGAATTGAAGCGCGTTGTAGTTACCGGGTTAGGTGCCATTTCACCACTGGGCAATTCTGTTGACCAGTTCTGGGAGAACCTCGTTAAGGGGGTAAGCGGAGCCGGACCGATAACCAGATTTGATGCTCAGAACCACAAGACCAAATTTGCCTGTGAAGTAAAAGACTTCGACCCAAGTGTTTATATTGAAAAGAAGGAAGTACGTAAGCACGACATGTATACCTTGTTTGCTTTTGGTGCTGTTTCACAGGCTATGGAGGACTCAGGACTGGATCTTGATTCGGTGGATAAAAACAGGGCAGGTGTCATATGGGGTTCCGGAATTGGCGGGCTGCAGACTTTCTTTGAGGAAGTCCAGGCCTACAAACCGGAAAGACCACAGTTCACACCCTTTTTCATTCCCAAGATGATTGCAAACATTGCGGGAGGATTGATTTCCATCAAATATGGTTTCAGGGGGCCAAATTACACAACGGTAACAGCCTGCGCATCTGCATCTCATGCTATCATTGAAGCCTTCAACAAAATCAGGCTTGGAAAAGTGGATGTCATGATCACAGGTGGATCAGAAGCCGGAGTCAACGAAGCGGCAATGGCCGGCTTTAATTCCATGAGAGCCATATCTACAAGAAATGACGACCCATCTACGGCCTCACGGCCTTTCGATAAAGACCGTGATGGCTTCGTAATGGGAGAAGGATCAGGTGCACTCATTCTTGAAGATTTGGATCATGCCCTGAAAAGGGGTGCAAAAATCTATGCCGAAGTGGTAGGTGGTGGAATGTCGGCTGATGCCTATCATATGACAGCACCCGATCCCGACGGACTTGGCGCCAGGCTTGTCATGCAGTGGGCTGTCGAAGATGCCGGTCTAAATTTGACCGACGTCGATTACATTAACGTACACGGCACCTCCACCCCATTGGGCGACATTGCTGAACCCAAAGCAATTCTTGGCGTCTTTGGAGAACATGCCTATAACCTGAGCATCAGTGCAACTAAGTCGATGACTGGCCACCTGCTTGGTGCGGCAGGCGCTATTGAGGGTATAGCTACGATCCTTGCCTTGAGAGATGGTATTATTCCTCCTACGATCAATCATTTTACCGATGATCCGGAGATCGATAACCGACTTGATTTCACTTTTAACAAAGCCAAGAAACGTGATATCAAGTTTGCCATCAGTAACACTTTTGGCTTCGGAGGCCATAATGCCACTGTCGCATTCAAAAAATATTAATTCATTGTGGTCAGAAGATTGGCAGAAAGAATAAAACTCTTTTCATCCCCCAGAAAAGAGTTTTATTTGTTTATTAAAGATTTGGTCGGGTATTATCCCGGAAAACTCTCCTTTTATGACAATGCCTTTACGCATAGGTCGGCATCCAGAACCGACTCCCAGGGAAATGTCGTCAACAACGAAAGACTCGAATACCTGGGTGATGCCATTTTAGGTGCGGTTATAGCTGACTTTCTCTATAATCGTTTTCCCCAGGAAGATGAAGGCTTCCTGACCAAGATGCGCTCCAAACTGGTCAACCGTTCAATCCTTACCAACCTCACTTACGATATGGGGCTGAATGTCTACATTGACTCCAATGCCACAAATTCAGTCGACAAAAGCCATATTTACGGTGATGCCCTGGAAGCACTCATCGGGGCCATCTACCTTGACCGGGGTTATGATGTTGCCCGGTACTTCATCATTAAACGCATTATTCCGAAATATATCGACCTGTACGAGCTGGAACAAAGTGACAGCAATTTTAAAAGCAAGTTGATCGAATGGAGCCAAAAGACCAAGAGATTGGTCAGGTTCGAGACTTTGGAAGAGTACCCGAACGGAAGTAAACAACCCAAATTTGTTTCAATGGTCATCATTGATAATAAGGAAACTGGAAAAGGCACAGGGAGTTCAAAAAAAGAAGCCCAGCAGAATGCCGCCAAGGATTCACTGACCAAACTTGGCATAGGGGTGGAGGAATCCTGAAAAATATTACGATTGATTCAATCTGCAATCCTGTTTGCCCCGATAAACTCCTGACTATTTCAAACATTTCAAGGACGGGCTGTACCAATTTTAGTATTTTTGCCTTCCCTACCTCATTTTATGAACACATATCTCATATTCGCACTGGGCTTTTTGGCCCAGATTCTGTTCTTCGGCCGTACGATTGCCCAGTGGTTTAAATCGGAACATGCCGGGAAGGTGATATCGCCGGTCATATTCTGGCAACTGAGTCTGGTTGCATCACTGCTTATGCTACTTTACGGGATTTTCCGGAAGGATTTCTCCATCATTCTTGGACAGATGTTGGTTTATTATATTTATGTCAGGAATCTACAGTTAAAAAAAGCATGGCATATCATCCCCCTGTTTTTTAGGTTGTTCTTTCTGATTGCTCCCATTGGCATTTTGGTCTGGATGGTCAATGCGGAACATTACAGCTTTGAATCCATACTTAAGAATCAGGACGTCAGTTCGTTTTTGTTGATCTGGGGTTCGGCAGGCCAGGTTATTTTTACTTTCCGTTTTATCTACCAGTGGATCACTTCCGAAAGGGAGAAAGAATCGGTATTGCCTTTAGGATTTTGGATTATCAGTACAATCGGTTCTCTCATGATATTTTCCTATTCAATTTTTCGGCTCGATCCCGTATTGTTTCTTGCCCATATTCTGGGATTGTTTATGTATATACGGAATATTCTTATTTACTTTGGGAAAAGAAGCCTGTTTTACGGTATCAGGATCCCTGTCATACAGAACCTGATGCGGACAATAAGCAACAAGTTACATTAAATATTTTTTATACTCCCGATGATGTCCAAATCATCTGACGATCTGAAAACCAAATATTTCAGGATTGAAGGCTGGATGTCAATCATTCTGAATACCATCCTGTTTATCCTGAAGTATTGGGCTGGTATGGCTACCGGCTCCCTGGCACTTATAGCGGATGCCTGGCATACCCTTTCCGATTCCGTCTCCTCGGTTGTTGTTCTAATAGGAGGTTCTCTCTCACGCAAGCCAGCCGATCACGATCATCCCTTTGGCCATGGAAGGATCGAACACATTACGGCGATCATCATTGGGGTCATGCTGGCAATCATTGCTTTCGACTTTGCAGTCCAGGCCGTTGCCAAATTCAGCACAAAGGAAGCAACCGTATTTGGCACAATTGCCTGGGTTGCCACCATTACTTCCATAGTCGTAAAAGAAGGGATGGCGCAGTACGCATTCTTTGCGGCACGAAAAACCAGCTCCAACATTCTTTCAGCTGATGCATGGCACCACCGTACCGATGCGCTTTCGTCGGTCTTAATACTCATTGGGCTGTTCGTAGGAAAATATTTCTGGTGGACGGATGCAGTTCTAAGTTTCCTCGTCGCCCTGATTATCGCCTACGCAAGTTATGATATTTTGAAAAAGGAGATAAAATCGCTGATGGGCGAAAAACCATCCGATGAGCTGATCCTCGCAATCATCGGCTCAGCGCAGGAAACCTCGCTTATCCCACTCAATATGCACCACATTCATTTACATACCTATGGCGATCATACCGAACTAAACTGCCACATCAAACTCCCCTCTGATATGACCTTGTTCGAAGCCCATGAAGTATGTACACGCATCGAGATAAGGTTACTGGAAGAATATGGCTATATAGCCACTGTACATCCAGAACCGCTGTAAATTCAAATTGGAAGAGTTATTGACTGGTTCTCTCCCAGTCAATCAGCTGCAATGCATTCATCATCGAATCCCTGAGCAGTGTATATGACGGCATGTTCAGTGAATCAACCGGTTCGGTTGGTGGTGCTTCCATTTTTAGGGGATCAATGGGACTACCATTCATAAACACCCTGAAATCGAGATGGGGGCCGGTTGAGAGACCGGTTGACCCTACATATCCTATTACCTGCCCTTGCTGAACCCGACTGCCTTTTGTAACTCCTGGCCCAAATCCCTTCAGGTGCATATAAACAGTGGAATATACCGAGTTATGCTTAATCCTTACATAATTTCCACCACCTCTTGCCTGATATGCCCGCTCTTCAACATAACCATCACCTATCGACACGACAGGCGTTCCCGATGGAGCGGCATAATCCACGCCATGATGTGGCCTCCTGATTTTTAAAACAGGATGGTAACGGCTATTCGAGAATTTTGAGCTTATACGATAAGAATAAAGTATCGGTGCCTTCAGGAAGGCCTTTCTTAAACTCTGCCCCTGATCGTCGAAATAATCGAATCGATCATCCTGATAAAACCGGAATGCAAAAAAATCCTTGTCCATGTGTTCGAACTGAACAGCATGTATCTGACCGATTCCAACCGAAACACTGTCGACCATCTGTTCTTCATACAAGACCCTGAACCGGTCACCCTTTTGTATGCCAAAAAAGTCTATGGTCCAGGCAAATATTTCCGATAGGGAAATGGCCAGAATCGGATCCATGTTATTATCAACCATTGCATTCCAAAGAGATGATTGAATAACCCCCGATGTATTCCGCTGGATAACATCAACCTCTCGCTGTCCGGTAAAGGTATTGAGACTGTCAGTCAGGCTGAAAATGATATAGTCAATTTTGTTGTTCTCATAAACCATGTACCGGGCTGTCCGGGCCGAATCAAGACTTTGGAAAATATAGTAATTCTGGCCGCTACGGATCTTGCGCACATCAAAAACCTCGACTGAATTCTTCGCCAGCTGATCGATGCTGGCCATACTGACACCATAAACCGATAGCAGATCTCCCAAATTCTGGTTGCTTTTAATCTTTCCTTCAACAATGTTAAATGAATCGACAGGAAAACCGAATTTAAGCTCAGGCTCCGGTATATCAATTACATTTTCCTGATCAAAATCTAAACTTTTTTCACGAAAATAGGCAAACAAAACAATGAGGGACAAAACGATCAGCAGCGCTTCTGCCAGGTATTTTTTCATATTAAAGCTTTAACTTATCGAAACCTTCCCCATAAACTCCCATGACACTACCCATGGAAATAAAGGCGGTTGGATCGATTTCCTTGATTTTCCTGAAGATGGCTCCGGTCTCTCTCTTCCGGACAACCGATATAACGACTTTCACGTTCTCTTTAGTATACCATCCCGTGCCATCAAGAATTGTAACACCACGGTAATGCTGTTGATTAATGAAATCAGCTATCTCTTCGTATTTTTTTGAGAATATAAACATCTGGGCCGAACGGTTAGCCCCACTCAAGACCGAATCGAGGGCATATGAGACTACAGCCATAGTGACATATCCATATACCATTTTATCGATACTCTTCAAAACAAAGAATGAAGAGGCAATAATGATTACATCACAATAAAGAATCACCCTTCCCGGACTGATATTTCGGTATTTTACTATGATCGCGGCAATGATGTCAGTCCCCCCGGTGCTTCCACCCTTTGAAAAAACGATGCCTAAACCTACCCCCGACATGATTCCGCCAAGAACGGCCGATAGAAACGTATCATCGATGAGGGGTTCCTTTAAGGCTCCCTGGGATATGGTCAGTCCAAGCGAGACGATAATCATGCTGTATATCGTCTTGATGCCAAAACTGGCACCCAAAACCTTGATGGCAATGGCAACCAGAATAATATTGACCACAAAATAAGTCAGTCCCACCGGAATGCCTGTGGCAAAAAACAGTACTGCCCCAATACCGCTGACACCTCCTCCTGTAATCTGGGCCGGAATGATAAAAAGTGTCCATGAAAGGGAGAACATGACCAGCCCAAGGGTAATGGCCAGGTAATCTTCAAAATTGATAATTTTTGATCTCAGACTTGCTCTCATAAAGTCGTTTATCACGATATGACCACATTGATAATTTTACCTGGTACTACGATAACCTTTCTAAGGGTTTTGCCCTCGAGGTACCGTTCGGTTTTCTCATTACTGATCACAGCATCTTCTATCTGTTTTACACTGAAATCGAGCGGAAGGGCAAGCTTAAATCTCATCTTTCCGTTGAAGGAAACCGGATATTCGAAGATATCCTCCTTTAACAATGCTTCGTCTGCAACAGGCCAGGGCTGATAAGACAAAGTATCGGTCCCTCCGTAGAGATGCCACAATTCTTCACCCAGGTGAGGAGCAAAGGGTGCCAGAAGCAGGGTATACGTCTTTGCTGTGTCACGTGATACCACTCCCTTTTTCATGGCATGGTTATTAAATACCATCAGTGCCGAAATTGCGGTATTGAACTTCAGATTTTCGATATCCGCCGTAACTTTCCTGATAGCAACATGCAATGCCTTTTCAGTTTCAGGATCCTCCTGTCCTTCGGTTATGTTTTGCAGTTCACTGAAAAAGCGGTTCACACGGTTCAGGAAATTGAAAACCCCTTTTACCCCACTATCAGCCCATGGCTTGCGTTCATCAAGAGGTCCCATGAACATCTCATATAAGCGGAGTGAATCAGCCCCATATTTGCTAACCACATCGTCAGGATTGACAACGTTCTTCAGCGATTTCGACATTTTAGCAACTATCTGGTTCAGTTCCTCACCTGTTTCGGTATGGAAGAATTTTCCGTCCCGATCTTCCACCAGGTCAGAACTTACCTTGGCACCGGTGGCAGTTTCATAGGCAAATGCCAGAATCATCCCCTGGTTGTAAAGTTTTACAAAGGGCTCATCTGTTGAAACAATGCCCAGGTCAAACAGTACTTTATGCCAGAAACGGCTGTACAATAAGTGTAAAACGGCATGTTCGGCACCTCCCACATAGAGGTCGACGGGCATCCAATACTGCTCAAGCTCCGGTTTGAAAATGCTTGTTTCATTTGTCGGGTCGATATACCGAAGGTAATACCAGCAAGAACCAGCCCACTGTGGCATCGTATTGGTTTCACGACGGCCTTTCCGACCATCAGGACATATAACTTCAAGCCATTCTTTTGCATTGGATAGTGGACTCTCCCCTCCTTCGCCCGGCTCATATTTTTCCAAGGTGGGCAACTCAACAGGAAGATTCTCATCAAGACTAACCTCCCCATCCTCCCAATGTATCACCGGGAAAGGTTCTCCCCAATAGCGCTGGCGGCTGAAAAGCCAGTCCCTGATCTTAAAATTCACGGTTGCCTTACCGATCCCCCTTTCTTCGAGCCACTGGGTAATGGTCCGAATCCCTTCTGCCTTATTCAGTCCATTCAGGATTATTCCCTTATCTGAATTTGCCGAATTGATATATAAACCATCCTCAGTCCAGCATGCATTCCCTGAAAGAATCTCCTCCCTGAGTTCCGGATTGGCACCGGCCGGATCGAGAATGCAGATTACCTGAAGTTCAAACTTCTTTGCAAACTCAAAGTCACGGGTATCGTGTGCCGGTACAGCCATAATAGCCCCGGTACCATAGCCCATCAGGACATAATCGGCTACCCAGATTGGAATTAAACCACCCGTAACCGGATTGACTGCATAACGACCTGTAAAAACACCTGTCTTCTCCTTTGCAAGCTCGGTTCTGTCGAGGTCTGATTTCAGGGAGGCAGAATATATGTAATCCTTCACTTTTGGGGCATTCTCTGGGGTGACCAGTTCATCAGCCATTGGATGTTCGGGAGAAATGACCATATACGTGGCACCAAAAAGGGTATCGGGACGTGTTGTATAAACCCTCAGTTTCCTTTCAAGGCCATGAACGTCAAAATCGACTTCAGCCCCATGCGATTTGCCAATCCAGTTCCGCTGCATGTCTTTTACACCTTCCGGCCAGTCAAGCGCATCCAGTCCCGCAAGCAACCTTTCGGCATAATGTGGAATCCTCAGCAACCATTGCTTAAGGTTTCGCCTGATTACCTGGTGGCCGCATTTCTCATGCGAACCGTCAGTCAACACTTCTTCATTGGCACATACCGTGCGGCACGAATTGCACCACCATACCTGTGCGTTATCGTAATACGCCAGGCGCTTCCCAGCTATATATTCATGTACGGTTTCCTTACCGCGTGATTCTATTCCGGCAGGAATCGGAAGCTCGGAAATCGGCCGTCCCTTTCCGGTTTCCGGATCAAACCAGGTATTATACAGTTGGATGAAAATCCATTGAGTCCACTTAAAATAGCCAGGGTCAGTGGTATTGATCTCCCGGTCCCAATCGTAGCTTAATCCCAAAGATTTTATCTGCCTTCTGAAAGTATCACAGTTTTTGCGGGTGGTAATGGCAGGATGGGTACCTGTTTGCATGGCATACTGTTCGGCTGGCAAACCAAAGGCATCCCAACCCATCGGATGAAGGACATTGAAACCTTTCATCCTTTTGTACCTGCTGATGATATCGGTTGCAGTATACCCCTCCGGATGCCCAACATGCAATCCGGCTCCCGAGGGATATGGAAACATATCCAGGATATAATATTTTGGCTTTGAAAAATCGTCCTTTGTCTTAAAGGTTTTATTCTTATCCCAGAACTCCTGCCATTTAGGCTCTATTTCCCAGAATCTGTAATCCATTGTATAGCAGTATTAAGTTTTTATTATTAGCGAGGTGCAAAGTTAGAAAAATGTTTAGCCCCGGGGCAACACTGTAAACAGTTTCAGGCACTTTAAGACATCCTTAACAAGCAGCATCAAAAAAGAAGCGCCGTTTCGGGCGCTTCTTTTCAAAATATCATACCAATGATTAATACGTTACTACCGGTGGCAGGGCTTTTGCCTGTTCGATAAAACTCTTCACCACTTTCAGGGCAGGAACGGCCCGGGTGATCTTCTTTTCAGCCTGAACCTCCACAAGTTTTGCATAAAGATTCTCGGCATTGCGGTTGCGTAACTCCTTAACGGTGTCAACACCGGCGGCTTCCAGAAGTTCTGAAAACTGGGGCCCAACACCCTTGATGCGGAAAAGATCCGCCATGTTCACCCATTCCAGGATTTTCCCTTCATCAATACCGGTCACTGAGGCAAGCTCCTTGCGTCCTGATTTGGAGGCACCTTTTGCCAACAGGCCTTCAACTGATTTAATCTCTGCTTTTAAGAGTTTTTCAGCGTAAACTGGCCCAATTCCTTCAATTTTTTCAATCCTTGTTGCCATAATTTCACTAATTTATAAAATTAAAATAAGTATACTTTTGATGTATATTTGACAGAAACCCCGAATTTACCAATTATTGTCAGATAAATTGTAATATTGTTGAATTGAATTTCGATCACAAGTTAGAATTTTTCCAAAATGACTCAAACCATGGAAAAGAATTCGAAAGAACAGTTTATTACTATTATCCAAAGCAGTTATACATTTAAAGGGAGCTCGATACTTCTTGGTTCCGCCATCCTGGGTGATGATCAGGAAACCGGTGTACAGATAAAGATCCCTCTCAAGACACTTAACCGACACGGCCTGATCGCCGGTGCGACCGGGACAGGCAAGACGAAAACACTTCAGGTTATTGCGGAGGAACTATCCCTTGCAGGTGTCTCCACCCTGGTGATGGACGTAAAAGGTGACCTTAGCGGAATTGCCGCTGAAGGAACCACCAACAGTGTGATTGAAAAAAGAGCAGGATTGATCGGCATGGAATGGACCGGCACGGCCTTTTCTGTCGAAATGATGTCCATTTCGGGCGAACCCGGGGTGAAACTGAAAGCAACTGTTTCAGAGTTCGGCCCTATACTGTTGGCCAAAATTCTTGACCTGAACGAAAACCAGACAGGGATTCTCTCAATGATATTTAAATATTGCGACGACAAGGGCTTGCCTCTTCTCGACATGAATGACCTGAAAACCGTCATCCGCTACATTCAGGAAGACGGAAAAGAGGAATTCAGAAGGGATTATGGCTTTTTCCAGACATCCTCGGTCGGGACCATCATGCGCAGCATCAGCAGTCTTGAACAACAAGGTGCAGAGCGATTTTTCGGAGAACCCTCGTTCGACATATTTGATCTGATGCGCACTGACGATCAAGGTCGGGGTATGGTGAATGTCCTTCGCATCACTGACATCCAAAGCAACACAGCGATATTCTCAACCTTCATGCTTTGCCTTCTGGCCGAAATTTTCCAGAAAATGCCTGAATTGGGTGATGTTGAGAAACCCGAACTGGTTATCTTCTTTGATGAAGCCCACCTTATTTTCAAAAATGCCACAAAAACACTTCTCGACCAGTTTGAAACCACCATCAAACTCATCCGTTCAAAAGGTGTAGGTATTTTCCTTGTAACACAGTCGCCCGATGATATTCCGGCAAGCATACTGGGACAACTCGGCTTAAAAGTGCAGCATTCCCTTAGGGCCTTTACCGCCAAAGACAGAAAAGCCATCAAGTCAGCGACAGAAAATTATCCTATATCCGATTTTTATGAGGCAGATGAATTGATTACTGCCATGGGGACAGGCGAAGCCATGGTAACAGCCCTTGACGAAAAGGGCAGGCCGACCCAGCTTGTGCATACCCTCATCAGGCCACCACTTTCAAGAATGGATATTCTCACGGAGAAAGAACTTGACACACTCATTAAGGATTCCCGTATGGTTTCGAAATACAACCGGGAGATCGACCGTGAAAGCGCCCATGAAATTCTACGGCAAAAAATGGAAGAAGCTTATCAGGATATAGCCGAAGAAAAACCTGAGACCAGAAAATCAGGCACCAGAAGCAGGACAACCAAAGAAGTGTCTGTTTTTGAAAAAATCATGAAAAGCCCGGTAACAAACACAATTGCCAGAGAAGTTACCAGGGGTATCCTGGGCGTTTTGGGATTAAAGTCTTTAAGCAGGGCTACCCGTTCAATCAGATCCTCAACCCGTAGAAAATAAAAAAGCTGCATTTATGCAGCCTGACCTTTGAAATAACCTTGCAGTTATTGGTTTTTGACCAATAACTTGGAGGTTCTCGCCTGGTTGGTGTCAGTAGTTACCCGCAACAGATAAATTCCACTTGGAATGTTTTCGAGGGTAACACGATGCCTGTTTACCATTCCCTGAAACTTCCGGATATAAACGGCAGTTCCTGCAATGTTGGTGATCCTGATTTCCTGGATGTTTTGGTCAGATACTTCCACGGTAAACCATTTATCCGTTACAGGATTTGGAAATACCTTTATTCCGGGCGGGGTATTGACATCCTGAATAAGGGCTGCATTGATCTCGGACGGCTGTTCGCTGCCAGTCCAAGCTGCATTCTGGGCCGACACACCTGTCAAACCCATCGCTAATACCCAAATCAGAAGTAAAATTCTCATCAATACTAATTTGTATAAAGATACATTACCAAAAATAATGCCTTTTTTTATTAAAGACGCATTAAAAAGGAAAAAGTTTCAAAGCGCGTTCTAAATCTTCCGGTGTATCAATCCCGTAACTTTGAAAACTGGTCTCAGCAACCTTTATCTTGAATCCGTTTTCAAGCCACCTGATTTGTTCTAGAGCTTCAGCCCTTTCCAAAACCCCCTGCTCCAGTAAGGTAATTTCCTGCAGCACTTCCGACCGGTAGGCATAGAGTCCGACATGAGCCAGAAACCTGTTGGAACCCACCCATTGAGACATTTCAAGGCCTCTGACAAATGGTATGGCAGCCCTGCTGAAATAGAGGGCATTACCGTTTTTGCCAACAACCACTTTCGGTTTATTCTGGTCGGCCAACTCAACGTCCGAAGAAATCTTTCGGGCCAGGGTGGCAATCTGGACACCATGATCAAAGCAAGCCATTACTTCGTTCAACTGTTGCGGCTTAATAAATGGTTCATCACCCTGGATATTGACGATGGCATCAAATTGTAAAGTATTTGCAAGGATGCGTGCCGCTTCGGCACATCGGTCAGTGCCGCTTTGATGGTCAGCAGATGTCATCAGGCATTTTCCGCCAAATGAGGCCACCGTATCAAAAATCAAAGAATCATCGGTAGCAACCCAAACATCGCTTATTGCTTCCGACGCCCTTTCATATACCCATTGGATCATGGGCTTTCCATGAATCAGGGCCAGCGGTTTCCCCGGGAATCGTGTCGATTGAAACCGGGCAGGGATTATACCTATGAATTTCATCACAAACAGAATCTTAAGGTCAATAATCTTAACAAACCAGACACCAACCAACGTTCAAGGCAGGTGTCGCGAAGCAAAGATACCGGAACAAATTCAAAAAATGGTTAAATAGATGGAATTGTCAATTATTAAGGACTAAAAGTGCTAAATTTGCAGACTTTTGATCATCACAATGGATGTACAGGGATTAAAGCAGAGATTTGGAATCATAGGGAATGCCCCTGGGCTCAACCGTGCTATTGAAGTTGCGGTTCAGGTTGCACCCACTGATCTTTCGGTGTTAATAACCGGGGAAAGCGGAACTGGTAAAGAGATTTTTCCACAGATCATCCATCAGTTTTCAGCCAGGAAGCATGGCAAGTACATTGCCGTAAACTGCGGAGCCATCCCTGAAGGCACCATCGATTCGGAACTTTTTGGCCATGAGAAAGGCTCCTTTACGGGTGCCCTGGCCGACCGAAAGGGGTATTTTGAAGAAGCCGATGGAGGAACCATATTCCTTGATGAGATTGGAGAACTTCCACTTGCAACCCAGGTCAGGCTCCTCAGGGTTCTCGAAACAGGCGAATTCATAAAGGTTGGATCCTCCAAAATGCTGAAAACCAATGTCCGTGTAATTGCCGCAACCAATGTTGACTTGCCGGTTGCAATCCAGGAAGGGAAATTCAGGGAAGATCTGTACTATAGATTAAACACTGTTCCCATAACCATACCTCCACTCAGGCACAGAGCTGAAGATGTAATCCTGTTATTCCGGAAATTTGCCAGCGATTTCGCCGACAAATACCGTATGCCCCCCGTCAGGCTTGATGAAGATGCCAGAAATTTACTGATGAACTTCCAGTGGCCGGGCAATGTCAGACAACTGAAAAACATCACTGAGCAGATTTCGATCATTGAACAACAACGTGATATCACTGCCCAGATTCTGAAAGCATATTTACCCACGGCAGGAACCAGTAACCTGCCAGCAATTTTCAGGGGAGCCAACGAGAAAACTTTCAATAATGAACGTGAAATTCTCTACCAGGTGCTTTTTGACATGAAACGGGACATGAACGATTTAAAAAAGCTGGTACTTGACCTGATGAGTGACACAAACGAGGTACATGTCGATGAAGACCATGCCCATCTTTTCAGGAAACTCTATCCTACTGAAAACCTGGAAGTAGTTTCCGAGAAAAAAGTCGCCTCACCTATCCATATTGAAAGTTTCAGCAAGGACAACATCATGGATACCGAGGAATTTGTGGAAGAATCCTTGTCGCTCGAAGATAAGGAAATTGAACTGATCAGAAAGGCACTCGAAAAACACAATGGAAAAAGGAAACTTGCCGCACAGGAGCTTGGAATATCAGAAAGAACGTTATACCGGAAAATCAAGGAATATGACATTGACGGATAACATGCGATTCGCACCGATAAAAAAAATTCTGATCACAATGATCATCCTGGCCGGATCCTTTTTGCTGCCATCCTGCAAGGTTGCCTATACTTTCACCGGAGCAAGCATTGCTGCAGATGTCAAGACATTTTCGGTCTATTATTTCCCTAACCGTGCCCGTTTGGTGAATCCAACCCTGAGTTCAGACCTGACCGAACAACTAAAGGAAAAATTGCTCCGTCAAACCTCCTTAAGGGAAGAGGAAGAAAATGGTGACCTGATATTTGAAGGACAGATTACAAATTATGAGGTACGCCCCATGTCAATCCAGAAGGAGGATATGGCTGCACAAAACCGTCTCACAATTTCAGTTCGTCTAAAATACACCAACAACCGCAATCACGAGCAGGATTTTGACCGGACGTTCTCTTCTTATGAGGATTTTCCCAGCAACCTGAATCTGACCGATGTGGAGAGCAGCATCGTCCCCGAGATCTTGGAAAAATTGCTTGACGATATATTCAATGCAACCATAGCCAACTGGTAGATGAATCCTGCAGACATCAGAAAATACCTGAAAAACCCCAGCTTGCTGAACGATAGCACATTGGATGCAACCAAAAGGCTGACCGAACTCCAACCGGCCAGTTGGCTGGGATGGGCTCTCTGGCTCAGAAACCTCAAAAATCTAAACAGCAGCCTATATGCTGAATCTGTCATGCAGGTTGCACTCAGGGTTCCCAACAGGAAATGGCTAAAGGAGTTTCTGGAAACACCGGTTGCCAGCGAATTGGATTTACCAGAAACAGGACATTTTTCAATCGATGACTATGAGCTAGGAGCCACCACAGACAAGGAAGATCAAGAGAATACAAATAATCAGTCAAAAATGGAACTCATTGACAGGTTTCTTTCTGGAGGTGGAACTTTCGCCAAGCAGATGCCCCCTATCGAATTCTCACCTGATAATGTGGCCCAAAAGGCCATAGAGGAATCAGATGATTTTGTAACCGAGACTTTTGCAAACCTTTTATTTTTACAAGGAAACCTTGAAAAAGCCATTCAGTCATTTGAAAAATTAATTTTGAAATATCCGGAAAAAAGTATTTACTTTGCTGCCCGCATTGAAGAAATTAAAAAATTAAAGAACCATTAAGATTTTCAATAAGATGTATACACTTATAACTGTTCTCATATTTATCATTTGTGTCCTCCTTGTACTGATTGTATTGGTTCAGAATTCCAAAGGAGGTGGATTGGCAAGTAACTTTCAGGCTTCCACCCAGGTGATGGGTGTTCGCAAAACCGCCGATTTTCTCGAAAAAGCGACTTGGACACTGGCAGGTGCCCTTTTAGTACTTTCAATTATGGGATCGGCTTTCATTCCAAGGGGTGAAGCTGGAGTACGAGGCTCAATTCTTCAGGAACAGATTCAGAATGTACCTGATCCTACCCAGATCCCGGCCTTCCCTGCACCAACAGCTGAAGAAACCCCTGTTGCAACCCAGGATTCGGCACAATAGATTCGAATATAACACAACATCATATGAAGAGGCTGTCCAATAGGGGCAGCCTCTTCGTTTTTGTGGGCTGTGCAGTTTTGGGCCAGCGCTCCAAGATAAGATAATCCCTGAACAAACCCAGTGCAAGTCCCATACCGAGTCGTATATTGTATACATCTTCTATAGTTCTTGTATAGTGATACACTATGCAAGAACTATAGAAGTACCGCAACCGATGTATACAATTACAGAACCGGTACCAAGGGGGTCAGCGATTAACGAGAAAACTGAAGCCATTGCATAAGGTATCCCTTACACGAAAAGCTATCTTTCAAGTATGTCAGACTGGCAGATAACAAATTCTCGGAATAGGCCTTTATATATTTACATATCAAACACATACAGAATGAACCGGCCTGACACACCCTGAAAAATTGACAATGAAAAAGCCCTTCAATGCGCCAAAATCGGCTTGGCATGGATTATGAAAACAGTCCGATGTCGATTTTAAAATTAATGTCAAACTATAAAAAAACTTAAGCAATGGCAGAATTAAAAGGTAAAATTCTTGCAGGGAAAATCCTGGTAGAACCACAGGAAGCCGAAACCAAAACGGCCAGTGGAATCATCATTCCTGATTCAGCGAAGGAAAAACCACAAAATGGCAAAGTGGTTCTGGTTGGAGAATCAAAGAAGGATGAACCGATGGAAGTCAACGTAGGTGATGTCGTATTCTATGGTAAGTATTCAGGAACAACTTTAAGTATTGATGGAGTTGACTACTTACTCATGTCGCAGAATGACGTTCTGTACATCCAGTAATTCATCAAATTAAGAAAATCTAAAAATTTCATAAAATGGCAAAAGAGATTAAAAACAATATCGAAGCAAGAGATTTGCTTAAGAAGGGTGTTGACCAGCTGGCCAATGCCGTAAAGGTGACTCTCGGTCCCAAAGGCCGTAACGTAGTCATTGAAAAGAAATTTGGAGCTCCCCAAATCACCAAGGATGGTGTAACGGTAGCCAAGGAAATCGAACTCGAAGATCCGTTTGAAAACCTGGGTGCCCAGATGGTGAAGGAAGTTGCTTCCAAGACCGGAGACGACGCCGGTGACGGTACCACAACCGCCACTGTCCTTGCACAGTCAATTGTAACGGTAGGATTGAAAAACGTAGCTGCCGGTGCCAATCCCATGGATTTGAAACGCGGTATTGACAAAGCAGTCATCAAGGTAGTTGAAAGCCTCAGGAACCAGGCACAAAATGTTGGCGACGACTATGCAAAAATAGAATCGGTCGCAAAAGTATCAGCCAACAATGACGACGCCATTGGCAAGCTCATCGCCGAAGCCATGGAAAAAGTACACAAAGAGGGTGTTATCACCATTGAGCAGTCAAAAGGTACCGAAACATACGTTGATGTGGTGGAAGGAATGCAGTTCGACCGTGGATACATCTCTCCCTACTTCGTTACCGACACTGAAAAAATGGCAGCTGAACTCGACAATCCTTTCATCCTGATCTATGACAAGAAGATCAGTACCATGAAAGATCTCCTTCCCGTGCTGGAACAGACCGCACAGAGTGGACGTCCGCTGCTTATCATCGCCGAAGATGTCGATGGTGAAGCATTGGCAACCCTCGTGGTCAACCGTCTGCGCGGTGCATTGAAAGTCGCTGCGGTTAAAGCTCCCGGATTCGGTGACCGCCGCAAGGAAATGCTTGAAGACATTGCCGTTCTCACCGGTGGAAACGTAATTACCGAAGAAAAGGGCATGAAGCTTGAGCAGACTACCCTCGACATGTTGGGTGTGGCAGAAAAAGTCACTATTGACAAGGAAAACACCATCATTGTCGGTGGTCAGGGAAGCTCTGAAACGATTAAATCAAGGGTTAGCATGATCAAAAAACAAATTGAGCTGACCACTTCCGATTATGATCGTGAAAAACTCCAGGAGCGTCTTGCCAAACTAGCCGGCGGTGTTGCCGTGATTTATGTAGGTGCCGCTTCAGAGGTCGAAATGAAGGAGAAAAAAGACCGTGTTGACGATGCACTGAGCGCAACTCGTGCCGCAGTTGAGGAAGGTATTGTGCCCGGAGGTGGTGTTGCCTATATCCGCGCCACCGAAGCCCTTAAAGATCTTAAGGGTGAAAATGAAGACGAGCAAACAGGTATCGAAATCATCAAACGTGCCATTGAGGAACCGCTCCGCCAGATTGTCGAAAATGCCGGAAAAGAAGGTGCTGTAATTGTACAGAAGGTAAAAGAAGGTAAAAACGACTTTGGATACAACGCCCGCCTGGGTATTTTCCAGAACCTCTATGAAGGTGGTGTCATCGACCCTGCAAAAGTTACCCGTGTAGCCCTTGAGAATGCAGCATCCATCGCTGGTATGCTCCTGACCACGGAAGCCGTTGTCGTCGAGAAAAAAGAAGACAAGGCAGCCATGCCAAATCCCGGAATGGGCGGCGGTATGGGCGGCATGATGTAATACGCCATAACCGTAAATACAAATAGTAAAGCCTTTCTCCTGAATGGAGGAAGGCTTTCTTGTTTTTATAGCAAAATGACACCAAAACCTTCCACCAAAATCATGATGTTTGTCAGAGAGTGCTATTTAACACAAATTTAAATATATCATATTGCTGTATATCAATTCATTGACAAAATGCTATTTTCCATAAAAGGATGTGAAAAACCAAACAACTTGCATAAATTTGAAACGATGGCCGTAGCCCGGAATTCGCAAAAGCATAGCCTTCCGGGAGTTTAAGCCTGCGTATATTTTATTAAGTTAGAATCAAATTTAAATATCAAAGTACCTATGAAAGCTGAAATTAAGGAATTCATGGAAAGCCTGAAGCTGAGGACTCCCGGAGAAAAAGAGTTCCATCAGGCCGTTCAGGAAGTTGCTGAAACTGTGTGGGATTATTATACCAGAAATCCCAAATACCAAAAAAACAAAATTCTGGAACGCATGTGCGAACCTGAACGCACCATCATGTTCAGGGTACCATGGGTAGATGATCGGGGTGAAATCCAGATCAACCGTGGGTACAGGGTTGAGTTCAATTCAGCCTTGGGGCCATACAAAGGAGGCATCCGTTTTCATGCTACAGTAACACTTAGCATTCTGAAATTCCTGGGATTCGAACAGACTTTCAAGAACAGTTTGACAACCCTGCCCATGGGTGGAGGCAAAGGCGGATCGGACTTCAGTCCCAAAGGTAAATCCGATGGCGAAATAATGAGGTTCTGCCAATCGTTCATGAATGAACTGTATCGCCATATCGGACCCAATACTGATGTGCCGGCAGGTGACATTGGCGTTGGCGGACGTGAAGTCGGTTACATGTTTGGCCAATATAAGCGACTGCGCAATGAATTCACGGGAGTTTTCACCGGCAAGGGAATTGGCTGGGGCGGAAGTCTTATCCGACCTGAAGCAACGGGATTTGGAGCAGTCTATTTTGTGCGCCATATGTTGAACCGAATGGGTAAAGACATTGCCGGACATACATTTTCCGTTTCCGGATTCGGAAATGTTGCGTGGGGCGCGATCCTGAAAATCAATGAGCTGGGTGGTAAAGTCATTACCATTTCCGGTCCTGACGGATATGTGCTGGATATGGATGGCATAACTGGCGAAAAAGTCGACTACCTGCTTGAACTCAGGGCCAGCAACCAGGACATTGTTGAACCCTATGCCAAGGAATTCGGTGCCATATTTGTCCCGGGCAAAAAACCATGGGAAGTCAAGGTTGATATAGCCATGCCATGTGCCACCCAGAACGAAGTTGACCTGGAAGACGCAATCCAGTTGGTCAATAATGGGTGCTTCCTTGTTGGTGAAGTTTCAAACATGGGCTGCACCATGGAAGCAGTGGAACATTTTGGAAAACATCTGGTATATGCGCCCGGAAAAGCCGTAAATGCAGGTGGGGTTGCGGTATCCGGACTTGAAATGACCCAGAACAGCATGCGCCTCAACTGGTCACGCCAGGAGGTAGACCAGAAGCTTCAGAGCATCATGCATGACATCCATGCCACCTGTGTTGAATATGGAAAAGCAGGGGATAAGGTCGATTATGTGAAAGGAGCCAATGTTGGTGGATTTGTAAAAGTTGCCGAAGCGATGCTTGCCCAGGGAGTGGTTTAAGCATAAGAGCATAAAAATCATGGAAGGCTTGTCATTGGCAAGCCTTCCTATATTTCAGGAGCCGGTAAATTTTGATAAGGCCAGACCACCCCGGAAATTGCCCGATTTATGGAAGTTCATACCTTTGCGAAAAAATTGCTGATGCTTATTGATACACATGCGCACCTGTATGCCGAAGAATTTGACTCCGACAGAAATGAAATGATCGAACGGACCATCCAAAGGGGAATAACCAAAATGATTCTTCCAAACATCGATGAAAGTTCGATTGAAGGTATGCTCAGCCTGTCGGATCAATATCCCGACAATTGTTTTCCACTCATTGGCATCCATCCGACATCAGTCACACCAGACTACAAAAGCCAGATTACCCTTGTGGAAAAGTGGCTGTCGGAACGAAAATTCCATGGAATCGGTGAAATCGGAATTGACCTTTACTGGGACAAATCATACCTGAAGGAACAGCAAGAAGCTTTCCGATACCAGCTCAGAATTGCAAAATCAGCAAATTTACCCGTAGTGATTCACGTACGTGATTCATTTCATGAGACAATAAAAATTGTTGAAGAAGAACAGGATGGACATATAAAGGGAGTATTCCACTGTTTTTCGGGTGACGCCGAAGATGCACTGAGATTATTCGGGCTGGGATTTCATATCGGCATTGGAGGCGTTGTGACATTTAAAAACACAAACCTCCGGGAGGTGTTAAAGGAAACAGGGCTCGGCCATGTCGTTCTGGAAACCGACGCCCCCTACCTCGCACCCGTACCATACAGAGGCAAGAGAAATGAAAGCTCTTTTTTATCCATCATTGCAGCCAAGGTGGCAGAAGCTACAGGCACCACAGAAATGGAGGTTGCCCAAATTACTACCTTTAACGCAGAGAAACTTTTTGGGATTTGACATATAATGGCTTATAAAAGTGGCATAAGATGAAAACAGAAGCATGGACCCCTTCAGTGCTGATTATCTACACGGGAGGCACTATTGGAATGGCCTTTCAACCTGAGACCGGGACCTTATCTCCGGTCAGGTTTGAGGAGATACAGAAGGTGGTTCCCGAACTGAACAAATTTGGGTACCGACTGAAGACTATCGCTTTCAATCCTCCCATTGATTCTTCCAACATGACTCCTAAAATCTGGGAGAAACTGGCAGAAACCATCCATAAGAATTACAACCAGTTTGACGGATTTGTCATATTGCATGGTACCGATACCATGGCTTATACCGCATCTGCTCTCAGTTTTATGTTCGAGAACCTCGATAAGCCTGTCATCCTAACCGGATCACAACTTCATATAGGCACCATCCGAACCGATGGAAAGGAAAACCTGATTACAGCGATAGAAATAGCTGCAGCACGACAGAATGGCCATGCGATCGTTCCGGAAGTTTGCATCTATTTTGATTTTAAGTTATACCGGGGCAACCGGTCCATAAAAAGAGATTCGGAAAACTTCAGTGCATTCACTTCCGAAAATTATCCCGCGCTTGCCACGGCAGGGGTTGACATTAAATATCATACTGAATTTATCCATTATCCCGAGAATAAAGGTATTTTAAAAACCAGGACCGGATTTAACGACAATGTCCTGATACTGAAAATGTTTCCGGGAATCAACAGGACAGCTGTAGAATCGCTTTTATCGACTCCGGGGCTAAAGGGAGTAATTCTTGAATCTTTTGGGTCGGGGAATGTCCCCACCACCCGTTGGTTGATCAGTGCCATCAGGAAAGCGATTCGGGAAAACATTATTGTGCTGAACATTTCGCAATGCCAGGGTGGAAGTGTCCATATGGGTCAGTATGAAACCAGCAGGGAGCTGCTGAATGCAGGGGTTATCAGCGGAAAAGACATGACCACGGAAGCTGCCGTTACCAAACTGATGTTACTTTTGGGACAGAATCTAAAAAAGGACGAAATTAAAATCCATTTGAATAAAAGCCTGAGTGGGGAAATAACGGAATAAAAGTGTTTCCGTTTTTATTTTTTTAGTATTTTGCAGCCCTCAAAAATCTGAGTAAACTGGATAGGTGCAGGAGTGGTTTATCTGGCACGCCTGGAAAGCGTGTGTACCTCAAAAGGGTACCGGGGGTTCGAATCCCCCCCTCTCCGCACTAAACATTTCAATTCGTTCTTGTGACTAACTTAGGATTTCAATCTGCACGTTTTAAAAATAAATAGGCTCAGGCTTTTAAAAAGTTCGCTTTGACTTTTGAATAATGTAGATGATTTATAATTTTGAGGAGAAATAAATAAATCTGAATAAATCAAGGAGATTATTAATTTAATTAAAAGCAATTATGAAAAGATTATTTGCGTTACTTGCAGTTTTCGGGATGCTTGCTTTCGGAGCATCAAATACTGTTTTTGCACAGGAAGCTGAGCAACCTGCAGAGCAGGCTACTGAGCAGGCTGCACAGGTTGACTTATCCGTTGACACCCAGGAAACTGCTGCGGCAGCCGCTGAAGAAGGAAAGTCACTCCACAGTCAGCTTAAACAAAAATTCATCGAAGGTGGTGCCGGCTTCATGTCTTTTGTATTGATTACCCTGATTTTAGGTCTTGCATTTTCAATTGAAAGGGTACTTTACCTGAACCTCTCAACCACCAACACCAAAAAATTGCTGGCCAAAGTTGAAGACGCCCTGCAGAATGGTGGCGTTGAGGCTGCCAAAGAGGTTTGCCGTAATACAAGGGGACCGGTTGCCAGTATTTTCTACCAGGGTCTTGACAGATTCGACCACGGCATCGACGTAGTTGAAAAATCTATCGTGTCTTATGGTGGAGTTCAGGCTGGTCTGTTGGAAAGAGGTTTAAGCTGGATTGCACTTTTCATCGCACTGGCACCTATGCTTGGGTTCATGGGAACTGTAATCGGTATGATTCAGGCCTTCGACGCAATTGAGGTTGCAGGGGATATTTCTCCCACACTTGTAGCCAGCGGTATCAAGGTTGCTCTTATCACCACCGTATTTGGTCTTGTAGTGGCTATTATTCTTCAGATTTTCTACAACTATTGTGTTGCTAAAATTGATGCAGTTGTTAACAACATGGAAGACGCTTCCATTTCACTGCTCGACCTGCTTGTAAAACACAATTTGAAAAAATAATTGAACCATGAAGTTTACAAAAGTATTAACAATCATACTGTGGGTCATTCTGGCTATTTCAGCTGTATTGGTTGTTTCACTGATGGTCAACCTCGGTGAAGACAATGATCCAGCCATGAACAGCTGGATTAACAACAATATAATCTGGACCTACATTCTCCTGGTCGTTGGGGCTGGCATTGCCCTACTTGCAGGAGTATTCCAAATGATATCCGATATCGGTGCTGCCAAGAAGGGATTACTTGCCCTGGGCTTCATTGCTGTGATAGCCATCGTTTCCTACGTTCTGGCTTCTGATGCTATTCCGCAATTTATCGGAGTTGACAAGTATTTATCTGACGGTTCGCTTACTCCGGGTATTGCAAAATTGGTTGATGCCGGCCTTATTGCAACCTACCTGCTGTTTGGAATAGCGATTCTGTCAGTAGTGTGGTCATCCATTTCGAATGTATTGAAGTAATTAACCTCGAGGTTAGCAAAACAGGAAAATATATTATGGCAAGAAAAACACCTGAAGTACCAGCAGCGTCGCTGGCCGACATAGCCTTCATGCTTTTGATCTTTTTCCTGGTTACAACCACGATGGACGTTGACAGCGGTTTGGAAAGGAGATTGCCTCCATTTGTCGAAAATCCGGAAGATGATGATACTCCACCCATTAAAGAGCGCAATGTATTTATTGTGCTAGTTAACAAAGACAACCAGCTTCTGGTTGAGGGAGAGTGGATGCAAATCAGCGACCTAAGGGAAAAAGCAAAGGAATTTATGGCAAATCCTTTTGATCTGGAAAATCTTCCAGAGAAGGAAGTAAAGGAAGTACCCTTTTTCGGGGAAGTTGGAATTTCAAAAGGGGTAATTTCCCTTCAGAATGACCTTGGGACCCAATATGGTACTTATATCGCTGTTCAGAACGAATTGGTTGGAGCCATTAATGAATTAAGGGAAGAGTTAGCAAAATCACAATTCGGAAAATCGTATACTTCTCTTGCAAAAGAAGAGCAAGATGCGGTTCGCGAAGTCTATCCGCAAAGGATTTCCGAAGCTGAACCTAAAAAAGTAGGAGGAAATTAGTATGCATAAATTCAAAAAGAAAGGTTCAAACGAACTTCCACCGATATCAACTGCTTCATTGCCGGATATCGTATTCATGCTTCTATTTTTCTTCATGGTTACCACTACGATGAGAGAGGTTACCCTGAAAGTCAGGCAAACCCTGCCATCGGCTACTGAGCTTAACAAGCTTGAGAAAAAATCGCTGGTAAGCTATATCTACGTAGGTGTACCGCACCGTGAATTTCAACGTGCGTACGGGATTGAACCTCGTGTTCAGCTGAATGACCAGTTTGCCGAAGTAAGCGATATCACTGATTACATTATCGCCGAAAGGGAAGCCAGAAATGAAGCTGAAGTGCCCTTCATGATTACGTCACTGAAAGTTGATGAGTATACCAAAATGCAGATTGTACAGGATATCAAACAAGAACTCCGCAAAGCTGCAGCGTTGCACATTAACTATTCAGCCCGAAAACGTCAAGCGCAATTTTAATCTTACACCTATCATAAAAAAAAAGGAAGCTGTTAGCTTCCTTTTTTTTATTTCTATTTCTTCGCTTCCGGCAAATTTAAAATGAGGTTTAATTCCACCAGCTGATCATCTGATATAGTTGCGGGTGAATCGTTCATCACATCGCGCCCTGAATTGTTTTTTGGGAACGCGATAACGTCCCTGATACTATCAAGACCAGCGAACATGGAAACAAGCCGGTCAAATCCAAATGCGATGCCAGCATGAGGCGGTGCCCCATAGCGGAATGCATTCATCAGGAATCCAAACTGGGCTTCTGCCTGGGCAGGCGTAAACCCTAAAATCCGGAACATGTTAGCCTGTAGCTGGGAATCAAAGATTCGAACCGATCCTCCACCTATCTCGACCCCGTTGATAACCAAGTCATATGCGTTTGCCCTGACCTTGCCGGGCTCGGAGTCCAGAAGGGCAATGTCTTCAGGTTTAGGGGAAGTAAAAGGATGGTGCATGGCAAAAAACCTTTGGGTTTCTTCATTCCACTCCAACAGGGGGAAATCAACCACCCACAAAGGCCTGAAAACATCCTTTTGACGCAATCCAAGCCGGTTGGCCATTTCGATACGTAGAGTGCCCAGTGCATTCTGCGTATGCTCCCTGTCGCCTGACAAGATCAAAATAAGGTCTCCCTGGCTCGCGCCCAAAACCCCGGCTATATTATTCAGGTCATCCTCGTTGTAAAACTTGTCGACCGATGACCGGATGGTACCATCATTGTTCAATTTTATATAGACTAATCCCTTGGCTCCAATTTGCGGTCTCTTAACCCATTCGGTCAGTTCGTCAAGCTGTTTGCGGGTATATTCGGCACATCCACTGGCACAAATAGCCCCGATATAAGGTGCATTGTCGAAAACCGGGAATCCCTTACCTTTTACAAGGTCAGAGATTTCGTGGAGGAACATGTCAAACCTGATATCAGGCTTGTCGGACCCATATTTTTCCATTGCAACTGACCACGGCATCCTGGGAAAAGCATCAACTTCAACGCCCTTTATCTCTCTGAGCAAATGGCGGGTAAGTCCTTCAAAGGTATTAAGGACATCCTCCTGTTCCACAAATGACATTTCACAGTCGATCTGGGTAAATTCAGGCTGACGGTCAGCCCTTAAATCTTCATCTCTGAAGCATTTGACAATCTGAAAATATTTGTCAAATCCGGCTACCATCAATAGCTGCTTGAAAATCTGCGGGGATTGGGGCAATGCATAAAACTCACCGGGGTTCATCCTGGAAGGAACCACAAAATCACGTGCCCCTTCAGGGGTGCTTTTAATCAGTACCGGTGTTTCTGTTTCAATAAATCCCTGCTCAGCAAGATATGACCTCGTCACATGGGCCATCCTGGCCCTGAGAAACAGGTTCTGCTGCACCATTGACCTGCGAAGGTCAAGATACCGGTATTTCATCCGCAGATCATCACCTCCGTCAGTATCATTCTGGATGGTAAATGGAGGCACTTCCGACTTGCTTAAGATCCGGATACTGTTGATTTCTATTTCAATATCCCCGGTTGGAATGTTTTTGTTCTTACTGGCCCTTTCCCTTACTGTTCCTTTTGCCTGAATTACAAATTCACGACCAAGATGGTTTACTGCCTCTTTTACATCATCCGGAGTATTTTCATCAGTAACCAATTGTGTAATCCCATATCTGTCACGCAGGTCAATAAAGGTCATGGCACCCAAATCCCGAACTCTCTGTACCCATCCGGCCAGGGTAACTTCCCGACCGCAATGCTCCAGGTTGAGTTCACCGCAAGTATTTGTCCTATACATAAATTGCTTTTGTTTTATAAGTTGCGAAAATAACAAGAATTTAGCAATTTCAACCCGAATTACCTGGATTGAAAAATATGTTAGAACCTTTTGGAGACGAATACTTTATGCGCAAAGCCTTGCAGGAAGCGCAGGATGCCTTTGCCGAAGATGAAATACCGGTTGGTGCAGTCGTGGTGAGCTCAGGCAAGATCATTGCCAGAGGACACAATCTCACAGAACTGCTGAATGATGTCACCGCACATGCCGAAATGCAAGTCATTACTGCGGCCACAAACCTACTGGGAGGAAAATACTTAAATGATTGCACCCTTTACGTGACTGTCGAGCCGTGCGTCATGTGCGCAGGAGCAATCGGATGGGCCCAAACAGGAAGATTGGTATTTGGGGCTTACGACGAGAAGAGAGGATATCAAAAATATGCCCCCGGGGCACTTCATCCTAAAACTGAAGTCACCGGAGGCATACTTGAAAATGAATGCAGCACTTTGATGAAAGAGTTCTTTGCCCGAAAAAGGCAATAAAATTGCAATCATCAATGCAAAGGCCTTCGTCCTATCTTGAAACCGCAACAATTGTACGACTGGACCGTCCTGCCATGTCAAATGCCTTGAGTTTTACCTCACCCGAGACCTCGGTTGGAACAGAATAAACTGTCGACTGGAGTGTTGGTTCAGAGCCATCAGTTGTATATAGGACAACCAGCCCAGGGTATTCTACATTTGCCCTTAGAACTCCATTCTCAATAATGGCACCAGGTTGTGGAATCCGGTAATTATATCCTCCATTTAATTTGGATAATTTTGGAAGTTCCCTTTTCGCCAAAGTATTGGCAAAAACATTCCAGCCCTCATCCATCTGTTTCTTTCTGATATCCGCGTTCTTTTGGTTCTCCCAAGGCCGTTCTTTAGTCCAGGCAGATTCGGCATAGCCGATTAACTTGGGAAGGGCAGAGTATTCCAACATTTCATTGCCTTTGATGGTTTCACCCCAAAGTTGCGCTTGCAAGCCAACAATATTTCGTGCATTTTCAGGACGAAGTCTTTCCAGACCGGCATATGCCTGTTCGGGATCAATACTTTGTCCCATACTTGTTTTCAGATTTGTTACAAAAGAGTTGAACGGAGCAAATTGCCAGGTGTTACGGGCATTGACAAACCCACCCCAATAAAGTCCGGGTTCTTTGGGATCTTTGCTATATGCCATATCAAGGTAAAAATTGGATACATCACACATGACAACGGGATAGCCTGCATTTGCCATGCGATAAGACAAATCGGCCCATTGGCCTAAGTTATTCCATACCCAGGGTATGACTTCCCCATCAGCAAATTCAGGATTTGGAATCAGTTGCCCTTCGGCATTTCTATAGAGTCCAACTTCTTCCCAACCTCCAATTTTCAAACCTTTGCTTTTAAGTATTTCAACAGCCCTGCTAAAGAACACTGCCTGAAGATTCTTGGGATCGGTAATTTCGGGCATCGATTCCATCAATTTTTGACACAAGGGTGAACCAGCCCAGGCACCTTCGGGAACTTCATCGCCACCTGTATGGAACAATTCCAATGGAATGCCAGCCTCGTCATACATTCCGATAATGGCATCAATCACGGTTTCGTAAAAACGATATACCGATTCACGGGCCACACAGACAATATTATCATCAAATGACTGTGCACCAGAGTATACCGACTTGTCATCGGGATCAATCAGCCTAAATTCATTCGCCTTTTCTTCACTTCCTTCAGCCATGAATTTCTGGTATCTTGCTTCCATTGCCCTGATGGCAGCCCTTGAGTGGCCAGGGAGGTTTATGGTCGGAATCACTGTAATATGCCGGTCACGGGCATATTGCAATATTTCGATAAAATCGGCGCGGGTATAATATCCACTTCCATAAGTGCCTGGAGCATCAGGAAAAGGGCCAGAGCCATAGGCCGGATGAAGCATATCGGTTGAGGCCTTGACTGTATGTCCACGTCTTGAAGATACCTCAGTTAACTCAGGTAAAGCTTCGATTTCCAAACGCCATGCCTCATCCTCGGACAAGATAAACATGAAGTGGTTCAGCTTATAGTGAGCCATCAGATCGAGCATCTTTTTTACTGTCTCCTTTGTTTGGAAATTGCGTGAGACATCGACATGCAAAGACCTAAAACCAAAACGGGGGGCATCTTCAATTTTAATAACCGGCAGGGATGCAGGCGATTGGGACTGCGACAAACTCGGCGGGACCAACGCGATAAGACTCTGAATGCCATAGAAAACGCCGGCAGGATCGCTTCCTGTAATGGAAATGGACTTATCCTCATCAATACTGAGTCGATAAGCTTCCTTATCGATATTATTCACTGTGACCTGTCCGATTGAAAGGTAGATTGATCCTGATTCAGGCCCGTTGGCCTCCTGTGGTAAAACAGAAGTCCCGGAAAGCTGACCAATATGGGCTGCCAGGAACTTGGCTTCATTTTCCAATCCCTTTTCATAAAGAACTTTGGGGGCAGCATCATACTGAATTTGTTTACCACTTTTCTGAACAAGAAAAGGTGTTGGAATAACAACAGGAAGTTGGTCTTCCGAGATTTCGCTTAGCTGCAGGTTTTGGTCAAAAAGATTTCCGGCATCTGGTATTGGCTGTGCGTCACGTTTGTGACGGTTGATCTGCTCCGGACTAACAAAAGGCTCAATGGTATAATTTTCAACCACTTCAACAGATGACTCCTCTCCTGATTTGTCATAAAAAACCATATACAAACCAAGAGGGGCATCAGTTTCCTTGATAATAAAAGCCTGTGATTCATACTCAAGTTCAACTGTTTCACCTGCTTTCAGGATCAATCCCTCTGATGGAACCAGCTTATACCAATCACCACTGATCCTGGTAATTTCAGCAGTTTCAGGTTGCACGATCACATCACGCGGCATTTGATTATAGAAAAGAGCCCATGTACCAGGCTTCAGGTCAGCCGAGCTGTTATTGGTTATGGCAAAACGTGCCTTTACCCGTGGACTTTCGAAATAGTCATTGCTGATGACCTTCCATGACACCACCAGTTCATCGGCGGCAGGATTTGAAACCTTTCCGCATCCGATCATCAAAGTGGTAACCACCAATCCAAAAAAGATGGAATATATTTTTTTCATAACTGAAATATTTATAAAATTGCCTTAGTAAATTTTTTATAAAGATATACTAATCAAGGCTATTTCTACCTCTTTGGAGTAAAAAGAAACAGCTGTCTGTGTCAGACCATTATTACGGCGGATTAAACAGGGTATCCGCTTTTTTTACAACTAAATCATATAATTAATCTACTACCTGATGGAAAAAAATGAACGACTTATTTCGCTGGATGCATTCAGGGGGTTTACAATTGCTGCCATGATCATGGTCAACAATCCCGGCGATCGGGGAAATGTTTATGCTCCACTTTTGCATAAACCCTGGAATGGGATTACGGTAACCGACCTCATCTTTCCGTTTTTCCTTTTTATTGTAGGTGTTTCCATTGCCTTGGCCTATACAAAAAGAGTTGAGTCTGGCGTGCCGAAAAAGGGTATGTATCAAAAGATTGCCTGGCGAAGCATCAAAATATTTGCTGTAGGTATTTTCCTCAACTTATATCCCCGGTTCAATTTTGAAAATCTAAGGGTAGCTGGAGTTTTACAAAGGATTGCCATTGTTTTTCTTGTTTGCGCCATATTGTTTCTCTCGGTACGCTGGAAGAAGCAGGCCATCATTGCCGGTGTGTTATTGATTGGGTACTGGCTTGCCATGACTTTGATCCCCACACCCGGACTTGGAGAACCCATGTTGGAGCCTGGAACAAACCTGGCCGCATGGGTTGACTCATATCTTCTGCCCGGTCGGATGTATCAGAAGACCTGGGATCCGGAAGGAGTATTGAGTACGATTCCAGCCATTGGAACCGGAATCCTTGGAATGTTGGCAGGCAGCCTGATTGTGTCAAATAAGACCCGGGAGGAGAAAATTATATGGTTATTTACTGCCGGTTTTATTGCATTGGCCATTGGCCATGTCTGGAGTTGGCATTTCCCGCTCAACAAGAACCTGTGGACCAGTTCATTTGTCATGGTAGCAGGTGGACTTGCTACCCTCACCCTGGCAACCAGCATGTATCTGGTTGACGTAATCGGATGGAAAAAAGTGGCATTCCCGGGTGTGGTTTTCGGATCAAACGCAATAACCGTTTATGTATTGGCCGGACTTCTTGGATTTGTTTTCTCGGGAATTCCGATTGCAGGGGCATCCATCAAATCACATTTCATGGACTTTCTGACCGGTATGGGAACAGCACCGAAGCTGGCCAGTTTCCTTTATGCATTTCTATATATCGGGGTATTTTACATCCCGGCCATCATGTTGTACAAAAGGAAGATTTTTATCAAGCTTTGAGCATTCAGGATTGAGTACCAGCCATTATAACCTATCCACATCGAATCCGGCATGTTTCAGGTCGCCCCAGAAATTGGGATACGACTTTGAAATGACAGCCGGATCGGCAATCCTTATATCACCATACTTAATTGCCATAGGGGCAAATGCAAGTGCCATCCGGTGATCGTGGTAGGTTTCAACAACAGGATCAATAATACATAGGTCCGGGTTGATTATTCCATCCCATTTCAGCTCCCCGTTACGGGGTTCGACAAGGTTGGCACCAAATTTTCGGAGTTCATCCTGAAGTGCACTAATCCTGTTGGTTTCCTTTATTTTTAAAGTTTCAAGCCCGGTGAAATGGAACGGCACTCCCTTTGCGACACACAATACCGCCATGGTCTGAGCCATATCCGGAGTTTCATGGAACTTCAGGAATAACTTTGGGGGGGCAATATCCTTCTTTTTCAGAAGACTGATACCCTCTGCAGTTGTTCGGGTTTCAATTCCAAACCAGCTAAACCATTCATTTATTGCCTCATCACCCTGTAAGCCCGACAGCACTAGGCCCGGAAGATGGATTTCACCTTCGGGAGACAATGCCAGGATGGAATACCAATAGGAAGCGGCCGACCAATCAGCTTCAACGGTATAATCACGTGGAAGGTAATCCTGTGGTGGCACTATGATCACATTTTTCTTCCATTCATGCCGTATGCCAAAATAGGACATCAGCTTCAAAGTCATTTCGATGTATGACCTTGAAGTCAATCGATTCTTTAAAGTCATTGTCAAACCCTTATCCAGTGTTGGAGCGATCATCAGCAATGCTGACAGATACTGACTTGAAATGCTCCCATCGAGTTCAACCTCGCCCCCAATCAAATGAGAACCAAAAATTCTCAGTGGCGGGAATCCCGGGTTATCGACATATTCCACCTTGGCCCCAATTGAATTCAGGGCCTCCACAAGAATACCGATGGGACGTTGCTTCATTCTTTCAGACCCGGTAATGATCCACTCCCCGACAATCTTTGACAGGAATGCTGTCAAAAACCGCATGGCAGTGCCGGCATGCCCGATATCGAAAACATTGTCGTTTGAATTCAAAGCAGCGGCAAGCACCCGTGTATCATCGCTATCGGATAGATTTTTAACTGGCCATGGACTGTAACTCAGGGCATTGATGATTTGCACCCTGTTGCTGATGCTTTTGGATGATGGCAGCTGGATGGTCGCATGCAACGGAATTGACTTTGCCGACACCCTCCCCACTGGTTTGTCATTATGTATTGTCATGAGAAACATTGTTCTGGAGGAAACGCAATGATTCAAAAATCAACTCTTTGCTGCATTCCTGGTTAATCTCAAAATTCCCGGGAGCGGAGATCAAAGTAAAATTGATCCGACCAGCTTCGTTCTTCTTATCGTGCCCCATCAGCCTGTATAGTTCTTCAAAATCATCAGGTGAAATGGTTATTTTACCGTATAAGGAAGTGATCCAATCGCATATATCACTAAAACTTTCAGGATCAAGGCCGCAAACAGCTTGTGAAAGATATAACTCTGCCACCATGCCCCATGCAACTGCATATCCGTGGAGGACAGGCCTTTGCTGCTTCAATAACAGGCTTTCCAATGCATGCCCAACCGTATGGCCAAAATTCAAGGCTTTCCTGATATTTTTCTCGGTTGGATCTTGTTGCACGAAATACTCTTTCACCTGCACTGAATGACGGATAATTTCCTGAAAGGACTTCAAATCCAGATTTTCGAAATCGACATTACACAGTTCAAAAAAATGTTCACTGCTATAAATCAACCCATGCTTGATCATCTCTGCAAAACCCGACAACCTATTTTTCGAGTCAAGCGTTTGAAGGAAGATTGAAGAAATGATCACCGAGCGGGGTATATTGAAAGTGCCAATCTCGTTTTTAAGCCCCCTGAAATTAATCCCGGTTTTACCGCCAACCGAAGCGTCGACCTGAGCCAACAAGGTGGTAGGTACATTGACGAAGTCGACTCCACGCTTGAATGTGGAAGCGGCAAAACCTCCCAGGTCAGTCAGCATACCTCCCCCAACATTGATCACCAGTGATTTCCGGTCGGCTCCCTCTGAACTTAGAAATTCCCAAATAAGTTCAACACTCCCAAGCCCCTTGTTGTCCTCCCCAGATGGAATAACCACACAGGGTAAGGCACGAAGCACAGGAAGTTTATCGAACCATAGTTTAAATACATTTTCCTCGGTGACGACGAATACTTTATCTGCATGATATTGACGAATTATTGATTCAATATCAATTTCAGGCTGCACAGAGTAAATTATTTCCGAATGGGTGCTTGAATATTCCATACATCAATTGTAAATTGCGCTAAGTTATAAACTTTTTAAATCTGGCTTGTTTTAATGCCATGAGTGCGAAACAAATTCGCAATTTCAAAAAATAAACATAATGATCATTGACAATACATCCAGAATTAAACAAATCAAAAGGCTTTTCTACCTCCTATCCGGCATGCTGGTCATCAGTGCCATACTGTTATTGTATCTTGATCAGATCGGCAGGGCCCTGATTGCAGGTGGAGTTCTGGTAATCTGGTTTCTGGTTTTTCAAGCAATTGATTTTCAATATTTTTATTTAGAAATCGCATCTGACAAACTTACCGTTCGATTTTACCCTGCGGTTAAATTTGGAAGAAAGGATTACCAAACCATCGAGTTCACGACAAAGGTTTTACATGATTTTGTGTTGGAGAAATCGCTGTTTGGGTTGGTCAATGATCTGACGTTGCTTGTAAAAACAAAACGGGGCGTTGCCGAATATCCATCCATCAGCTTGGCGGCTGTGTCAAAAGAGGATCGGAATAAAATTGAGAAAATGCTCAGACAGATCTTACATCGTTGATTTTACCCAGTATTTATGAATGAGACCTTGCTCTTTAAGGTTGCCTTGTCCCTTGTACCAGGAATAGGGAGTGTTTTGGCACGGAACCTGATATCATATGTCGGCAGTATAGAAGGAATATTCCGGGAGAAGTCGGCACACCTGATGAAAATTCCCGGAATCGGGGAAGTGAATGCCCGAAGGATATGTGAAGCACAGGTTATGGAGCAGGCTAACCATGAACTTGAATTCATCGGGAAAAATCAAATAAAAACCTATTTCTATCTGGATGATGATTATCCAAAACGTTTTTCACAATGCAACGATGCCCCCGTCCTGTTTTATTTCAAAGGGAACGCCAATCTGAATTCCGAAAAGGTGATCAGCATAGTCGGGACGCGCAATGCCACGGCATACGGACGGCAAATGTGTGATGAGCTCCTGAACAGTCTGGCCGATAAAGGATACAAGCCATTGGTGGTCAGCGGACTGGCTTATGGGATTGACATCCAGGCACACAAATCGGCATTGAAGTATGGACTTCCAACCATCGGTGTGGTAGGACACGGGCTAGATCGTCTTTATCCTTCGGCCCACCAGAAAATTGCCCATGACATGGTAGAAAATGGAGGATTGCTTACCGACTTCCCCAGCCAAACCAAAATCGAAGCCGCCAATTTTATCCGAAGGAACCGGCTGATTGCAGGACTCTCTGATGCAACCATCGTAGTTGAATCGGGTGAGAAAGGAGGAGCCTTGATTACTGCCGATATTGCTTCCTCGTATAATCGCGACGTCCTTGCATTTCCTGGCCGTAGCTCCGACCCATATTCTAAAGGCTGCAACCGGCTGATTAAAAGAAACATCGCTGCTATGATAGAAAGTGTTTCAGACCTCGAATACCAACTGGGCTGGGAAACTTCACCCGGGAATAAGAGGCCAGTTCAGCAATTACTCTTTCCGGAACTCACCTCAGATGAAAAAAAAATATCGGATCTTTTACAGGAACATGGCAAGACATACATCGACTCGCTTGTAAATTACTCGGGGATGCCGGTCCAACAACTTTCAAGCATTCTTATAAATCTGGAATTCAAGGGTTTGATTAATGTTTTCCCGGGAAAAATGTATAAACTCAAATAATTAATTCACTTAATATTGAGGTAAAAAGCTAACACAACACTCCATCAGGCCATTCTTCGAAAAGGTACCCAAAAACTGTAGTTGCTGTCTGTTTTTAATTGCGGCCCAACCTGTTATCTTTGTAGCCGGAAATCCTGAGAGACAATAGTGGCATCAAAATGACAAGCCAGACATTCAGATTGAGGACCAAAACATCGGGTGGCAAGCTGCCGGTTCATCCAATAAACATCAGAAAAATGAAAACGTTTGAAGAATTAAAAGTTTCAAAAGCACTTCTTAAGTCATTGGATGACATAGGATTCATTCAGCCAACCCCAATACAGGAGACAATAATTCCCGTCATATTTTCGGGAGCGAATGTTGTAGGTATTGCCCAGACCGGAACCGGTAAGACTGCGGCCTACCTTTTGCCACTGCTGACGAAGCTTGTCAGGAGAGAAGGGAATGAACCCCGGGCAATCGTGTTGGTACCTACCCGGGAATTGTCGATCCAGGTAGGGGAAGACACGAGCGAGCTGATCTCTTTCACTGATATAAGGCACGCCTCAGTATATGGAGGAGTTGGATGGACAAAGCATGCCGAACTGATCCGTGATGGTGTTGATATTTTGATTGCCACACCAGGTAGGCTATGGGATCTTTATCAGGCCAATGCCGTATCATTGAAAAAAGTGAAATATTTCGTCATCGACGAGGCTGACCGAATGCTGGATATGGGATTTATGCCACAATTAAGGCAACTCTTTGAAATTATCCCGAACAAACGTCAAAATATGCTTTTCAGTGCCACATTCTCGGGAAAAGTGGAAGAGATGGCACAAGAATTTCTTGACCATTATGAAAGGTTGGAAATGACCCCGTCGGCAACTCCTGCCGAATTGATAGACCAGCAATTGTATCTGGTTCCCAATTATAAGACCAAACTTAACCTGATCCGGCATCTGCTTGAAGATGAATCCGTGTTTTCCCGCATCATAATTTTTGTCAAAACAAAAGAAGCGGCAGACGACGTCTTTAAGGTGATAAAACGAAAAACGGAAGGTGAAAAACGAATTATCCATTCAAACAAAGGCCAGTCAACCCGAATGAATGCCATGAGGGATTTTAAGGAAGGAAAAATCAGAATATTGATTTCTACCGACATGTCGGCTCGAGGATTGGATGTGACCATGGTTTCCCATGTGATCAACTTTGACATTCCCCCACATTACGAGGACTACGTTCACCGGATTGGGCGAACAGCAAGGGCCGGAAATCATGGGGTAGCCATTACACTTGTAGCCCCAGACGAGGAATGGCATTTTAAAAAGATTGAAAAGCTGATCAGAATGGAAATCCCGGTGATGGAAATACCCGAAGGGGTTGAAATTGAAGCCACCGGATTTGAGGAAAACCAAAGTCAATTGCGCGAAATTGACAGGCAGCGAAAAGTTGATGATCCAACTTTTCAGGGAGCATTTCATGTCAAAAAGAGAAGACCGGAACATAAAAAGCCTAAATCAAGCGGCCAGCCGGCTTTCAGAAAGAGAAGGAGCTAATCGTCGAGAGGCCGGCGCGACCACAAGGTTGACAATGTAAGGCCTGAAATTATATGCCAGACACCCCACCAGGCAGCTATCACTGCCATTCCACCCAGCTCGAGTTCTGGAGGAAAAATCTTGGGATTGAAAATCAGCACCAATGCCAAACCTGAATTTTGGATTCCGGTTTCGATGGTAATGGCCCTTCGATCGACACGAGGCCTTTTGAGCAATGTGGAAAAAACAAACCCTGTTAACAGAGCCAGACCGTTATGAAGCAGCACAATAATGAATATCAGGTGGATAAACTTCATAAAATTGGTGAAATTGGCTGACAACAGAATAATCACAAAGAGTACAAACACCACGATAGATGCCTTTTTAATCGGCTTTTTGATTTTTTGGGTCAGTTCAGGAAACTTCCCTGCCATGAAAAGGCCCAGGATTACAGGAATTCCCAGAAGTATAAAAACGGTTTGGACAACCTGCCAGAAATCTATTTCTATTGGACGCAGCAATGAAGTTGAAGCTGATTTTTCGTAATAGTTCATGTAAAGATCACCCCAGAAGGCAAAGTTGGCGGGTGTCATGAAAGTTGCCGCCATGGTGGCAACTGCAGTTACACTAACCGACAACGCTACATTTCCCCTCGCCAGCGATGTCATGAAGTTAGATATATTTCCTCCGGGACAAGCAGCGATAAGAATCATTCCCAGCGCTACGGTCGGAGATGGTTTCAGTACCAGAATCAATAAAAATGTCATCGCCGGAAGCAGTAAGAATTGCGATACCAATGCAGTGATTACTGACTTTGGACGCATAAATACATCTTTAAAATGATGGATCTTAATATCCAGGGCTACACCAAACATCACAAAGGCGATGGTAATATTCAGAAACAGGAGGCCACCAGGAGAAAAATTAAGTCTAACATGATCCAGTACCAATAATGCTTCTTTCATTTTGTTCGATTTTAGATTAAGTCCTATTCGTTCCGGGGAAATCGAAGAGTTCCATGAAGCATATGTCCGATCTTGTGTAACATTCCAAATGCCTTTCAATTCCGGGCAAAATTACCACACGGTTCTGGTGAAGAATTCCGGGGAAAGTTGCTTAGTGCGGCAAGTTAAAAATTCTTTTCATATCCAAACAAAAAAGGTTCCCTGTAAATCACAGGGAACCTTTTTCCTGATATCCGGAATTAACTATTTTGAGATGAGCATTTCCCTCATTTTTTTATGGATATCCGTGTTTTTCATGATACCCATGAATTGTTCGGCACCAGGCCCCCATGCGAAAATTGGTACCATTACCGCAGTGTGATCCGTAGAGGTAAATGCACCTTTCACCATTCCTTTTTCAAAATCACCTCCGGCTAATGCCATTCCACCAGTTTCATGGTCAGCGGTAACAATAATAAGGGTTTCACCATCATTTGCCGCAAAACGTAAAGCTTCACCGATGGCTTTGTCAAAGTCGAGCATATCTTCCACAGCGTAGGTAGTATTTTTGGCATGCCCGGCCCAATCGATTTGTGATCCTTCAACCATGATGAAAAACCCCTTTTTGTTATTCTTTAAAATATTGAGGGCTGTTTTGGTTGCTACTGGAAGCATCTCCCCGCGTTCTGAAATCCGGCCATTGTGTTCGGCAGCTGTCAGACCGACAAGTTTACCAGAATTGACCGCGGCTATTTCGTTGATGTTCTGAAGAACCTTGTATCCTTTGGCTTGCAGGTCGGTGACCAGGTTCCTTCCATCTTCCCTATCGGTAAAATGCTTGTACCCGCCACCGATAAAAACATCGATATCCGTAAGCAGAAAATCGGCGGCAATTGCTTCATAACTGCTCCGTGCAGCTTGGTGGGCAATGAAAGATGCCGGTGTTGCATGGGTGATGGCCGAGGTTGAAACCAATCCGGTTGCAAGACCTTTTTGTTCTGCTTCTTCCAGGATAGTCGTCAGATGTTGTTTATCAGGACCAACCCCAATGGCACCATTATAGGTCCTGACTCCAGTTGAAAGAGCCGTTCCCCCTGCTGCCGAGTCAGTGATATAGTGGCTCGAAGAAGAAGTTTGCGAAAATCCGATATGCTTGAAGTTGTCAAGAAAAAGTTGTCCATGGTTTGCGGTAATACCCGCAAAGACCTGTGATACTCCCATACCGTCACCGATCATCAGGATGATGTTTTTTGGCTTTTTCCCTTTCCACTTATTTGGATAAAGCTTAACCTCGTGCGCATTTCCACCTGGATAGACAAGGGTCTCATCATCTGGTTCAACTTCTTTGTATGTCTCTTGTGACATGGCTGGCAACATGATAAACAGAGCCATGGCAACCATTAAAAACTTAACCTTTTTCATATATTTCACTTTTTTTCAGTTTATAACAATCTGACCTAACAAAAAGATCACTGGAATTAATAACATGCAATACTATTGAATACAGCCATTAATCCCGATTTTTGAAATCTTTCCAAAAATAGAAAGAATAATCCATTGCATCCGCCCGATAATATCAATTCGCTCATTAAGCAGAACAAAAATATGACTATCACTGTTTCGCGTGTCGGGTACCAAATGCCGGATCGATCTTCAAGAAAGGAAGAAGTGCAAACCCGGGCAGAGTGCATACCATAACCCAGATAAAAAACCATTGGTATCCTATTTGATCCTGAATCCATCCGCTGACCATTCCGGGCAGCATCATACCCAAAGCCATAAACCCGGTACAAATGGCATAATGTGCCGTTTTATTGGGTCCATCGGCAAAATATATCATATATAACATGTACGCGGTAAATCCAAAACCATACCCAAACTGTTCGATAACGACGCCTGCCGAAATCCACCAGAGAGATTCAGGCTGAAAGATGGCCATGGCTACGTATGCCAGATTAGGTAA
This sequence comes from Bacteroidota bacterium, assembly GCA_023428545.1. Next base: position 46,772 of record JAEYXH010000016.1, on the reverse strand, counting down.
ATTCAAGGAAATAGCCAAGGGCCAAAGCCATTTTTTTAATCCTTGCTGGGCAACCGCGATTCCTCCCAAAATTCCACCCAACGTGAGGGCAACCACGCCAGCAGTACCGTAAACAAAACCGATATCAGTTGTTGACAATGCCAATCCACCAGCTTCCCTTGGATCCAGCAGAAACGGAGAGGCCAGTTTTACCAGCTGTGATTCCCCCAAACGGAAAAGCAGCATAAAGGCAATCGCAATTCCAGCCTGCGGTTTCCTGAAGAAAGATGCGAATGTGTCAAGAAAGGCTTTGACCACATCTTTTACGCTGGTGGCAGGCCGTTCAGAATCTTCCAGTGGGTAGGGCAACACTATCAGGTGATATATAAAAAATGCGGCGAACAAGGCTGAAAGCACAAAAAAGGTCACACTCCATGAACCGGCAATATTCCCCGATCTCTCCTCAAGGAAACCGGCAAGCACAACAAGGAGGCCCTGCCCCGATAACATGGCAAACCGATAAAAGGTATTCCTGATTCCTACAAAAAATGCCTGGTCATACTTTGAAAGACCCAGCATATAAAAACCATCGGCCGCAATATCATGGGTTGCCGAACTAAAAGCCAGAAGCCAAAGAAACGCGAGTGTCCATCGGAAAAAGTCAGATCCGGGAAGCGTTAATGCTACGCCAGCCAGCGCACCACCAACTAAAAGCTGCATCCAAACAATCCAGAATCGCTTGGTTTTCAGGATGTCGACAATTGGGCTCCAAAGTGGCTTAATGACCCAAGGGAGATACAACCAACTGGTATACAAAGCAATATCCGTATTTGAAATACCCAGACGCTTAAACATGATGACCGAAACAGTCATGGCAACCACATAGGGAAGTCCTTCGGCAAAGTACAAAGTTGGAATCCAAACCCAAGGATTCCTTGAAACTGGCTTTTTCATAAAGGGTATCAGGTTTTCAATCGGAAAAGTACCATTTTTTTGTCTACTTCCTTTCTGAAACTGCCAGACAGCATATGCTTTTTCACTATAAATGATGAAAACTATCAGTTAAAGTCATTGCGATGATTGATTGAAAAAATTAATTTTATCGCATCTGAAATACAAGTGAACAAATCATTGGTATCTTATCCATTTCAACAGGTTGTTTGTAACAGCATGATTGGCAAAGAAATTTTCAGATGACATACCGTACCAATTCAGGTAAATAATAAGGATCCCTTTTCAAGGCCCAAAACCGGATATAAAAAATTACATAAACTTAAATCAAACTTCAAAAACAGGTTTTACATGAAAAAAACTATTCAAATCATCCTGATTTTGCTTCTTGGAGCCACACTGACAGTTTCGGCCCAGAGATCAGATCGCCAGAAGGGCGACACCTTGGTAACAACCAGCCTGGTAAACGGACTGAAATTCAGAAGTATCGGGCCTGCATGGGCAAGTGGCCGAATTGCTGACCTTGTGGTCAATCCCGAAAATCCTTCTGAGTATTATGCTGCTGTAGCAAGTGGGAATGTATGGAAAACCGAAAATAACGGTACAACATGGAAGCCCGTTTTCGACAACTACGGTGCATATGCAACAGGCGTTGTGCGGCTTGACCCCAATAATTTCAATGTTGTTTGGGTAGGCACAGGAGAAAACAACCACCAACGAGCGTTGGGATATGGTGACGGTGTTTATAAATCGACCGATGGCGGGAAATCATTCAAAAACATGGGATTGAAAGAAAGTCGCCAAATCGGTGGAATCGTTATTGATCCAAGGAACTCCGACATCGTTTTCGTCGCCTGCGAAGGTTCTGCCTGGGGACCGGGAGGAGAAAGAGGTTTATACAAGAGCTCAGATGGTGGAAAAACATGGGATAAGGTTTTAAACATCAGCGATGAAACAGGCGTCAACAATGTGGTCATTGACCCATTTGATCCTGACATCATGTATGCAACCTCTGAACAGAGAAGAAGACATGTCTACAGCAAAATCGGGGGTGGTCCCGAATCAGCCGTCTATAAATCGACCGATGGGGGACAAAACTGGAATAAAATCATGAAAGGTTTGCCATCGGGCGACATAGGAGGTATGGGTATCGACGTCTCTCCCGTCAATGCGAATGTAGTTTACCTGATTGTTGAAGCTGCAGGAAATTCTGGTGGTTTTTTCAGGTCGACCGACAAAGGCGAAAGTTGGGAAAAGATGAACAGCTACCATAGTTCTGGACAATATTACAACAAGATTCAATGTGATCCCAAAGATGTTAACAGGGTAATCTCGCTCGATACATACACCCAAATCACGGAAGACGGGGGAAAAACCTGGCGTAATCTTGGGAATAGTGGACGCCATGTCGATGATCACGCGGTTTGGATCGATCCTGCCAATACAAAGCACATCATCATTGGAGGCGATGGAGGCATCTATGAAACATGGGATAATGGCGTAACCTGGGACTTCAAGGAAAATCTCCCAATTACACAGTTTTACCGTGTAAATGTCGACAATGATTACCCATTTTATAATGTGTACGGTGGGACACAGGATAATAACTCGATGTATGGGCCTTCGGCTAACCTGACCAGGAGTGGTGTCACAAACGACGAATGGATTGTCACGATGGGCGGTGATGGCTTTTGGATCGACACCGATCCCGAAGACCACAACATTGTTTACACAGAGTACCAGTATGGAAACCTGAGCCGATACGACAAGCGGAGTGGAGAGGCAAAAAACATCAAACCCAGGGAAAGGAAAGGTGAAGAAACCTACAAATGGAACTGGAATGCACCGATGTTTGTCAGCAAACACCATCCCCAAAGAATCTACTTTGCCGCCAACAAAGTATTCAGGAGTGACAACAGAGGCGATTCATGGGAAGTTATCAGCGATGACCTGACAACCAAAACCGATCGCAATACCTGGCCTGTAATGGGAAAATTCTGGAGTATCGACGCTGTGGCAAAGGATGTTTCCACCTCTTTGTGGGGAACCATTGTCGCCCTGGCCGAATCACCCCTGAACGAAAACCTCTTATTTGCCGGAACTGATGACGGGGTCATTTCAGTTACCGAAGATGGCGGAAAGTCCTGGAGTCAGGTCAAAAACTTCCCGGGAGTTCCAGAATACACCTATGTTTCACATATCCATGCCGATAAGTTCAATGAAAATATTGTATATGCCTCGTTCGATAACCTGAAACGCGATGATTTCAAGCCTTATATCCTCAAAAGTACCGATAAAGGAAAAACATGGAGTTCGATCTCTTCCAATTTGCCTGAAAACGGAACCGTTCATACCCTGGAACAGGATTTTGTAAGCAGCGACCTGCTTTTTGCAGGAACTGAATTCGGAGTTTTCTTCTCAAAGGATGGAGGGTCCAATTGGGTGCAGCTAAAATCTGGTATCCCTACTATTGCAGTAAGGCACATGGCTATCCAGAAAAGGGAGTGTGACCTGGTTTTGGCCACGTTTGGCCGTGGGTTTTATATCATGGACGATTACAGTCCCTTACGTGATTTGAACAAGGAGAACCTTGACAAAGAGGCACACCTGTTCCCTATCAAAGCGGCGCTTCTTTATAATCCATTCAGCAACAAGGACAACCAGGGTGACACTTACTTCACTGCACCCAATCCGGATTTCGGAGCGAGTTTTACCTACTTCCTGAAGGAAGCACCAAAATCTTCAAAGGCTATCAGGACCGAGGAAGAGAAAAAACTCTTCAAGGAAGGCAAACCTATCCCCCAGCCCACATGGCGGGAACTTGAACTGGAAGGCAAGGAAGAAAGTTCGCATTTGATTTTTACCATAAAGGACTCTGACGGAAATATTATAAGGAGGCTTACCCAAAATCCTTTAAAAGGGATAAATCGGGTCAATTGGGATCTGCGCTACAATAATCCAACAGCAACCAGTGTTGCAGGTTCATTCAATCCCACTGCAGGAAGTTCGGGCAGACGAGGTGGCGGAAACGGACTCCTGGTTATGCCTGGTGAATATTCAGTCGAATTGGCTTTATGGCACCAGGGAGAATTAAAACCGTTGGCTGGTCCGGTGAAATTCTTGACGAAAAAACCTGATTTGGTGACCCTTCCTGCCGAAAACTACAAGGAAAATATAGACTTCGCCAAGGAAGTAAGCCGTTTGTCGATTGCCATGACAGGTACCAACCGAATGACAAATGAGATGATGAGCAAGGTTGAGCATATCAAACAAGCCATCTATGCTACACCCGATGCAGGACAGGACCTTATGGACAGGGCACGGAAACTCGGAAATGAATTGGAAGAAATAAATTTCCTGTTGAATGGAGTCCAGCCCAAAGCCAGCCGTGAGGAGACACCCCCGACCCAGGTGCCGCTGAACATTCGCCTTTCTTCAATCTCGTATGGATTTGTCGGTAACCTTTCGGCAATTACAAACACAGAGAAAGAGAGCCTTGCGATCCTGAAGGATGAATTTCCACCAGTTCTTGAAAGGCTAACCAAGTTGGTTGAAAAGGATATACCTTCACTTGAAGAAGAACTTACACGACTGGATGCTCCCTGGACACCAGGAAGGATGCCGGTTTGGAATAAATAATCCGAATTGACGGAAAACATTGGAAATCAAGGATTCAAAAAAATAAGGAATCCTTGATTTCTTTTTTATTTGAAATAAGAAAAAATCGGAATATCATCCTCTCACTTTACAGCTTAGCACTATTTTTGTAGTGCAGTAAGGATCATAATTTACAGACAGTCAATATTTCTGCTTTTATTTCGTTGATCAATTATCAGAAAAATCTACTCTCTATGAAATCGGTCAGATATTCTTTCCTTAATTGGGTGACACTATTATTCATTCTCCTGCCACTGCTTTCTGTCGCCCAATATCCTGAAGCGAAAACTGAGCTTGACAAAAAGGTATTGTCATTTCTGAATGATCAATCAGGTCAATGGCGCGACATGAATGTTCCGGTCTCCGATGGTCGAATTCTCTACGACTTAATCCTGGAAGGACAATACAGGAACGCCCTTGAAATAGGAACATCCACAGGCCATTCGGCTATATGGATTGCCTGGGCATTGTCAAAAACCGGAGGTAAACTGATAACCATCGAAATCGATAAAAAAAGATATGTCGAGGCATTAGCCAACTTCCGCAAAGCAGGACTGTCAGAATTTATTGATGCAAGGTTGGGAGATGCCCATGAACTGGTTCCGTCAATTGAAGGTACATACGACTTTGTATTTTGTGATGCCGATAAGTGGTGGTATAAAAACTACTTCATCGCCATGGAATCCAAAATGAACCAGGGAGGCTGTTTTGTTGCCCATAACACTAATATGCGCTCGGCCGATATCAGGGAATTCTTGGCTTATCTTGAAAAAAATCCGGCCTACACCACACGATATGAAAGGAACAGCCGGTCAGGCTTATCGATCAGCTGCAAGAAATAACCGCAAATGTCTGAGAATCACCTTCGGCTCAACCGCAGACTCGGCTATTTCCCGGTCTTTAACATAGTGGTGGCCAATATCATTGGTGCTGGAATATTCACGACATCAGGGATTCTTTTGGGTGAAATCAATCACAGCCTGATATTGATTCTTATCTGGGTATTCGGTGGCTTGATCGCCATCAGCGGGGCATTGTCTTACAGTGAACTTGGGATTGCCATGCCTCAGGCAGGTGGGGAATATACCTTCTTGTCACGCCTGTTTCATCCATCTATTGGATTTTTATCGGGATGGGTATCATTTATTGCAGGGTTCTCGGCCCCCATTGCCGCTTCGGCCATTGGTTTCAGTGAATATTTCTATCGTGCTTTCCCTTTAATCCCGGCATCAGGCCTATGGAGTAATTTGTCCCCTGGAAGTGTAAAGCAATTCCTGGCCATAAGTGTCATTTTACTGTTTACCTTAATCCATGCGCGTGGCTTATCTTTTGGTTCAAGAATCCAGAACATTTTAACTGTGATGAAAATTGCTCTTCTTATATTGCTGATTACAGGAGGTCTCTTGCTTGGGAAGGGTGATTGGAGCCACTTTTCGAATAACGAACCCTTTATTGCCAGCCTCTCGGGCCTGAAAGCAGGAGGGTTATCTTTACTCTGGGTCATGTTCGCCTATAGCGGCTGGAATGCAGCCACTTATATCGGGTCGGAGGTAAAAAATCCACGAAAAAACATACCCAAAGCCCTTATTACAGGTACCTTGACAGTAGTCGTTTTATACTTCCTACTGAATGTATTCTTTGTTTATGCCATTCCCCCCGATCAAATGAAGGGTGTCGTTTCAGTCGGGGGCTTGGCAGTCGCGAACGCTTTTGGCGTCAAGGCCGAATCCATCATTTCTCTTCTGATATCCTTTGCCCTTTTTTCTTCATTAAGTGCATACCTCATTCTGGGACCCAGGGTTTATTATGCCATGTCGCGTGACGGATATTTTTTTAAGTCCATCGCCAGGGTAACAAACCGGAACCATGCGCCTTCCCGGGCAATACTTTTACAAGGTGCCTTGTCAATAGTCATGGTCGTTTCAGGAACCTTTGACCAGATTCTTACTTATATGGGATATGCACTCGGACTATTTCCTTTGCTTGCCGTTGCAGGAATTTTCAAGATGCGAAAAGGGAGCCCGACATCCCTGATAATGCCAGGATACCCATGGGTACAAATTTTTTTCCTGACAACCAGTGCGGGAATGCTGATACTTTCTTTTATTGAACGACCTGCAGAATCGTCTATAGCCCTGATAACGGTATTATTAGGGCTGCCGGTATATTTTTATTTCAGGGAAAAGAGTAAAAATGAAAATCAAAATCAAACATCTTAGTGGGATTCTGAATTTTTATTTTCATTTTCACACACGCAAACCAGAACAGCCAAATTTTTAAAACAGACTGATTATGAGTGGATTCTTCGGAAGTGTGGGAAAGGGGAATTGTGTTTATGATGTTTTCTATGGTACCGATTATCATTCGCACCTGGGTACCAAGAGAGCCGGCATGGCATTTTATAATGCCAGGAACGGATTCCAGAGAGCAATACACAGCATTGAAAACGATTATTTCAGAAGCAAATTTGCTGAAGATGTAAAAACCTTTGCCGCCAATAGCGGTATCGGCATTATCAGCGATACCGAAGCCCAACCAATAATAGTCCACTCACATCTCGGGAAATTTGCGATTTGTACGGTTGGCAAGATCAATAACCTGGAAGAACTCGAGAAGCGCCAGCTGGATAAACGTCAGCATTTCGCCGAGACCAGTCAGGGTGGAACCAATCCCACGGAATTGATGGCCATGATGATTTGCGAATCTGATGACATCGTAACCGGTATTGAAAACGCCTTCAATCTCATCAAAGGATCCTGTTCGATTCTCATGCTTACCGAAGAGGGGATTATTGCTGCGCGCGACAAACTGGGCCGCACACCCCTTGCGCTTGGACAAAAAGAAAACTATTGGGCTGTTGCCACGGAATCATGCTCATTCTTTAATCTGGGGTACAAGACCTTAAGAGATATAGGACCCGGTGAGATAATCAGAATTACGGCCGACGGAACCGAAGTTCTCAGAAAGGCCAATGACAAAATGCAGATCTGTGCCTTCCTTTGGGTCTACTATGGATATCCTCCTTCGTTTTATGAAGGCATCAATGTGGAAGAATGCAGGTATCGTTGTGGCGCAGCACTCGCCAGACGAAGCCAGACGAAAGCTGATTTTGTTTCGGGAATTCCAGACTCCGGCATTGCCCATGCGGTTGGGTACAGCAATGAGAGCCGTATCCCTTACATGAGGCCTTATGCCAAATACACCCCCACCTGGCCAAGAAGTTTTATGCCCCAAAACCAGGAAATGCGCGATTTGGTTGCCAAGATGAAATTGATTCCCAATCATTCCCTCGTTGGAGGTAAGTCAGGTATTTTTCTCGACGATTCCATCGTCAGGGGAACCCAGTTAATCGGAAATACCCAGGCTTTATATGAGGCAGGAATCCGTGAGATCCACATGAAAGTCGCATGTCCTCCCCTCCTATATCCATGTGATTTCCTGAATTTCTCCAGATCACGAAAAATCACCGATCTTGCAACCCGAAAAGCCATACTTGAACTTGAGGGAGAATACGATGTCGACATGAAGGATTACAACAATCCCGACAGTGAAAAATACAAAAAGATGGTCGATCAGATAAGACGCAAACTCAAACTGACAACCCTGGTTTTCCAGAGACTTGAAGACCTTGTGGAAGCAATAGGTTTGCCGAAAGAAAAGCTTTGCACCCACTGTTGGGACAACAGCAGCTATTCCTGATCTTTCACCCTGTCAGCCACCCCAGCTTTCCCGATCGAGGCTTCGATAGTGGATAGCTTCGGATAAATGGTGCGTCTGCACATCCTGACTGCCATCCAGGTCTGCAATGGTTCTGGACACCTTTAGAATCCGGTCATACGCCCTGGCAGAAAGCCCAAGACGTTCCATTGCATTCTTCAATAAATCCCGACAGGCATTATCAAGCTTAACAAACTTGCCGATCAGTCCGGGATTCATCTGCGCATTGGAATAGATACCAACCTGGTCACTAAACCGTTCCTCCTGAATGGACCGGGCCCGGATTACACGCTCACGGATCTTTTCACTGTTTTCGGATGAAACCTTTTCATCCAGGTTTTTAAATGGAACCGGAACTACTTCCAGGTGAATATCGATTCGATCGAGTAAAGGCCCAGAAATCCGGTTAAGGTATTTCTGGACAAGTCCGGGAGCACAGACGCAATCTTTTGTCGGATGGTTGTAATAACCACAAGGACAGGGATTCATGGAAGCAATCAACATAAATGAGGCAGGATACTCTACCGAAAACCTGGACCTTGAAACGGTAATCTTTCGATCTTCGAGAGGCTGACGCATCACCTCCAGGACGGTACGCTTAAATTCAGGTAATTCATCGAGAAAAAGTACCCCATTATGCGACAGGCTTATTTCTCCTGGTTGGGGGTAGGATCCGCCCCCGACCAGGGCCACATCAGAAATGGTGTGATGGGGGCTCCGGAAAGGCCGGATGGTCATCAGTGAAGTATCCTTGTCGATTTTTCCGGCTACTGAATGTATCTTGGTGGTTTCAAGTGCTTCCTTGAGGGTGAATGGAGGCAGTATCGTAGGAATCCGCTTGGCTAGCATTGTCTTACCAGAGCCCGGAGGCCCAATTAGAATGATGTTATGCGAACCAGCGGCGGCAATCTCAAGAGCCCGCTTTACACTTTCCTGCCCCTTGACGTCAGCGAAATCAACATCAAACTGTCCCACTTTGCCAAAAAATTCTTTCCGGGTATCAACAAATGTTGGCTCTATCTTCAACTCATCGTTCAGGAATGCAATCACTTCGCCAATGGTACCCGCACCAAAAACCTTCAACTTATCAACCACTGCAGCTTCCCTGGCATTTTGACGAGGAAGAATGAACCCTTCAAAACCCTCCTTCCTGGCATTGACAGCAATGGGAAGAACACCCTTTACCGGTTGAAGGGAACCGTCGAGCGACAATTCGCCCATAAGTACATATTTCTCAAGATTCTCTGAATTCATCTGGCCCGATGCTGCCAAAACAGCGATTGCGATGGGCAGGTCATAAGATGATCCTTCCTTTCGTATATCAGCCGGGGCCATATTGATCACAATCTTCTGCCGGGGCCACTTCAGGTTCATGATCCTTAGGGCCGATTCAATTCTTTGCTGACTTTCTTTGACTGCATTATCGGGCAGCCCGACCATAAGAAACTTTATCCCGTTGGTGACATCGGCCTCAATGGTTATGGTCACGGCATTTATTCCATGAACAGTACTCGCGTAAGTTTTTACAAACATGGCTAATATGGTTCTGATAAGGGACCACAAATGTAGCCATTGCTAATTAACTTTAAACACGTATGTTCATTATTTTTTGCCTTCCGGGAATATTAATTTCTATAAGTGAAGATTTAGAAAGGAAGCTTTCCAAAATCCAGGTTTCCGCCTGAAAGAATGATCCCGGTTCTTTTACCTTCAACCTTGATTTTTCCTTCCAGAATGGCCCCAAGGGGAACAGCCGATGACGGTTCGATGATAATCTTCATCCTTTCCCAAACCAGTCGCATGGCTTCAATAATCTTTTCTTCTGATACAGTCACGATGTCATCAACCATTTCACTGATAATCGAAAAATTACGTTGCCCCAGGGATGTCAACAGCCCATCAGCGATGGTCTTCGGATGTTCGGAAGGTATGATTTTATGGGCAATAAAGGAACGATATGCATCATCGGCACCCTCAGGTTCTGCTGCGATAACCCGGCATGAAGGCAATAAATGCCTGGCTGCGATCGCCGTGCCACTAAGCAATCCCCCTCCTCCGACTGGTGCAATAATCAGATCGAACGGACCGGCATCCTCAATGAATTCCTTTGCAGCGGTACCCTGCCCGGCAATCACGAAAAAATTGTCGTATGGATGGACGATGGTGGCACCGGTTTGCCGAACAACCTCATTCAAAGTTGATTCTCTTGCTTGCAATGTGGGTTCACACAAAGTGATAATGCCACCATACCCCGCAACTGCCCTTTTCTTGATTTCGGGTGAAGTAGATGGCATAACTATATGGGCGGGAATACCCCTCATCCGGGCGGCCAACGCCAAAGCGGCAGCATGATTGCCCGAGGAATGGGTAGCAACCCCTTTTCGGGCATCTTCCTCCGATAAAGAAAAAACAGCATTTGACGCGCCCCGAAATTTAAATGCACCTACTTTTTGCAAGTTTTCACACTTGAAAAATATATTTCCGCCCGTTATTTCATTAACAGATATTGATGTGAGGACAGGAGTCCGATGCACCATTGGGGCTATTAATGAATAAGCCCTTTCAACATCTTCGTAATCTGGTAAGAATTTCATAATTCAGTAACTGGATTATATATAAAAATTCACCGTTCCCTATCCTCGGGGCCTCCAAACTTCCTGTTCAACAATTCATAATCAGTACGGTAATAGGATTGGACGGAAAGTACTTTCATGCGCCTCAATCCAATGACATACAGATAAATGACAAACAAAATAAACACAGGCCAAAGCCACGAAATCTCGGTCATCAGTATAAAATCATAAATTCCATGTAGCAGGATAGGTATCCATAGGGCTTTACTTTTTAGTTCACGCTCCCGCTTCGGATAAAATCGTGCCATTCCGAAAAAGTATCCCATCGTTATACCAAAAATCGCATGGGCAGGGACAGCGGTAAAGGCCCTCATCAAACCTGTAGCAAGCCCATTCTGAAGAACATACAGCACATTTTCGGCTCCCGCGAATCCCAATGACACAAACGTTGCATATACAATACCATCGTATTTGTCGTTAAAATGAGGACTTTTCCAGATCAATAAAACCAGTGCCAGGTATTTAAATAATTCTTCCGTAAAACCTGCAACCACAAATGCATGATATGCTGCACCCGGTATTTTGTCAAGGCTTCCAACGAGTTCGGAAAGCAAGCTTTCGACAAGGATTACCGGAATCACGATCAAGATACCCGCTGCAATGGAAAAGAGAAGCGGCTGCAACGGTTCCCGTTCATATTTATCACGAAACCATATGTAAAAAGCTATGATAATGACAGGGGCCAGGGCAATCAGAATCAAGTCCATAGCATCAGGTTCAATTTGAAAACCCCGGTTGTTCATTCAGAGAACCTTCAACAGTCACTTCACCAAATTTGGAATGAAACCCCTGCTCTATTGCGGTTTTTTGATTAACCGGAATAACGGTATTCAATCTTGTTACCAGTGTCAGTGGTTGGACAAATCTCTTCATTGTGTTAAATTGGATGTAAATATTCTTGATAATGGGATTGATTATCTAAAACCTACAACGACTCAATCAGTTTTCTCATCACAAGCGTCATTTTCGGCTCAGCTTTCATTGCCACTTTCTGCACTTCATCATGGGAAATTTCCACAATTTGTCCGGGAACGCCACTATCGGTAATGATTGAGATCCCAAACACCTTTATTCCTGCATGCCGGGCAACAATTACCTCCGGTACGGTACTCATCCCAACGACATCAGCTCCAAGTTTTCTGAACATCAGATATTCTGCCGGAGTTTCAAATGTAGGGCCGGAAACCCCGACATACACACCCTCCTTCAGGTTAAAGTTATGCTCAAGTGAAATCAGTTTTGCTGAATACCTCAATCTTTCGTCATACACACGGCTCATATCAGGGAACCTGGGTCCCAGCTCATTTATGTTGGGTCCACGCAAAGGGTGTTCGGGAAAGAAATTGATATGGTCGGTGATTACCATGATATCGCCCACCCGAAAATCGGGATTCAGCCCACCGGATGCATTCGAAACAAAAAGATAGGATATGCCAAGTTGTTGCATTACCCGTACAGGGAAGGTCACCTCCTTCATGGTGTATCCTTCGTAGTAGTGGAACCGGCCTTGCATAGCCATCACCTCTTTGTTCCCGAGTTTGCCAAAAATAAGTCTTCCAGCATGTCCGTCGACAGTTGATACCGGGAAATTGGGTATTTCAGAATAAGGCAAGGTTTTCTCGATGGTAATCTCATTGACAAGCCCACCAAGTCCAGTACCCAGAATAATACCCGTATCAGCCTTGCACCCTGTTTTTTCTTTGATGTAATTCGCGGTTGCTCTTATTTTCTCCAACATAATCCATTATTTTTTTATCGAATTGTTTCCCTTCACGATCCAGAAATTTGACCTGTACGGGAAGATAATAAAGCATTGATTTAAAATCTTTTGTTAGATTCAGTTGCCGTAGCCTGACTGTATCCTTTTCAGTAGTGACAATGATTCTCCTTGGATTCTTCAATTGGTTGAACCTTTGCTGTATATTTTCGATGTCACTGTCTGTGTAATTATGATGATCGGGAAAGATCATTGAGTCAATTTCATTGGAAATCTTTGACAGATGATTTATGGCATACTCAGGAGCAGCAATCCCCAAAATAACCAAAATGGCCATATGTCTGGGATCGTTAAAAAGATCCATTGGCCGTCCTTCGGGAAAAACGGGACAAAGCTGGCCGTATACCATGGTTGTAAAGTACAGATCCTGATAAGGATATAGACTTACATCTTTGGCAAGAATTCTTCTTGTGATGGGTGTAATTTCATTCGGGCATTTAGTAATGATGATAATGTTGGCACGTTTTGCCTGCACTTTGCTCTCCCTTAGCCTTCCAAGAGGCAGCATATAATCATCTTTAATGGGCTTGTTATAATCGATCAGCAATATATTCAATCCGGGTGATATCCTCCGGTGCTGAAAGGCATCATCAAGCACTACTACATCAGGAGAGGGTTGCCTTTCAAGAAGCTCTTCTACCCCTTTAACCCTGTTTTCACAAACCGATACTGTAACTCCCGGATACTTTAACTTCATCTGGAGAGGCTCATCCCCCACCTCTTCGACAGTTGATCCTGATTCCACCATCCTGAACCCCTGACTCTTCCGCTTATAACCCCTACTGAGGGTAGACACTCTATAGTTCTGCTTCAGCAGTTTGATCAGGTATTCGGTATGTGGGGTTTTCCCGGTACCTCCAACGGTAATATTCCCAATGGAAATAACTGGTATCTCAAACTCCGTGGAGGTAAGTATCTTGAAATCGTATAGTTTATTTCTTATGGCCGTTATGAACCCATAAATCAATGACAGTGGATATAGGAAAAGCTTCAGCATAAACAGAAAATAGGGATACTAAAGTAGTAATTATTGACCGTATAATCAGAACCCCACCCATAATTTATCTACAGGCACAGGCCTTCCTGACATGGATCAACCGACCTGCCGTAATTTAAACAGAGTCATTTACAAAACAAAAAACTTCTGTAGCCCGGGCCATGTACAAGGTACAAATCATGACCACAGGCTACAGAAGCATATTTCTAAATAAAACTACTAATTAGCGGATTTCAATATCATAAGGAATACGGGCATAGACTCCATTAAGGCTGCCAGCCTTTTTGAGATAATCGTAATACTTCCAGGTATCTCCCATTTCATTTTTGAGAATCCGGAGACGGATATTATCTGTGCCACTTTTTAGCAACTCCTGGAAAGGATCAATCAATTCGGGTAAGGAAACAGTCCGGTAGTTTTCCAAACCAGCCATTTCAGCTGCTCTTTTAACTGCATCTTCCAAACCCCCCAATTCGTCAACCAATCCGATTTCGAGTGCGTTAAGTCCACTCCAGACCCTTCCCTGGCCAATTTCATCCACTTCTGACTTGTCCATTCCCCGGCCGTCGGCGACCCTTGTAACAAATACTTCATAAATATTTTCAACATAGGATTGCATCAGGTTCCTTTCAAAATCGGTCATGGGCCTGGTGAGTGACGGCATATCAGAATGTTGGTTGGTTTTCACCACATCAGTAGTGATTCCAAGCTTATCATTCAGCAATTCGCCCGCATTGGGTATTGTTCCGAAAACACCGATAGAACCAGTGATGGTATTAGGTTGGGCATAAATCTGGTCAGCAGCACAGGCAATGTAATATCCGCCTGATGCAGCCACATCACCCATTGAAACGACAACCACCTTTTCGTCGGCTGCCAGTTTCATCTCCCTCCAAATTACTTCCGAATCGTAGGCACTGCCTCCGGGAGAATCAACTCGCAGAACGATCGCCTTATAGGAGGAATCCTGCCTCACTTTCCTGATTTCCCTTGAGAGCTTATCCCCGCTAATTCCTTCAGAACCAGAAACAGGCACACCAATTTCACCACTGGCATAAATGACGGCTATCTTATTCCGCGAGAACGCACGACTTCCCGTCTTGTCATGTTGTGCTTTTGAATACCCGGACACACCAACTACCGGTATCCCCTTTTTATCGGTGGCTCCTGTAATCTCTCTCAGATCTTCAAGCACTTCATCCTTATATTTGAGTGCATCAACCATGCCAGCCGCCAGTGCCCTGTCTCCCCTGCGAAAAGTAAGTACTTCATCTGCCAGCACGTTAAGGGAATCAACAGGTATGTTTCTTTCATTCGATATACCCTGAAGCATTTGATTCCACATACTGGATAAGTATGTCATGGTTTGCTCCCTGTTCTCATCACTCATTTTTTCGAGCATATAAGGCTCAACGGCTGCCTTAAACTTACCGTGACGAACAATCTGCATTTCAACACCCAATTTTTCAAGTGCGTTCTTGAAGAACGTCATTTCTCCTCCGAGTCCACGAAAATCAATGGCACCATGTGGATTCATAACAATCTGGTCAGAGGCTGTCGCCAGGTAATAAGCCTTTTGATCGAACATGTCGCCATAGGCATACACCGGTTTATCACTACTGTCCCTGAATGCCAAAAGAGCGTTCCTGATCTCTTCCACATTTGCCATACCCCCGTTTACAATAGACAAGTCGAGATAAATACATTTAATCCTGTCGTCATGGCGTGCCTTTTCGATTGAACTGAGAATCTGGTCCATTCCAATCTTCTTGACCATTCCCAGTCCGGGAATATTCAGGTCAGAAAACGGGTCATTAGGCGCCCGGTCCACAACCATATTCTCAAGATTAATAACCAGCATGGATTGATTCTCAACCACAACCTGCTTTTCCGTAGATGATACCAGTGCACCAATTACGATCATCAGAAAAACAAAACCGATGATTGTCAAAAAAACAATCCCGGTGATGGTTGCCAACGTAAACTTGAAAAACTCTTTCATATTAATATGTTATTGATTTAATTTACAACCTTCATACAAGCAATAGGTCATCAACATATTTAAAATATTACGCAAAAGTAATGTCACAACACCAACTAATTTTAAGTTTAGGGGGCAATTTGGGAAAGAAATCACAAATTTTTTCTGACACTTATCGCTTAATCGAGAAAAACATAGGTATTATTACCCGTTTATCATCCATTTACCAAACACCACCCTGGGGATTTAAAAGTAAAAGAGATTTCTGGAACCAAATCACCATAGTATCGACAGGGTTGGATCCTAATCAGATTTTGAATCAAATTGGCGAAATAGAATCTCATTTCGGAAGGGCACGTAGACAGGGAAAGTATCTTTCACGGAAAATGGATATCGACATCTTGTTTTACGACAATTTAGTGTATGAAAGTGAAAACCTGACCATACCCCATCCCCAAATTGAAAACCGAAAGTTCGTTCTGGTTCCGCTTTCTGAATTAATCCCGGGGTACATTCATCCTAAATCTGGAATTTCAATCGCAAAGATGTTGGAATTGTGCAATGACATGTCTGAAATTATCAAAATAGCAACCCAGGAAAAGAACAACTCATGAATACGAAACTAATTCCAATTTGGGCCGGTGACTTCAAGGCCGATGGCGGGGCAATGTTTGGGGTGATTCCCAAAGTCATCTGGAACAAGGAAATGCCCTGTGATGAGCAAAATTTCGTGCAGATGACAATGCGTTGCCTTCTGATCGATCAGGGCGACCGAAAAATCCTGGTTGAAACTGGCACAGGTGATCATTATCCGGAAAAGTTCAGGATTAACCAAGGCCTGACCCAGGGAGAACCGTTGCTCAATTCACTCATAAATGCCGGATACTCACCTGACGAAATCACGGATGTCATGTTTACCCACCTTCATTGGGACCATCTGAATGGTGCAATTCGAAGTCAAGGCAATCAATTGGCACTCAACTTTCCCAATGCCAGGCATTGGTGTAGCAGGATGCAGTGGGAACATGCCCACTTGTCGAACTTGCGCGAAAAAGTGACCTTTTTTACCGACTTTTTCGCATTCATCGAAAGATCAGGTACACTTCGCCTGGTTGATGAACCGGGAGAAATCTTTCCAGGAATATCAGTACGATTTTATTCCGGACATACGCCAGGTCAAATGATTCCTTTTATACGGATAGGTGATAAAACAATAGTTTACACTGCCGATCTTGTACCAACAGCTGCCCACATTCCCACACTTTGGATAGCAGCCTATGATCTGTTCCCGGTCACTACCATGGATGAAAAGCAAGCTTTCATGAAGGAGGCATGCGAAAACGGGTATATCCTTTTGTTTGAACATGACTTTTACACTGAGTGTGCAACCGTAAAATGTAAAGGAGATCGTCCGGTACTCAATCAACGTTTCGGGATCAGTGAAATCACTCGTATGTAATTCACCGGATTGCAACTGTCACCATCTCCTTCAAAGTAAATTATTTGCAAAATTATTTGCAAATCATGCCAATCACCTGATAAACCTTTATTTTTGCCCTAAATACCTTATTCAAAAAAAATGAAAACAAGATTTCTCCTGCTGACGATGCTGGCTGCATTTTTCCTTTCTTGCAGTAAAACCCCCGAACAGAAATTGCCTCTTATCGATCCCCTTGCTTTTTCGAAAGATCATGATGGCAAAAAAGTTGAATTGTACACGCTGAAAAACGCCAACGGCCTTGTAGCTCAGGTTACAAACTACGGTGGCAGGGTAGTCAATTTATTTGTTCCCGATAATCAGGGCACATTCGAGGATATCGTCACTGGATATTCAACACTTGACGGGTACCTGAATTCTAATGAAGTATTTTATGGCACATTGATTGGCAGATATGGTAACCGGATTGCCAAAGGTCAGTTTACCCTGAATGATTCGGTATATACATTGCCTGTCAACAATGGTGAAAACCACTTGCACGGAGGCCCAAAAGGATTCCACAATGTTGTGTGGGACGCAGTTCAGCAGGATGACAAGACTCTGCTTCTGAGCTACCTTTCAGCTGATGGAGAAATGGGATACCCGGGAAATCTGCAGGTGAATGTAACATATGAACTGACTGATGACAACGAACTGAAAATCCAATATTGGGCCACAACCGACAAACCAACCCATGTCAATCTGACCCATCATTCATTCTTCAACCTTAAGGGTGCCGGAAACGGTGAAATCAATGACCATCTCCTTCAGTTAAATGCCCCTTATTACACGCCTGTTGATTCCGGACTGATTCCTACCGGAGAAATTGTTCCGGTTGAAGGTACGCCTTTCGACTTCAGAAACCTAACCGCCATTGGATCAAGGGTTTCAGAAGAGAATGAACAACTGAGATTTGGACTTGGTTACGATCACAACTGGATATTGGAAGCTGCAACGGAAGGACTGAATTTTGCGGCTAAGGTAGTGGAACCAGTAAGCGGACGAACCATGGAAGTTTACACGAATGAACCCGCTATTCAGTTTTATGGTGGTAATTTCATGGATGGGAGCGACACCGGGAAATACGATAAAGTTTATTCACACCGCGGGGCATTATGTCTTGAAACCCAACATTATCCCGACTCTCCAAACCAGCCGGCATTTCCCTCAACTTTGCTGAATCCGGGCGATGAGTATTATTCCGTTTGCATCTATAAATTCGGCGTACAGCCTTAAATATATCGTTACAATATTAAAAACAGGATAACCTGCTGATTGCCGGTTATCCTGTTTTTTTTTGCTATCTGAAAACCCACAAAACCTGGTTGTAGGTTGGTTGCTGATTTTCACCCCAGGCCACTCCTACATCCCTGAAAGCCCGGATGCGCATAGATTCAAGGGCCACTTCACTTTCAAAAGCTTTCACCACGAAATCCCAGTCACGCTGCTCGTCGCGTAAAACCTTGGTTGCCATCTGACCGATCAGGTTCTGAGCATTGCCATAACAACGTGAATCGGGGTCAATCTGACTTAAAACGGCACCCGCCTTGGCTGCACCGTTGGAATTTGGTTCAGCAGCCCAGACTGCCGAAGCTACTGCCACCATCATCTGGCAATCATGGTCAATGTATTCCTGATATATCGGACCAATGGCATCAATGCCCCTCATATAGCAATCCTTGCATACTTCCGGGATACCTGAAAGAGTGGCAATCGCTTCGGGATACAATTTCTGGGATGCCAGAGCCTGTGCCCGTGCAATGACAAAATCACACCGGGTATTGTAATACTCAATGATTTTTCGCTTTCCTTCATCGAGGAAACGCTTAACATTCGAATTATTGAGATTAACAGGACGGAGGGCACTGACATAAGCCCTGTTTGCATTGGTGCCGGCACCTTTGGTGGTAAAAGAAGTCGTACTGAGAACATTTTTGTCCACGAAATCCACAAGGTATAGATATACCTCGAAAGTATATGCCTGCATGGGAGGAACAGTGGGAGTTACATCCTTGGTGAGAATTTCCATTTTTGCAGTTACAAGAAAACGGGGACTGACTCCTTCACCACCCATTCCATGGTCGGTTACCGCCTGCATAAGCTTGCTCTCAAGCAAACTCCTTGCATGGTCAGGAATATCGGCCACCTGATCTGGAACAATCACATCCAGTGCTATGCGGGCCATATCATCAGCATAACCAAGATCATTCTGCGCAAAAGCCAAAGAAGGGATTATGAGCAGGAAGAACAAAATCTTTTTCATATTTCGAATTTATTTTTCACCAATGATTAACCATATTTCACCAAGCCCCCTGGTGTAAATCTTCACATCCTGATTAAAAGGTGCATCACCCAGCATCGATCTCAAATCCCTGACCCACCTGCGTGTATCCATGGCTCTTTGCCTTTCGTCGTATAACGGAATCCTGACCTGATCAAACCGGATGACATTCTCGGTGTAATTGGTCGTACTGAAACGACCATTAACGGTATTCTCCGAAACCCAATCCTCAATGATCTCTCCCAGCTCAAGCTCCTCGTTATGGTAGTTGAATTCTTCTTCAAGATCAATGATCGATGTATCCCAAACCCGAACCTGGCATGCTACTTCCCGGCCGTTGGCGAACAGATCATCAAAGTGAGCCTGTAGACGGCTATTGAAATCATCGATATGTGAAAGAACAGCTTCTTCCAGCAGCACGGGTGTCTCAGTGGCAAATGATGGAGAGCCGGTTCCTTGTGCCCCGGCGATCTGCTTATTGGTATAAGCGTCGAGTCCTTGCAACATAAAGGTAATTGATCGCTGCGGCCCCACATTATTGATTACATAGGTCAATTGTATGATGATATCTGCATTGGCTGTACGTTGCAGTACATCGATAGGTGATTCGGCTATTCCACCACCTGACCGCGATGTCAACATTGCAATTTCGGCACTCTCCTGTTCCATGTTTCGAAGGACGCTTTCCAAATTCACCAGGGGAAACCCCCGGTCAGCCATCAGGGTATTGATTTTTCCAATGGTCATTAACAAGTCGGTCTCATTCTGGAGTGCCATTTTGTAATCCGGAAGGGTCTTGAGCGTACCCATTTCATCGTATGTACTGGTGTAACCGTTTTTAATGCACCAGTTGTCTGACGGAACCACCATGATGGTGGGTTTCTTCGCCTGGCCATAGACCCATAATCCATTGATAGAAAGAAATATAATCAGTACAATTTTCAAAGGTTTCATATTTCAAATATTAATTCGGTAAATTTCAAGTATCAGTTTTGGACTGCTGCATAAGTCTGCATGACCAGGTACACCTTTTGGTGACAGTCATCTGACTTCCGGTCATTGGTTTCTTTATCCCATAGATCAGAACCCTTGTCCAAGCTTGGGTATAATTCCTGCCGCTTCCAGTTCACGCCTGAGTTGGGCGTGCATGACCGAAACAACCACCCCAACCTTGAAGGTGCGTTTATCGATCTTGATCCGATCAACCGAGCCGTCGCCTGCCTGGGAAACAAACCTCAGGTAGCTTCCTCCGTTACTGAAAAAATTATTAAAATAATCGGCATGTTGCACTTCGGCTCCCGGTTTATTCACCAACGGACGCTGCATGCATCCCGGTTGGCCGCCCAATATTCCTTTGAAAATTACCGCATGAACCGCATTCTTCCTTGCCTGGTGTATGGCATCCTCGGGTTTTTTGCCAAAACCCCATACTTTGATCAGCTGGGTTCCGTCCATTCCTGTTCCCATGCAGGTAACCTCATAATTATCGATTACATATCCAGCTGCACGTCTTTCACTTCTCGACTGGCCATCCACTGTAAAGGAAAAACCCAGGAGAATGATCCAAATTATCGTCCACTTCTTCATATTTATAATTTTTAGGTCTGTCTTTAAAAAGTATGTTTAAAACATAAATCTGAGTCCCATGCTGATGCCGGCACCACCCCGTCCTTCAAATTGCTCAGAGTATGTAATTTTTACAGGTTCACTCTCTTTAGTCTCAAGATACTCACTTTTTACGATGGTATAAAGATTAATGGCAGGCATTAGCTGCACATTATGGGTAATGTTGATACCAAGGCGGGATCCAATCTCAATAAACTGGCTATCATAACTTTTGTCAGTATTTTCGGAAGGTGTTCCACCTTCCATTCCATACCCCAGAAAGGGATCAAGAAACACATTCCGGGTCAGGTAAATCTCCTTGCTAAGGCCAAGGCTACCCCTGTAGAAACCAAATTTTGCCAGACCTTCGTCATACATAAATTCCTGATTTCCATAAGCACCTTCCAGGTAAATCTTCCACCCGGTCATGCCCTTTGCTGGTCCGCTTTTGGCAAATCCTTCATATAAAAAGGGCGACAGAAGTATTTCAAGCCGCAATCCGCCACCACTGAGTCCACCTTCAGTATATCCGGCAAAAAGGTTAATCCCGGATGCATTCTTCTGCTCGACAAACATCCCCAAATTGTCAATTCGGCCTCCAGCCACCTGATAGAATAGGGAAGGTTCACTTTCACCATCGGCAAGCGATCTGTTGTCGGATACACTCATCGACCGTATCACCCCTTTCCTTTTTGAATAGACATTGCCTTTTCGGTCCTGCCTGTTCTCATACACAAAATATCGCTGGTCAAATTTTAATCCTTCCTTGCGGCCGATTTTTACAGCAATGGGATTGACATCATGCACCATGCCTTTTACACGGAATTCATCGTTGGTATTTTCAAGCTTAAGGAGAGAGTTCTCATACGCCATGCTCATCAGGGATTCAAGCATTTCCGCTGCGCTCCGCTGGACGGCAGGGGCTCCCTTCTGACCAGGATTCAACTGGGTTGAAGAAACAGCTTCGGAGAAGGTATTGATATGCACCAGAGGAAAATCAGTCTGGTCAAAAAGTGCCTTTTTGGATTCCTTGCTATCGCTTTCACCCGATATCCAGAGGTCCTGGAAGAAGGGGGCAGCGACAGGTTCTGAAAAATCCAGTTTATATACATAGCTGTTGATCTTCCCCTGAAACCCGTTCATGGTGCGCTGATCGGCAGGTATGGAGTCTCTTTCATATAATTCGTTCATGCTCAGCACCTCGGCAAAATCAAGAACGATGAAATACGACTTATCGACAAGCCCCATACCCATATCCATCAATCCGGCAGTTCCCCGCTTGCTGGCTGAAGCTACCAACATATCATTGTCAGTGGCATTGTAAACCCCCCGTTCAGCCAGCGTTTTAACACCAAAACTTCCATCGTCTTCCCTGTCGAACCATCTGGCCAATGCCAGATTTGCAATCCTGGACTGTTTAAGTGCATCCAAAACCTGCTCTTGTGGTACTAGTTTTCTGTAATTGTCAGTTTCAGCAATTTTCGCCCGATCAATCTGGATTGGGACAGTACTTATTTTCAGGGAATTATCAAAATACTTCTCGGGTACCTGCAACGAATCCATCAACTTGCCCAGTTGGACAGAATAAGGATCTCCAGCATCCAGCATCAGCACGGATAATGAGTTTCTATCATAATTGGTGGAGACTTGTTGACGGACCTGTGCGTTCAGGAAATAAGATGACATGAGGGTAAACGCAATCAGGGTTAGATTACGAAAAAAATACTTTTTCATCTTGATTGGTTAATGGTTTTATGCTGAAAGTTAGAAATATTCGAACACTTATATATTAATGCATCAAAAAATTATCCACCATATGATAAATTTACGATTTGGTGAAACATTTTGGATACGAACTTGGCCAACTAACTTCACTATCCAGCTGTTTATCTGATACTTAATTCAGATCAAGTAATTTATTATTACAAAATCTTGTTTGCAGAAATACTGAAACATGTGGAGAATTTTTAATAATTTTGAATATAATAGCAAGTACCTCTAAACTCACCGAAGTATCACTTTATTCAAGAAAGATCCTTGAGTTAACAAAAGAAAATATATTAGAATTATCTAATATAGAATTCGAAAAACCAAAAACCATATTATGAAATCACGGATTACTTTGATTCTTCTGGCGCTGTTTGCCTCAATTTCCATTTTTGCACAGGGAGCATATCGTCTGAACGACCTGAATGCAGGCAATTTCAGGCTGCAAAACGGAAAAGTTCACTTTGATAAAGCTTATAACTACCCGGCATCCATGCCTGCCCTTGAAAAAAGGCTCAAATCTTTTAACGATCCATCGGCCGGAATGCAGGTAAAAGACATATATGATACAGGAATGAAGGGGGTAATGATTCGTTATCAACTCGACTGGACTTCTGCTGGATTCAAAAATCGCAAAATCCCAAAATTCCTGAGGTTTCCGGTGAATGCCAATTTTGAGGTGATTAAAGAAAATAACTCTTACCGGGTCAGGGTCACTGACATTTGGTTCACGAATATGGCTTCACCTGGCTCAAACCAACACCTTACACTTGAATCCATGACATTAAAAAAACAGGGTATGGCCTTTACAAAGAAGAAAAAAACCATGCGAGCCTTGAATATACTGGACGACAACCTGGAACATATGTTCATGTTAAATCCTCCCGGTTTCTGACAATAAAATTTTTGTACGATAAAATACTGCTGCACTTTCCTGACATGCATGAAACTTCCCGGTTTTAATCGATCTTTTAACAAACCGGAAGCTTTCCGTTCACTCAAGTTACCGGAAAGCGACCTGGGCAGGTTCTTTACAGAATCGAAAGTGATACCAAAAAATAAAGGGAAAAGCCTTCATAATGTGATAAGTTATCACACCGATCGATGTCATAATCAGAAAATTCCGGTATCATCGATGTAAAATTTCTATATTTGTGCATTTTTCAAAAATCAGGTAAAAATAAACCATCAACGATGTCTGGTAAATTTCAGGAATACAAGCAGCTTAACCTTTCCCAGATCAATAAGGAAATAAGGAAAAGATGGGAAGATGATGACACTTTCCATAAAAGTATATATACCCGCGAAGGACATTCCACCTTCATATTTTACGAAGGACCTCCTTCTGCCAATGGAATGCCGGGAATCCATCATGTGATGGCACGTACCATAAAAGACCTCTTCTGCCGTTACAAAACCATGAAGGGCTACAGGGTATACCGGAAAGCAGGCTGGGATACACATGGCCTGCCCATTGAGTTGGGTGTCGAAAAAACACTGAATATTTCAAAAGAGGACATCGGAAACAAAATTTCCGTTGAAGATTATAACAAGGCCTGCCGGGTTGAGGTCATGAAATATACCCGGGAGTGGGAAGAGTTAACCCGTCAGATGGGTTACTGGGTGAATATGGACGACCCTTATATAACCTATGACAGCCGATATATCGAAACCATATGGTGGCTCCTGAAAAAAATATACAGCAAAGGCCTTATATACAAGGGCTATACTATCCAGCCATACTCGCCAGCTGCCGGAACAGGGTTAAGCTCACACGAACTCAACCAGCCTGGTTGCTATCGTGACGTAAAGGATACAACCATTGTTGCCCAGTTCAAAGCCATCCGAAACGAAAAATCAGCGTTTCTATTTGATGACGTGGATACCGATGTCCATTTTATGGCTTGGACAACAACCCCCTGGACGTTACCCTCCAATACCGCCTTGTGTGTTGGTCCTGCCATCACATATGCCAGGGTAAAGACATTCAATCCTTATTCAGGAGTCCCTGTCACACTGATTTTGGCAAAAGATCTGCTGAATACATTTTTTGATCCGAAAAATGCCGGACTTAGCATGGACTCCTATGTCGCCGGAGATAAAAAAATACCATTCGAGGTTCTGAATGAATATAAAGGAAGCGAACTTGCCGGGGTACATTATGAGCAGCTTATCAACTGGGTGAAACCAAAAGGTGAAGCCTTCAGGGTGATTACCGGTGACTTTGTGACTACTGAGGATGGTACCGGAATCGTACACATTGCCCCAACTTTTGGGGCCGATGACGACCGGGTAGCCAAACAACATGGCATCGCTCCTCTCATTATAACCGATAAGGACGGCAAATCGCAGCCATTGGTCGATAAAAAGGGACGATTCTTCTTAATTGACCAGATTGACGAGGACTTTGTTGCCAATTTCGTGAACCTTGCCACCTATTCCTCATTCGCCGGCAAATTCGTGAAAAACGAATACGACGAAGGGAATACCCGCGATGACAGCACTGACGTCGATATCGCCGTTATGCTTAAGCAGGAAAACAAAGCCTTCAAAATTGAGAAATATATTCACAGCTATCCCCATTGCTGGCGTACCGACAAACCTGTGCTTTATTATCCGCTCGATTCATGGTTTATCAGGACCACCGCGGTTAAGGACAAGATGATCGAGTTGAACAATACCATCAACTGGAAACCGAAGTCAACCGGTTCGGGCCGCTTTGGAAACTGGCTCGAAAACCTTGTCGACTGGAACCTGAGCCGCTCAAGATTCTGGGGAACACCTCTGCCAATCTGGAGAACCGAGGATGGCTCAGAAGAAAAATGCATTGGATCAACCGAAGAACTGATGCTTGAAATTGATGCTTCAGTGAAGGCTGGCTTTATGGATAAAAATCCATACGAAGGATTTGAGCCTGGTGTCAACACAGCCGATAATTATGAAAAAATTGACCTCCATAAACCGTACGTTGATCACATTGTTCTTGTGTCTCCATCGGGACGGAAAATGTTTCGCGAGCCCGACCTGATTGATGTGTGGTTCGATTCGGGTGCCATGCCTTATGCGCAGTGGCATTATCCGTTCGAGAGGGCTGAAAATCTGCCATTCCCGGCCGATTTCATCGCTGAAGGTGTTGACCAAACCCGTGGCTGGTTCTTTACCCTTCACGCCATCGCCACCATGGTCGACGAATCAGTATCATTCAGGAATATCATTTCCAACGGCCTGGTGCTCGACAAAAATGGCAACAAGATGTCAAAACGGTTGGGGAACGCAGTCGATCCATTCGAAACCATCGAAGAATATGGCTCCGATCCCCTGAGGTGGTATATGATCACCAATTCACAACCCTGGGACAACCTGAAATTTGACATTGCAGGCGTTGACGAGGTACGCAGGAAATTCTTCGGAACACTCTACAATACCTACAACTTCTTTGCCCTTTATGCCAATGTCGACAAGTTCACATTTGCAGAACCACAGGTCCCGGTAGAAAACAGGCCGGAACTTGACAGATGGATTATTTCCCTCCTGAATTCACTGATCAGGGAGGTGGCCGATGGATACGAAAATTACGAACCTACCCGCACAGGCAGGGCAATCAGCGAGTTTGTCTATGAAAACCTCAGCAACTGGTTTGTGCGTCTCAGCCGGAAACGCTATTGGGGTGGAGAATACGACCAGGATAAAATTTCAGCTTACCAAACACTTTACACCTGCCTTGAAACAGTTGCGAAACTTATGGCACCCATTGCCCCCTTCTATGCCGATCTTCTTTATTGCGACCTCAATCGGGTAACGGGAAAAGATCCTGACCAAAGTGTCCATCTGGCTGATTTCCCGCAATTCGACGAAAAGTTGATTGATGCTGAGCTGGAAGAAAAGATGGCTATCGCCCAAAAAGCATCGTCCATGATCCTGGCCCTTCGCCGGAAGGAGAAAATCAAAGTTCGTCAGCCATTGTCAAAAATCCTGGTCCCCATTCTGAATGAACATTTCAGGGAGCAGTTTGATGCTGTAAAAAATATTATCCTGACTGAGGTGAATGTCAAGGAAGTGGAATATTTATCGGATGCTACCGGCATTATCCATAAAAAAATCAAACCCAACTTCAAAACGCTCGGGCCAAAATATGGCAAGCTAATGAAAGAAATCAGCAATGCCATCGGCCTGTTTAGCCAACAGGACATCAGCACCCTTGAACGTGAAGGCACTTTTGGGATAAACGCCGGAGGACAATTAATCAGCATCACACCAGAAGATGCGGAGATTATCACCGAGGATATACCGGGATGGCTGGTAGCCACTGAAGGCAGCCTTACCATTGCTCTCGACATCAATATAAGTGATGAGTTGAAAATGGAAGGTATCGCCCGGGAGTTTATCAACAAAATCCAGAATATCAGGAAAGACAGTGGCTTTGAGGTTACCGACAGGGTAGTCCTGAAAATTTTGAAAAACAAGGAAATTAACGAAGCGGTGGAGACTCACAGGGATTACATCTGCACACAAACCCTGGCTATTCAGCTGGAACTGGTTGATGATCTGGATTCCAATATCGCCCGGACAGTTGAAATCGATACGGGTCTGGAAACTTTGTTATCAGTAGAAAAAATGAACAAACTGCAATCGTGAATAAGTGTTAACGATCAAAGGCAGGGCTTGAATTTTTATTATATTTAGACAGTATTGTTGAACAGATCTATCTGAAAATAAACATTAAGATTATGGGAGAAAAAAACAGATATTCAGATGATGAGTTAAAGGAATTTAAGGACCTCATTCTGAAAAAGCTCGATAAAGCTCAAAAGGATTACGAAATGTATAAAAATTCCATCACCCACGGTGACGGAAATGATACCATGGACACTTCGCCCACATTTAAAGTGCTGGAAGAAGGTGCTGCCACACTTTCAAAAGAAGAGGCAGGTAAACTGGCACAGCGACAATTAAAGTTTATACAGCACCTGCAGGCTGCACTGATCCGGATTGAAAACAAAACATACGGTATCTGCCGCGAAACAGGCAAATTGATTTCGAAAGAAAGACTCAGGGCAGTACCACACGCCACACTGAGTATTGATGCCAAGAATAATCAGAGGTAAAAACGATTTCCCTGATCTGCTGCGTCAGGTATCAACCTGAAAGGGAAGGTGTGCCCAAATTGGGGAAATATTTATAAAAACAGGATTATCCTATTCCATAAAGTTTATATATGAAGCTTTCAAGAGGCAGGCTTATTTTTCTGATTATTATTGCAATCCTTCTCGTTGACCAGATTCTGAAATTCTGGATAAAAACCAATATGGCACTGGGTGATGAATTCCGCATTCTGGGCAATTGGTTTATTATCCATTTTGTTGAAAACAACGGAATGGCCTTTGGTTTCGAATTTGCAGGGGAATATGGCAAAATGTTCCTTAGCATTTTCAGGATCATTGCAGTCACTGCTATCGGCTGGTATCTGGCAGTTCAGGTAAAAAAAGATCATCCCTTTGGTTTTCTCGTCAGTGTTGCGCTAATTTTCACCGGTGCCCTTGGAAACATCATTGACAGTGTATTTTACGGAATCATCTTCGACCATAGTTACGGGCAAGTGGCTGCTTTTCTGCCTGAAGGAGGCGGATATGGCACATTGCTTCATGGCAAGGTAGTGGATATGTTCTACTTCCCGATAATTACAGGCACCTACCCTGACTGGTTCCCCTTCTGGAGTGGCCAGGAACTCATCTTTTTCCGCCCGGTCTTTAATATTGCCGATTCGTCAATTACTATTGGCATTTTTATGATTTTGCTTTTTTACAGGCACCAGTTTGACCATCCAGCGGAGATAGAGCCTCAGCCTGCTGAAGTCCCAACCGGGAATGATGAAATCACGACCGAAACGCAGGATCAGGAAAACCAACCGGAAAAAACGGAAGACAACAATTGAATTGCCAGCAAGGAGATTGATGTTCTCCTTGTTTTATTCAAATTTCATTATGAACCAGGAGCTTAAAATATTTAATTCTCTTACCAGAAAAAAGGAAAAATTTGAACCTCTTGTGCCGGGAAAAGCAGGAATGTATGTATGCGGCCCCACTGTTTACAGCAATGCCCACCTGGGTCATGCCCGACCGGCCGTCACTTTTGATCTTTTGTATCGCTACCTGCTGCATCTGGGACTGAAGGTCAGGTACGTCAGGAACATTACCGACGTTGGCCATCTTGAAGATGAAGTGGAGGAAACCGGTGAAGACAAAATCACAAAAAAAGCACGAATTGAGCAGCTCGAGCCCATGGAGGTTGTTCAAAAGTATATGAATACCTTCCATAAGAACATGGCCGACCTCAATACGCTTTCCCCTTCCATTGAACCCAGGGCCAGCGGACACATCATTGAGCAACAGATCATGGTTGAGCAGATCATGCAAAAAGGTTTTGCCTATGAAAGCAATGGATCTGTCTATTTTGACGTTGAAAAATATAACCTTCAGCACCAATATGGTAAGCTCTCCGGACGAAATCTGGATGATATACTACATAACAGCCGGCAATTGGAAGGTCAGGGCGAAAAGAAAAATCCATTTGATTTTGCCCTTTGGAAAAAAGCCAGCCCGGAACATATCATGCAGTGGCCATCCATCTGGAGCTATGGATTCCCGGGTTGGCACCTCGAATGTTCGGCCATGAGCACGAAATACCTTGGAGAGACTTTTGACATCCATGGTGGAGGCCTCGACCTTCAGTTTCCTCACCACGAATGCGAAATTGCCCAGTCGACAGCAGCCCTTGGCCATGAGTCGGTACGCTATTGGATGCACAACAACATGATCACCATTAACGGCCAGAAAATGGCACGATCACTGGGAAATTTCATCACACTTGACGAATTGTTCTCCGGGAAGCATGAATTGCTTCAGCAACCATACTCTCCCATGACAATTCGCTTCTTCATCCTCCAGGCTCACTACCGAAGCACCGTTGATTTCTCGAATGAAGCGCTTCAGGCTGCTGAAAAAGGTCTCGACCGGCTCATGAAAGCAGTGGAGCTTCTTCCAAAGCTCAAAACCGCAAAAGAATCTTCTGTCAATGTGGAAGAGTTGACGCAAAACTGCTACAATGCAATAAACGACGACCTGAACAGCCCAATACTCATTGCCCACCTTTTTGACGGGGTGAGAATCATTAACTCCATTCATGACGGCAAAGCCTCCATCAATGAAGTCGACCTGGACAGCTTGAAATCGCTGTATCACACCGTTGTCTTTGAAATTCTCGGATTGAAAAACGAAAATGATACTTCATCACGAAGCAATGAAATCCTGTCGCAGGCGATTGGGCTAATACTCGAACTTCGGCAGGAAGCCAAAATCAACAAAGATTGGGCAACATCCGACAGAATCAGGAACGAACTTACACGGATGGGCATTGAGGTTAAGGACCGCAAAGATGGATTCGAATGGCAGTTGATATAAACAACTTCATTGAATGATTTTTTCAATTAAGCCGAACCAAAAAAATTAAAAAAAGACCAATTTAAATAACATTTCGATTATGTTTTCAGGAATAGTAGAAGGAGCAGGCCAGGTAACAGCCATTGAAAGAGAAAAGGACAATGTACACTTCACCCTTACATGGGTTCATGCTGATGAGCTGAAAGTCGATCAGAGTCTTTCCCACAACGGCGTTTGTCTGACCGTGGTTGCTGTCGACCATGATAAAAGGACCTACAAAGTGACTGCCATCCGTGAAACCCTTCTGAAATCAAACCTGGGATTACTCGAACCAGGTTCAAAGGTAAACCTTGAAAGAAGTATGCCGATGAATGGCCGCCTGGACGGACACATTGTTCAGGGGCATGTGGACCAGACTGCCACTTGCACAAAAGTTGAAGAGGCTGATGGCAGCTGGTATTATACCTTTGAATACACTTTCGACAAGGAAAAGGCTCAACAGGGTTATATGACTGTTGAAAAGGGATCTGTCACGGTGAATGGTGTCAGCCTGACAGTTGTCAATTCACGGGACAACACCTTTCAGGTGGCCATCATACCATACACATGGGAGGTAACCAATTTTCACACTTTCAAAGAAGGAACGGTAGTAAACCTCGAATTCGACATTATCGGGAAATACCTGAGCAAGCTGATGAGATACCAATAAAGCAGGCACCCTGAACATATCGGTACTGCCTGTGTTTGAATAAAAAAAGACTATGCCGAATACAGCATTCATCACAGGGGCAGCCCAAAGGGTTGGCAAAGCAGTTGCTGAACATCTTGCAAGCCATGGCTGGAATATTGCCATCCACTATAACCGGTCTTCGTCAGATGCTGAGAACCTGGCGAAACAATTGGGGGAAAAGTACCCTCGTCAAAAGTTTGCCACCTTTGGGGCAAATCTGATGAATGATTCGCAAACAGAGAACCTTATCAGACAGGTAATTGCCGAGATGGGCAGATTGGACCTTCTGATCAACAATGCCTCCGTATTTGATCCCGGCACAATTCGTGAAACCTCACCTTCATTTTTTGATGAACAATTTGGAGTCAATCTCAGGGCACCATTTATTCTTACCCGCCAATTCGCGCTGAACTGCAGCGAAGGCCTGATCATCAATTTCACCGACACGCGTATCACTAATAATTCAAATGGATTTGCGGCATACAGCCTTGCTAAAAAGGCATTGTGGGAACTGACTAAAATGGCTGCCTTCGAACTGGGACCGGATTTAAGGGTGAATGCCATCGCACACGGGCTCACCTTACACCCGGCTGACAAGGATGAGTAATATCTTAACAAGCTGGCAAAAAAGATTCCCATGAAGCGTGCCGGCGGTCTTGAACCAATACTAAAAAGTATTGACTTCATCCTTGAAAATGATTACCTCACCGGCCAGATCTTGTTTTGTGATGGCGGAGAGAATTTGGGGAAAACCGTATAGAAAGAAGCAATTTTCGGGCATAAGTCAGAGATGATTCATCAGAATTAGTATATTTCAAAACCAAATACCGTTAAAATGGCTACCATCAGAATCAAAGACTTACTGATCAGGACCTACATCGGATTTAATCCTGAAGAACTCATCAATAAGCAAGATGTACTAATAAATATAAAAATTGAAGTGGATGTCCCCGAAAGTGCCCTTCAAACCGATGAGCCAGATGGCATTTATGACTATAAGAAAGTGACCAAACAAATTATCCAGTTTGTGCAGGATGGCAGGTTTAAATTACTGGAAGTCCTGACAAGGAAAATCCTGGACATCATCATGGAAGATCCGTTAGTCAAGTTTGCCCGCGTTGAGGTTGATAAACCGCATGCACTTCGCTTTGCAAAGTCCGTATCAGTCGAGATGGAAGATTTCCGGATAAAATAACGGCAGGAATGAGTGATCTGGAAAATACCGTAATCATCTCGATCGGATCAAACATTAATGCATCGGTCAATATATCGAGAATGATCAGCCTTCTCAGACAGTATGTTCATATTACCGGAATGTCCCCGCTTTTGCAAACCAAGGCAATCGGAATTACAAATCAACCTGATTTCACCAACGGAGCCGTCAGTGTGACCACCCAACTTGGCAGGGAATCGCTAAGGGATATACTCAAAAGAATTGAAGATGCCCTGGGGCGCGACAGATCACTTCCTGCATTCGGTCCCAGAACCATGGATCTGGATATTGTGGTATGGAACGACAATATTGTTGATGATGATTACTACACGCGTGATTTCCTGAAAGACTCAATTGATGCGTTGATGCAAAAGCACGGCTCCTGATAGATACCCCATATTGAACCTTGATTTTAATGGCTTTTGAACAAAAAAAAAGGCAGCTTTCAAAAAAGCTGCCTCAAAGCCATGAAAACAATTAAACAATGTTCAGAAAACAGAAAACTAGAAACAATCAAATAGTCATAATATCTTTTTCCTTAGCGCTTACTAAGGTATCAATTTTTTTTACAAATTCATCAGTATAATCCTGAACTTCTTTTTCAGCGTCTTTTTCCATATCTTCAGGAAGTCCATCTTTCAGGAGTTTTTTTAAATCTTCGTTGGCGCTTTTTCTGGCAGCCCTTACGCTGATTTTGGCATTTTCGCCCTCCTTTAATGATTGTTTGACCAAACCTTTCCTTCTTTCCTCTGTAAGCGGAGGGATATTGATACGGATCACTTCCCCGTTGTTATCTGGATTGAATCCGAGGTTTGCTCCCATTATTGCCTTTTCAATCACGGGGATCATTTTCTTTTCCCATGGTTGTATGGCGATTGTACGTGGATCGGGTGTACTGATGTTGGACACCTGACTCAACGGTACCAGACTTCCGTAATACTCAACGTGAACGCTGTCAATCATGGCAGGATTTGCCTTGCCTGCCCGAATATGCACCAATTCTTTTTCCAGATGTGAAATCGCAAGTTCCATTCGTTCCTTGCATTCGTCCAATACAAACTGAGCTTCTTCCTGCATACTCTATAATCTTCTGTAAAGATCCAGACAAATATAGAAAAAATGTTCTAATGTTAAAAAAAAACAAATATTTTATTCAAACCTGCATCTGCTCTAGTCATTGTATACGATTGTACCAATTTTTTCGTTACGCAAAATTTTCAGCAGATTTCCCTTCTGGTCCATGTTAAACACAATCACCTTCAGGTTATTCTCTTTACAAAGTGCGGTAGCCGTGAGATCCATAATCTTTAGTCCACGGTTGTATACCTCGTCAAAAGTAATACTGTCAAAGCGTGTGGCATTTGGATCCTTCTCCGGATCGGCCGTATAAATGCCATCAACACGTGTTCCCTTGAACATGGCATCCGCTTCGAGTTCAATTCCTCTAAGGGCGCTGGCAGTATCGGTAGTAAAATAGGGATTACCGGTCCCTCCGGCAATTATGCACACATAGCCCGCTTCCAAAGATTCCAGAACCTTATCCTTGGAGAATAGTTCCCCGACCGGTTCCATCCTGACAGCCGTATAAACCCTTGCCCTGGCCCCGGCAGAAACAAGTGCCGACTGCAATGCAAGACTATTAATCACAGTCGCCAACATCCCCATCTGGTCTCCCTTCACCCTATCGAAGCCTTTTGTTGCGCCACTCATTCCCCTGAAGATATTGCCTCCCCCGATTACAATGGCAATTTGAAGTCCTGTGGAGGCAGCCTCCTTGATTTCTTCAGCATAATCCGTCAAACGAATAGGGTCAATACCATACTGTTGGGTGCCCATAAGTGATTCTCCGCTAAGTTTCAGCAGAACCCTGTTAAAGAGTCTCATTTCTGTGTGATTTTGATTTCGGCAAAGATAGAAAAATGGGAGGTGACAAAA
The DNA here is from genome assembly GCA_023428545.1 of Bacteroidota bacterium. Next base: position 12,636 of record JAEYXH010000016.1, on the reverse strand, counting down.
CAAATGAATTTAAACAAAAAGGGCTTCACTTTTCAGTGAAACCCTTTTTCATATTGTCTTATTACTTTTGATTAAGCATCAAGAGAATACCTTTCAAAAGCGGTAGCTGTCAGGTTTTTGTCAATACCGGTAAGATATTGTTTAACGCTGATTTTACCATCTTTAATGAAAGACTGCTCAAGGAGAGTTGAATCTGCAAACCATTTCTGAAGGGCACCCTGGGCAATTTTATCCAGCATTGCTTCCGGTTTTCCTTCCAAACGGAATTTTTCCTTGGCAATTTCAAGTTCCTTTTCGATGGTGGTCTGTGGTACCGATTCGCGGTTCACAGCCACCGGATTCATTGCAGCAACCTGCATTGCAACATCCTTGCCAACCTGAACGTCAAGCCCGGCCTGGTTAAATCCTACCAGGGTGGCCAACTTGTTTCCGGGATGGATATAAGGTATTACCGTTTCGGCGTCGACTTTTCCATAGAAAGAAAGATCAAGCTTTTCACCAATGATTCCGGTTTGCTCGGTAACATGGGTGCCAATGGTTCGGCCTTCCATAACCAACTCCTTCAGTTCATCCAAAGAGGCGGGTTTATTTGCAAGTGCCAGATCAAGAATCTTGGTTGTGAAGCCAATAAAGTTTTCGTTTTTGGCAACAAAGTCAGTCTCACAGTTAAGAACAACCAGAGCACCAAATTTATGATCCTCGGTAACCTTGGCAAGAACGACACCTTCGGTAGCATCACGGTCGGCACGTTTACTTGCTACGAGCTTTCCTCTTTCGCGAATGATTTCAACCGCGCGATCGAAATTTCCTTCAGCTTCGGCAAGTGCATTTTTACAATCCATCATACCGGCACCAGTGGACTTTCTGAGTTTTACTACATCAGCAGTTGTAAATGACATATTCTAATATTTTGAATGTTTGTAAATAGATCTGAAGAATGACTATTCTTCAACTTCTTCGACATCATCTTCTGAATCAACATCCTCTTCTTCGATGTCTGCCTCTTCTTCGATGTCTTCATCTGAAACCTCTTCTTCAGCTTCTTCTTCCTCTACAGGAGCAACTTCCTGTTTCACGACACTTTTACGTGTCCTTCTGCCCCTGCGTGGTTCTTCCTCGACTTCAGAATCATCATCTTCATCATCTTTGTCTTTATCCAGTTTGCGTTCCTGAAGACCTTCGCGAATGGCTTCGACCATTACGGAAGTAATCAGCTGGATTGACTGTGATGCATCATCGTTGGCAGGAATGACGAAATCAATGCCATTCGGATTGGAGTTGGTATCAACGATTCCAAATACAGGGATTCCAAGGCGCTGTGCTTCACGTACGGCGATTTTCTCCTTCATTACGTCGATAACGAACAATGCTGCAGGCAGACGGGTAAGGTCAGCGATACTTCCAAGCATTTTTTCCAATTTCGCTCTCTGACGTGAAATCTGAAGTTTTTCACGTTTCGACAGTTTTTCCCAGCTGGTATCCTTCGTCATTTTGTCGATGGAAACCATCTTTTTCACTGCCTTGCGGATAGTTGGGAAGTTGGTAAGCATACCACCCGGCCAACGCTCAGTCACATAGGGCATTTTTACACTGGAAACCAGTTCAGAAACAATATCTTTGGCTTGTTTCTTGGTGGCCACGAAAAGAACCCGGCGACCTGACTTGGCAATCTGCTTCATTGCGGCTGCCGCTTCATCGATTTTTACGATGGTTTTCTGAAGATCAATAATGTGGATCCCGTTTTTCTCCATAAAGATATACGGAGCCATGTAAGGATTCCATTTTCTTCTTAAGTGGCCGAAATGTACACCGGCCTCGAGCAATTGCTCAAAATTTGTTCTTGGCATCTGTTTACTTTTTTCTGAAATCTCGCTGAAAAGCAACTGCTGAGTAGTTCCTGCAAAGGGAAGTCTCAACAGTTTTAGATCCCTGATTTATAATTCGGATAATAATTCTAACGTTTAGAGAACTGGAATCTCTTACGGGCCTTGGGTTGTCCAGGCTTTTTACGTTCCACTTCACGTGGGTCACGTGTAAGGAAACCGGCATGCTTCAGTTTGGGACGATTTTCGGCATCGATTTCAACCAATGCCCTGGCAATACCGAGGCGAAGAGCTTCAGCCTGACCGGTGATTCCACCACCATCAAGATTGGCTTTTACATCATAATTGCCTTCAACACCCAATAAGGTAAGCGCCTGTTTGGCTACAACCTGAAGCATCTCGGTAGGGAAATACTCGCTTAACTCACGTTTATTTACTGTTATATTGCCTTTCCCCGGGGTGATGTATACGCGCGCAACAGCTGATTTACGGCGTCCTAAGGTATTAGTAACTTCCATAGCTTATTTAATCGTATTTAAGTCAATAACTTTGGGTTGCTGGGCTGCATATTTATGCTCGGGACCAACCACCACTTTTAAATTCTTATAAATGCTTCTTCCCAGCCGGTTTTTTGGCAACATACCTTTTACCGCTTTTTCAACAAGACGTTCGGGATATTTGGCAAGTATATCAAGGGGAGTCTGAAACCTCTGACCTCCAGGATATCCAGTATGCCGGACATATACCTTATCGGACATCTTGCTGCCAGTCAGGCTGACCTTCTCAGCATTGATCACAATCACGTTATCACCGCAATCAACATGCGGGGTATAGTTGGTCTTGTGCTTGCCGCGGAGAATACGAGCTACCGTGCTGGCCAGACGACCCAATACCATGTCGGTAGCATCTATGACTACCCATTCTTTATTTACTGTGGCCTTATTGGCTGATACAGTCTTGAAACTCAGTGTATCCACTTGTCTATTTTAATTTTGATTCAACAATTCTTACTATTGATTTCTGTCCCGCAACAGGTTATTCACATCGGGCATGTTGATAACCTTGTTTATCAGTAAGAAAATCAATATATTATACAATCTGCAAGTAAGGATAATAATCGGACTGCAAAAGTATTTTCTTTTTTCAAATATACAAACAACACACCTCTAAAAAATTGATTTTCTTTACAGAAGGACCGCATTGTTAAATTTGTTAACACACACCAAAACCGATTGCAAAAGATCATTTTTTCAAATGTTTCGACAATTTCACCCCAAAAGGGCATCCATTGAAAAAATGCAGTGTTAAATCTAGCCTGTTTTTTGTCAAAAGTTATCACGGAGCCCTGCCTTTACCTTGGACAGTGTTGAAAAGTCGTTGCTCAATTCATGCTATTTTAATTATTTTTGTTACACATGAATCATTATTGACAGAGCATGGCACGAACAAAGCCCAGAAGACTGAAAAAAAGAATTTTCACTTCCTACCTGACCTCCACCATTAGCATAACGCTGGTTTTGTTCCTGTTGGGATTACTTGCCCTGGTTTTGCTAAATGCCGGAAGACTGACCGACTATGTTCGTGAAAAAATCGGATTTACGCTGATTTTGCATGAAGACTTACCTGATTCTGAAATCCGAAAGCTTGAAATTTCACTTAATGCACAACCTTTTTCCAGAGAGGTAACTTTTATCGACAAAGAAGCTGCCGCCAAGGCCCTGGAAGAGGAGCTGGGTGAGGATTTCAAGGGATTTTTGGGATACAATCCCCTTTTCTCCTCCTTTGAAGTCAGGCTTTTCGCACCTTATACAAACTCCGACAGCCTCATCATACTTGAAAAAAACATGCTTCAGTACCCACAGGTCAGGGAGGTATTTTATCAAAAGAGCCTGGTTTCCATTATCAACGAAAATGTCAGGAAAATCAGCCTGTTCCTGATTATCTTCAGTGCCCTCATGGTTTTTGTCTTTAGTGTATTGATCAATAATACCATCCGCATATCCATCTATGCCCAGCGATTTATCATCAACAATATGCTCTTGGTTGGAGCCACCCGGAATTTTGTCAGAAGGCCCTTTGTAAGAAAAAGCATTCTCTTCGGCATATATGGGGCCATTTTGGCGTGTGCCGGACTGGCAGCCCTGATGCTGACCTATAAAAAGGAAATTAGCGGCATTGTCAACCTTGAGGATCTGACCGTATTGGGTCTTGTGGTTCTGACAGTTTTTGTTGCCGGCATCCTTCTATCCTGGATATCAACCTATTTTGCGGTAAACAGATTCCTGAGAATGAGGTTTGATGAATTGTTTTATTAAAAAACTATCTTTGTCCATTCAAAAAAATTGACTGATGAGCAAACAGGATAACAACCAATTGAAAGACAATCCCCGCTTCCCGCTCGGACCGGAAAATTATAAACTGATGGCGATTGGATTTGTCATCATCATCATTGGATTTTTGCTCATGGTTGGCGGAAAGAGTAATGACCCTGAAGTCTTTAATTCCGAAATGTTCAACTTCAGGAGAATTACGCTCGCACCCATGGTATTGCTGTTCGGATTTGTTTTTCAGATTTATGCCATCATGAAAAGGTCAAAATCCGACGAATAACCTTAACCCTTATCCATGACTGTTTTTGAAGCTTTCCTTCTTGGGTTGATCCAGGGACTTACCGAATTTCTGCCTGTTAGTTCCAGTGGACATCTCGAACTGGGCAATCACCTGCTTAATATTTCCAATACTGAAAACCTCTCATTCACCATTGTCGTTCATACTGCAACGGTTCTTAGCACAATCGTGGTTTTCAGAAATGATTTCATGAATCTTGTCAAAGGAGGCCTCCAGTTCAGGTGGAACAGCGAAACCCGATATATCGCCATGCTGTTGGTTTCAGCAATACCTGTTGCAGTGGTGGGTCTGTTCTTTCGCCAACAGGTCGAATCGGTATTTACCGAGAACCTTACACTGATCGGCATATGCCTGATGGCCACAGCCACCTTGCTCTCGTTTGCACATTTCAAAAAAGGGAAGCTTACCGGCCAGATCGGGTTTAAACATAGCTTTCTGATAGGCATCGCACAAACTATAGCTGTCCTTCCGGGGATATCAAGAAGCGGGGCAACCATTGCGACCGGGTTGTTGCTTGGCAACGACCGCAAAGAGGTAGCCCGTTTCTCCTTCCTCATGGTATTGATCCCCATATTGGGCGCCGTGTTTTTGGATATAGTTAAAGGAGACTGGAATGATGAATTGAAAATCGGATTCCTTCAACTAACCACTGGATTTTTGGCTGCTTTTTTATCCGGATTGGCAGCTTGCCGAATTATGATCCGACTGGTTTCCAGGGGAAACCTTATTTATTTCGCAATATACTGCGTCATTATTGGGCTTATTGCTATCTTTGCAGCCTGAAAATCAAGGATTACGGAAAATAATTGAACAATTTCATGTCGGTAAAGACATTATCAGCCGTTGCATATCACTTTTCGGAAGGAGAAATCCTGTTGTTTGATAAACCCTACGGATGGACATCATTTGATTTGGTCAGCAAAGTGCGTAATACCATTTCCAGAACACACAAGATCAAGAAACTAAAGGTTGGCCATGCCGGTACGCTGGACCCTTTGGCCACCGGTTTACTCATTTTGTGTACAGGGAAGGCCACCAAGATGATTGATAATCTCCAGGCCGAACAAAAAGAATATATCGCAACTTTGAAACTCGGAGCCACCACTCCCTCGTATGACCTTGAAAGCGAAGAAAACGGGACATTCCCCACTGATCATATCGACATGTCCTTGATTCAGGAAGCGATTTGCCGGTACACCGGCACGATTGAGCAAGTGCCCCCGGTATTTTCAGCGGTGAAAATCAATGGGAAACGCGCCTATGAACATGCCCGTAAAGGGGTTGATCCGGAACTAAAAGCAAAAACGGTTGTTATTACAAATATTGAAGTCATTTCGTTTGAAATGCCCACACTTACACTCCGCATTACTTGCAGCAAAGGCACTTATATCAGGGCCCTTGCAAGGGATCTGGGAGAAGCACTCCGGTCAGGTGCTTACCTGACAGACCTGCGACGAACTAAAAGCGGTGACTACCATGTGGAAAATGCCTGGACTGTGGATGATTTTTTAAAACAGGTCAGCGAAATGAAAACAGTAGAAGAAGTTAAATAAATAATTAGCGGAAGATATGGCAGAAATGAAATTATCGAAATTCAAGTATAAACTACCTGACGAAAAAATTGCCCTTCACCCTTCCCCCAACCGGGATGAATCAAAATTAATGGTTCTCGACAGGGCTAAAGGTACGATAGAGCATAAAATGTTCAAGGACGTACTTGACTATTTTGATGACGGTGATGTATTGATTTTTAACGACACCAAAGTATTTCCTGCCCGCCTCTATGGGAACAAGGAAAAAACCGGAGCCGAAATTGAGGTATTTCTGCTGCGCGAGCTGAATCGCGAGCAAAGGCTTTGGGACGTGCTTGTTGACCCCGCAAGGAAAATCAGGATCGGCAATAAACTCTATTTTGGCGAAAACGACATGCTTGTGGCCGAGGTGATCGATAACACTACCTCAAGGGGCCGGACTTTACGTTTCCTGTTCGATGGCAACTACGATGAATTCAAGAAAACGCTTTACAGCCTGGGTGAAACCCCACTGCCTAAATTCATCAACAGGCCGGTTCAACCCGAAGATAAGGATCGTTACCAAACCATCTTTGCAAAGCACGAAGGCGCGGTCGCTGCGCCAACCGCCGGGCTGCATTTTAGTCGGGAACTGATGAAAAGACTCGAAATAAAGGGGGTCGACTTCTCTTATATTACCTTGCATGTAGGGTTGGGCAATTTCCGGAGTGTTGATGTGGAGGACCTTACCAAACACAAGATGGACTCTGAACAGATCTGGGTTACCGAGGGAACCTGCGACAGGGTCAACAAAGCCAAGGATGCAAGGAAAAACATCTGTGCCGTGGGAACCACTGTCATGAGAACTCTGGAAAGCTCGGTTTCAACCCAGGGATACCTGAAACCTTACGAGGGATGGACAAACAAATTTATTTTTCCACCCTTTGAATTCAGTGTGGCCAACTCAATGATTACCAATTTTCATCTTCCCCTATCTACCCTGCTGATGATGGTTTCTGCATTTGCCGGGTACGATCTGTTGATGGAAGCATACAGGCTTGCAATAAAGCATGATTACAGGTTCGGTACTTATGGCGATGCCATGCTGATTATCTGATCCATGTAAATGAAAGGAAAAGCCATGTGCCTTGTCGGGCATGTGGCTTTTTTTGTGGCCTGTTTTTTGCGTTTGGTAGAGGAAACTGTTTCCGTTATCCATAAAATGATAACAGAAAACCAGTGACACAGACGTGAATTATAAACAAAATAACTTTTACAATCATGAAAAATCTCATATTAAGCGCTTTGGCAATATTGCTATGCACTACCTCCTTGTTCAGCCAGGAGATGGCCCCTGTCAGGCACATTGACGTAACCGGAAAATATGAAACGGAAGTGGAACCAGATGAGTTCGTTCTTTCCCTGACAATTAGTGAATACTGGGAGGAAGAATTCAAGAAAAAGGCAGACGAGAAGGACTACCGAACCAAAGTTCCCATTGCAAAAATCGAGAACGACCTTCTTCAGGCACTCTATAAGGCGGGTGTAAAAAAGGACCAGGTTAAGGTTCAGGGTATGGGCAACTGGTGGCGACAGACCGGCAGGGACTTTTTGATCAGCAAACAGCTTGAGATCAGGCTGAACGACTTTTCCGTGGTCAACAACGTGGCCCAAATGGCCGATACCAAAGGTTTCAAAAATATGTACATACGGGAGATGACCCATACACGAATTGAAGAAATCGAGAAAGAAGCCAGAATCAAGGCCTTGCAAAACGCCAGGGACAAAGCAACCTATCTCCTGGAAAGCATTGGGGAGAAACCCGGTAAAGTCATCTCTGTGTCCGAAACCCAGGATAACCAGTGGTTGATGCCCTATGGTGACCGGATGATGATGAAGACCACGGGTGCGATGGAGGAAAGCCAGATGGAATCAGTTGATGAACTGAAAAAAATAAAGATATCTTCCCAGATTTCGGCCCGGTTTTCAATCGCCGAATAACATTTAGGGACTGCACCTGCCAAATTCAACCGATATTGGTTAATTTGCACAAAATAGTTTGGTTCCAATGAATGCAGCACCTTTTGTTTGCCCGGTGTGTAACCATTGCGGTTCTACATCTGCTTTTCAATGCATAGATCATTTCATCACCGGTGAAAAATTTCCAATCCTTAAATGTGAAGGATGCGGACTCCATTTCACCGCAAATCTTCCGTCGCAGAGTGATCTGGGAAGGTATTATAAGTCGGATGACTACATTTCGCATTCCGATACACGTCAAGGATTGGTCAACCAGGTATACCATTTCGTAAGAGAGTATATGCTGGCCAGAAAACTGAGTATATTAAAAAAATATACCGGTAAAGAGACCGGGCGTTTACTTGACATTGGGGCGGGCACAGGGTATTTTCTCAATTATGCCCGTCAGAAGGGATGGTCGGTATCAGGCACCGAAAAGGATCCCGATGCGCGCAACATGGCATTTGAAAAATGGGGAATCAAAATCCTGCCCGAAACTGATCTGTTTCACCCATCGGGTGAATTTTTTGATGCCATTACCTTGTGGCATGTCATGGAACATCTTCCCGACCTGGATGCACACTGGAAAGGCATTTCCTCAAAACTGACACCTGAAGGGGCATTGATCATTGCCCTTCCGAACCCTGAATCAACGGATGCAAAACATTATGGCCCTTTTTGGGCAGCCTGGGATGTACCCCGGCACCTCTGGCATTTCAACCCAGCCCAGGTGAGGCAATTGGCAGGAAAACACGGATTCAGGGTTGAAGCCATGCACCGAATGCCCTTTGATGCCTTTTACATTTCCATGATGAGTGAAAAATACCGGAAGCGTTCTTTCCCCTTGTTGAAAGGGTTGGTGATTGGCAAGATCTCGTGGCTGAAAAGCCTCTTTAACACTGCAAAGTGTAGTTCGGTCATTTACGTGCTTCGAAAAGTGTCTGAATAATTAATCCATCACATAATATCATTTCAAAAGCCCAATAAAAAAGCCCGGCATAGTGCCAGGCTTTCTTATTTTATGGAAGTTGGGTCTGCAATCAGCCCTGTTTCTTTTCCAGTGCTTTGCGAATACGCTGTTGAGTTTCATACACTATCGGGGTAGCCACGAATATGGAAGAATAGGTACCTATTCCAATACCCACAAGCAAGGCAAACGTAAACCCGCGAATGGTCGCTCCACCGAAGAGGAAAATAGCCAGCAACACCACAATGGTCGACAATGAAGTACTGAAGGTACGTCTCAGCGTTGCATTGACGGCCTGGTTCATGGTTAACCCCATTTCACGTTTCGGATAGAGTTTTGTGTACTCCCTGATTCGGTCAAATACAATAACGGTGTCGTTGATTGAATAACCAAGAACAGTCAGGATCGCAGCAATAAATGCCTGGTCAATTTCCATCGAGAATGGCATAATGGAATAGAAGAGGGAGAAAACACCCAAAGTGATCAATGAGTCGTGTGCCAGTGACACTACCGCTCCGAGACCATACTGCCAGTTGCTGAATCGAACCAGGATATAAAGGAAAATGATGACCAGTGAGAAAATAATCGCAATGATCGCATCCCTCTTAATGTCATGGGAGATGGTTGGCCCCACTTTTTGGGAACTCAGACGGTAATTGGCCGAGAAATCCTCAAACGACACATTGTTCAGGAATCCTCCGTCGACAAGGCCTTTGTATAAAAGTTGTTCAACCTCGCCATCTACCGTATCGGTCATGTCATCCACTTTATAAGTGGTAGTCAGCCTTACCTGGTTATTGCTTCCAAAGGTCTTAACTTCGGGCACTGTACCAAATGCACCAGCCAATGCCCTCTGAACATCAGAAACCTGCACATCCTGGTCAAACCTCACGGTATAGGTACGACCCCCTTTGAAGTCGATGCCCAGATTAAATCCACGGACAGCAAATGAAATCAGAGATATCACAATCAGGGATCCTGAAATGATGTAAGCAATCTTCCTCTTTTCAAGGAACTTGATATGCGTATTCTGAAGCCAACTGCTGGTCATTTTCGATGTAAACGTAATGTTGACATTACGTTTCAGCTGCCATTCAAAAATGATACGTGTAATAAAGATGGCCGTGAAGAGTGATGTCAGGATACCGATAACCAATGTGGTGGCAAAACCTTTGATCGGTCCCGAACCAAACATGTACAGAACAATACCTGTAAGCATGGTTGTAACCTGGCCGTCGATAATGGCAGAATAGGCATTTTTATAACCGTCGGCAATTGCAAGCTTCAGGCCTTTGCCGGCATTCAGCTCTTCCTGAACCCTTTCATATATAATTACGTTGGCATCAACAGCCATACCCATGGTAAGAACGATACCCGCGATACCCGGTAGGGTCAGGACTGCCCCCAATGATGCAAGAACCCCAACAATAAAGAAGAGGTTGATCAAAAGTGCAATGTTTGCTGCGAGACCAGCTTTTTTGCTATAGAAGAAAAGCATGTAAACAAGAACCAGGATAAATGCAATCAGGAATGAGTACATACCGGATGAGATGGCTTCTTTACCCAGTGAGGGTCCAACCACTTCTTCCTGTATAATATGGGCAGGTGCGGGCATCTTACCTGATTTCAGGATGTTTGCAAGGTCCTTTGCTTCTTCGATGTCTTCGAGGCCAGTGATACTTGATCGTCCACCGGTGATTTCATTTTGGACGGTTGGGAACGAACGGACATAACCATCCAATACGATGGCAATTGATTTTCCGATATTTTCCTTGGTCATGCGTGCCCAGGTTTTGGAGCCTTCACTGTTCATGCTCATTGCAACCTCGGGACGGCCACCAAACTGGTCAAAATCCTGACGGGCATCCGTAATGGCATCTCCGGTGAGGGGAGCCATGGCATCACGGGTGGTTGATTTCAGTGCGATCAAACGGAAAAAATTTCCGGTTTCATCCACTGAGTTGGCAGTCCAGCGGAAAAGCATGTTCCTTGGGAAAATATTCCGGATCTGTTCCCTCGCCAGAATGGTGTTAATTTCAGATGTATCCTTGAAATGGGCCATACCCACTACCGGTCCGGGGAAGAGGTTCCCCATCTGGTCGGTGCTGGGAGAAAGAATGGCAAAGAGCGGAAATTCTTTCCTGAAATTCTCCAGGTCACCCTCTCCTGATGGAGATACGCCTGTTGAATCGCTCTGGAGTTCCTCCAAAAGTGAGGCAACAGATTCAGTGGTTGCTGAGTCGCCCTCAGTTTCGGGGGTTTCAACAGCAACTTCCATGTCTTCTGCCACCACTGCAGAATCTGCCGATTCAGTTGTTTCCGACTGGGGAGCTGTGATTTCCCTAAGCCGTTGGTTCGCCTGGATAAGATAAGGATACACTTCCTGGTTCTCATAGGTTTCCCAGAATTCAAGCTGTGCAGTTCCCTGGAGCAGTTTTCTTACCCTTTCCGGGTTATCGATACCAGGAAGTTCAACCAGTATACGACCGCGTGTTTGCAGCTGCTGGATATTGGGCTGGGCTACACCGAACCGGTCGATACGGGTTCTAAGAATATTGAATGAGTTATCGATGGCAGCATTGGTTTCCTCGCGGATCACATCGAGAACTTCGGCATTGGTGGAGTTGAAGCTCACCCTTTCCCTAAGTTCCAAGGTATTGAAAATCGCTGCCAGCTGGGCATTCGGGTCAATTTCCTGGAATGCTTGTCCAAAAAGGGTCACAAAATCCTGTGTACTGTTCCTCTGCATCTGGCCTGCCCTTGTGAGAGCCGCATTGAAAGTGGTATCGGGATTGTAATTGGCAAGCGCCCGGATCACATCAACGACCGATACTTCAAGGGTTACGTTCATACCTCCCTTGAGGTCAAGACCCAGGTTCATTTCAAGCTCTTTTACATCTTTGTAGGTGAACTTTTTAAGTCCCAGAAAATTGTACACTGTCTCTCCCGAAATGCTATCGAGGTAGACATACTCTTTTGCCGGATCTCCCTGCGCGAATTCTTTGGCCTGCTTTTCTACCTGACCTGCCTTAAAGGTAAAGGTCAGCTGGTAGAGACAGACTGCCGCAAGCAAGATGGCAAATGTCAAAATTGCACCTTTGTTTTGCATGAATAAAAATTTAAGATGGTTAATTATAAATTCTTTGAATAAAATTCATTCAGATAACCGGAAAAGAAACCGGCAAATTTCCTAAAATGAAGGAAATATCAACCCAGGGGAGGTTGGTCGTCGGGTGACGAAAAATGATAATGCCGGAATGAAGTGAGATTCCGGACAGCCATATCAAAATAGCCACAGGGCGATTCTGTTTTCAGGATATGAAAAGCCAATGCCGTATGATGAAACATCAGCCTGAAATTCAGATGATCTTCCGAAAATTTCCTGATTGAAAATTTCTGAACCGGTAGTTTATAGGAGAGAACCGTTACCGGATTACAGTAATATAACACGGAATGTTCAAGCGGTGCCTGATCCTCGGTTTCAGCAGGTACCGGTATCTGTAAAGTTTCATGTTGACCTGAATCATACATCCATGCAAGCATGACGAGGACCAGGAAAACTCCCAGCCTCATTATGGAATTCCGTGATATGTACTTTTCAAGTTTCAAATCTTCCTTGTTTGGCGGACGCAAATATAAAAAATGTGATGAGAGATAACAAGATAGCCTGAAAAAAACATCAACTATC
>JAEYXH010000015.1 GCA_023428545.1 Bacteroidota bacterium | reverse complement strand
TGCATAGGCATTGAAATAATAAAACGACTGGGGTAGGAAACGTGCTACATTAATCGAATTTGCGGATGTCAAAAGAAACCGATCATTTAGATCCTGATCCATGAATGCAAGCTTCACCAGGCGCTGGCAGTCGTCAAAAGTTCCGTCAACCTCAATGGCTGTTATATTTTGCCCCAAAGTCGTAAACTGCTTTTCCTGGATGTCGCTCACTTTCCCACTGGGATAAAGGACAAAGACATTGATTCCTTCCACCCCCAAAAAACCGTTGGCCACAGCACTGCCTGTATCACCTGACGTTGCCACCAATACATTTACCGTAGTATGATTGTCCTTCAGGAAATACCTGAGCATCCTGGCCATAAAGCGGGCGCCCACATCCTTGAAAGCAAGCGTGGGGCCATGGAAAAGCTCAAGTGACCATATCCCAGGTTTAATTGGAACGATCGGGCAATCAAAGGACAACGTCTCATTGACAATCTGGTGCAAGTGCTGACGATCAATGTCATCACCAAAAAAACGTAGTGCTACGGCAAAAGCTATTTCCTGAAATGAGAAATGCTGAATCCCTTCAAAAAATCCATCGCCAAAAGGCTGGACAGACCCAGGCATAAATAAGCCGTTATCAGAAGCCAGTCCTTTAATGACGGCTGTCCTGAGGCTGACTGGAGCCACCTGGCGATTAGTGCTGTAATATTTCATATAAAATTATCAATCTTAAAAGCGTGTGTTACAAAACTTGATTCTCAAATAAAAGGCTTCCCTATACAGGTTAATCTTTTCACTTGTCATTCAAAAACATATCCATAAACTGGGGCCCCTTTAACAAACCATACACACCTTTCCTGGGTGCAAATTCGTCATAAACTTCAACCTGGTCGGGTGTCTTTCCCGGTTTAAAAATAATGAACGGGACAGGGTCATTTGTATGGGTCCGGATAGCACAGGGAGTCGGATGATCGGGCAAGACGGCCAAAGCCACAGGTTCACTCATCCGGGAGGTTTCTTCCATGATTGTTTTTACTACTCTTTTGTCGAGATATTCAATGGTTCTGACTTTCAGGTCAAAATCGCCTTCATGACCAGCCTCATCGCTTGCCTCAATATGCAGGTACACCAGGTCATGATCTTTCAATGCATCAATGGCTGCCCTGGCTTTTCCCTCGTAATTGGTATCATATAGCCCTGTTGCACCCTCTACCATTATGACATCCATGCCTGCCAGGACACCAATGCCTTGAATCAGGTCAACCGCCGAAATTACGGCTGATTTTTCAATTCCCCACATCTCCCTGAATGTCGGCATCTTGGGTTTGTTGCCAGGTGACCACGGCCAAATGCATGTGGCCGGATCTTTACCCTGTGCAATTCTTTTGAGATTGACCGGATGGTCCTTTAATAGAAAAAAGGACCTCATGATCAGGTAATTGATTAAATGGGCTGTCTTTTCCGATTCTGCGGAATCAGCATTTACCAACACTTGTTTATAGGGGGTTCCCATCACATCGTGAGGCGGAGTACATTTAATTTCCTTCCGCCCTCCCTTAATTACCAACAGATTCCTATAAGAGACGCCGGGATAAAAACGAATGATGTCATTTCCAAGTGCTTTATTGAGATAAGAGATCAATTCAGCAGCCTCCCCGGAGGATATATGGCCAGCCGAGTGATTTTTTATCACATTCTGATCAACACAGATCAGGTTACACCTCATCGCCAGGTCACCTTCTTCCAGCTCGACACGCATACTGGCTGCCTCAAGTACGCCCCTTCCTTCAAATACGGCCGGAACATTGTAGCCCATGACAGCAAGGTTTGCTATTTCACTGCCCGGGTGCATACCCGGTGGAATGGTATCGAGCATACCCGTCGAACCCATCCGTGCCAGTTGGTCAATAGATGGTGTTTCAGCCACCTGCAAAGGAGTCTTCCCGCCCAATTGCGGCAGAGGCTCATCGGCCATCCCGTCTCCCAAAATGATGATGTATTTCATATGGTATTTCCTAAAACAATGTTACTTCCGGTATCAGATATTTGACACCTTGATAATATCTGCAAAAACTCCCGCAGCGGTAACATCTGCCCCGGCACCGTATCCCTTTATAAGCATCGGGAATTCGTTGTATCGTTCGGTTCGGTATATGATCAGGTTGTTACTTCCCTCCAGGTCATAAAATGGATGTCGCTGGCCAATCTCCTGAAGTCCAACCACTGCATTGCCCTCCTCAAAACTGGCGACAAACCTCCACTTCATTCCATTTTTAGCCAACTCAATTCTCCTGGATTCAAAACTCAAATCCAGCTCAGGCAATTTGGCCCAGAAATCATCCGTTGATCCAGCAAAATAATGTTCCGGGATAAATGAATTTATCTTAACCTCATTCTGGTCAATCCTATAACCCGACTCCCTTGCAAGGATCAGGAGTTTACGGACCACGTCAACCCCACTCAGGTCAATGCGCGGATCAGGTTCTGAATAACCAGCATCCTTGGCCATCCTGACAGCTTTACTGAAAGGGACCTTTTCAGACAAAGTATTGAATATGAAATTCAGGGTACCTGATAAAACCGCTTCGATACGCAGGACTTTATCACCCGAATTCACGAGATCATTCAATGTGTTGATGATGGGCAATCCTGCCCCGACATTGGTTTCAAAAAGGAACTTCACCCCTTTTCTTTTGGCGGTTTTCTTAAGGAGTGCATAATTGTCATATTCCGAACTGGCCGCTATTTTATTGGCAGTTACGACAGATACGTTTGCATCCAAAATCTTGAAATACTGCCTGGCAATTTCACCTGAAGCCGTACAATCAACAAAAACGCTGTTGTACATATTCATTGAAATCATTTCGGAAACAAAATCGCTCACTGAAGACATTTTTTCAGATCCGTCAAGTAATGTTTTATAAGAAGTAACATCAATGCCGTCGCGGTCAAAAAACATCCTTCTGGAATTTGCAATCCCCGTGATCTTCAGGTTCAGATGGTTTTCGGCCAGTAACCGCTCATGCTGACGGTCAATTTGAGCGAGAAGATGACTTCCAACAAGTCCAACACCAATCAGGAAAATATTCAGTTCCGAATTTTCAGAAAGGAAAAACGATTCGTGCACAACGTTGAGTGTTTTGCGAAGATCGTCATTCCGGACTACCCACGAAATATTGTACTCTGAAGCCCCTTGTGCTATGGCACTGACGTTGATCCCATTGCGACCGATGGTCGTAAATAGTTTACCGGCAATACCCGTACTGTGTTTCATGTTTTCACCCACGATGGCTACTATGGAAAGATTCTTCTCAATAACCACCTTATTTATCTGATCAAGGGCGATTTCACGGGCAAACTCATTTTGGATAGCCTCTTCGGCAGCATCAGCCATATGTTCCTCAATGGCAATACTGATGGTATTTTCAGATGAAGCCTGGGAAATGAGGATCACATTGATTTTCTCCATTGCCAGGGCAGTGAATAGCCGCATCGAGATGCCTGCCACACCGACCATTCCGATCCCCTGAACCGTTAAAAGTGCAATTTTGGAAATCGATGAAATTCCCTTAATGGGTCTCTCACTACCATTCGCGGCTGACTTTGTAATCAGTGTACCTTTTTCCTGAGGCCGCATGGTATTTTTAATATGTACGGGAATTCCCTTCTTGTAAACCGGCAAAATGGTTGGCGGATAAATCACCTTGGCTCCAAAATTTGAAAGCTCCATGGCTTCGGTATAGGAGAGAACCGGTATAGTGTATGCCTTTCGGATAACCTTCGGATCGGCCGTCATAAATCCGTCGACATCAGTCCAGATCTCAAGAGAAACAGCATCGAGGGCAGCTGCAATAATGGCTGCAGTATAATCAGATCCGCCCCGGCCAAGTGTTGTATATTCGCCTGATTTGTTTTTTGCAACAAATCCAGGTACAATCGCAACTCCCTGAAAGCGGTTAAAACTCTCAGCAATCCGCTTATTGGTCTCATTAAAATCAACGGCAGCCTTACCAAAATGGTTATCGGTTATTATAAACCCGGAAGCATCCTTCAGTTCACAGTCGAAGTAACGTGAAACAATCAGGGATGATAGACGCTCGCCCATTCCCATCATCCGATCCATGGTTTTGGGCGTCAATTCGCTCACAAGTGTTACACCCATCATAACCTGTTCCAACTCTTTTAAAAGAGGATTGATCCCGGCAATAACCTCTTCAGGCCTGTCAAAAAGCTCGTAGACAACTTCCAAATGGCGTTGCCTGATTACCATCATCTCATCAAGGTAGAATTCAGAGCCAATGGCCGCCATTTTCGCCGCATTCAATATCTTGTCGGTAATTCCACCTAAAGCTGAAACAACAACAATAACATCTTCCTGCTGACCACTTACGATTTCATGTACTTTTTTGATATTTACAGCACTACCTACTGAAGTTCCGCCGAACTTTAACACTTTCATATAAAATGTATTTGATGATATTTGATGCGACTTTCTTATTGCGCCTTACAAAAATAGGATTGTAGAATGATTTTTATACAAAATGAATATTAATAACGCCGAAGATTAACACAAGGTTTTATGAAGGTCGCCATTAGTATCCTTTTGACTTAAAAGCACATATCATCCCAATAAAAAAAACACCGGACAGGTAGTAAAAAATGCCCTGTCCGGTGTTTCGCAAAATCAAGCCAACCACTTATGCATTATCGGATGATGCAGTTATAAACTCAAGTATTTTTGTCTCCAGTTCAGCAGAAAGCTCCGGGTTATCGCGGATCAACTTACGAACCGCATCCCTACCCTGTCCCAACTTTGTTTCGCCGTAGCTAAACCAGGAACCGCTCTTTTTAATTACACCGTAATTGACACCCATGTCAATAATTTCACCGGTTTTGCTAATTCCTTCACCATAGAGGATATCAAATTCCGCCTTCCTGAAAGGAGGTGCTATCTTATTCTTGACAACTTTTACCCTGACATTATTTCCTGTAACCTCTTCACCGTCCTTAATCTGTCCTACCCTGCGAATGTCAAGCCTGACAGATGCATAAAATTTCAGGGCATTCCCACCTGTGGTGGTTTCGGGATTCCCAAACATCACTCCTATTTTTTCCCTCAGCTGGTTTATAAAAATGCAGCAAGTCCTTGTTTTACTGATATTAGCCGTCAGTTTCCTGAGAGCCTGCGACATCAGTCGTGCCTGCAGTCCCATTTTTGAGTCACCCATATCACCTTCGAGTTCGGCTTTGGGGGTAAGAGCTGCCACTGAGTCAATAACAACGATATCGACAGCTCCCGAACGGATCAGGCTATCGGTAATCTCAAGAGCCTGTTCGCCATGGTCAGGTTGTGAAATCAGCAGTTCATCGGTGTTTACTCCCAGTTTTCGGGCATAATACGGGTCAAATGCATGTTCTGCATCAATTATGGCAGCAATGCCGCCCAGTTTCTGGGTTTCGGCGATGGCATGAATGGCAAGCGTAGTTTTCCCTGAGGATTCAGGTCCATAAATTTCGATTATCCTGCCACGGGGATATCCTCCTATCCCAAGCGCAACATCCAGTCCGATTGAACCGGACGAAATTGCAGGAACATCATCCACTGGCTTGTCCCCCATACGCATGATCGAACCTTTTCCAAAGCTTTTTTCAATCTTATCGAGTGTAAGTTGCAGGGCTTTCAATTTTTCCTTATTGACAGCTGATTGCTCTTCCTTTGTCATATTTCTAATATTATAAGTTAAGTTTTTTCATAATCTGACCGGTATGGTTCTTTGTATCCACAGTACCAATAACCTCCACAATCCTTCCTTCCTCATCGATGATATAGGTGGAACGGATGACACCCATGTAAGTTTTTCCGTAATTTTTCTTTTCGCCCCAGGCTCCGTATGCATTCAGAATTGTCTTGCTCTCATCGGATAGAAGGTTGAACTTTAAACCGTATTTCGAGATAAATTTCTGATGGGAAGCCTGGCTGTCCGGACTTACGCCCACGACCTGATAACCCTTCCCGATCCACATTTCGTAATTGTCATTCAGGTTACATGCCTCAGCTGTACATCCCGGAGTATCATCTTTTGGATAAAAATAAAGAATCAACTTTTTGCCTTGAAAATCATTCAGTGATATTTTTTCACCCGCTTGATTAACTCCCTCAAAATAAGGAGCTTTCTCTCCTACTGCAAGTAATGCCATACATTTGTTCTTTTTAGTTGGAACAAATATAATCTAATTCAGTCAAAATAGAGGAAGTTTGGAACTACCTAATTTCGCATGATTGCACATAAGATATTGGATCGCAGGGAATGCCCTGTTATGCTTAATTTTTATAATTTTATATCCTGAAAATTGGGCATGCTCTGGCTTTTTGGTATTGATTTTGAGCAAGAGTATAAAGAATGTATGGTGAGGCCGAAAATTTATAATGGATACTCCGTTACATCCCTCTGACCCATATAAATTGTAATGATGAAGACGACAAAAACATTTTTGGTTCTTATACTGACTTATATCCTGACAATTGGATCATCCCCCGGACTACAGGCAAAATCACTGATTCCACAGGAAGATGAAAGGAACCGTGCCATTGAGTTTTTTCATGAAGGCAAATTTGACCAGGCCCTTCCCGTTTTCCAGAAACTGGCAAATGCCTATCCCGCTGATTACCTTCTGAAATATTTTACGGGGGCTTCTTTGGTTGAAACAGGAAACACGGGAAAAGAGGCTGAGATGTACCTTTTGCTTGCGATAACCAGGGAGGTTCCGGCAAAAGTCTTTTATTATCTTGGACGACTTTACCATACACAGGAAAACTGGGATGGAGCCCTTAGGTTTTATAATAGGTTTACCAACAATGCCGACTCAAAACAGTTAGAGGAACTCAGGATTAAGGAACTCTCCGAACTGGCTTACAACAACATAAATCCCTTCAGGGGGAGCGAAATAGTTTTTCCCCAGCAAACAGTGATACAGGAGCCACCCTCCCCCGTTTCCGAGCCGGAAGTAACACGTTCTGAAAATATACCACAGTCAGTTTTTACGGACAAAGAAGAAACAACCACTTTAAATATCCAGGAGCAGGATTCACTACAGGCAACCACAGTACTGCAAGCACCGATCCCTGAAGCAGTTGAATCCATCATTCCTGAAATGCCTGTCGCCACTGAAAACACAAGCCTGGAGACAACCACACAAACCATCATTGAAGATACCGATTCCCTGATAAACGCCAGAGAGTTAACCACTCAAAATCCTACACAGGTTACCGAAACGAATAATGTGCCTCCCCCTGCTAAAGTCGACCTGCCCAATATCGAATTCATCCAATTTCGAATCAATCCCCGGGTAAATTATTTGACTGAGGATATGTTTAAGATCAATGAAGCCAGAGAGGCTTGGAAACTCGGCTTGGAAAAGGAAAAAATCCTGAACGAAAAGCTACTAGCCTTGCAGCAGCAAAGACAAAAATACGGAACGGCACCCAGCCAGAGTGAACGTGACCGTTTGGCAGATGGAATTATTCAACTTGAAAAGGAAACATTGACTTTACACGCCGAATCCGATATGCTGTATGGTAAAGCGCGGCAACTTGAGCAGGATTGGTGGACAAATGCAACCATGCAGGAATATGAGAACCTGAGGCTCACCACTGATTCGTTGCAAAAGCTTGAAGAGGCGATCCGAATAGCAGCCTTGGCACCGGCACCTGTAATTGATCAACAATTGCTTGAAGAAGCAGCAGGCCTTCCTGAAGAGGATGAAACAACAACAGAGGAAGAAACAAGTCACGACACAGTGATTTACAAAGTCCAGCTTGGATCCTTCACCCGGGCAGTACCTCCCCGGACTAAGGAATTATTTGACAAGATCGGTATGATCAGGACCATTGAAACCTTTGTTGATGAAAACAAAGCAACCGTTTATACTACAGGCAACATGAAGACGTTTGCTGATGGTCTTGCACTTCAAAATCAAGTGCGGCTTGAGGGCGTAAAAGATGCCTTTGTAATTGCCATCCTAAACGAAAAAAGAATATCTTTACAGGAAGCAAAAAAAATAACAGGCGAAGAATGACCGATAAAGAAACCAGGAGAAAAACGACACAACTGCGAGACAGCAATGAGGACCTGGACAAATACCTGATATTACACAATGACGACGTGCATACCTTCGATTATGTAATTCAGGCACTGATGGAAATTTGTGACCATGACTATATCCAGGCTTCACAATGTGCCATCATTACCCATTATAAAGGTAAGTGCGAAGTGAAGCACGGTAGATTCCCGAGTCTGAAAGCAATGAAGGATGCACTTTCCATCAAAGAACTTACGGCAACTATTGACTGAACCATGACCATATTAGCCATCATTGTACTTATTATCCTTGGATTGCTGCTGCTTTTACTTGAATTTGCAGTGGTTCCGGGAGTCACCATTGCCGGCATCGGCGGATTCCTGCTTCTGGCAGGCAGTGTTTATCTGGCTTTTGCCCAGTTTGGCATGGGCGCTGGAATTATCACGCTTGTCTTTGTCCTCACTGCCGCACCATTAATGGTGGTATATTTTTTCAGGTCAAAAGCCGGACGTAAAATGGTGTTGGAAACAAATATCGACGGAAAAGTTGATACTACCGAAACCGACAACATCCATCCTGGAGATGTTGGTATGACGTTAGGACGACTTGCTCCCATCGGGAAGGTAAAAATCAATGAAGTAACAATCGAAGGACATTCGACCGGAGGTTTCATTGACCATAACAAACCTATCAGGGTACTGAAGGTTTTCCCGGGTAAAGTAATTGTGGAACTCATTAAAAATGAATAATATGAACGAACTATTTGGCCCATTTGGTTTATTGGTAGGACTCCTCGTCCTGGTTATCATACTTTTGTATTTCATTCCAATAGGATTATGGTTTTCAGCGCTGGTATCAGGGGTGCGGATCAGCCTGCTTCAGCTTTTCCTGATGAGATTTCGTAAAGTACCTCCGGGAGTCATTGTCCGTGCCATGATTGAGGGTATCAAGGCAGACATTGCATTAAAAAGGGATGATCTGGAAGCTCACTACCTCGCAGGTGGCCATGTTGCAAACGTAGTACATGCATTAGTGTCGGCATCCAAGGCAAATATCCAGCTGACCTTTAATATGGCAACAGCCATTGACCTGGCAGGCCGTGATGTGTTTGAGGCAGTCCAGATGTCAGTAAATCCAAAAGTTATCAATACCCCGCCTGTCACGGCAGTTGCCAAGGATGGTATTCAGTTGATTGCCAAAGCCAGGGTTACGGTCCGTGCCAACATACGCCAGTTGGTTGGTGGAGCCGGAGAAGAAACCGTTCTCGCCCGCGTTGGAGAGGGAATCGTTTCCTCCATCGGTTCGGCACACTCGCACAAGGAAGTTCTTGAAAACCCGGATTATATTTCACGAACAGTTCTGGAAAAAGGGTTAGATGCAGGTACAGCCTTTGAAATTCTTTCCATTGATATTGCCGACATTGATATAGGTAAAAACATTGGTGCCGGTCTTCAGATTGACCAGGCTGAAGCGGATAAAAACATTGCGCAAGCCAAGGCTGAAGAACGCAGGGCAATGGCTGTTGCACTTGAACAGGAAATGCGTGCAAAAGCACAGGAAGCCAGGGCAAAGGTAATTGAAGCAGAAGCACAGGTTCCGCTTGCCATTTCAGAAGCTTTCCGTAGTGGAAACCTTGGAATTATGGATTACATGAAATATAAAAACATCATGGCTGATACATCCATGCGTGAAACAATCGCAGGTGATGAACAAGCCAAAAAGAAAAAATAAACTATCACAGTAAAAAAAAAGCCTTCCCGACGGAAGGCTTTTTTTTATTCTAACCGTATGAAAAGGCACCGGGCGCAAAACCATCAACATTTTATTTTGTTTAGCTTTAAATTAGTGCCTTTTATTTGATTCGTTATACAGCTGCATAAACCCTTTTAAATTGAATACATTACCTTGTTGCAAGGCTGATAGGTCGGATTGAGTATCAGGTCATTGAATTAGTAAGGATACGCAATTGTTTTATCGAAAATAATAATCTATGAAAATCCTTTTTTTATTCCTGGTCAGTGTATTGGCCTTTTCATGCTCAACACCTGTATATGACACGGTTGTTACCGTAGGTGGTGAGGTTCGGGCCGATAAAATGGGTGCAACACTTGCCCACGAACATGTCCTGGTCGATTTTATTGGTGCTGCACAGGCCGATCCGGTAAGACACAATCGTGATTCCGCTTTTTCCATTATTCTTCCCCATATAGAAAAGATCAGGGATCACGGCATCAAGACTTTTGTCGATTGTACTCCCCGATTTCTGGGGAGAGATCCGCTACTTTTAAAAATGCTCTCTGATGCCACAGGGATGCATTTCATCACCAACACAGGTTTTTACGGAGCTGTCAACAATAAATATATCCCGGAACATGTACTTAACATGCCGGCCGAGGCCATCGCTGCCTTTTGGATCGCCGAGTTCAAACAAGGAATCGACGGTACTGGAATCAGGCCTGGATTTATAAAAATTGGCGTTGATGGTGAAACCCTTTCCGATTTCCATAAAACCCTGGTTACTGCTGCAGCCCTGGCGCACAAAGCAACCGGATTAACCATCATGTCGCACACCGGCAAGGCAAATCTCGCCAGGGAACAGCTTGACATTTTGGAAGCACAGGGAGTTAAGGCTGAAGCATTTATATGGACGCACGCCCATCTCGAGAAAGACCTGAGTAAACATGTTGAAATTGCAAAAACTGGAGCCTGGGTTTCAATTGATGGCTTTCGGGGAAATCCGGAAGAAATCACTGAACTGACCGAGATGGTCGTAAATATGAAAAAGAACAACTGTGCCGTAAAACTTCTTCTTTCCCAGGATGCAGGATGGTACGATCCGGAATTTCCAGATGGAAGTAATTACACGGAACACACACTAATCTTCGACAAGCTCATTCCCGAACTTAATGCAGCTGGCATAACAGATGCCGATCTGAACCGTTTTCTTAATAAAAATCCCGGAAAAGCGTTCACCGTGAAATTCAGGATCAAAGAGTAAAAAAATGCCTGCCCTTCCGGCCATTGCAAAATCATTTGTTAGATTTGTCAAAATTAAAAAACAAATTTGCTATGATTCTTGGGCTTTTAAAAGAGCAAGGCGATGAAACAAGGGTTGCACTTCTTCCTGAAAACATTAAGATCCTGACTGCACAAAGCGTTGAGGTTCTCGTTGAAGAAAGTGCTGGTTTCAATGCTTTTACATCAGATGAAGATTTTAAGGCTGCCGGGGCAAAATTGGTTTCAAGAGAATTGGTTTTTGAAAAAGCTGATCTTATTTTACAGATTCAGCCGCCTTCAGATGAGGATATTTCAAAAATCAGTCCTGACCAGGTTTGGATTAGTGCATTCAATCCATTGTGGGAAACCGGACTGGTGAAAAAATTCCTTGATAAGGGAACGACCACTTTCAGCCTCGATTCCATACCACGTACAACCAGAGCACAGGCTATGGACATCTTGTCTTCACAGGCAACGGTTGCTGGATACAACGCCGTTTTGGATGCCGCACTGCAATTACCAACATTCTTCCCAATGTTCATGACTGCAGCAGGCACTATCAGACCGGCAAATGTTTTGATTTTGGGTGCTGGTGTTGCCGGACTTCAAGCCATTGCGACAGCCCGAAAATTGGGAGCCCAGGTTGAGGCATTTGATGTCCGCTCGGCTGTGAGGGAAGAGGTGAAAAGTTTGGGAGCCCGCTTTGTGGAAGTTGAAGGTGCCAAGGAAGATAAAGCCGCCGGAGGCTATGCTGTTGAGCAGTCTGATGAATTCAAGAGGAAACAGCAGGAAGCCATCAATGACCATGCAGCCAAATCCAATGTAGTCATTTGCACTGCACAAATTCCCGGAAGAAAAGCACCGGTACTGCTACCGGCCGAAGCAGTTGAAAGAATGAAACCAGGATCTGTCATAATTGACCTCGCTGCGTCGACGGGTGGAAACTGTGAACTCACAAAAAACAACCAGACAGTTGTTCACAAGGGCATCACCATCATTGGGCAGTCCAATTATCCAGCCAGGATGCCCCTTGACGCCAGCCGCATGTTTGGCAAAAATGTCATGAATTTTCTGGCTCTCCTGATTACGAAAGAGGGAGCATTGCACCTCAACTTCGAGGATGATATTGTTAAAGGCACCTGCATTACCCATCAGGGACAGGTATTGAATGAACGGGTAAAATCAGTAATGGATAACCTAAAGTAGACGTTATGGAACATATCTTACAATATTTTTTCACCTACAAGGAAGCAATTTTTATAATTGCCCTGTCGATCTTCCTGGGCATTGAAGTGATTTCCAATGTACCTGCAGTTTTACATACACCTTTGATGTCGGGAGCAAACGCCATCTCTGGTGTCATAATCATTGGAGGCATCATTTTGGTTGGCCATGCTGACCTAAGCAAATTTTCGGTTGACCTTGTACTGGGGATTCTGGCACTCATCTTCGGAACGTTAAACGTAGTTGGAGGATTTGCCGTAACTGACCGGATGCTTGAGATGTTTAAAAAGAAGAAAACTCAAAAAGCCAGCTGAACATGAACCAGATTTTAGGAATATTTGATGGAGTCTCTGTCACCTTGGGAGACAGCCTCCTGGAGTTAAGTTATTTAATTTCAGCCCTTCTGTTTGTATATGGGCTAAAAAAACTGTCTAATCCTGCCACCGCCCGGAATGGAAACATATGGGCAGCCGCCGGAATGTTGCTTGCCATGGTAACCACAGCGCTACTGCACAAAAATGATGCTGGTCATTCCATTCCGATCAGCAATCTTATAATTATCATTCTGGCGATCTCGGTTGGATCTACTGTTGGATGGATTATTGCCCGCAAGGTAAAAATGACAGCCATGCCACAATTGGTCTCTGTCTACAATGCTACCGGCGGGCTTGCCTCTGCTTTGGTTGGGTTGCTCGAGTTTCCAAAAGCAATGGCCGGGAACTTCGGATCACTTCTTGTAACAGTCCTGGGACTTATTATCGGGGCAGTAGCATTTTCGGGAAGTATGATTGCCTATGGCAAACTTGATGGCAAGATCGGAGACATTCGTGCAGGATACATGAAATATGTCAATATGTTTCTGATAGTTGCGACATTGGCGTTCGGAGCATGGGTAACCTTCAACGGAGGCCAGCCATCTGAACAAATGTGGGCCATATGGCTGCTATTTGGTCTTTCTATACTTTATGGAGTTTTGTTTGTCATGCCGATTGGTGGTGCCGACATGCCAGTCGTAATTTCGCTTCTGAATGCATTAACAGGTATAGCCGCTGCCATGGCTGGATTCATCTACCACAATCAGGCTATGATCCTTGGAGGAATTCTGGTTGGTGCGGCTGGTATGATTCTGACCATGTTAATGTGTAAGGCCATGAACCGTTCCTTAATCAACGTGATCATAGGGGCATTTGGTGGAGGAGGCGCAGCAGCCGACCGTGACATGGGTATCATGAAGGAGATTACTGTTAGCGATGCGGCAGTACTCCTGAATTATTCCCAGAAAATTGTCATTATCCCAGGCTATGGTCTGGCAGTTGCCCAAGCCCAGCATATAGCACATGAACTTGATACCCTTCTGGAAAGCAGGGGCGTGGATGTTCGGTATGCCATCCATCCGGTTGCAGGGCGTATGCCCGGCCACATGAATGTGCTGCTTGCCGAAGCGGATGTTCCATATGAAAAACTGGTGGAAATGGATCATATTAACCCCGATATGCCCAATGTTGACGTAGCCATTGTAATTGGCGCAAATGACGTTGTGAATCCAGCGGCTTATGATGATCCATCCTCACCCATTTATGGCATGCCCATTATTGATGCACATCTTGCCAAAAACATCATTGTAATGAAACGTGGTGCCGGCAAAGGATATGCTGGTATTGAAAACTTCCTGTTCTTCAATGACAAGACCAGAATGTTTTATGGAAATGCCAAAGATTCACTCCAGAAGTTAGCTGCAGAAATCAAGAATATGTAAGTTCAATTAAACCTACCACTATAAAGGTCCGGGGAAAATTCTCCGGGCCTTTTTTTATCTTTACAAGACCAACCTTACACAGATTAAGAATTATTGCGAAAGAAAATGATCAAAAAAACTATAATCATGGCGCACCTGTTCAAACCAGAAAAAATATGGAAGAATTGTTAATTTTGCTTCAAACAATAAACAATTAGCCATTTGGAAAAGCAAATTATTCTGGAAGGTATTGACCCACTTGAGTTTTATGGTGTCAATAATGTCAAATTCAACCTGATAAAGAACTTTTTTCCAAAAATCAAAATTACTGCCAGGGGCCATTCCATCTTTTTGCAGGGCGAAGAAAAAGAGCTTGAAAATTTTGAAAAGAAGTTTGGATATATTCTCGATCACTATTACCAGTTCAATATACTTACCGAAGAATTCATCTCACAGATCATGGTCAGTAATTTTGACGGTATTGCGGGACCTGACGAAGAACCAGACATTCTGGTTTACAGCAATACGGGAAAACCCATCCGGGCCCGAACGCCCAACCAGCGAATACTGGTTGAAGAAAGCAAGGAGCATGATCTGTTGTTTGCGATTGGCCCGGCAGGAACCGGAAAGACTTATACAGCCATTGCCATTGCCGTTAAGGCTCTTAAAAACAGGGAGATCAAGCGAATTATACTGAGTCGCCCTGCTGTTGAAGCCGGTGAAAGACTCGGTTTTTTGCCAGGTGATCTGAAGGAAAAGATTGACCCTTATTTACAACCCCTGTACGATGCCCTCCTTGATATGATTCCAGCAAAAAAGCTGGAAGAATTTATTAAGGATGGAACTATACAGATTGCACCATTGGCGTTTATGCGCGGACGCACCCTCAGCAATGCCTATGTGATCCTTGATGAAGCGCAAAACACAACAATTAACCAATTAAAAATGTTTCTTACCCGAATGGGTATGAATGCCAAGTTCATCATAACCGGTGACGTTACGCAAATTGACCTGCCCGACCATCAGCAGTCAGGATTGTTGCTGGCTATGCGCCTCCTGAAAGATATAGAAGGAATCAGTATGGTGAAGTTTGATAAAAGCGACATAGTCAGGCACAGGCTGGTTCGTGACATCGTAAATGCTTATGACCGTTATAGCGAGGAAAAGGAAAAATTAAAGGAACGTCGCAAGGAAGAAAGAATAAGGCAGGCAGATAATAAAAATGAACAAACATAAAAATTAGAGACATGACATCACAGGCATTAACAAAAACAGATTTTCTATTTCCCGGGCAGAAAAGTGTTTATCACGGAAAAGTCAGGGATGTCTATAATATTCATGACGAATACCTGGTCATGGTGGTGAGTGACCGGATTTCAGCCTTCGACGTGGTACTTCCCAAAGGAATTCCATTTAAAGGTCAGGTGTTAAACCAGATCGCGGCCAAATTTCTTGATGCCACCTCAGATATCGTTCCCAATTGGAAAATTGCAACACCAGATCCAAATGTTACCGTTGGCCACTTCTGTGAGCCATTTAAAGTTGAAATGGTAATTCGTGGTTACCTGACCGGTCATGCGTGGCGTGAATATAAATCAGGGAAAAGAAGTCTCTGTGGAGTTCCATTGCCCGAAGGCATGAAAGAAAACGAGAAATTTCCTGAACCTATCCTTACTCCAACCACCAAGGCGTCAGAGGGTCACGATGAAGATATTTCAAGGGATGAGATAATCCGTCAGGGCCTTGTCAGTCGCGAAGATTATGAAATGCTTGAAGACTATACCCGACGTGTATTTGCCCGCGGAACTGAAATAGCTGCCAGTATGGGATTGATTCTTGTCGACACAAAATATGAATTTGGCAAAAAGGATGGAAAAATCTTTTTGATTGATGAAATTCATACTCCCGATTCATCCCGGTATTTTTATGCCGAAGGATATGAACAAAGACTGGCCATTGGGGAACAGCAAAAACAGCTTTCGAAAGAATTTGTCCGCCAGTGGCTTATCCAGAATGGATTTCAGGGAAAAGAAGGACAGACAGTACCCCACATGCCTGACGATTTTGTAAACTCAGTTACTGACCGGTACATTGAATTATACGAAAACATCACTGGTGACCAGTTTGTTAAATCTGATACTTCTGCCCTGCTTGATCGAATCGAGAAAAATGTAAACGATTTCCTGAAAAAAAAATAACCTGACAGAACAAGATTATGAAACACGTGACAATGCTTTTCCTGTTAACTGCCCTTATCATTCAAGTAAGTGCACAGGATAATTTTACGCTTGCCAGGTTAAATGCACAAGCACCTGCATTCGCCTTTGAAGTTAAGCCCGGGACAAAACACCAAATCACAGATTATAAAGGCAAGGTTGTTTTGCTCACCTTTTTTGCCACCTGGTGTGGCCCATGCAGGGCCGAGCTACCCCATATCGAAAAGGACATTTACCAAAAGTATGCCGACAACCCAAATTTTGAGCTGCTTATCTTTGGCCGTGAACACGATTGGGAAACGGTGAACAAATTCAAGAATGACCAAAAATTTTCGATGCCATTTTACCCCGATCCCGAGAGAAAAATATTTTCGCTTTATGCAAGCCAGAATATTCCGAGGAACTTCGTAATTGATAAAAAAGGAAATATTGTTTATGCATCAGTCGGTTTCAATGAGGAAGACTTTGCAAAAATGAAAGCTGAAATTGAAAAACAGCTCAAATTGTAAAGATCCCCAATCCACACTTCCTGATTGATGGCCTTGCTTTGATTTCCAAAAATGCCATAACGACTTGACAAGGGAAATTATATCGAAGGAACAAAACAAGTCAGCCTGATTCGCCAAAGTATTCTGAAATCCATTACGTGCATTTTCCGGCAATATCTTTGGAAAGAAGCATGTTTATATAGTGGGGATGATATAAAATCCTCTAACTTTGTTCGTAAATTTACGAACTATCCAATATTAGTAAAATGGAAATCAAGGTACTTGGAACCGGCTGTACAAAATGTAAAAACCTGGAAAAGCTTACCCAGGAAGCGGTTGAAATGGCTGGTATTACAGCGAGCATCACAAAAGTAGAAGACATCATGGAAATCATGAAATATGGAATCATGGCGACACCGGCCCTTGTTATTGATGGGAAAGTCGTTGTAAAAGGAAGGGTACCTTCCAAAGATGAAATTGTGTCATTGCTGAAAGGTTAAAGCACCATAAACTATCTAACAGGAAGTTATTATTCAAATTTTAAATACATCCATTATGAAAAAGCAAATCATTGTTATGGTCCTTTTGATGCTGGCACCTATATTTTATGCCTTTTCGCAAGACAAAGGCCAAAAGGTGGAAGCATATTATTTCCACAATAAAACCAGATGCATGACTTGCAATACGGTCGAGAAAGTTACCAAAGAGTCATTGCAGGAATTATATGGCGATAAAATTGTTTTTAAATCGCTCGTTTTTGAGGATCAGAGCAATAAGGACCTGGTGAAAAAATACAATGTCGAAGGCCAATCTCTCTTTTTTGTAAAAGGAGACAAGAAAACGGATATAACCAACTATGCTTTCCTGAATGCAGTAAGCCGTCCCGAAAAATTGAAGGAGAAAATCAAGGAAACGGTCGACAATCTTTAGCTTTAAACATATCGTTGAGTTGTTGAAATGAGTCCGGTGCATAAAAATGCCGGACTCATTTCCATTTCAAGCCAATTTTCTTTAACTTAACACTCCTGAATCAGGTAAATACTGATATAAAATTTCATTCCGCAAACTCAAAAAACCAACGAAATGATAACACCAACAATTGGTTTCATCGGTGGTGGCAGAATCACCAGAATTCTACTTCAGGCTTTCGCCAACAAAAAGATCAATCTACTGAAAGCTACTGTCTTCGATATCAAGAGCGAGAATGTCGAACAGTTGAAATCCCGGTTTCCGGATATTCACCAGGGGACTCTGGAGGAGGCTGCTTCAAAGGAGATTGTAATTATCGCCTTGCATCCACCTGCAATTCCGGAAACATTGAATCTAATTTCGGGGTATTTGACAAGTGAAACAATTCTTGGGTCACTCGCACCAAAAATCGGCAGCGCAAAAATCAGCCAATTGGTTCCTCACGTCAAAAAGATCGTAAGGATGATCCCCAATGCCACTTCCATCATCAACGAAGGATATAATCCCATTTGGTTCAACGAGGGATTTCCTTCGCACGATAAAGAAACCATTCTTCAAATGATGGATTTTCTGGGCACGACGCTCGAAGTTGACGAAAATCAGCTGGAAGCATACGCAATTATTTCGGCAATGGCACCTACTTATTTCTGGTTCCAATGGAAAAAACTCACTGATTTGGGAGTTAAGTATGGAATGTCAGAGCGATTTGCACGTGAGGCTGTACTCCAGTCAATGTATGGCGCCCTGGAAACCTATTTCAATACATCCATGACTCCCGAAGATGTGATGGACCTTATACCTGTTAAACCAATAGGTGAACATGAAAAGGAAATTGAAGCCATTTATGAGCAAAAATTGACAGAGCTATACCAGAAAATCAAGCCTTGAATGATTTCTGGACTCTAACAATGAGTACCTAAGTCGACTTAAAGGAAAGTGACTTAAGATTTTTGCGAAATCTTAAGTTGAAGAGAATTCCTGCAACGCCAAGCCCCACCAAATAACCAATCCATATTCCGGATGGGCCAAAATTGAGGGGGAAAGCAAACACCCAACTGGTAGGAATCCCAATACATAAATAGGCAATGAATGCGAGAAACATGGGAACCCTGACATCAGCCAGTCCCCTGAGTATGCCAAGCATCACAACCTGTAGTCCGTCGAATAACTGAAATATTGCTGCAATAATCAGCAAATTGGCTGCAAGATCGATAACAGCTGGATCCGCTGTGAAAATTCTTGGCAACAGGAATCGCAGAACAATAAACATCAAAGCATTTAAAGTCATAAACGACAGAACAAGATGTGCTGCAGCATTTGCCGCGTTCCGCATTCCCGTAAAATCCCGGGCCCCCATCATATGGCTTACCCTTATGGTACTTGCCGTCGATATGCCCAGGGATATCATATAGGTGAATGAGGCAAGACCAATGGCTACCTGATGGGCAGCAAGTTCAACCACGCCCAGCCAGCCCATCATCACTGCGCCAATGCTGAACGACAACATCTCTACAATCAACTGAAAAGCTATGGGAAGGCCAATCTTCAACAGCCTTGCAATATCATGCCTTCTGATTCTCTGCACATGGGCCAGAATCAGATACTTCCGATAACGACTGTTACGCATGACCATAAGAAGAAACAATGCAGGCATGATCATCCTGGATATGAAAGTCCCGACGCCTGCACCCTCAAGGCCCATCTCAGGGAATCCCCATTTGCCATATATAAACAAATAATTAAAAAAGACATTCACCGCATTGGATGTCAATGTAATAATCATTGCCATCCTGGTATTCCCAATTCCCTCAAAGAATTGCTTAAAGGTAAAGAATCCAACAAATGGTATCATTGAGGCACATAACCAAAGATAATAAGGCTGGGCTTCCCGGGTGACTTCCGGAGACTGGCCAAAATAAGGCAGTAGAAAATATACTCCCAACATGATGAGGGTCAAAAAAAATCCGGCAATGAGATAAGTAAAAATCCCGTTTTTAAGCCATTGTGTTGTCTGCCTGATTTCACCCTTACCATACGTTTGCCCTGCCAGCGGCGTGATGCCGAAAGTTATCCCCATTCCAAAAATCATCCCAATCATAAAGACACTATTGGCAAAAGAGGAAGCTGCCAACTCAACGGTCCCTACCCTGCCAACCATTGCATTGTCAACAAGTGAAACCGATACCTGGCCCAGCTGTGACAGGATGACCGGAAAAGCTAAAGTCAGATTTCTGCGGTAATATGGAAAATACTCGGAAAATTTCATGGGGCACAAAGATAATAACCCATCGGTTAAAATATAATTCTACCCTGGCAGTCTTAACAAACAGACTGACCTTTAAAGTGAAAACCAGTAGCTTAGCTTGACCATCAGTGCATTATCGGATGAAATCCCGGAGATCCCCTTCAGGCTATTCCAGGCAGAAGGGTCGTAGGTGTTGCTATCACGGAAACGATTGTGGGTCCAGACCAGGTATACAGTGGAACCGGGACGATATTCCCATCGTATGACGAAATTGGAACGCAACTCCTGATAGTTAAAATCGGGATTTCCAACCAGAAAATCAAAATTCCCATCACTGTCCTCATCGAGATATATGGCAGACCCTTGCCTGTCGACTTCGACGAGGTTACTGTATCGCGCTGAAGCATCACCAGAAAGGCTTTCCTGTACTTTCTTCAGTTTCAGAAAATGACCTACTGATGCATACGGGCTTCCATAAAACTGGAACGACAATTCAGGTGTGGCAAAAAACTCTGCTCTCAGTGTTGTATAAAGCGTTTTTCGATCAAGCTCACCCACTACATACCGGGTTTGATTATTTAGCCTGCGCTGCGCAACATACTGATTAAAATCGACAAGCTCCTCATATCGGGTTTGTGATGTGACAGTAAAACGGTTGCTCAGTTTCCACTGCAAATGCAAGGTATAATCAACTGACTCGCCCAGACGATGGTCGACCCATTTGTTACGGGCTCCCAAACCAACAAATAGTTTCTTAGAACTGTTCGTCTGAAGAAAAAGTTCGCCTGAAGTAAAAGGATCGATTCGCAAAGATGGACCACCCCTTAGTTGCCTTGTGTCAACCCGATAAAAATTCCTTACAAAATCAGCATGCAGACTCCAAAGATTACTAAACTTGGCATATCCATGCAGATTTAGGTGATTGTTGATGTTTTCTCCGCCGAATGTCCAGTCATTTCGCTGGTCCATCGTAAAATAATAACTCTGTAAAATACCGTTGGGTTTATTAACCTGATACCGCAGGTTCACCCGTTGGTTGACCTGGTCGGCTTCACGGAGATACCCAAGATCATTCAATTCCAGTCCCGGGGATCGCCAACTCAGGGTTCCGGTAGCCCTGAATTTACCGCTTTGCTTACCACCAGTCAGCTGACCGCCCCATCCTTCCATTGTATTTCGCGTATCATCCAATTCCAAATGGTCAGCATTAACTCTCTGAAAAAGATGTCGGCTATTACGTTGCAGGGAAGAAATGGCTTCCTCACTTCCGGAAATATGAGAATAAAATGATTTTAAGTCAATGAAATATTTACGGTTTTCCCAGGTATGCAGGAAATCGATTCCACCAACCGATGCCCTCTCAGGAAGAAATTTGAGATGTTCTTCTTTGATTGATCGTATTGTTGACGTAACCATTCCTCCCAAAATGGTATTGCCACCATTAAAATCTTGTTTTAAGCGGCCCACAAAATAATTGCTAAGCGGTTCAGCAGACTCCAACCGGGTGCCATTCACTCCAGCAATTTCTGCATATTCTTTTCCCGTCACACTGTTTACAATCCCAACTGAAGTACCTTTTTTCCCTTTTCCTGTCAGCTTTATTGCATTCAAAATTCTTGTTCCAGAAGGCATGGCTACTGTTTCATCATCATCTCCAAAAGGCATCCATGATGGACTGTGTCCTATTCTTCTCGAATAAAATAGCAAATCGCTACCCGCTGAATAGTCAAGGATATTATTGCCTTCAAGAAAAAAAGGCCTCTTCTCATCATAGAAAACTTCATAGGAAGAAAGGTTCAATATGGATGGATCCGCTTCCACCTGGCCAAAATCAGGAAGCACGGTCAGGTCAAGTGTATAATTTGACGAAAGGCCAATCTTCCCATCCAGGCCATAGCCAAACCTTTCACTTTTCAGGCCACCGGTCACTTGTCGTGCTGCCAAATAAGGCATGATTTCGACATGTCGTTTTTGATTAATGCCTTCGATACCACGCAATTCACCAAATATATATACCATTGCAGGGGCATCAATTGGAATGAGCTTCCACTGGTTTTCTTCACCAAGTCGGTCAATCCAGCGCCAGATATGCATTCCCCATACTTGTTCCTTATTCTCGCTGAAACGGAGCTGGCTGAATGGAATCCTGATTTCCACTGTCCACATTGAATCGAGAACCTGTGTACGTGCTTCCCATACTGCGTCCCAATTGGTATCCCACAGGTATGCTCCCAAATGCACCAGATCAATCTTTTGTCCGGCAGCCGAAACATTGAATTCAAAGGCCGTACTTTTATCAAAATAGGTATCCAAAGCTATACCGGCAATATCCCCACTTGTAAAATCATCCCTGCGCCCCATGACAGCACTGATTTTTTCAGGCTCGTCATCAAAACATTTTAACCCTACATATAGATTATCATCATCAAATAGAATCTTTACTTCCGTCTTTTGGGATGGTGGCCTGCCCTGCTCGGGCTGTTGTTGAACAAAATCTCCCTGCCATGATCCTAACTGAATCCAGCAGTCATCATCAAGATGACCATCTATGCGGGGCCTGTTTTCAGTGCGTACTGTATTATAAACCCGCTTGTTTCCTGCATGGAAATTAACAAGGGAGTCAGATGAAAGGTTATATGAAAAGTCCTGGGAAAAGGCAGGTCCAAAGCTGATTACAAAGAAAACTATACAGAATAAGCGGTTTAGGTTCATGCTTGAGACATTATGTTTTCAAATGTATAAAATATTAAAATCTTGAACCAACATAGTCGAAAAAAATCAAAAAAATGCACTACAATATATCTTATTACACTGATAATCAGCAATGATCATATTTAAAGAATTTTGAATCCACACATCTTTTAAACTTTTTTATACTTTCACAGGTTTGAATAACATTTAAAACTAAAAATCATCGACTGGAATGCATTTGTACCAACGGATTTTTATTGTGAAAATTCTCAGTGCAAAATCGCATCTCACATGAAGTTAATAAGTTAAATAAAATGATTGCATGAAACAGATCAAAAAGATTCTGGTCGCCAACAGAGGCGAGATTGCCATCAGGGTTATGCGCACCTGCAGGGAAATGGAAATCAGGACAGTGGCGGTTTATTCCGCGGCTGACCGGACTTCACTGCATGTACGTTATGCCCACGAGGCGTATTATATTGGAGAGGCACCCTCGTCGGAGAGTTACCTGAATATTGAAAAGATCATCGAAGCAGCCAAGGCAAGTGGCGCCGATGCAATCCATCCGGGCTATGGATTTTTAAGTGAAAACCCAGCTTTTGCCACTAGGTGCAAAGAAGAAGGAATCATATTTATCGGTCCCTCCCCGGAAGTAATGTTAACCATGGGAGACAAAATCAGAGCCCGTGAGGCAATGAAAATGGCAGGTATACCGGTAGTTCCAGGCACTGAAGGAGCCATATCTGACGAAAATGAGGCCATCCAACTCATAAAAGAAATTGGATTACCCGTGATGATAAAAGCATCTGCCGGTGGTGGTGGTCGGGGAATGCGACTTGTGCAAAGGGAAGATCAAATTGAAGCATCGCTTAGGGCAGCTCGTTCAGAAGCCAAAACTGCTTTTGGAGACGATTCAGTTTATATCGAGAAATATATCACTTCACCCCACCATATAGAGTTTCAGATACTGATGGATTCACATGGAAATGCGGTCCATTTATTTGAAAGGGAATGTTCGGTACAGCGTCGTCACCAGAAAATGATTGAGGAGACCCCTTCTCCACTCATGACTCCGGAACTGCGCAAGGTGATGGGTGAGACTGCAGTAGCCGCAGCCAAGGCTGTTGATTATCTTGGGGCAGGCACCATTGAATTCCTGGTTGACAATGACCTCAATTACTTCTTTTTGGAAATGAACACCCGATTGCAGGTTGAGCATCCAATTACTGAACGAATCACTGGGGTTGACCTGGTCAAACAACAAATAAAAATAGCCATGGGGCTGCCTCTTGCTTTCAAACAGGAGGACTTGAAGCAAAGCGGTCATGCCATAGAGTGCAGGATCAATGCCGAAGATCCCGATAACAATTTCATGCCTGCCCCAGGAAAGGTGCACAAGATTAAAGAACCTTCGGGGCTTGGAATCCGAATTGACGGATACGTTTATGAAGGATATGATATCCCAATCTATTACGACTCCATGATTTCAAAACTGATAGTTTGGGGCAAGACACGTGAAATCGCTATACAGCGTATGCGAAGGGCATTGTATGAATATAAGATTACCGGCGTGAAGACTTCCATTAAGTTTCTTGAAAAAATAATGGTAACCAAGGACTTCGCCGAGGGGAAATATGATACCCATTTTATTGAAAAGAACAAGGAAAACCTCACTGGCGAGGTTGAAACCGGGAAGGAAATTGAAGATATGGTGATTATATCAGCTTATATCGACTACCTTGAACGGATCAGCCGGGCCTACAATACCAAAGAATTTCAACCGGCACAGAGCCGTTGGAAAAAAGCACCACAGATTCTTCACTTTTAAACACATTTTATGTCAGTTGAAATAAAACTTAATGATCGTTTCGCAAGGGTGGAGCTAATACAGCAAAACAACAATCTGCTAAAGATCAAGGTTGACGATACCATCTATGATATCGACCTGATGCACACCGATGACGGAACATTTTCAATCATTGAAAACAACCGAAGCCATGATATTGAGTTGGTTCCGCTCGACCATCCAAAAAAATACCTTGGATATACCCTCTATAAAACATTTGAAGTTGAGGTAATTGATGCAGAAACAAGATATCTGCTCGACAGAGTTGGAGGCCAACTTGACTCAGACGAAAAACACATAACTGCGCCCATGCCAGGCAAAGTTGTTCGGGTTTTGGTTTCTGAAGGAGAAGAGGTTACAAAGGGTCAAACCGTAATAATCCTTGCAGCCATGAAAATGGAAAGTGAATACAAAGCCCCGGTCGACGGAATCATCAGCAAAATATATGTTGCTGAAGGAGAAACCGTGGAAGGTAACCAGATATTAATTGAAATAGAATAAAATCATTTCGGAATGGATTTAAAACAAAAACTTACCCTGCTGGACGAAATGAACCGTTCGGCTGAACTTGGAGGCGGACAGGAAAGAATAGAGAAGCAGCATTCCCAAGGTAAAAGAACTGCACGTGAACGCATCTTGAGCCTTTTGGATCCCGGCACTTTCAATGAAATCGACAAACTTGTTACCCACCGTAATTACGATTTCGGAATGGAAAAGAAGAAAATTCTGGGTGACGGTGTGGTAGCCGGATACGGTAAAATAAATGGCAGACTTGTATATGTTTTTGCCCAGGATTTTACTGTTTTTGGTGGTACGTTGAGCCGGGCAAATGCTGACAAGATTGTCAAGATACAAGACATGGCCCTTAAAATGGGTGCACCGGTCATCGGCCTCAACGATTCGGGCGGTGCACGTATACAGGAAGGCGTTGAAAGCCTTGCCGGATATGCCGACATTTTTTATAACAATGTCATGTCGTCTGGCGTGGTTCCTCAGATTTCTGTGATTTTGGGTCCTTGTGCCGGTGGTGCAGTCTACTCCCCTGCCCTGACAGATTTTATTTTCATGGTGAAGGAAAAAAGCCACATGTTCGTTACAGGACCTGAGGTCATTAAAACCGTTACCCATGAAGATGTATCAAAAGAAGATCTTGGAGGAGCAATAACCCACAGCTCAAAGAGCGGCGTTGCCCATTTCGTAGGCAAAGATGAAGACCAGACGCTTCAGATGGTCAGGGAGCTTGTCAGCTTCCTTCCATCCAATAACATGGAAGATGCGCCTGTTAAAACCACCATCGATCCATCGGATCGTGAGGAAACAGCACTCCAGGACATTGTTCCGGCTGATCCAAACAAACCATACGACATGCATGATATTATCCAGAAAGTAATTGACAACAAACACTTTCTGGAAGTGCAGCCAAACTATGCCCAGAATATAATAGT
The DNA here is from genome assembly GCA_023428545.1 of Bacteroidota bacterium. The sequence goes on along the minus strand of JAEYXH010000015.1, from coordinate 67,018 downwards.
CGGATTTGCCAGGTTTGGAGGACAACCAGTTGGCATTGTGGCCAATCAGCCTCAACATCTTGCAGGAGTCCTTGATATTAATTCTTCCGTAAAGGCGGCCAGGTTTGTGCGTTTTTGTGATTCATTCAACCTTCCCCTGGTAACTTTCGTCGATGTTCCGGGATTCCTTCCAGGCACTGCCCAGGAATTCGGTGGAATCATAAAGCACGGAGCCAAGTTGCTGTATGCATTTGCGGAGGCCACTGTACCAAAAGTAACCCTGATTACCAGGAAGGCATACGGAGGAGCTTACGATGTGATGTCAAGCAAACACATTGGGGGAGACGTTAATCTGGCGTACCCCACTGCCGAAATTGCTGTAATGGGGCCCGAGGGTGCCATTAATATTCTGCGTCGTGACATTGATTCTGATTCAGAAAAGGCCAAAGCGGTTGAGGAATATCGTGACACGTTTGCCAATCCCTATAAGGCAGCAGCCCTTGGTTATATTGATGAAATTATTAACCCAAAGGAAACCCGCAAAAAGATCATCGCTGCATTGGAAATGACCCGCAACAAACGAAAAAGCAACCCGGTAAAAAAACACGGGAATATTCCTTTGTAATAGTCTGCATTAAAAAAGCCTTCCTAACTGGAAGGCTTTTTTAATATATCTGCACACAAACAAAGGCTATTTGCGATAACGGGATACCCTTTCATCATCAATTACGCCCGACCAATTCAACCCAAAGGCAAAATTGTAATGATTCCCTTCCGAATCTGTATATTCTTCCATGTCATGGGGTACGTCTTCAAACTGACTTTCCACAACAGCCATGTTAACTGGCATCTGCATGGGCAGTAGTGCTGAAGGTTCTGCCACTCCTGTTAAAATATCCATCAATGCCTGGTCTTGTACCTGAAAATGAATCAGGATAGCGTCCGACAAGGGTTCGACTTCGCCCATGACCATTGGATTACTTGTACTGATGAGTGTAATAACCGGTCTCCCATTCATGACTTTAGCTGTTTCCTGCATTGTTTTCAAATCCGCGAAATTTGAAGCTACCACTGTTTTCCCTTTGTAGCTACGATTCACAAAATCTTCAAACGGACTTCCACCGGCTATACTTGGGTCGCGCGCATCATCAGCGGTATATGGTGAATACTGCAGACTTATGGGAACATATCCTGTACCTCCCTTGTCACGGTCAACTGAATCGTACCCTGTCATGCCATTTGGACTTTGGATGAACACCAGCGCAACATCAGCATCGCCGGGATTTTCAGTCAATTCAAAATAGGATCCTGCAACCTTTTCACTAACCGGCATTTCCCATCGTTCGGGGGTCACCGTTCCAAACCAGTCGCGCCCTGGAGCAATATACCTCTGAGGGATATAAACCTTCAATCCCTTTTTCAGTGGTAAAATATTTTCCTTGTTTTTCAACATCACCACTGATTTAAGTTGCGCTTCATAACCAGCCTGCATATACATGGGATTGCCAACTACTCTTTTGGTTTCCTCCACATTGAGATAAGGATTTTCAAACAACCCCACCCGAAAAACATTGCGAAGTAATCTAACCGCAGATTGTTCAAAGCGAGACCTCATCCAGGCTTCGCCGTGTTCTTCAACACCCAACCGATATGCTTCCAGTACTGGCCCCGCATCATTGTTCCCTCCAAACTGGTCACAGCCTGCCATTAAGATCCGATAATGTCTTTCAGCCAAGGTCAATTTTTCCACTCCCCATGGTTTACCCTGAAAGATGTCTACTCCGGTCACGTCGCCCGTTACCATCCAGTCGGTACATATCACCCCATCATATCCGTATCGTTCCCTTAAGAGATCCTGGATAATATACTGGTTATATGCATTGGCAGAATTATCCCCATTGACAGTATCCTGATTGAAGGAAATGGTATAGTAAGGCATTACGGCTGAAGCCGAACGGGTTGGACCCTTCAGTTTAAAAGCTCCCTCGGTAAAAGGAACCAGATGCATGGCAAAGTTGTTGCCCGGATAAACGGCGTATGCCCCATATCCGAAATGCCCGTCACGGCCTCCTTCTTCGGGGCCACCCCCCGGCCAATGTTTCACCATGGCATTTACGCTATGATAGCCCCATCCACCAAAAATCATCACCGAATCAGGCGAGGTCTGGAATCCATCGACATATGCCCGTGCCATGTCAGCAGCCAGCAAGGGATCCTCTCCAAAGGTACCGCTGAATCGATTCCATCGGGGCTCTGTTGCCAGGTCAATTTGAGGAGAAAGCGCTGTTGCTATGCCAAGCGACCTGTACTCATGAGAAGCAATGGCTCCAAACTTTTCAACCAACTCAGGATCAAAAGTCGCCGCCAGACCGAGAGATCCGGGCCACATGGATATCTGGCCACCGGCACCATAATTATATTCGGCACCTGAATCGCTACCATGGCGGGGATCAGAACTGTTATTGGCTGGAATACCCATTCCGATACCCTCAACCAATGCCTGCATTTCATTATTCCAGCGAGCTGCGACTTCAGGATTTTGCACCCTGGTAATCAATACATGCCGCAAATTATCCTCAACCAAAAATTTCTTTTGCTGGTCAGTCATACTCCATGGAGATGTTCCACTTTCCTCCAGTGACTTGCCGTTGTATGTTCCCCCAAAACGACCTCCACCAATGCCTGGAATTGCCTGGTGTCCACTGTAGAGCATTAAACCTGCTATCTGCTCAATACTCATCTTTCCTGCAAGGTCCCTCGCACGCAGATCCACCGGCAGACGCCAGTCTTCATATGGATCCAATTCACCGTTGCGGTTTAAATCCTTAAAAGCGAATCCATGATCAATGATTAGTTGAATTTCTGATGTTGTTGCATATCCCAGGGACTGGCCACCTTGATTGGTGACAATTCGGATATTTCCCATCTCACTTTCGGCCCATTTGGTCTTACTACATCCGGAATCACTTAGAATTATGGCAAGCAATGCAATCAACAATAGTGAAATCCTGATACGCTGAGCTGTTTTCATAAGTTTGGCAATTTAGTATTTATGCTTTTCATTAAATCAGATCCATTTACAAGACAATCTATAAAGATATGGGATTTTGGACCTTTGGGTGAGATCCTGAGATCAATCATCATGAAATGGCAGCTACATGACTTAACTTCTTAAAAATAAACAGTTTTTTATTATTTATCGTCCTGTAATTGAAATTCATTGCCCTTTTGACCAATATTGAGTCAGGTATTGCACCGAGTATTGGTTTCACCATTGTTTCTCCAGTCTTTCACCATTGTTTTACCATTTTTTTATGTCGAAACTATGGTAATAGTATGTGAAAAATATGGAAATACCAATAATGGGGCCGGTACCTGGATAAGTTGCGTAAAGGGTGAGGATGAATGGAAAATTTTGAGCCTCAATAACCTCCTTTGAAAAAACAATAAAGGTCTGACTCAAAATAAGTCAGACCTTTTCAAACGTATTGATTACATTCAGGAGATCATTCTGATCTTGTTCTGGTTACAGTCATTTTTCCGTGCAGTTTGTAATGCTGTGTTTCACGTAGGATATCATATTCCTTGATATCACCCAAACCTGTGGGATTAACATCCAGCTGCTTTTGCCATACGGAATTTCCTAAATTCATGGTGAAATTAAGAAACTCCATCAAGCCAAAACTGACTTCCATAATCGGGATAAAAGTAATCATCACATTTTGCCCTTCTTTCATGGCAGTGAAGGTGAACTGGCATGGCAAGGATGTAGTTTCATCCTTATTAAGCTCAATAACCTTTTGGCATGACGAGGTAGGATTTCCCCCTGCATCAGCCACAAGTGAAAAAGAAAATTCGCCTCCCTTTTTAACGGTGCTGCTTAGCGGTTCAAGAAAGAACCGATCCAGTGTGACATCATAAACAAATTCACCAACAGTCAATACTTTTGTGAAAGTATTATTTGATTCATCCGACTCCTTTACCTGATTCTGGTCATCGACAGAACATACGAATGAATAATTGCCACTATCATCGATATTAAATGGATTTGATGTTACCGTGATTCGGTTACCCGACATCGCTGCGGCAATCTTCCCTTCAGGGACATTTATTGTCAAAGGGGTGGTAGTGGGAACAGTAATGACCCTGGCATTGAAATCCCGGGGAACTGATTCGGGATGCTTAAACCCGAAGGTCACGTCAAGGGTAGCAGATTGCCTGCTTATCGGCGTTATGCCACCTGACCAGTTCAGATCCATTATAAAGATATCCGGATCAGGAACTGGTGGAGGCGGGTTGCTGACAATCAAAAATTGTGGTGATTCAATTCTCACACTGTCGTCAAGAACCTGAAGTCCATAGTCACCTTCTTCAATACGATACTGCTGTTTGAAAAATTTATTGAATATTTCCAGCAAATTTCCAGCCTTAATCCCTCCCACTTCCGCAATCACCAAATCCTTGGTCTTTTCTTTAACCTTATTCAGTTCAGGTTTTATTGGAAGGGCTTTGGGTATTGAAGGTGTTGAAGACATTGCCATCACATTCATATTCAAATGATGCAATCCACCAATATTAACAGTTTGTGGTGCCGAAATACCCGGTTTGATATGGCTAAAATGCACTTGCGAAAGGGTATTTCCAATCTGTATTGCCTGATTCTCGGTTATTGTCGTCAATGCCCCCTGATCCTGCATATATTGTTTAAAAACAGGATATGCGGGAATAAACCAGCGAAGTTCCTTGTCCAGGTTTCCAAGCACAATTCTATTGCTTGTATACACAATATGTGTGCTCTTGGGGAAAGTGAATATCTCCTGATCGCCCTGCGTTAACTTAACAGCCACATTCTTTAATTGATTCAGGTGCCTTCCATAAATATAAATACGTTGAGTTTTCCCAAGAACAATATTCTCAGGGACTACAGCCGTAATTTTGGGAGGAATTTCTTTGACATCCAAGGCAGCAGCATAGTCAAATCCAGTCAGTATCCTTCCCCTGACTGATGGTACCAGGATTATTACCAGAAAAAATGCGAGGAATATTACAAAGATCCCAACTCCAATATAGTTGGCACCTGTCAGTTTGCGTCCCTTTCTCAGGAATACCAATGCAAAAACCAGAAGTCCAATAGCCAGAATGACAGAAGAAATTGTAATAATCAGGCCATTGAATGTTTTGTCAATTACATAAACTGTTTGTCCGGCTGTCAGGATTATCAAGTCCTCAAGGGAAGAAGTTATGGTATTAATCTGTAACTGCATTTGGGAAGACACCTGGTCAATAATAGCCGGGACATAATTTCCAAGTACACCAGCCATGAGATTATCAAGCAATATGTCTAACTCTCCGAATGCATTGTCGACAGAACCGTCAAGCCGATCAAACATGTAACCTCCAGTATTTTGAATCGCAGATTCAATGGATTGAGTCAGGATATAAAGCCTTCCATCAATCATATCAGCAATCTCCTGGTTTATTTCGCCACTTTCAAGCTTCGAATCAACCAAACGTGAGATGTCATTAATCTTATTAAGCAGACTGGTTGCAGCATCAGATACCTGTTCGATCGACTCAGCAATACTATCTGCAGATTTGCCCAGTTTGTCCATGGCATCCTTAATTCCGCAACTTGCGGTAAAAAGAAATATCAGAACAAACATCAAAAAAGAGAGTTTCTTCATTTACAATTCAGTTTATAAATGACAAATAAAATGTTAAGAAAATCAAGAAATCAGAAAGAGGGGAACCTTCTAAAATCAAGATCAAATCAGGGGATTAGAAGCACGATTCATATATGTCGCCAGAAAAATACTTTTGACATATGATCTGTATACTTATACAATTTACGTATATTTCTCTAAATGATGATAATGAATTCAATATCTTTTTGATACCCGGAAAATCTTTACTATTGCATAACCAGCTTTCTTAAGTTGATTTCTGTAAAACTTTCTTTATAAAAAATATAATACTATGTCAGTTTTGAACGAATCAGACCCTGTCGTTGTATGGTCCGGGACTGCCTGGGAAGCAGGTCTTTTAAAATCCATGCTTGAAAATGATGAAATCGAAACATACTTGAAAGACGAGATTATGGGGACACTTAATCCATGGTGGACATCACCCGGAGGAGCGGGGTCTGTTTCCCTGATCGTTTCAAAGGGAAATGTTGCAAGGGCCTTGACCATCATCAAAGAATATGAACTTCGGAAGAAATCATGATTGGTAAATACCAAGTAAAAAACTATTTTGCCAGCACAAATACTTAATTTGTATTTCAATCAAAAATAATTCAGGTATTATGCACAGACAACTATTCATTGCGGCCATGATATTCTTATCACTGATTCTTACAAAAACAGAAATCATCGCCTGCACCAACTACATGGTTACAAAGGGAGCCTCTGCTGACGGTTCAGTTATGGTCACTTATGCCGCTGATTCCCATATTCGATATGGTGAGCTATATTGGCGCCCTGCAGGAAAGTGGCCTCAAGGCTCGATGGTGACACTTTACGACAGGGGAACAGCCAAGCCACTTGGTCAAATACCACAGGCACCTGAAACATACCAGGTGATTGGATTTATGAACGAGCATCAGGTTGCAATTGGTGAGACTACGTTTGACGGCCGAAAAGAATTGCTCGACACAACAGGAATTGTGGATTATGGAAGCCTGATGTTTCTCGCCTTGCAACGGTCCAAAACTGCCAGGGAAGCAATCCGGGTAATCAGCGAACTAGTTGACACCTATGGCTATGCATCAACCGGGGAATCATTTTCAATTGGTGATGCCAATGAAGTGTGGTACATGGAAATCATAGGCAAGGGAGTCGACATGCGTACTGACAAGAAAACCAAAATTACAGCAAATGTCAACAAAGGAGCAGTTTGGGTAGCACTCAAGGTTCCTGATGGATACATTTCGGCACATGCCAACGCTGCCCGTATTACAGGTTTTCCGGTTGCTGATGGCATCCGCTCCATTACAAGCAAGGATTTTGACAAACTCAACAATCCAGATTTAGAGGTTATGTATGCCCATGATGTGATAACATTTGCCCGTGACAAAGGATACTTCGAAGGTTCCGATGAAGAGTTTAGTTTCAGTGATGCATATGCCCCCCTCGATTTTGGCGCAGCCCGGTTTTGTGATCTCCGGGTTTGGGCAATGTTCAACGAAGTAAATAGCGGCATGTCAAAGTATTGGGACTATGCTACCGGCGATATAAGCAAAGATCGTATCCCGCTGTTTATCAAACCCGACAGAAAAATATCGGTGCGTGACCTGATGAACTTCAAACGTAATTATCTGCAGGGTACATCACTCGACATGTCCAAAGATGCCGGAGCCGGCCCCTTTGGCTTGCCTTACAGATGGAGGCCGCTGACCTGGGAGCAAGACGGTAAAACCTATGTCAATGAACGTGTAACCGTAACCCAGCAAACAGGATTTTCTTTTGTCGCACAAATGCGGAATTGGCTGCCCAATCCCATTGGCGGTGTATTCTGGATGGGTGTTGACGATGCCGGATCTACAGTATATGTGCCTTTTTATTGCGGCATAAATCGTGTGCCAGAGTCATTTGCTGAAGGTAACGGCGACATGCTGAAATATTCAGATAATGCAGCTTTTTGGGTATTCAACCGCGTCGCACATTTTGTATACCTTTTTTATGACAGGGTCATGCCCGATGTCAGAGAATTACAGGATGAGCTTGAAGGGAAATTTGCTGCCTACCAGACAGCCGTGGATGCGGGTGCCCTTCAATTATATCAGGCAGATCCTGAGCTTGCAAGAAACTTTCTGACAGACTATTCGTGCAACACAGCTGACCAAACAGTGAAAGTATGGAAGCAGTTGGGTGAATATCTGTTGGTAAAATTCCTGGATGGCAACGTTAAGCAGACCGAGAATGGAGAATTTCTCCGGAATCCATGGGGTTATCCCCGTTCTCCCGGGTTCCCTGGATACCCAGAAAGCTGGAAAAAACGGGTAGTAGAAGATACGGGGACAAAACTTCTTCAGGACTAAGTTTGTCAAACAAAATAAAAAAGGCTGGCACATGAATAAAATTCACATTGCCAGCCTTTTATTTTAAGAATTCGGAGAATTCTCAGATAAATACTTTACTAAACACTTTTAAGTATATCCCACACAAAAGCCCTCACTCCCACTTCAAGGTTGATTTCATCCAATTTTCTGACCTTTTCAAGGAGAATATCGACCTGATCTTCGTTTATGATGGTTATGACGGCTTCATTCATTTCAGGCCATGTATGGGATCCCAGTCTTGGTTCGCCAGTCTCGGAACCACGACCTTTTACGTCACTAAACCAGGAAAAGCCACGGATATTTAGCTTGTCAAGCATGTATTCCACCCTTTCGGTATTGGCCTGGTTAAATATGATCATTACTGCTTTCATTCTTCGTAATTAAATCTGTTTATAATGCCTTCCAATATACTAATCCATAAAATGGAACTGCTTTTCGAGTTTGCTCCTTTTGTTCCTCTCTCCATGGCGAGCCAGAATCCCATACATCACAGGCACAACCACCATGGTTACAATAGTTGAGAATACTAATCCCCCAATTACGGTTATACCCATAGGTCTCCAGATTTCTGACCCTTCACCTGTACTGAGCGCCAGTGGAAGCATACCCAAAATGGTTGTGGCTGCCGTCATTAAGACGGGCCTCAATCTCGATTTTCCGGAAATGGCGATGGCTTCATACAATTCATAACCTCTGTCGCGCATCAGGTTTGTAAAGTCGACCAACACAATCCCGTTCTTCACGACGATTCCAATCAAGAGAACAGCACCAAGTGCAGCAACAAGGCTAAGGGTAGTTCCTGTGATGAACAGCGCTAAGGCAACTCCCGTAAAAGCAAATGGAATTGAGAACATGATTACAAATGGCATGGCAAACGACTCGAACTGCGAAGCCATTACAATAAATACCAGAATTATACTCAGGATCATCAGCAATCCCAAATCCATGAAAGATTCCTGTTGTTCTTCATATGCTCCCCCAACATTTAGCATGACTCCCTGTGGCATGTCCAAATCCGAAATCGCGGTCTGGATATTTGCCGCGAGGACACCCAGTGGAACCTTATCAGGCTTTGCAGTCACGGTAACGATTCGCTCACGGCGTTTGTGTTCAATGTTTGGAGGTGACCAGTATTCTTTAACTTCACCTAATTCCTTGAGTTTAATTTTAGCTCCTGTTGGTGTAACAATGGTAATTTCTTCCAGGTCAGTGATCGAATTTCGGAACTCTTCCTGGAATCGGATACGGATATCGTATTCCTCCCCTTCCTCCTTAAACCTTGAGGTAATCAATCCACTTACGCGATTACGGATATTGGTGGAAACTTGTGCAGTTGTAAGTCCATGAAGTGCAAGCTTTTCACGATCAAGCGCAAACTGGAGTTCAGGCTTGTCCTTTTTGCGGCTTACCTGCACATCGATTGCACCCGGGACCGATACTAACCTTTGTCGAACCTCCTCAGCAAGTGCATTGGTTACATCGAAATCATATCCGAATATTTCAACATCCACAGTATTCGATGTACCTCCCATTCCCTGATTTGAAGTTGAAACCGTGTAGTTGACGACTTCAGGCAATTTATCAATTTCAGCCCTCATTTCATCCGCAATATCCCATACCGACCTGGATCTTTCCTCAACATCGTTCAATCGCATCATAAAGTTGATCATGTTCGAACCGGTAGTTGAAAAGAGGGAAAACATACTTCCTTCATCATCAGAACCTGACGATGCGGACATAATCTGTATTTCAGGAAATTTTTCCCTAAAAACACTTTCAACGTAACGGGTGGTCTTTAATGTTTCTTCCACCCTCAGACCAGTCTGTAATTCTAATGAAACCTGTACACTGCTTTCATCACTTTCAGGCATGAAGTCGGTGCCGATAAAATTAAAAAGAAACATAGAACCTATAAATACAGCCATGGAAGTGATCATGGTTAAGGTCTTGTGACGAAGAACCCATCTCAAGGTTTTCTCATAAAAATTATCCATATAATTTAAGGCACGCTCTATAGTATTTGAATAGCTGAATCTTCCGGGATTCTGCTTCTTCGGTCGCAACCTGAGCATCTTTGAAGAAAGCATCGGAGTCAGTGAAATAGCCGCCAACGTAGAGGTGACTATGGTGATGGTAACAATCCAACCTAGCTGGTTGAAGATTACACCCGTCATGCCTCCAACAAGTGTCAGCGGGAAAAATACGGCAACCACCACCAATGTAGTGATGATTACTGCCAACCAAACCTCATTGGTGGCATAGATAGAAGCTTCACGTGGGGTGGCTCCTCTCTCAACATGGCGCGTGATATTTTCAAGTACTACGATAGCATCATCCACAACCATCCCTATTGCTATCGACAATGATGTAAGTGAAATTACATTGATCGAGTTGCCAGTGATATAGAGATAAAGGAATGCAACAATCAATGAAATCGGTATTGTCAGGATGATAATAAAGGTAGCTCGCCACCTTCCCAGGAAAAACAGAACCACCAAACCAACAAATATAAACGCCCACATCAGGGTTTCAGAAAGGTTCTTGATAGATCCCTTAATGAAGTCGGATGTGTCCATTATCAGGTTAATTTTAACATCCGGTGGAAGTTGACCCTGCAATTGATCGACATTCTTCCGGACTTCACGGGCAACTTTCATGGTGTTTGCACCTGACTGTTTCATGACGAACATACGAAGACCCTGTTCCCCATTGATCTTTTCATCCAAAGAAAGGTCTTTGATAGAATCCCTCACGGTTGCAACATCCCTGATATAAACCGGCTTACCAGCCATGTTACCAACGACAATATTTTCGATTACCGAACTTGCGGTAAATTCACCCTGAACCCGTAACTGGTAATCGAGATTTCCCATTTTTACGTTACCTGAAGGCATATTCAGGTTTTCGGCAGCAATCAGATTACCGATCTGTTCAATCGTCAGGTTATATGCATCCAACCGACGAGGGTCAGCATCAACATATACTACCCTTCGCGGTGCACCCATCATGCCAATGGAACCAATACCCTCAATACGGTTGAGAGGATTTATAATTTTCTCATCCAGCAGTTTTTCAAGTCCGGGATAGCTCTCCTTTGCCGTAACCGCATAGAAGACAATCGGCATCATACTGGTATTGAACTTAAAGATAGTTGGCCTTTCGACACCTTCCGGAAGGAAGTCAATAATCCTGTCGACCACATCCCTGATGTCATTTGTGGCCTCATCAAGATTGGTCCCCCATTCAAATTCAAGGTTAACTATCGAAAGGTTATCAGATGAAGTGGAGGTTATCTCCTTCAGCTTGTCAACTGCATTCAAGGCATCTTCCAGTTGCTTTGTAACATTCGATTCAATATCGCCGGCATTTGCCCCTACATAGGTGGTCATTACCGAAATAAACGGGGGGTCCATTTCGGGATAGAGGTCCACGGGAATCTGCACCAGCGAATAAATGCCCATAACAACAATGGCCGTAAAGACCATAAATGTCGTAATAGGCTTATTTACTGCACTTTTATATATACTCATTGATATTCCGGTTTGGAAAATTTATAATGAATTATTGAACAACTTCAACGGCAACACCGTCGACCAGGCGTGATTGACCACTAACAATTACGCGGTCACCTGTCTTTAGCTCATCTGAAAAAACTTCGACATCGTCATCGTATCGCTTGCCGATCGTAACTGAAATTCTTTCAGCAACACCATTTCGTTCAATGAAAAGATACCTGTCGTTTGATCCCTGCATTTTAAGGATGGCCATGGATGGTAAAAGGATTGCCTCTTCCTTGTCAAGGTCGAAGGTCACACGACAAAACATCCCCGGACGAAGCAACCCTTCACGATTATCAATCTGAACCTCAACATTGAATGTGCGATTCATTGGATCAATCGTGGGATGTATTCTATAAACCTTACCGGTATATGTTTTGTCCTTGTAAATATCGGTTAGTATTGCTACTTCCATCCCGTTACGAACCAGCGGAAAATATTTTTCAGAAAGCGCAACCATCGCCTTTAAACGGTCAATCTGTACCAAAGAAAGTACGGCAGCTTTTCCTGCCTGCGTATTGGGAGCGCCCGAATATAATTCACCCGCCTCAAAGTACCTACCAGAAATAACTCCACTAAAAGGGGCCAGCAAACGCGTATTTTCACGAAGAAACTCAACATTTGATTTAGCTACATCATATTGCGCTTTTAGTTGATCATACTGCTGTTGTGCAATACTCCCAACTTTTGCCAATGTATCAAGTCGTTTAAAATCAGTCTCAAGAGTCTTCAACTGGATTTCAGCCTGATGAAGCTGTGTCCTGTCCATTTGGACCAAAGCAGCTCCCTTCGATATCCTATCCCCGACTTCAGCAAAAATACCTTCAATTCGTCCTGGCGAAGCGGGTGCGAGGTGCACTTCCTCAAACCCCTCCAAGCTGGCAGGATATTCAACCGATCGGGCAACCTCCTGTAATTGAAGCTCCATAACCCTGACCATCTCCTTTTTGGCAGTCGTATCGACTTGGGCAGACCTTTCAGCCTTTTCACCGCCCTGACTGCATGCCATCATGACGGCCAATCCCATAACCGGGATTCCTTTTAATAATTGTTTCATTGTAATCATGTATTTTTTTTACTTCAATTGTCCATATAATTTGTCAAGTTCCACTCGGGCGCTCAAAATCTGGTATATAGCCGAGATATAATCAGTTTCTGCTTTCACATAATTATTATCAGCTGTAACAAGGTCCAATCCAGATATCATTCCATGTTCAAACTTCAATTTCAGATTGTTGTACACCCTGCGCGATACATCAAGGTTGGCTACCTGGTTGGTGTATGTTTCCATGGCATTCCTGAGGTTAAACTGAAGTTGCTTATTCTGTATTTCGAGCTGCTCGGTAAGCAGGGCTTTCGTATTTCGGGTAGTTTCAAGGTCGACTTGTGCCTGCTTAACCTGAGCCATGCGCGTACCTCCTGAAAAAATTGGTATTGTAAGACTTAATCCGACCATATTCTTGGGCGACATATCAAAGTCAGGTTTTAGAATCTTCTCAGTACGTGCATAAAAACCAACCAATGTTGGCAAAAAATTGGACTTAGCCATCAAAACCTGCTTTTCGGAAAGTTGCTCCTGAAATTCAATCAACTGATAATCAATATTCTGACTTACTGAAAATAAGGGTGATTGTAAAGCTGGATTTGTCACTTTTGCAAGAACATCACTCAGGTTCTCAGTCAAGTCCATTTCAGTTTCAGCAGATACACCTAACTGAAGCCTCAACATATTCTGAGCCATTTCCAACTGCCTCTGGGCCGAATTAACTGCATTTTGCAAGGCAGAAATCTGGACGGATAGCTGATCAACGTCGGTTTTTTCGATTATCCCGACTACTTCCATCGCTGCTGTCTTGGCATAAATATCTTTCAGATTCTTCATGTTCAGATCCAGCAATTTCAGCATTTCCTCTGATAACAATACCAAATAGTAACTGTCATTCACCTGGGCAATAATGTCCTGTTCATTTTTCTCATGACTTTTGGAGGTAAGCGTAGTCCCCAGTCTGGCAAGCTGCAACCCGACAAAATAATTTCCACTGAAAAGTAACTGATTAACCCTTAGATTGAAATTGCTGGTTGGGCGAATAGGTATTTCACTAGCAGGCATATCCTCGTTAAACCGGATTGATATACTTGCTCCCAGTGCATTGGAATAATCCATGGTAGCAGATATCTGGGGTAAACCCGCAGCAATGGCTTCCTTCAGTTGAAGGACAGACTTTTCAGTCGCCAAACTGGAATTTTTTAATGTCTTGTTATACTGAAGAGCATGCAACCTGGCTCCAGGCAAATCCAAAACCAGCTTATCCTGGGCTTGAATGATTCCAGACAACAGGATCATCAACATCAACGATAAAAATTGTTTCCCTTTCATTGTCTCCTTATTTCAATATTATGGTTCTACTTGATTAAAATACCTTTCCATAAGCTCCTGCCCTTTCCTGGTACATATACCCCGGAAATAAGGTAGAATTATAAATTCCAGGACTGCCTCTTCCTTCAGGTTCATCAACCTGATTCGCTCGCTATTGTGCAGAAAAATGATCAATTCATGAAGAAAATTATCAGCAATCTCAATATTCAGGTCACTCCTGAATACACCGTCACTTTTACCCTTCTCAAGCAATGTATATGAAGCAGAAAACTCCTTGAGCTTTTCGTTATCCTGATAAAAACATTCATTAATCCGGGGAAAGTATTTCTTAAGGTCCTCTTTATACACCGGGTTAATGTTCCTGAATCGCTCATGTTCCTGACGAATAATCAGGAAAAGAGCCTCGATAACATCTCCTGCCTTTGAAATAATTTCCAAAAATACTTGGTTGTTTGTGATGATTTGATGCTCAATTACCTGAATTACCAAATCATCCTTATCCTTAAAATGTTCATAGATTGTCCTTTTCGAAATGCCAAGATCAAGAGCCAATGCATCCATTGTCAAATTTTTTATCCCTATGGATGAAAAAAGTTCTCCGGCACGTTCTTTTATTCTTTCTTTTGCTTCCATCTATACCATTATGGTCGACAAAACTAAAAAACTAATTTGGTTTTAAAGTTTCAAGCATGAAAATTAGTTCGAATATTCACAATAAATAAATATGGCTGCCATTGACATGCACCGCAGGTTAGCCGAACAAATCAACGTGGCAGGTAATTAGTAACTGCTTCAATTGAAAATTACTACTTTCGTGATTGAATTTTTAAATCTCGAATATGCCATTGTTAAGTATTCTATTTTTAATTGGAGGTTTTATCTTGCTGATTTTTGGGGCAGACAAGCTTGTTGAAGGTGCTTCATCTCTTGCTAAAAGATACAATATACCAGAAATTGTTATTGGCCTGACCATTGTTGCATTCGGAACTTCTGCACCTGAGCTGGCCATTAACTTAGTGGCAGCAATCAATGGCAGCACAGACATTGTCCTTGGGAACGTTTTGGGAAGCAACATTTTCAACGTGCTTCTTATTTTAGGCGTTGCAGCCATGATTAATCCATTGAATGTTAAAAAAAATACGGTAAAATATGAAATTCCGTTCAGTGTTGTCGCGGCTGTATTACTGTTGCTTTTAACAATGGATATCTGGTTTGGCTTCGGGGAGAACCAGCTGGAGTCAAGGGATGGAATCATACTTTTATTCTTTTTCGCCCTGTTCCTTTATTACAATTTTTTGTTGGTAAAATCCAATCCCGGGGAATTGGAAGTTCATACAAAACCATTACCCTTATGGAAATCATATCTTTTTATGGCATTAGGTTTGGCCGGTCTCATTCTGGGTGGAAGACTTATAGTCGACAATGCCGTTAAAATTGCAGAAATTCTGGGTATTTCACAAAGAGTCATTGCCCTTACGATCGTTTCAATCGGTACATCATTGCCCGAATTGGCAACTTCAATAATGGCTGTCAGACGTAAAGAGGCCGATATTGCCATCGGGAATGTCGTGGGATCCAATATTTTTAACATTTTCCTTGTATTGGGGTCCTCTATTGCCATTAAAAATACAGCTGTTTCAAATGCTTCACTAATTGACCTCTGGGTCAACATAGGTGCCGGACTGCTCCTGATCGGTTTTGTGTTCCGAGGAGGGGACAAGTCCGCCGGAAAATGGCAAGGCCTGACTTTGGACTTTTGGGAAGGTCTGGCGTTTGTGCTTCTATATGCAGGATATATCGCTTATCTGGTTATTCAAAATTGATTTCTATGAAAAAACAACGATCATTTGTACTAAGCCTCCTGTTTATTTTGGTTCAGTACACCCTCGCAGCTCAGCAATTGGCGCCAGATTCACAATTACTGAAGAACATCCCTTATTATGAAATCGATAATGAAGATGCGTATTTACGTGACAGATGCTTACTTGATATTTTTATCCCGGCGGCAAAAAAAGAATTCCCCACCGTAGTTTGGTTTCATGGAGGCGGACTTACCGGTGGTGAAAAATTTGTTCCCGACAGACTATTGAATAAGGGTATTGCAGTGGTATCCGTAAACTATCGGCTTAACCCCAAAGTGACCAGCCCTGCATATATTGAAGATGCAGCGGCAGCAACGGCATGGGTTTTTCGCAATATTGAAAAATATGGGGGAGATACTAAAAAGATCATCATTGCCGGACACTCGGCAGGTGGTTATTTGGCTATGATGATAGGGCTTGACAGGAAATGGCTGGCAAGGCATAATATTGAGTCTGACAACATATTTTTGCTAGTCCCTTTCAGCGGCCATACCATAACACATATGACCGTGCGGAAAGAAAGGGGAATTCCAGACACACAACCCACTGTTGATGAGATGGCACCACTATTCCATGTAAGGCAGGATGCACCACCCCTTCATTTAATTACGGGTGACAGGGACCTTGAAATGTTAGGCAGATATGAAGAAAATGCGTACATGTGGAGAATGATGACTGTTGCTGGGCACAAACATACATATCTTTATGAAATAAATGGATTTAACCATGGAGAGATGGCTGAACCGGCTTTTGATTTACTGTTAAAGATTATACATAATCAATAACCTAATCAGCTTTATACAGAGTTTGCTTAGTAAAACTAATGAGATTCAATGTATTTTATTGAAAATTTTCAACCAAAAGTGTTGTTTATATCAATTCTGCTATTATCTTTGTAGTACTTCACGTCAGATAATGATCTGACATTGTGTGTTTGAGGGTTAACATTTGAAAAGGGGAGCTGTTGAGCTCCCTTTTTTTATAAGAATATCTTATTCTCAGGTTTCAGTTCAACCCCAACTCCGGGCCGGTCGGGCAGTATGATTTTTCCATCCACTACTTTTACGCCATCAAAAATATCGTTTGATATCAACAAGTTTCCATCCAGGTCACCCCATTTTGCAAGTGGCGATAACTGTGATGCCGCTGATACAGCACATGAAGTTTCAGTCATACATCCAAACATCACTTCCATCTTCATGGCCCTGGCGAGTGTGACCATTTCCCGTGCAGCTCTCAAGCCACCACATTTCATTAGTTTAATGTTTATTCCCGAGTATACTCCATACAATGACATTACGTCCTCTTTTGCCTGCAATGCCTCATCTGCTATTATTGGCAAAGGGCTGTTCAGAGTCAACCAGGCAATATCATCAACAGCTTCTTTGGGCATGGGTTGTTCAACAAAAACCACACCCTGATCCTTGAGCCAATAAATCATATCCAGGGCAAATTGACGATCAGTCCATCCCTGGTTGACATCGACACATACTGGCACCCTGGAAACCGACCTAACTGAGTTTATCATCTCCCGGTCATTATCCCTTCCAAGTTTAACTTTTAAAATATTATATGCGGAGGCTTCCTTAACCTTTTCCTGCACTACCTTCGGCTCATCAATCCCGATAGTAAAACTGGTATCTGGCGTATCCTCAGGATTCAGGCCCCATAAACGATACAATGGAAGTCCGGCAATTTTACCGATCAGGTCATGTAAGGCAATATCCACTGCTGCCTTTGCGGCAAAGTTTCCGGGAGCCGACATAAAAACATAGTCCATGATATCTTCTACCAAAAAAGGGTCATGGAATTGCGTCAGATCCAGATTACTCAGAAAATGCATCACACTCTCCTGTGTTTCGCCCAGGTAAGGAGGTAAACTCGCCTCTCCATAACCGGAAATTCCGTCACAGGTCAATTGCGTCAGGATAACCGGCGTGGTGGTTCTGGAATTGCCGGCAAGGGTAAATACATGCCTTAATTGAAGCTCAAAGGGTTTAAAAGTCAATTTCAGCGGCCCACCCTTTCTTTCGGAGGCACGACCGCTGCATCCATTTCCCGATCCAGTAACTAAAAATGCGCCTGCTGCCATGCCAGTCTTTTTTATAAAATCACGACGTTCATACATTTCAATAAATTTAGGATATAATGTCAATCAACTGTCTTTCATTATAAAGATGGTTCTCATTTAATCAGTTAATATACCATGGATGATCTTTTATCCTGACAATCCCTGATAAAGAATGTTGACCAATCAATCGTCGGGTTTCAAGATAAGTTTCAGTCAAATACTGACTATATGGTTTATCACTGCTCACGACAGATTCTATCTTCACCATACCTGAGGCATGAATTACCTGATGATTACCAATCCAGATGCCAGTATGAATTACCCTGTATGGAGTCTTTGATCCAAAAAAGAGTAGGTCTCCCGGTTGAAGTTGATTAAAATTAGTCTCGGCAGGCACAATCAATCCGTGTTTGATTTGTTGCGAGGCATCCCTTTCTAAAATCAATCCGTTCAGAAAATAGACCGTTTTAGTATATCCGCTGCAATCAAATGATTTTGATGAAGTACCTCCCCACATATACGGAATTCCGGTAAATCTGAGTGCTGAAGCCACAATCGAACTGCCGCGAGGTACGATGGTATCAGCCCAGGTATCGAAAACAATCCAATCTTTCGACAAGGTAAAGCCTTTCCTACCATCTGGAAGACGCACTCCGTAGATTTCCTTTTCCATTTCTTCAGCAACCAAAATTGATCCGGAAACCAGATCGCTTACCTGACTGCCATCTACCGCATCGACCGTCCCATATCTGCCTGTAAAGATGATTCGATTCTCTGAATTCCATCTGGCAAGATCAGATTCTGTCATTATTTCGACCGATGAATCGTTTGTCCAGCCTATATAACGATCAGGAGTTCGCACCATAAGCCACCCCCTGTCTCTCTTCAGTATTTCCAAAGGAGTACCCATGACTGCCTGTGTGCTAAGTTCTGAAGGATATGAAGGCTTTGTTCGAATATTAGCCACACTCACACAGACAATCCCCCTTGTTTCATCACCTAGCAAAAATGAAGGTAAAACCTCCAGGCTATCAACGACTTCATATCCTGTCTTCGCTATTACGTCAAAAATTGAATCCCTGGCTTCTGATTCCGTTGTCTCTCCCTTCACAATAATTTGCTTTTTCCCGGCGGGTCGAATGTGTAGTTCGAAAATACCTGTCCTGTGATCAGGAACATACTTCTCCCCTATCTCTGAAATTCTGGTATCAAGGCTCTCAATTCCTTCATTAATACATGATGTGATACCAAAAAACAAAACTGCAATCGGTAAATAATATTTTAATGCTTTATTCAAATCCATATTTCTTGGTTTTTGGGAGTTTCTGATTTATCAATTTAACCAAACCACATTCATCCGGTACCTCCATTGGTTAAAATAAAGATTTCTGGCATCAGACTCCAACTCACCTCTCTGAAAATCCCAGGGTTCACTTCGCAAATACCTCTTTGTCGGATGAAATTTTCCACCAATATCTGAATTAACTGTAAATCTGTATCCATCCAATCCACTAAGGTAAAACTCCTTCTCCCGAATATCGTCAGAAGGCATTAACCCAAATGACATATCAAGAGGCACCCAGCCCAATCCTTCGTAATAAACCTCACACCAGTCGTGTAAATTAACCTCATCAGGAAATAACATCCAGCCGCTCTGCCATCTTACGGGAATTCCGTTATAGCGCGCAAGTGTCATGAAAAGAAGCGTTTTCATTCCACAATCACCCCTAAAATTATCAAGCACATATCCTGGAATATCGGGGATTATGCCGTATTCCAAAGCACCAGCCCAAGGTATGGCACCATCAATCCAATAAAATATACGCCTGACAATTTCGCGTGGGTCGTTTTCGTGCCCTACCACTTCATCAGACAAATCATTGATCCTTTCGTTAAAGACAATGTGTGGAGGCTGTTCTTTAGTATATTCCTTATACATTAAGGCTGTTGTGTCGTAAGGAAGTATCTCAGCATCTTCAAGATTAAACCAAACAGCAGACGATTCAAAAATAAACTTCTCAAAAAAATCAGCGCTACCTGTTGCGTCAGCATACTGTTCCATATATACACTTCGATGAGGTACATCTTCGGGAGAAATAATCTCTGAACCAGGGGAAAAAGTAATGGGGTCAAGTAAATTTTGACGGCCGGGAAGCATCCTTGGAAATGGGAGCCAACATCTAACAAGCTCTCCGGGCAAGACTGATCCAGGCAAAAGATTTATGCTGTACTCCAACTGCATCTGAACCGGCAATACAGGTTCTCCCCTCCCTGAGGATACTTCCAGGATCTTTCGGACATTGCTTAGTTTTGACGAATCCTCATTATTGATTATGAAGGGATTGGCCAAATACGAATAGTGCCCATAGTACTTTAACATCAGTTCAAGGTTAGTCACTGTCCTCTTAAAGTAAAGTTTCTCACCGTCAATAACCATATATTCAAGCCAGTTTGCTCTTTCCCAGCGCTGTTTATCTTCATCAGAAAATTGTATCAACCTATCATTCAACAGGGAATCAACCTCCTTTTCCGTCAGGGAGAATTCCAGTCTAAACCGTGCTGCCAAATCCAGCAAGGAGTCAATCTTACGATTAATGTCGGATGATAGGGTAAGTCTTTTTATGCTATCGGCACTTTGGGCAAGCGAAAAAAAATTTCCGGCATTGTATAAACTCATAAGTTCCAGGAATCTATCGTCCTTAACCTCTTTCGTTTTACATCCGGATGAAAGCAAAAAAAGTAAACCAATTAACGAGATCGTTACTTTAACGGCAAAGCGTCTTAATCTATTCTTCATCAATCCAGTATCTGTTTGACTGTCTAAAAGTAATGGATTATTGATTAGATTGTTGCAGGTTCCACCAGTCAAAATTCATAATCACTTCAGTGATGAATTCGTGCAAACTGAATATAGTCATGATGCTTTTTGACCTATTTGAAATGCCATACATTAAGGTAATCATTTAACTTTTTCGTTGTTCAGCATTTCATAATATCGAATGACGAGACAACCATGATCAATGAATTAGTGCCATTGATTAATCATGGACTAAAAAAACAATCAAACCTTTTTATCTTTGTGTTTTCATGAAATGATAAATTCAAGGATAATATGGCAAGAATCAATGAAAGCTACTTAAAACTGGCTGCAGGATACCTGTTTCCGGAAATTGGTCGAAGGGTTAACGAATTTGTTTTGGCTAATCCCGACAAGCGAGTGATCCGAATGGGTATTGGTGACGTAACACAACCCCTTACTCCCACAGTCATAAAAGCGTTCCACGAAGGTGTTGAAGAAATGGCTGATGCCGCGACATTTAAAGGATATGGCCCTGAACAGGGATATGAATTTTTAAGAAGTGCGATTTCGCAACATTCATTTAAAAGCCGTGGAATTGATATTCCGGCCGATGATATATTTATTTCTGATGGATCAAAGTGTGACACAGGCAACATACAGGAGATTTTTGGGAATGACAACAAAATTGCCATCTGTGATCCGGTTTATCCCGTATATGCCGACACAACCGTAATGAGTGGCAAGACGGGAAAAATGCAGGAAAATGGGTATTATGAAGGCATTATCTATATGCCCTGCACGGCTGAAAATAACTTCATTCCGGAATTACCTGCGGAAGTTCCTGATTTGATTTTCCTTTGCTACCCTAATAATCCGACCGGCGCTGTTGCGACCAAAGTAGAACTGAAAAAATGGGTAGAGTATGCTACCGAACACAAAAGCATCATACTTTTCGACGCTGCATATGAAGCGTTTATTCAGGATGAATCCATTCCAAGATCAATTTTTGAAATTGAAGGGGCGAAAAATGTGGCCATAGAGTTCAGGAGTCTTTCAAAAACAGCCGGTTTTACCGGAACAAGGTTGGCATATACGGTCATTCCTTCCGAACTGTTGGCTTATGACGCATCAGGGAATCCAGTCCAGGTAAAGAAACTATGGAACCGTCGGCACACCACTAAATTCAATGGCGTATCCTACCCTGTACAAAAGGCTGCTGCTGCCATCTTCACAGCTGAAGGAAAAAAGGAAGTAGAGCAAACTGTCAGTTACTACATGGAAAATGCCCGTATCATGAAGGAGAGCCTGAAAAAATGTGGCTATACCGTATACGGTGGAGAAAACGCACCCTATATTTGGGTGAAGACACCAGCAGGCATGAAGTCATGGGACTTTTTCGACAAAATGCTGAATGAAGCCAATGTAGTGGGGACGCCAGGTTCTGGCTTTGGACCTGCAGGAGAAGGCTATTTTAGGTTTTCGGCTTTTGCCAATCGCCAAAATGTTCTCGAGGCAATGGAAAGAATACGGAAGCTATCATAGCCTATAACAGAGGCATTAATGCTTGCTCATGAATAAGTAATTCAATTCCAGCGCTTAACAAATAGATAACATAGTCTTGATAAATACCGTATGTTTCAAAAAAACTACTTTCCTTTGTAGTTGTTATAGTGTTAACAACCTGAATTACTGGTTGAAAATTTAAATTATTATTTTATACCATGAGCATTAAAAAACAATTCCTGAAATCGAAACCTGTTTGTAAGGTTGGTTTCAAGTTATCCAAAGAGCTTGCAGCCGGAGCTTCCAAAGCCAACATTGTTGGAGATTTTAACGGTTGGGACGAGTCTTCATTTGAAATGAATGCACTCAAGGATGGTTCCTTTTCATTCGCAGCCGATCTTGAAACAGGTCGTAGCTATCAGTTCCGTTACCTTCTCGATGGCAATACCTGGGTCAATGATGAGTCAGCCGATGCATACCAGCCCAGTGGCTTTGGAGATGCACAGAATTCTGTCATCAATCTGTAATGAGTTTTGGATCCTTTATGGATCAGATCTACCCATAAAAAAATCCACCAGGAATATATCCAGGTGGATTTTTTATTTTTATGAATTCTTTTTATTGAACAACAAACTGATAATTACCGGCTAGAACCCTCAAAGAGCCATCCTCCAAAACCGAAATACCAGGAATGGCAGTTGTAAGTACATTTTGACCACCCTCCATGACCGAGACAGATGGCGACAAATTGGGCATGGTTACCACTGCTGATGTATTAGCAGGAACCGTCAAATTCATGGTAAATATCGAACCATCTACCTTCCAATCAACCTCAACTAACCCATAATTTGTTTCATAACTGGCTTTTACCCAACTTAGGTCCCCCACAGGTTCAGGCTTAACAATAAATTCCTTGAATCCGGGAACATCGTCCGAGATATTGATGCCTGCCAGAGTATTCCACATCCATTCTCCAATACAGCCTAAAGCAAAATGATTTCTTGAATTCATTCCTTCCGGACGTTCGGTATCTGAATTCCATAGCTCCCAAATCGATGTCGCACCTTTTTCAACCATATATCCCCAAGAAGGATAAGTAGTTTGATTGATCATTCGATAGGCAAGGTCATGATGTCCGTATTTTGATAGCATAGGCAATATGTATCCCGTCCCAAGAAACCCGGTGGTTGGGTGAACATCTTTTTCCCGAACTTTTTCAACGAGGTTTTTAACTACCTGACCTGTCAGTTCTTCTGGCGTGATCCCGAATGCAAGTGGAAGAAGATTGGAAGTCTGGGTAGCACCCGGATAAGTTTTTGTCGCATTATCCCAATATTCCTTTTGGTAAGCATCAGAAACCTTGTTCGACAACTCAGAATAATAGGCTGCATCCTCTGTGTTTCCAATAATGGTGGCCATCTTTGAAAGCAAATTGGCGGTATAGCTAAAATAGGCGGTTCCAATAGGCTCCGATGGGGTTGGTTCAACAGCGATCCAGTCTCCATATCCGTTCCATTCACCCTTCTTTCCCCATATATAAATAAGTTCGTTACTCTGGGTATGCATATAGTTGACCCAGCGCTTCATCTGATCATAGTTTTCACTAATAATGCGAGTGTTACCATAATAACGGTAGGTCATCCAGGGAATGATGACGCAGGCATCACCCCACCCCGGTTTGGATGGTCCACCAACAACAATGGCAGGACTTACATCAGTTACCCAGCCGAAAGAATCCTGGGAATCAAAAATATCGAACATCCATTTGGTCCAAAACCTGTCGAGGTGCATATTAAAATTGGCAGTGGGTGCAAATATCTGGGCATCCCCCATCCACCCTAACCTTTCATCGCGCTGGGGGCAGTCTGTTGGTACCGTAAAGAAGTTTCCCCGTTGCCCCCAGGTTATATTTTTGTTGATTTTGTTTATTAGCTCATTGGAAGTCTGAAGAAGTCCCACAAAAGGTTGGTCAGTATGAATCACCTTGCCCACCAAATCGGTCTGTTGTGGTTTCTGTTTGAGTCCCGATACCTGCACATATCTAAAACCATGATAAGTGAACATGGGTTCCCAAACAAATTGGCTCCCGTTTCCTATGACCTTGTCGGTAACTTTTGCACTTCTCAGGTTCTCCTGGGCTACCGTACCATCATCATGAAGCAACTCTGCAAAGCGCAAAGTGATGGTATCACCCTGGGGTGCATTAACCATAAATTGAGCCCAGCCCACCATATTCTGACCTAAATCATATACATATTCTCCAGGAACCGGTTCGGATAATTTCACTGGTGTTATCTGCATCTGTTCTCTCAATGCTGGAAATCTTGGCCCAACAAGCAGGCCACCAAATGAAGCAGGCTCCACGGGAAGCCATTCCGAATCATCAAGTCCAGCTGCATTCCATCCAGTTATTTCTAAATTCTTATTAAAGGTTTCGCCATGGTAAATATGATCATAAACAATAGGCGAATTATACCATTTCCAGCTTGTATCGGTACCTAACCATTCTTTGTTGCCGTTGGCATATTCTATTTCAAGCTGGGCAAGGAGCATTAATGGCCCATTTGTATACTTTGCACCGCCTTGCCATCCCAGGCCACCAGACCACCACATACTGCCCAAAATAGCGCCCATGGCATTGGGACCCTGTTCAAGCAGGTCAGCCACATCATAAACCTGATATTCAAGCCGCTTAGGATAATCGGTCCAGCCAGGAGTCAATAAATCGCTACCGACCCTGCTCCCATTGATGAAAAATACATAATTCCCAAGACCGGTCACATAAAGCCTCGCTTTCGAGATATCGTCACCTACAGTTGAAAACTCCTTTCTCAAATAAACTGACCTAACAGACTCATTAATATCTCGCGCAATCCATTGAGCTTCCCAATCCGACGGGTTCAATTTTCCCATTTCCCATTTCGCCACTTCGCTCCATGGCGACAACTTTCCTTCATGGTCGCGAACTCGCACTTTCCAGAAATAACTTTTTCCTGATTCTAAAGGGTTACCAGCATATTCAACATGAACTGACTTATCTGATTTAATTTCACCTGAATCCCAAACATCTCCGGTATCATTATTCAATAAAGCCTTTGAAGTTGCAACCAGAATTTGGTAGGATGATTGCGCTGCGCCCCTTCGGTTATCTTCCATTTTCCATTTTAGCAATGGATTCTCACGATCGATCCCCAGCGGATCAGTCTGATTTTCGCACTGCAGAGCAACCAGTTTTGATGGTGAATCTGCAGGACCGCATGAATAAATAATCCCTGCTAGAAAAAATAGCGCTATGAACTGGAAAAGATTGGCTTTTTTCATATTGGTAAATATTAGTTGTTGGCTATCAATAAAATTGGCTGAAAAGTAATTATTCAAGAAAGCTTATCCTGGCATAGTGAACAATTCACTTCGCATTATTAGGTTTTCTAAAGATAAAGAAAATCATTTTTAGCTTTATAATTTATCCTGTGCTATCCTGTATATTTACCTGAAAATCGTAAAACTAACAAATGACATTCTTTGACCTTACACACCTTATGTTTTCTGGCATGCCAGTTTATCCGGGGAAGAAGCCTGCCGGGATTCAACCTTCTGCCACCCTCAGCAGGGACGGTTACCGCGAAAAACACATATCGATCGACGGCCATACAGGAACACATATGGATGCGCCGGCACATATGCTGCCAAATGGGAATACACTGGACCAATATCAAATATCAAAATTTTGTGGAACCGCCATCGTACTGCCTATCCAGGAAGAACAAATAAGCCTGGAGTTTCTTGCATCTCGTGAAGAAGACTTGAAGCGAGTGGATTTTGTTCTTTTTAATAGTGGATGGAGCAAATATTGGGGAAAACCTGAATATCTGCAAAAGTTTCCAACTCTGACGATACCTGCAGCCCAATTTCTTACCCGTTTTTCACTTAAAGGGGTTGGCATGGATATGATCTCAGCCGATCCTATAGATTCAACCGATTTTCCAATCCATCATATCTTGTTTGAAAGTGACATGGTAATACTTGAAAATCTCAAATTTCCTGAAAAAATGCCATTGGGAACCGGAATCCTGCACGCATATCCTTTAAACCTGGCCGATGCCGACGGATCACCAATCCGGGCAGTCTTAAGTATTGAAATCCCCAATCAATGATTCAATTCCTGGCGGGCATAAAGCTCCAAAGTCCTTATTCTATCTTTATATAGATTGTGTTGATTTATCCTTTCCACAGAAAGTTCCGCATCAGAATTTTCGTCCCATCTCCGGCAAAGATAAAGTGGTTCATAAATTCGTCCAATTCGATACTCTCTGGATATCCTTAGTCCAACCGCATAGTCTTCGCCATAACTTACGTTCGGGATTTTAATCTTGCGAAGGATTGGGGTAAAAAAAGCTCTGGGAGCGCCAAGGCCATTTATGCGCAATGCATTGTTACGCCCATTCTCTGGAGTCCACTCCCTATGGTCTATCAGCCCGGGTGGTATCTCTTCCAGTTTAAAATTTACCATTTGATAAGATCCAACAACCATTGCACAATTCTCACTATAAAATGTTTCCACAATTTTGCCAATGACTTGACTATCCGTATATAAATCATCACTGTCGAGCTGAATGGCAAAGCGTCCACACCGGGGATCCATGACTGCGGTAGTCCAACAACCACCTATGCCCAGATCTTGCCTTTCAGGAATTATTTGGATAAGCCTGCTATCGTCCTTGGCAATTCGTTTCAATATTTCTGATGTACCATCTGACGAATGGTTGTCGACGATGATTAGGTTAAAAGGGAAACCGGGAGACTGGGACAATACCGACCTGATTGCATCCTCAATTGTTCGTGCCCTGTTACGCACCGGAATAATCACTGATGCCTCAACCGGGAATACATCATCGTTAAGATTAATTTCCCTGAAAGTGGGCTTAAGCCACCCTCCTATATCCTTAAGATGCCTTGTGCAGGCTTTTTCCATTTCAATCTGCACTTCCCGGTTTCGGGGATCCACATAATCGAATTGTTTTTCTCCCGATTTACGTAAATCTGTCTCGACTTCAGTATATAAGTACTCCGGCAATCTTAAAATATGATGGGTTTGCGATACTTTTAAACGAATATCGTATAATCCGGCAAACTGGTAGTCTTCACTAATTTGGGCTACACTATCCTTAAAATAATCCGTCCTGAATAACAAACATGATCCTAAATTAAAATCGTCACGCAAACTTCCATGTTGGTAATCTATTACCGGATTTGGCATCAGAAGACCATCCCTGAGTGCATAGTAGTCTGAATATACCAATCCTGCATGCACATCGGCAGCAGCCTGCACCATTCTTTCAATTGCCCAGGGGCCAGGCCTAAGGGAAAAAGATTTTGTATAAAGAAAGATGTAGTCACTATCTGCTTTCAATGCTATTTTCCTCATGGTTAGGGAGGAGGTCAAACGATCACTCTCAATCACCTCTATTCCTTCCGGAATTTTGGTTCTGGCAACACCCTGGGAGTAGATGACGAAAATTTTTTTGACCAGTTCAGACTTCTTCAATCCTTCAATTGTTTGTTCCAGGTCAGCGAAACTTCCTTCAGCAATAAAGCAGCAGACTCCATTGTTCATTTTGATCATTTTTAATGCTGTAAGACCCTAAAATATTGATTTGTTTCAAAACATTGCATTTTGCAAATATCCAAACGAAGATAGCGCAATAGCGGCTCCTTTCTTATCTTTGCCATGACAAAAATAAAAAAGTTGCCGGCCAAAATAGTAAAGATATGATCATTATAGCCGATAGCGGATCGTCAAAAACCCAATGGAGCCTTCTTAGGGAATCAACAAGCCTACCAGAGACCATTTTCACCTCCGGGATCAATCCATTTTATCAGGATAGCCCTACGATCATTCAAACCCTGAGAAAGGAATTCCCGTTACAGGACTTCCCTGTGAACACCATTTTCTTTTACGGGGCAGGATGTGCAAATAAGAGCGTAAACAGTGTCGTGTCAAATGCCCTTCAGGAGTTCTTTGGTGCCTCAAGGATTGAGGTCGAGAGTGACCTGATGGCAGCTGCAAGGGCTTTGTGCCAAAATAAGGAAGGGATTGCCTGTATTTTGGGAACAGGTTCAAACTCTTGCCATTATAATGGAAATACAATTATCCACCAGGTTCCCCCATTAGGGTTTATTTTGGGGGATGAGGGTAGCGGAGCAATCATTGGCAAACGCCTTTTGGGTGATATATTAAAGAATCAACTGCCAAAAGATATCATCACAAAATTCTTTGACAAATACGAATTGACAAAAGACGACATTCTTGAACAGATATACCGAAAACCATTCCCCAATAGATTCGCGGCGAAGTTTACCCTCTTCATATCTGACCATGTTACTGAACCGGCAATCTATGATTTAGTTTACGACGAATTTTCCAGATTTCTTATCAGAAATGTTATGCAATACACTAATGTCAATAGGCTTCCAATTCATGTTGTTGGCAGTATTGGCTGGTATTTTCGTGACATCTTTGAAAAAGCGGCAAGTGCGATGAACCTGCAAACAGGCCGATTCATCCAGACACCAATGGAGGGATTATTGGAATACCACAACGCTATCATAAGATAAGTAGACACTGAATATTAATCCAACAATAAAATGGAAGTGAACCGCAAAATTCTCAGTGTGACAGAAACACCTTCCAGATTCAGGAATCTGGACAAAATGACGCCTGGCAAGATTTTGGCTACCATAAACAGGGAAGATGCCAAGGTACACAAAGCAGTGAAAGCAGCATTGCCACAAATTGAAAGGCTAGTTGTAGAAATCCTTGAACGGATGCAACAAGGTGGTCGGGTATTTTATCTGGGCGCAGGCACCAGTGGAAGATTGGGAGTACTTGATGCATCAGAGCTTCCTCCCACATTTGGCGTACCCGACAATATGGTTATTGGATTGATTGCTGGAGGTGATGTTGCTCTGCGCAAAGCAGTTGAAAATGCGGAAGATGATCCGGAAATGGCATGGAAGGAATTACAAAAATATCAAATCACCAATAAAGATACAGTGATAGGCATCGCAGCCTCTGGTACAACACCCTACGTTATTGGAGGAGTTATAAAAGCAAAAGAAGCTGGATTGCTGACTGGTTGTATCACATGCAATCCCGGGAGTAAAATTGCAGCCGTGGCTGAATTCCCGATCGAAGCAATTGTAGGGCCCGAAGTTGTCACGGGAAGTACCCGACTGAAAGCAGGAACGGCCCAAAAGATGATCCTGAATATGATTACCACAACCCTTATGATTAAACTGGGAAGGGTAAAAGGTAACAAAATGGTTAATATGCAATTGACCAATTCAAAACTGGTCGATCGTGGAACACGAATGCTTATGGAAGAACTTCAGCTGACAGAAGATGAATCGAGACGCTTATTATTGGAATTTGGTTCTGTCAATAAAGCAATGGAAGGCTATTACCAAAGCTTAAAAAGCAGCATTTGAAAAATCAATAATTACTTCTCACATATTGAAGGAATTTGCGTACTTCCATCAACACCTCCTGCTGTGAACCTGAAAAGTTATTAAAGACCAGAGAAAAAGCGACTTCTCTTCCAGATTTGCATTGCAAGTATCCGGTATATGCTCGAACCCTGGTCATTGATCCACTTTTTGCCCTCAGGGTTTGACCTGGAAAATCAGTTTGTGGAAAAGACGCCAGGGTGCCTTTTCCTGCAACCGGCAGGGAATTTTTAAACACTTCGCGATTTTTGCTTTTTTGCATGAAAAGAAGCACTGCATTCATCTGTTTTGCCGAAAAAGCATTGAAACGCGATAACCCACTTCCATCCTCCATGAAAAAAGGCTCATTCGTAATATTTTGGCTCATAAACTTGCCTGCCAGCTGAATGCCTTCGTCATGATCACCATATCCGCCTTTTATATATGACAATTGGGCAACCAAGGATTCTGCAATCAGGTTGACACTTTCATGATTTAACAAGGAACAGATTTCAGACAACTCCGGTGATTGGTGCCATTGAATTATCTTTTCTTCGACTGGCTCTAAACTCACCAGCACTTCACCTTTGAAGTCCGGATATTCAGCAAGCAATTCCTGACGGAATCGTTCACCGAAAAGCATCTCCGGATCTGGCATGGAAGCCTTTACCTCAAAGTTTTTTCGATTTGCAGGGATTGTTCCACGAATGATTCTTTTCTTATCCCAGGGGCTTCCAAATACATATGCGAGATCACGATTTATTTGAGAAGACTTGACTTCACTAACCCATTCTATGCCAGGGGTCAACGGCACAGTGTGTGATACTATGGCAGATTTTCCCTCCCTGTCAGGAGAATCGAAATACAACCGAATGGTATTGTCGGAATAATTAATTGCCGAAGGCCCTGCCCCGTAATAATTTCCCATGTCATCCCATGCCCAGGATGCTGGTATATCCCAACGCCTGAATCCCGAAATATCAATCAATAGGTTACCTTCAATCTTTTTTACCCCAAGGCTTTTTAGTGTTTTAATCCAAGTTCCAAAGGGCAAAAGGTCTTTGCGATCTCCTGCAAAAAGTCCTGAAGCCAGTGTCGGGTCGCCCCCACCCTTAACAACCAGATTATCACGAAGAACTCCATTTACAATGTCGCCGGAACCAGATAGACCCAATGAAGTCCTAAACCGGAAATCCGCCCCCAAAGTCTCAAGAGCAACCGCAGATATAACCAGTTTCAATGTGGAAGCAGGAGCCAATAGCAAATCACTATTCAATGTAAATAATGTGGCACCATTATTTACATCCGATACCATTACTCCAATTGCCGCTCCCTTCAGAGAGCCATTTTGATCAAATGAGTATTCGTTAGCGGATTGGCCAAAAACCGTAAAAACCAGTGAAAGGAAGAATAAAATATGGAAGATCGTAACTTTCATAACCATCTGTAAATTTCGTGAGTCCCTGAAAGTTAGTAAACAGGCATTCAGGCAACCCAATTTTACGTAAATTGCCGGAAATTAAGAAAATTTCCTATGCTTCGGAATATACTTATCGTCGGAACCGGAGGTTTTATTGGAACAGCCATGAGATACCTTGTACAAGTGCAGGTTGAAAAACTGATGGGAAGTACTTTCCCCCTGGGAACTTTCCTTGTTAACATTGCAGGAAGTCTCATCATTGGAATCGTTTATGGCCTCGCTGAAAGAGGTAATATTCTTGGACCTGAATGGAGACTCTTTCTTGCTGTTGGATTATGCGGAGGATTCACTACCTTTTCTACCTTTTCGGCAGACACCTTGAATCTGCTGAAAGACAACTCAATTATTCAATTGTTGTCATATACCGGGGGGTCTGTTCTCCTGGGACTTCTTTCGGTATACGTCGGATTAATACTGGCGAGATCTGTTTTTTAGTTTACAGCGAATATAAATCCTTACTAAAGGCATTTGTTGCCCTGCAAATTATCATTACCTTATTCCAATTAAATTATTTATACTTTAAAACCATGGATCCATCGAAACTAAATGGTGAAGCATGCATTTTAAAGATTTTCCTTGGAGAATCTGACAAAATAAATGGCCGTCCACTATATGAAGAAATTGTTTTCGCTGCAAGAAAATCAGGACTGGCTGGGGCTACTGTTTGCAAAGGCATTATTTCATTTGGTGCCAGTCACTCAATTCACACCATGAAGATATTTGCGCTTTCTTCTGACTTGCCTGTGACCATTGAAATCGTGGACTATCGTGAAAATCTGGATCAATTCATACCTATTCTCAACGACATGTTGAATATTTCCAAACGGGGTGGACTTGTTACCATACAAAATGTTGATGTATTACATTACAGTCCGGGTGAAAAGTATAAAAATCCTTCTTCTTGACATTTCAACGCAACCATTAGATCACTAAATTCCTTCAATAAAAGTTGTCTTAATTGATTAAGAACAATGTTGCAAAGAGTTGGCTTAGTAACTTGAGGGTTCCACTTTTATATCAACCCGCTGTTCCTGGCCATTTTCAGAATTAATTATTACATATCTCATGATGTAAGCCTAATTATTCTGAATACCTTTTACTCATGGCAGCACATTTTAATGTATGCATGCTTCCAAATAGTTTTTATTTTTAACCACTTAAAAAATTTGAAATGATCCGAGCACTTTTATTTATATACTTGTTCTTATTCTTGATTGCCAAAAAAGAGGCAGTTGCACAGAATTACAGACAATACGAACCGCCGAAGGTGGTTATCGGAATCGTTGTCGAAAACATGCGACCCGATTATGTTGACCGCTTCTGGGACAAATTCGGACCAAACGGTTTCAGAAAAATCTACACTAAGGGAGCAGTGGTAAGCAACATGAAAATTACCCAACATGTCCAAAATTATGCTTCAGGTACGGCTACCCTGTTTACCGGTGTACCCCCATCCGTCCACGGCATTGTTGATGTTACATGGTACGACAGATTAAGGTCAAAAGTGACCCATTGCGTGACTGATGACTACTATTTTACTGTTGGCGCTGATTCAAAAAGAGGTAATGTCTCTCCTCACAAGCTAATGGCAAACACGGTAGGTGACAATCTGAAACTCTTTTCAATGAATAAATCGAGAGTTTATAGTATTGCCATGAATCCAGAGTCTGCAATTTTCGCAGCAGGGCATTCCGGGGACGCTGCCTGGTGGTTTGACACAGAGTCGGGTCGAATGGTCTCAGGATCATTTTACGTCAGCACTTTTCCTGAATGGGCGAGAGATTACAACATGGTGAGTCAGGGTGAAAAATATTCGGGACGAAATTGGGTAACATTGCTTCCTGAAAACCAGTATACCGAAAGCCTTCCTGATAACTATTATCTTGAAGTGGGCTATGGAGAAAAAAGTAACATTTTCCCACATTCCATGAATAAACTGGTCAAAGCTGCCGGCTCTTTTCAGCCGATAAAAACAACGCCCTTTGCCAACACTATCGTAAGAGAGTTTGCCACAACCCTTCTCAATAATGAACCCGTAGGCGAGGATGAAATCCCTGATCTCGTTACAATATTTTTCTCCTCTATGGATTATGAACATGGAAGTTTCGGACCGGCTTCCATCGAGATGCAAGACTTATATTTACGACTTGATCAGGAAATTGCTGAATTAATCACTTTTGCCGAAAATAAATATGGCAGCGACAATGTCATGTTTTATCTGACAGCTAACACATCGGCATCGTACCCTGCCGGGTACTTGAAACAGGAATTTAATATGCCTGCAGGTGAGTTCCAGCCAGAAAGTGCATTAGCCCTTCTCAATTCCCTGCTAAATATCACCTATGGTGAGGAGAAGTGGATTGAAAACATTTCGGGTCATCAAATATACCTTGATCACAAACTGCTTAAAGAAAAGCAAATTAACCTGGTTGAAATCCGTAATCTGATTGCCGACTTCATAACCCAGTTTGAAGCGGTGAAAGTTGCCCTCCCGGCCCATATTCTCGAACAGGGTGGATCAGACAATGGTTCGTTGACAGGCTTATATAAAACATACATGATAAACCGATCAGGAGACATCTTGTATATTTTGAACGAAGGCTGGATTCCAACTTACAAGTACAGTAAAGTCAACTACACAGACCAGATTCATATTCCTGCAGTATTTTATGGAGGAAGGGTCAAACAAACCCTTATCAGTGAACCATTCGAAGCAATCGATCTGGCTCCAACGCTTTCCGATATTCTACAGATTCCTGTCCCCGATAAAAGCAGAGGGAAAATAATCACCGGGATTCAATGAACCTGGCAGTTCAATTCCGGGAAACAGGGAATCAATCAGGGAATAGTTTATGAAGACAATCGAGTCGACAGATAAACTATATCCACCCAATATTCCAGCCCCATTCTTAATATTGCTGTAAATTTGAACAGGCTCATTAAATGGATTGGATGCCGTTTGGCTTTGCTGCATAACACTTCGCAGATAATAGAAATAGTCCTTTGAAATGGATTGCAGATAAATTTTACGATTGACTCCTAATACACTATCGGTTCTAAAATAATCCATTTCCAGTTCCAGGCTCATCGTCTCTCCCTGTATATACCTGTCGCTAAATATATTAAACTGATTTCCTGCCCAGTCATGAAATTTATCGGCAGCTGAATAAAAGCCCATTCCTCTGATCAGCCAGTTATCATCAGAATATACTCTAGCAGGAATTTTTATAATCCTAATCCGAACTTCCTTATTGGCAGCAAGGTATGGAACAAAGATTTCGTCTACCAATTCGAGCCTATAATAATTTTCAGAGCTTCCTGGTTCAATAAAATGTACTTTAACAATGACCCTTCTTTCGCCTTGAACAAAACGCAGAGTTGTATCTAATCCAGTAATCTTTACGGGATGGGGCACCAAAGTTTCTGCCGAAGCGGTTTCCAGTGGACCATCCATGATTCTTATTGAATAATTCTTGCCTTCCAAAATCTCAAACTGGTCACTATAATACCTGCCTTTTCCAAGATGTGTCAGTTCACCCAAATAGGTATCATTACTATAAAATGAAATTCCTTTATCCGTCACTTGTCTGAATCCAAGTGTATCGAAACGGTTGATTGATTTGGAAAGCCGAATATCCACTGCCTTTTCCGGAGTTAGAATACCAGAAACAACAAGTGTCTCAGTTACCGAATCCTCATCATAGTCAAGTATCTCCTTACATCCGTATAAGAGAAACATGAAAGCAACAATAACTCCTAAATACCTGATTTCTTTCATCTTTAAAAGTTTACAGTATAGGAAACCGATGGCAGAACAGGGAAAATGCTGACCTGCTTAATAACGGGTCGATTCACTTCCCAACCTACATAGAGATAAAACGGATTATGCTGATTATATGCATTGATGAAGCCGACTCTCCAAATTCGGGTACTTTTCTCCCTCTGTTTAGTAAAATTTACCCCAACATCAAGTCGATGGTAATTGGGCAACCTGTAGTTATTGCGTTCGCTGTAATAGCCGAGGACATGAGTTTGCCCAATCCCCGTTGGCAAGCCTTCAAGCCTGATTTGTTGTGTAGGTAAGGTTGCGGCGCTTCCGCTGCCAAAGACCCAGGTAAGTCCTGCATCAATATTGGGTTTTAGTTGGTGAGTCAGCGTTACGCTGATATCATGGCGTCGATCATACTTGGCATAAAAATACCTTCCATCATTAAGGTTATCAAATTTTCGCCTTGTCCATGAAAGGGTATACCCAATCCAGCCGGTGGTCTTCCCTTTGTCCCTTCTTAACAGCCATTCAAACCCTTCGGAATATCCCAAGCCGGTTTCGACCTTATCTTCCCAGTCCTTCTTATTCTCAAAAAAATTGACACCCTCTTTATATTCAATCAATCCCTTCATGTCCTTCCGAAAAGCATCGACATTCATCGAAATGCCATTACCCAAATCCATCCTACCACCTATAGAGAATTGATTCGACTGTGGAGGTGGGATTTTTGCAGTTGACGGAAGCCATAAATCACTTGGCATCGAAAATGTTGAGCTGCTTAAAAGATTAATATACTGAGTCATTTTAGTATACGCCCCATTAACTGAAATCCTGTCAGAAATTTGGTAGATTACCGAGGTTCTGGGTTGCAAGCTGCTGAAATTCTTTTCATCAGTCATATAGAATGAAGCATGCAATCCGGCATTTATATGTAATCGGTCTGCCAGTTTCAGGTCACCTTCACCATAAAACTCATGCAACCAAGGCTTTCCCATATCAAATTGCCCACCGATAAAACTTCTGAGATTAGACCTGTTGTATGTCTGTTTTTGGTCCGAAAAAGCATATTGGAACCCCTGGTCCGTGAAATGATAGCCATAACGCATAGTAAATCCGGGCACAATAAAATGCTCCAGATCAAACCTAATCCCCTTATCCGCGATACGTGACCCGTAAAAGATTTCAAAGTCATCAAAATACCCTGCTTCTTCAGATTCTTTTGTATACCGATGATTGGCGGCAAAGTTATAACTCGTCGAAAAAAGTGTAAAGTTGGCAAACAGCCTTTGGGATATCACATAATTCCAACGAAGTGACGTAACCAGGTTGTCCCATTCAAGACCAAAAACATTTCTTTCTCTCCATCGGTTTGAAGATTGCAGGTAACTGTCATAAATGCTTGTGCTTACATCGTCATATCCGTAATAACTGCTAAAGAATAGTCGACTACGATCTGAAAAGATATGACTAACTTTTAGGTTAACATCATAGAAATAGTACTCTGCAAAATTATTTTCATCAAATAATTTTTTTGCCACAGGTTTTGAAAAGAGATCAATATAAGACCTTCTTGCTGAAAAATTCACCGAAGTTTTTCCCTTAATTATTGGACCTTCCAAATTAATTTTGGATGCAATCATACCAACAGTAAAGCTTCCTTTCCACTCGTGCAGGTTACCATCTTTTGAGGTAATATCCACAACAGAGGAGAGCCGTCCACCATAACGTGCAGGAAATCCACCTTTGTACAACTCGATATTCTTTATCATGTCGGGATTGAAGACCGAAAAAATTCCAAAGAGATGCTCGGCATTATAAACAGGAATACCATCCAGAAGAATAAGGTTTTGGTCTGGCCCTCCCCCACGAATATAAAGGCCACTCTGGCCCTCATTTCCACTCTGGACTCCGGGTAAAAGTTTTAATGTCTTGTAAACATCTGCCTCTCCCAGGAATGCTGGCAATGATTTGATTTTCTCCACCGGAACATTTAGTTGGCTGATCAGTAAACGGTACCTTTCTGCTTCCGGATCAGTGGCAGTTACACGTATCTCATCAAGTTCTTGCATTCCAATAAGCTCAATATTGATCACCGTGTCACCTTTAAGCATAACAGGAAGTAAAAGTGAATTATAACCTACATAGGAATAGCTCAGGTTATATTGGCCAGTTGGAAGACGAAAGCTATAATATCCAAATGCGTTGGTTGTTGTACCTTTCAGGCTACCTTTTTCAAAGACATTTGCCTGAACAAGCCGTTCACCGGAACCAGTCTCAGTCACATATCCACTGATGGTATAACTTTGCGCAATTGCAAAGCCACCCATTAACATACAAATAATAAAAACCAAAACTCTTCCCATCCGGATGCTCAACATATATACACCTTTTCTGGAATGGCAACACCTTGAATCAGAGTTAACACTTACCTCTGATCCCTAAAGGTCAGCGATTCTAATGCAGTGAAAAGTGCTGCAAGTTAACTCTTTTTAGCAATGGAAAGACTAGCCAAGTCTCGAAATGGACACATTTACCATCGATCGACCCAGTTTCAAATCGTCGCAGATTTATAGACCGTTCAAACTCTATATAATAAGCTAAGAAGTATACTGGAAAGATTGAAAATTATTGTTTTTCAATAGATGGAGGCGGTGAAACAACACTTACTGGAGCAGTTTTGAGACCCTCTTTTTTAAGTCTTCGCGCTCTTTCCTCAACTGATAAAGTTAACCTGGTCTCGATAATGGTATCCTGTCTTAACTCAAAAGATACTTTCACGGGTTGATGTGAGATACCGCCAAACTGCATTTCAACCGGGCCTTTGTTCAACATTAGGAAAAAGCTACCATCTTCATTGGTTATGGTTCCGATTGAAGATCGGACATCAACCACATTCACCTGTGCAACAGGCATATGAGTCAACTCATCGGTGACTTTCCCCGATACACTAAAGCGCTGAGCATTTGTCATCAAAGGGGAGTACACTAAAATAAGGACTAACAGTAAATAGAAATATGTTTTCATGGCAAAGGATAAAAAATCATGGCTATTTAATTAGACATAAAAAGGCACTAAATGGTTGCGTTTTTAAATAGGTTTATTCTTAAATAATTGTTAATTAAATAACTTTCACTTCGTTATCCTTCGGGAAACGTCAATAGTGACAATTATCATCCATTACACGAACAACTTTAGAAATTAATTATAAATCATTCATAAATATGCTGTAAAACAGATTAATAATGATCAAAATTCATGGCAATTACCAACTCATTCACGTAATTTTAAAGAGTAAAATCAATTTAATAATTGATATATATTAATGATTTAACAAAAATCAAATTCATCCAAATAAACCAGTAACCTAATAACTTTAAAACAGACCTTTATGAGTCCAATACAAACACTGATCAAAGATTTGGCCGACAAGCATGGCAGAAGAAGAGAAAGTCTTTTGCCAGTCATGCAGGGCGTCGTCGAACAGGAGAATTTTCTGTCAGAGTATTCCATGGTTGAAATTGCCAGGGAAATGGATCTTCCGGCAGCTGAAGTCTATGGAACGGCAACCTTTTATTCCTTCCTCGAAGTGAAAAAAATGGGAAAGTTTATCATTAGAATGTGCAAAACCATCACTTGTGCCATGAAGGGAAAAAACCAGGTACTGTTTGCCATTCAGGACATGCTTAAAATAAAGGTTGGTGAAACCTCTGCAGACGGTCGTTTTTCGCTTCTTGAAACCAACTGTCTCGGACTATGCCATAAAGCACCGGCAATGCTAATCAACCATGATATCTATACCGACCTGACGCCGGAAAAAGTCAGGGAAATATTAACCGAATACATGAGTAAATAACCTAAACCCTGACAATAATGGCAACAACCTATCAACTTAAAAGGGCAGATTTCATCTTCAAAAATGAGAACGACTGGGAAGAAATTCTTGGAAAAATCCTGAAACAATCGCCTCAGGACCTTATCAATGAACTGATCAGTTCAGAATTGAAAGGAAGAGGTGGTGCAGGGTTTCCAACCGGTCTGAAATGGAAGGTGGCATCTGAATCCAAATCAGATAAAAAATATGTAATATGTAATGCCGATGAAGGTGAACCTGGAACTTTCAAAGACAGGGAGATTCTTCAAAGGGTTCCATACAAAGTGCTGACCGCAATGGTGGCGTGTGCACATGTTATCGGGGCAAAGGAAGGATTCATTTATTTAAGGAACGAATATTGGTTCCTGAGAGATGAATTGGAGAAGGTGATTGATGAATTCGAATACTACTGCAAGGAAATAAAACTCGATTTCTCGATTAAAATTTTCATGGGCAGCGGAGCCTATATATGTGGTGAGGAAACAGCGCTGTTCGAATCAATGGAGGGAAAAAGAGGAGAACCAAGAAATAAGCCTCCCTACCCCACAACCTATGGTTATATGGGAAAACCAACTGTCATCAATAACGTTGAAACCCTGGCCCATACCTATACAATCTTTAAATATGGGGCTAAAAAATTCTACGATCTTGGAGTTCAATACTCCAGAGGCACCAAGCTCTTCTCCGTTTCGGGTGACACGCCTAAACCAGGCATCTATGAACTTGAGCTTGGTATGTCCCTTCAGGATTTTGTACATGAATTTGGAGATGGTGATACTAAGGCAGTTCAAGTTGGAGGCGCTTCAGGATTTCTGGTTCCAAGGAAAAAATTCTCTGATACAGCGATTGGATACCAGGGAAAATTAACTGGAATTTCACTTCCTACAGGAGGATCCATGATGTTGTTCAACAGTTCAAGGTCAATGTACAACGTACTCGACAACTATCTTGAGTTTTTCAGAGAAGAGTCATGTGGTCAATGTACCCCTTGCCGTGTTGGATGTCAGCAGTTATTGATTGGCATAAAAGCGGTTAAAAGGGGAGAGAAAACCGCAAACTATCTCGACAAATTACTGCGCCTAACTGAAACTATGCAATACACCGCGAAATGCGGACTGGGTCAGTCAGTCGCAAATTCATTCTCTTCAATCGTTGAAAACTTCAGGGAAGAAATGATTTATTAATCAACTAAATCTATCCATTATGTCGACAAAAAAAATGAATATATATATTAATGGTTATGCGGCTCAGGTCGAACCTGGAATAACAATCCTGGATGCTGCCAAAGACAATGGTTTCATTATTCCTACACTCTGTTACCATAAAGACCTTTGCGTTGCAGGCAATTGCAGAGTTTGCGTCGTGGAGGTTGCAGGACAAAAACGTCTTTCCGCAGCCTGTGCCACTCCGTGTGAAGAAGGAATGGAAATATTCACCAATAGTTTGAAGGTCAGAAATTCCCGCAAACACATCATTGAACTTCTTCTTTCAGAGCATAATTCCGATTGCACCAAATGCTACCGTAATGGCAGTTGTGAATTGCAGGAGTTGGCTTCTGAATTCAAAATCATGACTCAGGAGTTTATCGAACTGGTACCCTATAAAACCTATACCATCGATATGTACTCGCCCTCCATTATCAAAGATGACAGCAAATGCATCCGTTGCCAGCGTTGCGTGCGTACCTGTGCCGAACTTCAGGGTGTGAATGC
The DNA here is from genome assembly GCA_023428545.1 of Bacteroidota bacterium. Next base: position 26,493 of record JAEYXH010000015.1, on the reverse strand, counting down.
TCTAACCGTAGCTCACAAAGGGGATGAGATGAAAATTTCCACATTCATGGATAAATCAATGAATTCAGTGGTTTGCACCAACTGCGGTCAATGTGTTAACCACTGCCCTACCGGCGCTTTGGTAGAGAAAAACTACATTGAGGAAGTTTGGGAAGCAATCGCACAACCAGGAAAACATGTGGTAGTTCAAACTGCACCGGCTGTGAGAATTGGTTTGGGCGAAGAACTAGGGTTTGAACCCGGCAGCAGAACTACAGGGAAAATGGTCTCTGCCTTAAAACGTTTGGGATTCGATTCAATATTGGATACCGACTTCTCTGCCGACCTTACCATTATGGAGGAAGGCACCGAATTATTGACACGACTTAAAAAAGTATTGGTCGATAAAGATACGGATGTCAAATTACCAATGGCGACCAGTTGTTCTCCCGGATGGATAAAATATATAGAACATATGTATCCCGAATACCTGGAAAACCTGTCGACATGTAAATCACCCCAGCAAATGTTTGGTGCCCTTGTAAAAACATACTATGCAAAAGCCAGAAACCTCGATCCCGACAGCATTGTTTCCGTTTCAATAATGCCTTGTACTGCCAAAAAGTTTGAAGCAAGCAGACCTGAAATGTTCGATAGTGGATACAGAGACGTGGATTATGTCCTGACTACACGTGAGCTTGCCATAATGATAAAGCAGGCTGGCATAGATTTCAAATCTCTCGAAGAGTCAAAATTTGACAGGTTAATGGGAGAGTCAACTGGTGCAGGTGTAATTTTTGGTGCCACCGGCGGTGTTATGGAAGCTGCCTTAAGAACTGCCTACGAACTTGTCACAGGCCGTGAAGTACCATTTAAAAATCTCGACATTACTCCTGTCAGGGGAATGGAGGGTATTAGAGAAGCAACAATAAAAATTGAGAATCCAAAACCTGAATGGGCCTTTCTTGATGGAGTTGAACTTAAGTGTGCAGTTGCACATGGTCTCGTAAATGCAAAAACGCTCATGGACGCGGTAAAAGACGGAACTTCAGCTTATCATTTTATTGAAATCATGGCATGTCCGGGAGGTTGCCTTGGAGGTGGAGGGCAACCCATTCCAACAAGTCCTGAAATAAGAAGAAAACGAGCCGAAGCCATTTATGCAGAAGACGCAGGCATGCCCATACGAAAATCACATGAGAATCCCGAAGTGGCTAAACTTTATAGGGATTTCCTTAAACAGCCATTGGGAGAAGTATCCCATAAGTTATTACACACAAAGTATCAGCCCCGCGACAGGTTCTAAATTAAAAATGAAAATTACACGAAACAGTCTTTTAATCTGAAAAAGTTTAGAATCATAGGATTAATACTATTTGTTATATCAATAATTAACAGGGCGTTTCAGACATTTGGAATGCCCTGTTTTTCGTTTCCGTATTACAAATGGCATCAGTCAGAGAAGTGCCTGACCGTCATTTCGAATTTTCCTTCTAATAATCTTCATACCAAGGAAATATTTATAATTTCAATGCCTGAAAAATGAATGGAAATGCAGGTACAATTTCAGATTGAGTATCGGACCTATTTCGGTCAACAATTAATGATTTCTGGCTCCCACAAGGCACTTGGTGAAGGGAACAGGGATAGTGCTGCAAAAATGCTGATGACCGATCCTGATGCAGGAATTTGGATATTCACGATGGATGTTGAACCTGGAGAAATATTTTCGTACCGTTATTTTATCAGGGAAGACAACAGCACCAATATTATTGAAGAATGGGGGCCCGACAGGATTTTCCATGAGTCATACATTAAATGCAAAGCCAAGTTATGCATCGATTATTGGAGGAGTATGTCAGATTCAGATTACGCCCTTTTCTCATCTGCTTTCTCTCGTGCAATCTTCAAATCACAGACTCCCGGCTATCCCAGGAAATCAACACGTGTTTCTAAAAACCTTCCTATAATTCTTCGTTTCAAACCTTCGGTCATCAGATTGAAACCCGGTCACCGGATATCCGTTTCCGGAAACGCCCGAACCATGGGAACATGGTATGACGACCGTGCAATCGATCTTGACAATCAGGAATTCCCTTGTTGGAACGGTGAAGTGACTGTAACACCTTCTGATTTCCCTGTGTACTATAAATACCTTGTGAAAGATGAGTTGGGAAATACCGAGTTTTGGGAAAAATCGGAGGAAAGGGTCTTATATCTTCCTGAAGGCTCGACTCCCGACGTTATAGAGGTTAACAATGAGAAATTTGACTTCCCCCGTTACCCATGGAAAGGTGCTGGTGTAGCAATTCCGGTATTTGCACTGCGCAGGGAGAATGGTTCAGGCGTTGGTGAATTCACTGACATAAAGCTTCTGGTGGATTGGGCTGTGCTGACTGGTCTAAAAATGATACAGATCCTTCCGGTAAATGATACAGTTGCAACCCACACATGGCATGACTCATACCCTTACGCTGCAATTTCAGTTTATGCCCTGCATCCAATCTATATCAATCTTACCCTTATTGGTCATCTGAATTCGGATATTACTTCAAAGGTAATTGAAGCACAGGGTTCCTATCTTGATTCATTGGATAAAATTGATTACGAAGCCGTAATGGCTTACAAATCAAGATTTTTTAAATTAATTTATGATCTTAAGAAACAAGAACTTTGGGAGGATCCCGATTTTGTGTCTTTTTTTGAGACAAACCAGTTCTGGCTTGAACCGTATGCCGCATTCAGCTATTTGAGAGACCTTTTTAATACAGCTGATTTTAAAAGATGGGGGGAATTCAGTCAACCTAATGATGAGCTTATCCGGATCATTACCCGAAAAGATACAAGGCATTTTGACGACATTGCTGTTCATTATTTTATTCAATACCATGCACACAAGCAGCTTCTTGAAGCAGCCAACTACGCACGGGCAAAAGGAATTGTGCTGAAAGGAGATATTCCGATAGGCATATATCGGAACAGTGTGGATGCCTGGATCAACCCCGATTTGTTTAATATGGATTGCCAGGCCGGAGCACCTCCGGATGATTTCTCAGCAAATGGACAGAACTGGCGTTTCCCTACCTATAATTGGGAAAGGATGGCCAAGGACAATTATAATTGGTGGCAACAACGCCTTAAACAAATGGCCTCCTATTTTGATGCTTTCAGAATCGATCATATCCTTGGTTTTTTCAGAATCTGGGAAATTCCCGAATCACAAGTTGAAGGCTTAATGGGTTATTTCAACCCCAGCATACCATATACCTCCTCCGAACTTCATGAACGTGGACTATATTTCGATGAAGAACGGATGTGTGAGCCATACATCAGGGAATATTTTCTGAAGGAAATGTTTGACAACCTGACAGACCAGGTGAAGAAACAATTCTTGGATGAGTATTCACCTGGAAAATATAAACTAAAACCCGATTTTGACTCGCAACGAAAGATTGAGGAATACCTTACTCCCGGACCTGACACATCGAATGAAGAAAGCAGCCGGATGCTTTTTCTCAAACGAGGACTTTTCTCTTTGGTATCAGAAATCATCTTTATTCGGTCATCTTATGGCCCAACCGGCTACTTCCCCAGAAACGGAGTCCATGCCACCCGGTCTTTTCAGGAACTTGAACCACAGTTCCGCTCGATAATACATGATATTTACATTGATTATTTTTATAGAAGAAACGAGAATTTCTGGAGCCAAAAAGCCTTGACCAAGCTTCCCGTGATAAAAAATGCTACAGATATGCTTCTTTGTGGTGAAGACTTAGGAATGGTACCTTCTTGTGTACCTGAAATCATGAATAAACTGGGTATACTAAGTCTTGAAATCCAAAGGATGCCTAAAAATCCTGCATTTGAATTTGGAAATACCGGAACCTATCCTTACCTGTCGGTCGCCACTCCTTCATCACATGATACATCGACAATTCGTGGCTGGTGGGAAGAAAACAGGGATATATCCCAGAAGTTTTTCAATCAGATACTTGGTAACAGTGGCAACGCCCCTATCGGCTGTGAACCCAATATTGTTGAACAAATAATCAATCAACATCTGTTTTCACCTTCAATGTGGGCTGTATTCCCAATTCAGGATTTGTTTGGTATGTCTGATCAGTTAAGGACTCCTGATGCCAATTCAGAACGGATAAATTTACCCTCAAATCCGAATCATTACTGGAGATACAGGATGCATGTAACAATGGAATCACTGCTAAAGCATAAGGAGTGGAACCAAAAAATCAGGGAAATGGTTGAAACCTCTGGCAGATTGGATGTTTACTGACAGTGGCAGCATAAAAAATGATAAAGGAAAATAATATGACCTTTCATAAATGAATCTGTTAAGTGCATTTATTGGTGACGATACAACGAGATACCCCATATTCGTAAACAATTCATTTGAGTCCCATTTTGGGAATTATTTTGCCAAAATGGGCGCGTTCCGTCAATATCAAAAACCGCAAATACCTATATTTCAACACATATCACTTTTGGGATTAATTTTTGTTTTATGGTTAACGTCTTCAAATATGTAAGCAGTTATTTTACAAGAAGACACCTCCTTTTGTTAGGGTTAAATGCAAAGTAAATTGGGACTATGGAAGATGGAATCTGGGATTAGGTTCCATCTTTTTTTTTTACTTTAGTTGCGAAAATACCAATCATATAATTCTATGCGATTTAATCTGATAAAAGGAATTCTTGCAGTATGTATCGCCTTCCTAAGTTTTTCATCATTTGCCCAGGAAAGATATATTGAAGTCATTACTGACTCCGTAGAAGTCCAGACATTCACCTATGTTACCAAAAATGGGGAAAACCTAAATATTGATGTTTATCTTCCATGGCTGGACAATGAAATCGAGCGACCTTTGATTTTATTTGTACACGGAGGAGGATTTAGTGGTGGTCGCAGGGATGATCCAGGGACTGTCCAGTTTTGCCGAAATCTTGCATCTTTTGGATATGTTTCCGCCTCAATGAGTTACCGTCTGACCAGAAAAGACCAACCTGGCCTGTTTGGATGTGATTGTCCCGCTATCGAAAAATTGAATACCTTTCAGTCAGCTGTTGAGGATGTCCAGGATGCTACCTTTTTCCTGATTGAAAACAGAGAAAGCCTGGGTATTAATCCTCAAAAGATCATTCTTGCCGGAAGCAGTGCAGGTGCAGAAGCCATCTTGAACACAGGCTTTTCTCCTCCAAATTGCTTTGGCCTCGATTCGGGTCCGGTATCCTATGCAGGTATGATTTCCATGGCAGGAGCCATTCCTGACTTAGAGAAGGTTTATGATGAATCGGCTATCCCTACCCTGTTTTTTCACGGTACTTGTGACAATCTGGTTCCCTACGGTACAGCCTCACATCATTATTGCGACTCAACCCAGGCGGGACATCTCATTTTGCATGGTTCGTTTCCTATCAGCCGAAAACTCGAACAATTAGGGATACCATATTGGCTGCACACTACCTGTGGAGGCCGCCATGAACTAGCTGGAACGCCCATGACGAAATATTTCGATGTTATCATTGAATTTGCCCATCGTTTTGTACTAAACAGTGAAAAAACAAAAATCCATACCATTGTTTCAGGTGATGCAGATATTTGTGACTATGAGTCATTCGATTTCTGCAACCAATAATACTGGTTCATCTGAAAGGATTTATCATGTTTGCTTATCAAAGCACCACCGTTAACAGTTGAATATTCAGGCAATCTTGAATTTTGAATATTAAGCACTTATTCTTTGGTTTCATATTAAACAACAAACAATGAAAAAACTGATTTTGATTATTTTTGCCTTTGCCATCACCCAAGCAACAGCACAACAAATGAACATCGTTTCTTATAACATACGTTATAACACTCCAAATGATGGGGTTAATGCCTGGCCAAACAGGATCGAGATGGTAACAGGTTTGCTCAAATTCCACGATGCCGACATTTTTGGTTTACAAGAAGCACTTGCTGGACAAATAGAAGACGTTGCCACCAGGATGCCTTCACATAAGTGGTTGGGCACCGGCAGGGATGACGGAAAAACCAGTGGTGAATTCTCTCCCATATTTTATAATTCAGATAAATTTGACCTGATCAGCCATGGGCAATTCTGGCTGTCAGAAACACCGGAGAAACCATCCAAAGGCTGGGACGCCGCACTGAACAGAATCTGCACATGGGGAAAATTCATTTCTAAATCAGATGGAAAATCCTTCTATTTCTTCAATACACACTTCGACCACGTCGGTGATTCCGCCAGGGCAAATTCGGCCATCCTTATCCAGAAAAAAATAAAGGAAGTTTTAGGAGGGAATGAACTTCCAGTGATACTAACCGGTGACTTTAACCTAACTCCAGAAACTGTCCCTGTACAGTTAATGAAGAGGGAAATGCGTGATTCTTATGAGGTATCCAAACATCCCGCCTATGGTCCTGTGGGCACGTTTAATTCATTTAGAAGGGACCATCCACTGAATAACCGAATTGACTATATTTTTGTCAATGAAATGGTTAATGTTCACAAATATGCAGCACTAACTGATTCCTGGGACAACCGGTATCCTTCGGATCATCTTCCAGTTCTTGTAAAAATTTCATTTAAATAAGACTTACAAGGATTCATGTGGTATTTGTGTTCGGGAAATGAATTTATAGATTCTTCAAACGGAAATTCTTTCAAAGGAGGCTGTTTCATCATGGTGAAGCGGCCCTTTTTTTTACCTTAGAATTCACCAGCCATAGATGAAGACAAAGTAAGATCATGAACCAAATCCTGATAATCATACGGCTTATATGACTTAATAATTCAACAAAAGAGGCTACCCAAAACAGGCAGCCTCTTTAATCATCCAATACCTTCAAGATCAATCTATTTTAATGTCATGTTGATCCCTTCAGGCAAATTGTTTCCATTACTCATACTGCATGTTAGCCATACGTTTGTAGTAATTATGTCTCCATTTGGCGTTTTCTTCGGCCGAAGCAAACAAAATGGCTGCTTCTTCGGGGAAAGATTTCTTAAGGGAAGTGTATCGTACTTCACCGTTCAGGAAAGACTGGAATTTCGACCAATCAGGTTCTTTAGAGTCGAGCTGGAATGGGTTCTTGCCCTGCTCTTCAAGTCTTGGATCATAACGGTAAAGTGACCAGTAACCAGCTTCCACAGCCCTTTTCATTTCCTCTTGTGACTGCCCCATACTGTTTCTCAGTCCATGGGCAATACAGGGAGAATAGGCAATGACAATGGATGGTCCGGGATACTCTTCGGCCTCACGAATTGCTTTAAGATATTGCAGTTGATTAGCTCCCATTGCAACCTGGGCAACATAAATATATCCGTAAGACATCAACATGGTGCCTAAATCCTTTTTCCGGATCTTCTTGCCGGAAGCGGCAAATTTTGCAACAGCGCCAACTGGGGTAGCCTTTGATGATTGTCCACCGGTATTAGAGTATACCTCAGTATCCAAAACAAGGACATTAATATCCTGTCCACTTGCCAAAACATGGTCAAGGCCACCGAACCCGATATCATACGCCCAACCGTCGCCACCGAAGACCCAGATTGATTTCTTGATCAAATATTGTTTCAGTGAGAGAATGACCTGGGCATATTCTTCGGTTCTACCTGTAAGAACTGCGATAACATTATTCGATGCCGCCTCAGATGTTTTTGCGTCGTATTTGGTCTCGATCCATTTCTGGAATGCGGACTCTACTTCTGCAGGGACACCTTCATTAATGGCATTTTCCATAACCATAGAAATCCGGTCTCTCTGTGCCGAGACACCTTCAGCCATACCAAAACCATATTCGGCATTATCTTCAAAGAGAGAGTTCGCCCAAGCTGGACCACGGCCAGAATCGTTATTCTTGCGATATGGAGTTGCAGGAGCTGATCCACCATAAATTGAAGAGCAACCGGTAGCATTGGCAACCATCATACGTTCACCAAAGAGTTGGGTAACCAATTTCACATGAGGAGTCTCACCACACCCGGCACAGGCACCTGAGAATTCAAACAATGGCTGGGCAAACTGTGAATTCTTCACATTTTGCATTTTGTCGGGCAAATTCTCCTTGGTTTTGACTTTTTTCACCATGTAGTCCCATCTTTCGATCTCGTCGTGCTGGGTATCCAATGGTACCATTTCAAGTGATTTCACTTTTGAAGGACAAACATCAGCGCAGTTTCCGCAACCAGTACAATCAAGAACACTCACTTGGATTCTGAAAGAAAGGCCAGGGAAGGTTTTTGAGGGTGTTGCTTCCCTCAGATCAGTTCCATCCGGAACGTTAGCCGCTTCATCGGCTGACAACAGGAAGGGACGAATTGCTGCGTGTGGACAAACATAGGCACACTGGTTACATTGGATACAGTTATCGGCATGCCATGTAGGGACATTAACCGCAATACCCCTCTTTTCATATTCGGCAGTACCCGCCTCAAACGTTCCGTCTTCGTAACCTACAAACATAGAAACAGGCAGTTCATCCCCTTTCTGCGCATTGATTACGTCAACAAATTTTGAAATGTATTTAGGACGTAATTCATCACTGACCTCGTCATTATTGACCACTATATTTTTCCATTCAGAAGGAATAGCAACCTTCACGACATTTTCGCCACCAGCATCGATCGCTGCAAAGTTCATATTAACAACCAGTTCACCCTTAAGGCCGTAGCTCTTCACGACTGCCTTTTTCATTTCCTTTACTGCAAGGTCATAAGGGATCACATTGGTAATTTTGAAGAAGGCTGACTGCATGATGGTATTGGTTCTTGTTCCAAGACCAAGGTCTTCACCAAGTTTGGTACCATTAATAATATAGAAATTGATATTATTCTCAGCCAAATACTTTTTCATATGGTCGGGAAGCCTCTTTTTGGTCTCTTCCACATCCCAGATAGAATTCAGCAGGAAGGAGCCACCCTTCTTGAGACCTTTTAAAACGTCATATAGATTAATATATGCCGGTACGTGACAGGCAACAAAATCAGGGGTAGTCACCAAATAAGTCGAACGAATAGGCTTGTCGCCAAAACGAAGGTGAGAACAGGTAAAACCACCTGATTTCTTGGAGTCGTACTGGAAATAACCCTGACAGAATTTGTCGGTCTCCTCACCAATAATTTTAATTGAGTTTTTATTGGCACCCACTGTACCATCAGAACCCAATCCATAAAATTTTGCCTGGTAGGTTCCCTTGGGGGTGATGTCAATTTCTTCCTTCAGAGGTAAAGATTTAAATGTTACATCATCTACGATTCCAATAGTGAAACCATTCTTTGACTCACGCATTTCAAGATTTTCGTAGACGGCCAGAATCTGTGAAGGAGTAGTATCTTTTGACCCAAGACCATATCTTCCTCCAACGATAACGGGAGCATTCTCTTTACCATAGAAAATCGACTTAATATCGAGATATAAGGGCTCACCTTCGGCACCAGGTTCCTTGGCTCTATCAAGAACAGCGATCCTTTTCACTGACTTCGGAAATACCCTAAAGAAATAATCACTGGAGAAAGGACGGAACAGATGAACCGAAACCAGACCAACCTTTTTACCTTGGTTAACCAGGTAATCAATTGTTTCGCGAATGGTTTCAGTCACAGATCCCATTGCGATGATAATATTTTCGGCATCGGGTGCACCATAATACGTAAATGGATGATACTGGCGTCCGGTAATTTTTGCCATTTCATTCATATAGTGCTCAACGATATCAGGCACAGCATCATAGAAACGGTTACTTGCCTCTTTCGCCTGGAAGAAGATATCCGGGTTTTGAGCAGTTCCTCTTGTGACAGGGTGTTCAGGATTAAGGGCCCTATCGCGGAAATCCTGAATGGTCTTCATATCGACAAGTGGCAACATTTGTTCAGTTGATAGCAATTCAACCTTTTGCAATTCATGTGAGGTCCTGAATCCATCAAAGAAAGCAAGGAATGGGACCCTTGATTTTAAGGTTGCAAGATGAGCAACACCAGCGATATCCATTTCTTCCTGGACTGAACCGGCAGCAATCAGGGCAAATCCAGTCTGACGGGCAGCATATACATCGCTGTGGTCACCAAAAATTGAAAGGGCATGGCCAGCAAGAGCCCTGGCACTGACATGGAAGACTGTTGGTAAAAGCTCACCGGCAATCTTATACATATTCGGAATCATCAGAAGTAATCCCTGTGAAGCAGTATAAGTTGTAGTAAGTGAACCTGATTGCAAAGCACCGTGTACGGCTCCGGAAGCTCCTCCTTCGCTCTGCATTTCTGCAAGACGTATTGGACGACCGAACATATTGGTTTTTCCATAGGCAGCCCATTCATCTACATACTCCGCCATGGTTGAGGAGGGAGTAATCGGATAAATACAAGCCACCTCACTGAACATGTAACTCATGTGCGCTGCAGCATAGTTACCGTCACAAGTAATGAATTTTTTCTCTTTTGACATGATTCAAACTGATTGGTTATAATTTTAATATTTGTTCTGGTTTAAGAAATAAGGTCATAAATAGATTAATAAAGGAATCCCATCAACCAAAGGGGAATTTTCTTTCCTTCCCCGATCTCTACCATATCGGCAGCAGCATATACATTACCGCTGGCCTCAGTTTTTCGACCCCCAACAAGGAAATCATACCGATGATCTATGGTGAAATCTGCAACACTACTGCTATTTATATCATAGCGACTCCCCACCTGATTATAAAAAAATGTGTGGCGCAAATTCTCAGAGTCAGTATTCTCAGGCATAATGGCATATAAAAGATTCGTGTTGTGCATATATACCCGCTCAGGCTTACGTACCTCATCATGATCCCCATTCATATACAAGAGCTGTATTAGCCTGGCATTCCTCAAATATTTAAGATAGTTCATCACCGTAGCTCTGGAAGTTTCGATGGCAGACGCTAATTTACTAACATTCGGCGAAAATGGGGTTTCTGAAGATATGATATACAGCAGCTTTCTAAGCTTTGACAGATACTTCAGTTCAACCTGATTAATGTAAGGGATATCGATTTCCAGGGCAAGGTTAATATTTTTAAGAAGCGTGTTGACATAAAAACTCTGGTTATCCATGAAATAGGGGTAGTATCCGTACTTCAGGTAATCAGAGAAAAAAGCCAGAGGCTTAACCTGTTCTACCACTGATTGTGCAATTAAAACATGGTTACTGATTATCTCTTCCAGCGAATATGATTGAAAATTCAAACCAGTCTTGTAATTAAGAAATTCCCTGAATGACAGCCCATCAAGGTAATAAAGCCTGACAATCCCATTCAAATCCGGATTCTCATCTGCGACCCTCAAAACTGGGGATGCGGTAAAAACAATTTTCAACCCTGGAATTTCGTCAAAACACTTTCGCAACTCAGATGACCACTCAGGATATTTATTGATCTGGTCCAGAAACAGGACCTGACCTCCCCTTTTAGAGAATTCATCCGCAAATGAAAACAGACGTCTTTTGGTGAAATAGAAATTATTCAGGTTAAGATATAATACTGACCTTTCGTTTCCGTACTCTTTCCGAATATGATCAAGAATAAATGCTGTTTTACCAACACCCCTGAATCCTTTAATGCAAATCAAGGGATATTCCCAATCAATCCGACTGATTAACTGCCGTTCCAGGTAATGACCAGGACTTTCAAGCAGAGTATTATGAAGATGATATAAAAAGTCCAAAATCGTATAATTTAATCCTCAACAAAAATAACCAGCTTTCTGATATTTTTGACATCCCTGGATTGCAAAATACGATTATGATTGTAATTTATAATTAGTAAAAATAAGTACTTTATTGTTGCTTTGAAAAGACACAATTCTCTTCCATCATGAAATTGCCATCACAAGTTTCACAAAAAGCAAAGAGGCTAACCCTACGGAATAGCCTCTCTATAGATGAACATTATACTAATTCTAAGAATCTGCATTCATGGAAATCAGGAATTCCTCGATGGATCGGGTCTTCATCAGCCTGTCTTTCATAAACTCCATTGCCTCGAGTGAATTCATAGCACCCAGATAATTTCTAAGAATCCACATTTTATCAAGAATATATTTTGGGAAGAGCAGATCCTCACGGCGGGTACTCGATGCAGGAATATCAACAGCCGGGAAAATCCTTTTATTCGAAAGTTTCCGATCGAGTTGCAACTCCATGTTACCGGTACCCTTGAATTCTTCAAAAATGACTTCATCCATTTTGGACCCGGTTTCTGTCAACGCAGTCGCCAGAATGGTAAGTGATCCACCGTCTTCAATATTTCTGGCAGCACCAAAGAATCGTTTGGGTTTCTGAAGGGCATTGGCATCCACACCGCCCGAAAGCACTTTTCCGGATGCCGGTTGCACGGTATTGTAAGCCCTGGCGAGACGGGTTATTGAGTCGAGCAAAATTACCACATCATGTCCACATTCCACCAAACGCTTTGCTTTCTCTAGAACCATGCCAGCTACACGCACATGCCTGTCTGCTGGTTCGTCAAATGTCGAGGAAATTACTTCCGCATTTACACTTCTGGCCATATCAGTAACCTCTTCCGGACGTTCATCTATAAGCAAAACAATCATGTAAACTTCAGGATGGTTAGCTGAAATTGCATTGGCAATCTCCTTTAACAGAACAGTTTTACCAGTCTTGGGCTGTGCAACGATAAGCCCACGCTGTCCCTTACCAATTGGTGCAAACATATCCACTATCCTTGTGGAGGCATTATCGTGTCCTTTACCTGTCAATTCAAATTTCTCGTTCGGGAAGAGCGGTGTCAGATGATCGAATGGAATTCTGTCACGGATGAATTCAGGTGATCTTCCATTAATTTCATGAACTTTGATTAACGGAAAATACTTTTCACCTTCTTTGGGAGGGCGTATTGTCCCCTTAATGGTATCGCCAGTCTTCAAACCAAAAAGTTTTATCTGAGATTGGGATACATAAATATCATCAGGTGAATTCAGGTAATTAAAATCAGCAGAGCGCATGAACCCATAACCTTCAGGCATGATTTCAAGAACTCCTGCATTAGTGACTATTCCCTCAAATTCAAAGTTTTTGTCAACTGGCAATTGTTTTTCAACTTGCCGCTCCTGTGGTCGTTCGATTGGGCGATCCACAGGTTTTTCAATGTTCCTGTCGCTAGCCCTTTCGATTGGCCTTTCGATTGGCCTTTCGGCCACTTTATCAAATGGTTTATGCTGCTTCTGTTGATTATCGCGCTGCGGGTTATCCCTTTTAATTTGCCAGTCAGGCTGTTTCAGGCGTCTCTGGTGACCACCCTGTTGTTGATTGACTTGATTGGACTCACGCTTCTCAAAACGCTTTTTTTCTTCCTTATTCTTATCCGGAGGATTGGTAGAGGAACTATCAGGACCATTTAAGGAATTTTTAGTACCATCATTCAAATCTGATTCTTTTGACTCCTGTGAAACAGGTGCTGTCTTTAATTCATTCTCCTTAGCTTCCAGCTTTTTAAGCTCTGAGCTTAGATTTGCATTTGGCTTTTCACGCGTGAATTCCTGAATGATTGCGCGCAGTTGATCTCTTCGTGAAACAGGTCGGTCAGATGAGGATGGAATTGCTTCTTTTTCGGCTTCCGTACTAGCATCGGTAACTTTTTTATCTACCGACTTGATATTCTCTGGCGAGTCATTCCCGCGCTTACCTTTCTTTTTAGGAGTCTCAGCCCCAAGGTCAGCCGGATCTACCTTGCTTAATTTGGGAGTTTTATCACGCTTCAAAATTATCTGCTTTGCTTTTAAATCCTCTGCCTTATCACTTTGCTCTACATTATGTATAGCCTGTGCATCCAGGATCTTATAGATTAGCTCCTGTTTCTTATAGGATTCTATTCTTTTTATTTTCAACTCTTTACCTAACTCCCTCAGTTCAGGAAGGAGCTTTTTGTTGAGTCCCTCAATATCGTACATACTCAATATGATTATAACTTAATGTAATTTGGAATAAATCTGGAAAAATTTGTGAGGAGTGCCAAATTGGCCTTAGAGGGCGCAATATTAGCAAAAAAGTTTCGAATCAGCAAAGATTTGCCAAATTTAAAAGCTGGATTAGAACATTTTAACAACAAATACAAATAAATTACAATGTAATCCTTTTGTCGGAAAAGATCTTTAATATTAGAAACCAAATTATTGACAAAATAAAAAACGCTGCTGAATTATCCATATTCTACACAAAGGATCTCAATTTTTTCGCTAAATTCGCAAATCCGACAAAACACTAACAATTTGCACAACACAACTGGTGATGAGGCAACTTAAAATTTCCAAACAAGTAACTAATAGAGACACATTGTCACTCGATAAATATTTGCACGAGATTGGCAAGGTGGAATTATTGTCGGCCGAGAATGAGGTTGAAATGGCCAAACGGATTAAAAGAGGCGACCGTCAGGCATTCGAAACCTTAATAAAAGCCAATCTAAGATTTGTAGTTTCAGTTGCAAAGCAGTATCAAAATCAAGGACTTAGCCTTCCTGACTTAATTAATGAAGGGAATATGGGCCTGATTAAGGCAGCTGAACGTTTTGATGAAACCAGGGGATTTAAATTCATTTCTTATGCCGTTTGGTGGATTCGACAATCAATTCTTCAAGCTTTAGCTGAACAGGCTCGCATTGTCAGGCTCCCACTTAATAAAATTGGTTCGATTAGCAAAATAAACAAGACCTTTACTTTGCTTGAACAGGAGTTCCAACGTGAGCCTACCAACGAGGAAATGGCAGAAATCCTGAATACCAGCACTGAGTTAATCGAGGACTCACTTTCCATTTCAAACACGCATATGTCAATGGATGCACCCGTAGGCGATGATGAAAGCAACAATCTCTATGACATCCTTTTGAATAATGATTCTCCCAGCCCTGACGATGAACTGAACACCGGTTCTCTCCGCAAGGAGATTGAAAGATCACTTGCAACTCTTGGGGAACGTGAGGCTGACATACTTCGTTACTATTTCGGGCTAAATGGTTTTCCGCCGTATAGACTTGAAGAATTTGGTGACGAATTTGGTCTCACAAGGGAAAGAGTGCGACAAATAAAGGAAAAAGCCATTAAAAAGCTTAAAAACCAGTACAGAAACAGACTATTAAGAAGTTATCTGGGACATTAATCCCGGACACATCAAAAATTTGCGCATGGATAGAAGAATCATTGCCCCGTCCATCCTGGCAGCCAATTTTAACCAACTTGGCACCGACATTGAGATGATTAATAAAAGTAGTGCCGGATGGATTCATTGTGATGTTATGGACGGGGTATTTGTCCCCAATATTTCATTCGGAATCCCAATCATTGAGCATATCAAGAAAATCGCAACAAAACCCCTGGATGTCCATTTAATGATTATCCATCCGGAGAATTTCATCCAGCAATTTGCAGATGCAGGTGCCGATGTCCTGACTGTCCATTATGAAACATGCCCACATTTACATCGAACTATCCAACAAATAAGGCAAGCCGGCGCTAAACCAAGTGTATGTCTGAATCCACACACACCGGTCTCGGTTCTCGAAAATATAATCACGGAAATTGATATGGTACTGTTGATGTCTGTGAATCCGGGTTTTGGAGGGCAGAAATTCATTGAAGGCACTTATGAGAAAGTCAGACAATTAAAAAATCTGATCGAGCAAAAAAATCCATCATGCCTGATTGAAGTAGATGGCGGAGTCAATCTCGAAACAGGCAAAAGTCTTTTTGAAGCTGGTGCAAATGTATTGGTCGCCGGAAGTTTCGTCTTCAATTCTACAGATCCAACAGAAACAATCAGCCAATTAAATAATATCTGACAACAAAGGCACTCAGTTATTAAGAATTTTCAACGAAACATCATCTGCAATCTCCTTACCAATAAGCATCTCCACAACCTTTAGGGAAAAGGCGATGGCATATGCAACTCCCTTTCCGGTGAGCACATGACCGTCTAAAACAACACCATCATTGACATTTTCCGCACCATCCAAATACTTTTCAAAACCTGGATAGCAAGTTGCCTGCCTGCCTTTAAGAATTCCATTTACTCCCAATACCAAAGGTGCTGCGCAAATTGCCCCAATATACTTTTGTTCTTTGTTAAACCGTTCCAAAACGGTCTTCAAGCCCTTATGGATGTTGAGATTCATGGCTCCAGGCATGCCTCCCGGCAAAATAATCATGTCCTGGTTCTCGAAATCAATTTCAAAAAATGATTTATCAGCTTTGACGGATATCAAATGCGAGCCCCTGACTGTGGGTGTTTCTCCTAAATAACATACGGTTACGCAAATACCTGCCCTTCGCACTATATCGATGATTGTAATTGCTTCGATCTCTTCAAAGCCTTCTGCAAGAAACACCACTGCTTTTTTCATTTCAACCTTTTAATTTGGTTTTAAAATAATCCCGATCCATGTAAATTAAGGCTATTATAGACGAAAATTACCATCAAAATAATAAAAATTAATCCAAGTTAAAATAGTCCACCACGGCAGAACAAAAATTCTTACTTCGAAAAATGTCAAAAAAAAGAGACCCAATCAGTGATGGGTCTCTAAGAGTAGAGCTATGTATAACTATCAGTTTGGAGCATATTCCATCAATGTCTTTTCAAGTTTCTTCCGAGTGAAGAATATCCGGCTTTTTACTGTGCCCAAAGGCAGATTTAACTCATCAGCAATTTCTTTATACTTATATCCCTCAAGAAACATTGTAAAGGGAATGCGATATTCATCTTCAAGAGCCTGGATGCTCTTATTGATTTCCTGTGAACTAAATACCGAATCAGGTCCTGGATGCACGGCGTCCTTAGTGGATGCCACATAATAATCATTTGTTGAACCTTCGAATGTATTTTTTGTTTTAACATTACGACGATAGTCGTTAATGAAGGTATTTTTCATGATCGTATAGATCCATGCCTTAAAATTGGTATTCTGTGCAAATTTATCACGATAGGTTAATGCTTTAAGGAAAGTCTCCTGTAACAGGTCATTGGCTCTTTCACTGTCAGATGTCAGGCTCAAGGCATAATAATGGAGCTTATCACTTAAACCAAGTAAAGCAGAATTGAATTGAACTTGAGTCATGGCGTTTTTAGTTTTTAATTTTGTTTAAGCAAAAATACATAAAGCATCACAAGATTAAAAGATTTTTAGGTGTTTTTATCGTCGATTTTATCTATTATTAATAGAGATTCCCTATTGACATCACATAATCCTTAATATGAGCTAATTACAAAAATTGCCATATAACTTACAGCTCAAACCCTTTTCGATTTTTCTTTCAGTTTCTTCGATAATTGGTTTTTAGCCTGTATTAGCTAAGGATGCTTGCATGTATTTGAATGATCGTTAGTTTTGCGACAATTTTCTCATTAAATGAAAAAGAATAGTTATAAAATAAACAGACTCATTACCTTCAGGCAATGGTCGGGGAAAAGCTATGCACTTTTCAGAGTAATCAAACAAACCATCAGAATTGCTGTATTATCAATTATATACCATGGAGCTTCAGCCAAGGTTTCTGATACGATTACCGTTGCAAGTTCTGACAGTCTGAAAGCCATGAAAACTGTTGAATTGGAAGAAATTTCCATTGGAGCAAGCAAGGCTCCGGACGTGTATTCTGAAACGGCAAGGATAATAACGGTTATCACACGTGAGCAGATAAAGACGCGGCCTGCTGCCACTCTTTCAGATGCCTTGAGATTAGTGACTGGAGTGGACATCCGGCAGCGCGGTCCTGAAGGAATACAATCAGACATCTCAATCCGGGGAGGAACCTTTGACCAAACCCTTATCCTTTTAAATGGCATTAACATTACTGACCCCCAAACAGGCCATCACAACCTGAATATTCCGGTTAATCTCAACCTAGTCAGTCGGATTGAGGTTCTGGAAGGCCCAGCCTCCAGAGTCTACGGGCCGAATGCATTCTCCGGGGCAATCAACCTGATAACCTCACCAGAAGAATCCTCTCCTCTTTCAGTTTATGCCAGCTTCGGCAGTTTTAATTCATTATCTGCAAATCTTTCGGGACTTTGGAAGGCTGGAAATTTCAACCAGCTGGTTTCCATAGGCTATAAAAAATCGGACGGATATATCGTCAATACCGACCATGAAGTCTCTGACTATTTTATTCATTCGTCTGGGAAAACCAAGGCAGGGAAAGTGGATTTCCAAGCTGGAATTTCTCACAAAGAATATGGTGCCCAAGCGTTTTATACCCCAAAATATCCTGAACAGTTTGAAGCAACAAAAACCTTCCTGACATCCTTGAGATTCACATCACAAGGAAAAGTAAAATTCTCGCCATTTATATATTGGAGAAGACATTCTGACCGTTTTGAACTTTTCCGTAATGAAGCTCCAGCCTGGTATTCTTCACACAACTATCATCGCTCTGAGGTTTTCGGCTCAGGAATCACTGCCTGGTATCTGCATCGATATGGCAGAACGACCATTGGAAGTGAAATCCGAACTGAAGGTATCATTAGTAATGTGTTGGGCGAACCAATGACACCTCATATTAGGGTGACAGGAGAAGAAGCCTTCTATACCAAATCTTCATTTCGTCACGGAATCTCATTGTTTTTTGAGCACCGTTATCGAATCGACAAGATAAGTTTGGCGGCAGGATTTCTGACTCAAAAACTTTCTGGAATCAGAGATCATTGGAAAGTTTATCCCGGAGCCGACATAAGTTATCAGCTGACAGCAAATTCAAGCATTTTTATTTCGGGCGGTCAATCCTTGCGGTTACCAACTTTTACCGACCTTTATTATTCAGGACCGTCCAATATGGGGAATTCGTCATTAAAACCTGAAGAAGTGTCATATGGAGAAGCAGGTTGGAAAGGATATTATCAAGGCATACAGACACATACTGGAATATATATCCAGACAGGCAGAAATATGATTGACTGGATCAGGGCATCAACCGAGGAGGTTTGGCGAACCACAAACCACACTAAAATCATTGGTAAGGGATTTCAGGCTACAATATCAATTAAGCCTAGTAACCTATTCAAAAATCGGATTCCCATATATTTTGTCGTCTTAGGATACAATGCTAACCTTCAAAAGAAAAACGAGCAAAATGTAATATCCTATTATGTACTGGATTACATTCGACATAAAGGAACGATGCAAATTGAACACAGGCTTCTTGAAAATCTGAGCATTAACTGGAGTCTTCTATACCAGGACAGAAATGGATCTTATACTGCTTTCAACAACAATGAACCACTTGAACAGGAATATAACTCTTTCTGGCTTTTAGATTCAAAACTCACATACAGCAAAGGAGCGATAACGGCTAACATTCAGGTTAACAACATTTTTG
Organism: Bacteroidota bacterium; assembly: GCA_023428545.1. The sequence continues at coordinate 7,150 of JAEYXH010000015.1, read as the reverse complement.
ATCACCAATACTTCGATTTTGGCAACATTACTCAACCAGGCAGATCAATCAGAGGAAGCATCACCATATCATTAAATCAACGATAAATATAAAACCAAATCAACCTTCCAGTGGCTAAAAAGTATTCATTCTGTTCAATCAAAAAGCTGAATAGTGTATATTCGCAGAAAAATAAATACCTATGTTGAAAGGAATATTATCCATTGCCGGACAACCCGGATTATACCGACTGGTCGCTGAAGCCAGGAATAGAATTATTGTGGAATCATTGAACACCGGGAAAAAAATTCCGGTAAGTACTTCAGCAAAGATCAGTTCACTTGAAGACATTGCCATCTATACCATTGAAAATGATGTCCCTTTAAAAGAAGTTCTCAAAAACATCCATGACCTCGAAAATGGAGGAAAAACATTGGACCCCAAATCCACACCACAGGATTTAAAGAAATATTTCAGGAATGTGCTTCCAAGTTACGATGAAGAACGGGTCTATATTTCTGATCTTAAAAAAGTCTTTACATGGTACAATATCCTTCATGAAAATTCACTGCTTGATTTCACTGAAGAACCGAAAGAAGAAACTGCAGAAGAAAAAGACGGTTCAGTATCAGAATAAGGCATTTTTTTGTCCTAAAAAAGGCTTGTTTTGATTGTATCTGGACAACAATATTTTAAAAAGTTCTGTTGTAGCCAGTGCATCGCCAGCAGCGCGGTGTCTGGCTTCAATTTTTATATTCAGGTCCTGACAAAGATTCCCCAGTGAATAAGACCTGTGCCCCGGCAGCAACTTCCTTGAAAGTTGCACTGTACAGAGTTTTTTCCTGACAAATTCATATCCCAAATTGCTAAATTCTTCCTGAATAAACCTGTAATCAAAACTCACATTGTGGGCGACGAAGATTTTACCGGCTGTCAGCTCCACGATTTTTCGCGCTACCATAAAAAATTTGGGAGCATCAGCTACCATTTGATTATCGATCCCGGTTAACCTTTGAATCGATGCGGGAATGTAGATCTCAGGATTTATAAGAGTCTGATAAACATCAGTTATATCCGATCCATTAAATGAAACGATGGCAATTTCCGTTATTTTTCCATATTTGTTAAAATTTCCAGTCGTTTCAATATCAATTACAGTATACACAAGGAAAATTTTAGTTACTTTTGTATTTAGTTTTAAGTAAATATATTATATTCAAACCAAAATGCACGCAATACTGTTTATTTAATTAAAACTTTTATTTTTGAAAGAAATCACAATTCAACTTTAAATTCTTAGATATGAAAAGAACTACACTTTTTACTCTTGCCTTTCTTCTGGCATTAGGTGTGTTTGCACAGAATGCCGACAACAAATGGGCAATAGGGATTGGAGGTGGAGCCTACTTCACCAACGTAATCGGTGCAACAACCACTGCCCCTGAAGATGGGGTCGGGTTCACACCAGAGCTTTACCTGAGCAGGTATCTTAGCCCTTCATTTGATGCTTACCTCAAAGGTAATTTAGGACTTTGGAGTAGCACAACTGAGGTCAGCAAACTCGATGTTGGGTTGGTTGCTCTGAACCTGAGATACAAATTCTTCAATGACAAAATTCTTGCTGCTGACAGCAAGGTGCAACCTTATCTGTTTGCAGGTGCAGGTCTCCTCAGTGACCATGGTACAGCCAACGCCGCTACCTATAATGGTGGTCTTGGATTCAAATTCCCTGTATCAGACATGACTTCACTTTTTCTTGAAGGAGGTTATATTCATGGTATCGAACCTGAAAATCTGAGCCGCGACAGGGATGATTTTCTCAAAGCCACAGTTGGTCTGGAATTTGCCTTTGGTAAAGGAAAAGACAGCGATGGCGATGGTGTTCCGGACAGGAAAGACAAATGCCCTGACACTCCAGCCGGAGTAGCAGTTGATGCCGATGGCTGTCCGCTCGACAGAGATGGTGACGGCGTACCGGATTACCTTGACGAATGCCCTGACACTCCTGGTCTCAAGGAACTGAAAGGTTGCCCGGATAAAGACGGTGATGGAATTCCTGATCACAAGGATGATTGCCCCGATGTTCCAGGTCTCGCCAAATTCAATGGTTGCCCCGATTCTGACGGTGACGGCGTGCCTGATAACAAAGACGAATGTCCTAATACACCTGCTGGTTGCCCGGTCGATGCTAAAGGTTGCCCACTTGATTCTGATGGTGACGGTGTAATCGACTGTGAAGATGATTGTCCTAATGAAGCAGGTCCAAAAGAAAACAAAGGTTGTCCAGCCGGTCTTATAGAAATTGACATGGGCCCTGTATACTTCGACTTCGACAAATATGTCCTGAAGGCTGAAGGTCAAGCCGAACTTGACAAATTGGTTTCTACACTGAACACTTCAAAAAAATATGAAGTTGTTGTGAATGGTCATACCTGTAACATTGGATCAGATAATTACAACCAATCACTTTCTGAAAAACGCGCTCAGGAAGTTGTAAAATATCTGACATCCAAGGGCATCAACAATGCTTATGTTGGAGCTAAAGGTTATGGAGAAACCCAACCAGCACAGCCAAACACTTCCACTAATAACAGGAAGCTTAACCGTAGGGCAGAATTTGATGTAAAAGTTCAGAAATAATCGATCCTTTTTAATATTCAAAAGTCCTTCCGTTTTGGAAGGACTTTTTTTTTGCGGACCGATATACCAAATTAAGTGTCAAATTACTCATCGGAGCCTGATTACTCCTTTTCCAAATAACCGACAAAACATTTGTCTTCATTAAGGAAGCTAAGTTCCTTTGCACTTATAAAACCTAACAGATAAACACAAAAAAAATGTCAAGTCATAATTTTTTTCATAAATTGTTAGTTTATTTACAATAACGTACCATGACTAAACTCAATGGGGGTTAATTAATTTTTAATGTCTTATTGCTTATGAATGTATTTGTTGCAAAACTAAGTCCGACTACTACGGGTCAGGATTTGGAAGCACTCTTTGGAGTGTACGGAGAAATTGTTTCTGCCAAAGTTATTTTTGACAAAGAAACCGGAAATTCAAAAGGTTATGGATTTGTTGAAATGAAAAATGACAACGAAGCCCTTGCAGCTATTGAAGCGCTTAATGAAAGTGAAGTTAATGGAAAACAAATTGTAGTAAAGGAAGCAATGCCCAGGGAAGACAATGTGCCCCGAACACAACGAAAAACATTTCAGAGGAGGGGTACTGATCAATCCGGCAGAGGAAATTACGGAAATCGCAGATATTAAGAAAAAAGGCTGTCTCAAACCAAGGCAGCCTTTTTTGTTATCGTAAATATGCCCACCCTACATTAGTGACCGAGTCGTATATTGAACGTATCTGGTGCGTATCTTCTGCGTATCTTGTCCGTTGATCAATACGGAATATTTGCAGAAGATATATTTAATATATGTAGAAACACATAACTTGTCCAAAAGGGATACCATATATGGGGAAGATTCAATGTAAATATCTATTCCTGGAGAATGAATCAAAAATACTGTTGAGGCTCCCAATACTTACTTACCCAATAGAGATTTTACCTTAACAAGTTCCGAGGTTTTATTATTCCTGATCGCATATTCAAATCCTGTCTGCATGGAAAAACTACCAACGTTTCCCAATTTATCAAGTGCCAAATAGCCAATCTGATGCTGGTCAAATCCTTCAATTTTGGCTGCAATACGATCAACTGCCTCCCTGCATGCCTCATTGGGAGACATTCCATTACGCATCAATTCCACAACAAGAAATGAACCAAGGGTCTTCATGACAAGCTCCCCTGATCCTGTAGCAACAGCACCGCCTATTTCACCGTCAACATATAAGCCCGCCCCAATAATTGGCGAATCACCTACCCTACCATGTAATTTATATGCCATACCGCTGGTTGTACATGCGCCACAAATCCGACCATTTGCATCTAAGGCAAGTATCCCAATGGTATCATGATTTGGCAAAATTTCATTTTCAATATTGATAACCGGCTTAAAGATCCGGTCCTCCTTTCTCCATTTTTTCCACGATGCTTTTGCCAATGGGGTGATCAATTTCTCCTTTTTGAATCCATTGTCAAGGGCAAATTCCAAGGCTCCCTTTCCGGTAAGCATTACATGTGGCGTTTTCTCCATAACAAGACGGGCAACCGAAATCGGATGTTTAATATGTTCCAGAAAAGCCACTGATCCCGCATTACCTTTTTCATCCATTATGCAGGCATCTAAAGTAACTTTACCCTTGGCATCAGGCAAACCACCATATCCTACTGTGATGACCTCAGGATCAGCTTCAGTAATCCTGGCAGCTGCCTCAACTGCATCAAGGGCATAGCCTCCACTTTGAAGTATCTCCCACGCTGCGGCGTTTGCCTTAGCACCATGGTTCCACGTAGAAATGACTACAGGAATGTCTCCATGACTCCCTTCCTTTATAATTCCGTTAGCATTGCCTGCAATGAACAATCCAGCCAAGCCAGTTCCAAATCTGCCAAGAAAATCCCGACGATTACTCATATTTTACAATTTTCAATTATAAGCTCAAACATATTTTCTGTATCTTCAAAAATCAAAAACAGAGAAAATTTCGACAGAAAAATACCTATTTTTACCCTAAGAACTATATGATTTTGTGATTGAGTTCTACATTTAGCTTTTCCTGTTCCATCATCCCGGGATATTAAACCCTGCAAAACATCAAAAACATTTGCGTTATTATTTCGAATCAATTACATCATTGAAAAATGGAGAAGATCCTGATCATACTTGCACATCCGGCCATTCACAAATCAAGGGTTAACAGGGAGCTTATTTTGGCAGTCAGTGATCTGGAAAATGTTTATATAAATGATTTGTATGAAAATTACCCTGACTTTTTTATCAATGTTAAAAGAGAGCAGGAATTACTTCAAGAACACGATATTATAGTGTGGCATCATCCTCTGTATTGGTATAGTTGTCCCGCAATCCTGAAAGAATGGATGGACCTGGTGCTGGAACATGATTTTGCCTATGGCAGGCGTGGAACACGCCTTCATGGCAAAAAAGTCCTGAATGCCATCACAACAGGTGGAAGTGCCGAGGTATACAGCGAGAAAGGGAAAAACCATTTCACAATACATCAGTTCTTAGTACCTTTTTTGCAAACAGCTAACCTTTGCGGAATGCAATACCTTGCTCCATTTGTCATTCATGGAGCACATATGCTGAACAAAAGAGGAGTTGATTTTTATGCACAGAAATACAAAAAAGCGATCATTTCTTTGCGTGACGAGAAGTTCAACGCAAAACAGCTTTTCACAACCTCCTATTTAAATGATTTAACCTAAGAAGCAATGTACGGACAGGATTTCTTTTTAATCGCCCTGATATACCTGCTTGCTGCTGTTATAGCGGTGCCTCTGGCGCGAAAACTGGGGCTGGGGTCGGTCCTTGGGTACCTGGTTGCTGGTGTCCTGATCGGCCCATTCGTTTTGGGATGGGTTGGACAAGATACAGAGAAAGTCATGCATTTTGCCGAATTTGGGGTTGTATTAATGCTTTTTCTGATTGGACTTGAAATGCAACCCATGGTTCTTTGGAAAATGAGAAGAACAATTTTTGGAATGGGTGGCACTCAGATGATCCTGTCCTTCCTGGTGATTGGAACAGTAGCTTATCTGGCTGGCTATCAGATTAACCAATCACTCTCCATAGGCTTGATAATGGCACTCTCATCAACTGCTATTGTACTTCAAACCCTTGATGAGAAAGGACTTTTAAATAACTCAGGCGGACGATCTTCATTTGCCGTGTTGCTATTTCAAGACATCGCGGTGATTCCAATCCTCGCCTTGCTTCCGTTGATGGCAGTGTTAGGTGGAAATTCCGAATCGGCATTTAATGCTGAAGTTCATGAAACCATTTTTAGTTCCTATCCTGAAATTATTCAAATCCTTCTGATAGTTTTCGTTGGTGCCGCGGTAATCTATTTTGGACGCATTGCCGCCCGACACATATTCCGGTTAGTGGCCGAAACCGGGATGAGAGAGGTGTTTACTGCCTCATCTCTATTGTTGGTGATCGGTGCAGCCTTAGGAACGTCAGCTATTGGGCTATCTCCAGCTTTAGGCACCTTTATCGCAGGTGTGGTTCTTGCAGATAACGAATATCGACATGAACTTGAAACTACCATCGAACCTTTTAAAGGATTACTTCTGGGACTCTTTTTTATTTCAGTCGGTGCGAGCATCAATTTTTCACTGTTAGTCCAATATCCTTTTAAGATTGCAGGTTTTGTTTTCCTTCTGATTGCACTGAAATTTGGTGTTTTATGGATAACAGGCAAACTATGGGGATTAAAACATGGCCGGGAAATGCTTTTTGCACTTGCACTTGCACAGGGAAGTGAATTTGGTTTTATCCTTATTTCATTTTCAAATCAGATAAGAATTTTTGACGTCCAGACTTCAGCCATGCTCATTATTATTATCATTTTTAGTATGGCAATTACTCCTTTCCTGCTAATGCTAAACGAAAAGGTTATCAGGCCAAGGTATATTCGCAGAAGGAACAAACAAGTTCCTGACGAACTTCCGGAAATACGAAACAAGATTATTATTGCAGGATTTGGGAGATTCGGCCTTGTAGTCGGTCGATTGTTGATGGCAAACGGACATCAGGTAACCATTCTCGACAGTAATCCATTGAACGTGGAAATATTGAGAAAATATGGTTTTAAACTCTATTATGGCGACGTAACCCGACCAGAAATGCTGGAGGCTGCCGGTGTAGCTGAAGCTAAATTGCTGGTTTTAACAATGGCCGAATATGATGAAGCCTTAAAAATTGCCGCTTACTTAAAAAAGAACTATCCGCATCTAAAAATTGCCGCCAGGGCAAGAGATACGTTCCATGCCTTTGAATTTCACAAGCTGGAATTAACCATGATACAAAGGGAAACTTTTAACTCAGCGGTAGAACTGGGGGCAAAAATATTAGAAAATTTGTTGTCCATATAACCCTTTTTGTATATTTGTCTAAACTATTAAAAGACAAATATATGAAAGCTGTAGGCTATATCAGGGTATCAACCACGAATCAGGATGTACTCAGGCAAACTGAGAAATTCAAAGAGTACTGTAATTCAAAGGGTTATATCAATGCCCGGATCA
>JAEYXH010000019.1 GCA_023428545.1 Bacteroidota bacterium | reverse complement strand
TCCCTATTGACCTTACCTTTTGGATTCAACTGCTACCTGTAGAGGCAACCATGACCAAAATGAGATTGACCCTTCAAACAGAGATGGGGATGATGATTAAAATGATGGTTGGCAACAAACTTGAACAGGGAATCAACCAATTGGCTGAGACTCTGGCTCGTCTTCCATACAAATAACTCCAAATCTTATACTTACTAAGCAAGATCAGAATCCCAAACCATTTCAATTCCCTTAAAAGGCCAATGTGTAATTGTTCCGTTTCGATCTTCGAGCCGTAACCTTCCAAATTCATCAGTACCAGTAATTCTTGCATCAAATTCTGCCCCTTCCGCTCGATATTTCCACCACTCACCCATCCTGAAAAGCTTTTTGAAATAATCATTTGTCACTTCCAACTCATTCCCGTCTTTTATCATCAGGTAACGGCTCATTATTTCATCATAAATGCTGAATAACAATTCTTCAGAATCCACATCCCTTCCCAATATTTGCTTAAGTGATATTGCTTCAGGACGGTAATTCCCGAACTGCATCTGGTTAACATTCAGTCCAACGCCAATAACTGACCAGGCAATTTGTGACCCCATTATGGAATTCTCAATCAGTATACCACCCATTTTCCTATTTCCTATAAGAATGTCGTTGGGCCATTTGATCATGACACCTTCAGTAAGACGTTCAAGAGCCCCAATGATCCCGGTCGAAACCATTTGAGAAATAAGAAATTGTGAGGAAGCCGGCATAAACTCAGGTTTTATAACCAAGCTAAAAGTCAAATTCATAAAATCCTCACTCTCCCAAACATTTTGTGCCTGCCCCCTTCCTTGGGTCTGACGAAATGTCAAGAAGATAGTACCCTCCGACACCTCTTTATTGCTCAATTGACTAGTGGCATAGTTGTTGGTCGAGGGAACCTCAACAAGATAAATTATTTCCATAGAAATGACTGTTTTCGAAACTTCAGATCAAAAAACTAACTGGAATCATATTGCAGATAAGTGCACAGCCCGCAAAATTAAAGAAATTACGGCTTGAATCAGGAAACTGCCTATGATTCATTTTTTTATCTTTGTCTGGTGAAAAATTATGTATGAGAAAAAAAACAACAGAAACATCAAAAATTTTAGACGCAGCCATCGAAGGAATCAGGAGAATAAAAGGAAAAGAACTGTTAATGATCGACTTAACGACTATCCATCATTCTGAATGTAGCTATTTTGTGATTTGCCATGGGACCTCAAACACTCAAGTAGAGGCACTTGCCCATTCAGTGGAAGAAACAGTGAAAGAAATGACCGGAGAAAACACCTGGCACAAAGATGGATACCGAAACTCAATATGGATTTTACTGGATTATGGCGATTTGATGGTACACGTTTTTAATAAGGAAGCCAGAACTTTTTACAATCTTGAGGGTTTATGGTCTGATGCTAAGATTACCCAAATTGAAGAAGACAATTAGAACAACAATATGAGCGATAACAAAGACAACATAGGGAAAAGAAAACATCCCGAAAAGAACCAGTCATCGGGGACACCAGGACTAAAACAGCCAAAGTTCAATCCATACTGGTTTTATGGTATCATTGCCATCATCTTTATCATTATCAACTTCTACCTTACAGGCAGTAAAGGCCCCATTGAAACCACCTGGAACAAGGTACGCACAACAATGCTTGCCAGTCAGGACGTTGACCGCTTGGTAGTGATCAATAAGGAAAGAGCCAACATCTACCTGAAGCAAAATAGCATAAACAAGTACGACAAGGAATTGGAAACCACCTTTACCAAACCTTCTGAAACAGGGCCGCATTTCTATTTTGTAATCGGGTCAATTGAAACCTTTGAACGTAACCTGGCCGAGGCACAGGAAGGGATTACCGAAGATCAGAGAATTGAGCCTGAATACCGGAACGAAACCAATTGGATGGGCGAACTTCTCTGGACTATTGGACCATTTATTCTCATCATTCTATTATGGTGGTGGATTTTTAAACGAATGAGCCGCGGTTCAGGAGGTGGACCAGGGGGTATTTTCAGTGTTGGAAAATCACAGGCAAAGGTTTTCGATAAAGACTCCAGAGTCAATACCACTTTCAAGGAGGTTGCCGGTTTATCGGAAGCAAAACAGGAAGTGGAAGAGATCGTTGAATTCCTCAGGAATCCCGAGAAGTTCACCCGACTGGGTGGGAAGATTCCCAAAGGAGCCCTTCTTGTAGGCCCTCCCGGAACTGGAAAGACCTTGCTGGCCAAAGCAGTGGCTGGCGAAGCGAACGTACCGTTTTTCTCCATGTCGGGTTCCGATTTTGTAGAAATGTTCGTTGGAGTAGGAGCATCGAGAGTACGTGACTTATTCAAACAGGCAAAAGAAAAAGCACCCTGTATTGTGTTTATTGATGAGATAGATGCCATTGGGAGGGCCAGAGGCAGAAATCCCAACTTCGGATCAAATGATGAACGCGAGAATACCTTGAATCAGTTATTGACCGAAATGGACGGTTTTGATACCAACAGTGGGGTAATCGTCCTGGCTGCCACAAACCGCGCCGACATTCTCGACCGTGCCTTAATGCGTGCAGGCCGTTTTGATCGCCAGATCCATGTCGAGCTTCCCGACCTGAATGAACGAAAGGAGATTTTCCAGGTACACCTGAGGCCCCTGAAACTTCATGAAGATGTGAACCTTGACTTCTTGTCAAAACAGACACCCGGATTCTCTGGTGCCGATATTGCAAATGTTTGTAACGAGGCAGCCCTTATTGCAGCCAGAAAAAGCCACGAGGCTGTCCAGAAACAAGATTTTCTTGATGCTGTCGACAGGATTATCGGTGGTCTCGAAAAGAAAAATAAAATCATCTCCCAGGAAGAGAAAAAGACTATTGCTTATCATGAGGCAGGACATGCAACCATTAGCTGGTTGCTCGAACATGCCCACCCTCTGGTAAAAGTCACCATTGTACCCCGCGGCAAAGCCCTGGGTGCTGCCTGGTATCTTCCTGAAGAAAGATCAATCACCACCAGGGAACAATTACTCGATGAAATGTGCTCAACCTTGGGTGGTCGGGCTGCAGAGGAAATTATTTTCGGAAAGATTTCATCAGGTGCCCAAAACGACCTTGAACGAGTCACAAAGCAGGCTTACGCCATGGTAAGCATATTTGGGATGAGCGACAAGGTAGGAACAGTAAGCTTTTATGACAGTTCTGGCCAGAATGACTACGCCTTTACCAAACCTTATAGCGAAAAAACTGCCGAATTAATTGACCAGGAGGCCAAAGCAATCATTGACGGACAGTATAAAAGGGCCGTGGAATTGCTCAGGGAACAAGGTGAAGGCCATAAAAAGCTTGCCCAGTTGCTACTCGAACGGGAAGTGATCTTCTCAGAAGACCTGGAACATATTTTCGGTAAACGGAAATGGGGCAAACACGAAGAGGAGTCAAAATCAGAAGAGATAAAAAATACTACTGTATCAGAGAATGCCGAACCGCAAGCATCCTGATTCAACTCAAGCCAGAATAGAAATTCTTGGCAAATTGAGAAATTCAAGCACCGGTAGGTTTGTTCGTATACCCGAACAACCTACCGGTTCGTTTGTGATTTCTTCAAACGAATCCCCAATTGAGCAATTCTCCCTGAATCTAAGCAAGATCGGAGGAATTTGCAGGATCTTTCCATATCCACAAAAATTAGTCGAAGCGCTTTCGAATATTATCGTGGATCAGGATTGGAAATGTGTTTACTGTCCGGACCCCGGGCTTTATAAACTTCTCCAAAATTTCGAAATTGCCGATAGACTTATATCTTCGTTCAGTTACGACATCGATGCGTCTGTAACCCATTGCGAAAGTCTCGCTGCCGAAACGGGAACAATCATTGTTAGCTCTGCCCTGAACAAGACCCGACAAGTCTACCCCTATTCACCGGTCCACATTGTGGTGGCTACCGTCTCGCAGTTAAAAAATACGCTCGATGAAGCATTTGAACAACTAACCGCAAAATACGGCGATGAAATCCCTTCAACCATTACTGCAATTACAGGACCAAGCCGTACCGCCGATATTGAAAAAACTCTTATCTTAGGGGCACACGGACCTAAAACACTTATGGTATTTTTATCCATAAGTGAGTTTTAACTGATCAAAAAACAACCAATGGAAAAAGGCTGGAGCGAAGTTCTCTCAACAACCCTTGAATATCAAGCCCAAATGGCTGTAGATATCCTCGAAAATAACAGTATAAAAGCCATAGTTTACCAACAACCCGATTCAGCTTACAAGATATTTGGCGAATTTACCGTATATGTCCCGGAGGAATTTGTCAACCAAGCACTTGAACTATTAAAAAACCTGAAATCTTGAAATCATTCTGGGAAAGAGCGATTACCGGTTTGGTATATGCCATCGTCTTGATAGGAGGGATTATAATCCACCCGCTGATATTTGCCTTGGTTTACCTTGCATTGCTTGTACTATCACTTGTTGAATATTATCGCATGGTCGAATTGGCAGGTGGCAAGCCTCAATATTTCAATGGTATTGCCACCGGGGTCACCTTTTTTCTTACACTTTTCGGATATAGCTATGGCTTATGGCCATTATACGTTTCCCTGATTTCAGTTCTTCTGCTATTCTCCACTTTTGTTATTGAATTATACAGAAACCAACCAAATCCATTATCCAATATTGCCTTTACCCTGATGGGGTTTTTCTATATAGGTCTACCGATGGGACTTCTTAATTTTTTAATTTTCAGGGATCTTCCCCAAAACCATACTTTCTATCCATGGATTCTATTAGGTGTTACCATCATCATTTGGGCCTATGACTCAGGAGCCTATTTATTGGGAACGCTTTTTGGCAAGCACCGCCTGTTCCCACGCCTGTCTCCCAAGAAATCATGGGAAGGCGTGATTGGAGGCGGACTGGTAGCTATCAGTGCAGGGGTGATACATGGTTTGCTTTGTGATGGCATCAGCATGATAAACTGGATTGTTATCAGTCTGATTATTGTCATTTTTGGAACATTCGGTGACCTGATTGAATCAATGTTAAAACGCAGCTTCAACATGAAAGACTCCGGTAAATTCCTTCCGGGACATGGGGGAATACTTGATCGTTTGGATAGTTTTCTTTATGCCACCCCTTTCATTGTTGGCTGGCTATTTTTCGCCGGATTATAAAATGTATCTTTGTGGAATTTCCACATAAGACGTATTTGACAAATTCAAAAACTGTTTCAATGAAAATTCACAAGGAAGGTTACAGGCTGATACCAATGGTATTAGGGACCCTTTTTCTGATTAATGCCCTTGTTTACTTTACGGGGATCCATCTTTTGCTGCTCATCATTTTAATACCGTCATTGGTACTTGCAGCTTTGACCATTTGGTTTTTCAGGGATCCCCTAACTATAAAATCAGCCAACCCCGGAGAGGTACTTTCAGTGGCCGATGGAGAAGTGGTCGTAATAGAACCAGTGATTGAAAACGAATATTTCAAGGATGAACGAATTCAGGTTTCAGTCTTCATGTCGGTTTTTAACGTTCACATCAATCATGTTCCAATCGACGGAGAGATATCATATTACAAATACCACCCTGGTAAATTCATGGCTGCCAACCTGCCTAAGTCATCAATCCTGAATGAAAGATCAACCATCGTGATCAGGACACCTGAAGGAAAGGAAATTCTCATCCGCCAGATTGCAGGGTTATTGGCCCGCAGAATTGTCACCTACAGCAAACCAGGAGATAAAGTTACGGTTCAAGATCAACTTGGCTTTATAAAATTCGGCTCGAGGGTAGACATATTCTTTCCGAAAGGTACTGAAATACCATTACGGCTTCACCAGTTAGTAAAAGGTGGTGTAACAGTCATGGGACGACTGACAGACTGATACCCTTAAATTTCATAAAAAGACAAACTTCATGAAAGGGATTATCTCATTCATTCCAAACTTTATAACTCTCTTAAACCTTGTTGCCGGGACTTTAGCGACCATCTATGCCTTCGAGGGTGATCTCGGGAAAGCGGCCATTCTGATTTTCGTGGCAGGTCTTTTCGATTTTCTTGACGGATTCTCAGCCCGTATGCTAAAGGCTTATTCTGAGATTGGCAAGGAACTTGATTCACTCGCGGACTTGATTTCCTTTGGTGTTGCACCTGCCATGATCCTTCTTGGGTTTATGAAACTGGCAATATACGGTGAACTGGTATCATTGAACGAAGCAATCGCCAGTGGTAATTGGGGCTGGCTACTATCTCCTGTTCTTATTGTTACTTTCTCGGCCTATCGCCTGGCCAAATTCAATACCGACACAAGGCAGACGTACAACTTTCTTGGATTACCCACTCCTTCCAATGCATTCATCTGGGCAGGATTTGGACTTATGAGTGGTTATTCGGCCAATGAGGAATTAATGTTGCTATTATTTACCTCAAAAAACCTGCTGATAATCGCTCTTGTAACTTCACTCTTGCTTGTTTCTGAAATACCCATGTTCTCTCTTAAGTTCAGGGGCCTAAACTTCTATGACAACTGGTATCGCTATATCTTCCTGCTGGTTTCTTTAGTCCTTTTGGTTATACTGGGGGTTCATGCACCTTCCTTAATTATCCTGACCTACATCACACTATCCATTTCTTTCTATCTTTTTAAAATCAGAATTTAGCTATACCCAAGTTTTATAAAAGCTAAAGAACATTGGATTATCGAATAACAGGAAGTCAAAATACATCAAAGCACTTCCCTGGTCTGTAGGTATTCCCTTACCATTCGCAAAATGGCATAAGAGTATTTTTCTTTCAAAGCTATAACTGCTTCAGAATAGGTAGTCTCCGGATGCCTTTCAAAATAAACCAGGATTTCCTTCAGGGCATCAATATCCAGAATCTTGTCAATGCTCAGCTCGCCCATTAACACATAATAAGACAGATGCCCAATAATCGTTGAGTCAACCAGACCTCTTTCCCGGGCAATTCGCTGGACCGACATCCCCTCATCGAACATCTTTCTTGTTATTTGTTTGGTATCAGCTTTCTTTGACACTCGTTCCTCATGGTCACGGGTAACGGGAATCTCCATGTCATTCTCGATCATATACGCAACAACCATTTTAACAATAGTGTCACCAATTTTCTGTTTTCGGGATTTGCCAAAACCAGGAATTGCGTCAAGCGCATTAAGGTTAGAAGGAAGCTTTGCTGCTATTTGGTTCAGTGATTTTTGCGACAATATCTGATAAGGTTTCACATTATTCTTGAGAGCGGTTGAAATTCTCCATGCATTCAGCCTGGTATAAAATCCCGGATGGGGGTGTATCGCAGATGCGCTTTTCAATTCTGAAGGCTTTTTTTCTGAAACGCCATCGGAATCCAAAAGAGCTTTTGCTTTTACATCAAGAAATCCAGGTACATTAAAGTCAGACGCAATAAAATTCAGGCAAGCAATTTTTACCCTGATGGTTTCCTGAATCTTTGAAATCAGCTCCAACTGCATCTTCTTCACCGCGCGGTTGTCGCATTCAAGTGTTACCTGGGACATCGGGCCGTTTACCGGAGTTTCCAGTTTTTCCAAATACCAACCGGCAGCTTTTTTTAAACGCTCCAACAGATTAGGATTTTTGGTCGGATCAGGATGACCGGTCGTAAGTTGCCGGATTTGTGGTGAAAACCGCTCCGAAACCGGGACAATTTCTTTCCGAATAATGTTCAGGCAACTATTTGCGATATCTTCAAAATTTCCAAATAATGACTCCCTGTTCTCCTGCCAATAAAAAAGTGCTTTCTGAAATTTATATATCAGTTGCTTAAAATCAAATAAATCGTCCAGAATAAATCGCTGAAACTCAATCCTTGACTGATTAAGTAACTTTTGGTCAGCTGGATTTGAAGTGAGGCCATTAGAAAATTCACGAACCGTTTGATCACTTTTTATACTCAATTCTGACAACGGGGTACTAAGAACAATACCTTCAAGGGTTCTGCAACGACTAAGGGCAACGTACACCTGCCCGTGGGCAAATGAGGCACGTGCATCAATTATGGCCTTGTCGAAAGTTAATCCCTGGCTTTTATGGATTGTTATAGCCCATGCAAGTTTCAAAGGAAATTGTTCAAAGGTGCCGACAACCTCCTCGCGAATCTCTTTGGTCTCTTCATCAAGAACATAGCTAATGTTCTCCCATTTTTCCTTACCAACAAGCAAAGGCTTTGATTCACCCTGAGACAAAACCAGGATTCCATCTTCCCGAAATCCCGTCACTCTCCCGATTTTTCCATTGTAGAAGTTTTTCTCGAGAGATGGATCATTCTTGACAAACATCACCTGGGCATCCTTTTTCAGGATAAGTTGTTCATCTGTCGGATAGTTAATCTCAGGAAAATTTCCTTCAATGGAGGCAGCGAAAAAATGCTCTTTTGTGGCAAGTTCGCTCAATCTCATTTGATTGATTTGTTTCGCCCTGTTGTTATGGGTCGTAAGGGTAATGTAACCATCCTCATCAGCAGGTACAAAATCGGGCTGGAATCTGGCATTCAGGGCCTTGATAGTATCAGAATCAGCTTGCTGGTTGCGAATTTGATTTAGCAATTCAATAAAAGCTTCATTACTCTGCCTGTATATCTGGCTAAGCTCGATGGAAACAAATGTTGATTGACGCAACGCCAGACTACTGAAAAAATAGGGAGTATCGTAATATTTACCCAATATCTCCCATTCATCATCCTTTACCACAGGAGCCAGTTGTTGCAAGTCTCCGATCATAAGTAACTGAAGTCCCCCAAAAGGCTTTTGCCTGTCACGGTATTTGCGCAGGACATCATCGATGGCATCCAGAAGGTCAGCCCTGACCATGCTAATTTCATCAATTACAAGAAGATCCAGGGTCCTGATCAGGTTAATCCGATTCCTGTTCATCCTTCGAATTGTCGATGCATCTGCAACTTCCCTTTTGGGGTTCGAAGTCTGGGATTCCTCCCTTGACTTTGGAATTTGCGGTCCAAATGAGATCTGGAAAAAGGAATGGATGGTTACACCGGATGCATTAATGGCTGCCACCCCAGTGGGAGCCACTACCGCCATTCGTTTTGGCAGATTACCGCGCATCTGGTGAAGGAAGGTTGTCTTACCGGTTCCTGCCTTACCTGTCAGAAAAATATTTCGGTTCGTCTGCTCAACAAATTTCCATGCAAGTTCCATTTGGGGATTTGACTCCAGATGCTTCATACGGTAAGGCTTTAAACAGTCCAAAAATAAGGAATAATAAAAAAATTACCTGTTTGAAAGTAATCAAACAGGTAATTTTTTATAAACATTTGTCAATTATTTTATTTTAATCGGCCAAGTACATCCTTTATCCTGGTAAGTGCTTTAACCAATTGCTCTTCTGAAGCCGCGTAACTCAAACGGAAACATTCCGGAGCACCAAAGGCATCACCTGAAACAACTCCAACGTGCCCTTTACTCAGAATGTAATAACAAAGATCATCTGAGTTCTGTATGGTCATCTCTCCATCACTCTTGCCAAAATATGCTGAACATTCGGGAAAAACATAAAAGGCACCATCAGGCTTGCTTGTCTTTAATCCAGGGATTTCTGCCAACATTGACAACACCAGGTTTCGTCGCTTTTCAAACTGTTCCACCATTATCTTAACTTCGCTGCCATCATGCAAAAAAGCGGCGACGGATGCAATTTGGGCCACTGAATTGGGACCTGAGGTGAATTGCCCCTGAAGCTTATTGCAGGCCTTTGCAATCCATAATGGAGCAGCAATAAAACCAATTCTGTAGCCTGTCATGGCATATGATTTTGAAACCCCATTAACAATGACCACACGGTCGTTAATTGCAGGAAACTGAGCAATTGACTCGAATTTTTTCCCGTAAATGATATGCTCGTAAATTTCGTCCGAAATCACAATGATATTAGGATGTTTGGCAAAGATATCTGCAAAAGCCTTTAGCTCTTCGCGTGTATATACACTGCCGGTTGGATTGCTCGGACTACTAAACAAGAAGGCCCTTGTTTTAGGGGTGATTGCCGCTTCAAGCTGTGCAGGCGTAATCTTAAAATCACTCTCGACAGTTGTTGGTATAACAACATTCACGCCCTCAGAAAAACTAACCAGATCAACATACGTCACCCAATAAGGTGCAGGAACTATCACCTCATCGCCTTTGTCAATAATTACCTGGAGAACGTTGGCTAACGAGTGCTTTGCCCCGTTCGATACAACAATCTGGTTGGCGGCGTAATCCAGGCCATTATCGCGTTTCAGCTTATTTATTATGGCATTCTGTAATTCAGGAAATCCCGGAACAGGGGAATAATAAGAGTAATTGTCATCAATTGCCTTTTTGGCTGCCTCTTTAATGAAGGTGGGTGTTGGAAAATCAGGCTCCCCAACTCCCAGACTGATAACATCTATTCCCTGAGCTTTCAGCTCCCGGCTCTTTTGTGCTACAGCCAATGTGGCCGATTCGGATAAACGATTGATACGGTCTGCAACTCTTGTCATAAGTGATGTATTTTGTCATTGATAATTCGTTTGCAATATAGAGATTTTATATTATTTGGGTATTTTTCTATACATTTTATCATTATTTCATCGTCATATATTACAATTTTT
Source organism: Bacteroidota bacterium (assembly GCA_023428545.1). Next base: position 44,130 of record JAEYXH010000019.1, on the reverse strand, counting down.
TATAAAAATACGCATTTATTGCGCTTGACAGTTTCTCAATATCCGATTTTTGCCGCAATAACAAAGAATAGACTGGATTCAAGTTTGATTCCATTTCATGAAATACACATGCCGGGTGATTCATATCATCTTCCCAACCTGCCAGTATAACAGGGACTCCTGTGCCCATTATCTCGCCTCTATCAGGCAAATCACTTAAAATGGCACCCTTCAAAATTACAGGAAATGTATTCGGTTGTGGTAAAAGCATAAGCCGAACTATGGCTTCAGACATTTCCTCAGACCAACCAAGATGGTCAGGAGGATATTTTGTCATTTTAAACAAGCGAGTTAAAACATACATTTCGGAAGATGATTCCAATGTCCTGATTAGTTTCCAATAGGTCTTCCGTTGAGAATCACGCAGCTCCCAAACCCTTGGTAACATTGTCATTACCAATCCCCTGACCAAATGATCCCTGACGCTTGTATGAGCGGCAATACCAGCCCCTTGCGAGAATCCACCGATAATATATTCACCACCATGTATTTGTGACATTAGCTGCTTAATGTCTTCTGCCAGGTTTGGCCACGACATACGGTCTTCTGAATCGACTACCGGCGACATTCCATGCGCGGGAAGCTCTATCCTAATTATCCTGAAAAATGACGACAATCGTCCAAAATCAATAACGGAGAAAACATCCTCAATTGCAGGAGAATGAAACATACCATGTAACCAGACAAATGGAAAGCCGGTGCCAGTTTCAATGATCCGGTATGGATAATGGTTTATTTCCAGCCAAGTTTCTTTCTCCATTATCGTTTTAGGTTCATGAAGGATGTTATTAAACCTTGCAAACAAAATAATTATAAAATAGCCGTCGCTCCTATTCAAAAAGCGTATCATCCCTGATTAACATCAGGATAGCACTGTGTGGCAGTATGAAATATTTCTCATCGTGAAAATCAATTTCATATCCGCTTTTGTTAAGGTAAATGGCTAAATCACCTGGTTCGGCCTGCAAGGGTACATATTTCACGGCTTCTCCCTTACTCTTCCATGGTTCATTTTCATCTGTCAGGGCCGGAATAGCATAACCCGGACCTACCTTAACAACATAGCCACTGAGTACTTTTTCATTCTCCTGAATGGAAGGGGGAAGAATTAATCCTGATGCAGTTTTCTGCTCGGGATTTTTGGGCTTTATCAATACCCTGTCCCCAACCAGGATAAATCGGGCAAGATCGTGCTCATCAATTCTTAAAGACATAACACTTCGCTAAAATCTAATTAACTATTTTTCTACGAAAAGCAGGTTCTCCAAAGGTAGGAAGTTTAACCTTAACCAAAAATGAATTTGCCATTATGGCAAGGAAATCAAGGCAAAATCGTCCTAACCAAATGACTGGACGAATGGATTTCCCAAGTTAGAATAAGATGATATACTAAAAGATACCAAACCCAATTCTTGGGGTAGTAAATTTAAAAACATCCAATTACCTGAATTACAGCACGCATGACCAGATATTCTGGATCCTTAGGTTGTTTGTATTGCATAGTACCGAATAAAATACAGTATCAGTTAAAAAAAAGTTCTAAATTTTTGTAACGAAACATTTTCATGCTCGTCATATAACCGAAACAGAAAACAAAAGCGAAACATTTAAACAGAAACAACAAACAGAAAACAAAGCTTAACAGGAGGAAAAAAGTCATGAAAACAAGAAACAATTTAAGAAGAATCTTTGCCGCATTAACTCTTATCGGATTGATATACAGTGGGACTACAACGGCAAGCAATGCAGATGGAAAGGATGTAGACGGAAAAATCAAAAAGACTCAAGACCAGGTTGCCACGATCAAAGCTTCTGATTATGCTGCCGAAGTCGCTGCCCGAATCAAGGAATACTCAGTATTCGACCTGGTACCAGCCACTGATCCACAACTGAATCTCGAAAGATGGATGGTCGAATCGAGAAACTTTCTTCCATCACTGACCCTAACGGCCGAAAAGGAAAAACCAGCAGAACTGGAGACCTTGATGACCAATGAATCAAATTTTGCAATACAGGCCATGCTTGAAGTGGCGACTGAAGAACCAATGGTTCTGGAAGACTGGATGCTGGATGAGAAGTGCTTTACTTGTAACAAGAAGAAGAATAATATCGCCGAAACAGGAATTACATTCAATTTTGACGAAAAATAAAGGGCACTAAAGACCTTTCAGGACAGCGGCTGGCAGAGTTTTCTGCCAGCCGCTGTCTTTTTAGGTTATGGGAAATTCATTGTTAATATCCGTCAAAACTTCAAATCCGGTAGGTGTGACCAGAACCGTATGCTCGAACTGGGCCGACAGTTTATTGTCGGAAGTACGGGCAGTCCAGCCGTCCACCTTATCGATGCGTGTAGTAGGCCGGCCTTCGTTAATCATTGGTTCAATGGTAAAAATCATTCCGGGACTCATGATGGGACCCGTATTGCGGCGTGAAGCATGGTCCACCTGCGGCTCCTCGTGAAACTGGAGTCCGGTACCATGCCCGCAAAACTCATAAACCACTGAAAATCCGTTTGCCTTGGCATAGCGGTGAATAACAAAACCTATGTTTCCAAAATAATTCCCGGGTTTCACTTGTTGGATCCCCAAACCAAGACAATGTTTTGCGACCTCAACTAATTTGCGGGCCTTATCCGACACATCACCAACCATAAACATCCGGGAGGTGTCTCCATAAAATCCATCTAAAATGGTAGTTATATCGATATTGATAATATCGCCGTCCTTCAACACGGTCTTTTCTGATGGGATTCCGTGACAAACCACCTCATTGGGAGATATACAACTTGATTTCGGGTAACCATTATAGCCCTTGGTAGCAGGTATTGCGCCATGACTAAGGATATACTCTTCGATTTTCTGATCCAGGGTAGCAGTATCCACGCCTGCAGCCACAAACTGACCGACATAATCCAATGTGGCAGCGGCCAGCCGGCTACTATTTCTGATACCCTCGATCTGCTCCTTATTCTTAATGATAATCTTGCCCATATGGCTATTTTTTTGCAAAATTGACGAAAACAAGCGGTTAATCAAAACTCAACAATACTTTTGCACAAAAGTTTTATCTGATGACACCTTTAAAGCATATTCATCACCTGAAAGCCAAATCATACCACATCAACCGATTTGGTGAGGTCTCGACTCCATTCTTGTTTTGGTATATGCAAGAGATTGCATGGGAACATGCCCACAAACTGGGCTTCGGATTCGAACACCTGAAAGAAGACCAGTTGTTTTGGGTACTGTCAAGGCTCTTGGTTAAAATAGGGAAGCGCCCACGATGGACTGATGAATTTACGTTGGAGACCTGGTCGCGTGGAACAGACGGATTTTTTGGCTATCGCGATTACCGTTTTCTCGATAAAGATGGGAATGAATTTATCAAGGCAACCAGCAGCTGGCTGGTTCTTGACCTCGAAAGCCGAAGAATACAGCGCCTTAGCCAATTTAAGAATTTCCCTGCTTATCAGGAAAGTGTGTTAGGAAATAATGCAGGCAAAGTCGATTCCCCGGCCAATCCCGGAGAACTCACATATTACCCCGTGTTATTCAATGAAATTGATATCAACCAGCATTTTAACACTGGCCGGTACCTCGAAAGAATCAACAATAGCTATTCATTCGACTTTCATGAGAACCACATCCTTACAGAACTGGAAGTCAACTTCGTAAAGGAAGGGATGCCTGATGACAGTCTGGCTGTCAGTCAGCAAAAGCTAACTGAAATGGAACATCTTTGCAGTGTGATCCGTCAGAAAGATGGCTCCGAACTCATTAGGGCACGGCTTGTCTGGGAAAAGAAAGAAAAAAGATAAATTACTCATATCCAAGCATCTTACAAATCTCCTCAACCTTTTCTTCCATTGGCATAAAACCATCGAGCCAATAAATATTAAATCCGTCGCGTTCCATTTTCCTGAACCAGGTCATCTGCCTCTTGGCAAACTGGTGTATCGCAATTTCAAGTTTGTCAACCATTTCATCATACGTAACCTCGCCCGTCACGTATTGGGTTATCCACTTGTATTCCAGTCCGTAATAGATAAGGTCACCAGGCTTTAAACCATTTGCCAGAAGTGTTTGCACTTCTTCAACCATGCCTGAATTCAATCGCTCATGCAGCCGTTTTGTAATCCGCCCCCTTCTTTCATCCCGATCAAACTTCACTCCTACCACCAGACTCCTTAAAGCTGGCATTTCCAGGTTAATTTCGCGATTTTCAGCGTAAAACTGTTCGATCTCAATTGCCCTTATCGCCCGTTTCTTGTTTTCAACATCGGTGATATTGTGCAGAGTTGATTTATATCCTTTCAATATCACGGTCAGCTCTTCGAGGGATTTACCTGAAAGTTGATTTCTGAGTTCATCATTGACCGGAACCTGAATCAACCGGTAATTCCTTAATACCGCTTCAAGATACAGACCGCTCCCCCCGCACAAAACCGGGAATACCCCCCTGGCTTGCAGGTCATTGTATACATTCAGGAAATCCCGCTGATATTCATACACATTATATTGGTATCCGGCATCAGCAATATCTACCAGGTGAACCGGGATTTGTTTCCCACCAACAATATAATCATCCAAATCCTTGCCTGTTCCTATATCCATCCCACGGTATACCTGACGGGAATCCGCAGAAATCACCTCCCCGGCAAGACGGACAGCCAAATGTGCAGCCAGTGCAGTTTTTCCTGAAGCGGTCGGACCGAGTATAGTCAAAAGGTTATATGAGTCCATCAAAAGTTCAATTTTGGGTAAAAGTATCACTTTTTGCATTGTACTGCCTCCGGATATTGAAATGCCAGGCTGAATAGATACCTTTGCAACAAAAAAAATATGATACTGGAAGCATGTGTCGAAACATGGGCGGAAGCTCAAAAAGCCCGACTAGGAGGAGCCAACCGAATTGAACTTTGCTCACACCTCGAACTTGACGGACTGACGCCTGACGAGAAATTGATTCAACAAACATGTTATGGTTTGGATATTCCAGTGATGGTAATGATCAGGCCACGCGGCGGGAATTTTGTCTATTCAGTAGATGAACTTCAAATAATGGAGGCAGAAATTGATATGGCAAAGGATCATGGAGCCTCCGGTATCGTATTGGGCCTTTTGACACCTGACAACAAAATCGATGTTGTCAATACAGCCCGCTTGGTCCTGCGGGCTTCTCCCCTGCCTGTAACTTTCCATAAAGCAATCGACAGCCTCATTGACCCAGTGGAAGGTGTTCATGCCCTGAAAAAAATCCAAGGAATAACACGTATCCTGACTTCCGGAGGTAAACCCACCGCACTTGAAGGGGCTGAAGTAATAAGAAAAATGATTGAACAGGCAGGCGATAATCTGACAATTCTGGTGGCAGGCCGTGTCACGAATGAAAATGTCAATACAATTGCAGAACTTACCGGAGCAACTGAATTACATGGACGAAAAATTGCAGGCAGTTTATTGCCATCCTGATACCTTGTGGATGAATGCCCATGCCTCATCACATGTCAAGGCTTGATTTATGACAACATTGGGAAAATGCTGAACAGGTTTTATTAACTTTACAAAAACCTGATTTCTATGAAACCTTGGTATGAATCCCTGTTTGAAAATTACGGCAAGAAGTACGACAATGAAATCTTCACGCGAGGCACCATTGGGGAATGTGACTTTATTGAACAAGAAGCCTTATTTGACAAGGATATCAGGATCTTGGACATTGGCTGTGGTACCGGTCGTCATGCAATTGAACTAACGAGACGCGGATATAACATTACAGGCATCGACCTCTCGGAATCCATGCTTGAAAGAGCGCGTCAAAAAGCGCTTGATGCAGGGCTCAACATCGATTTCAGGCACGAAGATGCCCGAAATCTCCCTTTCTATGAAGAATTTGACCTTGCCATCATGCTCTGTGAAGGTGGATTTCCGTTGATGGAAACAGACGAAATGAACTTCGAAATACTACAAAACGCCTCCCAGGCAATCAAGCCGGGTGGAAAGCTCATTTTTACAACCCTGAATGGACTTTTCCCACTTTTCCATTCAGTGAAGGATTTTATCGAAAACCAAAGAGAAGAGGGCACAGCTGAAACGGTAACAACACAATTCGACCTCATGACATTCAGGGACAATAATGTTACCAGAATTGAGGATGACAATGGGCTAACGCAAGAACTTTTATGTAGTGAAAGGTATTATGTCCCGTCTGAAATCACCTGGCTCTTAAAAACTTCCGGATTCAGTGAAATCTTCATTTTTGGTGCGAGACTAGGCGAGTTCAGCAGGGACCATAAGCTCACGACTGACGACTTTGAAATGCTGGTTGTTGCCAATAAACCCTGAATCGGCAGAATTCAGGAATTCGTAAAACCGATTGTCAATTTTAATTATAAAATCATGTACAATAAAGCAATACTGAACATACAGCCACTGGGATTTATGTGGCCTGTTCACGATCCGTTCCTTTTCTGTGTTCACCACAATGACAAATACCCCAAAGGCAATGAAGAAATGGGCCCCGATGCTTCACTGAAGGGGAGGAATCTTGGGCAGGATTTCACATTGAAAGACGGATGGCGCATGTACCACGGACATACTGTCCCTGGGTTTCCTTCACATCCGCACAGGGGATTCGAAACGGTTACCGTGGTCCGGAACGGGTTTGTCGATCATTCTGACTCCCATTGGGCATCCGGACGCTATGGGAATGGTGATGTCCAGTGGATGACTGCAGGCTCGGGATTGCAACACTGTGAAATGTTTCCGTTACTGAATCGCAATGAGGATAACCCAATGGAACTTTTCCAGGTCTGGCTCAACCTGCCAAGGGCCAAAAAATTCGCCAATCCATGGTTCAAAATGCTTTGGGCCGATACCATTCCAAAATACACGGTTCGGGATGAACAGGAACGTGCTACGGAAATAAATATCATTGCCGGTAAAATCGAAAATACCGTGGCCCCAGCTCCTGCCCCTGATTCATGGGCGGCTGAACCGGGAAATGAGGTTGCCATTTGGACCATCAGAATGGAGCCAGACGCCAAATGGTCTATTCCGACCGCATCGCCGGAAGTTAGGCGAACACTCTATTTTTATCAGGGTCCGGAAATAAAAATCGCGGGGATGGAAGTTGATTCCCAAAATGCCATCGAATTACTTCCCGACATGGAAGTTATCATCGAAAACGGTAAATCCCCAGCCCTGTTTCTTATGCTGCAGGGTATCCCCATTGCCGAACCTGTAGTGCAATATGGGCCTTTTGTAATGAACTCACAGGCTGAAATCCATCAGGCGTTCAGTGATTTCCGCATGACCCAGTTTGGAGGATGGCCCTGGGATAGAAACGACCATATACATCCCAGGGAGGCAGGAAGGTTTGCCCATTATTCCGACGGGAGGATTGAAAAAAGATAATCCAGGATAGAGTATTACCCCATATCCTCCTTTTTTATATAAAGCTGGACAAAATGATGAACAATTTCTTTGCCTGAAGACTTATTAGAGAAACTATAAGAGATTGATCATGGCATTTACATTGGAAATTGGACAAAAGGCACTTTCCTTTCGTTTATCGGCTACCGATGGGAACATTTATTCCCTTGAAGATTTTGACGACCCCATTCTCGTGGTCTTTTTTACCTGCAATCATTGTCCATACGTGATAGCAAGTGATGAAATCACCAGACAGACTGCTGAAAAGTATGCTGCCCATGGCGTCAGGTTCGTTGGAATTAATTCAAACAGCCCCAATACCTATCCGGAAGATGACTTTCCACATATGGTGGAACGGATGAAAACGTTCCAATTTCCATGGTTGTACCTGCATGATACGACACAGGAAGTTGCACTTGCTTATGGAGCGCTTCGGACACCCCATTTTTATGTTTTTGACAAGGAGAGAAAACTGGTTTATACCGGTCGGGGAATCGACAGTCCACGTGATCCCGGCAAAATGAAAGTCAATGACCTTGACAGGGTGTTGGAAGAAGTTACGTCGGGGAAGCAGGTCAGCACTCCAAAAACAAATCCTATCGGATGTAACATCAAATGGGATGGACAGCATAAGCACTGGATGCCAGCCGACGCTTGTGACCTGATCTGATGACAAGATGCCCAAATGTGCGTCTTTTGTAAGCTACCTTTTTATTTCAGGATAGGCCAGCCAACCTTAATTATATATCCTCAACCCAAAAAACAGTGTGCGTGGTTTGGCTGGACCATATACGTAATTGCTATCCCTGTTTTTCCCTTTGTCAAAATCATTTTGGTAATCGTCCAACAAGTTGGAAACTCCCAAAAACAGGTCAACACTTGAGTCGATCCTTGGTATCTCAATTCGATAGGAAAACTTTGATCCGATATCCCAGCTTGAAGGGGACTGAAAAAGCAAATCGTTTTCCGGAGTACCCGGGTCACCGGGCAAACCAAAATGGGGGATTTTCATGGTACCTGTATAGACCCCTGTCAGGGATGCTTCAAAAGGACCCGTGGGCATAAACTGGAAAGTAAAATACCCATATGAATCGGGAGTCCTGAGATAATCCTTCTCCCCACTGAGCTGTTCTGACCATTTAACGGGCTCACCATATGTACTCTTCTGCAATGTAACTCCCGATTCTATCTGGATTTTCTGGCGATAATTCCAGCGAATCTCAAAGGTACCACCTTGCACATTACTGACCTTTCCATTACGTTTTTCCATGATCGTTCTACCCTGGTCGTCAAAAGAAAGTTCTTCAAGAATAAAGGCATTCTTCAATCGGGTAGCAAATCCTTCAAGCGTAAATCCCCAGATGAAATTTTCTGTTGCATGATCGTAATTCCAGGAGGCACTAAGGCTTTGGGATCTCTCTTCTTTCAAATCAGGACTCAGTTTTACCTGCTGTATACCTCCCCCGGCAAATGCCAGGTGCATATCAGCATCAAATGCCTGTGGAGCCCTGAAACCGGTACTCCAACCCAGCCTGAACTGTGATTTAACGTCTGGACGAAGCAGCAATGAAACCCTGGGGTTAACCAGAATCCTGTCGACAAAATTGTGGTAATCACCCCTGACACCGGCAAGAAGAGTCCAGTTCCGGTCGATTGACCAGTCGCTTTGTATAAAGGCTCCAAAATTCCGAGTTTGTTGATCTATCAGGTAATCATATGTTTCAATCTCGTCATTGACATTGTCAAAATTCATTTCGGCACCCAGGGTAAGGACATTCACTCCTGAAAGGAAATGGTTCATGCGGTGATTATACTGGTTCCCTACCTGAAATGTTGTATTTCTTGAATCACCGTATGGCGGATGTGACCTGTAAGCGATCAACTCAAGCGCTCCTTCGGGAGATATGCCGGTAAAATGATCCCTCTTTGTCAGCTGACCTGCCATATAAAATATCCAGGAATCCTGGTTTTCGTTGGTCAGGATTTCATAATCGAGTCCACCCATCAGGATCTCATGGGTCCTCTCCTCCGATTGGTTGGCCAGAAACGCCGGCTTTTCAATGGCATCGCCTCCCCTACGGTATTCATGCATGCTTGAAAAGCTCAATTCCAGCTTATGGTTTTCCTTGAACTTAAAGAATGAATTGAATCCAAAGGAATTATTGCCAAGTTTGGGTAGCTCAGAAAAGCCATCCTTGTTATGGTCATACGACTCCCTGTTTCTGTGGGAAGTGTACAATGACATTCCGGAATTCCTTTTTTGTGACAGCACAGTAAGTGTTCCACTCATGTTATAATCAGCGGCGCCTCCGTTGATTGACGACCCCGAGGAACTGATCTCATAAGCACTTCGTTCGGGTATTTTTGTTATGATATTGACGGTTCCACCAATGGCACTTGATCCATAAAGTGCCGAGGCTCCACCACGCACCACCTCGATTCTCTCAACCATTTGTGAAGGAAGCTGCTCAAGTCCATATAAGCCTGTCAACGGGCTCAGCACAGGCCGGCCATTTATAAGTATCTGACTATAAGCACCCCCAAGTCCATTCATCCGCAATTGTGAATAGTTACAGGTTTGACAATCCACCTCCATACGGAGTCCGGGTTGGAAATTTAAAATATCTGACACCGTATTTGCCGATACCGCCTGAATGGCTTTGGAGTCCATCACATTCACGATGACGGCACTTTCAGTTTGTCGTTTAAAAGTCTTGGTCCCTGTGACCACAACCTCATCAACACTCAGTACTTCCGTTTCGAGATCGAACTTAACCTCCAGTGTGGCACCCGGAACCAGAACTACTTTCTCCTTCTTTTGTTTGAATCCTATTGCCCTGGCAATCAGGGTATACTCACCTGCCGGCAGGTCAACCATCATGTAATGGCCGGTAGCATCAGTGGTAGTTCCCTTTTGTGTACCTTCCAGAAAAACGCTGGCAAAGGGTATGTGTTCGCCTTCGGAAACAACATGGCCAACAACTACGATATCCTGGGCAGCGGCAAGCATTGGTATAACAATGAATATTGCGAATAAAAATGCCCTGAATTTTTTTTGCATAATCAGCTACAATTATAGGTTTCACTAATCCATTGCCATTCACACTTCCAAATAACCCCACAACACGACATTCCCCAAAAGACTTCCAAAGAAAGTATTTACCAGTAATTACATGCACCGTGGCAACTGCGAACACATATTTCAACTTTTATCAGGCAACTATAGATTTTCTTAGAATAAACATCATGAGTCGAATATTTCCTGATGAAAAAATCAACGGCAATGTTTTATAACAAAACACAAAACCGAAATGTTTCGGCCGAAACCGACCTGACAAATAAAGATTCGCGAATGCATGTCAAATCCATAACCATTTTTTTGCAAAATTTGTGGGCCAAAAATCAGAAAGCCCGATGAAGAAAATTCTCCACTTTTACAGACAATCAAGATTGATCCTATTGAAGGTAATCAGGCAATCTCTTCCCCAGGGCATGAAAACAGCCATCTGGCTTTTAAAACTGACCATACCGATTGCATTTGGGGTTTTCGTTCTTGATTATCTCAGGATTCTCGATTGGATAGCACAAATGACAGAACCCCTGTTTAACCTGTTTGGATTATCGGGTAACGCCTCAGTAATCCTTATAACAAGTTTCTTTACCAACATTTACTCTGTAATTGCCGTAATGGCAACACTTGACATGCCAGTCAGGGAAGGCATCATTCTTGCCAACATGTGCCTGATTGCACATGCACTGATTGTGGAATCCGGAATTCAGAAAAAAACGGGATCATCTGCCATCCGAATGGCGTTACTTAGGGTACTTGCCAGTTTTCTGGCAGCATTTATACTTAACCAGATACTGCCAGGAATCGAAGGCACCATCAAGGCAGGGGCGACTTTATCCAGGGAGGGTCTCATCCCCGATTTTCTTGCCTGGCTAAAATCGATAACCATCACCTCGATAAAGATTGTAGTGCTCGTCAACTTGCTATTAATCTTCCAGAAATTATTGCAGGAACTGGGCATACTCAAATGGCTGGTCAGGCCGTTCCATCCATTGCTGGCAATCATGGGATTGCCCCGCAATACAGGGTTCCTGTGGTTGGTGGCTTATACCCTGGGGTTATCATACGGCGGAGCGGTAATGATCGGGCAATCGTCCGAGGGACATCTTTCCCGCAGTGAGGCAGATCTTTTAAACCATCACATTGCAATTTCCCATTCGCAATTGGAGGACACCCTCCTTTTTGCAGCTGTTGGCTTCAGTATCCCCTGGCTGGTATTTCCCCGCTTTATACTGGCAGTCGTGACTGTTTGGATACGTCGCCTTGAAATTTCAATTCGTTTCCGAGGACCTGGTTAATAGGCGCTCTCCAAAATGTCTTGAATCACCCCACTCACCATATCCAACTTCACTCCCGGCCAGGTGAATCCCAGCTTCCAAGGATTGCCTGCAAAGTTCGGCATCCTCGTCCAGGCATGGTTTGTCTTCGTATAATAAATAATCCTTTCGGTGTGCAACAGGGGTTAGATTAGGCATGATCACATTGGCCCCAATGGCAACAGCCTTCTCCCTTCCCTTTGGATCAATTGCCTGCAAGGCTGTAGCAGCGGCAATATTGATGTCAGGCATTAAAAGCCTCAAAACGGCAATCATTTTCAAGGCCAAATCAAACCGTTCATGACGAGGCAAAAGCAAGTGACGATACTGATACAACGGAGTATCCTCATGTTCAATATAGGGCCCCATTCCACACATGTCGATATCCTGGTCGCGAAAAAACAGAAGGTCTCCGGCCAAATCATCCAAAGTCTGAAAAGGCAAGCCTATCATCACCCCAGTACCCACCTGGTAACCGGCATCCCGGAGGTAACCCAAGGCTTTCAGGCGGTTTTCAAAAGAATGCAATTTGTTGCCGGGATGTATTTTCCCATACAGACTGCGGTTTGTCGCTTCAATTCGAAGAAGATACCGGTGGGCTCCACTTTCGAACCATTGGCGATAGGTATCCCTGGATTGTTCCCCACAGCTGAGGGTAATGCCCAACTCGTTCCCCGAAAGAGCCTTGATTGCCTTGATGAGACGATCGACCCTTTTGATGAATGCTTTTGATGAAAGCTCCCCTGACTGTAAAACTACCGAACCAAACCTGTTCTCCCAGGCAAAGTGGCAGGCATCAAGTATTTCATTATCCCCCAGATCATATCTGACCACCTTGCCATTACTTTTTCGAATGCCACAATAATGGCAATCCTTTGAACAGATGTTGGAGAACTCAACCAACCCCCTGAAATAAACCTTGTTTCCGACAGTCAGGTCACGAAGTTCCCTGGCCCGCCTGAAAAGCTCCTCCTTTCCGGATCCGGATGCGCTTAATAAGTTTATGATCTCTGATCTATCCACCCATGAATATTTAAGGGATCAAATTTAGGAAATAATCGGGTCCCGATCCTGACTTTTTACCGGTGTTTTCAGGTATAAAATGTTGCATAACAGAACATCTGTCATGTAATTTGCCGCGAAACAAAGATAACTTTGTCACACGTCCTGATAAGAGGCTGATTGGCTGAAGATAGGGGTAGCTTATTTTATTTGGATTCTTCATGTGGGTTGTGAAAAGATGGGTTTGTATTATTCTTCGTAAAACGCAAACAACCTACCTGATATCGAAAATTCATCATTTATTTTATCCCCATTAAAAGCTGCCAATTTGGGCCAGTGGATTTTTTATTATGAAAGAAGATAACCGACGTTTGGGATTTGTTGGCATCATCCTTGAAAACAGGGTAGAGTCAGCACATGCAGTGAACCTGGTTTTACATGAATTTTCAGACTTCATAATCGCACGTACTGGTATCCCCCATGCTAAAGGAAAAGTATCGATCATAACTATTGTTGTGGATCTCAACACAGATGAACTTGGCTTACTGACTGGCAGGCTGGGGAATATCCCCGGAGTTAGTGTCAAATCGGGATTGGCAAAAATTTAACAACCTTAACCATGAGTATCTACACCGAAAATTTCATCCATGAATCGCAGATTTCTGCAATTCTGGAAGCCAACAAAAGAGTTGAAGCCACACGTATCCGCGAGATTCTGGCAAAAGCCAGGGAAATGAAAGGACTCAACGCTGAAGAAGTGGCCGCCCTTACCGGAATCAGTGATCCTGAACTATTAAATGAGCTTTTCGAAGAAGCCAACTATGTAAAAGACACCATTTACGGTAAAAGACTTGTTCTTTTCGCCCCGCTGTATATCTCCAATCTGTGTGCCAATGAATGTCTTTATTGTGCATTCAGGGCCACCAACAAAGACCTTGTCAGAAGGTCGCTTACCCAGAAAGAAATTGCCAATGAAGTGGAGAACCTGATTTCGCAGGGTCACAAAAGGATTCTGCTGGTAGCTGGTGAAAGTTATCCCAAGGAAGGATTTTCCTATGTCTTGAATGCGATAAAAACCATATATGATGTCAAGTCAGAACATGGAGAAATCAGAAGGGTCAATGTAAATGTTGCCCCATTGGACGTTGACGAATTCAAGCTTCTGAAAAACGAGAAAATTGGCACCTACCAGATTTTCCAGGAAACTTATCATCGTGAAACCTATGCAAAAATGCATACCGGCGGCAAAAAGAAAAACTATGATTTCAGGATTACCGCACCTCATCGTGCCATGGAGGCCGGAATAGACGATGTGGGAATTGGGGTCCTTTTTGGTTTGTTCGATTACCGTTTTGAGATGCTGGCACTCATGCAACATATCAGTGAGTTGGAACAGGTTTATGGCGTTGGCCCCCATACCATAAGCGTACCCCGGCTGGAACCAGCCACTGGCAGTGATATTGCCTCGCACCCACCTCATGCCGTATCAGATATCGATTTCAGGAAAATTGTGGCAATTCTTCGCCTGGCAGTACCCTATACGGGGATCATCATGTCGACAAGGGAAACAGCCCAGATGCGGCGCGACACTTTCGCCCTGGGGGTCAGCCAAATTTCGGCCGGAAGCCGCACCAACCCGGGTGGCTACACCCATGAAACCGAAGAGGATGAAGCCAGCCAATTCAGTTTGGGCGACCATCGGTCATTGGATGAGGTAATTCGGGATGTTGCATCCATGGGATATATTCCTTCCTTTTGTACAGCTTGTTACCGTTTAGGAAGAACTGGCAGGGACTTTATGGATTTGGCAAAACCCGGTGACATCAAGCTTCACTGCGATCCTAACGCACTCAGTACCTTTAGGGAATATTTACGAAATTTCGCATCTGACCATACTCGTGAAGTCGGTGACAAACTGATTGCCGAAACCATTGCCGGGATGAGCGGGATTGCCCGCCAACGAGCAGAAAAGCTGGTTAAAAGAGTCGATGAAGGACGAGATGATGTGTACTGTTAAAAGAATCAAACTGAACCATTGAATCCCTTTTAAATCATCAATTATCTGAGCAAGAAAGAAGAAAACCCACCTTGGGAATGTTTTCGATCCTGACGGTTGGATCTGCGGCAAAGTATTTACGGAGTTTTGAGATAAACACATCCAGGCTCCGGCCTGCGAAATAGTCGTTTTCACCCCATATAGAGGTAAGCAGTTGTTCCCTCTTGACAATATTGTTTTTCGAGTTGCACAACAGATGCAAAACCTCTGCTTCACGGCTCGTCAGTCGTCGGGTTTCATCCCCTATCTTGAGGGCCAGGTTTTCCATGTCAAACTCATACTTTCCGATTCGGTATGTCTGATTATTTGAAATATCCAGATCGGTGCGATTCATGATCGCCTTAATCCTGCACAATAGCTCATCCTCATCGAAAGGCTTGGTAATGTAATCGTCGGCACCCAAATCGTAACCCTTCAGTTTATCGGCTTTCATTGACCTGGCAGTCAAAAATATGACCGGAATCCCTGGCATCATATCCTTGATATTTCGCGCCAGGGTAAAACCATCCATCCTGGGAAGCATCACGTCAAGAATGCAGAAATTAAAACCTACCGATTTAAATCCCTTTAAGGCTGATTCTCCGTCACGGTATAATTTAACATGATAACCGTGGCTCTCCAGAAATTCTGTCAGAAGAAAACCCAGGTTCAGGTCATCCTCAGCCAACAGTATATGGATTTTCCGTTCATTCATATTTTCAATTGTTTTCGCCTTCAGCTAACCCTTCTGCCCGAATGTAAGAAAAAAGCTACTCCCTTTACCTGGTTCACTAGCCAAAGTAACTTTGCCACCGTGTGCCTCGACCACACTTTTCACATACGACAATCCTATTCCAAACCCTTTGATATCATGGACATCGCCTGTTGGAACCCTAAAATATTTATCAAATATGAATCGATGGTACTTTAAGGGTATGCCAACACCATTATCAGAAACCTCCAAAATGATCTTGCCATCTCGATTATAAGAGAGCAATCTGATATGCGGTTTTTTGTCCGAATACTTGACTGCATTGGTTAACAGGTTAAGTATTGCATTTGTTAGGTGCACTCTATCGGCAATGATATTATCACTTTCGGCTTTCAGATCGATTTCAAGGATTCCCTCTTTCTCTTCAACCAAAAGTTGAATCGAATGGGCTGCACTGATTGCAAGTTCATTCAACCCGACCAACTCCTTCCTGTATTCAAACTCATCCCACTCAATGGCAGCCAGGTCTAGAAGACTGTCAACCTGTCTCTGAAGTTTTTGGTTTTCGTTGACAATCAGTCCGGCATATTCCTGAAGCTTTTCAGGTTGATCGGTAAACCTTCCCTTCCGAATCAGGTTTGCAGCCAATGCAATGGATGACATCGGCGTTTTGAACTCATGGGTAATGTTGTTGATCAGATCCCGTATATTGGCAAGAAGTTGCAATTCATTTTTATATAACCGCACCATTTGCAAAAGAGATACAAAAATAAGCAGTATCAATAACACTGACGATCCGAGCATCAGCGCTGCCTCCCTTGGAAGAAACATGGTCCGTCCGGGGACACTGACAACAAGTTCATATCCGTTGGTCTGCAAAATATCCTGCAAACTTTGGGTGTAATAAACTGATTTTGGGTTGTTGATGAGTTTGCCAGCCTGTAAAGTATCCTCATTATTTCGCGTAATGAAAAGATCAAAATCAATATGCAAATCAAATGCCGACAGCTCATCATCGATCGACTGATGGATTTTATCCCAGATTCCATGAGATAGCAGTTGGTCATCGAGGCTAAGCGTATCGCAACGCATACAATCACGCATCAGGTTGCAAACATACTGGTCATTGTTAAGTCCTGCGATGGTTTTGCCTAAGGCAAGATTGATGCTGTTCTGAAAAATCCGCTCTTGAAAATGTATCGAATACACCATCCACCGGATCTGAAAAAACATCAGAACCAGCAAGAATACCAGGGTAATCCAAACCAAATATTTTCGAAGTGTTTTACGCACCCGCCAAAATTAGAGAAATAAAATACCTGCAACTCCACTTTAACATCGCGTTAACATCGGCATAACATTTATTTAGAACGATTCTAAATATATTTGTTGCAGAAGTTAAATTTAAAAATTGAATAACCATGAAAAAATTATTATTAGTATTAGCAATCGTTGCCGTATATGGATTTTCTATTAGCAGCGTAAATGCAAGTGTAGTAGTTGAAGAAAAAGCCAAAGTAACAATTGTTGCTGACGACAACTCTTCAATGGAAGCAGAAAAAGAAAAAGCCACCACCAAGAAGGCTGAAAAGAAAAGTGCCAAAGGTGCTGCCTGTGGTGACAAAGCCGAAGCAAAATCAGAAGCAAAAGCTGGTTGTACAGATGCACAGAAAGCCGCTTGCGGAACTGCCGAAAAAGCAGCTTGTGGCGACAAGAAATAAAGAATTTTTCATTGCCTTATTGCAATTTAAAAAAGGTGTCTTTGCAGACACCTTTTTTTTTGTCAAATGGATTAATATTCCCTGATCATTGGCTACATTTCCAAAACAAAGATGCACATATGAAATCACCCAAATCATTCAGGCTACACATTGGTCTTTTCGGCCGGAGAAATTCAGGGAAATCAAGTATTCTCAATGCACTCACCAACCAGGAAGTTTCCATTGTATCGGAAATTGCCGGCACCACCACCGATCCGGTTGAAAAACCGATGGAACTGCTTCCCATTGGTCCGGTTCTGTTTATTGACACTGCAGGCATTGATGACACAGGTGAATTGGGGCAGCAAAGGATCTCAAGGACCTTCTCCGTTTTCGACCGTACCGATTTAGGCATCATTGTAACCAATTATTCAACCTGGGGAGAATATGAACACACCATCATGGGGGAGTTTCGCAAACGAGACATTCCATTTGTTGTGGTTTTTAACAAAGTGGATCTTTATCCTGAAAATCTGGATATCGTATCACAACTCGAAAGTTTAAAAATCGGAAATGTCGCTACCGATGCATTTCACAGGGAAGGCATCGACAAACTTCGTCTTTTGCTACTCGATAAAGCGCCTGCCGACTTTGTCAACCGCCAGGCCATTCTTGCCGATCTGGTAGGCCCGGGGGAGATGGCAGTACTGGTCACTCCCATTGATAAGGAAGCACCCAAGGGCAGGCTAATACTGCCTCAGGTGCAGAGCATCCGTGATTTGCTGGATCATGGCGCATTTTGTCTGGTAGTCAGGGAACACGAACTTGAAAATGCATTGCAAAGACTCACGATCCCGCCGAAACTTATCGTTACCGACTCTCAGGCATTTGAGATGGTCAATGCGATAACCCCCCCTGAAATCCCCTTAACCTCCTTCTCTATATTATTTGCCAGGTTTCAGGCTGACTTATCTGAGATGGTCCGTGGGGCCATGACCATCGACCGATTGAAACCGGGCGACAAGGTTTTAATCGCTGAGGCATGCACACATCACCCCATCGAGGAAGATATTGGCACAGTAAAAATCCCCAATTGGTTGAATAAATATGTAGGAGGCCCCCTGGTATTTGAAAATATGCGGGGAAGGGATTTCCCTAAAAACCTGGAGGACTATAAACTTGTAATCCATTGCGGAGCCTGTATGTGGAACCGCAGGGAAATGCTGGGAAGGATCATGAAAGCCAAAGAGGCAGGCGTTCCAATCACAAACTATGGGTTGACTATCGCATACTCACTCGGCATTTTTGCAAGGGCATTGGAACCTTTCCCTGCTGCCTTGGAATGGGTAAATGGGAAACAGTAAAAATCTTCGTAACTTTCAGAGAAAATGGTCGGGGCCGACTTTTATTCAAAAGAAGAAGACAATGTCAGATGCCTCCTTTGCCCTCACAATTGTTTGATACCAAACAATAAGCCAGGCATTTGCAAAGTAAGGCATAATATTAACGGGGTATTGTACACCGATGTATACGGTAAAATCGTTGCCCTGCATTCTGATCCGATTGAAAAGAAACCCCTATACCATTTCTATCCAGGCAGAAAGATTTTATCGGTAGGAACTATTGGATGCAATTTTCACTGTTCCTTTTGCCAGAACTACCAATTATCGCAGTGCAAACCATCTGATTCCAAGGGGGAATATAACCTAAGTCCACATGAATTGGTTGATTGGGCCCAATCCATTCCCGGAAATCTTGGCATAGCCTATACTTACAACGAGCCAACGGTCTTCTTCGAAATGGTAAGGGATACAGCAGTGCTTGCCAGAAAAACAGGCCTGAAAAATGTAATGGTCACGAACGGTTATATAAATCCTGACCCATTGCAAAAATTATTGGAGGTTATCGATGCATTCAACATTGACCTGAAAGCTTTCGACGACTCCTTCTTTCGAAAATATACCGGTGGCCATCTTGAACCAGTTCTCCGTTCAATTAAAATGGTGTATCAGGCAGGTCGTCACCTTGAAATCACCTTTCTGGTCATTCCCACTTTAAATGATTCAACCGAAACCTTCAGTGAAATGGTAGGCTGGATTGCCGAGGAACTAAGTCCTGACACACCGCTGCACATTTCCAGGTATTTCCCTGCCTGGAAATCAGAACTTCCACCTACGTCGACTCAGTTAATCCACAATTTTGCCGAAATAGCTTCTCAAAAACTCAATTACGTTTTCATTGGAAATATCAGTGCAACCTCTTATACATCCACACTGTGCCCTCATTGCAGGAATATCCTCATCGGGCGCTCAGGATACTCCACACAGATCTCCGGAATCACCGCTGATTCCCGGTGTAAAGCCTGTGGAGAATATGTCAGTCTGCCATTCGTAAAGTTGCAGAATAACCGAAGGGGTTAATGAAACAACAACCAGGCAATGCACGATCATCAACGCTTTCCTCGATACATGCAACAATTTTTCATGAATTGCATGATTTTGGGTGAATTAGCCATACCTTTGCATGAAAATTCATAAGTCGTGTATGTGGGGCAACTTATATTCATCGACATACGAAAAAAACACTCATGAAGCGTTTGAATCAGTGTTGAAACACAATTTACATACTACAATAATCTTTATATCAGTGGCTTACATAAAATCACCCAAGCCATATCACCTTTTAAATTTAATTATTCGCAAATGAAATTTGATGATTTCGATTTATCTCCCGACCTGCTGGATGCATTATACTATATGGGATTCCGTGATGCGACCCCGATTCAGGAACAGGCCATCCCTTCCATTTTGGCAGGAAAAGACCTGATTGCCAGCGCACAGACCGGCACAGGAAAAACGGCTGCATTTCTATTACCTATACTGAATTTTATTGCAGAAAAAAAGACAACCCATACACATACCCTGATTTTGGTGCCAACGCGAGAGCTGGCCATACAAATTGACCAGCAGGTCCAGGGATTTGCCTACACCTTAAATGTTACATCAATCGCCATTTACGGAGGAGGTGATGGAAGTGACTGGGGGCAACAAAAAACAGCATTGACCAGGGGTGCCGATATAATCGTAGCCACTCCCGGCAAACTAATTTCGCACTTATCGCAGGGCTACGTCAAATTTGATCAAATTGAGACATTGATCCTTGACGAAGCTGACCGCATGCTTGATATCGGATTCTATGACGACATCATGCGAATTGTTTCCTATCTTCCAAAGAACCGGCAAACTTTGATGTTTAGCGCCACCATGCCACCCAAGATCAAGGCACTTTCGAGCCAAATTCTTAATAAGCCTGATGAAATTGCGCTTGAAATGTCGAAACCGGCAGAAGGCGTTGTACAATCGGTGTTTTTAACCCACGAAAACCAAAAGGTCCCTCTGGCCAAACATCTCATCGACGCAAAGCCAGACTTTAAAAGCATTCTCATTTTTACGTCAACAAAGAAAAAAGTCAACGAAATAGTCCGAGGCTTAAAATCAAAAAACCATAAAGTCGAAGGGATCTCATCAGACCTGGAACAAAGGGAGCGGGAAGAAATCCTGCTTCGGTTCAGGTCACGTGAAACCAGGGTTCTGATAGCCACTGACGTTCTTAGCCGGGGGATCGACATAAAGGATATCAACCTTGTAGTCAATTTCGATGTGCCCGGTGACGCAGAAGATTATGTCCACCGCATTGGCCGAACAGCCCGGGCTGAAACAACCGGGGAGGCAATTACGTTTGTCAGTGAAACGGATATGCCCCGGATGCATCGAATTGAGCGTCTAATTGGAAGTGAGGTCCCTAAAATTGCACTGCCCGACTACATTGGGAAAGGTCCGGATTGGAAAATCAAAAATACCACGCCCAGGGAGCACTTCAAGAAAAAGGGAGCATTCAAGGAAAAACGGAACCAATCCGAAAGGCCAAAACAGGAACGCACTTCCAATAAGCCCTCTCCTGATTCGGAGATAAGCCAGCAACACCGAAAAAAAACAATCGTTAAGGCAGGTGATACAACCCAGAAGACAGACCAGGGAGAAAAGCAGCAGTAGGTAACTACCTGACCGATTCGTATATTGAATACTACTTGTATAGTTCTTGTATAGTTACTGTATACTCACCCAGTATACAGTAACTATGGCAGCAGTTTACAAGATGTATTTAATTACCAAACCTGGCTCGAAGGCATCATTTAACGGCAAGGTTATCTAACACTGCTTTATAATCGTTGGCTGCATCAACCTGGTTATTCATATAGGCTACTTTTCCATCCTTCCCGATAATAAATGTCCAACGCTGGGTGGTAACCCCTCTTTTCAGGATGAATTCCTGCTCGCCTACCATCCTGGAAATGCTGCCTCCATCGCCGGTCGGGACACCATACATTGTGGCAATGGATCCGTTAAAATCTGACAAAAGTGTAAAGTTCAGGTTATGTGCCTGCCTGAATACCTTTAGTGCCTCCTGATCGTCCCCACTGACACCTACAACAACTGCATCCAATTTATCCAGATCAGCAATGTGGTCCCGGTAACTGCAGGCTTGTGCAGTGCAACCTCCCGTCATGGCTGCAGGATAAAAGTAGAGGATTACATTTTTCTTCCCGATATAATCTGACAGGGTCCATTCGGAACCATCATGTGATTTTGCAGTAAACAAGGGTGCCTTATCCCCCTTTTTAAGGCCGGTTTGGGCAGTCGTCATCAACGATACCAGAATAATTGCGGTTAAAACAAAGAGTGCTTTCATAGATCAGATTTAATATTTGACAAGTACTATTACGTCATTCAGTTTGTTTTGTTTAGGGTGATGTTTAAAGATCAAATTAAAATTAATCTAAGTAATTGAAAATTGGAACAAAAAATCACTTACCTTAATTTCGAATAAAGAATTCGCATGCAAATTTGATTGACCAAACTTATTCAATAATGAATACATTCTTTCCAAAGATTTTCGCACTCATCATCATCACTTCAGTGCTTTTCTTCCTGAATCAAAATTTCGCGAAAGGACAGGAAATTATAAAAGCAGACTCAACAATCACTTCCCGGATTGAAACGATAGACGGTAATGTTTTCACAGGAACAATCCAGGAAGAAAACAATGATTTCCTCATTCTTTCAACAGAACAATATGGGAATGTCAGAATCAAGAAATCAGATATCAGGGACCAATCAACGATTGATGCGGTAAGAAATGAAAAGGGACAAATCTGGTTGCCGAATCCGCAGTCGACCCGTTATTTCTGGGCTCCAAATGGTTATGGACTAAGGAAGGGAGAATCTTATTACCAAAATATCTGGGTTTTGTATAACCAGATGTCGTTTGGAATAACCGACCGGTTTTCATTTGGCGTTGGAACCTTGCCATTATTTCTTTTTGGCGGAGCGCCAACTCCGGTATGGATTATTCCAAAATTCTCCATCCCTGTCAAAAAGGATAAATGGAACATCGGAACCGGAGCCTTAATCGGAACCGTCCTTGGGGAAACGTCAACCTCGTTTGGATTGCTCTATGGAACGACTACATTTGGTAGCCGTGACATGAATGTCAGTATTGGTATAGCTTCGGGATTTGTTGATGGAAGCTGGACAGAGAAGCCTGTCATTAATTTCAGTACCTTGATCAGAATAAGTCAACGCGGATATTTCATATCTGAAAATTATATTTTGCCAAATGAAGACTCGTCAATCCTCTTGCTTTCCTTCGGCGGCAGAACCATAATCCGTAACGTCGGACTTGACTTTAGCCTTGTCATTCCGGCAGGAGCTGATTCTGGCGGCCTGGTTGCCGCGCCTTTTCTGGGCATTACGATCCCCATGCAAAAAAGCAAGAAATAGCCAACTATATTGTCATTGGCCAAACAAAATTCAATGGACAGACGACCTAACATCTTAAACATATTGGATAGGTGAAAACCATCCAACTTTTCACATTTAGCCGTTAATCCGAAATATGTTAATTTTGCCTCGGAATATAATTGCCCTTCAGGAAATTTCCCCTTCAGAATGGCACATTCCGAATTTTATTAAAACGATATAAATGGCTCGTGTTGTTGTTGGACTTTCAGGTGGTGTTGATTCAAGTGTGGCTGCATATCTTTTAAAAATGCAGGGGCACGAGGTGATTGGGCTTTTCATGGTTAACTGGCACGAACGGGTAGGTGCATTAACCAGTGCCTGCACGTGGGAGGATGATGCATTGATTGCCCGCATGGTCGCAAAAAAACTTGACATACCCTTTCATATTGTCGACCTGAGCGAACATTACAAAAAAAGGGTTGTCGACTATATGTTTGCCGAGTATCAGGCTGGGCGTACACCCAACCCTGATGTCCTGTGCAACAGGGAAATCAAGTTCGATATATTCATGGATGAAGCCTTGAAATTTGGGGCTGATTTTGTAGCAACGGGCCATTATTGCCGAAAAACAGAATTCACCAACGGAAACAGTAGCGTATATCAATTACTGGCAGGCAAAGATCCCAATAAGGACCAGAGCTATTTCCTATGCCAATTGAATCAGGGTCAACTTGAAAAGGCATTGTTTCCGATAGGTGATCTACTGAAACCGGAAGTCAGGGAAATTGCACGAAGGGAGGCGTTACCCACCGCTGAACGCAAAGACTCCCAAGGTATATGCTTTGTCGGCAAGGTCGATCTTCCCACTTTCCTTCAGCAACAATTGACGGCCAAGATTGGAAATGTCATTGAGATCCCTGACACCTTCATTCAGCGGAAGAAAAACATTGAACTCACAGAAGATAATTTCAGGAAGCTTTGCTTTGCTTATCCATTGAAACCCTGGCACGGCAAAGTGATAGGAGAACACCAGGGAGCCCATTTCTTCACCATTGGCCAGAGAAAAGGACTGAATATCGGAGGGTATGTTGAACCACTCTTTGTGATTGGGACTGATGTCCATCGAAACATCGTCTATGTAGGTGAAGGACAAAACCATCCGGGCTTATATCGCCGTGGGCTGTTCATACAAGACTCTGACCTGCATTGGATCAGGGAAGATCTTTGCATGAATCCGGGAGATATCAGGGAATATGATATTAGGATCCGCTATCGGCAACCGTTGGAAAAGGCAACCATTTACAGAAAGCAGGACGGTGCCTGGATAATTTTCGAAAATGAACAACGAGGAATCACATCCGGGCAATTTGCCGCATGGTATAATGGTGATGAACTTATCGGATCCGGAGTCATCTCATAAAAAGGTCAGCAAACGAATGAACGAATGCTGACCTTGTTCCATAAAAGTTAGCCAAAATGGCAGCTTTAAGCCTTGATTATTCCTGCATAAGCATAGTTGAGGCCCGGCAACCAGTATTCACACTAAACTCAAATTAATTATGCAACAGCGCTCCCGATAAGGAAAGTGGAAGCTAGGGCGATGATGGCATACAATTCGGGGAATACAGCCAAAATCAATGTCTTACCGGCAACATCGTGCCCTGAACCAATTGCGGCAATACCGTTTGCACAAACCTGTCCCTGACGTATGGCAGACAAGAGGCCAACTAATCCTAAAGTCAAACCGGCACCAAAAACTGCGGCAGCCTTTCCCCAGCCGATATCAGGCATTAAAAGTCCAAAACTGTTCAGAAGAAAGTATCCGGCAAAACCATAAAGCCCCTGACTTCCGGGAAGTGCCGTAAGCATAATAAAGCTACCAAACGCTTCTGAATTCTTTTTCATGGCACCAACAGCCGCATTTCCTGCGATAGTCGTACCAAAAGCACTACCTACCCCTGCTAGGCCGATCATAATGCCAATTCCGATGTAAGCGAAAACAATAGGTTCCATTTTTGATTTATTTTTAACGTTATTACAATTTATTTCAAGATTTTGAGGCTGGTTCAGCAAATGGTGAATAGGCTTTCCCTCCACCGACAAAACCGGCATTTTTATAAAACTCAACAAAAGTCAGACGGATAGGGTGAACAAATGCCCCCAGCGATGACATGAAAATTGTGATACTGTGTCCAATCACGAGTATAATGATCATGACCAATGGACCAAAAATCACATGATCAGGTTTCATGCTCATGGCCATGCTGTTAAAAACCAAACCCAGGATGGCACTTGAAACACCCAGGGCAAACAAACGGATATAGGACAAAACATCACCAAGCAAACCGGTTGCCATTCCATAAACATCCCAAAGTCCAGCCCCGAAATTGATAAAAACATTCCTTTTGGGATGGTTTAAAAGAAGTATGAAAAGCCCTGAAACACCGAGGACAATATACTGAACGAGGGTACCCGCCTCAGGCGTAATGACACCAATTGATTTTAATCCGTATACACCACCTGACCCGATTAACAGTATCAACCATCCTATGGTTGACAATGAATACAAGAAACCTTTGGTAATACTGATATTTACCACTTTCAAAACCATGCCGAAAAGTATTTGGACAACCCCTACCCCGATAGCCAGGTTAAATAACTGGTCAGTGGTAATCATATATTGCTTGAAATTTTCAAGCCATGGAATATCAGCCTCAATCAGGTTGATTCCAAAGAAAGTCCCGGTAAGTGCACCAAAAATTACGGTTGATAATCCAAGCCATTGGGCCAAACTCATTATCGAACTAAGTTGAGGCTTTTTACGTTTGAAGATGGTAGCGAGCAAAACAATAAAAAGTCCGTAACCGGCATCCCCCAGAGAGAATCCGAAAAACATCATGTAGAAGGGGGCGAAAAAAGGCACCAGGTCCAATTCATTGTGGACTGGCAAATCATAAAGTTGTCCGATTACCTCATATAATTTGGCAAACCGATTGTTTTTCAGCAATATGGGAACTTTGTCCTCCTCCTCAGGCCTGGAAGAAACATACAGAATCTTTTCTGCTTCAAGGTAGGCATCCAGTTCTTCCCGTTTTGTTTCAGGAACCCAACCTTCAAGGTATTGCACCTTTCCTTCCACCTCACCTGTTGTCTGCAGCAAGGCATTCTTCTCGGCCAACTTTTGTTGAAGTACGTTAAGGTAATCATTAAGGAGAGGTTTACAGTGAAATGCCATCTGGTGCAATTCATGATCCAACTCCCTTGCTTTGTCCTGCAAATTCTTTATTTCACTCCTGATCTGGCTTAGCGACCGGGATGGAAGATTTAGTTCATCAGCTCCGGCAATATCCGGTGATCCGCTAATTTCGGGGGCAGTCTTTTCAAGCTTGACAAAATACCGGTAGCCATCAAGGTCGCCGATTGTTTGCAGGTAATACTTATCCTCCCATTCAGGTTGGTACTTCTTGACGGGACAGTTATAAAACCGAATATTCAAACCCTTCTGCTTCAGGTTTTCCACAGTATCCCATTTGAAATCTCCCCAAGGGATCATCTGTCGCACTTCCTTCTCATAATGCACCTGAAGATGGTGGTTATGTTCCAGTTCCTTTTCGATATCTTTGATACGGTGATATACCTTTTCACCCGAATTACAAGCAGGCCTTGAGGGTGTCTCCTCAGGTGTCAGCCATTCCATTTTTTTCACGACTCTGTCTACATCACTGATATGCCTGAAAAGCTCCTGCATTTCATGGGTAGGTTCAAAGTTCTTCTGGTTAATATGGACCACGCCTATCCTACGAATCTCTTTCAGGAAATCGCTATAACCAGCATGATAAACCAGAAACGAGTATTTATACATAGGAACAATCATACTTCAGCCTCCTGTTTTAGCTTTTGCTGCCTGTCCTTGACAATTTTTTGCGCCGATTTGGAAAGGTTGTCTTCATCTTCAAGGAATCGCTTGATCTTTCTGATGGCATCCTGAAATCCCGGAATCTGAACCTTCTCATACAAGTTCACTTTTTGGGTTGTCTTTTTTCTGGCAAAATCAAGTAGCTCCATTTTTCGCAGGTACACCTCCCGTTCTATTGCTATCTCAGCCACTTTCTTGATGATATGCAGTCCATCGACTAACCAGATGGGCGATGAAAAAAGGTTGTCCACCTTAATTTCAAAGTCAATATTTTCCAAAACCGGGGTAAACACGCCTGCAATCTTCTTGGAGCTCAGTTCAACATTTTTAATTTGAATCATGCTTTGGTCAAATTCCCCCCAAAGCCGGGAGATCTTATCGTAGGAACTAACCTGCTGGTTATACTCCTTCTCAAGCTCCCCCGCTTTATCTTTGGCCTTTCTGACCTCCATTCGAAGAGCCGACTCCTTGTTTTTCAGGGTTGGAAGTGCCCGTTCCCTTACTTTCAACTGCTTGTCAAGCCCTTGCAATGAAGTTTTGTTATATTGAAATTTAATTGCCACGAATGTTGGTTTTTACGGTTACACTCCCTTTTAGATATTTAGACATTGGCTTGGCCAATCCATTTCCATATGACAAACTGGACTCCTCAACTTATTGATCCAGAATTTTCCAATGTGGACAAGGAGCCTCTGGGCCACTTAGTTTTTCCAGTACTTCTGGACCAGGCTCTCCCTGATGGCTACCTCAGCCTTTGAAAAGTGTTTTCCAAACAACTCCCAGGAAATATCAAGCATGGTATCGGTATCCACATTAACGTCGATGGCCAAAAGCCTGTCAGAATACTCCCGGGCAAATTTAAGGGTACGTTCATCATAATCGGTCAGGTCAAAGCCATTCTCCAACTTGGTGCGGGCATTTGCCGCATCGGCATATAGCCTGATGGCTGCATTCATCACCTGTGGATGGTCCTGACGGGTTTGTTTCCCAATTACCAGCTGCTTAAGCCTTGAAAGCGAGCGGAATGGGTCAACTATCACCTTTCCGATCTCTGAATCACGGCGAAGGAACAGCTGCCCTTCAGTGATATACCCTGTATTGTCAGGAATAGCATGTGTAATGTCGCCTCCCGACAGGGTTGTTACGGCAATAATGGTTATTGAACCCCCTGAAGGAAACTGTACAGCCTTTTCATAGATCCTGGCAAGGTCTGAATATAAGGAGCCCGGCATACTGTCTTTGGAAGGAATTTGGTCCATACGGTTCGACACAATGCTCAATGCATCGGCATAGAGCGTCATGTCTGTAAGGAGAACAAGTACACTTTCATTCTTGTCGACTGCAAAATATTCAGCTGCAGTCAGAGCCATATCCGGCACCAAAAGACGTTCAACCGGAGGATTTTCCGTTGTATTCACAAAGCTTATGATCCGGTCAAGGGCTCCGGCATTGTCAAAAACGTTTTTGAAATACAGGTAATCATCATTTGAAAGACCCATGCCCCCCAGGATAATTTTATCGGTCTTTGCCCGGAGGGCCACCATGGCCATTACCTGGTTATAGGGTTGGTCAGGGTCGGCAAAAAACGGGATCTTTTGCCCTGAAACCAAGCTGTTATTCAGGTCGATTCCTGCTATTCCGGTTGCAATCAGGTTCGAAGGCTGCTTACGTCGAACAGGATTCACTGAAGGACTGCCAATATCACGAACTTCCCCCTGGATTTCGGGTCCACCATCAATTGGTTCCCCGAAGGCGTTAAAAAACCTGCCTGCGAGTTCATTACTGACCTTCAGCTGCGGCGGCTTACCAAAGAAACTGACTTCGGCATTGGTGGGAATCCCTTCTGTTCCTTCAAATATCTGAAGGGTGATTTCAGATCCCATGATCTTCACCACCTGCGCCAGCCTGCCATGTACTGAAGCAATTTCGTCGTACCCAACTCCTTCGGCTTTGAGTGTGACTGTAGCCTTGGTAATATTGGTCAGTTTTGTATATACTTTTTGAAATGCCTGACTTTCCATTTGATTTCATTTAAGAAGTTAATGATGCGACTAATTCAACCGTGTCTTCATCAGTTGATCCAATTGTTCTTCATGCTTTTTGAACTGGTCAGAATGAAATTCTGAATAGTTCATCTGCTTGAATTCATTGATGATCTGTTTAAAGAATAAACTGACATCCTCGAAATGGTTGAAAGAAAAGGCAGCCTCTGCGACATCCAGCACCTTTGACAACATATACTGCTGTCTCTTCATCGGGGATGAGGAATCAATCTTATCAAAGGCATCCTGTTGCAGGATGACAAAGTCAATCAGTTCTGATTTCCAGTAACGCTCGTGAAAACCAAGCGGAACGCCGTCATCTCCAAGAATATTGATCTGTTCCATGGCTTCCTTCCCACGAAGCAGAATATCCTTCGCTTTTAAAACATCTTCAAGCCACGTCTCACTTACGTTTTTTGCCAGGTCAGCCTGTACTTCCGGGTATTCGAGGTATTTTGAATAGCTGTCGATCGGATCAATTGCGGGATACCGTTTGCTGTCGGCACGTCCCTGGTTCAGACCGTAGAAACAACGGGCTGCCTTTCGGGTACTCTCCGTCACGGGCTCTTTCAGGTTACCGCCTGCTGGGGATACCGTTCCGATAAAAGTTATGGATCCGGAGGCACCGTTATTTAAATAAACATATCCTGCCCTGGAATAAAAGTTGGAGATAATGGCCGAAAGGTCCATCGGGAAAGCATCCGGGCCGGGAAGCTCTTCCAGCCTGTTTGACATTTCACGTAACGCCTGTGCCCAACGCGAGGTTGAGTCGGCCATCAGGAGCACCTTCAGGCCCATGGAGCGATAATACTCACCAATGGTCATGGCGGTATAAACCGAGGCTTCACGGGCAGCTACGGGCATATTGGAGGTATTTGCAATGATAATGGTTCTTTCGATCAATTTTTTGCCTGTGCGTGGATCTTCCAGTTCAGGAAACTCGGTAAATACTTCAACCACCTCGTTGGCACGTTCGCCGCAAGCTGCAATAATAACGATATCGGCTTCAGCTTGCTTGGAAATGGCATGTTGCAAAACGGTTTTCCCCGTACCGAACGGACCAGGTATAAAACCGGTTCCCCCTTCAGCAATCGGATTTAAGGTATCCATACACCTAACCCCAGTTTCAAGCAGTTTGAAAGGTCTGGGTTTCTCGCGGAAGGCACGGATAGCTAACTTGACTGGCCATTTTTGAACCATGGTAAGGGGTATGTCATTGCCATCCTGGTCAGAGACCACGGCAATAACATGATCCACAATATATTCACCGGCGGGCACGATACTTTTGAGGGTACAGGCACCTTCAAATTTAAACGGCAACATGATTTTGTGGGGCATATCGTTTTCATCGACCTCCCCAATCCAGTCACCTGCCTTCAAAACATCACCGGGAACAGCCAGTGGCTTGAACGACCATAGTTTTTCACGGTTCAATGGATCGGTATATTCTCCCCTTTTCAGAAAGACCCCTTCCATTTTGTCGAGATCATTCTGTAGTCCATCGTAGTTTCTTGAAAGTATACCCGGCCCAAGAGTCACTTCAAGCATATGTCCCTGAAATTCTACAGCTGAACCAGGTTTCAATCCCCGGGTGCTTTCAAAAACCTGTACATATACATGTTTACCGACAACCTTAATGACTTCCGCCATGAGGCTCTCATCCTTCAGGGATATAAAGCAAATCTCGTTTTGGGCTACAGGCCCGTCCACTTCTACTATTACCAGGTTGGCCACGATACCGGCCACTCTGCCTGTTGTTTTATTTTCTTTTGCCATATGATGTTGCGAATTCTTCAGGAATTTCAAAATTTGATTGTAGTTCGTCCAGCAATCGAACAAACATCTGTTGACCTTTGTCTGCATCGAGTCTATACCAGCGCTCTGCTATAAAAACCTTCAGCACAAAGGCAAGCACCCTCTCAACCGAGAAATAGTTGAAAAAACTGGCCTCATCCAGAAATTTCCAAAAATGGTTATCGATCCTGAGTTCCCTATCAAGAATATCATGAATCTCAAACATCTGGATAATCTCTTCAATGTCTGCAATTTCCGTTGACAGGCCGAAATCACGTGACCGGCTTTTCCTTAGGGCATGGGTAATATCATCGCTGCCAATCAGTGATTCATCGACGGGGAGATTATATTTCCTGCCGTTCAGGGCAACCATTATATTTCCGATATTCAATTTATATGTACCAACATCCCGTACAAAGGCGTTGGGGTGAATATCAAGCATCTCGAACCATGATTTTGTCAGAAAATGATTTCCGGTTGAAACTGTAATTTCCTCCTCTTCATCGTGAAAAATCTCTATAAAATCGGAAAAGTAAGCAGGAAACATGGATCGGTCCATGATATCAAACTGTTTCTTATCAGCCAGTTGCTGAATAATATCCAACGAATAATTTCCCCGTTCATCCCAGGGTTTACCCGTATTGAAACATATATTCAACAGGTTCTCATGATCCCAGGGCAAATAAAACAGCCTTATCATGTCAAAATCTTCCGGATGCAACTCCCCACCCAGGTAGGTACGCAATTGTACCGCCGAGAAATGAAGTTTTTTATCATCCGGAATGATATCGGGCAAGCCGGCAACAAGGCAGTAATAGTTCCTGCTCATCTGGATTCTTCAAAGAGGATTTGACTGGTCTTTGGACGGAGATATCCCTTCAGGAAATTGACAAAATCTTCATCCGTAAAACTGATAACATAACTGCCATCTGAAGGACCAATACGAAATCCGGATTTTACAGTTCTCGAAAATTCAATGGTTAAGCCATTATTCAGCTCAGACGCCAGGTTATTGTTAAAATATCTTTCCATCTCAGCCTTCCTGACTTCAGGTAAAATCAGGTTCAGGTCAAAACTTTCTGTTTTAATCCATCCCCTGACTATCTCCAGGATGAGTGATTTCAGATATTCGCTATCTGAGAATAGTTCTTTCACTGGAGGCTGAATTACTTTCATTGTCAACAAGGACGTAATCTCCTGCCTGACAGCCGACACAGCCTGATTGACAGTCATTTTAATTTCAGAATCCACATGCCGCTTTATCTCCCTGGACTTTTCAACTGCCTCATTGATTAACTTCTCTGCTGCAATTTCTGCCTCCTTTTCAATCTGCGCTGCTTTTGCTTGAGCCTCTCTGACAATCAGGTCAGCTTCTTCCTTTGCCTTTTGAACACCTTCATTGAATATGGCTTCGGTTAATTGCTGAATTTTTGAGTCCATATAATACTGTTGTTTATTGATCGGGAATTTATGTCCTGAAAACCGGTATCGTATGATATTAATTCTCGTTGATGAGGAATTTTACCGAAATGATCAGTTCTCGTAAATGTAATAACAAGATTTTAATAAAATGCAAGGCCTTTGGGCTAATTTGTCCGTTTTATGCCGCAAAATATCTTATTGAAATAGTTTAATATTCTATTGAATTGTCAATAAAAGTGCGTTCAAACCAATAAGACAAAAATGCATAACAAACTGCATTTCTGCATGATAATCCCACAATATCCTATTTGGGAAACACGGACAAAAGCGCTAAAACGCTATATACATACCGCTTGGTCTTTTAATATTGGCTTAACGTTACACCCTTGTATGGATTTCCCTACAATGGTTTTAACTGATTAATCGCCCCTTTCCAATCACATATTTCCTGGTGACGAGCCCGATAACTCTTTTGAACATCATAGGAAATATCATTAAAACCGATTTTATTTGTGTTAATTATCTAATGAAATTTCTTCTGTCCTCTAGAATGACATCTAAACCAATGAATGATAAAGACCGTCAAATTTAATCCACCATGAAAAAACTGATTTCCCTTCTGTTTCTTTATTTCTTTCTTGTCGGCATGGCTACCAGCCAAAATGATACCCATGAATCAATTCTTGGAGAACTTGACTCATATTATGAGAAAGCCTGCACCGATTGGGGCATTCCCGGATTCTCCGTTGCAATAGTAAAAGATGGAAAGATTATTTTCTCGAAAGGGTATGGCACAAGAGAGGAAGGGATGGATGAACGCCCTGATGGCAATACCATGTATGCCATCGCTTCAAACACAAAGGCTTTTACTGCCACAATGCTGGGACAATTAGTGGATGAGGGAAAATGTAAGTGGGACGATAAGGTTCAACAATACCTTCCCTGGTTTCAGGTTTACGACCCTTACATCAGCAGTCATGTTACCATCCATGACTTGCTCAGTCACCGTGTCGGACTGGGAACCTTCAGCGGGGATATCATCTGGTATAAATCGAACCTGAAAGCCGAAGATATTATCAAAAAATCGTGCAACTTACCTCCAGCTTTTAATTTCAGGGCAGGTTACGGATATTCAAATATCATGTTCATCACTGCCGGAAAAGTCATTGAAGCCATTACCGGCAAAACATGGTATGAAAATGCAAGGGAAAGGATCCTGGATCCACTTGAGATGAAAAGAACCACCATCTTCCCCCAGGAACTGAAAAATTTTGACAATGTGGCTGTACCTCATGCCTTCTCAGACGGAAAGAACATCCCCATACCATTTACTGATTGGTCAGAAATTGCAGCAATGGGAGGCATCATTGCAAGCGTCAATGACATTGCACATTGGATGATTACCAACATGGATCAGGGAATGTGGAATGGCCAGAAAGTTATCAGCACAACAACCCTCAATACACTGTGGACTCCCCACAATCATCACTCAGTCAACCATTTCTCCAGAAATGAGGCAGGTACCGTATTTAATGGATATGGACTGGGATGGGGCTTGCGTGATTATCATGGAAGATTATTTGTCGGGCACACCGGGGGATATGATGGAATGATCTCGGCAGTATCGATGCTTCCTGATGAAAAACTGGGTGTTGTTGTGCTAACCAACGGTATGCGCAGCCCATACATGGCATTAACTTACCAGACGCTAGATGCCTTTCTTGGCGTAAACAAAGAAAAGGATTGGTCGGCCGACCTGCTCGACAGGACACTTAAACGTGAAAATAGTGACACCAGGATATCGCAAAGAAAGACTTCCCGGATTGGAAATACCTTACCCTCACTACCCCTGGAAAAATATACAGGTGATTACCATTCCGATATTTACGGCAACATATCCGTAAAACTCATTAACGACAAGCTTTCTGTTGAATTGGAACACTCACCTGAATTATCTTTTTCACTCGAGCATTTCCACTATGATGTATTTGAGATAAAATGGGATCAGGAACAGGCCTGGTTTAAATTTGGAACAGTGAAATTCAATACCGACAATTACCTAAAGGTAACAGGAATGGATTTTGACGTCCCAAATGACGATATCTTCTTTGAGGAGCTGAAACCACGTAAAATAAGGTAATGTACTGAAATCTATAATTCCTGGTTGTTGTTTGTTTAACTACCCGCAGTCATCGCACAGGGTAAAATCGACCAAAAACGACGAAAGCAATAAAACCATGCTGCCAATTGAAACCGACCTTAACAGAATTGAGAAGCTTTCAATACTGAAAGAAAAGGAAAATTTCAGATTTCGAAGTTTTCTAAAAAAACTTGACAGCCGTAGAATAGATAAAATTGTACACCGGCTACATAAGGAAATAACTAATCAGATTGACTGTCAGGAATGTGGTAACTGCTGTCATTCTCTGACCCCGATTGTCACCCCGGAAGAAATAACCAGGCTGGCAGCATTGGAAAACATAACTGAAGAAACCTTTGAGACACTATATCTTGAGCTTGACCGATTCCAGGAATCAAAATTCCTGAAAGCTTTGCCTTGTAAATATCTTGATGGTAAAAAATGTTCCATATATGTAGACAGGCCTTCAGAATGTCATTCATATCCCCATACACACAAGTGGGGCTTTGTAAGAAGAACACTATCGGTAATCAGCAATTATGGAATTTGCCCGATTGTATTCAATATCATGGAGAACCTGAAGCATGAATTACACTATATTGACCACCCACACAGTTAAATGGCATCAGCCCAACCGATGTAACCAATTCTTTAAGAAATGATTTTTAAAAATTAGTGAGCCCACCTTTAATTATCCCTGCAAAAGATGACAATTTCATTCTTCTCAAAAGGCCTTTAACCTTTTTCTAGGCTACACTATAAATAACAGAAAAGAAGTGGGCAATACTTCCGCCAAGCACAAACAAATGCCAGATGCCATGGCCAAAAGGCAATTTCCTCCATGCATAAAAAACAACACCTATTGAATAAGATAATCCACCCGCAAACAGAAAAATCAGACTTAGGGGAGGGAGGCTTTTAATCATTGAGTTGATCATGAAGACAAACATCCATCCCATGATAAGATAAATGAATACCATCAGTCTTCGGAAGCGGAAGAGATAGATCGATCTTATTACCATTCCTGTTATCGCTACGGCCCAGATAATCCCGAAAAATGTCCAGGCAAGTGGCCCCCTGATGGTTGTAAGCAGGAATGGTGTATAGGTACCGGCTATCAGCATAAAGATTGCCGCATGGTCAAACCGGGCAAAAAGTTCTTTGAGTTTTTGGGAGGTAAAAGTGTGATAAAGAGTTGATGAAGTATATAACACAATCAGTGAAACCCCGAAAATGGTAAAGCTTGTTATGTGCCAGGCATTGCCATGCAAGACCGCAGTAATGATCAGAATGACCAACCCTGCAATGCTGAGCAAAGCACCTATTCCGTGTGTTATTCCGTTAACCAGCTCTTCTGCAACGGTAAGCTGCCGTCTGTTTTCATCTATATGCTTTGAGGTCATCTGTCTTCTGCTTGTCATTTGACAAATATAACGCAGAATACAGTCATTTAGCGTAAAGACCAGGTTAAGTTGTCATTAACAAACGGTTCACTAATTCGATCCCATAACTTTTTCACGGAACTCGATACCAAGCCTTTTCAGTTCATCCAGAACCGGACCGTAAATCTCCTTTATGATGGGAATGTAAACTCCGGTCAAGTCAATTTTGCCTTTTAAATAGAGGGAAGCCGCAATGCCTAAGGGCAATCCCACCGTAAGTGCCATTGCAGTATTTCCTTGCTCTTCTCCGATAACACCCATCGAAGAGTTTAGAACCACCTCATCACCACTTCGACAGTCGGTATAATTGAATTTATGCCACATGACCACCATGTCCTTGTCATGTTGTGACAATTTCCATTTTTTCATAAGGATTGCCTCCATGATTTTGGCTGGGGTACCTTCCTTTACGCCAATTTTTTCGTCACTAAAAATCCCCAACCATTCAAGCATCTCAATCAAAGGAGAATCCTGGTCGATATGAAATGCCCTGTATAGCTTAACTTCAACAGAGTCTTTGGGATGGTAATACAGAAAAGAATTGATGAATTCGCGGTGGGTAAGGGATTCCGAATTTTGCATCACATAAGAATTATCGGTTGCCCCCAGCTGGACGAAAATATCCCATGCTTTCGAAAACCCCGGTCTTCTAAGGGTTCCCCGATATACAGTAGGCACTCCCTGCAGGGCATATTTGTCAATATACTTCAACGAATCCCGGTTGGCATACCCTTCAAACTTGCCAAAACCTTCGATGTCGATATATTCGATACGACGAAAAAGCCGGCTATATGGGATATACTTGATTTTTCCACACTGTATGAACTGTGCCGGTCCCGGCCATCCAGCCAGAACAACGTTCGTAGGATTCCATGTAAATTTGTAATGCCATGGATTATTGTCGGATTCCGGAGCCACCAATCCTCCGGTAAAAGACTCAAATCCGGTTAATGTATGGCCTTCGTTACGGATACGTTCAATGACCTGCATGGCTGACATATGGTCGATGCCGGGATCCAGCCCGATTTCATTGAGAAAGAGCAAGCCCTTTTCCTGAACATCTTTTTCCATCAGCCTGATTTCAGGAGATTCATAGGATGCTGTCATCAAAGACCTGTTTTCCTTAAGGCAAATGCGAGCCACCGCAGGATGAAATCTGGCAGGCAGCATGGAAATGACAAGATCGGCCGACCTGATCTCTCTTTCCAGCTGCATGGTATCATGAATATCAAATTCAAACACCTCTGTCGGATTCGTAATTTTCTCCCGGGCCGCATCCAGGTCCCTGTCACCAACCCTTACTTTCCACTGATGAATCCGGCCCTCTTCTTCCAGATAAGAAATCAGCCTGCGCGATGATAACCCTGCTCCCAATATCAGAATGGTCTTCATAATTTCATTTTCATAAGTATTTAATGCACTGAAGGTATATGGTTCATTTATCCGGCCTGGTCAATCCCATCCAGAAAATCCTGCAGATAACTGAATCTGTTTGTCAGCTTTCCATTTTCGGTAATGGTGGCCCTTTTTATGATATCATCGGGATCGTTCCCCGACAACGGAATCAATACCTTATCAATTAAACTCTTTCCGAAATCCAAAGAGGCGTCGACCGGAAGCTCACAGGGAAGATTATCAACAGCCATGACCGTAATATTTGAAGAATCGCAGAACGCTTCCCTTAATTCATCCGTACGTGGATCGTAATCATAAAAAGGATCATCGATAGAGGTTGCCTGACGGGTTGTTGGAATGGAACCATCAATATCACATGTAATATCGGCAATCACTGAAATTTTGAAATCTGGTCGCCGGGTATCCTCAATGGAGAATAATACAGGAGCTGCCGGATCCCAATATGCAGCCCCTATCAACACATCAGTAACAGGTAAAAACCTGTTGAATGTTCCCTCATATTCCACAGGATGGGAATAAAAATGGGAATAATCAAACGGTTTTCCTTCGTGGTGACGATTATAATCTGCAGGATCAAGCCTTACATATACAGGCTCCTTCAATTCACCCATTGCAACAAACCTTTCAGGGGTCACGCTTTCAAACCCCAGTTGCTGCAACAATTCAACAACCCCTCCGGCCACTCTTCCTCCTCCGGTGACTGCAATCGAAACTGGTGGTATCTTCACTGCAATCAATTCAGCCACCATCTCTTCCATATTTCTGCAACGATAGGCAGGCTTCAAATTGTACAATCCCCTTTTTAGTCCAAGTGCCCTAAACCCGTTATATGCTCCCACAATTCCGGCAAATCGACCAAAACCAATAATTCGATTACCTTTCCTGTCAGTGAGTACTTCATAGTCGACCATTCTGATACCTGAATTTACTAATGCCCTCAGCAATTCACGGTTGTATGGTTGCTTCTTGATGGTATGTGAAAAGAACAAATAAGTTTTGCCAGGAATCAGATCAGGGATATTCACTTCCTTAACCCCCATAAGTATATCGCACCCTGACAGATCTTCCTTCAACTCAACTTTCTGTGTTTCATATTCCTTATCAGGGAAACACCTGTGGGGTGATGGCTGCACAATCACCTTTATACCCTGTACAGATTCATTAATGAATCTGCACTGTTCGGGTGTAAAAGGCACACGCTTATCGGGAGGTGCCTTGCCTTCCCTTAATATTCCAATTTTTATCATTGTTTCTCTTTTTTATTCTGTGGGAAAAGAATTCCAACAAGATTACAGCCTTTGCTATAGTTCAAACCTGATTCCCTGTGCCAAAGGAAGTTCGGTACCATAATTTATGGTATTGGTTTGCCTGCGCATATAAGCTTTCCAGGCATCAGAGCCGGATTCCCTTCCTCCGCCTGTATCCTTCTCTCCACCAAAAGCACCCCCAATTTCAGCTCCTGAGGTACCTATATTTATATTTGCAATTCCACAATCAGACCCAACCGACGACAAGAAAACCTCGGCTTCATTCATATTGGTCGTAAACATTGCTGATGACAATCCCTGAGGTACATCATTATGAATCCCGATGGCTTCTTTCAGGGTTTTATAACGGATCAGGTACAGTATTGGAGCAAAAGTCTCCTCCTGAACAATATTATAATGATTCATTACCTCAGCAATGGCAGGAACAACATAACATCCCGATTCATAACCCGAACCAGTCAGCTCGATTCCTCCACACAAAATACTTCCTCCTTCTGACTTGATTTGCCCGACTGCTTTCAAAAAAGTATCCTTTGCTCCCTTGTCGATCAGGGGCCCTACATGCGTTGACGAATCGAGTGGATGTCCGATTCTCAGGCTCTTGTAAGCCGCCAGCAATTGTTTTTTCACATCATCATACTGAGATTCATGGACGATGATTCTCCGTGTGGATGTGCACCTTTGCCCACAGGTACCCACTGCGCCAAAAAGGATAGCCCTGACAGCAAGATCCAGGTTTGCATTTGGAGTAACAATGATTGCATTGTTCCCGCCCAGTTCGAGTATAGTGCGGCCAAGCCTTTCGCCAACCAGCTGCCCCACCCTCTTGCCAATGCGTGTTGATCCGGTAAATGAAATCAAGGGAATTCTCTTATCTGTGAAAAACTCGTCACCAAGGTTTCTTGAACTGGCAGCAATCAGGTTAAGAATCCCTTCAGGTAATCCGTTTCGCCCTAAAACCCGGGCCACAATCTTATGTACCGCAATAGCACAAAGGAGGACTTTCGACGATGGTTTCCAAATGACGACATCCCCAGCCACCAATGCAATCATTGCGTTCCATGCCCAAACCGCTACCGGGAAATTAAATGCAGAAACCACTCCCACGATACCTAAAGGATGGTATTGATCGTACATTCTGTGATTGGGACGTTCGCTTTGCATGGTAAAACCATAGAGCTGACGGCTCTGCCCAACCGCAAAATCGCATATATCGATCATTTCCTGCACTTCACCCAGGCCCTCCTGGTAAATCTTGCCCATCTCGTATGAAACCAGTTTCCCCAATGGTTCTTTGTATTTACGGAGTTCAAGGCCAATCTGCCGGACAATCTCCCCCCTAACCGGAGCCGGCCTCTTCCGCCATTCCTGAAAGGCGAGGGATGCAACATCCATCACATGCTGAAAATCGTCAAGCGTGGCCTGCTTAATACTGGCAATTGGCAAACCATCAGATGGAGAATATGATACCAGCAAGTCACCACCTGCATGTGGCCATTTGGTTCCGGTGCAAAGACCTGAATTTTCAGAATGGATATCCAATTCTTTCAGAATATTTTCTATTTGTTCTTTCATAGTTATTCGTATTATCCCATTTATTTTCGGGAAAGTCATTCATTAACATCAATTCAAACAATCAGAGTTTAGGGTCAGTGGCCAAGGTCTTCACAAGTCCCCCGTTTGTCAATATCTCCATCAGCTGTTCAGGAAGAGGATTAAACCGGAAGGTACGTACACCAACGGTAACCTTTGCTTCCCTTAATAATACCGTAACCATATCACCAGGTTGGTAAGCATTTACCGCATCGGGTAACACGATGATTGGCAGTCCCTGGTTAATGGCTGACCGATAAAATATTCGTGACACTGACTTTACAATCACTGATTTCACCCCTGCATGCACAAAGCCTACGGAGGGATGCTCCCGGGAACTACCACATCCAAAATTTTCACCGCAGATCACAATATCGCCTTTTTCGACCAGCTCTGCAAACCGGGTGTCAAATCCTTTCAGCAAATGAGGAACAATTTTGTGGGGATCTGAGCTGTTGATTTCATAGGTCAGGTTACCTGCAAACATTTGGTCGGTATTCAGGTTATCGACATCCTGGTAAGCCCATACTCCATTAAACCTTCGATTATCGGTTATTTGAATTCCAACTGATTTTGGTTCATTCTCCATCCTTTTGAAGAACTGTCCTGGTTGAATGCCGGGAGATATAATTTCTCCTTTGATTGCCGAAAGTGCAACGGTTGCAGGCGAACCCAGAAAAATTGAGCAATTACTGTTACCCATCCTGCCAAGGAAATTACGGTTTGCTGTAGAAATGACATTGATCCCATCAGGAGGGATTCCTTGTCCTGTTCCCAGGCAAGGGCCACAGGATGGTGATAAAATATTTGCGCCTGCTTCAACCAGATCCTGGATGATTCCCTCTTTCATGGCTTGCAGATAAATATCGCGCGAAGCAGGAATGACATGCAATTGCACATTTGATGCAACTTTCTGTCCCTTTAGTATGCCAGCGGCAATTCTCAAATCGGATATCCGACCGTTCGTGCACGTCCCGATGAGAGCCTGCCCTATGAGTGTACCAGCCACTTCACTGACAGCCTGTACCTTGTCAACATTATGAGGCAAGGAAACTACCGGAAACAATGTATCAAGCTCGATCTCAATTTCGCGTTTGTAATGAGCATCGTGATCAGCCCATACACCTCTGATATCGTTCCCCAGAAACTCCCTTAATATTCCATCAGGGGGGAAAACAGCGTTTTTGGCTCCCATCTCAGATGCCATATTTGCGATGGTCATTCGGTCTTCAATGGTCAGCGACTTTAAGCCATCACCGTGAAATTCAATTGAAAGGTAATCGGCACCGTCAGAACCAATCATTCCAATAATGGTCAATGCCAGATCTTTTGCATAAACATGAGGAGGCAGGGAATTTTTCAAGGTAATTTTCATCGATTCGGGCACACGAAACCAGGTTTCTCCTGTTTTCCATATCCCGGCAGTTTCAGTGCGGTCGATACCCGCGGCGAATGCGTTGAATGCCCCGGCAGTGCAGGTATGGCTATCGCTGCCTACAACGATCATTCCCGGACGTGCATAGTTGGCCATCAACTGATGACATATGCCAGACCCAACATCGTGAAACCTTTCGACTCCCACTTCATTCACGAATTTTCTGATTTGCTGATAGTCATTTGCGAGTTTGACATTGGTTGGAGGTGCATTGTGGTCGAGCGTTATAACCAACCTGGTTGAATCGAATGGTAGAACCCCCTGCATTTTTTTGAAAATCTTCTCAATGCTTGCCGTATTATCGTGTGATAACACCAAATCAGGACGCTTAAACACGATCCTTCCGCATTCTGCATCCAGAACTTTTTCCGCGAATGTTCTTGCCATAAGTCAAAATTTTCTTTCAGATTCTTTCTGTTGATTACAAAAGCCCACCCACCCAAACACCTTCAAATCTAAATACTTAATATCGGGAAAAACTAACCCTTCAAATTACCTAATATGCCTCCAGCCTGGTAAATTTTGAGCTGGACCTCCGATATGGGCCTCAGTGACAACTTCCTCCCATTTGAATTATTGATAATCAAACTGTTTCTAAGGTCAATGCTTACCTCGTCACGGGATCTAAGGCCAAGAGATTCGATTTCATCATAGACCAATACCAGAAATCCTGAATTGATGGCATTTCTTTCATAGATTGCCCCAAACGATTTTGCAATGATTGCATGACATCCTAATGACTTAAAACAATCAACAGCCTGCTGTCTTGAACTTCCTGAACCAAAATTCCTTCCGGTAATGATGATATCACCGGGCTCAGCCAGATCAGAAAAATTCATCCATCCTTCCAGGTTGCCGAATGCAAACTTTCCCATTTCCGACACATCAGTAATTGCCAGATGGCGGTTGTGAAAAATCATGTCGGTATCAATATTATCTTCGGGAATAAGCCAGACTTTACCAGTCAGGATATTGTGAGTGAGATCAGGCCTGACTGCATCCTGATGCTTGAAAGATTCCTTCATGAAAACTGATTCCCGTATTTTCGGAACATCGGGAATAGCATTTGGGGTAGTTATAAATCCTGCTATTGATGAGGCAGCCGCGACTGCAGGAGATGCCAGATAGACATCGCCCTTCCCCTGCTTCCCCGAAAAATTGCGATTTCCGGTACTGAGGGTAATCTCTCCAGGTCCGTTCTGACCTACCTGCCCCGAAGCACAACCGGCACAGCCGGCATTACTGACCAAGGCCCCAGCACTCTTGAATATTTGGATAAGTCCTTCCTCCAGGGCAGCCTTCCAAATGTCATCCGTAGCGGGTACAATTTTCAGTACAAGTCCAGGTGCTACCTTACGTCCTTTAAGGATATCTGCGACTATCCTCAGATCCTCCATCCTTCCATTGGTACAGCTACCAATGAACACAGAATCAATATCTATACCTTTAACCTCATTGACAGTTACCACATTATGTGGTTTACCCGGCAAAGAAACACATGGCAAAAAATCACTGAGATTGAAAGAATACTCAGCTATGTAATGAGCATCATGGTCAGTGTACACAGGTGAAAATTCCTTGTCGGAATGTTGCCTGCAATAATTGATGATGTTCTCATTGGGTGGGATAAAAAGTATAATGGCTCCCATTTCAGTTGCCATCGACGAAATGGTAATCCGCTCATCAAGTGACAGTATGTCGACTTCGTCGCCATATAATTCAATGGCAAATCCCAACAGTGTATTGCTTCCGAACCTTTGTAGCAGGTTGAGTACGATATCCTTTGCCGACAGACCATTCGGTCGTTTACCGTCAAGCC
The DNA here is from genome assembly GCA_023428545.1 of Bacteroidota bacterium. Next base: position 735 of record JAEYXH010000019.1, on the reverse strand, counting down.
TTATCTTGACAGTTTCAGGCACTTTGAACCAGACCGCCCCTTTTGCCCAGGCAGCCGCAATGTCCTGATCGCCCATCCCCTGACCGAAGCAACCTATTGCACCCAAAATGTTGGCATGCGAATCAGTCGAGACCAATGTACTTCCGGGAACAGCCAGCCCCTTGTCAATTGCCAGATGGGTTCCAATTCCGGCATTAATGTCAAATACCTTTATCTTGTTTTCCCTTGCAAATAATCTGCAGATTTGTTGATTTGCGGCATATTTCTGGTCGGAACCTGTAGGATTGCAATCGAAGGTAAAAAAAGTAGCGGACTGGTCATGTATACCCAATCCAAATTCTTTCAAGTTCTTAACGACATTTGCACCTCCAAAATCACGGGCAAGCCGGACATCTATTTCAACATCCACAATATCACCAGGTGATATTTTTTTCCCATGACTATGTTGGGCAATGATTTTCTCAATGATCGTCATATAATGTCCTTTTTATTGGCTATGGCGTGCATAATAGCCTGATTTAAGGGAAGTAAATTATACCAGTCTGGACTTAAATGGAAGAAAGGTCATGAAATCAGCATGATGAACGATGTATGCCTCCGTAGAACGCTTGATGAGATTACCCTCATCGGCATGGGCTGCTATGATATGGCAAACTTCGGGTGGAACACCACAATGTTCAGCCAGTGAAACCCCGCTGAAAGGATGTCTCAGGTATTTCCCATAGCGCCCCTGAA